>NZ_RQIV01000001.1:0-1500413 GCF_003977705.1 Verrucosispora sp. FIM060022
TCTCCAACCGCTACGAACGAGCCTCGCTGATCGTCACCAGCAACAAACCCTTCGGCAGGTGGGGCGAAGTGTTCGGCGACGACGTCGTCGCCGCGGCCATGATCGACCGCCTCGTCCACCACGCCGAAGTCATCTCGATGAAGGGCGACAGCTACCGGCTCAAAGACCGCGACCTCGGCCGCGTCCCCGCAGCCACCAAGACCAACGACTGAACATCAACAACCAGCGAGGGGGTCAAAATTCAGCCGGAACAAAGGGGTCAAAATTCAGCCGGCGTTGACACCTTGTCAGCTTTGTCGGCGTTTGACGGCCTGATCTTGAACTGCGGGAGCGTCAGCCCAGAAGGGCCTGCTGCAGAGACCACGAACGCCCCTGCGTCGGCGATTGCTGCTGGCTCGTATCCTGCGGGCGATGCCCGACAATTCGCTCAGCTCGCGCCCACCTGTCAGGCGAACGCCCCGTACGTTCATCACCGCACTGCTGGTGTTCGGCGTGGTGGTGCCATCCATCATCATCCGTGAGCTGATCGAAGGCGCGATGGGCAGTGGCCCGCTCGCGGACCTCGGCTGGATCGCAGTTCCGATGGCGGCCACAGCCTGGCTTGCGCCGCGTGCCTCCTACCGTCGCCGCGACGCACTGTGGTGGCTCGCAGGCGGGTTCGGCCTCTACATCTTTGTGGTGATCGCTTGGCGGGTGGCCTTCCTGCCCTACCGCGACTGGCCGCCTCGACCCGATGAGGCATCTCGAATCCGATGGCTGTGTGACAGGCAACAGGCCGGGTTGTGGTACCTGTCCGGGGGCGCAAAGTAGGTGGTGGCGGCCGAGTGGGTGAGGGCGGATCTCCTCGTCGGGCGGTCGTAGACCGTCCGGAGATGCTGGTAGCACCTGAGGTGCCTGGCGAGGGATCCGGCGGGGGCATCTCTGAGGAGGGTCGGGGTTCGAGGCAAGGCCCTGATATGGGCGGGTCGCTAAGCGATGACCTGATAGCGGGCAAGCATCGACATGATGGTTTCGATGCGGGCTTTCAGTAGTTCGTCAGGAGCGTGATGAACCTGAACCGTCGTGATGAGAGAGCCGGGATCGTTCGCCAGTTCCAGACGGAGCGTGGTGATGGTCCCGACGAGTGGGTAGTCGTACCATCCGTGCGGGTCGTCGGCGTCGGTGCCGCTCAGCCCGGTTTCGGTAGCGTCCCAGTCCCAGCCGTCGGCCTCGTAATCGACCAGGGCTGCCAGTGACTCGACCAGTGGGCGGACTCACGCCGACGAGGCTAGGGCCTGTCACACGCAGCGCGTCGATCGGTGGTGCGGGGGTGAGGGGCAGCAGCTACCCGAACTCGTGGACGACCTCGATCTGGCCGACGATGTGACTGTTGAACTCGTCCAGCTCCTCGGCGGGCACCCACAGCTCCAGGATGGTGTCGCCACCAACCTGGCGGACCGGGTAGCGGCTGAGGAAGTTCGTCTCGACGTGGAAGCGGGTCACGTACCCGGCCCCGGAGGCGGGGACGTTCCAGTCCCGGGCGATCTTGATCGCGTAGTCCTCGTTCAGCACGGGGTAGAAGATCGGCTGGTCGGGCAGGCGAGGCGGCCATGCGCGCCACCCGGACGCGCGGACCAGCTCCCGCTCCCGCGGCCCGGTCGGGCGCCACAACACGGTCGTGCTCACGTCGTCGCTCATCCTGACCCCGCTGCTTCCGTCGATCGTGAGCCCGGACAGTATCGGCTCGTCCACGACGGACACCACCGCATTCACCGCGCGGCAGCGGGTGAGCCAGGGCTCGCCGATCACTGCGGGGTGGCCTCGTGGCCGGCCATGCCATGGGTACGGCGGCGCTGCTTCATCTCCGCCTCGTAGATGTGCCGCCGGCCGTCGGCCAGGGTGTCCCGGGCGTACCGTTCGATCTCCTGGAATGCGGCGTAGTAGCCGTCGTCGAACTCCTCCATGATCTGGAAGGTCCAGCGGCCGGGTAGCACGTTGCGGCCGAGCAGTTCGTGCTCGACCCGGTCGGCGACGGCGTCGTGGCCCGCCTCGCGCAGGAGGGTCACCACCCGGTCGAGGGTCAGGTCGGCGCCGCCGACGAGTTGGTGCGCCGAGTAGAGATGTCCGCGTACCCGGTGGATGGTTTCCAGGGCTTTGCTCAGCTCGCCCAGGGCCTCGACGGTGGTGTCGTCGACGCCGGTCGGGCGGGAGTGCTCGTCGTCCACCGATCTGTTGTCAGCTGCCATGGCCGCTCAGTACCCAGGCTCGCGGCCACCACGCACAATGCCTCACCTCGGGCGATCTGATCGGTGCCCAGTTGACGATTCACGGTCCTTGTCGAGGTCCTTATAGTCAAGGCGGGTGCAAGGCGACGTCATGTTGTCTCGCAGTGTCGGGGACGACAGTCGCCGTGGCCGCAGGTGGACGACCGATCGAGGGAGCCCCGATGAGTTTCGTATTCGTAGCTTCCTCGGTCGAGGGGAAGCCCTATGCGGAGGTGGTCGCGCGTCTTATCGCGGGGCATGGTGGTCGACCGTTGCTCTGGTGGAGCCAAACCGCATTTCCGGTCGGTGTCACCCTGGTAGAGTCCCTGTTTGAGATCAGTAGCAGAGTGGACAGCGCGATAATCGTGATGACCCCGGACGACGAGACCCTCCGCAGAGGCGTCAAATCCTACAGCCCGGGTCAGAATGTTTTGCTTGAGTACGGTTTGTTTGCCGGGCGCTTGGGTCGATCACGTGTCGCGGTCGTCACTATCGGTGATCCCAGGATGCCCTCCGATCTGGAAGGTGTCCACCATGTGCGTCTGCCTCCGCTGCCGCCGGATTCGGACGTGGAATCGTACTCGGCAATTGAGGCGGCACCCCGGATCATTCCGTGGTTACAGGCGCTGGACGCCGGCAGTAGTGACGGCATGAGGATCGCCAGCCTGGTCAGCCGACTGGCGCCGGGCGCGAAGCCCGCGCACCGGATCCGGATCAAGAGTCGGATCCTGTGCGAGCAGGTGGACCCGGACGACTTTCCCCGGCTGACCGCCGAGCATCTTGAGCATCTCCTGCTCAAGTACACGTACCGCCCGGACGACCACCAGGAGGTCGGCTACTCGAAGCGGACGAACGTGTCGGCGTACCTCGATCTCTCCGGTCTGCCGGCCGGCTCGCCCGACGAGCGGGATCTTGCCGGGCATCTCGCCCGGTACGTGGCGGAGTTGATCTCGGATGGCGGCCTGCGGCCGACGGTGATCGCCATCTCGAAACTCGCCTCCCAGGGGCTGCTGCGGACTGCGGCCCAGCGGTTGTCGATCCCACTGATCATGGTCAGTCCGTACGGCCCGAACGCCGACGCCCCGATCGAGGGATTCTTCGAACCGGGGGACAGGGCGATCCTGCTGCACGATGTCGCGCTCAGTGGCCAGCATCTGGTCGACTGCATCGTCACGCTACGATCCCACGGCCTCACGGCGAACGATCTGGTCACCCTGACCCGACATCGTGCGGCCGACGGTAGTCTGCCGGCACTCATGCGAGAAAATCGGATAAACGTGCACTGTGCCTCTTTGCTCCTGCCGGAAAAGGGCAGGGTCTTGTCGGGAATGCCGAGCGTCGACAATGCCTCACCGGCAGTGATTCCCTGTGTTCTCTGTGATGTCATCCAGAACAAGGACGGCGTACCGGTCCGGGCGATGTTCGATCGCGACGAGTTGCCGACCGAGATCCTCCGGGAAACCCAGAACTTCGCGCTGATCGCAGATGTCGCGCCACTGATGCCGGGGCACGCGTTGCTGGTGTCGAAACGTCACGCCATCTCGATGTCGAAGTGCTCGCCGCAGGAGCTTGCCGAACTCGACCTGTTCCGGCGGGAAGCCGCGGAGATACTCGCCGCCGCCTACTCACGTGACGTCGTCGCCTTCGAGCATGGTCTGTGCAACCGGTCGAAGATGGCCAACTGCGGCATCGACCACGCCCACATGCATCTCGTTCCGCTGGGGTTCTCGCTGCTGCCGATGCTCACCCAGGATTTCGCGCCCAGACAGCTGCGGTCGCTCGAATCGCTGCCGGAGGCCGCCGCCCGGCGGGACGAATACCTGCTGCTCATCGAAGATGCCGACGTGGTGCAGCTGGTCTTCACGGAGACTCCGACGCGGCAGTACTTCCGTCGGGTGGTGTCCGCGATCACCGGGCGCGACGTGTGGAACTGGAACGACGAGGTCCTGCTGCGGGAGAACCGGGAGGCACGCGACTGGATCCTCGGCGTCCACCAGGTCTTCAACGGCTCGGCCGGGCAGACCTGAGCGGCAGCGCCCCGGAAAGGGGCGAGCGCACCGCCGTCGCGTAGCGAGGAACACGCAGGCGGGGAGCCGCGTGGCGTACGCGATGGCGGTGCGCTCGGGTCAGCGGGTGCCGACTGCCGGGGCGAGCATCGTGGCCAGGCGGTCGGCGACCGGTGGGGCGTGCAGGTGCAGTCGGGCCACGTTGATCGTGTCGGTGCCGACCACGGAGAGCAGGGCGTGTGCACCCACTGCATACACAGCGAAGTAGCCGCCGTCGTTGCGGACGGTGGACTGACGGAAGTCGCCCTGACCGAGCCGGTGGCTGGCCTGGCGGCCGAGGCCGAAGGCCGTCGCCGCCATCGCGGCCAGGTCGTCCGGGTTCAGCGGGGCCGGCAGGTCGTGGGCGATGCGCAGGCCGTCCACGCCGCCGAGGACGCTGCCCCGTACGCCGGGGATCTGCAGGCGCAGCTCGGTCAGCTCGGTCCCGATCGCCGGGTACGGCAGGGACGGGTTGCCGGCCAGCGACGGCGGGAGCTTGGGTGGGGGCGGACCGGCGGGGGGCGCGGCGGTGCGGCGGGGCAGCATGGTGTCTCGATCGCTCACAGTTCCAGCTGCTCCTCGATGGTGCGCAGCTGGTGCCGGGCGAGCGCCAGGTTGGACCGGGTCTTGCTGAGCATCAGGTAGAGGAACAGACCCTTGCCGGTGGGGCCGGTCAGCGGCCGGATGATGTGGTACTGCCCGCCCAGGGTGATCAGCATGTCCTCGATGTCGTCGTTGAGCTTGAGCATCTCGATGGTGCGCATCTTGGCGCGGACCACGTCGGTGTTGCCGGCCGCCGCGACGGTCAGGTCGATCTCCGGGGTCCCGCCGGCCACGCCGAGCGTCATTCCGCTTGTGTAGTCGACGAGCGCGACGCCGATCGCACCATCGATGCTCATGGCGTCCTTGAGTGCGGTGTCGAGGTTGGCCACGGTTCCTCCAGGTCCGACTGACGCGGCTACCCACGCCAGCGCAAGGTCTTCCGAAAGATTGATCTCGACGAAGAAATCTCGCACGAGAGTGGCACACGTCCCGTCATGGCTGCACCCCGAGCAGCGTGAACGGACTGAGCGGGCGATCCGGGTTGGCCGCCGGGCCGAGGGAGATCGACGCTGCGGCGGATGTCTGCTGGCTCACATCGCTGCTACCTACTCCATCCGTGAGCTGGGATGTCTGCCAACGATGATCTGCTATCGGACATCGGCGAGTAATCGCCGACGACTCCGGCAGCAGACCCGACCTGACCGGGCACAGCATGTCGGGTCGCCGAGCCCGACGCGGCCATAGCGTGGATCGCACAAGGGAGGGAGATCCGGGTGCTGGAGCGGTTGAACCAGGCGATGGAACACCTCGAACAGCATCTCGACCGGCCGGTCGAGATCGCCGAACTGGCGCGGATCGCGGTCACGTCGGAGTACCACTTCCGGCGGCTGTTCTCCGCACTGGCCGGCATACCGCTGTCCGAGTACGTGCGCCGCCGTCGACTGACCATGGCAGCGGCGGAGGTGGTCTCAGGGGAACGCACCCTGCTCGACATCGCGATCCGCTGGGGGTACGGCTCGGCCGAGGCCTTCGCCCGTGCGTTCAAGGCCGTGCACGGCGTCGGCCCGGGCGAGGCCCGGCGTACGAAGAGCCCACTGCACGCCCAGCCCCGGGTGTCCTTCCGACTCGTCGTCGAAGGGAGTAGCAGCATGCGATACCGCATCGTCCGCAAGGACGCGTTCCAACTCGCCGGCCGTAAGGCGCGGATGCCGCTGGTGCACGAGGGCATGAACCCGGCGGTCGTCGCCTTCGTCAAGAGCATCGAGCCGGCGACCCGGGAACGGATCGAGGCGTTGTCCGACCAGGAACCGGCGGGAATCGTCAACGTCAGCGACGGGCTGACCGGCAACCGCGAGGAGGGCACCGAACTGGACTACTGGTACGGCGTCGTCACCGGTGCCGACGTGCCGGGTGACCTCGACGTGTTGCCGGTGCCGGCGGGTGACTGGGCGGTGTTCGAGGTGGCCGGGGAGTTCCCCGCCGCCGTGCAGTACCTGTGGCGGGACGTGTTCACCCAGTGGTTCCCGTCCAACCCGTACCGTTCCCGTCCCGGGCCGGAGATCTCGCGTACCACGGTGTCGGCCGACGGCACCCACGCGGAGGCCGAACTGTGGATCCCGGTCGAGCCGGTGCCCGCCTGAGCCCCGATCAGCCGGGATCAGTACGCCCCGTCCTCGTTACCGAGGGCGGCGAGGACCCGGCGCTGAAACCCGCGGGCCCGCGGGCCGGTCGGCGGGGTGCCGCCGGTGCGGGCGGCGATCGACTGCTCGACCAGGTCGACGGTGTCGGCGTCGACAAGTGGCCCGGCCTCGTCGAGCAACCGGCGGCCGGCAGCCACCTTGGGCAGCCACACCCCGTGGCGTAGCCGCACCCACGATCGGCAGGCGCCGAGAACGGCGTCCTCGGCGCCGGGTGCCGGATGACCACCGGGGGGAACCGGCCGATCGAGCCACCACCGCAACGCGTCGCGCACCAGCCGGCGCAGGTCGCTCGGAGCCAGGTCGGCGAAGGCCTCGGCGGCGGGCGGGCCGAACAGGGCCCGTCCGCTCTGGTGCAGGATGCTGCGGTCCAGGCCGTACCAGAACAGGCCGTCGGCGGCCGGACGGTCCGCAGGCGTGTACGACACCCGGAAGTCCATCCCCGCGCCGGTGTTCAGCTCGACCTCGAACCCCGGCTCGCCGGTGCCGGAACGGGCCACCTCCCGCCGGTACACCACCAGCTCCAGACCCCGCGCCGGGCAGGGCAAGGCTTCGTGGCGCAGCCGGGCCACCAGCTCACTCGCGACCGCCCGGTCCAGCCGGTCGGCGCAGACCAGGGCCACGTCCACATCGCTGCGGCCCGGCTGGTAGGCCGCCAACCCCACCGAACCCGCCGCGTACGCACCGCACAACCGATCGCCGAGCACCTCACCGGCGACCGCGACGAGCGTGGCCAGGTACCGCCGCAGCGGCTCATCCATGCGCAGGCTCACCGGGCTCGCCCCACAACGTGCCCGGCGGCAGGAAGAATGCCACCGCCTCCGGACCGAGGGCGTGCCGGATGACCAGCCGGGAATGCTCGTCCAACTCGGGCAACCGGCCCGGCGGGAACCAGCCCACCGCCAGCGACTCATCGTCGTTGACCCGCGCCTGCCCACCCAGCAGCCGGCAGTGGAACCCGAGGTTGAGGTATTCGCACAGGTCCCCGTTCGGGTAGCGGTGCGGGTGCGAGACGGCGCTGCTGAGCCGCAGCGGCTCGACCGCCAGGCCGGTCTCCTCCAGCACCTCACGCACCACGGCGGTCGCCGGCTGCTCACCCGGCTCGACGAAGCCGCTCACCACCGCCCAACGTCCGTCGTCGGCACGCTGACCCAACAGCAGTTCACCCGCCTCGTTGCGGACCACCGCACTCACGCTCGGCAGCCAGAGCAGGTCATGTCCGACGTGCTTACGCATCCGCAGGATGTAGTCCGGTACGCCCACCCGCCGACCTTAGCCCCGCCTCGTACGCCCCTGCCGCCCGGCACTGGGTCTGCACCCGCCCCGCCGATTGTCGCGTCGTCGGCGGATCGGCCGGTTTCGGCCCACCGGCCCCGCCAGCCGGTCTACTGTGGAAACGGCTGGTGACTTGTGCTGTTCCGGTGGCGGGCCGCCGCATACCGGTGCACAGTGATCCCATGAGCGACAGCGGACGTGGACGCTACTACTGGTGTACGCGACACCACCGGGTCGAGACCGAGGCCAACATGTGTGCGGCCCGGCACGTTCTCGGACCGTACGCCTCAGCCGCCGATGCGGAGAACGCCCTGCAGCAGGTGCAGGAGCGCAACGAAGCGTGGGAGGCCGAGGACGCTCGCTGGGTCGGGGAGGACAAGGAGTAGACGACGCGGGACGCCTCCCGCGTCGAGAGCACCGCGTGCGCCGCGAGGGCGGTGACACGTCCCCAAGGAGGGAACCGAGATGGCCGAAGCACAGCAGGCCACCCGCCCGGCCGCGAAGCGTACCCCCGCGCGGAGAACCGCCGCGACGGAACGTACCGCGGGCATGACCCGCACCCCGTCCAGTCGCCGGGCCGACGGCACCGCGCCGGCCGTCCGGACGACGGCTGGCGCGCGTGCCTCGGCGACCACGAGCACCGCCGCCACGACACCGGTGAAGAAGGCACCCACGAAGACGACCGCCGCGAGAAAGACCACGGCGAAGACGACCGCAGCGAGCAAGGCACCCGCGAACAAGGCGGCGAGCAGGGCACCTGCGAAGAAGGCCACCACGGCGAGGAGCACGGCGACGGCGAGCAGGCCGACGACGACCGGTACGTCCACGGCAGCGGCCCGCAAGACGACGGCGACCAGGGCGAGTGGGACCAGGGCAAGTGGGACCAGGGCAGCCGCGAGCAAGGCACCTGCCACGGCGACCGCGACCAAGACGACCTCGACCAAGGCACCTGCGAAGAGGGTGACCGCCGCGAAGAAGGCGACCTCGACCCGGCCGACGACCAGCGCGCGGAAGACCACCGCGAAGAAGGCGCCCGCGACGAAGACCGCCGCGAAGAAGGCCCCCGCGACGAAGACCGCCGCGAAGAAGGCGCCTGCGACGAAGACCGCCGCGAAGAAGGCCGCGACCCGGAAGGCGACCACCGCTGCGGCGGCCCGCAAGACGGCGCCGGCCCGCAAGACGGTGTCCGCGACGAAGGCACCGGCCCGAAAGGCGGTGTCGGCGTCGACCGCGAAGAAGGCACCCACCAGCGCGACCGCGAAGAAGACGGCGGCGAAGAAGGCCCCGGCGAAGAAGGCGACCGCAACCAGGACGACCTCGACCAGGGCGTCCGCGACCAAGGCGTCCGCGACCAGGGCCCCGGCGAAGAAGACGGCGGCGGCGAAGAAGGCGACCTCGGCCCGGCCGACGGCGACCGCGCGGAAGACCACGGCGCGGAAGGCCACGGCGCGGAAAGCGTCCGCGAAGTAAGCCGCCAGCAGCGCCGGCTGACCTGGCGTACGCCAGAGGGCCCGTCGGTCGGGGGAGGGCGCGACGGGCGCGACCTGTCAGGATTGGCCCATGGTCATCCGACGCGTCCTCGCACCGCGTATCGACTTCGGGGCCCTGCGCCGTGAGTTGGGGTTGCCCGACGACTACCCGCAGGAGGCGCGGCGGGAGGCCGACGAGGCCGCCGCCGCGCCACCCCGCCCGGCCGTCGACCGCACCGACATCCCGCTTGTCACAGTCGACCCGCCCGGCTCGCGGGACCTCGACCAGGCGATGCACCTGAGCCGCCGCGCCGGTGGCGGCTTCCGGGTGCGGTACGCGATAGCCGACGTCGCCGCCCACGTACGCCCGGGTGGTGCCCTGGAGGAGGAGACCTGGCAGCGGGGGCAGACCGTCTACCTGCCCGACGGCAACGTGCCGCTGCACCCGCACAGCCTCGGTGAGGGCGCGGCCAGTCTGCTGCCCGACGTCGACCGGGCGGCCGTGCTGTGGACCATCGACCTGGACGCCGACGGTGCCACCACCGCTGTGCGGTTGGAACGCGCCCTGGTGCGCAGCCGAGCCCAGCTGGACTATCCGACGGTGCAGGTCGACGCCGACGCGGGTCGGTTGCCGGAGCCGATCGCCCTGCTGCCCGAGATCGGGGCGCTGCTCACCGCCCGGGGGCTGCGCCGCGGGGCGATCAACCTGCCCATCCCCGAGCAGGACGTGCAGGCCGACGGCGACGGCTGGCGGTTGGTGCTGCGGGCCCCGGTGCCGATGGAGGAACACAACGCGCAGATCTCCCTGCTGACCGGGATGGCCGCCGCCGACCTGATGCTGGCCGGCGGGATCGGCCTGCTGCGGACGATGCCCGCGCCGAAACCGGAGGCCGTGCAGCGGTTGCGGGCGGCGGCCGCCCCGCTGGGCGTGCACTGGCCGGACGAGGTCAGCGTCGGTGAGTTGCTGCTCGGGTTGGATCCCGGGCAGCCCCGGGACGCGGCCTTCGTGGACCAGGCGGCCGAGTTGATGCGGTCGGCCGCGTACACCGCCTTCGACGGCGAGCTGCCGGAGCAGTCGACGCACGGCGGGGTCGCGGCCGCGTACGCCCATGTCACGGCCCCGCTGCGGCGACTGGCCGACAGGTACGCCACCGAGGTCTGCCTGGCCCTGCACGACGGCCGGGCGGTGCCCGACTGGGCCCGCGCGGCGCTGCCCCGGCTGCCTGCGGCGATGGCCGCCACCGACCGGGTCGCGTCGACGGCCAGCCGGGGCGCGATCGACCTGGCCGAGGCGGTCCTGTTGCAGCATCGGGTGGGTCAGACGTTCGACGCCGCCGTGCTGGACGTGACCGCGCCCTCGAACGGTCGGGGGAACCGGCCGCCCGGCGGCACTGTCGCGCTTGACGATCCGCCGGTACGGGCCCGCTGCCTCGGCGAGTTGACGCTGGGTACCCGGGTGCGGGTCCGGTTGGTGACCGCCGACCCGGCCACCCGGTCGGTCGCCTTCGAGCTCGCCTGACACTGCCCGTCGTGCCGTCGCCGCGCGCAGCGTGCGATGTCACAACGGCAGTCGGTGCTGTCAGCCGGGTGCGACTGAAAGGATGACGACCATGGCATACGACCCCAGTGACCTGCCCGACGTCTCCGGGCTCACGGTCGGCATCATCGGCGGCACCGGCGACCAGGGCCGGGGGCTGGCCTACCGCTTCGCCCGCGCCGGTCAGACCGTGCTGATCGGCTCCCGTTCCGCTCAACGGGCCGCGCAGTCGGCCGAGGAGATCGCCGCGCTGCCCGGCGTGCCGGCCGACGGCAGCGTCACCGGGGCGGACAACGACGAGGTGGCCCGGCGCAGCGACGTGGTGATCATCGCGGTGCCCTGGGACGGGCACGCCGCCACCGTCGCCGCGCTCGCCGAGCCCCTGGCCGGCAAGATCGTGGTCGACTGCGTCAACCCGCTCGGCTTCGACAAGCAGGGCCCGTACGCGCTGCCGGTGCCCGAGGGCAGTGCGGTCCAGCAGGCCGCCGCGCTGCTGCCCGACTCCCGGGTCTGCGCGGCGTTCAACCACGTCAGCGCGCCGCTGCTGGCCGACCCGCAGATCGACCGGATCGACCTGGACGTGTTGATCTGCACCGAGGACCGGGACCTGGCCGGTGTCGTCGCCGCCCTCGCCGCCCGGATCCCCGGCATGCGGGGCGTCTACGCCGGGCGGCTGCGCAACGCCCATCAGATCGAGGCGTTCACCGCGAACCTGATCGCGATCAACCGCCGGTACAAGACCCACGCCGGAGTGCGTGTCACCGATCTCTGACCAGACAATGGTGTGGCCCGGCCCTCAGGGCCGGGCCACACCAGGAAACGGTCAGAAGTTGATGTCGACGCCGGTTTCCTTGCAGGCCGCCGTGAGGTTCGCGGCGGTCTTCTGGAAGGCAGGCTTGTCACCGGCCGCGACCGGGTCGGACGACTCGGCGACCTCCGTCACCGCGGTCTGGAACTCCTTCACCGCGGTGGCCACCTTGCTGTCCGTGCTTGCGGCGTCGGCGGCCTTGCCGAGTGCCGCGGCCATGTCGGTGTAGGTCTCCGACAGCATCTTGACGGTCGGCTCCTTGCCGGCCTGGAGCGCGTCGAACAGCACCTGCTTCGACTCGTCCCCGGCCTCCTTCACGGCCTCACAGACCTGCTTGTCGCCAGCGGCATCCGCTGCGGCCGGTGCCGACGAGGCATCCGGGGTGGGTGCGGCGCTGGTGGCTGCGGGCGCGGTGGTGGCCGAAGCGGACGTGGCTGGCGCATCGGTGTCGTCCCCGCCGCAGGCGGTGAGGGTGAAGGCCGTGACCCCGGCCAGGGCGAGTGCGAAGAGACGATTACGTTTCACGGTCGCGAAGCGTAGTGGCCCCTGTCCAGCGGCCTGTTTCCCGGGCCGCCGACATCCGATCTTGAGGTGCCCCGGTGCGCCGTCAGAAGGTGTGTTCGGCGGCCGGGAACTCGCCACCACGGACCTCGTCGGCGAAGCGGCGGGTCGCCTCGCCCAGCGCGCCGGCCAGGTCGGCGTAGCGCTTCACGAACCGCGGCGCGCGGCCGGTCCGCAGGCCGGCCATGTCCTGCCAGACGAGCACCTGGGCGTCGGTCTCCGGCCCGGCGCCGATCCCCACCGTGGGGATGCTCAACTCGCCGGTGATCCGCTTGGCGACCGCACCCGGCACCATCTCCAACACCACCGCGAAGGCGCCCGCCTCGGCGACCGCCCGGGCGTCGGCGATCACCTCCTCGGCGGCGTCACCCCGGCCCTGCACCCGGTATCCGCCGAGGTTGTGCTCGCTCTGCGGGGTGAAGCCGATGTGCGCCATCACCGGGATGCCGGCGCCGACGATGGCGGCGATCTGGTCGGCGCAGCGCCGGCCGCCCTCCAGCTTCACCGCGTGGCAGCCGCCCTCCTTCATGAACCGTACGGCGGTGCGCAGCGCCTGCGTCGGCCCCTCCTCGTACGAGCCGAAGGGCAGGTCGCCGACGACGAGCGTCTGCCGGGTGGCCCGGACCACCGCCCGGACCAAGGGCAGCAGCTCCTCGGCGGTCACCGGCAGAGTCGTCTCGTAGCCGAACACGTTGTTCGCCGCCGAGTCACCGACGAGCAGCACCGGGATGCCGGCGGCGTCGAAGATCGACGCCGTGTACTGGTCGTACGAGGTGAGCATCGCCCACTTCTCGCCGCGCTCCTTGGCGGCGATCAGGTCGCGGGTGCGGACCCGACGGGTGGCCGGGCCGCCGTAGAGGGCGGTCACCTCGGCCGGAGTGGATTCCACCATGACGCATCTCCTTTCCTCGAGGCCGCGTACGCGGTCCCCGGGCACTGCGGCGATCGTCGCACCGTCGGCTCCGCTCGCGACAGGTCGCAGTGGAGGAATTCACTCCCCGGCGCTCAACCGTCCTCGCGCCACCGGTTGGTGATCGGCAGCCGTCGGTCGCGGCCGAACGCCTTCATGGAGATCTTCGTACCGGGCGCGGACTGGCGTCGCTTGTACTCGGCGGTATCCACCATCCGCAGCACCTTGTCCACGACCGCCGCGTCGTGGCCGGAGGCCACCAGGCCGTCGCGGCCCAGGTCACCGTCGACGTAGCCGATCAGGATCGGGTCGAGCACGTCGTAGTCGGGCAGCGTGTCGCTGTCCAGCTGGCCCGGGCTCAACTCGGCGCTCGGCGGCTTGCCGATCGAGTTCTCCGGGATCGGCGGCGTACCGCCCAGCCGGGCCGCCTCGGCGTTGCGCCACTTGGCCAGC
This sequence comes from Verrucosispora sp. FIM060022, assembly GCF_003977705.1. Classification (NCBI taxonomy): domain Bacteria; kingdom Bacillati; phylum Actinomycetota; class Actinomycetes; order Micromonosporales; family Micromonosporaceae; genus Micromonospora; species Verrucosispora sp. FIM060022. The sequence continues at coordinate 13,542 of NZ_RQIV01000001.1, forward strand.
CGCCACACAAGCGTCTTCCACACGTCCTTGATCGGGTTGAAGCCGCCGACCGAGTCGCCGTAGAGGGTGGAGTAGCCGACCGCCAGTTCGCTCTTGTTGCCGGTGGTGAGCACCAGGTGGCCCTCCTGGTTCGACAGGGCCATCAGGATCACCCCGCGTACCCGGGCCTGGAGGTTCTCCACCGCCACCCCGGACAGCGACAGGTTCGCCAGGAAGGTGTCCACCATCGGTTGGATCGGCTCGATCCGGTAGTCCAACCCGGTGCGCTTGGCCAGGTCGGCCGCGTCCTCCCGGCTGTGCTCGGAGGAGTGCTGGCTGGGCAGCGAGACGCCGACCACCCGGTCGGGACCGAGCGCGTCCACCGCGATGGCCGCCACCACCGCCGAGTCGATACCGCCGGAGAGGCCCAGCACCACCGACGGGAAGCGGTTCTTGTTCACGTAGTCGCGCAGCCCGAGCACCAGCGCCTGCCACACCTCCGCCTCGTCGGCGACCGGCTCGATGACCCCGCCGAGCGCCGCCGGGCCGTCCGGGGTGGGCGGGAGGCCCTCGACCGTACGCCGGACCAGCCGCAACCCGTCGCCCACCCGGTCGCCGTCGGCGACCTCGCTCGCGTCGACGGCCGGCGGCACCTGCACGTCGTGGACGAGCAGGTGCTCGACGAACTGCGGCGCCCGGGCCAGCAGCGTGCCGTCCGGCGCGACGATCATCGAGTCGCCCTCGAAGACCAGCTCGTCCTGCCCGCCGACCATGTTGACGTAGGCGATGGTGGCCTGGGACTCGGCGGCCCGGCGGCGCACCACCGGCAGCCGCAGGTCGTCCTTGTTCAGCTCGTACGGCGAGCCGTTGATGCTGACCACCAGTCCGACGTCGGCCTGCCGGGCGGCGGCGAACGGCCCACCGGCCTGCCACAGGTCCTCGCAGATGGTCAGCGCCACGTCCACGCCGCCGAGCCGTACGACGGTGAGCGTGTCCCCGGGCACGAAATAGCGGTCCTCGTCGAAGACGCCGTAGTTGGGCAGGTGATGCTTGAAGTAGGTGATCCGCACCTCACCCCGGTGCAGCAGCGCGGCGGCGTTGCGGGCCCCGCGGCCCGGCTCGGCGTCCCCGCTGACCTGCGGCGGCCCGTCGGCGTCCAGGTAGCCCACCACGATCGGCACCGCACCGAGGCCGTCGGCGGCGAGGTCGGTGGCGAGCCGGTCCAGTGCCGCCTTCGACGCGGCGACGAAGGACCGCCGGAAGACCAGGTCCTCCACCGGGTAGCCGGTCAGCACCATCTCGGGGAAGAGCACCAGCTGGGCGCCGGCGTCGGCGGCGCGGCGGGACCAGGCGCGGACGATGTCGGCGTTGCCGGTGAGGTCGCCGACGCTGGGGTTGACCTGGCACAGGGCGAGACGCAGGGTGGGCATGTCCTCATCTTGCCCCAGCGGGATGAGGTCGACACGTCGGCGTGGGCAGCCGATGCCCTCCGGTCCGGGCCGCCGACCGTACGTCGGGACTGCGCGGGACGCGGCGTCGGCGGTTCGCGTAACGTCTGCGTAATCGGGCCGGTGAAGACTGGTCGGTCAGGTCGGGTAAAGCCCGGTCGAAGGCGGACATAGAGTCGCGGAAGGTTGAGGCAGTGGACCGTCAGCAGGAGTTCGTCCTCCGTACGCTGGAAGAGCGGGACATCCGCTTCGTCCGGCTCTGGTTCACCGACGTGCTCGGCACGCTCAAGAGCGTCTCGGTCGCCCCCGCCGAGTTGGAGGCCGCCTTCGACGAGGGCATCGGGTTCGACGGCTCGGCGATCGAGGGCTTCGCCCGGGTCTTCGAGTCGGACATGGTGGCCATGCCCGACCCGACGACGTTCCAGGTGTTCCCCTTCGAGGGTGGGGTCAGCGGCGAGAGCGCCCGGATGTTCTGCGACATCCTGCTGCCCGACGGCAGCCCGTCCTGGGCCGATCCGCGGCACGTGCTGCGTCGGGCGCTGTCCCGGGCGGCGGAGAAGGGCTTCACCTTCTACACCCACCCCGAGATCGAGTTCTTCCTGCTGGAGAACGGGCCGGCGGACGGCTCGGTGCCGATCCCGGTGGACACCGGCGGCTACTTCGAGCACACCACCCATGCGGTGGCCCGCGACTTCCGCCGTCAGGCCGTGCTGGCGCTGGAGCGCATCGGCATCTCGGTGGAGTACAGCCACCACGAGGTGGCCCCCGGCCAGCAGGAGATCGACCTGCGCTACGCCGACGCGCTGACCACCGCCGACAACATCATGACCTTCCGGCACGTGGTCAAGGAGGTGGCGCTCTCCACCGGGGTGCAGGCGACCTTCATGCCCAAGCCCTTCACCGACCAGCCGGGCAGCGGCATGCACACCCACCTGTCGCTGTTCGAGGGGGAGCGCAACGCGTTCCACGACCCCAGCGACCCGATGAAGCTGTCCAAGGTGGCCCGCGCGTTCATCGCCGGGCTGCTGGCGCACGCACGGGAGTACACCGCGGTCACCAACCAGTGGGTGAACTCCTACAAGCGGCTGTTCCCGCAGGCGCTGCCGGACCGGGTCACCGAGAGCCCGGCGTACGTCTGCTGGGGGCACCTGAACCGTTCCGCGCTGGTCCGCGTCCCGGCGTACGGCAAGCCGAACTCGGCCCGGGTGGAGATCCGCTCGCCCGACTCGGCGGCCAACCCGTACCTCGCCTTCGCGGTGCTGCTCGGCGCCGGCATGAAGGGCATCGAGGAGGGGTACGAGCTGCCGCCGGGCGCCGAGGACGACGTCTGGGCGCTGAGCAGCGCCGAACGGCGGGCCATGGGGTACGAGCCGTTGCCGGAGAACCTGGCCGAGGCGATCGACGTGATGGCCGGCTCGGAACTGGTCGCCGAGGTGCTCGGCGAGCACGTCTTCGACTTCTTCCTGCGCAACAAGCGCTCCGAGTGGGAGCAGTACCGTCGCGAGGTCACCCCGTACGAGCGTCAGCACTACCTGTCGCTGTAACCCGACCACCGCTGCCGGCCATTGCGGCCTGCCGCTATCGTCTCGATCACCGTGCCGGCGCCCTGCCGGTCGGAGATGACGGTCGGGGAGGCAGTCGGTGTTGGAGGATCTGCTCAGCGGAGCCTGGCAGAGTGTGGTGTTCGGTGTCGTGGGCGTCGGTCTGATGGCCGCCGGCTTCGGGCTGGTCGACCTGCTCACCCCCGGCAAGCTGCGGGACCTGATCTGGGTGCGTCGTAACGCCAACGCCGGGTTGCTGCTCGCCGCCAACCAGCTCGGCGTCGCGGGGATCGTGTTCACCGCGATCCTGACCAGCTACCACGACTTCGCCAAGGGGCTGGCGTCCACGGTGCTGTTCGGACTGATCGGTCTCGGCATCATGGCGCTGGCCTTCGTCGTGCTGGACCTGCTCACCCCAGGCAAGCTCGGCGAGGTGGTCTGCTCCGACGAGCCGCACCCGGTGGCGAAGGTCAGCGCCGCCAGCCACTTCGGTGCCGCGCTGATCGTCTGCGCCTGCATCGCCTGAGCTGATCGAGCGTCCACCCCGGTCGGGCACCTGCCCGACCGGGGTGTGTCGTGTCCGGGGACGCTTTCGGCTGGATGCCCCTGGAATTCTTGCGAACCATTTCCATGCCCTCCACCAGCGGAAGTCCATCGATAACCAAAACTGTCTCTGGTGGAAAGCGGATACCTGCTGGTAACTTCCTCGCAACCTTTGCTGCAAGGGCTTGCAACACCTTTCGCGTTGTTGCGCCGGGCTGAGCCCGACGCGGGGTGTCAGGAGAGCCATGGAACACCGTTCGACGAGCCGTACGGGCACGCGCGGCCGATGGCGGGGACGGTGGGCAGTTCTCGCCCTCGCCGCCGCCCTCGTGGTCAGTCTGCTGCCGGTGACGCCAGCCGCCGCTGCCAACACGATCACGGTCTACTACCAGCCACCGGCCGCCTGGGGCGGCTCGGTCAACGTCCACTACGGCGTCGACGGTGCCGCCTGGACCCCCGTGCCCGGCGTCGCCATGGAGCCGGCCTGCACCGGCTGGCGACGCAAGAGCATCGACCTGGGTGCCGCCACCGGCCTGCAGGTGGTCTTCACCAACGGCACGGGAACCTGGGACAACAACAACGGGGCCAACTACCGGCTCGGCACTGGCTCGGCGACCGTCTCCGGCGGGCGGATCGGCAGCGGCGACCCGTGCGCCGCAAGCAGCCCTTCGCCGACACCGAGCGGTACCCCTGGCGGAGCGACCGCCGAGGTCTACTACCGGCTCACCACCCGTGGCTGGAGCGCCGCGAACATCCACTACCGCCCGACCGGCGGCGCCTGGACGACCGTGCCGGGGACGGCCATGGAGGTGGCCTGCGCCGGGTGGGCCCGCAAGGTGCTCGACCTGGGATCGGCCGGCGGCCTCACCGCAGCCTTCAACAACGGTGCCGGCCAGTGGGACAACAACAACGGCGCGGACTACGCGATCGGCACCGGCCGCAGCACCGTCTCCGGCGGCGTGGTCACCCCGGCCGCAGCGGACCCGTGCGGCCCGCCCGCCCCTCCGGACACCACCGCGCCGTCCGTCCCGACCGGACTCACCGCCACAGTGGACAACGTCCAGGTCACTCTGACGTGGACGGCGTCGACCGACGACCGGGCGGTGACCGGGTACGAGGTGACTCGCACCGGCGGCACGACGGAACCGGTGACGGTGACCACCACCGGCACCCGCCACGTGGCCAACGGTCTGTCGCCGCTTACCGCGTACCGGTGGACGGTGCGGGCACGCGACGAGGCCGGCAACCGGTCGGCGGCGAGCGAGCCGGTCACCGCGATCACCGGCGACGCGCCACCCGCGCCGGCCGGCGGCAGCCCGCTCGGCGGTGACCCCCGCGAGGACACCATCTACTTCGTGATGACCGCCCGGTTCGCCGACGGCGATCCGAGCAACAACCGGGGCGGCAGCCAGCACGTGCGCTCCGGCAACGCGGCCAACGACGACCCGATGTTCCGGGGCGACTTCCAAGGGCTGATCGACAAGCTCGACTACATCAAGGCGCTCGGCTTCTCCGCACTGTGGATCACCCCGGTGGTGCTGAACCGCTCCGACTACGACTTCCACGGCTACCACGGCTGGGACTTCCACCGGGTCGACCCGCGTCTGGAGAGCCCCGGCGCGAGCTACCAGGATCTGATCAACGCCGCGCACGGCAAGGGCATCAAGATCTTCCAGGACGTGGTCTACAACCACAGCTCACGGTGGGGGGCCAAGGGCCTGTTCACCCCCACCGTGTACGGCGTCCGCGACGAGCAGTGGAAGTGGTACTACGACCAGCCGCAGCCCGGCCGGGAGTACGACCCGATGGACGAACACGACGGTGCCGACCCGACGCTGACCGCCGCGCAGAACGCCCAGGCCAAGGGCCGCCCGTACAACGGTGACCTGTGGTCGTCGTCGGCACCCGAGGGTAACCGCTGCCTTCGCTGGGGCACCCCGAACGGCGCGTACAGCCGGGAGGGCTACACCGTTTACCACTGCCAGTGGCCCGCGCCGACCAGCGGCCTGTTCCCCGCCGACCTCTACCACCAGTGCTGGATCGGCAACTGGGAGGGCGAGGATTCGCGCAGTTGCTGGCTGCACGAGGACCTGGCCGACTTCAACACCGAGAACGAGCGGGTACAGCAGTACCTGATCGACGTCTACAACAAGTACATCGACATGGGCGTGGACGGCTTCCGGATCGACACCGCCGTACACATCCCCCGGGTCACCTGGAACCGCCGCTTCCTGCCCGCCATCCAGCAGCACGCGGTGGCCCGGCACGGCGAGAAGGGCAGGGACTTCTACGTCTTCGGCGAGGTGGCCGCCTTCGTCAACGATAAGTGGAACCGTGGCTCGGTCAACCACTCCGCCCAGTTCTTCACCTGGAAGGAACGCCGCGACTACAGCCCGGACGACGTCCGCGCCGCCATCGAGCAGTACGAGTACGAGCAACTGCTCGGCACCGGCAACCAGCCGACCAGCGACAACGCCTTCCTGCGCGGCAACGATTACCACACGCCCGACCACTCGCGCTTCTCCGGCATGAACGTCATCGACATGCGGATGCACATGAACTTCGGCGATGCGAACAACGCCTTCGGCAACGGGCGGGACTCCGACGACAGCTACAACGACGCCACCTACAACGTGGTCTACGTCGACAGTCACGACTACGGGCCGAACAAGTCCTCGGTGCGCTACACCGGCGGCACCGACGCGTGGGCGGAGAACATGAGCCTGATGTGGACGTTCCGGGGCATCCCGACGCTCTACTACGGCTCGGAGATCGAGTTCCAGAAGGGCGCGCCGATCGACTGCGGCCCGAGTTGCCCGCTGGCCACCACGGGCCGGGCCTACTACGGCGGTCATCTGGCCGGCAGCGTCACTGCCGCCGACTTCGGCGTGGTCGCCAGCGCCTCCGGCACCGTCGCCCAGACCCTGGACAAGCCACTGGTCAAGCACGTGCAGCGGCTCAACCAGATCCGCCGGGCCATCCCCGCGCTGCAGAAGGGGCAGTACTCGACGGCCGGGATCAGCGGTAACCAGATGGCGTACAAGCGCCGCTTCACCGAGGGCGGGGTGGACAGCTTCGCGCTGGTCACCGTCTCCGGCAGCGCCACGTTCACCGGCGTACCCAACGGCACCTACACCGACGCGGTGACCGGGGACGTCAAGGTCGTCACGAACGGCACCCTGACCGCTTCGGTCAGCGGGAAGGGCAACCTGCGGGTGTACGTGCTCAGCCTGCCCGGCAATCCGGCGCCCGGGAAGGTCGGTGCGACCGGCCCGTACCTGAGGTGATCCTCGGAGTGTGAAACGCCGGCGGGGGCGGCATCCGGTTCTCGGATGCCGCCCCCGTCCTGCCCGGTGTCACCGAGCTGGCACGTACCCGTGCCGGGTGTCACTTGCCGGCGGTGTCGTCCTGACCGGCCTTGTCGCCCTTGGCGCCGGGGCCACCGAAGACGCCGGCCTCGACGGCCGCGGTGATCGCGTCGGCCTGCTCCTGGGTGAGCTTGCCCTCCTCGACCGCCTTGGCGAGCCGCTCGGCCATGGCCTCCTTGCGGTCCTCGGGGGAGTGCTGCGGCCCGCGGTCGCCACCGCGCTTGTGCTCGCCGCCACGGTGCTGGTCGCCACCGCGACCCTCGGGACGCTCGCCTTCCGGCTTGCCCTGCGGCTTGTGCTGCTCGCGGAGCTTCTCCAGGGCCTCGGTCACCTTGTCGGCGGGCACGCCCAACTCCTCGGCAAGCGCCTCGGCGAACGCCTGGTGGCGCTCCCCGCGCTCGTCCTTGCGGTCCTCGGTGCTCGTGCTGGCGCTCGGGCTCGGGGTGGCCTTGTCGTCGGCGAGCGCCACGGTGGGAGCGGCGATCCCCACGGCGAGCACACCCGCGGCAGCCAGTCCGCCCAGCAGGTGCTTCTTCGAAATCGTGCGGGACATCGGTCCTCCAACTCGTAGGTGATGCGATGACGTCACCGACAGTGACCCGCCAGTCTGGGTGAGGCCCATGCCGAACCTGTCAGCGAGCTGGCAGTTCGGCCGAAATAATCGGACATGCCCGCCCTCGGGGATCGGTACCGGGACAGACGGTCAGCGAACGGCGGGGGCCACGGTGAGGGTGCCGGCGTCCGCGTCGAGGGTGGCCAGGGTGCCCACCGGGACGGAGAGTTGACCGGGGCCGTGGCCGATCGGCAGCCCGCCCAGCACCGGTACGCCCAGGTCGCCGAGGCGTTCGGTGAGCACGTCGGCCACGCTGACCTCCCAGCCGTCCGCGCAGTCGGTGAACTGGCCCACCGCCACCCCGGCCAGCCCGTCCAGCGCACCGGCGCGACGCAACTGGGTCAGCATCCGATCGACCTTGTACGGCGGCTCCTGCACGTCCTCCAGCAACAGCACCGCCCCGGTCAGGTCCGGCATGTCCGGGGTGCCCAGCGAGGCCACGATCAGGCAGAGGTTGCCGCCCAGCAGCCGACCCACCGCCCGCCCCGGCACCCGTACGGCGAAGGTCTCCTCGGCCTCGACGGCGCGCACGGTGACCGGTTCGGTACGGGTCAGCGCGGCGTGCAGCGACTCGGCGGAGGCCAGCGGGGTGCGCTCGTCGCGCCAGGCCGCCCCCGGTCCGTGCACCCCGGCCAGCCGGGCACCCCGCCACAGCGCCAGTTGCAGGGCGGTGATGTCGGAGAAGCCGGCCACCACCTTCGGGTCCCGGCGCACCGCCGCCATGTCGATCGCGTCCACCACCCGCTGCGCCCCGTAGCCGCCCCGGGTGCAGATGACCCCGCGTACCTGCGGGTCGGCGAAGGCGGCGTTCAGGTCGGCCGCGCGCAGCGCGTCGACCCCGGCCAGGTAGCCCTGTCGGGCGTACACGTTGCGGGCGAGCACGGGCCGCAGACCCCAGCCGGTGAGCAGTTCGATGCCCCGCGCCACCCGCTCCGGGCGGGTCGGCCCGGAGGGGGACACCAGCATCACCGTGTCGCCCTCGCGCAGGGCCGGCGGGCGTACGACGTGGTCAGCAGCGGTGTGGTCGGACACAGCCGGAGAGCCTAGTCCCGCGCGCGGCCCCGATCGGCCCGACCGGATAGCCTCGACGACGTGGGAACTGCGTTGGTGATCGAGAACGACCCGACCGACGATGCGCGGCGGTTGGGGGAATGGCTGACCGAGGCGGGGCTGGAGCTGTCCGTGGTTCGCCCGCACGTCGGCGACGAACTCCCCGCCGACCTCGCGGGCTACGCCGCGCTGGTGGTGCTCGGCGGCGATCAGCAGGCCTACCCGACAACCGACGGGACGCCGTCGGCTGCCTGGTTCCCCGACGTGGAGGCGCTGCTGCGTAAGGCGGTCCGGCACCGACTGCCGACCCTGGGCATCTGCCTCGGCGCGCAACTGCTCGCCACCGCCCACGCCGGCACCGTCGAGCGCAGCCCCGCCGGGCCCGAGGTCGGCCCGGCCGTGGTCGGCCGGCGCGACGCCGCCGAGAACGATCCGCTGTTCCGGTACGTGCCGCTGATCCCGGACGTGTTGCAGTGGCACGCCGACGAGATCACCGAGCTGCCCGTCGGCGCGACCCTGCTGGCCGCCTCCACCCGCTATCCGCATCAGGCGTTCCGCCTCGGCGACCGGGCCTGGGGTCTGCAGTTCCACATCGAGTGCGACACGGCGATGGTCGCCGACTGGGCCACCGACTCGGCGTTGCTTGCCGAGCTGGGCTACGACCGGGACCTCGTGGTCGCCGCCTGCGACGCGGTGATGGTCGACGTGGAAGAGGTCTGGCAACCGTTCGCCGCCCGGTTCGCCGCGCTGGCCCTCGGCGAACTGGACGACGACGGGCCGCGCCGCACTCTGCCGCTGCTCGGGCACTGATGGGCCGGCCGACCAGCGCCACCGGCCGGCTCGCCCGGTACGGCTTCGACATCACCGACTCCGACGGCGGTGCCCGCGCCGCCGACCTGCTCGGCCCGACCGGCCTGGACCTGTGGCGACCGCAGACCCAGGAACCCAGTGGCGAGGCGGCCCAGGAGTTGCTCACCGCGCTGTCCCGGGCCGCCGACCCGGACCTGGCGCTGCGCCAACTGCACCGCCTCGTCGAGGCGGAACGCCGCGCCCAGACCGGCGGCAACGGCACGGCCGCCGGTACGGACACGTCCGGGGCCGGCGGCTCGGGTGGTATCGGGGCCGGCTCTGCCCTGCTCGCGGCCCTGCACGACGATCCGGGGCTGCGCCGCCGGCTGATCGCCGTGCTGGGGGCCTCCTCGGCGTTGGGCGATCATCTCGTCGCCAACCCCGACCAGTGGGCGGTGCTGCGTACCGAGCCGGACGGGCTCGCTCCGACCGCCGACGGGCGGCTCGACGCGACAGGCGACGGCAATCCGGTGGCGGTGCTGCGTCGGGCGTACCGGCTGGCGTTGTTGCGGATCGCGGCGGCCGACCTGACCGGCGGGCGCGGCCTGGAGCAGACAATGGTCGCCCTCTCCGCGCTGGCCGACGCCACCTTGTCCGCCGCCTACGACATCGCCGTGAGCGAGCTGCCCGAGGGCACCGCAGTGCCCCGGTTGGCCGTGGTGGCGATGGGCAAGTGCGGTGGCGGCGAACTCAACTACGTCTCCGACGTAGACGTGATCTTCGTGGCGGCCGAGGACGACGACCTCGCCGCGGCCACCACAGTGGCCACCCGGCTGATCCACATCTGCGGGTTGGTGGCCTGGCCGGTCGACGCCGCGTTGCGTCCCGAGGGCAACCGGGGTCCGCTGGTGCGCACCCTGGCCAGCCACCTGGCGTACTACCGCCGCTGGGCCCGCACCTGGGAGTTCCAGGCCCTGCTCAAGGCCCGACCGGCCGCCGGTGACCTGGCGCTGGGTCAGGAGTGGATCGACACGCTGGCCCCGCTGCTCTGGCAGGCGGCCGAGCGTCCGGAAGCGGTCGAGGACGTCCGGGCCATGCGTCGCAAGATCATCGACCACATTCCGCCGAAGGAGTTGGAGCGCGAGATCAAACGCGGCCCCGGCGGGCTGCGGGACATCGAGTTCGCGGTGCAACTGCTCCAACTGGTGCACGGGCGCGGCGACGAGTCGCTGCGTACCCCCGGCACCATCCCCGCCCTGCGCGCGCTGGTCACCGGCGGCTACGTCGGCCGGGCCGACGGGGAGGCGCTGCTGCGCGGCTACCGTTTCCTGCGCGGCGTCGAGCACCGTCTGCAACTACAGGGCCTGCGGCGAACCCACACCGTGCCCACCGATCCGGACGCGCTGAAGTGGCTGGCCACCGCCCTCGGATACGCCGCCAGCCCGGGACGCAGCGCCGTCGAGGCCTTCCGCGCCGAGTGGAACACCCACGCCACCGAGGTACGCCGGCTGCACGCCAAGCTGCTCTACCGCCCGTTGCTGGAGTCGGTGGCCCGGGTGCCGGCCGACGGTCTGCGGCTGACCCCCGAGGCGGCCCGCAACCGGCTGGAGATCCTCGGCTTCGCCGACCCCGCCGGGGCGCTGCGTCACCTCCAGGCCCTCACCGGCGGGGTGAGCCGCACCGCCGCGATCCAGCGCACCCTGCTGCCGGTGCTGCTCAGCGAGTTCGCCGACGCCCCCGAACCGGACCGGGGGCTGCTCAATTACCGTCAGGTCTCCGACTCCCTCGGCAGCACCCCCTGGTACCTGCGGCTGCTGCGCGACTCCGGGCCGGTGGCCCGCCGCCTGGCCCGGGTGCTCTCCTCCTCCCGGTACGCGGCCGACCTGCTCGCCCGCGAGCCGGAGGCGTTGCGCATGCTGGCCGAGGAGAGCGAACTGCGGCCCCGGCCCCGCGACGTGCTCTGCGACGGGTTCGCCGCCGCAGCGGGCCGGCACACCGACCCGGTCGAGGCCATCCGGGCGGTCCGCGCGCTGCGTCGCCGGGAACTGCTCCGCCTCGCGTGCGCCGACGTGCTCAGCCGGGCCGGTTCGCTGGCACCCTCGCGGGGCGACGGCGAACGGGCCACCCCCGGACTGGCCGACATCACCGCCGTCGGCACCGCCCTCTCCGACGTCACCGACGCCACCCTCGCCGCCGCGCTGCGCACCGCCCGGGCCGCCCAGCCGCCGATGCCGGGCCTGAAATTCGCGGTGATCGGCATGGGCCGACTCGGCGGGTACGAGTCCAACTACCTCTCCGACGCCGACGTGCTGTTCGTCTACGAGCCGCCCGAAGGCGTCAGCGAGAGCGCCGCCAGCGCCGCCGCCCAGGCCATCGCCGAGGAGCTGCGCCGACTGCTCGGCATGCCCGCCCCCGATCCGCCGCTCGGCGTCGACGCCGACCTGCGCCCGGAGGGCCGGCAGGGGCCACTGGTCCGCAGCCTCGCCGCCTACCAGCAGTACTACGCCCGCTGGTCGAGGGTGTGGGAGGCCCAGGCGCTGCTACGCGCCCGCTGCGTCTGCGGCGACGCCGACCTGGGCACCCGGTTCGAACAGCTCGTCGACCCGGTCCGGTACCCGGCCGACGGGCTGACCCGGGAACAGATCATCGAGATCCGCCGGATCAAGGCACGGGTGGAGACCGAGCGGCTGCCCCGGGGCGCCGACCCGGCCACCCACACCAAACTGGGTCGGGGCGGCCTGGCCGACGTCGAGTGGGCGGTGCAACTGCTCCAACTGCGCCACGCCGGGGCGTACCCGGCGCTGCGCGGCACCCGTACCCTCGACGCCCTCACCGCCGCCCGTGACCTGGGCCTGGTCGACCCGGCGGACGCCGAGGCGATGGCGGCCGGCTGGACCCTCGCGGCGCAGGTCCGCAACGCGCTGATGCTGGTCCGGGGCCGGGCCGGCGACCAGTTGCCCCGGCACGGCGTGGAACTGGCCGGGGTGGTGCGGCTGCTCGGTGCCGAGGACCCCGGTGAGTTCCTCGACGAATACCTGCGCACCGGCCGCCGCTCCCGCACCGCCGCCGAACGCGTCCTGGAGATGTAAGGAAGGGCACCTTATTAACGCCTGCGGTAGAGGAAGGGCCCCTTGTTAACGCCGGTAACGGTTGTGGGCGGGGGAGCCGGATCAACTGCCGAGGGTGTACGTGCCGGCGCGCGGCACCGTGACCGCCGTCCAGTCCCCGTCGGCGGCGACGGTGGCGTCGCCGGAGGCGGTCAACCAGCGGCTGTGCCGGACCCGCACCGGCACTGTCGCGGCACCTGTGGTGCCGAACGCGACCGAAGCGCCGTCGGCGTGCAGCAGTTCGCCGGGCGCCCCGACCAGGGGGGTGGGGTCGGTCACCGCGTACAGCCGCCAGTGCCGGTCGGACCAGACCTCGGTCAGGTACGGCAGGCCGCCGTCGACCAGTTCTGCCTCCGCTCGGCCGACCCAGGACAGCGGGGCGTCCGGCACCGCGACGTACTGCACCGCGTTGTCGTCCAGCCAGGCCCGGTAGCTGTCGACGGTCAGCGGCACGCCGGTGCCGGTCGCGCCGGGCACGGTGGTGAAGAACAGCGGGTTGCGGTCGATGTCGGCCTGCCGCAGCCAACCTCGGGCCAGCGGCACCTCGCCCAGCCGGGCGGCCTCCCAGTAGTTGCGGGTCGGCGGCACCTCCAGCCGACCGGTGAGCCCGCGCCGCTCCAGTTCGGCGCGCAGCGGGGCGAAGTAGCCGGGAGCGCTTGTCGGATCGCCGATGCTGCGCAGGTCGGCGGGGACCACCGGCGGCTGCCACCAGCACACCACCGCCAGCAGCACAGCCAACGCGACCGCCCCGACCCGCCGTGGCATCGCGCCCACCGACGGCGGCCGGGCAGGCGGGACCGGCGGTGGCTGGGCTGCCGGGGGGCCCGTCCGCCGGGCCGATCCGAGCCAGGCGGGGCGGTGGGCGGCGGCGGCCAGCAACGGCAGCGCGAACATGGTCGCCAGGCGGGTGGCGTTCAGGCCGACCGGGGTGTGCACCAGCGCCGCCGCGACCACCCCACCGGCGGCCAGCAGCGCCCCGACCCGCACCGGCCGGTACCCGACCAGCGCGGCCACCAGCAGGGCCGTCACCGTCGCCCGGATCGTGTCGGTACGGCTGATGTTCATCCAGCCGCCGTCGCTGAACAGCAGCGCGGTCACGCCCAACGGCAACGCGGCGGTCACCGCCAGGGTCAGCCCGTCGGCGTACCGGCGCGACAGCAGCAGGGCGACACCGGCCAGACCGACGAAGAGACCGGCCACCGGACTGGTCGCCGAGGCCAGCAGCGCCCCGACCCCGGCCAGCACGAGCGGCCACCGACCGCCGGAGCGGACGTGTCGAACGGTGGTTGCTGCCGGTGACAGCGTGGGTCGCCAGGTGAGGGCGAGCAGGGCGGCCAGGCCGAAGGCCACCCCCAGGCCGTACGTGATCCGGCCGGAGAGCAGGTTGCCGGCGATGGTGACCACCCCGACCAGACTGCCGAGCAGCGGCCGGGGCACCCGGGCACGGACCAGCAGGGCGGCCAGCGCGGTCGCCGCCGCGACCAGGGCGACGACGCCGGTGAGGCGTACCCCGAGCAGGGCCATCACCGGCTGGGCGAGCAGGCTGTAGCCGAACTGCTGGACCCCGCCGTACCAGCGAAGGTCGACCGGGGTCGGCCCGTGCGCGACGAAGAAGTCGGCCCGGGCCACCTGCGCCGCCAGGTCCGAACCCATCGCCGGGAGGATGAGGTACGCCACACCGAGCGCACCGGCACACGCGGCGGCCAGCGCCACCACCCGAGAGCCCCGCATGCCCACCTCCGCCCCGCGCTCACGGTACTGGCAGCATGGCGGGCGTGCCCCATCACCTCGTGCGCTGGACTGGACTAGCCGGATCGATCATGTTGGCGGTGGCTGCCTTCCTCGGTGGAGCCCTGCCCGACGGGGACCTGCGACCCGACCCGGTGAAGATCTGGCTCGGCCCGAACGGGCCGTGGATCATCGGGTTGTGGCTGTTCGGCACCATCGCCATGGCGGTGGCCTGGTGGGTGCTGCGGGACCGGGTGCCGTCGGCCCGCTGGGCGTTGACCACCGCCGCCCTGTGGATCCTGCCCTTCCTGGTCACCCCACCGCTGGGCAGCCGCGACGCGTACGCGTACGCCTGCCAGGGGGCGAGCTACGCCAACGGCATCAGCCCGTACGAGTACGGCGTCTCCACCCTGCCCTGCCCCTGGCTGGACACCATGTCGTACATCTGGCGGGACACCCCGGCGCCGTACGGTCCGCTGTTCGTGGTGATCTCCGGCGCGGTGGTCGCCGCGACCGGGTCGCTGCTCGGCAGCATCGCGTTGTTCCGGGTGCTCGCGGTGGCCGGCGTGGTGCTGACGGCGGCCTGCCTGCCGGTGCTGGCCCGCCGCTGCGGCGTGCCGGTCGGTCGGGCGCTCTGGCTGGCCCTGGCCAGCCCGCTGGTGGGGGTGCACCTGATCTCCGGCGTGCACAACGACGCGATGATGGTCGGGCTGATGGTGGCCGGACTGGCCATCGTGGTCACCTGGCCGGGCCGTACCTGGCACCTGCTGGCCGGGGGAGTGGTGCTCGGCCTGGCCGCCGGGATCAAGGTCACCGCGCTGGTGGTGGTCCCCTTCGCGGCGCTCGCCGCGATCCCGAACGGCTTCTCGCTGCGCGGCCTGCTGCGCGACGGTACGCCGGTGGTCGGTGGCGCGGTGGCCACCCTGTTCGGGGTGACCCTCGCCGCCGGACTGGACCTCGGCTGGATCACCGGGCTCTCGCACGGCAACGAGGTGATCGCCTGGACCTCGCCACCGACCGCCGTCGGACAGACCATCGGCTACCTGGCGTTGCCCTTCGGCCTGCACATCGACGCGCTGCCGGTGACCCGCGGCATCGCCATGGTGGTGCTGGCGGCGCTGCTGGTCTGGCTGTGGTTCCGGGCCCGCTACCGCGAACCGCTGTGGCACGCCGCGCTGGCCCTGACCGCGGCGGTGGCGCTGGCCCCGCTGTTCCACCCCTGGTACTGGTTCTGGCCGCTGGTCCTGCTCGCCGCCACCGCCCACCGCACCTGGTGGTTCAGCGCGGTGACCGTGTACTCGGCGTTCCACGTGCTCGCCGACGGCACCGGGCTGCCCCGGCACACCAAGACGATAGGTGCGCCGCTGATGACCCTGTTCGTGATCGTGGTGGCGGTTCGCTTGGTACGGTCGGCTCGGGCGACTCGCCGACCCGTTCCCGTGGACTGAGGAGAGGTACGCCGGTGACCGAACCCGGCGCCCCCCACCCCGACGCCTCGATCACCGAGGCCGGCTCGACCACCGGCCGCGAGGGCGGCTCGACCGCCGATCGCGAGGCCGGTTCGGTCACCGGCCGTGACCGGGTGGCCCGGTGGATCGGGTTGGCCGGAGCGGTGCTGCTGGCCACCGCCTCCTTCCTGGGCGGTGCGCTGCCGGAGCGGACCACCAACCCTGCGGTCGACGGTCCGTTGACCGTGATCCTCTGGCTGGCCGGCACCACCGCCATGGTCGGTGCCTGGTGGGCGCTGCGTGGTGGTGCGCCGTCGGCGGCCTGGGCGTACCGGACTGCCGGGTTGTGGGCGCTGCCGCTGCTGTTCAGCGCCCCGCTGGGCAGCCGGGACGTCTACTCGTACGCCTGCCAGGGTTGGGTGTACGCCGATGGTGGTGACCCGTACGCCACCGGGGTGGCTGCGGCCGGCTGCCCCTGGCTGGACGCGGTCGCGCCGGTCTGGCGGGACACGGCCGCCCCGTACGGCCCGTTCTTCGTGCTGCTCGGTGCCCTGGCCGTGGTGCTCGGTGGTGGCCTGGTCGGCACGGTGGCGCTGCTGCGGGTGCTGGCGGTGGCCGGGTTGCTGGTGGCGGCGCTCTGCCTGCCCGGGCTGGCCCGGGCGGCCGGCGTGCCGACCCGACGGGCGACCTGGCTGGTGCTGGCCTGCCCGCTGGTCGGCGTGCACCTGGTGGCCGGTGCGCACAACGACGCGGTGATGCTCGGCCTGCTCCTGCCCGGCCTCCTGCTCCTGGTCCGTCCTCCCGGCCGGCTGCTGTCGGGCCGAAAGGGGGTGCCGGCGGTTGCCGGGCTGCTGGCCGCCGGGGTGCTGCTCGGGCTGGCGGTGTCGGTGAAGGCCACCGCCGTGGTGGTGCTGCCGTTCGCGGCGCTGGCCGCGGTACGCGGTCGACACACGGTCGCGGCGCTGCTGCGCGACGGCGGGCTCCTCGCCGTCGGGGTGGTCGGCGCGCTGGTGGTGACGTCGCTGCTGTCCGGTCTCGGGCTGGGCTGGATCGGTGGGCTGGGCAGCAGCGGGGACACCGTGCAGTGGACCTCGCCGCCGACGGCGGTCGGCATGGTCGTGGACTACGTCGGCAGGTTGGTCGGCCGGCCACCCGGCGCGGTGCCGGTGACCCGTGTCGTCGGCCTGGTGGTGCTGGCCGCGTTCCTCGTCCTGCTCTGGTGCCGAACCTGGTCCGCCCTGCGCACCCCGGCCGCCCGGTCCGACGGAGCCGGAGGGTGGGTCATCAGGTTGGCCGCACGGGCCGGCGTGGTGCGTCCCGCTGATCCGAGGACGCCGCCGGGGGAGCGACGGTTGATCCTCGGTGCCGCCGGCATGGCGTTGGTGGCGACGGTGGTTCTCGCGCCGGTGTTCCACCCCTGGTACGCGACCTGGCCGCTGGCGCTGCTCGCGGTGACGGCGACGCGTACGGCCTGGTTCGCGCTGCCCTGCGCGGCGGCGTCCTTCCTCGCCCTGCCCGACGGCAGCAACGTGGCCCGGCTGGTGAAGGCACCCGGCGCGGTGGCGATGACCCTGCTGGTGCTGGCCGTGGTGCTCCGCGCACCCTCCTGGCTACGACGCCCTCCCTGACCGCCGGTCAGCGGCGGCTGCCGCAGGTGGGGCAGGCAGCGGCGGCGGACGGGGTGCCCAGGCGGCGGCGCAGGGCGACGGCGGCCGGCAGCAGGGCCGGTCCGAGCAGGGCGACGGCGAGCGCAACGCCGACCATCGTCGGGTACGTGGGGCGTGGGGCACCACTGGCGAGACCGTCCACCGCCCCGGCCAGCAGGTGCACGTTGAGCAGGCCGACCGGGGTGAGCAGGGCCATCGCGGCCCAGCCGCCCCGCGCGTCCCGCCGCATGCCCAGTCCGATCGCCAGCAGGAGCACGACCAGCAGCAGCACCGTGCCGATGGGCGGCTGGAACTCTCCGCCCCCACCACGGTAGGCGCTCCAGTACGCACCGACCCCCATCGCGTACGAGAGGAGACCACCGCTGACCGCCGCCGTCACCGGCAGAACTCGGGCCGGCACCGGCAGGCCGTCATCGACCGCGAGCGCCAGCACGCCGAGCGCGACCATCGGGGCCACCACCAGCAGCGGTGGCCGTGGCACACCGGCGAGCACGCTCACCGCCGGCACCGCTGCGGTCATCAGCAACGCCACGCCGATCGCCACTCGGGCGGGTCGGCCCGGTGCGACGGCGACGACAAGCGCGGCGATCAGCCAACCGCACCATGCGACGATGCCGACCGAGACGAATGGGCCGAACACCGGCACCCCTGCCTCGGCGGGCGGCAGTTGCTGCTCGGCGAACACCCAGAAGCCGGCGAGGAAGGCGGCGGTGGTCAGGGCGAGCAGCCCGGCCAGGCGTACCCCGGGAATCAGGTCGGTGGCGCCGGCGGCGCGCAGCCGCTGACGCAGACCGCCGCGCCCGAGGTCCGCGGCCTCCGCGAGGGAGGGCCAGCGCCGATCCGGTCCGGCCAGGTCGAGGTACGTCCCGATGATCTCGTCGCCGCGTTCGCGTCGGTAGTCCGGCGGGTACGCCCGCAGCAGGCGTCGGTAGCGTCGCTCCAACTCGTTCATGCCAACCCCCCGGCCGTACGCGGAGTCAGCGCCTGGGCCTTGCGGGCGCGCAGCCGAGCGGTGGCCGCTTCGACGTTGCGCCGCAGTCGTTCGGTCTCGGCGGCGAGGATGCTCGCCCCGCTGGGGGAGAGGCGGTAGTAGCGGCGCAGCCGCCCGTCGACTGTCTCCTCGCGGTCGAGTTCCACCAGCCCGGCGTCGGTGAGCCGGTCCAGCGCACCGTAGAGGGTGCCGGGGCGCAGCGAGAGCCGTCCGTCGGAGAGAGCGGCGACCTCGCCGATGATCGCGTAACCGTGCATCGGCTCGCGAGCGAGCGCGGTGAGGATGAGGTAGGTCGGTTCGCGTAGCGGCGTATCCATGGCCCGAATATATCGGACGCGAAGGTATTGGGAGTCACCGGATGCCGGCGGCGTGCAGGTGTCGGGTGGCGGCGCGGTCGATGCTGGTCCGCGCCAGGGAACCGGCCACCCCCAACCCGGTCGCCGCGCTCAGCACCACGATGCCGAACACGATCGGCATGAACACCGTCCGGACCACCATGGCCCAGCAGCCCTTCAGGCCGATGCGTCCGCCGTCCTTGGCCCGTACCAGCTGCGTACCGGTGAGGACCGCACCGAGCGCGCGGCCGTTGCCGTAGCAGAGGCCGTACAGCATCGGCACCACGAAGTACGACGCGATCGCCAGCACGGCGACGGCGTCGATGGAGAGGCCCTGCCCACCGTCATGCAGCAGCGCCAGCGCGACGACACAGACCCCCACCCCGAACAGGCACACCACCGTGTCGACGAACCAGGTCAGGAACCGCGCCACCGCCCCCGCCCGCACGTACGGGGTGCCGTTGTCGAATGTGGCCACCCGTTTGGCGCTGCCCGTTCCCCAGACCTGCTCCGCGTACGCCTTGGCGGCCTCCAGTCGGGTCGGCGGCCGGTCGAATCCGCGGACGGTCATGGCACTCTCCTGTCGATCTTCTGTCACGTTGCCGGCATAGTCTGCGGCAGCTTCGACAGGGTGCCCGGACAGGGGTGACGCAGCAGTGCTCGGGTGGCCCCAACACGTTCGGGCCGGCCCCGCGAACGCGGAGCCGGCCCGAACGAGAGCTGATCGTGATCAGCAGTCGAAGTACATGGCGAACTCGTGCGGGGTCGGGCGCAGACGCACCGGGTCGACCTCGTTGGCCCGCTTCCAGTCGATCCAGGTGGAGATCAGGTCCGGCGTGAAGACGCCGCCGTCGAGCAGGTAGTCGTGGTCGGCCTCCAGCGAGTCCAGCACCGCCGGCAGCGAGCCCGGCACCTGCTTGACGTCGCCCCACTCCTCCGGCGGGAGGTCGTAGAGGTCCTTGTCGATCGGGGCCGGCGGCTCGATCTTGTTCTTGATGCCGTCCAGGCCGGCCATCAGCATCGCCGAGAAGGCGAGGTAGACGTTGGCCGACGGGTCCGGCACGCGGAACTCGACGCGCTTGGCCTTCGGGTTGCTGCCGGTGACCGGGATGCGGGTGCAGGCGGAGCGGTTGCGCTGCGAGTAGACCAGGTTGACCGGCGCCTCGAAGCCCGGCACCAGACGACGGTACGAGTTGACCGTCGGGTTGGTGAAGGCCAGCAGCGACGGGGCGTGGTGCAGCAGACCGCCGATGTACCAGCGGGCGGTCTCCGACAGGCCGGCGTAACCGGTCTCGTCGTAGAACAGCGGCTCACCGTTGAGCCAGAGGCTCTGGTGGGTGTGCATGCCCGAGCCGTTGTCGCCGAAGAGCGGCTTCGGCATGAAGGTCGCGGTCTTGCCGGCGGCCCAGGCCTGGTTCTTGACGATGTACTTGAACAGCTGCATCTGGTCGCCGGCGTGCAGCAGGGTGGAGAACTTGTAGTTGATCTCCGCCTGGCCGGCGGTGCCGACCTCGTGGTGCGAGCGCTCGACGGTGAAGCCGGTGTCGATCAGGCGCCGCACGATCGAGTCGCGCAGGTCGGCGTAGTGGTCCACCGGCGGCACCGGGAAGTAACCACCCTTGTACGCGGTCTTGTAGCCGCGGTTGCCGCCCTCTTCCTCGCGGCCGGTGTTCCAGGCGCCCTCGATCGAGTCGATGTAGTAGAACGACTGGTGCGCCGAGGTCTCGTGGCGGATCGAGTCGAAGATGTAGAACTCCGCCTCGGCACCGAAGTACGCGGTGTCCGCGATGCCGCTGGCGGCGAGGTACGCCTCGGCCTTCTTCGCCACGTTGCGCGGGTCGCGGGAGTACGCCTCGCGCGTGAACGGGTCGTGGATGAAGAAGTTCAGCGCGAGGGTCTTCTGCGCGCGGAAGGGGTCGATGAAGGCGGTCGCGACGTCCGGGAGAAGGAGCATGTCCGACTCGTGGATCGCCTGGAAACCGCGGATCGACGATCCGTCGAAGGCGAGACCGTCGGTGAAGAAACCCTCGTCGACAGACTCCACCGGCAGGTTGAAGTGCTGCATGACGCCGGGTAGGTCACAGAAACGAACGTCGACGAACTTTACGTCCTCGTTCTTGAGGTAACGCAGGAGTTCCTCGGGATTGGCGAACACTAGTCCTCCTGGCACGTCCACGGGTAGCTCGGCTCCTGGCGACGCTATGGCCGTGGGGTTGCCCGGCCATGTCTCCAGTGTTTCTGCCGTGTTACGTCCCTCGCGGTGTGTCACGGCTGACAGGATGTGGACGCCGAAACCGGAGGGACTGGTCCGGCTGTGCCAGTCTAGTGAAACTTCCTGCTATTGGTCCGATTCCACGCCACGCGCACGGACCTGTTCCGGGCCGGTAGGGCAGCGCTGAGTAATCTTGGCCGCTGTGACAACCCAGCCGCACGCTTCGACGCCGCCCGCAGCCGACCCCGACTTCGTACCGGCCGAACTGGGCCGCCGCTTCGGAGCGCTGATCATCGACTGGGTGCTCTGCCTGCTCGCCGCCGGCCTGTTCGCCAGCCCGACACGTGACGGCTGGGCACCGGTGCTCGTGCTGATCGTCGAGTACGCCATCTTCCTCGGCCTGTTCGCCCAGACCCCCGGCATGTACCTGACCCGGATCCGCTGTGTCGCCTGGTCCGACGGCGGCCGCATCGGCCTGCTGCGTGCCCTGCTGCGCGGCGTGCTCCTGGCCCTGGTGGTTCCCGCCCTCCTCATGGACCACAACCGCCGCGGCCTGCACGACCGCCTCACCAACTCCGTCATCACCCCCGCCCCCCGCTGACCCGCACCCCGACGTTCCCGCGATCTTGCACTTCTTGACCCCGCACAGCGTCTCAATCCCGGCATAACGGCGACCAGAAGTGCATGATCGCCGGGGCGGGGCGGGGCGGGGCGGGGCGGGGCGGGGCGGGGCGGGGCGGGGCGGGGGGGGTTAGCGGCCGCGCATTTGGCGGAAGGCGCCTCGGGGTGGGCGGAGATTCTTGGGTACGGCGCCCTTGGGCATCTGCGGGCGGGCGGTGAGCGCCTTGAGCCGCTTGTCCAGGGAGTTGACGTCCTTGCCGCTCAGGTTGCGAGGCAGTCGCATCAGCGTCATCCGCAGCTTACGGATGGGCAGTTCGCCCTCTTCCTGACCGATGACGTAGTCGTAGAGCGGGGCGTTGCCGATCACCTTGGCGAGCCGGCGCTTCTCCTGGCTGAGCAGGCTGCGTACCCGCTGCGGGTTGCCCTCGGCCAGCAGGATCACCCCGGGGCGGCCGATGACCAGGTGGACCATGTCCATCTGGGTGGTCGAGCTGACCGCGGGGGAGACCCGCCAGTCGCCGCGCATGCTCTCCATGATCTGGGCGGCGGCACCCGGCTGGCCCTCGGCGGCGTTCATCATCGCCCGGTTGGACCGCAGGTTGAGCACGATCAGCAGGCAGAGCAGGGCGAACAGGATGCCCAGCGGCAGCCACAGCCAGCCCCAGAGCACGATCGCGACGACGGTCAGCGCGAGTGGGATCAGCACCGCGCCGGCGGCCAGCGGCGCGAACCACTTGTCCTGCTTGGCGGTGAACCGGAACACCAACCCGATCTGCTTCAGCCGCTGGCCGAACGAGACCTTCTCCTGGGGCTTTGCCATGGCGTCGAGTCTAGTGGTCGCGCGCCGCGCCGTTGATCGGCGTCCGGTCCCGGTCGGTCCACTCGGTTGATCATCGGGTTGACCGGGGCTGCTGGGTCAGCCGCGGGGCAGGTAGACGTGCCAGCCGTCGACGGTGAACCGGTCGAGGGAGTCGAGTCGCTGGTCGAGGCGGGCCGCGAGCGGGGACCCGTCGGGCGCGATCCAGGCCGCCCCGGCCGCCGCGTGGACGGCCGTCCGGTACGGGCGGTAACGGTCGTGGCCGGGACGCAACTCGTCGTCGACGACCGCGCAGATCACGTCCTCCCCGCTGGCGAAGGTGAGCCGGTTGCAGGTCCAGTAGGTGCCGTAGACGTGCCGTACGCCCTGTTCGCGTAGCGCAGCGACCAGCGCGACGTGCCGCCCTTCGTCGGAGTGCACGGCGGGCACCCGACCCACCGCACCCGCCGTCGCGACGATCGCGGTGCTCAGCGTCGCCGTCAGCACCAGCACCGCCGCTACCCGCGTGGTAGCGGAAGATCGCCCGCCGAGCCGGTGGTCCGCCGCGTCGCCGGCGGGCAGGCGTCGCCGGCGGGTCGCCCTCCACCCGGGCCACAACAGCACCGGTACGGAGATCAGCAGGCAGGACAGGTAGCGGGAGCTTTCCACAGGCGTCCGCCCGGCCGCACTGCTGACCGTGTACGCGGCAATGGTCGCCACCGCCGCCCCGACCAATGCCGACGTCACCGCCGCACCCACCCGTGCCGCCGTACCGCCACCCGCTTCGCCCCCCGGATCCGCTGCTCCGGTGGCAGCCGTGGCAGTTCCAGCCGGGGTAGGGGAGGTGGGTGGGTGGCGGAGGGTGTGCCAGGCGGTCAGGGCGGCGGCGGCCAGCAGCACCGGCAGTGCCACCGCCCACCAGAGCTGCCAGCCCGCACACCGGCCCGGGTCACAGAAGCCCATGCCGAGCGCCGGGCCGAGCACCAGCCCGCCGTACAGCCGGTCGAGCCAGCCGGCGGGCTGCTCGGCGCCGCTGGCGGTGAGTACCGCCGTGAGCGGGTTGCGGACGGCCACCAGGCTGTCCACCAGCAGCGGTGCCGCGCCGACCAGGGCGCCGAAGGTGAGCAGCCCGCCCGCTCGGCCACGCAGCTCACGCCAGCGGAACGCGACGAGCACCAGCCCGGTGCCGGCGACGTACGGCAGCACCAGCGGGTCGACCCAGAGCATCAGCCCGGCGAGGAAACCCCACGCCGTCCAGCGGGGCAGCCGTCGACCGGGACGCCCGACCGCCAGGTCGTACGCCAGCAGGGCCAGTGCCGCCCCGGCAACGTTCATCTCCGGGTAGCCGCCACCGGCGATCAGCTGGTTCTTGACGATCCGGTCCGAGCCGAGGGCGAGCAGGCCGACCACCAGCAGAGCGAACCAGTGGTCCCCGGTCAACCGCAGCGTCAGACGCCAGATCAGCAGCACGAACAGCGCGTACATCGCCAGGGTCGGCAGCCGCAGCACGAACGTCGACGGGCCGGCCACGGCGAACAGCGGCGCGGCCAGCCACGCTTCGAGGGTGCCCATGTACGTCTGGCCGTAGAACCAGACGGGGAACTCCTGGCCCCGCGAGATGTGCAGCGCGGCCAGGCCCATGGTGGCCTCGTCGCTGTTGGTGGGCGGCGCGTCGAACAGCATCAGCCCGAGGCGGTAACCCACCCCGGCGAGGAACGCGAGCACGGTGAGCAGCACCGGCAGCCGGGGGCTACGCGGCAGCCGGAGCGAATCGGGAAGCGTCCGCAGGGTTGCCGGGAGCGCGCGCAGCGCGGGTCGTGGCTCTCGGCGTACCTCGGTCACCTGCCGATCATGGCACCCGGCCGCCGCCTGCCGACGGCGCTCGCGCGGCGCGGCGGCCGGGAAACCTCAGCCGGCGACGGCGACGCCCTCGCGGGCGGCGAGAGCCTGCTGGTAGAGCCGGCCGGCCCGGTACGACGAGCGCACCAGCGGCCCGCTCATCACCCCGGCGAAGCCGATCTCCTCGGCCTCGGCGCTGAGCTCGACGAACTCTTCCGGCTTGACCCAGCGCTCCACCGGGTGGTGCCGGGGCGTGGGGCGGAGGTACTGGGTGATGGTGATCAGCTCGCAACCGGCGTCGTGCAGGTCGCGCAGCGCCTGGGAGATCTCGGCGCGCTCCTCGCCCATGCCCAGGATCAGGTTGCTCTTGGTCACCAGGCCGGCGGCGCGGGCCTGCCGGATCACGTCCAGGGACCGCTCGTAGCGGAACGCCGGCCGGATCCGCTTGAAGATCCGCGGCACCGTCTCCACGTTGTGCGCGAGCACCTCGGGGCGGGCGCTGAAGACCTCGGCGAGCTGCTCCGGTACGGCGTTGAAGTCGGGGATCAGCAGCTCCACACCGCAGCCGGGCTGCAGGGCGTGGATCTGCCGGACCGTCTCGGCGTACAGCCAGGCGCCGCCGTCGGGCAGGTCGTCACGGGCCACGCCGGTGATGGTGGCGTACCGCAGGCCCATCGACACCACGGACTCGGCCACCCGGCGCGGCTCGTCGGCGTCGAACTCGGCCGGCTTGCCGGTGTCGATCTGGCAGAAGTCGCAGCGGCGGGTGCACTGGTCACCGCCGATGAGGAAGGTGGCCTCCCGGTCCTCCCAGCATTCGTAGATGTTGGGGCAGCCGGCCTCCTGGCACACGGTGTGCAGCCCTTCGCGGGAGACCAGCCCGCGCAGTTGGGTGTACTCCGGGCCCATCTTGGCCTTGACCTTGATCCACGGCGGTTTGCGTTCGATCGGCGTCTCGGCGTTGCGGGCCTCGATCCGCAGCAGCCGCCGCCCCTCGGGGGCGGGCGTCGCGGTGCGCGTGGCCTGGCCGGTCGTCGGTGCGGTGTGCTCGATCGTCACAAAAACGAGCCTACGCCGGATGGTGGCTGTCGATGAACAGCGGGCGACCGCCGTCACCCCGCAAATCCTGTGACGCCGGACACCGGGGACGGGAAAAACGGGTAACACGGCGACGGTGGGTGCTGCTAGCGTCGCTCGCACGAAGCGACGACGGTGAAAGGAAGGGCACCCTTTTAACGCCTCCGGTAGAGGAAGGGCCCCTTCTTAACAGCCGAGCCCAGTATAGCCCGCCCGGCTGGCCCCGGTGAAAAGGCGACGAACGAGGCTTCCGCTGCGGCGGGAGCGAAGGTGTGGTGGCACCGCGAGGTTCCCGCTCGCCCACACCTCCCGGGGATCGCGTTGCGATTGATCGAGGAGGTAGCCGTGCAACGCATCCTGTCCGACCAGCTCACCCGGCACACCGGCGGTACCGTCCGGATCGCCGGCTGGGTGCACCGCCGCCGACTGCTCAAGTCGGTGGCCTTCCTGATCGTCCGCGACGCCGCCGGCCTCGCCCAGGTCGTGGTCACCGACCCGGCGGTACGCGCCGAGATCGAGGCGTTGCCCGAGGAGACCGTCGTCGAGGTGGTGGCCACGGTGGCGGCGAACCCGGCCGCGCCCGCCGGGGTCGAGCTGACCGACCCGACCGTACGCCCGCTCGGCCCGCCCGCCGTACCGCCGCCGTTCGACCTGTACCGGCCCACCCTCACCGCCAGCCTGCCCACCCAGCTCGACCACGCACCGGTCGCGCTGCGCCACCCGAGCCGCTCGGCGGCGGTGCGGGTGTCGGCGGCGGCGGTCGCCGGGTTCCGGGCCACGCTGGACGCCCACCGGTTCGTGGAGATCCACACGCCGAAGGTGGTCGCCTCGTCCACCGAGAGCGGGGCGAACGTGTTCGCGCTGGACTGGTTCGGCCGGCCCGCGTACCTGGCGCAGTCACCACAGTTCTACAAGCAGCTCATGGTCGGTGTGGTCGAACGGGTCTACGAGGTCGGGCCGGTGTTCCGGGCCGAGCCGCACGACACCGTACGGCACCTGGCCCAGTACACCTCGCTCGACGCCGAACTGGGCTTCATCACCGACCACCGGGACGTGATGGCGGTGCTGCGGAACACCCTGGCCGGGACGCTGGACACCGTCGTAGACATGGCCGGTGCCGCACTGGCCACCCTCGGCGTGACACCACCGCAGGTGCCGGCGCAGATTCCGCAAGTCCACTTCACCGAGGCGCTGCGGATCGCCGGCGCTCCCGCCGACGAACCGGACCTGGCGCCCACGCACGAACGGGCGTTGGGCGAGTGGGCGCGGCGGGAACACGGCTCGGACTTCGTCTTCGTCACCGGCTACCCGATGGCGAAACGCCCCTTCTACACCCATCCCGACCCGGCCCGGCCGGACTACTCGAACGGCTTCGACCTGCTGTTCCGTGGCCTGGAGCTGGTCACCGGCGGCCAGCGCCTACACCGCCACGCCGACTACCTGACCGCCCTCGCCGCCCGCGGCGAGCCGGTCGAACCGTACGCGGGCTACGTCGACGCCTTCCGCCACGGCATGCCCCCGCACGGCGGCTTCGCCATCGGCCTGGAACGCTTCGTCGCCCGCCTCACCGGCACCCCCAACATCCGCGAAGTGACCCCCTTCCCCCGTGACCTCCACCGCCTGACCCCCTGAACCTTCCAGGAGTTGATCAAGAGGTTTGCGTCGGCGACAGCACGATTCCTGACGCAAACCTCTTGAGCAACGGGGCGGAGTGGTGAGTCAGGGGGTGATGGCGGGGAGGTGGGTTTCGACTACCGGGAGGACGTCGGTGACGGGGATGGGGCGGTTCAGTTCGGCGGAGAGAGAGGTGACGCCGGCGTCGCGGATTCCGCACGGCACGATCTTGTCGAAGTGCGTCAGGTCGCAGTCGCAGTTGATCGAGAAGCCGTGCAGGGTGACGCCCTGGGCGACCCGGATGCCGATGGCGGCCACCTTGCGGGCCGGGCCCCGGTCGTCCTCCGGCACCCAGACGCCGCTGCGCCCCTCGACCCGGCCGGCGGTCAGACCGAACTCGGCGCACACGTCGATCAGCATCTGCTCGACCCGCCGCACGTACGCGACCACGTCGATCGGATCGGGCAGGCGCAGGATCGGGTAGCCGACCAGCTGCCCCGGACCATGCCAGGTGATCTTGCCGCCCCGGTCCACGTCGACCACCGGAGTGCCGTCCATCGGGCGGTCCCACGGCTCGGTGCGCTTGCCGGCGGTGTAGACGCTCGGGTGCTCCAGCAGCAGCACGGTGTCGCCGGACTCACCGGAAACCACCGCGTCGTGCAGGCGGCGCTGCTCGTCCCAGGCGGCGGTGTAGTCGAGGACACCGGCGCGTACGGCCGTCAGGCCGGAGGTCGTCGTGGTCACGCGTTCCAGCCTAGACCCGTACTCGCTGGTCACCTGGGGTGAGCCGGCTCACCCGCAGTCAGTCCTCGCGGACCCGCCAGAGCCAGACGTCCTCGACCCGCTCTGGCTCGCCGAGCAGCATGGTCAGCGTGCGGCGCAGCGCCTCCTCGTCGACCGGCCACTTGGCACCGTGCACCTCGTCGGGGAGCACCACCGTCTCGATGCGCCAATGCTCCAGATCCGCCCGGACCTCCTCGCGGGTGCCCTCGGTGACGATCGGCGGCAGGCCGGTGCGGGCGGCCTGGTCGAGCAGGGCGCTGAAGGGCCGGGGCACCGGCCCGATCCGGCCCCGGCCGTCGGGACCGCCGGGGCCGAGGAAGAACCCGGACGGGATGGCGAACTCACCCTGCCGGTTGGCCAGGGCGTACGCCTGCCAGCGTTGACCGTCGGGGTAGACGTCCAGGGCCAGCGGGGCGGGGGTCAGCGTGCCGCCGGGGGAGACGTACTCGCGCCAGGCACCCGAGGTGATGAAACGGGGGATCGGCTCCCGTTCGATGGTCAGCAGCGGCGTCGGGAACAGCGGCAGCAACGCCGCCACGAACCCGAGCGTCCAGGCCACCGCCGCCGCCCGGCGCGGTGGTCGCTGCCGCAACTGGTCGATGGCGTACGCCAGCAGCACGCCGATCACCGGCGTCACCACCAGCGCGAGTCGGGCGGGCAGCGCGGCGTTCACCACCGGCAGCTGCCCGAGCAGGTCGAACGGCATCGGCAGGTCGGTACGCCGACCGTCCACCTTCGCCACCGGCCCGAAGGAGAGCACGGTGAAGACCACCGCCAGGACACCCAGGGCCCACAGGGTGGCCCGGCGATGCGGATCGGCGCGTCGCCACAGCAGCACGAAGCAGCAGAGTGTCAGCACCAGCAGCGGCCACCCGAAGAAGGAGTTCTCCTCGGTCGGGTTCGGTGCCAGCGTGGTCCGCAGACCCGCCTCCCCGGCCAGCGAGCGGCGCGGGAACGCCGCGTACGCGGCGATGTCCTCCGAGTGGATCACCGGGTCGAAGCCGGTGCCGTGGAAGCGCTGCGGCCCGGCGAAGTGCAACCACAACGGGTACGCCAGCAGCACCCCGGCGACCACCGCGGTCACCGCGAGGCCACGCAGGAACGACGGCAGCACCGCCCGCGCCTGCGCCCGGTTGGCCGGGTGCAGCGCCCACACCGCCACGAAGAGACCGAGCGCCAGGGCGGTGAAGAACAGCCCTTCGGCGGCGATCGAGAAGGAGATCGCGACGAGCACGCCCAGGATCACGCCGTCGCGCAGCCAGTGCCCCGGGCGGCGCAACGCGAACAGCCGCCACACCAGCAGCGGCACCAGCCAGCCGGCGGTCCAGTTCAGGTGGGCGTTGGCATGCGAGACCATGCCGGGGGAGAAGCCGATGAACAGCCCACCGACGGCGGCGGCGAGCGGACTGCGGACCAGGTGCCGGGAGAGCAGCCAGTACCAGGCGACGGCGGTCGCGGCCAGGTTCAGGGTGAGGATCACCAGAAAGGTGGCCGGCGGCCCGATCAGGTACGTCAGCGGGGCGAAGACCACCGCGTACACCGTGATGGAGGTGTTGACCGCGAGGTTCACCCCGTCCGGGACGTTGATCAGATACGTGTAGAGCGGGTTGTCCCCGTGGCTGACCGCGTGTCCGCCGAAGGCCAGCAGCCATTCGAACAGTGCCTGGTCGCTGGAGTTGACGGTGATCGCGCGACCGTTGGGGTCGCGCCACAGCCCGCTTGTCACCCAGACGGCGAGCGCCAGCGCGACGAGTGTCACGATCAGGTCGGCGCGTCGCTCACGGGTGACACGTACAGGCGAGGTGGGCGCGGACGCCACGGACGGCGAGGTGGGCACCTAGCGGACGTTACCAACCGCACCCGGACAGGCCGGCACTTCCGGGTGCAAGTCAGGGGCCCACACCCGGACATCGACGAATGTGTGCATCCTCGCCATGTCATCGTCCGGACGCAGCTGCGTAACCTCGCGGCAATCATCGGTGACCCAGCTCACACCGTCCCCTGGAGGTCCCGTGCGCCGCATCCGTACCCGTTCCGGCCGGTCAGCCGGCGTACTGGCCGGTCTGGTCGTGGCCGCCGCCGCGCTGGTGGCCGTCGCCACCCCCGCCCAGGCGGCGTCCCTGACCCAGGTCGCCAGCTTCGGCTCCAACCCCGGCAACCTCGCCATGTACGCGTACCGCCCGGACAACCTGCCGTCCGGCGCGCCGGCGGTGGTCCTGCTGCACGGCTGCGCCCAGGACGCGGCCGGCTACTTCGCCAACTCCGGCTGGCGCAAGTACGCCGACCAGTGGAGGTTCGCGGTGATCGTGCCCGAGCAGCGGTCGGCCAACAACTCCAGCGCCTGCTTCAACTGGTTCGAGACCGGCGACACCAGCCGGGGCCAGGGCGAGGCGCTGTCCATCAAGCAGATGGTCGACCACGGCCGGTCCGCCTTCGGCACGGCCGCCAACCGGGTGTACGTCAGCGGTCTGTCCGGTGGCGGTGCGATGAGCGCGACCATGCTCGCCACCTACCCGGACGTGTTCGCCGCCGGCTCGGTGATCGCCGGTATCCCGTACCGCTGCGCCACCGGGATGGTCAACGCCTTCTCCTGCATGAGCCCCGGGGTGGACAAGACCCCGGCGCAGTGGGGTGACCTGGTGCGCGCGGCGTACCCCGGCTACACCGGGCCACGGCCCAGGGTGGCGATCTGGCACGGCACCGCCGACTACACCGTGGTGCCGGCCAACGCCGTCGAGTCCCGCGACCAGTGGACGAACGTGCTCGGCGTGTCGCAGACCCCGACCAGCACCGCGGCACTGCCCGGCGGCACCAGCCTGGAGGTGTACGGCAACGACGCGGTACGCCTCTACCGGGTCTCCGGCATGGGCCACGGCACCCCGGTCAACCCCGGCTCGGGCGTGGACCAGTGCGGCACCGCCGCCGCGTACTTCCTGAACACCATCTGTTCGGCGTACCGGGACGCGCTCTTCTTCGGTCTGGACGGTGGTGGCACGCCCTCGCCCACCCCGAGCCAGACGGTGTCCCCGAGCCCGACCGGGTCGCCGAGCCCGACGGTCTCACCGAGCCCGACGGGTGCCCCGATCTGCGTCACCGCCAGCAACTACGCGCACGTGATCGCGGGCCGCGCCTACCACTCCGGCGGCTACGCCTACGCCAACGGCTCGAATCAGCGAATGGGTCTCTACAACACCTTCTACACCACCGCCCTGCGCCAGATCGCCGTCAACCACTGGACCATCGGCTGCTGAGCGGGGCCGGGATCAGTCCTGCAGCGCGGCCGCCAGGGCGCTGGGCAGGTCGGGGTGGCGGAAGGTGAAGGAGGCGCGGGCCAGCACGCCGGGTAGCACCCGGGTGCTGGTCAGCGCCTCCTGGGCGAAGCCACCCAGGGCCACCTTCAGGGCCAGTCCCGGGATCGGGATGACGGCGGGGCGGTGCAGCTGACGGGCCAGTTCCCTGGTGAACTCGGCGTTGGTGACCGGCGCCGGGCCGACCACGTTCACCGGCCCGGCCAGGTCGGCGCGGGCGAGCAGGTAGGTGGTGGCGTTCAGCCAGTCGACCATCGAGATCCACGGAATCCACTGCCGGCCGCTGCCCAGCCGCCCGGCGATGCCGAGCTTGAACGGCAGCAGCATCGGCTTGAGCAGCCCCCCGTCGCGATGCAGTGGCAGGCCGGTGCGCAGCCGCACCACCCGTACCCCGGCGTCCTCGGCCGGTCGGGTCGCCGCCTCCCACACCCGGGCCACGTCGGCCAGGAAGCCCTCCCCGGCCGGCGCATCCTCCTCGACCACCCGGTCGCCGGTGTTGCCGTACCAGCCGATCGCCGAGGCGTTCAGCAGCACCTCCGGCCGATCCGCGGCCGGCAGCCCGGCGATGGTGATGGCCAGGGTGCTTGTGGTGTCCACCCGGCTGGAGCGGATCAGCTGCTTGTACCTGTCGTTCCAGCGGCGGTCACCCACCCCGGCACCGGCCAGGTTGACCACCGCGTCCGCCTCGGCGACCAGGGCCGGGTCCAGCTGCGCCGCCGACGGCGACCACTGCCGCTCGTCGGGGGTACGCGGTGGCCGCCGGACCAGCCGGGTCACCTGGTGCCCGTCGGCGACGAGCAGGTCGACCAGTTGGGTGCCGAGGAAGCCGGAAGCGCCGGCCATGAGGATCCGCATGCTCATATCTTCGGGTACGCGCGAGCGCCAGGCCGAGTCAGCCCGCCGGAGTTCTCGTCGTCGACCTTCGTCGGCGGCCGGCTCACCGCGTCACTCGATGGGCCGTTCGTCCGATCTGCTCAACCGTCCGGGTGGCCGGGGTGGATCAACCGGCAACCGCCCGGTCCCTGGTGACGGCGTAAGGCATGAGGCACTATGGCCTTCGCATCTGTGCAGCTCAAGCTTCAGATTGGGTACAAGAGTCATGCCGCTGTCTCGTCGTATGATCATTTCGGCTGTGGCCGTCACGGCCGTGGTCGGTTCGGGGGTGGCGTATGCCGCCTGGCCGGACAGCGAACCCCCGCCGTACCAGCCGCCGAGCTCGCACGTGGTCCAGCCGGGTGCTCCGGGTCAGTCCGGCAAGACCCTTTCGGAGGACGAGGTGGCAAAGATTTCGCCGCCCAAGTTCACCGCGGCCGACACGATGTTCATCCAGGGCATGATCCCGCACCACCAGCAGGCGCTGACGATGACGGCGCTGGTGACGGACCGTACGAAGAATGCCGACATCAGGCTGCTCGCCAAGCGGATCGACGTCTCGCAGCGTGACGAGATCTCGCTGATGCAGCAGTGGCTCACGGAGCGCAACGTGCCGACAAGCGGGCCGAACGCTGGTCACGCCGGGCACGAGCTGATGCCGGGGATGCTCACCCCCGAGCAGCTCGACCAGCTCAAGCAGGCCCGGGACGCGGAGTTCGACAAGCTCTTCCTCACCCTGATGATCCGTCACCACGAGGGGGCGGTGTCGATGGTGGAGGAGCTGTACGCCTCCGGTGGCGGGCTGGAGCCGGCCGCCGACCAGTTCGCCCGGGAGTTCGAGGCCGACCAGAGCATCGAGATCGCCCGGATGCAGAAGATGCTGGCCGCGATGCGCTGAAGCGGGTCGCCGTGGTCCTGCTGTCCGAGCAGAACCACGGCGTGCCGTCAGGTCGGCTTCGGTCGGGACCACGGCGAACTACCGCAAAGGCGAGGGGCACCTCGACTCGAATGGTGTCGAGTCGAGGTGCCCCTCTACTTCAGGAACGGATCAGAGCGAGGCGCGCAGGTCCAGGATCGCCTGCTTCAGCGCCTGGTGCTCAGCACCACTGATCTGGTTGGAGATGGCACCGAGCTGGGCCACCGCCGCGGAACGCTTGCCCTCGGCAGCGAACTTCTCAGCCCGCTCGAGGAACTTGTCCACCTGGGACGTCATCTGCTTACCCAGGGTGTTGGCACGGACCGCCTGGTCGTAGTGGGCCCGGGCAACCGCGAAGCTCGGGGTCCATTCGATCTTCGGCTGGTGCTGGGCGTTGAACTCGGCGAGCTTGACCTGCGAGGCCGCCGTGATCTCCGCCGCCGACAGGTGCTGGCTGGGCTTCAGCGCGAAGACGTCGAGGCCACGAGCCATCTCGTTGCCGTACAGGTTGCCGTTGTACCAGTACACCGACCAGTAGCCACCGCTGACGATCCGGTCCGGGGCGATCGGGCCGCGGTCGAAGAACGCGATCTCACGCGGGTTGGTGGAGTCGGTGAAGTCGAACACCGACAGGCCGCCCTGGTACCAGGCCTGGACCATGATGTCACGGCCGGGGACCGGGATCAGCGAGCCGTTGTGCGCAACGCAGTTCTCCGCGGTGGTCTGCGGAGCCGGCAGCTTGTAGTAGCTGCGGAACTCCATCTTGCCGTCGACGATGTCGAAGATGGCGTTCGCGCCCCACTCCGGCTGGTCGATGTCGCGGCAGCGAGCACCGCTACCGCCGCCCCACTCGTCGGTGAAGATGACCTTGGTGCCGTCGTTGTTGAACGTCGCCGAGTGCCAGTACGCGAAGTTCGGGTCGGAGACCTCGTCGATCCGGACCGGGTTCGCCGGGTCCGAGATGTCGACCAGGATGCCGTTGCCCTGGCACGCGCCAGCGGCCAGCCCGATCTCCGGGTAGGCGGTGATGTCGTGGCAGGTGTTGGTGTTCGGCGACGGCGACCAGGTGCCACCGGACGGGTGACGCGGCGTGGTCGGGCCGTTCTGCAGGCCGTCGATCCGGCCGGTCGTCGGGTCGGCGAACAGGCGCGCCGCGTTCACCACGGCGGCCTGGTGCGGAGCGGCCAGCGGAACCTTGATGACCTCGATGCGCCAGCGCGAGGGGTTGTCGCCGTCGGCCGGGTTGTTGTTGCAACCCTCCATCGTGTTCGCCGGCCGCACCCCGGCGGTACCCGAGTTGTAGATGTAGACGTGGTTCTTGTCCTTCGGGTCAGTCACCACGGTGTGCGTGTGCGAACCGCGGCAGAGCTGCACCGCGGCGACCTGGACCGGGTTGCGCACGTCGCTGATGTCGAAGATCCGGACGCCCTGGAAACGGGTGCCGACGCTGCTGTTGGTGCCACAGTCGACGCGTCCGCGGGTCTCCTCGACCGACATGAAGACCAGGTTGCCGAAGACCGAGGGGTCACCCTGGCCACCCGGGCAGACCACGCTGGTGACCAGCGTCGGGTCGGCCGGCTTCGAGATGTCGACGATGTTGAAACCGTTGTAGTTGCCCAGGACGGCGTACTTGTCGCCGAAACCGAGGTCCGAGGCGATGAACGAGCCGGCACCCGGGTTGTTGGGGTCGACGAAGCCAGCCGGCTTGGGCCGGTTGGCCAGGTGCTCCAGGTTGCTGATCGCCGTTTCAGCGTCGAGCCAGCCGGCACCGAGCCCGACTCGCGGGTCGGGCTCCGCCGCCGATGCGGTGCCCGGCAGGGCACCGGCAAGAAGCAGCCCGGCGGCGATCACGCCGAGGGCTTGCCGGCCCCGGCGGGGCCGAGAGGGGGTTCGAACTGTCATTGCCTGCCTTTCGGTGGAACGACCGACGCGGGGGGTTCCATCAGGAAGGACGCGTCGTGTGCGTAGGACCGTACCGACGACGGCACTTCTGGCGTCTCCGCCGAACGGGTGAAGAAAAAGCCAGGTGGGAGCGGAGGGCGGCGGCTTTCGTCAGGTACCGGAAACAACCTGGTTGATCTTGGTTGATCATCCGCCATTCGTCGAATGATCACCTGCGCGTTGCCCGGACGGTCGCGAGTGGAGGGTGATTCGTCAGGGTGTCATCGTGTCGGGCGGATCCTCGTGCCAGCGGGCCCGGTAGGCGGCCTCGTGGGCCTCGTGCGCGGTCCGCTCCTCGTAGACCGCCGCGCGCAGCGCCCGCCGACCCTCCGACATCAGCACCACCTCGGCGGTGATCAGGCCGACGCAGATGGCGGTGAGCAGACCCATGGTGACCAGTCCGGGCAGCACCATGGCGACCGGGATGCAGGCCGCGAGCACCCCCAGCGTGCCGAGCCGCAGCCAGGACAGGGTGTGCAGGGTACGCAACTGGAACAGCATGTTCCCGGCCAGATAGAAGATCACCCCGCCGAACAGCAGCGGTACGTCCGGCCCGTGTGCCGGCTCGCTGAACGGTACGCCCGGTTCGGCGATGTCGTGCACGATGCCCTCGGCGCCGAGGGCGAACAGGATGATCCCGGCGATCATCGGCAGGTAGAGGTACGCGTACGCGTCGCGGGCCATCAGCACCCGCGGCCGACCGAGAGTGGCGTGCAGGGCGATCCGGGCGGCCGGTCCGATCACGTCGTAGTGCACCCACCACAGGGCGGCGGTGAAGACGATCCCCAGCACCGCCGCGGTCACCCCGGGCCAGGTGGGCGGCTGGCCGATCAGGTTGCTGCCCAGGCCGACGGAGATCACCGACTCACCGAGCGCGATGATCAGAATCAGGTCGTACCGTTCGGTCCAGTGCTCCGCGGAGGTCACCTCCCAGCCCCACGTGCTGGCGAGCAGACCGGTGCCGTACTGGAGCAGGATGACGCTGACCCACAGCCCGTCGCGGATCACCTCGGCCGTCCCCGTGTCGGTGAGCTTGCCGGGCAACAGCGCCGACACCAGCAGCAGTACGGTGCTCAGGGTCAACTCGGGGGCGTACCGCATCAACTGCCGGCGTTCCGTCGGGTTGTCCCGGACGATGTGTAGGAACAACGCCAGGTGCACGGCTCGGATGACCACGTAGCTGATCGCCACCACGACCGGCCCGGCGTGGGTGCCTTGCGAGTCCTGGAACGCCTGCGGCAGGGCGAGGGCGAACGAGAACAGCGCCGCCATGCCGGCCACCATCAGCACTGGTACGAAGCCTTCGCCGATGCGTACCCGGGTCGCCACCACCGTGTGCACCACCCAGCACCACCAGAGCACGGACAGCACCAGCAGGGCGTGGAACAGACTCCGCCCGGTGATCTCCGTGGCGGTGGTGCGGGCGATGTTGAAGAACGAGAAGACGAAGACCAGGTCGAAGAAGATCTCGAACTTGTCGACCCGGGCGCCCGGCGCGACCCCGACGGCCGGTCCCAGCCGTCCGCGCCAGCCCTTCTCACTCACCGCCTGAGTTTCCCAAGCTCAGGACAGGGAGGGGCGAATTTCGCCCCCAGCCCACCCACCGAGCCCGCCGAGCCTCCCAGCCCTCCCCGCCCTCCCAGCCCTCCCCGCCCTCCCCGCCCTCCCAGCCCTCCATCCACCCCACCCTCCCGCCCACCCCGCTACGTCCCCGCCCACCACCCCGACCACTCACCCCGCCGATCATGGACTTTTGGTCGGCGTATAAGGGGTGCATTAGGGCAAATCGGCGACCGAAACTGCATGATCGACGGGGTTAGGGGTCGGGGTGGGGGGAGAGGGGTGGGGTGGGGGAACGCGAAGGGCGCCCCCGGAGACGGGGGCGCCCTTCGTGGTGTTCGGGGTGTTACAGGCCGAGTTCGGCCTCGAAGTTGCCGGCCTCGAGCCGCTCCCTGACCGCGGTCAGGAAGCGGGCCGCGTCGGCACCGTCGATGATGCGGTGGTCGTACGACATGGCCAGGTAGACCATCGAGCGGACCGCGATGACCTCGCCCAGTTCGGGGTCGTTGACCACGACCGGGCGCTTGACCACGGCACCCGTGCCGAGCATCGCCGACTGCGGCGACGGCACGATCGGGGTGTCGAACAGCGCGCCCCGGCTGCCGGTGTTGGTCAGCGTGAAGGTCGCACCGGCGATCTCGTCCGGGCTGATCTTGTTGGTGCGGGTGCGCTCGGCCAGGTCGGCGACGCGCTTGGCGATGCCGCCAAGGTTGAGGTCACCGGCGTTGTGGATGACCGGCACCAGCAGGCCCCGCTCGGTGTCCACCGCGATGCCGAGGTTCTCGGCGTCCGGGTAGGTGATCGTGCCGGCGTCGAGGTCCATCCGGGCCTGCACGATCGGGTACGTCTGGAGCGCCTCGATGGCCGCCAGGGCGAAGAACGGCAGGAACGACAGCTTGACGCCGTGCCGCTGCAGGAACGAGTCCTTGGCCCGGGCCCGCAGCTTGGCGACCTTGGTGACGTCCACCTCGACGACCGTGGTCAGCTGCGCGGTCTCCTGAAGCGACTGGTGCATCCGCTTGGCGATGGCGGCGCGGATGCGCGGCAGCTTCTCGGTGGTGCCACGCTTGGCGCTCGGCTGCGGCTTGGCGGCCGGCTGTGCCTGCGCCGCCGGCTGTGCTGCGGCCGGGGCGGGCGCGGCCTTGGCGGCGCGGGCCTTCTCCGCCGCGTCCAGCACGTCCTGCTTGCGGATCCGGCCACCGACACCGGTGCCGTTGACCGAGGCCAGGTCCACGCCGTGCTCACTGGCCAGCTTGCGTACCAGCGGAGTCACGTAACCGGCCGCCTCGCCGTTGGCACTGGGTGCGGCAGCGGGCTGCGCGGTCGGGGCCGGGGGAACGGCGGCCTGCTCGGTCTTGGTCGGCTCCGGCGAGGTCTCCGCCTCCGCGGCCGGCTCGTTGTATGACGTGCCGGGCGTCGGCTCGGAGACCTGCGGCTCCGGCTTGGCCTCGGGCTTCGGCTCCGGCTTGGCTTCCGCCTGCGGCTTCGGCTCGGGCTTGGCCTCGGCCGGGACGGCACCGGCAGCGCCGATGACGGCCAGCGTGGCGCCGACCTCGGCGGTCTCGTCCTCGGGGACCTTGATCTCCAGGACGGTGCCGGCCACCGGCGAGGGGATCTCCGTGTCGACCTTGTCGGTGGAGACCTCCAGCAGCGGCTCGTCCACCTCGACGGTCTCGCCGACCTGCTTGAGCCAGCGGGTGACCGTACCCTCGGTGACGCTCTCGCCCAGCGCGGGCATCTGCACCGGGGTGCCCTCGCCCGACGGCGCGGCGGCCGGGGCCGGCTGCTCGGCCGGCTCCTGGACGGCCGACTGCTCCGCCTCGGCCTGCGGCTGCGCGGCCGCCTCGGCGGCCTGCTCGGCGGGCGGTGACTCCTGGTGCTCGGCGGGGGCCTGCCGCTCGGACGGGCCGCCGGCCGACTCGCCCTCGCCGGAGATGACCGCCAGCTCGCTGCCGACCTCTGCCGTCTCGTCCTCGCCCACCACGATGCGGGTCAGCACGCCGGCCGCCGGGGACGGGATCTCGGTGTCGACCTTGTCCGTGGACACCTCGAGCAGGGGCTCGTCGACCTCGACGGTGTCACCCTCCTGCTTGAGCCAGCGCGTGACGGTGCCCTCGGTGACGCTCTCGCCGAGCCGGGGCATGGTGACCGATACCGGCATGTTCTCCAGACTCCTTCATTTCCCTGGTGGGGGGATCATCGCCCGTCGCCGGACGCCGCGGGTACGTCGTGGGTCAGGCGTGCGCGTGCAACGGCTTGCCGGCGAGGGCCAGGTGTGCCTCGCCCAGGGCCTCGTTCTGCGTCGGGTGAGCGTGCACCAGCTGCGCGACCTCGCCCGGGTACGCCTCCCAGTTGTAGATCAGCTGCGCCTCGCCGATCAGCTCGCCGACCCGGGCGCCGACCATGTGCACGCCGACCACCGGGCCGTCCTCGACGCGTACCAGCTTGACGAAACCGGTCGTCTTGAGGATCTGGCTCTTGCCGTTGCCGCCGAGGTTGTAGTTGTAAGTCTTGATCTTGTCGGCGCCGTACTGCTCCTTGGCCTTCGCCTCGGTCAGGCCGACCGAGGCCAGCTCCGGGTCGCAGTAGGTGACGCGCGGGATGCCCGCCTCGTCGATCACCGCGGGGTTCTGCCCGGCGATCTGCTCGGCGACGAAGATGCCCTGCTGGAAGCCGCGGTGGGCGAGCTGGAGGCCGGGCACGATGTCGCCGACCGCGTAGACGTTCGGCACGCTGGTGCGCAGCCGCTCGTCGGTCAGCACGTAGCCGCGGTCCATCTTGACGCCCTGCTCCTCGTACCCGAGGTTGGCGGTGTTCGGACCCCGGCCGACGGCGACCAGCAGCAGCTCGGCCTCGACGGTCTCGCCGCCGGCGATTGTCACCTTGACGCCGCTGTCGGTCGTCTCGACCTTCTCGAACGGCTTGCCGACCTTGAAGTTGATCTTCCGCTTGCGGAACGCCCGCTCCAGCGCCTTCGACGACTCCTCGTCCTCGGCGGCGACCAGGCGGGGCAGCGCCTCGATGATGGTCACGTCCACCCCGAAGGACTTCCACACGCTGGCGAACTCGACGCCGATCACGCCGCCACCCAGCACGATCGCGGAACCGGGCACCCGGTCCAGGACCAGGGCGTGGTCACTGGTGATCACCCGCTCGCCGTCGACCTCCAGGCCCGGCAGGCTCTTGGCGTACGACCCGGAGGCCAGCACGATGTTGCGGCCGGTGTACCGCTTGCCGTCGACCTCGACCACGTTCGGCGCGACCAGCTTGCCGGCGCCCGCCACGAAGGTGATGGCCTTGTTGCCGGTGACCAGGCCCTGCAGGCCCTTGTAGAGCCGGGAGATCACGCCGTCCTTGTACGAGTTGACCGCCGCCATGTCGATGCCGACCAGCTCGGCCTTCACGCCGAACTGCTCGGACTCGCGGGTCTGGTCGGCGATCTCGGCGGCGTGCAGCAGCGCCTTGGTGGGGATGCAGCCGTTGTGCAGGCAGGTGCCGCCGAGCTTGCCCTTCTCCACGAGTGCGACCGACAGCCCCAGTTGGGCGGCGCGCAGGGCGGTCGCGTAGCCGCCGCTACCACCTCCGAGGATGACGATGTCGAAGGTTGCGTCGTTCGGCTCGCTCACGTCCAACTCCCAGGTCGCTTCGCTGCATCGGGGGTCACGGCGGGGTAACAGGGACACACCCCACCTCGGCCATCTTGTCACCACCGCGTCGCGAGCGCGTACCGAGGTGCCCAATGACACGTTGTCGCCACGTACCCTTGGCACTGCCTTCGATGACGCGACAGGTGGGGAGACGGCTCAGTGGGACTGTTCCGGCGACGCAAGCGGGCACGCGCGGCCGAACCTGACCGTACGGCCAATCGCGCCGATCTGGAGCACCTTGAGAATTTTGTCCGCACCCGAAAGGGTGTCGAGGCGTACATCGAGCCGCGTACCACGGTCACCGAGACCACGGTGATCCTGATCGCCGACGACGGCGAGTGGACGCGGCGGCGCATCAACGGGCCGGATGGGGCGCGGCGCTTCGCCTACCGGTTGAGCATCCCGATCTACGACGTGGCGCTGATGGGCTATCCGCAGCGCATGCGCGACTACAACGAGCGCCGCAAGCGCCGCCCGGAGCTGTACTGAGCGACGTGTTAAGAAGGGCCCCCTGCTATACGCGAGGCGTTAACAGGGGGCCCTTCCTTACCTGTCAGCCGTTGGCGGCGACGTCCTCGATCAGGTGCAGCAGGGTGCGCACCGGCACGCCGGTGCCGCCCTTGGTCAGGTAGCCGGTCGCCTCACCCGAGTGGTAGGCCGGGCCGGCGACGTCGATGTGCGCCCAGGCGACGTCGTCGGTGACGAACTCGCTCAGGAACACCCCGCCCTGCAACATGTGCCCGGCCCGCTCCATGCCCGCGTTGACCTGCGAGATGTCGGCCACCTCGGAGTTCATGCCCTTGCGTACGTCGTCCGGCATCGGCATCGGCCAGGCCGGCTCGCCGACCGCGTCGCCGGCGGTGCGGACCCGCTCGCACAGCTCGGGCGTACCCATCACCCCGGAGATCCGCTTGCCCAGCGAGATCACCTGACCGCCGGTCAGCGTGGAGGTCTCGAAGAGGTAGTCGGTGCCGTCGGCGCAGGCGCGGGCCATCGCGTCGCCGAGGATCATCCGGCCTTCGGCGTCGGTGTTGAGCACCTCCACCTTCTTGCCGTTGAACATGGTGATCACGTCACCCGGCCGGTACGAGCTGCCCGACGGCATGTTCTCCGCGATCGGCACGTACGCGGTCACCGCCACCGGCGGCTTCAGGTCGGCCACCGCCAGCATGGTCGCGGCCACCGCCGCCGCCCCGGCCATGTCGGACTTCATCTCCCACATGCCCTGCGACGGCTTGATCGAGATGCCGCCGGTGTCGAAGGTGATGCCCTTGCCGACCAGCGCCACCCGCTTGCCGGTGCCACCCTCGGCGGGGGTGTACGTCAGCTTGACCAGCCGCGGCGGGGCCTCCGAGCCCTGCCCGACGGCGATGATGCCGCCGTAGCCGCCTTCGCGGAGCGCGACCTCATCGAGCACCTCCACCCCGAGGCCCGCCGTCCGGGCGGCCTCGGCGACGGCGTCGGCGAAGACCGGCGGACGCTGCTCGTTCGGGGCGATGTTGACCCAGTCCCGGGTCAGCCGTACGGCGGCGGTCACCGCCATGGCCCGGTTCACCTCGTTCCGCGCACCGGTGTCCGCGGCGTCCGGCACGGCGATCAGCACCTCGGCCACCGGATCGCGCCGGGTCGGCTGCGGCCGGGTCTTGTAACCGGCGAACCGGTACCCGCCGAGCAGCGCACCCTCGGCGACGGCACGCAGCGCGGTGCACGCGTCGGCGTCGTCGGGCAGCGGCAGTGCCAGCGCCACCCGGGCCGAGCCGGCCAGCGACCGTACCGCAGCCCCGGCACCCCGACGCAGGGTTTCCGGGGCGGGCGCGGCGCCGCTGGGCTCCGGGCCGAGGCCAACCGCGGCGATCATCGGGGCGGTGATCGTGCCCAGGGTCGCCAACTTGATCACCTCGCCCGCTCCGCCGGTCGCGCCGAGCAGCGCCAGCGTCTCGGTCAACGCGCCGTCGAAGGCGGCGGCGATGCTCTCCGCGCCGCTGGCGAGCAGCAGGCTGCCGCCGCGGCCGCTGGTGGCATCCTCGCCGGCCGTACTGTGCACACCGATCACGATCGCGTCGACGGCGAGTTCGGCGGGGTCGGTGTCGACCAGGCTCAAGTTGGTGCTGGACGATGTCACGGAAGCTGCTCCCGGGCAGGCCGGGCCGGTCGCATGGTGGCGTACCGGCGATGGAGTTGGCGGCGAGTGGTTACCCGCCGGGCGTTGATGCTGCCCCGCCGAATCCCGGGGGGTCCCGCCGATGCTAACCAGACCGTCGGGTCCCGGTAAGTTGCGACCCATGACCGACGTGAGCATCGACGCCGCCGAGACCCGGCTGCGGCGTACCCCGCTGGCCGAGCGGCACACCGCCCTCGGCGCAAAATTCGCCCCCTTCGGTGGCTGGGAGATGCCGCTGGAGTACGCCGGTGGCGGGGTGCTGCGGGAGCACACGGCGGTCCGCACCGACGTCGGCGTGTTCGACGTCTCGCACCTGGGCAAGGTGCGGGTGACCGGGCCGGGGGCGGCGGAGTTCGTCAACGCCTGCCTCAGCAACGACCTGGGCCGCATCGAGCCGGGTCGGGCGCAGTACACCCT
Source organism: Verrucosispora sp. FIM060022 (assembly GCF_003977705.1). Lineage (NCBI taxonomy): Bacteria > Bacillati > Actinomycetota > Actinomycetes > Micromonosporales > Micromonosporaceae > Micromonospora > Verrucosispora sp. FIM060022. Next base: position 55,914 of record NZ_RQIV01000001.1, read on the forward strand.
CTGCTGCGACGAGGCCACCGGCGGCGTGGTCGACGACATCATCGCCTACCTCTACGCCGACGACCACGTTTTCCTGATCCCGAACGCCGCGAACACCGCCGAGGTGGTGCGCCGGCTGCGCGCCGCCGCCCCGCCGCAGGTCACGGTCACCGACGAGCACGAGGCGTACGCGGTCCTGGCCGTGCAGGGGCCGCGCTCGGCGGACCTGCTGGACGCGCTGGGCCTGCCCACCGGGCACGAGTACATGAGCTTCTCGCCGGCCACCCTCGACGGCGTCGAGTTGACCGTGTGCCGGACCGGCTACACCGGCGAGCGCGGCTACGAACTGGTGGTCGGAGCCGCTGACGCGGTCACGGTCTGGGACGCGCTGTTCGCCGCCGAGCCGACGCCGCAGGCCTGCGGGCTGGCCGCCCGGGACACGCTGCGCACCGAGATGGGGTACCCGCTGCACGGGCAGGACCTGTCGTTGGAGATCAGCCCGGTGCAGGCCCGTACGGGCTGGGCGGTGGGCTGGGACAAGCCGGCGTTCTGGGGCCGCGACGCGCTGCTCGCGGAGAAGGCCGCCGGCCCGACGCGTACGCTGCGCGGCCTGACCGTCGCCGGTCGGGGCATCCCCCGCCCCGGCATGGCCGTCTTCCACGGCGACACCCAGGTCGGCACCGTCACCAGCGGCACCTTCAGCCCCACCAACAAGCAGGGCATCGCCCTGGCCCTCATCGACACCGCCCCCGCCCTGCCCGACGGCACCGAACTCCAGATCGACATCCGAGGCCGCCACACCCCCGCCCACCTCACCCGCCCCCCCTTCACCCACCCCTCCGTCAAATAACCCCACCCACGCCACTGCCGCGCTGCCGCACTGTTGATCAAGAAGATCAACAGGGATATCGGCGGTCAGGGAGTGGGTTTTTCGCCGGCGTCGAGGACGGCCTGGGTCCAGCCGCCTTCGATGACGCCGGTGGAGTCGAGCAGGGCCCAGTCGACGATGTCGGTGGCTTCGATCACCACAGGGGAACCGATGCGTACGGTCGGGTCGGTGTTGGCGTCGCTGGCGCTGGCGCCGACGATGCGCTCCGGGGTCTCCCAGGAGGTCACGCCCGCCCAGACGTACTCGGGTCCGTCGTCGCCGGGCAGCCCGTACTTGACCACCAGTTGGGTGTCCGGTGGCAGGTGGCCGGCGTTGAAGCGGGCCCGGATGTCGCCCAGACCGGCGCGGGCGGTGGCGATCGCCCGGCTCATCGCGTCACCCGAGCGGGCGTACCGCACGTCGGGCTGGATGCCGGCGAAGAGGGTGGCGCAGGCGGCGGCGAAGTAGCGTCCGTCCGGGCCGGGGTGCCCGGCCGGCGGGCGCAGGCTGAGGAACGAGTCGGCGTCCGGGTCGGTGGCCGGGTCGAGTTCCAGCCGCAGCAGCACCGGTGCCGTCGCCCCGTGCTGCTCCGGATTGCCGTACGCCACCGCAATGTCGTGCCCGGTCACCGTGGCCAGTACGGGTAGCTGCACGAACGCGGGCACTTCCTCGCCGGTCAGTCCGTCGGTCCAGTCCCGCAGCAGCCGGCGGGCGGCCCCGGTCATCACCGCACCCCAGGCCCGGGTGAGATGGTCCGGTACCCCCTGGGCCTGCAACTCCAGCAGACCGAAGCGGCGCAGTCCCTTGGTGGTGAACCACAGCCCCTCGGCGTCGGAGGAGTAGGGCACCAGCACCCAGTCGATGAGTCGGACCCGGCCCCGGTCGTCCGGCAGCGACCGCAACGCCGCCGCCGGGTCCAGGAACTGCAGGCCGAACACGTCGACCACGTCCCCGCCGACCGCCTCGGCGATGGCCGCGGCCACCGCCCGGGCCGCCCACTCGTGCGCCGGTGGCCAGCCCGGCCGGTACTCGGCCTGCACCACCACCAGGTGGCTGGCGGCGGCCAGCCGATCCAACTGCGCCTCGCTGGCGCCGAACGCGGTGAGCAGGTCCGGCGGCAGCTCGGGGAACTCGCCGATCGGGCGTACGTCGACGCTCATCAGTGGACTGTCCAGCATCTGCTTGGCCAGCCCGTGCACCGGCTCGGCCAGTCGACCGGCCAGACCCCGCACCGCCGTACGGGCGCTCACCGCCGGCAGCCCGGTCGTCGGCACCAGGTACGTCGCGCTGAGCGATTCCGGGACCGGTACGGGCAGGAAGTCGTCGGTGATGAGCATGAGTTCCCCCGCAAGGCCGTGCCGGTGCTGTCGTGCAAGAACGCTACCCGCCGCCCGTGGTCCCGTTCAGCCGGACAGCACCAGACCCAGGTAGACCAGCGTGGTGACCAGTTCGACGCCGGCACCGAGCACGTCGCCGGTGATCCCGCCGAGCCTGCGTACCACGTGTCGCAGCAGCGCGGCGGCGACGGCGAGTGCGGTGAGTACGGCCAGCGGCCCCTGCCAGGGCCGGTCCGGCACCGCCGGCACCGCCAGCAGCATGACCGCCGCGATGCCGGCGGCCAGGGCGACCGGGCCGACGGTGCCGGCCACCAACGCGCCGAGCCCTTCCGGGCGCGCGGCCGGAACACCCCGTCGACAGGCCAGCGTCACGCCGAGCCGGCCGGCCGCGCTGGCCGTGACGACCGCCGCGAGTACGGCCGAACCCGGCCCGTCGACCAGCTCAGCCAGGGCCGCCACCTGCATCAGCAGGACGAGCACCAGCGCGACCACACCGAACGGTCCGACATCCGGCTTCTTCATGATCTCCAGCGCCGCCGGTCCCCGCCGGTACGACCCCAGCGCGTCCACCGTGTCGGCCAGCCCGTCGAGGTGCAGGCCCCGGGTGAGCAGGGCGCTGACCGTGACGGCCACGGCGGCGGCGACAAGTGGTGCGGTGAGCGAGCCGAGCAGCAGCAGTACCCCGGCGACCGGTACGGCCAGCAGCGCGCCGACCAGCGGGGCCAGCGCCATCGCCGTACCGGCCGTGGCCCGGTCGACCCGGCCGGGGCGTACCGGTGCCACGGTGAAGGTGGTCAGGGCCAGCCTGGCCCCGGCACCGAGCCGGCGATCAGCCGGCACGCGAGCCGGAGTGGTCCGCCGGCGCGGGCTGCGTGCTGGTCGGGCCCGGCCCGTCGGGCTCGGGTTCCCGGAAGTCCGGCTCGCTCTCGGCGTCCGGTTCCGGTGCCTCGTCGGCCTGCGGCGAGCCGCTGTCGTCGGGACCGGTGTCGTTGCGGCTGGTGTCGTCGGGGCCGGCACCTGCGGTGCGGTCCGGGCGGGACGGCAGCGCGGCGGCCAGCGTCAGCGCCGAGCGCAGCACCGGCAGCACGGTGAGCGCATTCGCCCCCTCGCCGAGGTCCAGCTTCAGCTGTGCCAGCGGGGTCAGACCGAGCACGTCCGCGGCGAGCCGGACGGCAGGTTGGTCGCCGTCGTCGGCCAGCAGGCACCAGTGCCGGGCCTGACCGGCGAGATCCCGGCTGACCAGCGCGGCGGCCACGCCGACCGGCCCGTCCAGCAGCACCGGGGTGCGACGTGCGGTGGCACCCAGCAGGACGCCGGTGGCCACCGCGATGTCGCCGCCGCCGAGCTGGGCCAGCACCTCCTTGGCGTCCCGGGCGACGCCCCGGGTGCGGTGCAGGGCGTCGCGGATCGCCGCGCAGCGGATCATCCAGGACGCGTCGTTGAACTCGCCGCTCTCGTTGATCACCCGGGCGAGCACAGCGGGCGCCTCGGCCCCGGCGGTCGCCGCGAGCACGGCAGCCGCCGCAGCCTCGGTGCCCGCGCCGCACGCGGCCAGCACCAGCAGTTGTACGCCCGCGTCGGAGGCCTCCTCGGCCAGCTGCCAGCCGTAGCTCAGCGCCGACTCGACCTGCTCGGCGGTGAGCGCCGGCTCGTGTTCGATCGGCGCGGCCGTCGGCGCCTCGATCACCTGCAGACCCGCTGCGCCTTCGGCGGCGAGCCGAGCGAGTACGCCCTGACCGGCGCGGGCCTGGTCGGCGCGGCGGCCCGACTCGCCGGGCAGGGTGCCCGCCGCGGCGCCGCCCTGGTGGTCACCGTGCAGCAGCAGCACCCGTACCGATCGCCAGGGCTGCGGGGTCGACGTGCCCTGGGTGCCGGCGGCGAACGAGACCACCTGCGCCAGGACGCCGAACCCACGACCCGGCACGTCCAGGGTGGCCAGTCGCTCCACGGCCTGCGGCCCGGCGTACTCGTCGGGCATGGGTAGTTCCAGCCCGGGCTCGATGGCCGGCCCACCGGCGGCCACCGGCTCGACGATTGTCGGTGTCGGCGCGGCGTACGCCGACCCGGCCGGCGGCAGGGGAGTCGTCACCGGCGGGGAGACCGGGGTCGGCACAGCGGCCATGACCGGCCCGGCCTGCGTCGGCACTGTCGCACCGGTGGCAGGGACGGCTGCGCCGGTGGCGGTGACCTCGGTGGCAGTGACCTCGGTGGCGGTGGACAACGCGGGCGCGGTGGCCGGCTTGAGCTGGCACGGCTGCCCGGCGACCACCAGGAGCACCACGTCGCAGACGTCCGCCACGGCCCGGTTGACCACGCCCAGCGCGTCGGTGAACGCCCGGCCCAGCGGCGTCGTCGGCACCAGGGAGAGCCCGACCTCGGGGCTGACCAGCACCAGTCGTGCCGCACACCCGCGTACGGCGGTGATCAGCTCGTCGATCGTGACGGTGTCGTCGGCGGGCTGGTGGGCGGGGTCGAGCAGCACCGTCACCCAGCCACCGAGGTCGTCGACGAGCAGCGTCTCGTCCGGCCGGGCAGCGGAGATCACGTCGGCGAGCCGGCGTGGGTCGCTCGCGGTCTCCTCGGTGCTCCAACCGGCCGGTCGGCGGGCGCGGTGCGCGGCCAGCCGGGCCGCCCATTCCGCGTCGTCGTCACCGGCGGCAGTGGCCACGTACCGTACCGTGGCCGCGTCAGCCACCAGGGACTCGGCGAACTCCGACTTGCCGGAGCGGATGCCGCCCAGCACCAGGACCCGGTTCCACCCGTCGAGGGACATGCTCGTACCTTACGACCAGCCGACCGACGCGGGCATCGCAGGTGCGCCGCGCGGTCCGAGGCCGCTCACCGCTCGCCGGGAGGCTGGTAGAAGTAGTCGTTCGGGTTGACGTCGGCAGGCTTGGTGTCCTCCTGCCAGGCCCCTTCACCCGGACGCGCGACCAGGGCGTCGATCAGTGCCTCCCGGTCCATCTCGCGCGCACCCTCGATGCCACCGCGTACCGCGATGTCCCGTAGCTCCGCGGTGTCCATCTTCGGTATCGGCTTGGTCATCGCCCCTCCTGTGCCGCTTCGGTTGCCAGCGGCATACCCGGCGGTGAGCAGGTGAACCGTCGTGACCTGGCGTCGCCGGAGCCGCGCCGGGGCCGCCTGCCGGCAATCGCCCGATGCCCGTGACAAGGTCGACTCATCCACGGGCGACTACGCTGGCACGGGACATCAGCGGTGAGGGGAGACGCGCACATGGCGTGGAGCTGGCGGTACGAGGGCGCGAACGGCGAGTCGGTCGAAGGGCCCGCCGAGTCGTTCGGCAGCCAGGCGGACGCCGAGTCCTGGATCGGCCAGACCTGGCGCGAGCTCGCGGCGTCCGGCGTCACCTCGGTCACGCTCGTCGAGGACGACCGGGTGGAGTACCGGATGAGCCTGCTGCCCGTGGCCGAGTGATGGGCCCCCGGGACGCCGAGCCGCTGGTGCTCGGGGTGCCCCGGGCGGCCTTCCGGCCCAGCCCCATCTTCCTCGCCCTGGTCGCCCTGCTGATCACCTGCGGCGTGCTGACCTGGCACGGCATCGGCAACGTCCGGCTCGCCGTCTTCGGGTTCGTGGTGACCGGCTGGGTGGTCTCGCTCTGCCTGCACGAGTACGCGCACGCGCTGGTGGCCTACCGGTTCGGCGATCGTGGGGTGGCCCACCGCGGCTACCTGACGCTGAACCCGCTCAAGTACAGCCACCCGCTGCTGTCGATCGCGCTGCCGGTGGTCGTGGTGCTGCTCGGCGGCATCGGCCTGCCCGGCGGTGCGGTCTGGGTGGACCGGCACGTGATCGCGGGCCGACTGCGCCACACCCTGGTCAGCCTCGCCGGTCCCGCCACCAACGTGGTGTTCGCCCTGGTGCTGGTGGCGGTGCTGCGCCTCGGCGCAGCCGGGGGCGGGCCGGTGGAGTTCTGGGCGGCGGTGGCCCTGCTCGGCTTCCTCCAGCTGACCGCGAGCGTGCTCAACCTGCTGCCGGTGCCCGGTCTGGACGGCGGCAACATGATCCAGCCGTGGCTGGACCCGCAGTGGCGGCGGATGTACGACCTGTTCGCCCCGTACGGTTTCATCCTGCTTTTCGCGCTGCTGTGGAACCCGCGCATCGGTGGGTGGTTCTTCTCGGCGGTCTTCGCGGTCGCCGACTTCCTCGGCCTGCCGCCCTGGCTCTACGCCACCGGCCTGGAGCTGGTCCGCTTCTGGAGCTAGCTCCGACGTGACCGTGACCGGGCCGGTCGACCTGACAGGGCGACCGGCCCGGAATCGTTCAGGGCCGTTCGGCCGGGGATTCGGTACGGGCCGGGTCCCGTTCGGTCACCGGCTCGACGATCTCGTCGATGGCCTTGAGCAGACCGGCGTCGAGCTTGACGCCCGCCGCCTTGACATTGTCGTGCACCTGCTCGGGGCGGGACGCGCCGATGATGGCCGAGGAGACGTTCGGGTTCTGCAACACCCACGCGATGGCGAGCTGAGCCATGCTCAACCCGGCCTGGTCGGCCAGCGGCCGCAGCTGCTGGACGCGGGTCAGCACATCGTCGGTCAGGAACTTGGCGATGAAGTTCGCGCCCGACTTCTCGTCGGTGGCCCGGGAACCGGCGGGCGGCGGCTGACCGGGGAGGTACTTGCCGCTCAGCACGCCCTGCGCCATCGGCGACCAGACGATCTGCCCGACGCCCAGCTCCTCGCTGGTGGGCACGACCTCGCTCTCGATGACCCGCCAGAGCATCGAGTACTGCGGCTGGTTGGAGACCAGCGGGATGCGCAGCTCGCGAGCCAGCGCGTGGGCCTCGCGGATCTGCGACGCCTTCCACTCGGAGACGCCGATGTAGTGCGCCTTGCCGGAGTGCACGACGTCGGCGAACGCCTCCATCGTCTCCTCGAGCGGGGTGTGGTAGTCGTACCGGTGGGCCTGGTAGAGGTCCACGTAGTCGGTCCGCAGTCGGCGCAACGAACCGTTGATCGACTCCATGATGTGCTTGCGGGACAGGCCCCGGTCGTTGCGGCCCGGGCCGGTGGGCCAGTACACCTTGGTGAAGATCTCCAGGCCTTCCCGCCGTTCGCCTTCCAGCGCCCGACCGAGCACGTCCTCGGCCCGGGTGCCGGCGTAGACGTCGGCGGTGTCGAAGGTGGTGATGCCGGCGTCCAGGGCGGCTCGGACGCAGGCGAACGCCGCATCCTCCTCGACCTGCGAGCCATGGGTGATCCAGTTGCCGTACGAGATCTCGCTGACCATCAGGCCGGAACGGCCCAGGTGTCGGAATTCCATTCCCTGAGCCTAGTCCGCACCCCCACCCTCCGCGCTCCCTCCACTTCTCAGGTTGATCAAGAGGTTTGCGTCACCGAACCCCGCATGCGACGACACAAACCTCTTGATCGACTTTGCCCTGGGATGAGGTCAGAGGAGGGGGGTGGTGTCGGTCAGGAGGGATTCGATCTGGGTGATGACGTCGTTCGGGTGGGCGAAGACCGGGTCGATGAGGGGGGCGCCTCGGCGGTCGAGGGCGCCCCAGCGGCCGACGCCGTTGGTGGCGAGGAAGGCCACCGGGTGGATGAGTAGCGCGGGGTGTGCGGGTGCGACGATCACCTGACCGGTCCGGTCCACCACGCCCTTGCGTCCGGCCAGGTCCACGACGGCCAGACCCTCGTCGGTGAAACCGTCGACGTACCGGCCGTCGGCCAGCCTGGTGTGGAACCCGTGGTAGCGGGTCGGCAGCACGATCTGACCGGCCGCGTCGACCGCACCCCAGCCCTCCCGGCGTACGGCCGCCACCCCCTTGCGGAACGGCCGCACGTCGCCGAAGCCCGGCGGTACGACCACCTCACCCGTGGTGTTCACGGCGAGCCAACCGCTGTCGTCGCGTACCACCCAGGCCAGGCCGTCGGAGAACGGCTGGGCGGCGAGGTACGTCGGACCGACCACGACCTCACCGGTCGGGCCGATCAACGACCAGCGGTCCGACTCCGGGCCACGCACCCAGGCGAGACCGTCGGAGAACGGCTGCGCCTCGGTGTAGCGCGCCGGCACGACCATGTCACCGGCGGCGTCCGCGTAACCCCACAGACCCTGACCACCGTCGCGGGCGGGCACCGGGCTGCGGTCGCGGTCCAACACCTCGTCCCACCCCCGGGGGTACGGCCCGAAGCCACGTTCCGCGGCGCGTGCCGCCACCGCGTCCAGCCCGATCCGAACCCGGGCGAGCAGTTCGGCGTCACCCTCGCCGCGCAGGTCGAGAGCCCGTTCGAAGTGGTGACACGCCTCCATCAACCGGCCCTGGTCGTAGCAGGACCGCGCGGCGTGTTCGTGCAGGGCCGCCCGCAACCGGTCCGGCAACTCGGCCGAGTTCGCCTCCGCGAACAGCCGGTCGGCCTCGGTGAAGTCACCACGCCAGCGCAGCACATGCGCCAACCGTGCCTGGGCCAGCGCAACCCGACGCAACTCCCCGGTCGCCTCGGCGTAGGTCAGGGCCATCCGCCCGTCGTCCAGCGCGTCGTCGAGGTCGCCGAGCACCCGGGAAGCCACCGCCCGCAGGCTCAGCAGGCGGGCTCGGGAGCGGTTGTCAAGGGCCGAGGCGAGCTTGTCGGTCAACCGCTGCCGTACCGTCCGCAGTTCCTCCGGGTCGTCCACGACCTCGCGCAGGTCCTCCGGGTCCAACCGCCAGCGGTAACTGGCCAGCACCTGTTCAGGATCGGCCGGCGGCTCCGGCTCCTCATCTACCGCCACCGCATCCTCAACCGGCGGCGCGGAGACCGGGGTGAGCGCTTGGTCTGCTGGCGGCGCGGAGACCGGGGTGAGTGCTTCGTCTGCTGGCGGCGCGGAGACCAGGGTGAGTGCTTCCTCTGCTGGTGGCGCGGAGATCGGAGCGAGCGTTTCGTCTGCTGGTGGTGCGGAGACCGGTGCTGCCGCAACCGGCGGGGCGGAGTCCGGGCTGGCGGTGAGCGGTGGTGTCGAGTCGGGACTGGTGGTGGCCGGCGGTGTCGAGTCCAGGCTGGTGGTGAGTGGTGGTGTCGAGTCCAGGCCGGCGGGAATCGGTGACGTGAGGCCCGGGCTGGTGGCAGGTGGTGTGGAGTCCGGGCCGGCCGTGGCTGGCGATGCGGAGTCCGGGGTGGACGTGATCGGTGGCGCGGTGATCGGTGGCGCGGGCTGCGGTGAAGTTGGCGGTGCGGACACTGGCACCGCCGTTGGCGTGGGTGTTGACGGCAGGGCAGCGTCTGGTGTCGGCATGGCCGGCGAAGCGGTCTCCTGCGGCGCGGAGGGCAGCCGCGCCGGTTCCGCCGTGGCCGGGGAAAGGGTGTCCGGGGTGGACGTGACCGGTGGTGCGGAGACCGGCGTCTGCCATGGCGGTGCGGACGTGACTGGCGGTGCCGAGACCGGCGTCTGCCATGGCGGTGCCGATGTCGGATCGGCCGGTGGTGCGGAGACTGGCGCGTGCCATGGCGGAGCTGGCGTCGGATCGGCCGGTGGTGCGGAGACCGGCCGTGCGATGGGTGGCGGTGCGGTGGTCCCGTGGCTCGGTGGCGCGGAGGTCGGCGAGAGGGCCGACGTCTGGCGGGACGTCGCCGTGAGAGGCGGTACCGGGTCCGGTTCGCTGGCGATCGACGGTGCCGAGACCGGCCGGGTGTCCTCCGTGTCGTCGGGCCAGCTCACCGGCTCTGATCCGCCGACTGCCGTGGCGCTGCCGGGCGACTCGTCGAACCGGGTGGGAGTCACATGCTCGCGCCCGGAGGTGGGGGCCGGGCTGGGCGCGGGCGACCCGAACCATGCCTGCGGTCCGTCGGACGGCGGGCCGACCCGTGTCGAGGTCTGCGGCACCGGCGGGACATAACGGGTAGGTGGCGGAGGCGTCGCGGTGGACCCAGGACCGGCGACGGGCGGTGCGGCCGGGACACCGGACGTCGGCGGACCCGAGACCGGCGACGGCATCGGCGGCGTGGCGACCGACCCGTAGGCGGGCGGCGTGGAAACGGGCCGGTGAACAGGCGGCCCAGCGGTCGGGGGCGCGGCGGTCGGGGGCGCGGAGACGGGCCGGTGGGTTGGTGGCGCGGCGGTCGGGGGCGCGGAGACGGGCCGGTGGGTTGGCGGCGCGGTGGCCGGGGGCGCTGACACGACCACGGGGGTCGGGACCGGCGGTGGAGTGGCCACCACCGGTTGGTCGTGCAGCGGCGCGGGTCGCACCTGGTGTTCGTGCAGTGGTGCCGGGCGTACCTCGTGCTGGTGCAGCGGGGCGGGTCGAACCGTCTCCCCACCCCCTGCCCGGTCGGCTCCCGAGGCGGCGGGCCGCTCGTGGATCGGCCCCGGACGTTCCGGTCGCTCCTGGTTCGGCCCGGGGCGCTCCGGCCGTGCCTGGCTCGGTCCGGGGCGCTCGGGCGCCTCGTGGATCGGCCGGGAACGGTCGGGCCAGGGCTGGTCGGCGCGGTGCGGGTGCGGGTCGGGCCGGTGTTGGTCGGAGCGCGGGGCCCTGGGACGGTCCGGCACCGGGCCTGCGCCCTCGGGCCAGTCGCGTGCCACTGCCGGGACTGAAGGCCGATCGCGGTGCGGGTCGACGGTGCCAGGCCGATCGCGGTGCGGGTCGACGGTGCCGGGCCGGTCGCGGTGGGGGTGGATGTGGTCTGGCTGGCCCTGCTGTGGGGCGGGGGAGACCGGGCGGGCACGCCCGGCGGCCGGGGAGACGGGCTGCTCGGGCACCACCGACAGGTGACGGCGGGGCGGGTCGTGGTCGGGGGCGGGCGAGACGGGACGGTCGGCGTCGGGCCGTTGCGCGGCCGGCCGGTCCAGGTGGCGCTCCGACCCGGGCCGGGCAGGGGCGGCAGGTCGCCGGTCCTCGCGTCCGGGGCGGTCGCCGGTGTCGGGTACGACGGGACGCTGGTACTCCCGGTGGTCTCGACCGGCGCTCGGGCGCAGCGGCCCCGGCTCGGGCCAGGGGAGGTCGCGGCGCGGCGGTTCGGCGTACCGCTGGGGGTCTCGGACAGCCGGCTCGGTGCGGGAGAGCTCCGGCGACCAGTCGGGGCGGGCCTGCTCGTCGTGCGGCCGACGGGCTGGCTCGTCGTCGACGTAACCGTCGGGGTACGGGGCAGCATCGGGGTCACCGACGGTGAACTGCTCCCGATAGCCGTCCACCCGCGGCCCGTCGTCGTAGCTGGGTTGACCGGGGTGGCTGCTCCACTGGTAGCGGGGACGCCGCGAGTCGTCGGCGGGGGAGCGGCGGTCGGCGTCATCGACGGGTCGGTGCATGGCGGGGCGGCGGGCTTCCCCGCCGGGCTCGGGTGCCCAACCGCGCTCCGGTCGCCCGGCCGGCGACCCGGGCGCGCCACGCCGGTACGGATCGCCGTCGGTCGGCTCGGGTCGACGTGGGCGTTGGGCATGCCGGTCGGCATCGCGGTCGCGCCACTGCGGATCGTGGTGCGGATAGCGGTCGGGCCCACGTGGGTCAGGCTGGCGGCGGTCGGGCTCGCCTCGGTCGGGTTGCCGCCGGGCGTACCGGTCGGGGGCGTGTCGCTCGGGCGGCTCGAAGCCGCCACGGTCCCGGCGATCCCGGTGCGGCGGGTACCCGTCGACGTCGGGCTGGGCGTACCGCTCACCGACGCGCTGGTCGCGCTGGACCGGCGCGCCGGTGACACCGGTCGCCTGTGGACCGGCGTCGGACCAGGTGACACCGTCGCGTCCGCGTACCGGCTCGACGGGCGGTGACCACCGGCCGTCCGGCCGCCCCGGCTGGTTGCCCGGATACGGGGGCTGGTCGTACGGGCGTCCGCCGTTGCCGCCGTCGGGACGCCGCTGAGCAGGCCCGTCCGGGCGACCCGGCCCGTCCTGGCGGCCCGGCCAGCCGTCCGGCTCGTCGTTCCAGGAACGACCCACGTACGTACCGTCGGGCCGGGTGGGTGCCAGCGGTGGCACCTCGGCCCGGCCGATCGCGCTCGCCCGACCCCACGCCCGTGGCTGCTGATGGTCCTGACCGTCGTCGCCCGGGTAGCGCTGGCCCGGGAACTGGGGCTGCCATTCGGTCGTCGGCTCGACGACCCAGGACGGCTCGGCGGGATCGTGCCACCGGTCGGCGTAGCCGCGACTCATCCGCCGGACCCGTCGTGCCGCCCAGGACGTGGGCGGCGGGTCGGGTGACGCTCCGGGACGACCGGGTCGGGCAGCCCGGACTCAGCCATGCGCAGCCCGCGGATCGGCGTCCGCTCGCTCACGGCCGCGCCCCGATGGTCGGCTCGCGTCCGCTCGCTCACGGCGAATGTCACCTCGTCGGAAATGGTCGCTGGGCACCCGCCCGGAATCGGCCAAACTCGCTCGTCCCGGCACCGAATGGCTGCGCAAGGAGGGTAGCGGCGTGGGCTCGGTCGACGCCACTGTGGCACTCGCGACGGACCCAAACGTTATCCAGTTGATCCGGACATTTGGGTCTTCGGTCGAATCGGACTTCCGACGACGAACCCGGCGGGCTGCGTACGCCGTCCGGTCGCCGGCCCCCACCGGGCGCGACTCAGGAATGCTCCATGATCAGTACGAAGAAGGTGCCCGGTTCGAGGGCCTCGTACCGGTGCGGCGCGTCACCGGCGAAGGTGGCGTAGTCGCCCGGGCCGAGTTCCACCTGCTCGTGTTCCGGGCCACAGCGCATCCGGCCGGTCCCCACCACCAGGTGTTCGACAGTGCGTGGCGTGTGTGGCTCCGCGTTGCGGATCCGCCCCGGCTCCAACTCGATCAGGTAGACGTCCCGGCGGGCGTGCGCGGTGCCGGCGGTCAACAGCGTGCCGGTGAAGTCGGCGTGCTCGGAGCGCACCCGGGGGCCGTCGCCGGCCCGGATCACCCGTACCGAGTTCGCCGGTGGCTCGACCAGCCGACTGAACGGTATGTCGAGCGCCACACACAGGGCCCAGAGCGTCTCCATGCTCGGGTTGCCCAGGCCGGCCTCAAGTTGCGACAGGGTCGACTTGGCGATCCCGGCCCGGCGGGCGAGTTCGGTCAACGAGATGCCGACGCGCTGCCTTTCCTGGCGGAGGGCAGCGGCGATGGTGGCCAGCGGGGGCGAAGGATCCGGGGGCATTGTTCGCTCCGTCGTTCACATTGTTCTATTTGACGAACATGAAGGGCCTGTTCATCATGATGAACCATGCGTACGCCAGAACGAACAGCGGGTGCCGGCATGCTCCGCGACGTCGCCGCCATCGGCGCGGCGATAGTGGCCGTCGGCGCCTCGTTCGGTGCGGTGGCGGTCGCCGCGGGGCTGCCCGTCTGGGCCGTCGTCGCCATGTCCCTGTTCGTCTACGCGGGTGGCGCGCAGTTCATGGCGGTCGGACTGGCGGCTGCCGGTAACCCGATGGCCGCCGTGCTGGCCGGACTGCTGCTCAACGCCCGACACCTGCCGTTCGGGCTGACCCTCGGCGACAGCCTCGGTCGCCGACTCTGGCAACGACTGCTCGGCAGCCACCTGATGACCGACGAGGCGACCGCCTTCGCGCTCGCCCGTCCGGCCGGTGAGGTGCGACACCGCGCGTTCTGGCTGGCCGGCACGCTGCTCTTCGTGGCCTGGAATGCCGGCACGGTGCTCGGCGTACTGGCCGGTGGGGTGGCCGGAGACCCGGCCACGCTCGGGCTGGACGCCGCCTTCCCCGCCGGTCTGATCGCCCTGCTGCTGCCCACCCTGCGCGACCCGGACACCCGACGTGCCGCGCTGGGTGGCGCGGTGCTGGCGGTGCTGACCACGCCGGTGCTGCCGGCCGGTCTGCCGGTGCTGCTGGCGCTGGCCGGGCCGGCGTTGCTGGCCGTGCACCGGCTCAGGCGGCCACCGGCAGCCCCGACCGCACAGGTCGTCGAGCCCGCGGACGAGGTCCACGCGGTGCCGGTCGGCCGGAAGGAGTCGTCGTGCTGATCGCGGTGATCGTGGCGCTGGCCGTCGGGACGTACGCCTTCCGGGTTTCCGGGGTGCTGCTGCGTGACCGGCTCGACCTGCCGACGTGGGCGCGGCAACTGCTGCCGGTCGCCGCGGCGGCCCTGCTGGCGGCGTTGGCGGCGACCGCGGCGTTGACCGAGGGTGCCGGGTTCGCCGGCTGGGCCCGGCCGACCGGGGTGCTGGTGGGCGTGGTGCTGGCGTGGCGGCGAGCGCCGTTCGTGCTCGTGGTCGTCGCCGCAGCCGGCACCACGGCGCTGCTGCGCCTGCTCGGCGTGCCCTGAGCTGCCCTGCTCGGCGTGCCCTGAGCTGCTCAGACGGGGTCGCCGATGGTGACCTTGGGCTCCGGGGTACGCAGCTTCCGGAAGGTGATCGCCCGCATGATCGCGTAGAGGTACAGCGATCCCATCCGCTGGGTGGACTGCGGGAAGCGGGTCCGGACCAGCTTCTTGATCTTGCGAGAGATCAGCACCGAGTCGATCACCACGCCGATGGCCAGAGCACCCCACAGCAGGTTGGAGGCCAGCCGGACCGCCGGGGGCATCGCCTGGTTCGAGCCGATCAGCACGATCAGCGCACCACCGAAGAACCAGGTGCCGACCGTACGCCGGGCGTCGACCACGTTGCGGGCGAGCAGGCGCTCGGGACCCCGGTCGCGGGGGCCGCCCTCACGCCGGAACTCCGCGGCCGCCTCGGCCCGCCGCTGCCGCCGAAGGGCCTTCGCCTCCTCCTTGCTCAGCGGCTTGGTCGTGCCCGGTGGGCGACGGCCACTGGTGGGGCGCTTCGGCGTCTCACGTCCCTTGCTCGGGGTGTAACCACGCGGACGATTGGCCTCGGCCTCCTCCTCGGCCGGGGTCAGCGGCTCGGTGGCGGGGTCGGCGAGGTCGGCGGACTTGCGACGAAACAGCGACGGCACGCGGCAAGGGTAGCCAACGCCACGTGGCCGTTGCACATCGCGGGTGTGACGGCCACGTGGCGGACAACTGGTGGTGTGGTCGGGATTACGGCCGCTCGACGTGCGCGCCGAGGTCGGCGAGCTTGGCCTCGAAGTCCTCGTAGCCCCGGTTGATCAGGTCTACGCCGTACACCCGGGAGGTGCCCTCGGCGGCCAACGCCGCGATCAGGTGGCTGAAGCCGGCCCGCAGGTCGGGGATGACCAGGTCGGCAGCGTGCAGCTTGCTCGGCCCGGCGATCACCGCCGAGTGCTTGAAGTTGCGCCGGCCGAAGCGGCACGGGGTGCCGCCCAGGCAGTCCCGGTAGACCTGGATGTTGGCGCCCATCGAGTTGAGCGCCTCGGTGTAGCCCAGCCGCTGCTCGTAGACCGTCTCGTGCACGATCGACAGGCCCCGGGCCTGGGTCAGCGCCACCACCAGCGGCTGCTGCCAGTCGGTCATGAAGCCCGGGTGCACGTCGGTCTCCAGCGCGGTGGCCTGGAGTTCGCCGCCCGGGTGCCAGAAGCGGATGCCGCCCTCCTGGCCCGGCTGCCCCGGGCGCGGGGGACGGGTGTCGGTGACCTCGTACTCGCCGCCGATCGAGCGGAACACGTTCAGGAAGGTCATCATGTCGGCCTGCTCGGCGCCGAGCACCTCCACGTGACCGCGGGTGGCCAGTGCCGCCGCCGCCCAGCTCGCCGCCTCGATCCGATCCGGGATCGGCCGGTGGGTGTAGCCGTGGAGTTTCGGTACGCCCTGGATCTCGATCACCCGGTCGGTGTGCACCTTGATGATCGCGCCCATCTTCTGCAGGACGCAGATCAGGTCGATGATCTCCGGCTCCACGGCGGCGTTGCGCAGCTCGGTGACGCCCTCGGCCATCACCGCGGTGAGCAGCACCTGCTCGGTCGCGCCCACACTCGGGTAGGGCAGCGCGAACTTGGTGCCGTGCAGGCCGTTCGGCGCGGACAGGTGCAGCCCTTCCGGGGTCTTCTCGACCGTCGCACCGAACTCGCGCAGCGCCTGGAGGTGGAAGTCGATCGGCCGGGGCCCGATGTGGCAGCCGCCCAGGTCCGGTATGAAGGCGTGGCCGAGACGGTGCAGCAGCGGCCCGCAGAACAGGATCGGAATCCGGCTGGAGCCGGCGTGCACGTTGATCTGGTCGGTGCTGGCGCTCTCCACGTTCGCCGGGTCGAAGACCAGCTCGCCGTCCTCGACGCCGTCGCTGACCTTGACACCGTGCAGGCCGAGCAGCCCTCGGACAACCTCCACATCACGGATCTTGGGTACGTCGAAGAGCCGGCTCGGGCTGTCACCGAGCAGGGCGGCGACCATTGCCTTGGAAACCAGGTTCTTCGCACCACGCACGCGGATCCGCCCCTGTAGCGGGGTGCCTCCGTGTACGACCAGAACGTCGTCGGTCAACGCAACCTCCAGCGCGTGCGTGCTGCCGTTTCGATGTGGGGACACCACCGGTCGCTACCCGGGAAGCGGTCGCGCTCAAACGCACGCGCCGCGGGTGCCATCGCCCGGCAGCATAGCCCTCCGTGATGAGAATGGATTCGGTCACACCGCATTGGAGGGCATTTATCGGTGATCCGGCACTTTCGCGTACAAGTGTTGTTACCGAGAGTGATTGCTGTCCGGTCAAGCGCCGGGCAGCGCGAGCATCTGATCCAGGGCCACCCGGGCGTGGTGCGCGGTGTCGGCGTCGACGGTGATCTGGTTGACCACCCGGCCCGCCACCAGCTCCTCCAGAGCCCAGACCAGGTGCGGCAGATCGATGCGGTTCATCGTCGAGCAGTAGCAGACCGCCCGGTCGAGGAACATGATCTGCTTGTCCGGATGGGCCAGCGCGAGCCGGCGTACCAGATTCAGTTCGGTGCCGATCGCCCACGCGGAACCGGCCGGCGCCGCCTCGATGGTCCGGATGATGTACTCGGTCGAACCCACCAGATCGGCGGCGTTGACCACCTCGTGCCGACATTCCGGGTGCACCAGCACATTGACCCCGGGCACCCGCTCCCGGACGTCGTTCACACTGTCCAGGGTGAATCGCCCGTGCACCGAACAGTGCCCGCGCCAGAGGATCATGCGGGCGTCGCGCAGCTGCTCGGGGGTGAGCCCGCCGCCCGGCTTGTGCGGGTCGTAGAGCACGCAGTCGTCAAGCGAGAAGCCCATCTCCAGCACCGCCGTGTTGCGGCCCAGGTGCTGGTCGGGCAGGAAGAGCACCTTCTCACCCTGCTGGTAGGCCCACTCCAGGGCCCGCTTCGCGTTCGACGAGGTGCAGACCACCCCGCCGTTGCGGCCGACGAAACCCTTGATGTCGGCCGAGGAGTTCATGTACGTCACCGGCACGGTTTGTGCCGCGATGCCCAACTCGGTGAGCACGTCCCAGGCATTCTCGACCTGCGGCAGCGCCGCCATGTCCGCCATCGAGCAGCCGGCCGCCAGGTCGGGCAGGACGACCCGCTGCGTGTCGGAGGTGAGGATGTCGGCGCTCTCGGCCATGAAGTGCACACCGCAGAAGACGATGAACTCGGCATCCGGCCGGGCGGCGGCCTCGCGGGCCAGCTTGAACGAGTCGCCGGTCACGTCGGCGAACTGGATCACCTCGTCGCGCTGGTAGTGGTGGCCCAGCACGAAGACCTTGTCGCCGAGGGCGGCCTTCGCCGCTCTGGCCCGGGCCACCAGGTCGGGGTCGCTCGGCGCCGGCAGGTCACCCGGACACTCCACGCCACGTTCGGTGGCGGGGTCGCTGCCGCGGCCGAGGAGCAGCAACGCAGTGGCGGTGTTTGAGGGCTCAACCCAGGTCGACGTCACGCCCTCCATGGTCCCACAGCGAGGCACGTGCGCCGCCCTCGCCGCTGTGGGCTGCCACACTGCCAGGCATGCGCGTACTGCTCTGTCCGGACAAGTTCGCCGGCACGTTGTCGGCACCTCAGGTGGCCGCCGCAGTGGCCGACGGCTGGCGGGAGATCGCCCCCGACGACGATCTGCTGGTCAGGCCGTTGGCCGACGGGGGACCCGGGTTCATCGACGTGCTCGCCGCGGCGCTGCCCGGTCGGCGGATCCCGGTGGCCACCGTCGACCCGCTGGGCCGTCCGGTCCCCGGTGAGATCCTGCTCACCGACGACGGGGCGACCGCCTGGCTGGAGAGCGCACAGGCGTGCGGGCTGCACCTGCTCGACGCGGGCGAGCGCGACCCGAGGACCACCACCTCGTACGGGCTGGGGCTGCTGATCACGGCCGCGGTGGAGGCCGGTGCCCGCACAGTGGTGGTCGGGCTGGGCGGTTCGGCGACAAACGACGGCGGCGCGGGGATGCTCGCCGCGCTGGGCGCCGTCGCGCTGGACGACACCGGGACGGCCCTGCCGTACGGTGGCGCCGCGCTGACCGCCGTGGCCACCCTCGACGGGGCACCCCGGCTGCGCGACGTACGGCTGATCGCCGCCACCGACGTCGACAACCCGCTGCTCGGGCTGCACGGGGCGAGCAACGTCTTCGGGCCGCAGAAGGGCGCCGACCGGGCCGACGTGCTGCTGCTCGACGCCGCCCTGCAACGCTGGGCCGAGGTGCTCCAGCAGCAGGTACCCGGCTGCCCCAGCGGCCTGGGTGCGCTGCCGGGCGGGGGCGCGGCCGGCGGCATCGGGGCGGCGTTGCTGGCCCTCGGTGGCCGCTGTGAGTCCGGGATCGGGCTGGTCAGCCGGGCCGTCGGCCTGAACGCCGCGCTCGACGGTGTCGACCTGGTCATCACCGGGGAGGGCAAGTTCGACCACCAGTCGCTGCGCGGCAAGGTGGTCGCGGGCGTCGCCGGGGCAGCGCGTGACCAGGGCGTACCGTGCGTCGTGCTGGCCGGTCAGGTGAGCACCGGACGGCGGGAGGCCGCCTCGGTCGGGGTCACCGAGGCGTACAGCCTGGTGGAACACTTCGGTGGGGAGGAGCGCGGCGGCCTGACCGCGGCCCTGGAACGCCCGGGGGAGGGGCTTCGGGCGCTCGGTGCCCGGTTGGCCCGCCAGTGGAGCCGCTGACGCTGCTGGAGGCCCCGGTTTGGCCGCTGGCCGCGGTCCCCGGCAGAGCGGCTGGTCACGCCATCGGGTGACAGGGCCGTCGGCGGCCTACAATCGAGAACTGGACCACTGTGGGAATCGCTGACCGGCGACTGATGTTGGCCAGGGGAAGACCACACCGAACGCGCGCAGGGAGAATTCCACGTGACCACGCCAGCGCAGACCGAGTCGACCGAGGCCAAGGCCCCCACGTCCGTCGTCCTCACCGACGTCGCGGCGCAGAAGGTCAAGGCCCTGATCGAGCAGGAAGGCCGCGACGACCTGCGGCTCCGGGTCGCCGTGCAGCCGGGCGGCTGCTCCGGCCTGCGATACCAGCTTTTCTTCGACGAGCGTTCCCTCGACGGTGACGTCGTCACCGACTACGACGGTGTCGAGGTCGTCGTCGACCGGATGAGCGCTCCGTACCTGGCCGGCGCCACCATCGACTTCGCCGACCGGATCGACGCCCAGGGCTTCACCATCGACAACCCCAACGCGGGCAACTCCTGCGCCTGCGGTGACTCGTTCAGCTGACCCAGCTGATCACTCCACGACGAAGGGGACGGCCGAAGGCCGTCCCCTTCGTCGTCCCCCCACCAGCCACTGCCCCTTGTTGATCAAGAGGTTTTGGTCGGATAGTCGCCGACATCCGACCAAACCTCTTGATCGATAAGGCGGGTGGGGTGGGGGTGGATGGGTGTGGGGCGGTGGGCGGGGGCGGTAGGCTGTTCGGGCTCTGTTATCGACCCTGAGGGCTGCCATGAAGATCGCCGTAACCGGCTCGATCGCTACCGATCACCTGATGAGCTTTCCGGGTCGGTTCGCTGACCAGTTGATCGCCGACCAGCTGCACCAGGTGTCGCTCTCCTTCCTGGTGGACGACCTGGTGCTGCGTCGCGGCGGGGTGGCGGCCAACATCGCGTTCGGCATGGGGCAGCTCGGGCTGCGGCCGGTGCTGCTCGGCGCCGTCGGCGCCGACTTCGCCGACTACCGTTCCTGGCTGGAACGGCACGGGGTGGACTGTGACTCGGTGCACGTCAGCGAGGTGGCCCACACCGCGCGTTTCGTCTGCACCACCGACACCGACATGTGCCAGATCGCCTCGTTCTACGCGGGCGCGATGAGCGAGGCCCGCAACATCGAGTTGCAGCCGGTCGCCGAGCGCCTCGGCGGGCTCGACCTGGTGCTGGTCGGCGCCAACGACCCGGAGGCGATGCTGCGCCACTCCGCGGAGTGCCGGGAGCGCGGTTACCCGTTCGCCGCCGACCCGTCGCAGCAGCTCGCCCGGATGGACGGCACGGACGTGGTCGGGCTGGTCGACGGCGCCGACTACCTGATGACCAACGACTACGAGAAGTCGCTGCTGCAGAGCAAGGCCGGGCTGAGCGACGATCAACTGCTGGACCGGGTCAAGATCCGGGTTACCACGCTGGGCAAGCGCGGGGTGGAGATCGTGGGGCGGGACATCGACCCGATCCACGTACCGATCGCCCGGGAGGCGCAGGCGGTCGACCCCACCGGGGTCGGTGACGGCTTCCGTGCCGGCTTCTTCACCGCGCTGTCCTGGGGCGTCGGGCTGGAACGCGCCGCCCAGGTCGGCTCGCTGCTCGCCACGCTGGTGCTGGAGACCGTCGGCACCCAGGAGTACCAGGTGCGGCGGGACCTGTTCGTCAAGCGCCTCGCCGAGTCGTACGGCGACGAGGCCGCCGACGAGATCCGGCCGCACCTGCTGCCCTGACCGTCGCCGGCACGCGTCCGGTTGGTCTCGTACTTCTAGACTCCCGCCTGCTTCTGGACTCCCGCCTGTACGACTTCGACTGGCGACAGCGGGAGTAGCTGTTGTCGTCCTCGGTGCGGCGGCGGTGACCGGGATGCGCTGGTCGACGGCCGGCGAGCCGGTTTCCGTCGCGGCACCGTCGGCGGCATCGACGGTGTTGCCCTAGGGCGCCAGCTACGAGACGGTCGTCGATACCCGGGCTGCCACGGTCTACACCGATCTGCACAATCAGCGGGCATCACGTTGTTAACAGGGGGCCCCGCCTATGCGCGAGGCGTTAACAAGGTGCCCTTCCTTTCACTGTCGGCGGCGGACGTGGTGGGCGGTGCCGGTGGTGCCGAGGAACTCCTGGTCACGCATCCGGCACCAGGCCGGAATGTCCACCGCCGCCGCCGGATCGTCAGCCAGCACCCGCAGCACCGCGCCGACCGGAAGCGCCGGCAGCCGGCGGGCCAGCGCGATCACCGGCAGCGGGCAGCGCTGACCGAGACAGTCGAGGACCTCGTCCGGTTCGGCGGTCACAGCCCGACCACCCCGGCCTGGGCCCGCAGGTCGGCGACGATGCCGGGCAGTTCGGCGAGGAACCGTTCCACGTCCGCCTCGGTGCTGCCGGAGTGCAGCGAGACCCGGACGTTGCCGTGCGAGAGCACCCCCATCGCCTCCAGCACGTGCGACGGGCGCAGCGTCGAGGAGGTGCAGGAGGAGCCCGACGAGACCGCGAAGCCACGCCGGTCCAGCGCGTGCAGCAGCGCCTCGCCGTCGACGTACAGGCAGGAGAAGGTCACCAGGTGCGGCAACCGGTGCTCGGGATCACCGACCACCTCCACGTCGGGCACCTCGGCCGCCACCCGGGCCCGGATCCGGTCCACCAGGGGCGTCAACCGGGCCGCCTCAGCCGCCGCGTCGGCCGCCGCCGCGCGCAGGCTCGCCGCCGCCGCGACCACCGCCGGCAGGTTCACCGTGCCGGGCGTACGCCCCGACTCACGCTCGTCGGCCGGCCAGGGCGACTCCCAGCGGGTGCCCTTGCGCACCACCAGCAGCCCCACGCCGGGCGGGCCACCCCACTTGCGGGCGCTCGCGGTCAGCACCGACCAGCCCGGCGGCACCGGCATCCGCCCCACCGACTGGGCGGCGTCGACGTACAGCGGCACCCCCGCAGCGGCGCAGACCGCCGCCGCTGCCTCCACCGGCTGGAGCGTGCCCACCTCGTGACTGGCCGCGATCAGGGCGGCCAGCGCCACCCCCGAGCCGGTGACCGCCGCCGACCAGGCGTCCAGGTCCAGCCGGCCGAGCCGGTCGACCGGCACCTCGACGGCCGTACCACCGCCCGCCGTGTGCTGCTGCGCCGCATGCAGCACCGCGGAGTGCTCGATCGCCGAATGCACAAGCACGGCACCGGCACGTCGTCGTCCTCGCAGGCCGCCGAGCACGGCGGAGTGGGCTGCGGTCGTACCGCTGCTGGTGAAGGAGAGCTCGTCGGGGCGTACGCCCAGGGTTTGTGCGGCGGCCTCGCGCGCGGCGTCGAGCAACTGGCGCGCCCGCCGGGCGGAGGTGTAGAGCCGGTCGGGGTCGGCCCAACCGTCGTCGAGGGCGGCCAGCAGCGCCTGCCGCGCTACCGGGTGCAGCGGCGCGGCGGTGGCGGCGTCCAGGTAGACCGAGGATGGAATCACATCTACCCACGCTATCGCCCTGCACCGCGACAAGATCCCCCGTCGGGGGCGGACACTGACCCCAACCGGGTCGAGCCCGTCATGGTCGAGTAATCTGCGACCGTCGGTGACGCCTTTGCCGCTGGTGTGGCGGCTCCGCTCGGCGGAGCCGGCCAGATGAAGACACCGCGGCGCGCTAGGGAGGCAGGACCAGGTGGTCGCAAGGAGTTCGGAGGTACGGCCGACGGCCGTACGGCACAACGCATCCCCGGGAGCCGGTGCTCGGCGGGGGCGTCGTGCCGGGCGTCTCGCCGGGCTCGGATTCGGTGGGGCGGCGCTGCTGGTCCTGCTCACGGGCTGTGACGTCGGCGCGGCGTTCGGGGGCTTCGGCTGGCCGCAGGGTGGCATCACCCCGGAGGCCCGGCGGATGTACGACCTGTGGATCGCCTCGTGCATCGCGGCGCTCGCGGTCGGTGTCTTCGTCTGGGGCCTGATCTTCTGGTGCGTGGTGCGGTACCGCAAGCGCGGCAACGAGCTGCCCGTGCAGACCCGCTACAACCTGCCGATGGAGTTCCTCTACACCATCGCGCCGGTGCTGATCGTCGCCGTGCTCTTCTACTACACCGCGATCGTGCAGACCGACGTGGTGAAGACCACCCGCAACCCCGACGTGACGGTCGAGGTGGTCGCCTTCAAGTGGAACTGGCAGTTCAACTACCGCGACGGCCAGGGCGTCGACGCCAACACCACCGCCTCGGTGCTGGGCACCAGCGAGGTCATCCCGATCCTGGTGCTGCCGAGCAACCGGTCCATCCGGTTCGAGGAGACCAGCAAGGACGTCATCCACTCGTTCTGGGTGCCGGAGATGCTGTTCAAGCGGGACGTCATGCCCGGCAGCATCCGCAACGTCTTCGAGGTCTCCTCGCTGGAGTCCGAGGGCGCCTACGTGGGCCGCTGCGCCGAGCTGTGCGGCAGCTACCACGCCTTCATGAACTTCGAGCTGCGGGTCGTCTCGCCGGAGAACTTCGACCGCTTCCTCGCGGCCAAGCAGGACGGTGCCTCGACCCAGGAGGCGTTGACCGCGATCGGTGAGGAGCCGTACGCGATCACCACCAAGCCGTTCGAGACGCGGCGTACCCAGGACAACTTCAACCAGGGCAGCGCGCCCGTCGGCGCGGGAAGCTGAGGCAACGGGCATGAAGACCGAGTGGCGCATCTTCCTGACCATTGCCGCGTTCCTGCTCTTCGCGGCCGTCCTGTACGGCGGCTGGACCTGGGCCGACTCCGGCGGTCGCGTCGAGTGGATCGGCACGGTGGCCCTGCTGCTGTCGTTCCTGCTCTGCTCGATGTGCGGCGGCTTCTTCTGGTTCGTCTCGCGGCGCATCGACCTGCGTCCGGAGGACCGGCCGGACGGTGAGATCGCCGACGGTGCGGGCGAGATCGGCTTCTTCAGCCCGGGCAGCTACTGGCCGTTCGGGCTGGCGCTGGCCGCCACGATCGCCGGTCTGGGTCTGGTCTTCTGGCAGATGTGGCTGCTCGGCCTCGGTGCCGTCGCGGTCATCTTCGCCGCCTGCGGCCTGCTGTTCGAGTACTACACCGGCACCCGCCGCACCGCCGAACACTGACCCACCCACCCCGACACCCACGAAGGCCCGCCTCCTTCAGGAGGCGGGCCTTCGCGCATTCCCACCCCGCGCGCCCCGACCCGCGCCCCTCACCCTGCACGTCCCCGCCCCTTGCGCGTCCCTCGCGCGCCCCTGCGCGTCGATCTTGCAGTTTCGGTCGCGCTTTTGTCAGGGATGTGGCGTTTTGCGGGGACGGAAAGTGCAAGATCGACGCGGAAAGGGGGCGTGGGAGAGGGAGAGGGGGGAGAGGGGAGGGTTAGGCGGCGCGGCGGGGGGTGGGGAGGGGGTGGCGGAGGGGAGTGGGGGTGGGGGCGAGGAAGAGGGCGGTGCCGCAGCGGGTGCAGGCCAGTTCGGGGCAGGTGGGGCCGTGGCCGTCGAGGCAGGGCGGCACCTCGAACAGTTGCGGGCCTTCGCAGGTGTCGCAGTGCAGCTCGCGCTCGGCCATATAGACCTCCTCCTGCTGCTCGGCCCTGGTCGCGGCGGCGCTTGCCGGCCGGCGGGGGCACCGGGGTGGCCGTCGTAGCGTGGGACCGCTGCGTTCCGACTCGACGGTGCGGGGCCGAGGGACGATCGTAGGAATTACTCACCTGTAGTTTCCCACGTCGCTCCGACACTTCTGCCGCCCCCACTGGGGGCGAGCGGGGTTGGTCAGGAGGTCTGGATGCTCTGGGCGACCTTGATCCAGTGGTCCAGGGTGCGGGCGGCGGCGCCGGAGTCGATCGACTCGGCGGCGCGGTCCAGGCCGGCGCGGAGCGCGGTGGTGAGGTCGCCGTCCAGCGGGCCCTGGGTGGCCAGCGCCGCGGCGGCGTTGACCAGGACGGCGTCGCGGACCGGGCCGGTCTCACCGGCGAGCAGACGGTGGGCCACCTGCGCGTTGTACGCGGCGTCACCGCCCCGCAGGTCAGCGAGGGTGGCCCGGGGTACCCCGAGGTCGGTCGCGTCGACCAGGGCTTCCCTGACGGTGCCGCCCTGGGCGACCCAGAAGCGGGTCGGCGCGGCGGTACTGAACTCGTCCAGGCCGTCCTCGCCGCGCATCACCAGCACCGAGTCGCCTCGGGCGGCGAACACGGCGGCCATCACCGGAGCCATGGTGGCGTCGAAGCAGCCGACCGCGCCAGCGCGGGGACGCGCCGGATTGGTCAGCGGGCCGAGGAAGTTGAACGCGGTCGGCACGCCCAGCTCCCGGCGGACCGGGCCGGCGTGGCGCATGCCGGGGTGGAACCGGGCGGCGAAGCAGAATCCGATGCCCGCCTCGGCCACACACCGGGCCACCTGCTCGGGGCCGAGATCCAACGGTACGCCGAGGAACTCCAGCAGGTCGGCGGTGCCGCAGGAGGAGGACGCGGCCCGGTTGCCGTGCTTGACGACGCGTACCCCGGCACCGGCGACGACCAGGGCGGTCATGGTGGAGATGTTCACCGTGTGGGCGAGGTCTCCGCCGGTGCCGACCACGTCCAGCGCGCTGGCGCGTACCTGCTCGGGGAGGACGACCGGGACGGCGCGGCTGAGCATCGCCTCCACCAGCCCGCCCAACTCCGCCGGTGTCTCGCCCTTGGCGCGCAGCGCCACGGCGAAGCCGGCGATCTGCACCGGCGCCGCCGCGCCGGACATGATCTCGCCCATCGCCCAGGCGGTGTCGGCGGCGGAGAGTTCCTCCCCGCGCAGCAGCGCGGTGAGCAGGTGCGGCCAGGTCCGTTCGCCCATTGCGGGCCTCCCGAGCAGACGAGTGCGGGTGGGGACCGGCGCCGGCTCGTCCCGGCGCCGTGGCGGTGCCGGTGCGGAACGTCAGGCGGCGGGCGCGTGCGTCCGCAGCAGCTCGGTCACGGTGGCGGCGGCCGTCACCGGGTCGAGCGGGTGAACCAGGGTGGCGTCGACCTCGGCGTACGCGGCGAGCCAGCGGTCAGCGGCCCGGGCGATCACCACACAGGTCGGGGGCGCCTCGTCGAAGTCGTCCTTGATCTGCCGGGCGATGCCGATGCCGCCACCGGGGGAGGCCTCGCCGTCGAGCAGCATCAGGTCGATCTCGTAGTCGTCGACCAGCCGGACACACTCGGCGTAGGTGGACGCCTCGACGAACTCGATGCGCAGGTCGGCCGCGGGGCGGGTGCCGACGGCGAGCCGCATCCGGTCCCGTACCTGCGGGTCGTCGCTGTAGAGCAGGACGGTGCACAGACGATCGCTCATGCCGACACTCCGCTTCGCTTCCTGCCGCTCGCCACCGAGGATCGCGGCGAGCCGGATGACCCGCCCGCTGATGGCTTCGAGACGGCTTTCACCTCGTAGCTGCGTGGCCGATCGTACCGGTCGGTGTGCCCTGCGCCGCACGCCCCCCGTGACGGTCGGCGAGGTCAGCCGGTGGCCTCGGCGGCGCGCTGGCGAGCCTCCTGGCGGTCGAGTTCGCGGTCGACCCGGCGGGCCTCCCGTTCGGCGTGGCGCATCCACTGCACGACCAGGACGGCGAGCATGGTCACACTGACGAACTCGCCACCGGCCCACAGGATGCCGCCGGCGAGCACCTGGTCCTCCCGCGGATCGGCCCAGCTCAGACCCAGCGAGGGGTACCAGTCGCCGCCGAAGAGGGTGCTGCTCTGCATGATGGTCAGCCCGAGCACGGTGTGGAACGGCACCGACAGCAGCATCAGCAGCGCCCGGGCGGGGTGCGGCCAGCGGCCCGGCAGCGGGTCCAGGCCGAGCAGCGGCCAGAAGAACACGCAGCCGGTCATGATGAAGTGCGCGTGCACCAGCTCGTGCGCCCAGCCGTGTTCCAGCGTGTAGCGGTACAGGTCGGTGAAGTAGAGCGCGAACGGGTTGACCACGAAGATGGCGAACGCCACCAGCGGGAAGCTGTAGATCCGGGCGATCCGGCTGTGCACCACCGCGAGCAGGCGCTTGCGCGGGCTGGGCGGCAGCGTCCGCAGGGCCAGGGTCACCGGTGCGCCCAATGCCAGGAAGATCGGCGACACCATGGACAGCACCATGTGCTGGACCATGTGCACCGACAGCAGCGTGGTGTCGTACGCGCCCAGGCCGGTGAGGGTGACCGAGGCGATGCCGCCGAGGCCGGGCCCCAGGAAGAAGACCGTACGTGCGACCGGCCAGCGGTCGCCGCGTACCCGCAGGCGGTTCACTCCGTAGAGGTAGAGACCGGCGGCGAGCACCAGGACGACGGCGAGCCAGTTGTCCAGCCGGGCCTCGGTGACCACTGTGGTCACCGAGAACGGTGGCAGGGCGCCCTCGGCCGCCAGCACCGAGGCGCCGCCGGGGCCGGGCAGGCCCGCCGTGAGCTGCGGCGCGGCCGGTGCGGCCAGGAAGATCGGATCGACGTGCAGCACGCCAATCAGCCTAGGTCAGGCGAACCGGACGGTACCGATCGGGCCATCTGCCCCTGGGTTTGGCCCCCCGCTGATCGCCGGCCGTGGTCAAGGGCAATAATGACCGCGTGACTGCGGCCCCAGCCATTGACAAGAGCCGGATCCACTCTCTGACGCGTCCCAACATGGTCAGCGTCGGGACGATCGTCTGGCTCTCCAGCGAACTCATGTTCTTCGCGGCGCTGTTCGCGATGTACTTCTCCATCCGCGCGGCGGCGCCGGAGCAGTGGGAGAAGCACACCGCGGTACTCAACGTCCCGTACGCGACGACCTTCACGCTGATCCTGGTGCTCTCCTCGATCACCTGCCAGATCGGCGTGTTCGCGGCGGAGCGAGGTGACGTGCACGCGCTGCGGCGCTGGTTCACGATCACCTTCGTGATGGGCCTGATCTTCGTGATGGGTCAGGCGAACGAGTACCGCGAGCTGGTGCACCACGGCATCAAGATCAACGAAGACGGTTACGGCTCGATGTTCTACCTCACCACCGGCTTCCACGGCCTGCACGTGATCGGTGGTCTGATCGCCTTCGTGATCTTCATGATCCGTACCACGATGGGCCGGTTCACCCCGGCGCAGGCCACCTCGGCGATCGTCGTGTCGTACTACTGGCACTTCGTCGATGTCGTGTGGATCGGGCTCTACGCCATGATCTACTGGCTCCAGTGATCTTGGCGCCCGCGCGCCGTCGCTCCACCCCCTGAGACAGGTCCAACCGGTTAAGGACACAGCTCATGACTTCTGACAACGACCGCCGACGCGGTCTGCTCGCGCGGCTGCGCGGGCGGCCCGTGGCACGCAGCAGGGGCCGCCGCCGGCTGGGTGCCGCGGTCCGGCTGGTCGCCGCGTTGATGCTGGCCGGCGGCGCGTACACGCTTCTGGCTCCGAGCGCGTCGGCGCAGGACAACCCGCCGTTGAGCGGGGCCGCCGCCGACGGCAAGGCGCTGTTCGACGTGAGTTGTGTGACCTGCCACGGTCGCAACGCGCAGGGGGTCGAGGGGCGCGGGCCGAGCCTCATCGGCGTCGGCGCGGCCTCGGTCGAGTTCCAGGTCAGCACGGGCCGGATGCCGATGGCGCGGCAGGAGGCCCAGGCGCAGCGCAAGCCCGAGGTGTTCAGCCCCGACGAGATCGACCAGTTGGCCGCGTACATCCAGCAGTTGGGTGGCGGCCCGGTCGTGCCGGCCGGTGACAACCTGCACGCCGACGGCAACGTCGCGGTGGGCGGTGAGCTCTACCGGATCAACTGCTCCCAGTGCCACGCGTTCAGCGGCGGCGGCGGTGCCCTCTCCTCCGGCAAGTACGCGCCGAGCCTCTCGCCGGCCACCGACCGGCAGATCTACGCGGCGATGCTGAGCGGACCGCAGAACATGCCGGTGTTCGGCGACAACCAGATCACGCCGGAGCAGAAGGCGGACATCATCGCCTACATCCAGCAGTCGCTGAAGCACGACAGCGACCCGGGCGGCGTGTTCAACCTGGGCCGCTACGGCCCGTCGACCGAGGGTGTGGCGATCTTCCTGATCGGCATCGTCGCGCTGGTCTTCACCAGCCTGTGGATCGCAGGCAAGTCGTGACCGAACTGATCTCCCGAGTCAGTGCTGTGGTGCCGCCACGTGCCGGCGCCGAGCGGAGCGAGGTGGCGGCATGAGCACCCACACGGCCCACCCGGGCCACGAGCAGGTAGACGTGAACGACCCCCGGCTGAGCCAGTTCGACATCGTCCGTGAGGGCGCTCGCCGGGACGACATCGAGATCGTGCACTACGAGCCGCAGGTCACGCCGGGCAGCAAGGCCGAGCGCCGGCTGGTCCGTACGGTGGCCGCGATGTTCCTGCTCACCGGCCTGGCCGCGACGGCCTTCCTGGTGGTCTACATCTGGTGGCCGTGGGAGTACGAGATGGGTCGCGGCGGCGACAAGCTCTACACCCCGCTGCTCGGCCTCACCCTCGGAGTCGCCCTGCTGGGCCTCGGCTTCGGCATCCTCACCTGGGGCAAGAAGTTGCTGCCCAAGGAGGTGTCGATCCAGGACCGGCACGAGGGCGCGGTGTCCGCCGACGACCAGCGGATCACCGGACAGACCATGGCGTACATGGCCGACGAGCTGGGCGTGAAGCGCCGTCCGCTGCTCGGCGTCTCGCTGCTGGCCGGCCTGGCACCGGTCGGCGCGGTCGCCGCGGCGCCGCTGGTGGGTGGGTTGATCTCCAACCCGCACAAGAACAACCAGATGATGACCACCGGCTTCAGCCCTCAGGAGGGCCGGAAGATCCGACTGGTCCGCGAGGACGGCCGGCCGATCCGACCGGCAGACATCAGCTCGGGTGGCCAGATCACCGTCTTCCCCGGCATCGAGCACGGCGTGAGCAACCTGCACGCCGACTCGCCCACCCTGCTGATCCACCTGCGCGAGGCCGACGCCGAGGAGTCGCGTCGCAACAACGAGCGGGTCGGCCACGGCGACTACATGTGGGGCAACTACGCCGCGTACTCGAAGATCTGCACGCACGCCGGCTGCCCCGCGAGCCTGTACGAGCAGCAGACCAACCGGCTGCTCTGCCCGTGCCACCAGTCGCAGTTCCTGATCACCGACAACGCGAAGCCCATCTTCGGTCCGGCCAGCCGGCGACTGCCGCAGTTGCCGATCGAAGTGGACGCTGAGGGCTACTTCGTGGCGAAGTCCGACTACACCGAGGCTGTCGGGCCCGACTTCTGGGAGCGGCCGTGAAGCGGCGCAAGTTTGACATGGCGGCGATGCCCGCCAAGACCGGCCGCGCCGTCGACGAGCGCTTCCAGGTAGCGACCCCGCTGCGCCGGCTGCTGAACAAGGTCTTCCCGGACCACTGGTCGTTCCTGCTGGGCGAGATCGCGCTCTTCTCGTTCATCGTCCTGCTGCTGACCGGTGTCTTCCTGACGTTCTTCTTCGAGCCGGCGATGACCGAGGTCATCTACAACGGCAGCTACGCCCCGCTGCGGGGCACGCCGATGTCGGCCGCGTACGCCTCGACCCTGGACATCTCGTTCGACGTCCGGGGTGGCCTGATCATGCGGCAGATGCACCACTGGTCCGCGCTGCTGTTCATGGCCGCGATCGTGGTGCACATGCTCCGGATCTTCTTCACCGGCGCGTTCCGTAAGCCGCGGGAGACCAACTGGATCATCGGCTCGCTGCTGTTCTGGGTCGGCTTCCTGGCCGGCTTCACCGGCTACTCGCTGCCGGACGACGGCCTCTCCGGCACCGGCCTGCGGATCGCCTCGGCGATCATGCTCTCCATCCCGGTGATCGGCTCCTGGGTGACCTCCTCGGTCTTCAACGGCGAGTTCCCCGGCACGATCATCATCAGCCGGTTCTTCATCGCGCACGTGCTGCTCATCCCCGGCCTGCTGGTCGCGCTGATCAGCGTCCACCTCGGGCTGGTCTTCAAGCAGAAGCACACCCAGTGGCCGGGCCCGGGCCGGACCAACGGCAACGTCGTGGGCGAGCGGATGTTCCCCCGGTACGCGATCAAGCAGGGCGGCTTCTTCATGGTCGTCTTCGGCGTGATCGCGCTGATGGGCGGTCTGTTCCAGATCAACCCGGTCTGGCTGTTCGGCCCGTACGAGGCGTGGGTCGTCTCCGCGGCCAGCCAGCCCGACTGGTACGTCATGTTCCTGGACGGCTCGACCCGGTTGATGCCGGACTGGGAGATCTTCATCCCGATCGGCGACGGCTATGTGATTCCGCCGTTGTTCTGGCCGACAGTGGTGCTACCCGGCATCCTGGTCATGCTCTCCCTGTTCTATCCGTTCATGGAGGCTCGCTACCTGAAGGACTACCGGAGCCACAACCTGCTCCAGCGTCCCCGCGACGTCCCGTTCCGTACCGCCCTGGGCATGATGGCCATCACGTTCTACGTGATCCTGACGCTCACCGGTGCGAACGACGTCATCGCCGACAAGTTCCACATCAGCCTGAACGCGATGACCTGGGCCGGCCGGATCGGTCTGCTGGTCCTGCCGCCGGTGGCGTACTACATCACCTACCGGATCTGCCTCGGCCTGCAGCAGCACGACCGGGAGGTGCTGGCCCACGGTGTGGAGACCGGCATCATCCGACGGCTGCCCGACGGCCGGTTCGTCGAGGTGCACCAGCCGCTCAGCTCGGGTGGTGAGCACGGCGAGCTGCCGTACGCCGGTTGGGTCGTGCCGAAGAAGATGAACCGGCTCGGGGCGCTCGGCCCGGCCATCCGGGGCTTCTTCTACCCGATCGAGAAGCCGGCCGAAGCGCCGGTCTCGCCGGGGCACCCGCCGGTCGAGCCCCGCGCCGAGCGGGAGGAGATCAGCAGCGGAGACAGCCGCAGCTGAGTCGACTCGCACAGTCGGACGTGGCGCCCGCCGGAGTGATCCGGCGGGCGCCACGCCCTTTTCCCGCCCTTCGCCGCCCCGTCGGAGCTTCCCGCCCGTCACCGGATCGTAGGAATAACCCCGGTCAGCCGGGTATCCGTGCGGTCCAACGTCTCAACGGGGAGGAAGCATGTTGGGTATCAAACGCCTCGGCCTGCTGGCCGCACTGGTGCTGGTGGGTGTCGCACCCGCCGCAGCAGCGCAGGCGGCGGCGCAGCCGTCGGAGCAGGACACCCAGTACCTGCAAGCGATCCACCAGGTCAACCTCTACGAGGTCAAGGCCGGCCAGTTGGCCGAGAAGAAGGCGCAGAACCAACAGCTCAAGGATCTCGCGCAGATGATCGTCACCGATCACCAGGACCTGGACAAGCAGGTGAAGGACCTGGCCGGGCAGCTCAACGTCCAGTTGCCGAACGAGCCCACTCCTGATCAGCGGACGGCTCTCGACCAGCTGAACAACGCCAGTGGTGAGGAGTTCGACCGGCTCTGGGTGACCCAGGGGCTGGCCGGCCACCTCCAGGCCATCCAGGCCACCCAGACGGAGATCTCGCAGGGTACCGAGACTCAGGTGGTCCAGCTGGCGCAGACCGCTCTGCCGGTCCTGCAGGCGCACTACGACGCTCTGGTGCAGTTGGCTGAGGAACTCGGCATCCCGGTGCCCGAGGCCAGCGCGAGCGGCACGCCCAGCCCGGGCGGTACCGTCCCGGCTCCGGGTGGCACCACGCCGGCCCCGAGCGGCACCACGCCGGCTCCGGGTGGCACCTCCACCGAGGAGGCCCCGGCTCCGGGCAGCACCATCACCGAAAGCCCGGCGCCCCAGCAGAGCTGACCAACAGCACAACCAGCCGGCCCAGCCCACCCAGGCTGGGCCGGCTCTCACCCACCCCCACCCCTCTCCCCGCGCTCTCCCCGCGCGCTCTCCCCGCGCGCTCTCCCCGCGCGCGCTCTCTCCCCGCGCCGATCTTGCACTTTGGGTCGAGGCATTCATCGCAAAAGGTGCAATTAGGTGACCGAAAGTGCAAGATCGACGAGCTGGGGGCGGACGGTGCGCGCGGCAGGGCAGGGTGGGGCGGTGGGTGGGGTGGGGTGGGGTGGGGGTGGGGGTGGGGGTGGGGGTTAGTCGGCGCCGGCTAGGCCGATGGCGAAGGCTTCTTCGAGGTCGTGGCGGGAGTAGGCGCGGAAGGCGATGTGGGACTCGGTGTTGAGGACGCCCGGCACCTTGGAGATGCTGCCCGCGATCACCCGGGCGATCTCGTCGAACTCGCGGACCCGGACCATGGCGATCAGATCCACGTGTCCCGCCACCGAGTAGACCTCGCTCACCCCGGGCAGGTTGGCCAGGGCCTCGGCCACCTCAGGAATCGCGTCGGTGGCGCAGTCGATCAGCACGATCGCGGTGATCACTGGAGGTTCTCCGTTCGTCGGTCTTCCCCGCCCATGCTAGGGCCCGCCGACGGAATCGGGGCTGCTGGGACGGTCAAAGCCCGGGGGCTCCGAAGCGGGTCAGGATGTTGGGACGGTGAGGTTTTCGTCGACTCGGATCACGTCGTGGAGATTCTCGTCCGCGTGGACTGTGGCACCGGGCCAGAGCACACAGCGGGTCACCGTGCCGCGTACGGTGGCGCCTGCGCCGATCACCGAGTGGTGGCAGTGACCGGTGACCGTGGCGGTCGGATCGACCAGGCTGTCGTCGCCGGCGGCGTGCAGGTTGGCGGTGAGGTAGTCGGCGGGGGTGCCGGTGTCGTAGAAGATGCCCGGGTAGGGGACCACGGTCAGTCGACCGGCCGCCTCGGCGGGGCGCCACACTGCCCGCACCAGGTCACCGAAGGTCGGTGGCAGTTCCCGGACCAGCCGCCAGGGCAGCAGCGAGAAGCCGGTGAACAGGTGCCCGTCGAAGGTGCCTGGTGCCGTCGGGTCGGGTGCCGGCTGGCCGAGCAGGCGTACGGATTCGCCGTCCCAGTCGTGCAGCAGCGCGGCGATGTCCGGCCCGGGCTGCGACGTCGGGTCAGCGAGGTACGCGTCGGCGTTGCCCACCAGTACGCCCCGACCGGCGATCCAGTCTCGCAGGTTGCCGATTCCACCGGCGGTGCCGAGCGGAGTGCCCTGCTCCACCGAGAGGTGGGCTCGGGTGCCGACCTGCTCGACCACTTGGTCACCGAGGTAGCAGGCGTTGACGGCGACCTGCTGCGGCCCGGTCAGGCCGAGCCCGGCGAGCCGGGCCAGCGCGCGATCCAACAATGACACGTTGCCTACCGGGCAGAGCGCCTTGGGCAGCCGTTCGGTCAGCGGGCGCAGTCGGGTGCCCTCCCCGGCGGCGAGCACCACCGCGCACAGGCCACCGTCGAGGCTGGCCACGGCCCCCTCCCCAGGCCCGCCCGAGGACGTCGGTGCTGGCGGTGGGCTGGTCATGGCAGGGTGTCGGGTAGTGGTGGCGGGAACTGCCCGGCCAGTGGACCGATGTCGTAGTAGGCGAGCAGCCGTGCGGTGGGCCAGGTCAGCTTGGGCAGGTCGTCCAGCGGGTGCCAGGCGGCCTCGAAGACCTCGGCCCCGTCCACGGTCAGCGTGGTGCTCGACGCCGGCACCTTGGCGGTGAAGACCACGTCCACCCAGCCTTTGGCGTGGACGACCGCGTTGGGGGTCGCCGGGGTCAACTGGGTGGGGGAGAGGCGTACGCCCGACTCCTCGTGCAACTCGCGGGCCGCGCCCACGGCCGGGTTCTCGCCGCGTTGCAGCAGACCGGCCGGCAGCGACCAGCCTCGGCCGGGTGGCTGGCGCAGCAGCAGCAGTCGACCCGCGCCCGCTGCCTCGCTGTCGTGCACCAGGGTGACCGCGCCGACGATGTACTTCGGCACGGCCAGCCGCACCAGCCGACGCCGTACCGACGGCGGAAGCCGATAGAAGACCTGGTATGCGACGGCGCGTCCGATGCGGCGCGAGCGGGGGGTCATGGCTTCAGGCTAGTGGCCGCGAGACGCGCTCGCGCCCGAGGAACGCGGTGCGTCACTGCCGGTGGTCGCCTTACTGCCGATGGTCGACGAGGTCGATGAGTTGGCGTACGACGGCGTCCGGTTCGAGCACCCGGTCGAAGACCGCGACCAGCAGGGTTTCCAGGTCGGGGTAGCCGAGTTCCTCCGACAGCCGCAGCAGCGGCAGGTCGCTGGCCAGCCCTCGGTTGTGTTGGCGCAGGGCGAGCCCGATGGTGGCCCGGCCCAGCCGGACCTTGTCGCTGATCGAGATGCCGGGCTCGCTGTGCTCGGCGAACCAGCGGTTGATCTGCATCTGCGCGTGCGGCGACTTGACGAAGCCGAGCCACTCGCGGCGCGGGCCGCGCGGGGCGACTTCGGCGTCGAGGGAGCACTCCTCGTCGGTCTCGGTGAAGATCTCGACCACGTCGCCCTCCTCCAACTCGGAGGAGAGCGGGACCAGTCGACCGTTGATCCGGGCGGCGAGACATCGCTCGCCCCGGTCGGTGCCCAGCTCGTAGGCCAGGTCGACAGGGGTCGCGCCGGCCGGCAGGACGATCTGCCGACCGTCGGCGACCACCTGGATCTGTGCCTCGGCCAGGTCGCAGCGCAGCGATTGGAGGAACTGCGCCGGGTCGGCGGCGTCCTGCTCCCAGTCCAGCACCCGACGCAACCAGTCGAGCTGTTCGGTGCGGGCCGCCGGCGCGCCGCTGGCGCGGGGGAAGCGGAAGTCGGCGGCCACCCCGTACTCGGCCGAGCGGTGCATCTCCTCGGTGCGGATCAGCACCTCCACCGTGCGGTCGCGGGGGCCGCAGACGCTTGTGTGCAGGGAGCGGTAGAGGTTGTTCTTCGGCGAGGCGATGAAGTCCTTGAACCGGCCGGGCACCGGTCGCCACAGCCCGTGGATGGCGCCGAGGGCCGCGTAGCAGTCGGTGGCCGGGCCGTCCACCACGACGGTGATGCGGGGCAGGTCGTACGGCACGGTGTGGCCGCCGGCGACCGTGTCCTTCCAGATCGAGTAGAGGTGCCGGGGTCGGGGCGCGACCTGGGCGTCGACCCGGCTTCGCCGCAGCGCCACCTTGGCCTGGGCCACCACGTCGTTGAGGTAGCTGTCCCAGCCGGGGCGGTCGTGCACGTGGCGGGCGATGCGGGCGTGCTCGTCCGGCTCCAGGTGCAGCAGCACCACGTCGTCCAGTTCCCGTTTGAGGGTCTGGATGCCCAGCCGGTCGCAGAGGGGTACCAGCACCTCGAGGGTCTTGCGGGCGATGCGTTCCCGCGAGGCCGCCGAGCGTACGCCCAGGGTGCGCATGTTGTGCAGCCGGTCGGCCAGCTTGATGATCAGCACCCGGACGTCCTTGCCGGCTGCGATGATCATCTTGCGGATGGTCTCCGCCTCGGCGGCCTGACCGTAGAACGCCTTGTCGAACTTGGTCACCCCGTCGACCAGGTGGGCCACCTCGTGGCCGAAATCCTCGGCGAGGGCCTGCAACGTGTAGCGGGTGTCCTCCACGGTGTCGTGCAGCAGCGCCGCGACCAGCGTGGTGGTGTCCATGCCCAGCTCGGCGCAGATCTGCGCGACCGCGAGCGGGTGGGTGATGTACGGCTCCCCGCTCTTGCGGAACTGGCCGCGATGCATGTTCTCGGCGATCGTGTACGACCGGCGCAGCACCGCGGGATCGGCACCCGAATGGATGCTGCGGTGGGTGCGGACGAGCTGCCCCACCGGCTCGGTGTCGGTGGTCGGCCAGCTCAGCAGCGACCGGAGTCGGCGGGCGAGCGGTAGTTCGCCTGGCTGGGCGGGAAGTGCGCCCCGCAGGGCGCCGCCGCGTCCGGCGTCGACGTCCACGTGGGACACCCCCTCACTTCCGCACCGGCGCGCCAGCGGATCGGCAACCGGGAGCAGAACCTCGAAACGGGCAGGACTGCACTCCCTTAACAGACTAAGTGAGTCGACGTAGTCCGATCGGACAGTTGCTCATGAGCGTTCGGACCAGAGTTGATGGGACGCCGCGTTCTCGGCCTTGGTCAACAGGTCACGGAAGCGCCCCGCGCCGGACACCGGAGAGGCCCAACCGGCCGACATCTCCACCAGCCGGGTCTCCGGCCGTTCCAACCAGGACAGGATCCGTTCCGACTCCTCCGGGGTGGCCGCCGGGACCGGGCCGTGCCCGGCCGACACCGTCTCGGCGGTGGCGCGGATGGTGGCCAGGGTCGGTCGCGGGTGGACCCCGGGCGGGCTGACCCCCGCGCCGGCGAGCCGACCGTGCCGCACCAGCGCCAGCTCCCAGCCGCCGTGTTCGGCGGGCCGGGCGGCGGCCACCTCGGCGATGCTGGTCAGCGCGGCCAGCCGCTGCATGCGTACGGTCGCCCGCAGCACCGCCGCCAGCCGTGACCGGAGCACCGCCGCCTCCTCGTAGCGCTGACCGGCGGCCAGCGCCTCGATCCTGGCCAGCAGGGCGTCCACCACCGGCTTGGCGTCGCCGGTGGTGGCCTCGGCGAACGGCGTCACCGCGACCGCGTCGTACTCCTGGGGGGTGATCCGGTGCTCGCAGGGTGCCAGGCAGCGACCCAGCTCGGCCAGCGCGCAGGCCGGCGTGACGGTGCGCAGCGACAGCCGGTGGGTGCACTGGCGCAGGGGGACCGCGTCGTGGAAGCCGGCGGCGGCCAGCTCCGCGGCCCGTCGCGAGGAGAACGGCCCGAGGTAGGCGCGGTCGTCGGGGGAGATCTCCCGCACCACCGACAACCGGGGGTACGGCCCGTCGGTCAGCTTCAGCCAGACCACCCGCTCCGGATATTTCGACCGCCGGTTGTACGGCGGCGCGTGCGCCCCGATCAGCCGCAGCTCCCGGACCTCCGCCTCCAGCGAGTGGGCGCACTCCAGCGCCTCGACCCGCTCGGCGGCGGCCAGCATCTCCGAGATCCGGGCGCGCTTCTCCGCGGCGGTGAAGTAGCTGCGGACCCGGGTGGCGATGTCGCGCGAGGTGCCGACGTACAGCGGTCGGTCGTCGGCGGCCCGGAAGATGTAGACCCCGGGGGAGCGGGGCAGCCCGTCGGCCAGGTGCCGTTTGCGGCGTTGCGTCGGGGTGACCGCCCGGGCGAACTCGATGGCCTCGCCGATGGTGTCGACCCGGTGCCCGCCGAGCCGCCCGATCAGCCCGTGCAGCACGTCCACGGTCGCCCGGGCGTCGTCCAACGCCCGGTGCGTCGGGGTGGTGGCGGCCCGGAAGTAGGCCGCCAGGGTGCCGAGTTTGCGGTTGGGCACCTCGTCGCGCAGCAGCACCCGCCGGGCCAGCGCGGCGGTGTCCAACACCCGGGGGTTGGGCCAGCGGTAGCCGTGCCGGGCGCAGGCGGCCTTGAGAAAACCGACATCGTACGGGGCGTTGTGCGCGACCAGCACGGCATCGGAGACGAACTCCAGGAAGCTCGGCAGCACCTGCTCGATGGAAGGCGCGGGCAGCAGCATCGCCTCGGTGATACCGGTCAGCACGGTGATGAACGGTGGAATCGGCACACCGGGGTTGACCAGGGTGGCCAGCACCCCCAGCTCCTCGCCACCGCGCACCTTCACCGCGCCGATCTCGGTGATGCCGCCGCCGTCCGGTGCCCCACCGGTGGTCTCCAGGTCGACGACCACGAACGTCGTCGCATACAGCGGCAGCGCCGGGTCGACGCCGTCGACGGCCGGGTCGAGCCCGGCCAGCGCCGGCTGGAGGTACTCCTGTGCTGCCATCGGCGGCACGGTAACCGTCCGGTCCGACACTCCCGCCCCACCGGTCCCATTCGCCACCACCGGTCTAGGATGAGAGATCGGCTCACTCACCGGGCGGTGGGCCCGGTCGCGGTGGGAGACTTGCCACATGCCCCTCACCGAGCCGCACGATGACAACCTCTCCCAGGAGGAGCAGGTCGTCGCGGTGCCGGCTGCCGGTGACCTCGCCGATGTCGCCGCCGCCGGGGGGTTGGGGGACCCGCAGACTTCCGCCGAGGGCGGTGCCGACGCCGGGACCGCCGACGAGCAGACCGCCGCCGATCCGGATGCCGAGCAGACACCCGAGCCGGAGCCGAGCCTGCCCGAGCCGGTCCGGCAGCGGATCGTCTCACTCACCGCCGCCGTGCTGCCCGGCCTGCCCGGCGACGAGGTGCCCGTGCCGCTGCGTCGGGTCGCCAAGTTCGCCCCCAACCGGCGGGCCCGCCTCGGCGCGCCGGTGATCGCCGCCCAACTCGCCGCCGACCCGCTGTTCCGTCAGCGGGTCACCGCCCGGGTGCTGGCCGACGCCGGTGACCTGGGTGCCGCCGTGGTCGACGGGACGGCACCCGCCGCCGCCGACCCGGTCGAGGTGGCCGCCCTGGCCTACCTGGCCCGGCCGCGCGGGTGGCGGCAGCTGATCGACGCCAGCGGCGCGGCCGTACGCGCCGAGGCCGACACCGCCGTGGTGGCCGAACTGGTCCGCCAGGCCGAGCAGCGGGCCAACCGGGCCGACCACGACCGCGCGGTGGCCCGGGTCGAGGCCGACAAACTGCGCGACGAACTGGCCCGGGTCCGCGAGGAACTGGGTCAACTGCGCGAGGAATCCCGCCAGCTGGCCCGGACGCTGCGGGAGAGCCAGGCCCGCGAACGCCGGGCGAGCGAACTGCTGGCCACCGAGCGGGGCCGGGCCGCGCGGGCGGCGGCCGACGCGGACGCCGAACTGCGCCGAGCCCGGGCTCGACTGGCCGAAGCCGAGGCGGCGGCCGGGGTCGCCCGGGCCAGCGCCAAGGAGGCCCGGTCGGTCGACGACGCCCGCCTGTGGCTGCTGCTGGAGACCATCGGGCAGGCCGCCGTCGGGCTGCGCCGGGAGTTGGCCCTGGACCCGGTGGAGAAGTTGCCCGCCGACTTCGTCGCCGACTCCTTCGCCGACTCCTCGACGGCCACCTCCACCCCGGCCGCGGCCCGGGCCCGGGACACCGACGACCCGGCCCGACTGGACCAGCTGCTCGCCCTGCCCCGCGCCCACCTGGTGGTCGACGGCTACAACGTGACCAAGCGGGGCTTCGGGGAGATGTCGCTGGAACAGCAGCGCAAGCGGCTGATCACCGGCCTGGGCGGGATCGCCGCGCAGACCGGTGACGAGGTCACCGTGGTCTTCGACGGCGCCGAACGGATGCACGGGCTGCCGCCCACCCCCCGCGGCGTACGGGTGCTCTTCTCCCGCAAGGGCGAGACCGCCGACGAACTGATCCGCCGGCTGGTCCGCGCCGAGCCACCGGGGCGTCCGGTGGTGGTGGTCTCCTCCGACCGCGAGGTCGCCGACGGGGTACGCCGACACGGCGCCTACCCGTTGGGCGCGGACTCGCTGCTGCGCCGCCTGTCCCGCTCCTGACCGGACCGGCTGCGCTCCACGCGCGTGGGGACACCCCGGGCCGGGCAATAGGATTGGCGCCCATGGCGACAGGAGCGACGGTATGAGAGGCAGAGCGGACGGCCGGTCCGATACCGGTCGCTGCGCCGGGTCGCCGCACTCGGGTCGGGTGGCCCGGTGAGCCCGCGCGGTTGGGCCGTGCTCACCCTGGCCGGGCTCGGCCTCGCGGTGCTGGTGGCGGCCCTGGTGCTGATCCCGTGGAACCGTCCGCCCGCGCCCCGCGCCGACCAGCTCGCCGCGCTCCGGGACCTCCCCGCCGACCAGGTGGAACGGGCCCGACAGTTCCGCTCCGCGCTGCGCCCCGGCAGTTGGGCGGCGCTCGGCGTCGGGCTGCTGGTGGCGCTCGCGCTCGGGCTCACCCCGCTGGGCAGCCGCCTGATCGAACTGGCCGGGCGCCCCTTCGGTGACCACTGGACGGCGCAGGCGATCCTCGGCGGGCTCGCCGTGGTGCTCGTGGCCGACCTGGTCACCTTGCCCTTCGCCGCCTGGCGGCACAGCGTGCTCACCCGGTGGGGACTGGCCACCAACGGCTGGGCCGGCTGGGCCGTCGACCTGCTCAAGTCGTACGCCGTCAGTGCCGTCATCGGCGCGGTGGCCCTGCTCGGCTTCTACACCGTCGTGCGACTCGCCCCCCGCTGGTGGTGGGCGTTCGGCGCGGCGGGCGCGGCGACCCTGGTGGTGCTGCTGTCGTTCGTGCTGCCGGTGCTGGTGGAGCCGGTGTTCAACCGGTTCAGCCCGATGGAGCCGGGGCCGCTGCGCACCCAGCTGATGGACCTGGCCGCCCGCGACGGCGTACCGGTGCGCGACGTGCTGGTCGCCGACGCGTCCCGGCGCACCCGGGCGGTCAACGCCTACGTCTCGGGATTCGGCCCGACCCGCCGCGTGGTGGTCTACGACAACCTGCTGCGGGAGGCGACCGACGCCGAGGTGACCGCCGTGGTGGCCCACGAACTCGGCCACGCCAAGGACCGGGACGTGCCGGTCGGTACGCTCACCGGCGCGCTCGGCGCGGCAGCCGCCGTGGTGGCGCTCTACCTGATCGGCTCCTGGCCGCCGCTGCTGCGCCTGGCCGGTGTCGGCTCGGTCGCCGAGCCGCGTGCGTTCGGGCTGCTGCTCGCCCTGGTCACGGTGGCCGGGCTGGTCTTCGCGCCGGCACAGGCGTTGATGTCGCGCCGGGTCGAGGCCCGCGCCGACGCGCACGCGCTCGCGCTCACCGGTGACCCGGCCGCCTTCGAGTCGATGCAGCGGCGACTGTCCTCGGTCAACCTCTCCGACCCGGATCCGCCCCGCTGGGAGTACCTCTACTCGGCCTCCCACCCCTCCACCGTGGAGCGGATCGCCGCCGCCCGCGCGTACGCCAGAAAGGCCGGTTGATGGGTCGCACGTTGCTGGTCACGAACGACTTCCCGCCGCGTCCCGGCGGCATCCAGTCGTTCGTCCACAACCTGGCGGTACGCCAGCCCGCCGGATCGGTGGTGGTGTACGCGTCGAGTTGGCCGGGTGCCGACAAGTTCGACGCCGACCAGCCGTTCGAGGTGGTCCGCGAGCGCACCCGGATGCTGCTGCCGACCCCGCTGGTGGCCCGCCGTGCTGCCCGGCTGGCCCGGGCCTACGACTGCGACAAGGTCTGGTTCGGGGCGGCCGCCCCGCTGGGCCTGCTCGCCGCGGGGCTGCGCCGTCGGGCCGACGTACGCCGGGTGGTCGCCCTCACCCACGGACACGAGGTGGGCTGGGCGGCGCTGCCGCTGGCCCGGACCGCCCTGCGGCGCATCGGTCGGGGCACGGACGTGGTCACCTACCTCGGGGAGTACACCCGCAACCGGCTGGCCCGCGCCCTGGACGGGCTGACCGAGCTGCGGCAACTCGCCCCGGGCGTGGACACCGAGCTGTATCACCCGGCCGTCGACGGCACGGAGGTGCGACGCCGGCTGGGGCTGGCCGACCGGCCGGTGGTGGTCTGCGTCTCGCGGCTGGTGCCCCGCAAGGGCCAGGACATGCTGATCCGGGCGATGCCGCTGATCCAGCGTCGGGTGCCCGACGCGGCGCTGCTGGTGGTCGGCGGCGGACCGTACCGGGCGACGCTGACCCGGCTGGCCCGCCAGGTCGGCGTCGAGCGCGAGGTGGTCTTCACCGGCTCGGTGCCCGCGGAGGAACTACCCGCCCACTACGCCGCCGGTGACGTGTACGCGATGCCCTGCCGGACCCGCAACCGTGGGCTGGACGTGGAGGGGCTCGGCATCGTCTACCTGGAGGCGTCGGCGACCGGCCTGCCGGTGGTGGCAGGTGACTCCGGCGGTGCACCGGACGCGGTGCGGCAGGGGGAGACCGGCTACGTCGTCAACGGCCGGGATCTCACTGAACTCGCCGACCGGGTGGGCACCCTGCTGGCCGACCGGGACCTGGCGCGTACCTTCGGCGCGGCCGGTCGGGCCTGGGTGGAACGGGAGTGGCGCTGGGAGACCCAGGCCGACCGTCTGACGGCTCTGTTGACGGGCTGACTGTTAACAGGGGTCCCCTGCTCTACCGCAGGCGTTAACAAGGTGCCCTTCCTTACACCTCAGCGGAGCCGGGCGAGGATGTGATCGGCGGGGGCGGGACGGCCGAAGTGCCAGCCCTGGCCGGCGTCGCAACCGATCGCGCGCAGCCGTTCGGCCTGCCCGACGGTCTCCACGCCCTCGGCGGTCACCGTCAGGTCCAGCGCGTGGGCCAGCGAGACCAGCGAGGCGAGGATCCGCTCGTCGGCGGCCTCCGGGGCGCGCAGGCCCCGGACGAACTCGCCGGCCACCTTCAGCTCGGTCACGGGCAGGTCCCGCAGGTAGGCCAGGTTGCTGTAGCCGGTGCCGAAGTCGTCGATGGCGATGCGTACCCCGAGGTCGGCAAGCGCCCGTAGGGCCCGCACCGGCTCCTCGGCGCTGCTCATCATCATACTCTCGGTGATCTCCAGCTGGAGCCGGTTCGGTGGCAGGCCGGTGCGCCGCAGCAGGCCGCACACCTCCTGCACCAGGTCGGGGCGGCGCAGCTGACGTACGGCCAGGTTGACGCTGACGTACGGCGGTTCGCCGGTGGCGGCCGACCAGCCGACCGCCTCGCGGCAGGCCTCGGCGAGCACCCAGGAGCCGAGCGGCACGATCAGCCCGGTCTCCTCGGCCAGCCCGATGAAGCTGTCCGGACGCAGCACCCCCAACTGCGGATGCTGCCAACGCACCAACGCCTCGACCCCGAGCACCGAACCGTCCTGCAACGAGGTCAACGGCTGGTAGTCGAGGTAGAACTCGCCCCGCTCCAGCCCGCCGGGGATGGCCGCGCTGAGCGCCTGCCGAGCCTGTTCCCGGCTGTCGCGTTCGGCGTCGTACAGCGCCCAGCCCGCACCGCCGGCGCTCTTGGCCCAGTGCAGCGTGCTGCCGGCGGCCCGCCACAGGTCGTCCGGTGTGGTGCCGGTGACCTGGCGTTCCACCACGCCGACACTCGCGGTGACCGTGACGTCGTGCCCGTCGACCAGCACCGGCTCGGCGAGGGCGGCCAGCGCCGACTCGGCGACCGCCACCACGTCCCCGGTGCCGGTGGAGCGTTCGACGAGGATCATGAAGGCGTCCCCGCCGAGGCGGGCCACCAGGTGAGGTTCCACGGCGCGGCTGAGCCGGTGAGCCGCCGCCACCAACGCCCGGTCGCCGATCTGGTGCCCGTACGAGTCGTTGATCCGTTTGAACCGGTCGATGTCGAGGAAGCACAGCCCGACCCGGTGGACGTCGTCGCGGTGCTCGGTGCAGACCGCGGCGAGCCGTTCGGCGAACAGCGTCCGATTGGGCAGGTCGGTGAGTGGGTCGTGGGTGGCCTGGTGCCGGAAGCGTGCCTCGCTGGCCCGCAGCGCCCGCTCCGCGTCGGCCCGGGCGATCAGGGCGGCCCGCCGGATCGCCTCCTGCTCGTCCAACGTCCGGTCGCGCAGCGCGCGGGCGTAGCCG
Source organism: Verrucosispora sp. FIM060022 (assembly GCF_003977705.1). Lineage (NCBI taxonomy): Bacteria > Bacillati > Actinomycetota > Actinomycetes > Micromonosporales > Micromonosporaceae > Micromonospora > Verrucosispora sp. FIM060022. The sequence continues at coordinate 100,096 of NZ_RQIV01000001.1, forward strand.
GTGGCGATCGCGGCGAGCAGCCGGGCCATCCGGTCGGCGATGTCGTCGGCGACCAGGTCCAGGTCGCGTACCAGCCGGAGTTGAATCACCTCGACGGTACGACCGAGCGCCTCGGCGGAGGCGATGTGCGAGGCGACCAGTTCGGTGGCCACCCGGTGCCCGGCGCGCAGGTCGAGCGGTTCCGTGCGCAGGGCCGCGGCCAGCTGGTCGGTGAGCCGCTGCAACAGCGTCTCCAGCTGGGCGTGTGTCATCGGGAAATAGCTGGTGCCCGCCAACGCCTTGGCCCACGCCCGAGCGAACGCGCCGGGGCGGGCGGGACCGTCCGGAGGCTCACCCACCGAGTCGCCCGACCCCACCGAGGAAGACGGCCCGCTCGGCGTCCTCGGCGCTGTCCGGGGTCTCCGGACGCCACTGCGGCACCCACACCACCCCGGGCTCGACCAGTTCGAAGCCGTCGAAGAACGCGGTCAGCTCGGCCCGACTGCGGACCCACAGCGGGTTGTCGGTGCGCTGGTAGACCTTCTGCGCCTCGGCCCGCTCGGCTTCGCTGCGACCGTCGTCGCTGGCCTGCGACAGCACCAGGTAGCTGCCCGGGGCCAACGCCGCCCGCAGGGTGCGCAGCACCTCGGCCGGCCGGTCGTGCTCACCGACGAAATGCAGCACCGCCACGACCAGGACGGCGACCGGCTGCGAGAAGTCGATCATCGCGCGGACGTCCGGGTGGGCGAGGATGCGCTCGGGGTGGCGGAGGTCCTCCTGGACGACCGCGGCGCTCTCGTTGCCGGCCAGGATCTCCCGGCTGTGCGCCACCGCGACCGGGTCCACGTCGACGTAGACCACCCGGGAGTCGGGGGCGTGCCGCTGGGCGATCTCGTGCACGTTGCCGACGGTCGGGATGCCCGAACCGATGTCCAGGAACTGGCGGATCCCCGCCTCGCAGAGGAACTGCACGGCCCGGCGCAGGAAGGCGCGGTTGGCCTGGGCCATCAGCGGAGCCTCCGGAACCGCGGCCACCATGGCCTGGGCCGCCGCCCGGTCCACCGCGAAGTTGTGCGATCCGCCGAGGTAGTAGTCGTACATCCGAGCGACGCTGGGCCGCTCGACATCGATCGTCTCGGGTGCCCAGTCCGGCCGCTGCAATGTCTCACTCCTCCGCACACGGTGTAGGCGTCAATGCCCCGGCGGGTATTCTGCCCCGCTTTCATCACCGAGACCATAGTGCGTCCGCAAACGCAGGTCGATACGAAAGATCCGTGCCCGCGCGGTGGCGGACACGGATCCCTTTGTCGACGTGGGTGTTGCTCAGAACTTGGGCGCGTCCGGGGCTTCGAGCAGGCCGAGCCGCAGCGCGGTCATCAGCGCCTGGGCCCGGTTGGCCGCGCCGAGCTTCTCGTAGAGCTTGGAGATGTGCGTCTTGGCGGTCGACTCGCTGACGAACAGCTGCTTGGCGATGCCGGCCACGCTCATGCCGTCGGCGAGCAGCCGCAGCACCTGGCCCTCGCGCGGCGACAGCTGCGGCCCGGACGGGGCGAGCCGGCGCTTCATCGCCTCGGCCAGGTCGGCGGCGGTGAAGGCGCTGGGGGAGGAGGCGGCGTGCCGGGCGGCGGCGACGACCTCGTCGGCCGGCGCGGTCTTCGGCACGAACGCGCTCGCCCCGGCCTCCAGGGCACCGAAGAGCTGGTCGTCGCCCGCGTACATGGTGAGCACCACGATGCCCATCGACGCGCTGGACTTGCGCAGTGCGCGGGTGGCCTCCAGGCCGCTGCCGTCGGGCAGCCGCAGGTCCATGATCACCACGTCCGGCTGCAGCGCGCCGGCCTGCCGTACGCCCTCCGCCGCCGTGGCGGCCTCGCCGACGACCTCGAACTGCCGGTCGCGCTCGAAGGCGTGCCGCAGGCCCTTACGGATCAAGTCGTGGTCGTCGACAAGGAGGACCTTGGTACGGGTAGCCGGTGTCGGACTTGTGGTCATCCTCGGGTTACTCCCCTTCTGCTGCGGCGGCGCTACCGCGAAGGTTATCGCGCCGGGGCGACGAGCCGACCACCACCGCCACGGTCGTCCCGCTGGGCTGACGTGGTCTGATCTCCAACCGGCCCCGGATACGTTCCGCCCTCTCGGCCATGATCGCAAGCCCATAGTGCCCGTCGGAACGTTTGTCACCTATGCCGTGACCGTCATCCGACACTTCGATCTGGGCGTACGGGGGATCCACCTCGCAGGTGACCCAGAGGTTGGTCGCCCCGGCGTGCTTACGGGCGTTGGTCACCGCCTCCTGGGCGATGCGCAGCAACTCGGCCTCGGTGGCGGCGGGCAGCCGGGCGGTGGACTCGTCCAGCGACAGGTGCACCCGCAGCCCACCGGAGGCCCCGACGGTACGGGCGTACTCGGCGATCGCGGCGGCCAGACCGCCGTGCCGGTCCACCTCGCTGCGCAGCTCGAACAGGCTCAGCCGCAGCTCGGTGATGACCCGGGTGACCTCCTGACGCAGGGTCCGCAGGCTCTCGGCGGTCTCCTCGGCGTCCTCGTGCACGGTGGCCAGCGCGTTGTCGATGCCGTAGCCGACCATCACCAGTTCCTGGGCCACCCCGTCGTGGATCTCCCGGGCCAGTCGCTGCCGCTCCTCGTTGGTGGCCAGCGACCGCACCTCGTCGAAGAGCAGGGCGGCCTCCAGCCGCAGCGCCGCCGGCCCGGTCAGCCCGGTCACCTCGGCCGTCACCGCGGACGGGTAGGCGTGCGCGGCGTCGGCCTCCAGCACCACCAGGCCGACCGTGCGGACCCCGGCGACCAGCGGCACGATCAACGCCGACACGTCCCCGCCACGGTGCGAGCGGGACTGGGAACGGGCCGCGGTCTGCGGCTGCTGACTGGCCCAGGCGTCGGCGATGGCCGAGTCGGCGTCGAGGGTGGTCTCCCAGTCGACCCGGTCCGCGCCGATCTGGGCGAGCACCACCAGTCGCCCGCCGCCGCTGGCGGAGAGCACGGCTCCCCGGTCGGTGCGGGCCACCGTGCGCAACTCCTCCAGCAGGTGCTCGGAGATCCCACCGGGGTCCAGCGTCGCGCCGGGCAGTTGGCGGGCGACGGTACGCAGTTGGGTCAGCAGCCGGGTCGCCTCCGCGTACGGCTGGGGTTTGGTGTCCTGTCGCAGTTGCATCACCCGGTGCAGCGTCTGCGCCGCGTAGAGACCGAGCACGGCCAGGATCAGCCACTGGGCGCAGACCGCGAGGTAGCCCGTCTGGGTCATCTGTCGCGCTCCGCCGACCTCGGTGAACGCGCCGGTGATCAGCAGGGTGCCGGCGACCGTCGCGATGAGCAGGGCGCCCTCGCGGAACCGGCGTCGCAGTGCGGTGACCGTCACCGGCACCGCCAGGTACGGCAGCACCGCGGAGGCGCCCAGCCCGTCGATGTGCCCGCCGATGGTGGCGACCGCTGCGACCTGACTCGCCGCCAGGCCGAGCACCACCACCTCCGCCATCCGGCTGATCGGCCCGATCAGCCAGTGCTCGGGGGCCATCGACGCGGGCAGGCCGGCGACCGCGAGCAGGACGATCCACCAGAGCTGGGTCAGGTCACGGGTGGCGAGCAGGGTGAGGACGGCGACCAGGGCGAGCACGACCACCCGGGTCGCCGAGGCGAGCGGATGGGAGCGGGCCAGGGCGGTTGTCGAGGCGGACACGTGACGGATGGTAGTCAGCCGCGGTAGATGTCTGCGATTTCCGCCGCGTACGTCTTGTGGACAACTTGACGCTTGACCTTCATCGACGGGGTCAATTCGCCGGTGGCCTCGGTGAAGTCCTGAGGCAGGATACGCCACACCTTGATCGCCTCGGCCTTGGAGACCGACTGGTTGGCCAGGTCCACCGCGCTCTGGATCTCCGCCCGCAGTCCCTCGTGCTCGCGCAGCGTCTCGGCGCTGGTGTCGGCGGGCAGGCCGACCGACTCCAACCAGGCCGGTAGCGCCTCCTCGTCGAGGGTGATCAACGCGGCGATGAACGGCTGCCGGTCGCCCACCACGACGCACTGGCTGATCAGCTGGTGGGCTCGTACCTGGTCCTCCAGCACGGCCGGGGCGACGTTCTTGCCGCTGGCCGTCACGATGATCTCCTTCTTCCGGCCGGTGATGGTCAGGTAGCCGTCACCGTCCAGCGATCCGAGGTCTCCGGTGCGGAACCAGCCGTCGGAGCTGATCGCCTCGGCGGTCGCCTCGTCGTTGCGCCAGTACCCCTGGAAGACGATGTCACCGGCGATGAGCACCTCGCCGTCGTCGGCGATCCGGATGGTCACCCCGGGCAGCGGCCGACCGACCGTACCGATGCGGGTGAAGCCCGGCAGGTTCGCCGACGCCGCCGGGGAGGTCTCGGTCAGGCCGTACCCCTCGCAGACCGGCACGCCGACGCCCCGGAAGAAGTGGCCCAACCGGGCGCCGAGCGGTGCCCCACCGGAGATCGCGTCCCGGCAGCGTCCGCCGAGCGCTGCCCGCAGCTTGCCGTAGACCAGCTTGTCGAAGAGTGCGTGCTGGACCCGCAGCGCCAGACCCGGCCCGGCGGAGGTCTCCAGCGCCTCGCTGTAGGCGATGGCGACCGCCTCGGCCCGGGCGAAGATCTTGCCCTTGCCGGCGGCCTCGGCCTTCTGCTTCGCGCCGTTGTAGACCTTTTCGAAGACCCGGGGTACGGACAGCACGAAGGTGGGTTTGATCTCTTGCAGCTCGGGGACCAGGTTCTTGACGTCCGAGCAGTGCGCCATGGTGGCCCGGGCCTGCACCACGCCGATCTGGATGAGCCGGGCGAAGGCGTGCGCCAGCGGCAGGAAGAGCAGCGTGGAGGCGTTCGGGCCGAACAGGTTCGGCAGTACCGGCACCGCGTTGGCGATGTCGGAGTACATGTTGCGGTGGGTGAGCACGCAACCCTTGGGGCGGCCGGTGGTGCCGCTGGTGTAGATGATTGTCGCGATGTCCACCGACCGCAGCCCGGCGCGCCGCTGCTCGATCTCGGCGGGCTCCACCGTGCTGCCCGTGGTCATCAGCTCGTCGATCCCGCCGAGGTCGATCTGCCACAGGTGTGCCAGCTCGGGCAGCCGGTCGCGGACGCCGGCCACCAGGGTGGCGTGCGCGGTCGACTCCACCACGGCGGCCACCGCGCCGGAGTCGGCCAGGATCCAGGCGGCCTGTTCGGCGCTGGAGGTCTCGTAGACCGGCACGGTGACCGCACCGGCGGCCCAGATCGCGTAGTCGACAAGGGTCCACTCGTAGCGGGTCCGGCTCATCAGCGCGACCCGGTCACCGGGCCGGACGCCGGCGGCGACCAGGCCGCGGGCGACCGCGACGACCTCGTCGCGGAACTGGCGGCAGGTGACGTCCACCAGGCCGCCCTGGGAGTCGCGGCGGATGAACTGCACCGCGTCCGGCGCGACCTCGGCGTTCTCCCAGACGGGATCGGTGAGGTTGGCCGAGTCGCCGACGGTGACGATCGGCGGGACGGAGAACTCGCGCACCTGCACTCCCTCGTGCTTGCACTGGCCGGTCCGGGTGCCACCGGCGGGTCTGCTCATCTCGAAACCTACCTGCCCCGCCGCTGGCGAGCACATCGCAGGTGGGGCGGCGCGGCACGACCGGCTCCCGGGGCGGGTAGCCTCCCCCCATGGCGGACTCCTCCACCCAGTCGATCACCATTGCCGCGTCACCGGACCAGGTGGCGGCGGTCATCTGTGACTTCCCGAGCTATCCCCGGTGGACCGACGCGATGCGCGAGGTCGAGGTCATCGAGGAGTACGAGGACGGTTACGCCAGCCAGGTCCGTTTCGTCCTGGACGCCGGCGTGCTGGCCGACGAGTACGTGCTGGAGTACGCCTACGCCGAGGACCTGTCCCGCATCGAGTGGCACCTGGTGACACCGTCGAAGATGCAGAGGCTCCAGCGCGGGTCGTACGACCTGGTCGGTAATGCCGACGGGAGCACCACCGTGACCTACACCCTGGAGGTGGAACTCGCGGTCGGGATGCTCGGAATGTTCCGGCGCAAGGCCGAGAAGATGATCATGGATACCGCGTTGAAGCAGCTCAAGCGCCGGGTAGAAGCAACTGGTTCGGCGCAGTGACGCGTCCGGCGGCGCGGTCGCCACGGTAGAGGAGCCCACGATGGGTGCAACGGATCCGGGTTCGGCCCGACAGGAGGCGGAGCGGCTGGTCGCCACTCTGCTGGCCAGCGCGCGGTTGGCCGCCGGCAACCCCGGCACAGGGCCGCTGGGCTCACTGAGCGGGATCATGACCAGTGTCCTCGGTCACAACGACTCGTCCGAGGAGCCCGGGGGCGCAACCGGCCCGGGTTTCGCCACTGGTGCGCCGGAATGCTGTGTCTGCCCGGTCTGCCGGGGAATCGCCGCGTTACGCGATCCGAGTCCGGAATTCGCCGAGAGGTTGGCCACCGGCGCGGGCGATCTGGCCGCCGGACTGGCGAGCTTTCTGCGGGCCTTCGCCCCGCCCGAGACGCCCGACGACCCCTCCAGCGGCCCGGGCGGGGACCCGGACAGCGACCACGTGTGGCGCGAGGCGACCCGTACCGGGCATGATTCTCAGCCGGCACCGGATCGGCACGTCTGGACCGCCGCGACGCGAGCGGAAGAGGGTGCCGTCCCGGCCGTCCCGCCCGTCGATGCCGCCGGGCCGGTCGCGGACGCCGTAGGCCCGACGCCGGAGACCGGCCGCCCGGTGGTGCCCGCCTCACGGACGCCGGACGGCGAGCGCCGGACCGCGTCGGAGGCCGCGGCGCCCACCAGCGCCGAGCAGCAGGGCGCAGCAGGCGACGAAGCCTGATCTCAGGACGACCCGCACCACCGGCCAGGGCGCAGGTACGCGCGGGGCACAGCAGAGGGGAGTGGCAGCGGTGACGCTGACCATCGGAGTCGACGTGGGTGGCACGAAGGTGGCCGGCGGTGTCGTCGACGACACCGGCACGGTGCTGGTGCAGACCCGACGGGACACCCCCGCCGACGACGTGGGCAAGACCCGCGACGTCATCACCGAACTGGTCGCCGAACTGGCCGCCGGACACGACATCCAGGCGGTCGGCATCGGCGCGGCCGGGTGGATCGACGCCAGCCGCTCGACCGTGCTGTTCGCCCCGAACCTGGCCTGGCGGGACGAGCCGCTGCGGGCGTACGTCAGCGCGGCGGTCGGCCTGCCGGTGATCGTCGAGAACGACGGCAACGTGGCCGCCTGGGCGGAGTTCCGCTACGGCGCGGCCCGCAACGCCGACGACTCGATGGTCATGTTCACCATCGGCACCGGCGTCGGCGGCGGCATCGTGCTCGGCGGTGACCTGGTCCGGGGTGCCAACGGCATCGCCGCCGAACTGGGTCACATGCTCACCGTCCCGGACGGGCACCAGTGCGGCTGCGGTCGGCTCGGCTGCATCGAGCAGTACGCCAGCGGCAGCGCCCTGGTGCGCTTCGCCCGCGCTGCGGCCCGGCAGGAGCCGCAGCGGGCCACCGCGCTGCTGGAACTCGCCGACGGCGAGGCCGAGGCGATCACCGGCCCGATGGTGACCGCCGCGGCCAAGAGCGGCGACCCGGTCTCCGCCGAGGCGTTCGCCCAGGTCGGGCGCTGGCTCGGCACCAGCATGGCGGACATGGCGCAGATGCTCGACCCGCAGGTGCTGGTCGTCGGCGGTGGCGTCATCGACGCCGGTGAGCTGCTGATGGGCCCGACCCGGCGGTCGTACGCCGAGTCGCTCGCCCAGCGCAGCCGGTTGCCGGTGGCCGAGATCCGCCCTGCGGAGTTGGGTAACGCGGCCGGGGTGATCGGCGCGGCCGACCTGGCCCGGCGGATCTGAGGTGGCCGACGCCTCCTGCGGCGTGCCGCTGCGCGTCGTGTCGTACAACGTGCACGGCCAGCGTGACGACGTCGCCGCGCTGGCCACGGTCGTCCGCCAGCTGGCACCCGACGTCCTGATCGTGCAGGAGGGGCCGCGCCGGTTCGGTTGGCGCGCGAAGTCGGCCACGCTGGCCGCCTCGTTCGGTCTCGTGGTCGCCGCCGGCGGGTTGCCGGCGCTGGGCAACCTGCTCCTGGTCAGCCTGCGGGTACGGGTGACCGGGGTGCGGCATCAGCGCTTCCCGCTGACCCCCGGCCGGCACATGCGCGGTGCCGCGTACGCCGACTGCGTGGTGGGTGGCCCGGCCCGCTTCACGGTGGCCGGCTCACACCTGGCCACCGACCCGGTCGAACGGCCCGACCAGGCGAAACTGTTCAAGCGCGAGTTGGACGTCGCGCCGTTGCCGGTGATCGCGGCGGCCGACCTCAACGAGGAACCGGACGGCCCGGCCTGGTGCACCGTCGCGCACGGACTGACCGACGCGGCGGTGGCGGCGGACCGGGCCGACCGGCTCACCTACTCCTGCGCGGACCCCCGGCGACGCATCGACGGGGTCTTCGTCGACCCCCGGATCACCGTGGTCGACTACGACGTGCTGGACACCCCGCTGAGCCGCCGCGCCAGCGACCATTTTCCGATCGTCGTCGACCTGCTCCTACCCGTCGCCGACTGAGCTGCGGCGCTCGGACGGGCTGGACATACCGCGCGGATGTGGAGAGGATTTCGCGCGACCCGGCAGGCGTGCCGAGACGAAGGAGATCCCCCGGTGCCCACCCCCACCGAGCACGGCCGGCCCGATGCGGAGACGACCACACTGGCGCGCAGCCACGACGGTCGCCCGATCGCCGACCGGGGCGACACCGTCTGCGTCATCGGCGCCGGAGCCAGCGGCCTGACCGCCATCAAGAACCTCGCCGAGCACGGCTTCGGTGTCGACTGCTACGAGCGGGAGACCGGCATCGGCGGTGCCTGGAACTGGCGGCACGACCGTAGCCCGGTGTACGCCAGCACCCACCTGATCTCGTCGCGGCCGTTCACCCAGTTCCCCGACTTCCCGATGCCGGACGACTGGCCGGACTATCCGCACCACAGCCAGCTGCTGTCCTATTTCGAGCGCTACGCCGACCACTTCGACCTGCGCCGACACATCTGGTTCGGCACCGAGGTGGTGCGCATCGAGCCGGTAGCCGGTGACCGGTGGGACGTCACCACCCGCAGCACCGGCGGCTACGGCCCCGAACGCACCTCCCGGTACGCCGCCGTGCTGATCGCCAACGGGCACAACTGGTCGCCGAAGCTGCCCCGCTACGACGGGTTGGAGCAGTTCCGGGGCGAGGTCATGCATGCCTCGTCCTACAAGGACCCGGCGCAGTTGCGCGGCAAGCGGGTGCTGGTGGTGGGTGCCGGCAACACCGGCTGCGACATCGCCGTGGAGGCCGCTCAGCAGGCCTCACACTGCTGGCACTCCACCCGCCGGGGCTACTGGTACGCCCCCAAGTACGTCTTCGGTCGTCCGGCCGACCAGGTCAACGACACCCTGCTGGCGCTGCGGGTGCCACTGCGACTGCGCCAGTGGCTCTACCACCGCACGTTGCGGCTGACCGTCGGTGACCTGACCCGCTTCGGTCTGCCCGCACCGGACCACCGGGTGTACGAGACCCACCCGATCGCCAACAGCCAGCTGGTCTACCACGTCGGCCACGGCGCGATCACCCCGGTGCCGGACGTCGCGCGGCTGCATCCGCACTCGGTGGAGTTGACCGACGGTCGGCAGATCGACCCGGAGCTGGTCGTCTTCGCCACCGGCTACCTGCCGCGCTTCGAGTTCCTGGACGCGAAGATCCTCGGTGACGACGAGGGCGTGGGACGCCCCCGGTTGTGGCTCAACGCGTTCGTGCCGAACCATCCGACCCTCGCCGTCGCCGGCCTGCTCCAGCCGGACTCCGGCCTGTTCCCGCTGGTGCACTGGCAGGCGGTGCTGTTCGCCCGGCTGTTGCAGGCCCGCATCAACCGTCCGGACCGGGCCGACGCCTTCGCGGGCCGGGTCTCGGCGGGCGCGGGTGAGCGCTACTCGGGACGGGTCAAGGACTCGACCCGGCACTGGTTCGAGGTCGGCCACGTCGACTACCTGCGCGCCCTGGAGCGTGCGCTGCGTGACCTGGAGGGCAAGTGACGCAGGTGAGCGAGCGGCCGCGGATCGTGCGCGGCTGGGAGTGGGCCCGTCCGGTCCGGCCGGTACGGCGGGAGGTGCTCAGCGCCGCCCCCGAACTGGAGGAGGGGCAGCCGCCGCTGTTGTTCGTACCGGGCTTCGGGCACGGCGCCTGGGCGTATGCCGAGCACTGGCTCGGGCACACCGCCTCCCGGGGATTCCCGGCGTACGCGGTGAGCCTGCGCGGGCACGGCGGCAGCGGCCCGGCGCCGGAGGCGGACCTGCGGGCGTACGCACACGACGTGGTCCAGGCGGCGGCGGGCCTGCCGCGCCAGGCGGTGCTTGTGGGGCACGGCGCCGGGGCGCTTGTGGTGGCGCACGCCCTGGCCCGCTACCCGGCCCGGGCGGCGGTGCTGGTGGCCCCGGTGTTCGGTGGCTGGGCGGGCCTGGGCGCGGCGCTGCGCCGCAACCCGGTCGGCACCCTGCCGGCGGTGTTCGGCGGCGGCCTGCGGCCCCGTCGAAGCCAGCTGTTCAGCCGGGAACTGCCCGAGGCCGAGGCCCGGCGGTACACCGCCCGGCTGGGTCGGGCCGCCCGACGTGCCCAGTGGCAACTGCTCACCGGTGCCGACCCGGAACCGCCGGTGGGCCGCCCGCCGGTGCTGGTGCTGGGCAGCCCCGACGACCGGGTGGTGCCGGCGACGGCGCTGACCCGCGCGGCCCGGCGTTACGGCTCGGCCCCGCTGCTCTTTCCGGGCATGGGACACGACCTGATGCTGGACGCCCGGTGGCAGGAGCCGATCGACGCCATCCTCGACTGGCTGCGCAAACACCCCGGCCGCACCGGCCGACCCTGATCGGGCCGTCGGGTCCGCCCTGATCGGGGCGGCGGGCCGACCCACGCAGTCGGGTCGGCCCGGTGGCTCGGCCTAGCCGCCGAGCCGGGTGAGCAGCAACCCGGTCTGGTCCAGGGTGGACAGGTAGGAACGGGCCCAGGCGCGGATGTCGTGCTCCCGCAGGTGCGCGCGCATGGCCTGCATCCGCGCCCGCACGTCGGCCGGCTCGGCGCGCAGCGCCGCGAGCAACCCCTGCTTGAGCCCCTCCAGGTCGTGCGGGTTGACCAGGTACGCCTGCGACAGTTCGGCGGCGGCCCCGGCGAACTCGCTGAGCAGCAACGCGCCGGCGTCGTCCACCCGGGCGGCCACGTACTCCTTGGCGACCAGGTTCATCCCGTCCCGCAGCGGGGTCACCGCCATCACGTCCGCGATCCGGTAGAGCGCGGCCAGTTCGGTCCGGTCGAACGGCTGGGTGAGGTAGTGGATCGCCGGCTCGCCCACCCGGCCGAACTCGCCGTTGATCCGTCCGACCTCGCGTTCGACCCGGTCGCGGAGGATCTGGTACTGACCGACCCGTTCCCGGCTGGGCACCGCCACCTGCACCAGGACCGTGTCGCGGACCTTGACGTGTCCACCTTCGAGCAACTCGCTGTACGCCTTGAGTCGCTGCTCGATGCCCTTGGTGTAGTCCATCCGGTCGACACTGAGGATGACCTGGTCCGGGCTGCCGAGGTCGTGCCGCAGCCGGCGGGCCCGGTCGACCACCTCGGGTCGGCCGGCGAGCGCCGCCATCTCGGCGGTGTCGATGGAGACCGGAAACGCTCCGATGCGGACGATCCGGTCCTCGACCGCGATCCGTCGGTCGGTGGCCGGCAGACCAAGCACCTTGGTCACCAGTTGGGCGAAGTTGTGCGCGGCCTGAGCCCGCTGGAAGCCGACCAGATCCGCGCCGAGCATCCCGTGCAGCAGTTCGGCGCGGCGCGGCAACTGCATGAACAGCTCCGGCGGCGGAAACGGCACGTGCAGGAAGAAACCGATGCGCAGGTCGGGCCGCAGGGCGCGGAGCAGGCCCGGCACCAGTTGCAGGTGGTAGTCCTGCACCCAGACCACCGCGCCCTTCTCGGCGACCTGGGCGGTGGCCTCGGCGAAGCGCTGGTTGACCCGCTGGTACGCGTCCCACCAGCGCCGGTGGTGCTCGGGTTGCTCCACCGCGTCGTGGTAGATCGGCCAGAGGGTCGCGTTCGCGAAACCCTCGTAGTGATCGCGCAGGTCTTCGCTGCTCAACGGCACGGTGTGCATGCGTACCCCGTCGACGTCGGGCAGGGTGGGCGCGGGACCGGTCCCGCCGGCCCAACCGACCCAGGTCGCCGGGGTGTGTCTCAACAGGGGGTGCAGGGCGCTCACCAGGCCACCAGGACTGCGTCGCCACTCGCAGGCGCCGTCGAGCGCCACGTTGTCGTTGATGGGGAGGCGGTTGGCCACCACCACGAGGGAGCTCTGTCGCATCTCGGGCATTCCGATCAGCAGGGGAGTGACCGCCACGAGAAAAGGAACAACCGGGCAGTCGGAGGGTGACGTGACGTACTGTCGGTATTCCTACTGACAGTAAGTTACACCACTGTTACATCCCTGCGCGTAGGCGGTCTGCGTCCCGGTATCCGGGCGGCTACCGGCTCGGCGGGCTCAGACGACCGCCCCGTCGTCGGGATCGCGTTCCTCGTCGCCGGGACGCAGCCGCCACACAAGCGTGACGAACCCGGCGAGGATGCCGGTGAATCCGAGCAGCGTCACCACGCCCCGGTCGGCGGGGACCAGGTCGGGGAAGAGGAACAGCACGAACCCGAGCAGTACGGCGAGCACACCGGCCACCGCGAACTTCGACACCCGGGGCAGCGGTGGGGGCGGGGGCGGCACGTAACGCTCGTCGGCGTCCGGGTCGTCGGGCAGGTCCGCGCCGAAGGTGTCCAGGCCGTCCAGCAGGGAGGGGCCGTCGCCGTCGCGTGGGCCACGGCCCACCGAGACACCGGAGATGTCCGCCGCGTACGGCAACCGGCGTACGCCGGTCGCGGTCGGCCCGGCCGGCTCGTCGGGGCTCGGCAGGGTCGCGGTCGTGGTGGTGCCCGCTCGGCCCGGCGGCTCGTCCACGTCCTCCGCGGCCGGCCAGGGATGCGCCCCGGCGGCCGGGGAGGCGTTGAACCCGGCGACGATCTGAGCCCATTCGGCGTCGATGTCCGGTTCCTCGTTGACCCGCCCCGAGGTGCCCTCGTCGGACAGTTGGTTGAGGTAGTCCCGGGCCGTGCTCAGGTGCGAGCGGTCCACGTAGAGCCGGTCGACCGGCCGAGGCGGGACGGTGGTGGTGCGGGTGACCGGATTCAGATCCGCCGACGGTTGCAGGTACGCGGCGATGCCGCCGGCCGCCAGCACGTCGAGCAGGTGCTCGCCGACGCGCGGATCGACGTCGCCGGCCACGGCGTACTCGTTCGCGTCGATCCCGTTGTCCCGCCGTCCCCGACGGGCTCCACCCGCTGACACCGGACCATCCTCCTCATCGCGCCGCCGGCGCGCCCCGCGTCCAGCCCCTGGGCGCCACCCACACGCCGTGCTCTGAATCGTGACACGTCCGGACCGGGTTCGGGGAGTGCCTTGTGGCGTGGGGTACCCGGGCGCGTCCTGCGTCGCTGGTCGACACGCGGCTCTTTGTCCTTTTGTGCGGCGCGTGCCAGGCGATCCGGCGGGACGGTCAGGCGCAGAGGTTCGCCACGGCGACCCGGACCGGGTCGGGGTTGGCCCAGCTCCAGTTGGGGTGCGCGCGGTTGGTGAGCAGGACGAGCACGATCCGGCGGCCGGGGTGCACGAGAAGCGAGGTGCCGGTGAAGCCGGTGTGTCCGAAGGTGCGACTGGTGGCGAGTTTGCCCATGAACCAGGGCTGGTGCAGCACCACCCCCAGACCATGGTCGGAGGTGCGGTCGGGACGTTCGGCGTCGACGGCGGGCAGGCCGGCGTTGACATTTGTCAGCATCCTCGCGGTGGTCTCCGCAGAGAGGATCCGGGTGCCGCGGTAGGTGCCGCCGTCCAGCAGCAGCTGCCCGATGACGGTGAGGTCGGCGGCGGTGGAGAAGATGCCGGCGTGCCCGGCGATCCCGCCCAGGTGGTTGGCGACGTCGTCGTGCACGGTGCCACGCAGCAGCCCCCGGCTGGAGCGGGCGTCGGTGGCGACGAGTCGGGCGGCCTGGTCGGCGCTGCTGAGCCAGGTCCTGGGGTTGAAACCGGTGTCGCGCAGACCGAGCGGGCCGGTGATGCCGGACTTGAGCGCCTTGTCGAGCCGTTGGCCGGTGACGTGCTCGACGAGTTGGGCGGCGACCATGAGACCGACGCTGGAGTAGCGGAAGACCGTGCCGGGGGTGGCGCCCTTGATCAGCGGGGTGGCCAGCACGGCGGCCCGCCGGGCGGCGTCGTCGGGCAGGCCGGTGACCTTGGCACCGACGGGCAGCCCGCTGGTGTGCGCCAACAGCATGCCGACGGTGACCTTGCTCTTGCCGGTGCCGGTGAAGCCGGGCAGATACTCCACCACGGGGGCGTCGAGGGCGATCCGGCCGGCGTCGACCTGCTGCAAGGTCAGGATGGCGGTGAACACCTTGGTCAGCGAGGCGGTGTCGAAGATCGAGTCGTGGCGCATGGCGACCTGCTTCGACTCGGGCAGCAGCACCGGGCCGGCACCGTAGCGCAGCGCCTTGCCGACCACGGCCCGGGCGACGAGCTTGCCGTCGACCTGCACGTACGCCACCGCGCCCGCGTACGCGGGATGGTTCGGGTTGTGTGCCGTGGGCTTCAGGTGCCGGGTCAGCTCCATGGTCAGGGCCCGACTCAACGGTGACGGCGTGCCGATGCCGGCCTGCCCGCTCAGGCTGCCGTCGGCCGCCGCCTCGGCCGAGCTGCCCGGTGCCGCGCCGAGCGCCTCGCCGGCCGCCGCCGAGGGCGTCGCCGTGGGCGGCGCACTCGACGCCCCGGCGCGGGGACGGTGTGTCGCGGCGGGGCCGGTGGGGGACCCGGTGGCGGCAGCGGCGTCCGGCGTGGACGGCGACGCCGGCTGGCGGCAGCCGGCGACGGCGGCGGTGACCGCGGCCAGGCCGAGCCCGAGCACGGTACGACGGTGCACAGACATGCGCCGCATCATGACAGGCGTGGATCGTCCGACAAAGCCCATCGGCAAGGTCTGGGCAGCCCGGTCAGCTGGCGAGCGGCTGCGCGCCGACCGGGGGGTGGGCCAGGGCGAGCAGGCCCGGTGCGGCGTTGCGGTGGGCGAAGGCGCGTAGCTCGCTCAACAGCGGGCCGGCCGCGGCCGGATCGTCGCCCGCCGTCAACTCCCGTATCGCGAAGGTCAGCGACAACATGCGGTCGGTGACGTCGGGGATGCCGGCGTAGATCTCGGCGGCGGCCAGGTGCAGCTCGGCGGCGTGCCGGTGGTCGCCGTCGGCACCGGTCAGAGCGGCCGTCACGGTCCGCAACGCCGCCTCCGACCAGGGCGTACGGTGACCGACCTGGTCGAGCATGGCGCGTACCCGGGCGGCGGACCGGCGACCGGCGAGGGTGGCCGCCCAACCGACCGCGGCGATCCACTCGCCGCTGGCCAACGCCGGGATCTTCGTCCACGCCTCGGCCAGCTCGTCGACCAGGGCGGCGGCTTCGGCGGTGCGCCCCTGCACCGCCCGGCACAGTGCGCCCATCGCCAGCATCGTCCAGTGCAGCCGGTGGAAGCCGCTGCGCCGGGCGGTGTCCAGCGCGGCCGCCACATCGTCGTACGGTGGCGAGGGCTGTCCCGCCGAGAGCGGTGTGGGGTCGGCGACGTCGGACGCTGAGGCTGCGGCACCGGCAGCCCGCTGCGTCTGCGCCTGCGGCGTGGCGGCCGGCGGCACCGGCTGGCCACGCAGTACCAGCAGGCACGACCGCAGCCCACGGACCTGCATGTCCCAGCTGCCGGTCGGGGTGTCCACGAACGCCTCGGCGGCGGCGAGCAGCCGACCGAAATCGCCCTCGAACCAGGCCCGCATCGCCTCGCCCGAGTAGCTGGTGGTCAGCGTCTGCCCGCTCGCGGTACGGGCCGGGGCGGCCGAGAGCAGCGCGTCGGAGCGCAGCCAGTCGCCCTCCTCCCGCACCGCGTACGCGAGGTTCTGGGTGGCCCGGGGCAGCGCCAGCAGCTGCCGGCCCCGGCTGAACTCGACGATGGCGTACAACTCGTCCAGGCCGGAGCGGTCGCCGGCCTGGTAGCGGGCGGTGGCGGCGGTGATCCGGGCGTTGGTGCGGATCTCGGTCAACCCGAGCCGCTCGCCGATCTCGGCCGCGGTGTCGGCGGCTGTCACCGCCGCGTCCCGCTCGTAGTTGAGCATGTGCAGCCGACCCAGCTCGGCGTAGGCGTCCGCCTTCTGGGCGCTGTCCGGCAGCGGCTCGAACAGCCGTACGGCGTGGTCCAGGCAGGCCAGCGCGGCCTGCCGGTCGGCGCGCAGCCACGCCGCCTGACCCAGCAGCGTCCAGGCCCGCGCCGCGCACGCCTCGTCGCCGTGCGCCAGCAGTCGGTCGGCCAGCGTCTGCACCTGCTCGGGCCCACCACCGGAGAGGAACGCGTTGCCGTCGCGGTAGAACGAGATCTCCGTGCTCAGCAGCTCCAGCTGGAGCCGGCCCACCGGGTCGGAGTCGTCGGCCAGCCCGAGTGCCCGGCCCGCGTGCCCGGCGGCGGCGTCCAACCCGTGCAGGGCGTACGCCCGGCGGGCCGCCCGGTGCAGCGCGGCCCGTGCCGGGCCGGCGTACCGGGTGGTGTCCATGCCCAGCGACCGGGCGATCTCGTGCGCCGCCCAGCGATGATGAGCCAGCACCTCGGCCAGGTCGGTGTCCCGGCTCTGCGACAGCGTGTCCAGCCAGTCCGCCGTGCGCTCGTGCCGGGCCACCCGCTCGGTACGCGGCAACCGCTGGTAACAGACGTCGCGCACCAGCACGTGCCGGAACCGGTACTCCGGCTGGCCGGCCATGGTGGACGCACCCTGCTCGTGCACGAAGTCCCGCTGCTCCAGCCGGCGCAGGGCCCGCTCGACCGCCTCGACCGACTGGCCGACCGCCGCCGCCACCGCGCCCGGCCAGAACTGCACCCCGACCACGGCCGCCGCCAGCAGCACCGCCCGTTCCTTCGCGTCGAGCAGGTCGACCCGGTTGGCGATGACCGCGTGCACGCTCTCCGGCATCGGCAGGTCGAGGTGCTTCTCCAGCGACCAGCCCCGCCCCGACTGGCGCAACGCGCCCTGCTCGATCAGCATCCGGACGTACTCGTGGGCGTAGAGCGGGTTGCCGCCGGCCACCTCGATCAGCGGGGTGAGCAGGTCGGCGGAGAAGGCGGCCTGGCCGAACATGTGCGCGTACAACGCGGCGATGCCGGTGTCGCGCAACGGCGGCAGGGTGATCGTCACCGAGCCGGTGATCGTCCCCGCCCAGCTCGGGTCCCGGTCGACCAGCTCGGGACGGGCGGTGCAGAGTAGCAGCAGCGGCACGTCCCGGGCCGCCGCGCCGAGCAGTTCCACGAAGCGCAGCATCGCGTCGTCGGCCCAGTGCAGATCCTCGAAGACCAGCACGGTGGGACGGCGGGCGGCCAGCGCCAACAGGAACCGCCGCCACGCCGACTCCGCCTCCTCGGCCGGCAGCGGGGTGCCCGCCAGGCCGACCAGCGGGCGCAGCGCGTCCGCTACCCGGTCTCGCTCGCCGGGGCCGACCAGCTCGCCGACGGCCGCGGCGAGCCGCTGCGCGGCGGTCCCGGCCGGGTCGGTGTCGAGGATGCCCGCCTCGGCCTTGACGATGTCGGCCAGCGCGGCGAACGTGACGTTCTCGCCGAACGGTGGGCAGCGCCCGATCCGCCAGGTCAACGGCTCGTCCACCAGTCGGTCGGTGTGCCGGTGCAGCTCCCGGACCAGCCGGCTCTTGCCGATGCCGGCCCGTCCGAAGACGGTCACCACCTGGGGTCGGCGGTCGCGCAGACTGCGGTGCAGCGCGTTGACCAGCATGCCCAGCTCATGTTCGCGGTCGATAAGCGGGGTGGCGTCCGGTTCCCGGTCGGCGGGCTGCTGGCGTACCGCGGCCAGGGCCAGCCACACCTCGGTCGGTGCGCTGCGCCCGCGCAGGGTGACCGGCGGCTGCTCCGCGTAGCGGATGGTGTCGCGGGTCAGCGCGTGCGTGGTGCCGTCGACCAGCACCCCGCCCGGCGGTGCCACGGACTGCAACCGGGAGGCGGTGTTGACCACGTCGCCGGCCACGATCGCCTGCCCACCGTCGCGGGCGGCGGCCACGTCGACAAGCGCCTCGCCGGTGGCCACCCCCACCCGGAAGCGCAGCCCGTCGGTGCCGGTGGGCGTGAAACGGGTGAGCACCCGTTGCAACTCCAGGCCGGCCCGGACGCACCGCAGCGCGTCGGTCTCGGTGGCCACCGGCGCGCCGAACAGCGCCATCACCGCGTCGCCGATGTACTTCTCCACCACTCCGCCGTACTGGCCGACCACTCGCCGGGCGGCGGAGAAGAACCCGGTCTGCATGCCCCGGACCAGCTCCGGGTCGGCCCGCTCGACGTACGGGGTGAAGTCGATCAGGTCGACGAAGAGCACGCTGACCCGGCGGCGGTCCTCCTGCGGGATCGCCGGGGCACGATCGTTGCCGGCCCGGGGCGCCCCGCAGGAGGTGCAGAACGCCACGTCGGGCGCGAGTGGGCGCAGGCAGTGCGGGCAGACGGCACCGAGCTCCGCGCCGCAGCCACCGCAGAAGCGGTCACCGTCGGCGGCGGTGCGTCCACAGCGATCACACTGAGTGGCGATGACACCCTCCACTGGTGAGCCCCGACGCGGGGCGCACGACCGAGTATCGCTGCCCAGCCCAGTGTCGGGTACCGGGCTGTTGGCTTGTGGACACTCCACCGGGCAGTGCGCTCCGTGGCGCAACGGCTAGATTCAGGCAACCGATTCGTTGATCGTTATCAGAGGGGGGACAGCCTCATGGTGTACGTCATGTTGAGCAGCGACTGGACCGACGGTAACGGCGTCACCCACTTGGCCGGGGACACGGTGGATGTGGACGCCGCGACCCTCGCTCAGCTTCAGGCCCAGGGCATCGTCGGTGAGGTGCCGGGCAAGGGCAAGGACGGCACGGACTGGGCCGGGCCGGGCGGCACCGACTGGGCCGGGCCCGGGAGCACCAAGCCCTGACCGAGCTGACACACGGGCGGCGTCGGGACCTGTTCCCGGCGCCGCCTTCGTGTTCCGGCTTCGGTGATCAGTGCGCGCGGCTGCCGGTCAGCGGTCGCTCATGCCGGCGCGGCGGCGCAGCGCCGGCACGTCGGTGACCACGATCCGGCGGCCCTCGGTACGCAGCCAGCCCCGGTTGGCGAACGATCCGATCGCCTGGTTGACGCTCTGCCGGGAACCGCCGGCCATCTCCGCGAGCTGGCTCTGGTTCAGCTCGATGGTGATCATCGGGGCCTGGCTCTCGCCGGCGAGCCGCACCAACGTCTTGGCGACCCGGCCGGGCAGGTCGAGGAAGACATGGTCGGCGTTCTGCTCGGTCAGCCGGCGGATGAGCGCGCCGAGGGACCGCATCACCGCGTCGAGGATGCGCGGGTTCGAGTGCACCAACTCCATGAAGGCGCCCCGGGACAGGGCCAGGGCGGTGCAGTCCTCGATCGCCTCGGCCGAGGCGGACCGGGTGGAGGCGTCCAGCAGCGAGACCTCACCGAGCACGTCCGGTGGTCGGATCACCGACAACACGGCCCGTTCGCCGGTCGGCGCGGTGCGGAACACCGCCACCGCACCCCTGCGCAGCACGATCAGCGACTCGCCCGGGTCGTTCTCCACGAACAGCAACTGACCCTTGCGATATGTCCGGGGCACCGCGGCGGCGATCACACGCTGGCGTACCTCGGGTTCCAGCCCGGCGAACATCTCCACACCGGTGAGAGCGTCGCCCGGCTCTGGCAGGCGCATCTCCACGGCCCCACCCCTCCCCGGTCAAGGACCCAACTCGCTCACCGGGTGAGCCTGGCGGCCCTGACAAGGCGGACTGACACCCGATCGGCGTCCGGCAGCGGTACACATCAGATCATGACGGTCCGGTCGCGTGGTGTACACCCCTCAAGTCGCTTGTGTGACAGCTTCAGCTGCGATGTCACCGTTGCGGGTGGCGTGGAAGCGCTCCCGGTGTCTCGCCCCGCTCGTCAGCGCGGTTCGGGCGTCGGCGAGGATGGCGGGGATGGTCTACCGCTATTTCTACGACTGCGAATTCATCGAGGACGGCCGCACGGTCGAACTGGTGTCGATCGGCATGGTCGACGAGTACGGCCGCGAGTTCTACGCGGTCTCCACCGAGTTCGACGCGTCCCGAGCCGTGCCCTGGGTCCGCCGCAACGTCCTGGACAAACTGCCCTCGCCGGCGGATCGGGCCTGGCGTTCCCGCGAGCGCATCCGCGACGAGTTGTACGACTTCCTCGTCGAGCCGCTGCGCGCCGGCAACGGCGAGGAGTTGGAGCTGTGGGCCTGGTACGCCGCGTACGACCACGTGGCGCTGGCCCAGCTCTGGGGTGCCATGCCGGCGCTGCCCCGGGAGATCCCCCGGTTCACCAAGGACCTGCGACAGCTGTGGGACGACCGGGGTCGCCCGCGGCTGCCGAACGCCGACTCGGCGCGGCACGACGCCCTGGTCGACGCCCGGCACAACCTGGCCCGGTGGCGGGCGATGACCGGGTCGTAGGTTTGGCTGGTTCCGTCCGGGGCACCGGTTCGGCCTGACGGGGGTCGACGTGAGGGAGCACCGCCATGAGCGAGCGCCAGCATGACTGACGAGGCGATGGCCGTCGGCGCGGCCCGGGAGCGGATCACCGAGCTGATCCGGGCGGCGGGCAGTTGCACGCTCACCACCATCTCGCTCGACGGTCGGCTGGTGGGCCGCCCGATGCTCCTGCAACGGGCGGCGTTCGACGGCGAGCTGTGGTTCTTCGGGTACGCCCGGTCGGCGACGGTGCGTCAGCTGCGGGTCAACCCGGAGGTCGAGGTGAGCTTCGCCGACCCGGAGGATCAGGTCCTGGTGTCGCTCTCCGGCACCGCGCGCGACGACCACGACCCGACCCGGGCAGCGCAGCTCTGGCGTCCGGAACTGGCGACCTGGTTCCCGGACGGGCCGGCCACGCCCGGCCTGATGCTGATCGCCGTGCACGTCACCGCAGCCCGCTGCTGGGAGCGCACCGGCCGTCGACAGGATCTGCTCGGTGGTGCCGGATCCGCGCCACCTGGTGCGTCGGTGTTCGCGCCGGGCGGTGCGTCGGTCGCGGCCGGTGCACCTCGTGATCACGCTACTGAGCGGTAGCGGGTCGCGGTGTCCGGTCGGACCAGCGGCGACTACAGTCGCAGTGACGGCCCGCCCCGGGCCGGCAACGGCGCCGAAGGTCTGACGTGACGCATATCCTGGGGCTTGATCGGGCTTGACCAGATGCTCCCAGGAGGATGAGCGATCATGCGTATCGGCGTGCTCACCGGCGGCGGCGACTGCCCCGGTCTCAACGCGGTCATCCGGGCGGTGGTCCGTAAGGGCGTCGCCAGCTACGGCCATGAGTTCGTGGGTTTCCGGGACGGTTGGAAGGGCCCGCTGGAGGGTCTGTCCCGCCCGCTGGGCATCGCGGAGGTCCGGGGGATCCTGCCGCGCGGCGGCACCATCCTCGGCTCCTCGCGGACCAACCCCTTCAAGATCGAGAACGGCGTCGAGCGGATCAAGGAGAACCTGGCCGCCCAGGGCGTCGACGCGTTGATCGCCATCGGCGGTGAGGACACCCTCGGTGTCGCCACCAAGCTGCACGAGCTGGGCGTCCACGTCATCGGCGTGCCGAAGACCATCGACAACGACCTCGGCGCCACCGACTACACCTTCGGCTTCGACACCGCGGTCAACATCGCGATGGAGGCCATCGACCGGCTGCACACCACCGCCGAGAGCCACCACCGCACCCTGGTGGTCGAGGTGATGGGCCGGCACGCCGGCTGGATCGCGCTGCACGCCGGCCTGGCCGGCGGCGCGAACGTGATCCTGCTGCCGGAGCGGGCCTTCGACGTCGAGCAGGTGGCCGGCTACGTCGAGAAGCGCTTCCAGCACCAGTACGCGCCGATCGTCGTGGTCGCCGAGGGCGCCCAGCCGCTGGAGGGCCAGATGGTCCTGCAGAACCAGGAACTGGACGCGTTCGGCCACGTCCGGCTCGGTGGCATCGGCCAGTGGCTGGCCGAGCAACTGGAGGCCAAGACCGGCAAGGAGGCCCGTACCGTCGTGCTCGGGCACATCCAGCGCGGCGGTACCCCGACCGCGTTCGACCGGGTGCTGGCCACCCGGCTCGGCCTGCAGGCCATCGACGCCGCGCACGAGGGCGACTGGGGCAAGATGGTCGCGATGCAGAGCACCGACATCGTCCGCGTCCCGCTCGCCGACGCCACCCGGGAGCTCAAGACCGTCCCGCTGGAGCGCTACGCCGAGGCCGAGGTCTTCTTCGGCAGCTGATCGTGGTTCCGACGTCGCGGCGGGCCGCCCGGTCCGCCGCGACGCCGCTTCCCAGAGGGGGTACGTCAGGTGTCAGCCGGAGTGCGCACCGTCGCGGTGATCGGCGCGGGCAAGATCGGCGAGTTGATGCTGTCCGGGCTGCTGCGCTCGGGCTGGCCGGTGGACCGCCTGCTGGCCACCGCCCGCCGCCCGGCCCGCGCCGAGGAGTTGACCGCCCGCTACGGCGTACGGGTGGTGGACAATCTCACCGCGGTCGACGAGGCCGACGTGCTGGCCGTGTCGGTCAAGCCGCAGGACGCGGCGGTACTGCTTGACGAGATAGGGCCGAAGGTGCCCGGCGGCAAGCTGGTCATCTCCCTCTGCGCCGGCCTGCCCAGCAGCTTCTTCAGCCGCCGGCTGCCCGAGGGCACCCCGGTCGTACGGGTCATGACCAACACCCCCGCCCTGGTGGACGAGGCGATGACCGCCATCTCCGCCGGCGCGCACGCCACCGGGGAACACCTGGCGCTGGCCGAGGAGATGTTCAAGCCACTCGGCTCCACCATCCGCGTGCCGGAGAGCCAGCAGGACGCGGTGACCGCCCTGTCCGGCTCCGGTCCGGCCTACTTCTACCTGCTGGTCGAGGCGATGACCGACGCCGGCATCCTGCTCGGCCTGCCTCGCCAGGTGGCGCACGACCTGATCGTGCAGACCGCGATCGGCTCGGCGGTGATGCTGCGCGACTCCGGCGAACACCCGGTGAAGCTGCGCGAGGCGGTCACCTCGCCCGCCGGCACCACCATCTCCGCCGTCCGCGAGCTGGAGAATCACGGCGTACGCGCGGCACTGCTGGCCGCCCTGGAAGCGGCCCGCGACCGGGCCCGCGAACTCGCCGCCCAGGCCGAGTAAACCCCGCCGCAACCAACTCATGATCCACTCCGTTGCGCCGATGTGGCGGTATTCCCGGGCCGGTGATGCCGCCACATCGGCGCAACGGAGTCGATCACCGCTCGGGCGGCCCCGAGCCGGTACCCGAGGAATGTCCGGGTGACGCATACTGGCGCGGTGTTCACTCTCGCTCAGGCCCGGCACCTGGTGGCCACCCTGCAACCTCGGATCGACGAGCTGATCCGGGTCCGCGCCGACCTGACCGAGTTGCAGGTCGATCTGGCCAACCACGGGCTCAGCGCACTCGGCGGACGGCCCGAGCTCAAGGGACTGGAAGCGCGCCTGCACGCGATCTGCGACGAGATCGGGCAGCACGGCATCGAGATCAAGAGCGTCGCGCCGGTGCTGCTCGACTTCCCCGGCGAACGCGAGGGCCGACAGGTGCTCTGGTGCTGGCTGGAAGGGGACGCCGACGTGCGCTGGTACCACCGCGCCGACTGCGGCTTCGCCGGCCGCCGCCCTCTCTGATCTCCACTGAACTCCGCGCCGGACCGTAGTTCGATGTGGAGACCGCGTCGATCCGATGGCGACACTCGCTACGGTGGGCGTGGATCATGCTGACCAACGGAGGAGGGCACTGAATGTTCGCCGTACGGTTGACCGCCGATGCCGAGCTGCGTCCGCTCAATCCGTGGCACGCGGAGGAGTTCCTGGCCAACCTGGACCGGGCCCGGAAGAACATGACGCCCTGGGTGTCGCCGGCCTTCGTGGCCACCGACCTGGACGGGGCACGGCTCGTGCTGCAGCGTTACGCCGACCGGTGGGCCCGCGACGACGGCGGCATCTGGGGCATCTGGTCCGACGGGACGCTTGTCGGTGGGGTGCTGCTGGTGTCACTGAACGCCGGGACGGGAGTCTGCGAGGCGGGCTGCTGGCTGGAGCCGGCCGCCGAGGGACGCGGGCTGGTGACCCACGCGGTCAGCCGGCTCATCGACTGGGCGGTCGACGAGCGCGGCCTGCACCGGGTCGAGTGGCGTGTCCTCAGCGGCAACGTCCGCAGCATCGCGGTGGCCCGTCGGCTCGGCATGCGTCGCGACGGCGTACTGCGTGAGGTGGTTGCGGGTCCGGACGGGCGGTCCGACCTGGAGATCTGGTCGCTGCTTGCCCCGGAGTGGCGCGCCCACCGCGCCGGTGCGCCGCGCGGTACGGATGGCGGCGAGCGACTAGAACAGTAGGGTATGGCGCGCCCGACCACTCTCGTCCGACCTGCACCGGCCCGACAGGTTCTGCCCGTCGTCGCCGCGAGCACGGCGGGGGCGAGTGTGGTCGCGCTCGCCGCCCTGGGAGCGGCCGGCCACGGCGGCTACGCGAGCGATCCGGTCGGCGCTGTGGCCCTGGCTGCGGCGGCGACGGTCAGCATCGTCGTGGCTGCCCGGCTGGGTCGGTCGGGCCACCGCACCGCGGGCCGGCTGGCCGCCGGGTTGGCCGGGTCCCTGCTCGCCTACCTCCTGCTCACCGTCCTGGCGGTGGCCGCAGTCGCGGCCGGACAGCCATGGGCCGCAGTGACTGTCGCGGCGTGGAACTCGGCCTGGATCCCGCCGCTCGCGCTGATGCAGCTCACCGCCTCGGCGGCCGTCCGCACCAGCGGTGCCACCCCCTGGACGCACCGGGTCGTGGGCCTCACGTTGGGCGCGGTCACACTGGTCAACGCGGTACTGACCACGGCGAGCGAACCGTTCGCGGGGCTCCCGACGATCGCCGGGGAGTCGTGGCGTACCGCGCTCGCGCCGGTCGGCGCCACCGCCACCCTGCTGGGGATGGGTGCGCTGCTCGTGCTGCCGGTGACGCTCTGGCGAGCCGCCCTCGGTTCGCACGAGACCGTCCGGGCACGGCTCGGCATCGTCGCCGCGGCGACCACCGCGGCACCGCTGACCGTCGCCTTCTGTCTGCTCCTCGCCGTCGCCCGGGCACCCGGCGGCGTCGAACCCTCGCTGGGCTCGGTGGCCTTCCTGGTGGCGCTCTCGGGGGCCGCCGCGTTCGCTGCCGGCTGCGCACTCGCCGCCGCCCGGGGTGCCGCCGAACCTCGTCAGGTCACCGTCGTGGTCCGCATCGCCGGTCTGACCGCCGCGGCCCTGATCATCACCGGCATCGGCACGATCGTGGCCGCTCCCGGCTCGTCGCTCGGCCCGACCACGGTAGCCCTGCTCGTCTCGGCGCTGACCGTCCTCGTCGGCGGCGCGGCCTGGGCCGGCACGGGCCTGCTGGCCCGAACCCTCACGCCCCCGCCGCCCTCAGGACCGGTCGGTCCGGAGACGACGCCACGAGTTGAGGCGACGATCGCACCGACACACGTCGGAGCCCCGCACCTCCCGCCGGCCGACACGCCGTCCGGAGCCGAGGGCCCGGTCGGGGCGGCGGATGCGGTCGCCGGTCCCACGGCGGCTGGGGCATCGGGCGCGGCCGAGGGATCGGGCGGGGTCGGGGTGGTGCCGGAGGTCGGGTCGGCGGCGGTCGGTGGGTTGACGGCGCGGGAGCGGGAGGTGCTCGCCGCGCTTGCCGAGGGGGCCAGCAACGCCGGGATCGCGGCGCAACTGGTGGTGTCCGAGCGGACGGTCGACGCACACCTGCGGGCGATCTTCATGAAGCTCGCCCTGACGGCCGACGGCACCACCAACCGGCGGGTGCAGGCGGCACGGATCTGGCTGGAGCACACCCGACAACGCTCCTGAGCAGGGGATTGCTGAAGATAGGTGTTGAGGCCGATGCCCGTGACGGCGGCCTCGGGGCACGGTGAGCCATCACTCGATCAACGGAGGCTTGCACCGTGTCCGTCCCGTACCTGCGCCGCGTCGCGCTCGTCGCCCTCTTCGTACTGCTGCTCGTCTCGCTGGTCGGCCGGACCGTGTTCATGCTCTGGGAGCCACCGTTCGACGGCACGATCCGGTACGACGACATTCGCGAACTGGGTTCCGCGTACTGGCCGATGAACCTCTACCTGGGCGGCCCGGCGTACGCGGTGTCCTGGGTCGCCGCCGCGGTCTTCATCGTCCGGCTCGGCAGGGGCCGGGCCGGGTTGCTGAACCTGGTCGGCGCGTTCCTGGTCGGTCTCGGTGGCGTGGTGTTCGCGCTGACGATCACCGCGGAGGTGCTCCCGTTCGCCTACGCGGCCGACCCGGCCGTGCTGCCCGAGGCGCAGGGACGCGCCCTGTTCGACGTGCTGAACGACCGGCTGGACTGGGTGATCCCGGCCATCATCGGCAGCCAGCTGGCGATCGTCGTGGGCATGCTCCTGGCCCTGGTCGGTGCGCTGATCGCGCGGACCATGCCCCGGCCGCTGACCATCGCCGCCCTGGTCTACGCGGTGCTCTTCGTGGCGCTCCCGCTGGCGCAGTTCGGTCGCGCCGTCGTCATCGTCGACTACCTGCTCCAGGTGGCCCTGGTCGCCGCGATCGGCTGGTACGGGCTGCGAGCCGTCGACCGCGAGGCGCGGGACAGCGCCACGCCGGCAGTCGACGATCGCTCCACCGCCGCCCCGCACACGGACCCCGCCGTCGCGTGACACGGGCCGGGCGGGCCGGCGGAGAACCGACCCGCTCGCCGACGGCGTCCGGTCAGCTCCGTTCGGCCTTGGCCAGTGCGGCACGTACCTTGTCGGCGTCGCCGGGGGCCTCCTGCTCCCAGTTGGCCGGGTCGGCGGAGTAGATGGTGCCGTACGCCGGGGTGTCCGGCTGGAACCGCCAGCTGTCGGCCAGCGTGCCGGCGTCCACCGCGTCGTAGCCGATTCGGTCGAGGAAGGCGGTGACGACGGCCTTGGCCTCGGCGTCGTCACCGGCGATCGGCAGCGCACTGCGGTCCGCCGCGCCGGCGGGCCGGGCCAGGGCGAGCAGGTGCCGGAAGAAGATGTTGTTGAACACCTTCACCACCCGAGCCTCGGGCAGGTGCTGTTGCAGCAGCTCACTGCTGGTGACGGTGTCCTCGTCCAGCTCGGGGATCTGGCCGTCGCGCTGCGGGTAGTAGTTGTTGGTGTCGATGACGACCTTGCCGGCCAGCGGCTGCGCCGGCACGGCCCGGTACGACTTCAGCGGGATGCTGACCACCACCAGGTCACCGGCGCGGGCCGCGGCGTCGACGGTGCCCGCGCTCGCTCCCGGCCCCAACTCGTCAACCAGGTCGGACAGCGTCTCCGGCCCCCGCGAGTTGCTCAGCACCACCTCGTACCCGGCCGCCACCGCCAACCGCGCGACGGTGCCTCCGATGTGTCCACTTCCGATCAACCCCACGACCGACACGTCAACTCCCATCGACTCGGCTCTCCCGTCGAACCTACTCGCCCGCCGGACACTTCCGGCCGATCCGGGGTGATCTCCGCCCGATGGACATGCGGAGGCGACGGAACCCGATCAGACATGCGGAGGCGACGGAACCCGATCAGACATGCGGAGGCGACGGCACCCGGAACGTCGGGCGCCGTCGCCGGTGAGTCAGGCAGCGAGGTCAGGGCAGGGTCTTCTCCACGGTGGCGCGCAGCGTGGGGTCGTCGGGGGTGACCGTCGGGGCGAAGCGGGCGGCCACGGTCCCGTCCGGGGCGACCAGGAACTTCTCGAAGTTCCAACGGACGTCACCGGTGTGGCCGTCGGCGTCGGGGGTGTCCACCAGGGCGGCGTAGAGCGGATGACGGTCGGGGCCGTTCACCGCGACCTTCTCCGTCAGCGGGAAGGTGACGCCGTAGTTGACCTGGCAGAACTCGCTGATCTCCGCAGCGCTACCGGGTTCCTGGCCGGCGAACTGGTTGCACGGGACGCCGAGTACCACCAGCCCGCGGTCGGCGTACTCGTCCTGAAGGGCCTGCAGGCCGGCGTACTGCGGGGTGAGGCCGCAGCGGGAGGCGACGTTGACCACCAGCAGGGCGCGCCCGCGGTACTGCGCGAGATCGGCGGGGCCGCCGGTGAGGGAGTTGATCGTGGTGTCGAAGACGGACATGGCGTGAGGGTATCGCCGAACGTCGGTTGGTGGCGCGCCGTCTACCGCCGGGTAATGGCCATCCACCGGCGAAGACCCGGCGGGCGGCGCGGGTTTCGCCCGAGCCGACAAATCGATACATCGACATCTTGACGAAGTGGGGTCGTGTGAGTAGCGTCTCATCAACATTTTGGAAAGTTTCCTAACTGTTTGGAGACGCCACATGAAGAGATCGCTCCGCCGGGCCCTCTGGGTCGGCGCCGTGGTCGCGGTGACCGTTGCCTCGGTCCCGATGGCCACGGCGTTCGGTGCCGGAAGTGTGACCACCTCGTTCACCCGGGTGCAGGACTGGGGGACCGGTCACGAAACGAGGGTCACCATCACCAACGGTTCCAGCGCCAGCGTCAGCACCTGGCGCATCGAGTTCGAGCTGCCCTCGGGCACCAGCATCAGCAGCTCCTGGGACGCCGACGTCACCCGCAACGGCAACCGGTACGTGGCGGTCAAGAAGAGCTGGGCCGGCGCGCTCGCGCCCGGCGCCTCCTTCAGCTGGGGCTACAACGGCACCGGTGCGTACCGGGCGCCGTTGAACTGCACCGTCAACGGCGCGGCCTGCGGCGGTGGCACCCCGCCCCCGACGAGCCCACCACCGCCGACCACTACCGCACCGCCGCCGCCGACCTCGCCGCCCCCGACCACGCCGCCGCCCCCGCCGGGTGGACAGAAGGTGGTCGGCTACTTCGCCCAGTGGGGCGTCTACGCCCGCAACTACCACGTCAAGAACATCCACACCAGCGGCTCGGCGTCCAAGCTGACCCACATCCTGTACGCCTTCGGCAACACCACCGGCGGTCGGTGCACCATCGGTGACAGCTACGCCGACTACGAGAAGGCGTACACCGCGGCGGAGAGCGTCGACGGCGTCGCCGACACCTGGGACCAGCCGCTGCGCGGCACCTTCAACCAGCTGCGCAAGCTCAAGCGGATGTACCCGCACATCAAGGTGATCTGGTCGTTCGGCGGCTGGACCTGGTCCGGTGGCTTCACCCAGGCCGCGCAGAACCCGACCGCCTTCGCCGAGAGCTGCTACAACCTGGTCGAGGACCCGCGCTGGGCGGACGTCTTCGACGGCATCGACATCGACTGGGAGTACCCCAACGCCTGCGGTCTGACCTGTGACGCCAGCGGCCCGAACGCGTTCAAGAACGTGGCCGGCGCGCTGCGTACCCGGTTCGGCTCGTCGGCGCTGGTCACCGCCGCGATCACCGCCGACGGCAGCAACGGTGGCAAGATCGACGCGACCGACTACGCCGGTGCCGCCACGCACCTCAACTGGATCATGCCGATGACGTACGACTACTTCGGCGCCTTCAACGCGCAGGGCCCCACCGCCCCGCACTCGCCGCTCTACTCGTACTCCGGCATCCCGCAGCAGGGCTTCTGGTCGGACGCGGCCATCCAGAAGCTCAAGAGCAAGGGCATCCCGGCCAACAAGCTGCTGCTCGGCGTCGGCTTCTACGGTCGGGGCTGGACCGGGGTCACCCAGTCCGCGCCGGGCGGCAGCGCGACCGGCCCCGCGCCGGGCACCTACGAGCAGGGCATCGAGGACTACAAGGTCCTCAAGAACACCTGCCCGGCGACCGGCACCATCGGTGGCACGGCGTACGCCAAGTGCGGCAGCAACTGGTGGAGCTACGACACCCCGTCGACCATCGGCGGCAAGATGACGTACGCGAAGAACCAGGGCCTCGGTGGCGCCTTCTTCTGGGAACTCTCCGGTGACACCAGCAACGGAGAGCTGATCAGCGCCATCCGCAACGGCCTCGGCTAGGTGTAAGGAAGGGCCCCCTGTTAACGCCTCCGGTAGAGCACGGGCCCCCTGTTAACACTCCGGCAGCTCGATCTTGCCGCGTGTTAACAGGGGGCCCTTCCTATGCAAAAGGCGATAACAAGGGGCCCTTCCTTGTATCAGGGCGGGGTGTGACAGACTCGCCGGTCGGAACGGTGCGATATGTGTAGATGGGGAGGTAGCGATGCGGGTGTACCAGCGCAGCGCCGCCCTCGTCGTGCTCACGACCGTGTCACTCACGCTGGTCGGCTGCGGACTGATCGGCGGCGACAAGGAGCCGGCGGAGCAGCCCGGTCGGGCACCGGCCGACGAGGCCCTGGCGAAGTCCCGCGAGCGGGTGCAGGCGTACCTCGACGCGATGACCGCCAAGGACGTCGCGGCCGGCCGCAGCCAACTCTGCACGGTGCTGCACGAGTCGTTCGACGCGGCGGCGACCGGGCCGAACGGCGACTTCGCCGACCACTTCACGGTGACGCAGACCGAGATCGTCGACATCCGCCCGGGACCGGTCGGGCAGGAGGTCAGCACTGTGGTCACCGTCACGGTGGGTAAGCGCGAGGCCAGCCGGTCGCTGCTGTTCACGGTCACCCGCGACGGGCTGGACTGGTGCATTTCGGGCGAGCGGCCCGGTGGGCACAGTCCGTCTCCGACGCCGACGCCCTGACCTGCGGCAGCGCACCGCGTCGTCCATCTGCCGGAACCCGGCCCCTCACTGGTCGGTCACCCGGTCGGCCGCCGTAGGCTTTCGTCATGCGCCATGAGTGGCATCAGTTGAGTCATCCGGCGGTGGGCAGCCCGGTGTTGCAGACCAGCCGTCCGACCGTCGACTCCGCCGAGGACGAGGCCCTCGGTCTGGACCGCTGGCGGGAACTGCCCCGCGCCCAGACCCCGCCCTGGGAGGACCCGGCCCAGGTCGCCGAGGTCTGCAAGGTCCTCGACCGGGTTCCGTCGGTGGTCGCCCCGTACGAGGTCGACCAGTTGCGTCAGCGTCTCGCGCTGGTCTGCGAGGGCAAGGCGTTCCTGTTGCAGGGCGGTGACTGCGCGGAGACCTTCGCCGACAACACCGAGAGTCATCTGCTGGCCAACGCCCGCACGCTGCTGCAGATGGCGATCGTGCTCACCTACGGCGCGTCGCTGCCGGTGGTGAAGGTGGCCCGGGTCGCCGGGCAGTACACCAAGCCCCGGTCGCTGCCGACCGACGCGCGGGGCCTGCCCGCCTACCGCGGCGACATGATCAACTCGCTGGAGGCCACCCCGGAGGCGCGGGTCGCCGACCCGCAGCGCATGATCCGGGCGTACGCGAACTCCGCCGCCGCGATGAACATGCTGCGCGCCTACCTCGCCGGTGGGCTGGCCGACCTGCACGCGGTGCACGACTGGAACAAGGGATTCGTGCGCAACTCCCCGGCCGGCGAGCGGTACGAGGCGATCGCCCGCGAGATCGACCGGGCCCTGGCGTTCATCCGGGCCTGCGGGATGACCGACGACGAGGCGCTGCGTACGGTCACCCTCTACTGCTCCCACGAGGCCCTGGCGCTGGAGTACGACCGGGCGTTGACCCGGGTCTCCGACCGCCGGGCGTACGGGCTGTCCGGGCACTTCCTGTGGATCGGCGAGCGCACCCGGCAGATCGACGGCGCGCACATCGACTTCATCTCCCGCATCGCCAACCCGATCGGGGTCAAGCTCGGCCCGACCACCACGCCGGACGAGGCGATCGAGCTGTGCGAGAAGCTGAACCCGGAGAACATCCCCGGTCGGCTCACCCTGATCAGCCGGATGGGCAACCACAAGGTACGCGACGCGCTGCCGCCGATCGTGGCCAAGGTGACCGCCGCCGGGGCGAAGGTGGTGTGGCAGTGCGACCCGATGCACGGCAACACCCACGAGTCGTCCAACGGCTACAAGACCCGCCACTTCGACCGGATCGTCGACGAGGTGCTGGGCTACTTCGAGGTGCACCGGAGCCTGGAGACCCACCCCGGTGGCCTGCACGTCGAGCTGACCGGTGAAGATGTCACCGAGTGCCTCGGTGGTGCCCAGAACATCGCCGATCTCGACCTGCCCGACCGCTACGAGACCGCCTGTGACCCGCGCCTGAACACCCAGCAGTCGCTGGAACTGGCCTTCCTCGTAGCGGAGATGCTCCGTGGCTGACGCGTGATCGGCTGGCATGACTGTGGCGGGCGCGAGGAGTGACCTTGCGAGCCCCACAGTCGGCAGCTGTCCGGCCTGCTGTGGCTGACGGGATGGAGCGTGACATGCCGATTGATCTGCGTTCGGACACGGTGACCCGGCCCACCCCCGGGATGCGGGAGGCGATGGCCGCCGCCGAGGTCGGCGACGACGTCTACGGCGAGGACCCGACGGTCAACGCGCTGGAGGCCGAGGTCGCCGCGCTGTTCGGGCACGAGGCGGCGCTGTTCTGCCCGACCGGCTCGATGGCCAACCAGATCGCCCTGCAACTGTCGGTACCGCCCGGTGCGGAGTTGCTCTGCGACGCCGACGCGCACGTGATCACGTACGAGATGGGGGCCGCTGCCGCGTACGGCGGCATCACCTCGCGGACCTGGCCTGCGGTGGGCGCGGACGTGGACCCCGACGTGGTCGCCGGCATGATCCGTCCCGACGGCTACTGGGCGGTGCCCACCGCCGCGATCGCGGTGGAGCAGACCCACAATCGCGGCGGTGGCGGGGTGATTCCCCTCGACACGCTGCGCCAGTTGCGTCGGGTCGCCGACGAGGCGCAGGTGGCGCTGCACTGCGACGGGGCGCGGATCTGGCACGCCCACGTCGCCGACGGGGTGCCGCTGGCCAGCTACGGCGCGCTGTTCGACACCCTCTCGGTCTGCCTCTCCAAGGGGCTCGGCGCGCCGGTCGGCTCGCTGGTCGTCGGTGCCGCCGACAAGATCGAGCGGGCGCGGATGATCCGTAAGCGGATGGGCGGCGGGATGCGTCAGGCCGGTGTCCTCGCCGCTGCCGGCCGGTACGCCCTGGCCCACCACATCGAGCGGCTCGCCGAGGACCACGCGAAGGCGGTCCGGCTGGCCGAGGCGATCGCCCCGTTCGGAGTGCTGGCCGCGCCGGTACGCACCAACCTGGTCCCGCTGGACCTGACCAAGGCACCTATGGACGCGCACGCGCTGGCCGCGGCGGCCCGTGCCGAAGGCGTACTCATCTCGGTGCTCGGACCCCGCATCGCCCGCCTGGTCACCCACATGGACGTCACCGACACCGCCGTCGACCAGGCCGCCACCACCCTCACCCACATCCTCCGCGCCTGACCCCACTCCCACCCCGGGCCGCGCTCCTACCCCGCGCCCCGCGCGCTCCCACCCCAGGCCGCGCTCCCACCCCCCGCCCTGCGCCCGCGATCTTGCACTTTTGGTCGCTGAAATGCCTCTTGTGCGGCTTATGCGGCGACAAGAAGTGCAAGATCGCGGGCGCAGGGCGCAGGGCGCAGGGCGCAGGGCGCAGGGCGCAGGGCGCAGGGCGCAGGGCGCGTGGCGCGTGGGGAGCGAGAGGGAGGGAGGGGAGGGTATGTGGGGTGAGGGGGAGTTAGGGGTGGAGGCGGCGGAGGGTGGCGATGTCGGCGGCGTGACCTTCGTGGCGGTCGGTGGGGGTCTCCACGAGGATGGGGACGCCGGCGGTGGCGGGGTGGCGCATCAGTTCGGCGAAGGCGGGCTCGCCGATGCTGCCCTTGCCGATGTTCTCGTGCCGGTCACGGGTGGAGCCGCACAGGTCCTTCGAGTCGTTGGCGTGCACCAGCTGGAGCCGATCCGCGCCGACGGTCGCCACCAGGGTGTCCAGCGTCTCGGTCATGCCGCCTTCGGCGGCCAGGTCGTGCCCGGCCGCCCAGGCGTGGCAGGTGTCGAAGCAGACGCCCAGCCAGGGGTGCCGGTCCACCGCGTCCAGGTAGGGGCCGAGCTGCTCCACCCGGCAGGCCAGCGACCGGCCGCCACCGGCGCTCGGCTCGACCAGCAGCATCGGCCCGCCGCTGTCGGCGGCCGAGTCCAGCAGCGGCAGCAGGGATTCGCGTACCTGCCGCATGGCCGCCTCGGCGTGCCCGGCGTCCACCGCGCTGCCGGCGTGGAACACCACCGCGCGGGCGCCGATCGCGGCGCCCCGGCGTAGCGCGTGGGCCAGGGTCTGCTGCGATCGTTCCACCGTGGCCGGGGTCGGCGAACCCAGGTTGACCAGCAGTGACGCGTGAATGTAGGCGGCGACTCCCCGTTCGGCGCAGCCGTCGCGGAACAGGGCGTCCTGCACCGGGTCACCGGCCGGCATCGCCCACCCTCGGGAGTTGCCGACGTAGACCTGCGCCACCTCGGAGCCGGCGGCGTCGAGGTACGGCAGCGCCGCCTTCGCCAGCCCACCGGAGGTGGGCGTGTGCGAGCCGATCGGCCGGTGGCCGGGTTGGGTAGCCGTCATCAGAAACACCCGATGGTGATCTGGGTGCCCGGTGCCACCTGCGCGTTCTCGTTCGGGTTCTGGAACCGGGCCACGGCCTCCGGGTTGAACTGCACGGCCACCGGGAAGCCCTGACTCTCCAGCACCTGCTTGGCCTGCTGGCACGGCAGGTCGATGACCCGGGGTACGGTCACCAGCGGTGGACCCTCGCTGACCTCCAGCCGGATCTGGGCACCCTTCTCGACCCCGCTGCCGTCGGCCGGGCTCTGCCCGAGCACCTCGTCGCGAGGCTTGTCGGACTGCTTGTAGGTCGGTTCCACCAGGACCAGGCCGAGCTGGGCGATCTGCGTACGGGCGTCGTTGAGGCTCTTGCCGACCAGGTTCGGCACGGTGATCGGGGCGCGGCCCTTGCTCAGGATGACGGTGATCTCGTCGCCCGGCTCGACCTCCTTGCCGGCCTCCGGCTTGGTGGCCACCACGACGCCCTCGGGCAGGCCGTCGTCGTACCGGGCGGTGCCCTTGACGACCTTCAGCTGGGCGTTGACCAGGTCGGCCTCGGCCAGGTCGAACTCCTTGCCCACCACGTCGGGCATCGGGAACCGGGCCGGCCCCAAGGACAGGGTCAGGGTGATGGTGCCGCCCTTGAGGATCCGGGCGGCCGAGGCGGGCTGCTGCGCCACCACGCCGTCACGCGGGATCTGCTCGTCGTGGCGTGGATCGGCGTACTGCAGGGTGAAGCCGCCCTGCGCGGCCTGCGCCTCCGCCTGGGTCTTGGTCATGCTGACCAGCTGCGGGGTGGTGGTGTAGCGGCCGACGCCGAACCACCATCCGCCGAGAGCAGCCACCAGGCCCAGCACCACCACGACGGCGGCGACCGCGAGGCGGCTGCTCGAATCGCCGAACAGCCGGGCACGCCACCCGGCAAGCTGGGAGAACCGGTGCACGTCCTCGTCCGGAACCGCCCGACGACGCCCCCGGGTGGGTGTGCCACCCTCCGGCAGCCGGGCCCAGGTCGGCCGTTCGGCGGGGCGGACCGCTGCCACCACCATGGTCGGCTGGGCGACCGCCGGGCCGTCGGACACCGCAGACAGCATGGCGGTCTGGGCGTTCGCGTTACCGAGCCCGTCCCGGGCGACCTGCACCTCGGCCAGCAGGGTCCCGGCGTCGGCCGGACGGCCCGCCGGGTCGCGGCGGGTGGCTCGGGTGACCAGATCGTCGAGGGCCTTCGGCAGGCCGGGCACCAGGGTCGACGGCGCCGGTACGTCCCGATCGACGTGTTGCCAGGCGATGTCGATCGGACGATCACCGTCGTACGGCACCCGGCCGGTGAGCATCTCGAACAGCACGATGCCGCTGGAGTAGACATCGGTACGGGCGTCGGCGCGGCCGGTGGTGACCAGCTCCGGGGCGACGTACGCCACGGTCGCCATCAGTTGGTTGCCGCTGTCGTGATCGGTGCTCGCCTCCACGGCCCGCGCCAACCCGAAGTCGGTGACCTTCACGACGCTGTCGACGAGGTTGGCCGGGCCGCCGCTGGGCGCCTCGGCGACGAGCACGTTCTCCGGCTTGACGTCGCGGTGCACCAGCCCGGCCCGGTGGGCGGTGGCGAGCGCGGCGAGTATCTGCTCGGTGATGGCCAGCGCCTCGTCCGGGTTGAGTCGGCGCCGCTCGGTCAGCACCTCACGCAGGGTGCGCCCGCGGACATACTCCATGACCAGGTACGGCCGACCACCATGGGTGCCCTGGTCGTAGACCGCCACCACGTTGGGATGGGTCAGCCGGGCGATGGTCTTGGCCTCGTCGGTGAACCGCTCGACGAAGCCGGCCAGGCCGGCCCGATCGGTCGGCCCCTGCGACGAGTGAATGATTTTGACCGCCACGGTGCGTTCGAGTCGCTCGTCGGTGGCGGTGTACACGGTCGCCATGCCGCCACGGGCGACGCGACCGCGGATGCGGTAACGCCCGTCGATCAGCGAGCCCAGCAACGTGTCGGCGACCTGTGTGTCCATCGGCAGGCAGTCTATGTGTCGGGGGATGAAGGTTGAACAGGATGCTACCGCCGAGCGGACCTTCTCGGGCCCGCCGTGGCGTGACAGGCTGTGGTCGATCCTGGTCAGGGTGGGTGCCGGGAGGCTGTTGACCTGGTGCCGGGAGGACGTGGCAGGGTGGTCGAGTGACCGACTCCGTACCCACCGACAACGCCGCGCCGGGGACCACCGGGCCGACGGACTGGCTGACCCTGCCGGACGTCGCCGAGCGGCTCGACCTGACGATCAGCAAGGTGCACCAGAAGATCAGGGATCGGGAACTGATCGCGGTACGCCGCGACGGTGTCCGCCGGATTCCGGCCGACCTGGTGGCCAACGGCACCGTACTCAAGCACCTGCCCGGCGTACTCAACCTGCTGGCCGACGCCGGCTACGACGACGAGGCGGCGCTGCGCTGGCTCTACGAGCCCGACCCGACGCTGCCGGGTGGCACCCCTGCCACCGCCCTCGCCGGCGACCAGGCCCGCGAAATCAAACGCCGCGCCCAAGCCCTCGGCTTCTAACAGCCCCGTACTCCACCCTTGCCACCCCCACCCTTGTCACCCACCCTCGCCGCCCCCGCCACCCTCTCGCCCCGTCGATCTTGCACTTTGTGTCCCCGCGAATGGTGTAAATCACCCATAAGTGCGACCAAAACTGCAAGATCGACGGGGCGAGGGCGGCGGGGCGAGGGCGGGGGGGTGGGGTGAGGGCAGGGTGCGGCGCGGCTGGGGGTGGGAGGGGGTTAGTCGGTGCGGCGGGTGGCGGCTATGGCTAGGTCGACGAGGGACTGGCGGGCCTCGGTGTCCAGGTCGACGGCGGTCAGCGCGGCGAGTGCGGCGTCGGTGAGCGTGACGATGCGCTGCTCGGTACGGGCCAGTGCGCCGGTGCTGGTGATCACGTCCCGTAGTCGGGCCACTCCGGCCGCGTCCAGGGTGGGATCGCCGAGCCCGGCGAGCACCACCTCCCGCCCGGCCTCGTCAGCCACCTCCAGGGCCGCTGCCACCAGGTAGGTCCGCTTGCCCTCGCGTAGGTCGTCGCCGGCCGGCTTGCCGGTCTGGGCAGGGTCGCCGAAGACTCCCAGCACGTCGTCGCGCAGCTGGAACGCCTCGCCCAACGGCAGCCCGTACGCCGAGTAGGCGACCCGTATGTCCGCAGGGGCGTCGGCCAGCGCCGCGCCCAGCAGCAGCGGTCGTTCGACCGTGTACTTCGCCGACTTGTAGCGGGCGATCTTGCTGGCCCGTTCCAGCGAGGCGTCCCCGGTGGCCTGGGTCACCACGTCGAGGTACTGCCCGACGGTGACCTCGGTGCGCATCTCGTCGAAGTCCGGCCGGGCCCGGGCGACGGTGCGGGGATCCAGCCCGGCAGAGTGCAGCAACTCGTCGGACCAGACCAGGCACAGGTCGCCCAGCAGGATCGCCGCCGCGTCGCCGAAGCCGTCCGGGTTGCCGCCCCAGCCGGCCGCACGGTGCCGGGCGGCGAATCGCCGGTGCACCGCCGGCTCGCCGCGCCGGGTGTCCGAACGGTCCATCAGGTCGTCGTGGATCAGGGCGCTGGCCTGGACGAACTCCAGTGCCGCGAGGGCGGTCACCACGGCGTCGGTGTCCACTCCGCCGGCACCTCGGTAGCCCCAGTAGGCGAAGGCGGGCCGTAGGCGCTTGCCCCCGCCGAGCACGAACGCCTCGATCGCCTCGGCGACCGGCACCAGTGCGTCATCGAGGTCGGTCATCCACAACCGGCGACCGGCGAGGAAGTCGGACAGGGCCTGGTCCACCCGTTGGCGGAGGCCGGCCCGGTCGACGGGAGAGACAGGAGCAGCGTGGGTCACGTCCCGACGCTAATAGGTCAGGTCGCCGCATGCTGACCCACCCACGTTCCGGCGCGTCGCGGATCGCCCGGTAAGCCGCGTCGGTGGGCGTGCCGAAGCCGGTCGGCAGCGGCCGACACGCCGGTCACGGTCGCCCTTCGGACATTTCGCGTCACCATCGGTGAGTACAGTCCTGCCTGCTGGCGGGCGGGTTGGCGACGTGCCCGATGAATCGGGCGGCGATCCGGCCGGCGCGCCGAGGACGATGGCCAACCAGGCGTGCCAGTAGCGGCCGGGTGTGCGCCGCTGGCGTTCCCAGCGGGATATCTCGTGCCGACTGAGTGTCGGCACCCCGGCGGCGGCGCACAGTTCGGCGGCGAGCCGGGACTGGCTCCAACCTCGGGCGAGGCGTAACCGGGTCAGCGGCGGCCCGGACAGCGGATCGGGCGGGTGCGGGGGCATCGGTCCTCCGGAGGTCGGCGCGCGCTGGTGACCGGCCCGGAACCCGGACCGCCCACCGGTGGATCGTGACCCCCGCGCGGCCCCCTGCGGTCGTCGACCGCCCGCGCTGGGTCATGGTTATCGCAGGGGTCCGACGTTTCCGCCCGCGAACCCCAGGACACCGACGTACGGCACCGGCCCGCCCGCGATTGCTCAGGACACCGACCTGCGGCACAGGCGCGACCGGGTCGTCGAGTCGAGAACGATGTGGGCAGTGATCCCTGGCTGTGGGAAGAAGATGGGGATACGCGGCCGGTCCGGCTAGAGTCGACGCGTGGCGCTCGGTCTACCGTCGATCCTCCCCAATCCGCAACCTGCGATCGGGGAGCTGGTCCGTGACCGCCAGCCGACCTTCTCCTTCGAGTTCATGCCGCCGAAGACGGAGCAGGGCGAGCGGCAGCTCTGGCAGGCCATCCGCGAGCTGGAGCCGTTGCAGCCGTCGTTCGTCTCGATCACCTACGGTGCCGGCGGAACCACGCGGGACACCACGGTCGCGGTCACCGAACGGGTGGCCACCGAGACCACCCTGCTGCCGATGGCCCACCTGACCGCGGTCAACCATTCGGTGGCCGAGTTGCGGCACGTGATCGGGCGGCTGGCCGGCGCCGGGGTGCGCAACGTGCTGGCGGTGCGGGGCGACCCGCCCGGTGATCCGACCGGCGAGTGGGTGCGGCACCCCGACGGCATCGACTACGCCGAGGATCTCGTGCGCCTGGTCCGCCGTTCGGGTGACTTCAGCGTCGGTGTGGCCGCCTTCCCGTACCGGCATCCGCGCTCGCCGGACATCGCCAGCGACACCGAGTATTTCGTCCGTAAGTGCCGGGCCGGCGCCGAGTTCGCCATCACCCAGATGTTCTTCGACGCCGACGAGTACCTCCGCCTGCGCGACCGGGTGGCCGCCGCCGGCTGTGACACCCCGATCCTGGCCGGGGTGATGCCGGTGATCCGCATCGGCACCATCGAACGCTCCGTGCAACTGTCCGGGGCACCCTTCCCGCCGGCGCTGGCCGCCCGGTTCGAGCGGGTCGCCGACGACCCGGAGGCGGTCCGCCGGCTCGGCATCGAGCAGGCCAGCGAGATGTGTCAGCGGCTGCTCGACGAGGGTGTGCCGGGGATTCACTTCATCACCTTCAACCGGTCCACCGCGACCCGGGAGATCTGGCAGAACCTGCGGGTGGGCGCTTCGACGTGAGCGTGCCGGCGCGATACCTCAGCGCCGCCGTGACGGTTGAACCGTGGTGGGCAGACAGCTGAACTGGAACGAGTACGCCACCGCGTGGGCCCGGCTGCACGGTGGGTTCGACCCTCGGGCGGCCACTCCGGTGGTACGCGCCTGGCTGCGCCTGTCGTACCATCTCGGGTTCCTGCTGGGCCGGCTGCGGGTCGGCCCGACCGCGGTGACGGCGGTCGGCGTGCTGCTCTGCCTCTGCGTGCCGTTGTTCGCGGTCCGGGCGGGTGACGGCCCGTTCCTCGGTGCCCTGTTCGTGTTGCTCGCCTCGGTGGCCGACAGCGTCGACGGGGCGGTGGCGGTGGCCACCGGCCGCACGACGCGACTCGGCTACGTCTACGACTCGCTTGCCGACCGGATCGGTGAGGTCGCCTGGCTGGTGGCGTTCTGGCTGGTCGGCGCGCCCGGCGCGCTGGTCGCCGCGGCCGGCGCGCTGTCCTGGTTGCACGAGTACGTCCGGGCCCGGGCGGTCGCCGCCGGGATGCGGGAGATCGGCGCGGTGACGGTGGGGGAGCGGCCCACCCGGGTCTGCGTGGCCCTGGTGGGACTGCTGCTGGCCGGCCTGACCGGGCTGATCCAGCCGGATCTGGCGGCCGGCACCATCACCATGGCGACCGCGGTGTGGGTGCTGCTGGCCGCGTTCGGGCTGGGGCAGCTGCTCTCCGCCGTACGCCGGGCACTGATCGACGCAGAGTGATCGGCCCGCCGACATCGTGGCGGCGCGGGACGTGGTGCTCCTGGGACCGATCTGATCAACCCGCCTCGCCACGGGTAGGCACGCCTACCAGGCGGGACCGACGGCGTCGGCGACGATCTGCGCGGACAGGGTCACCATCGGCAGTCCGCCGCCCGGATGGCTGGAGCCGCCGACCAGCCACAGACCGCGCGCCGGCCCCCGGTTGGCCGGACGCAGCAGACCACCGGCGGTGCCGTAGATGGTGCCGCCCGGGGCGCCGGTGGCGGTGGCCAGGTCGGCCGGGGTCCGGATGTCGCGGAACACCAGCCGGTCGCGGACGTCCACGCCGCGTTCGGCGAGCACGTCGAGAATCCGATCGGCGTACGCCTGCGCCAGCCCCGGCCGACGCCAGTCGACCGCACCCGGTGCGGTGCCCTGCCGGGCGGCGTTGACAAGCACGAACCACGCCTCGTGGCCGTCCGGGCGGACCGCCGGATCGTCGGCCACCGTGACGAAGATCGTCGGGTCGGCGGCCGGCCGGGCCCGTACCCCCCGACCCGGGTCGCCGAAGACCGCGTCGAACTCGGCGTCGTAGTCGCGGGGGAAGAACACGTTGTGGTGGGCCAGCCCACTCTCGCCGCGTACGCCGAGCAGCAGCACGAAACCGGCCAGGCTGCGGTCGGTGAGCCCGGCCAGCCGGCGCGCGTCGGGCAGCAGGTCACGGTAGACGGTCAGCGCGTCGACGTTCGCCACCACCACGTCGGCGGGGATCGGGGCGCGCTGGTCGGCGACGCGTACCCCGTGCACCCGACCGCCGGTGGCGTCGATCCGGGTGACAGTGGTGCCGGTGCGCACCACCACCCCCAGGTCCAGGCAGCGCGACAGCAGCGCGTCGGCGAGGGTGCCCAGCCCGCCACGCAGGTACCAGCCGCCGAAGGTCAACTCGGCGTAGGGGACCGCGACCAGGGCGGCCGGGGCGCGCCGCGGATCCGCGCCGGTGTAGGTGGCGTACCGGTCCAGCAGCATCCGCAGCCGAGGATCGGACAGGTGCGACCGGCCCAGTCCACGCAGACTCTGCCCGGGCCGGATGGCAGCCAGGTCGCCCAGCCGCCAGGCCAGTCGGGCCAGGTCCCGGGGCGAGTCGACGCGGCGACGCAGGATGTCGTGTTCGCTGGCCCGCCACACCCGGGCCGCGCGCCGCCACAACCGTTGCCAGTCGGCGGCGGCCCGGTCACCGAGGGCCGCGCCGATGCGGGCGGTGAACTCCGCCGGGTCGGCGCAGGAGTCGAGCACCGCGGCACCGTCGTCGAAGACGTGCCGCACGATCGGGTCCAGCGGCACCAGGTCGAGATATTCGTCCAGCTTCGCCCCGGTCGCCTCGAACAGCTCGTGGAAGACCTCGGGGAGAGTGATCAGGCTGGGCCCGGTGTCGAAGTGGAACGAGCCCGCCTCGGTGTCGCGGGTGTGCCGCCCGAGCTTGCCACCGACCGTGTCGGCCTGTTCCAGGACGGTCACCTGGTGCCCGGTGACGGCCAGCCGGGCAGCGGTGGCCAACCCGCCCACCCCGGCGCCGACGACCACGATCCGCGCCATGCCGCGTCCTCCTAGACCGTGTCGAAGTCCTCGCTCCGGCCCGCCGCAGGCGGATCTAGCCGACCGGACGGCCGCGCCAGGACAGGCGCCGCCGCTTGCGCAGATGGTACGACCGTAGGGTCAGCCAACCGAGGACCGCGACCGACACGGGGTGGCTCAGCGCGTCGGGCCAGGCCCGTCCGCCGGTGGCGCGGGCGCTGACCACCCGTCCCACCACCCCCGCCAGGTACGTCAGGGCGGCCACCCCGGCCAGGGCCGGTGCCCCGGCCAGCAGGGCGGCCACGGCGACCAGCGGCGGCGCGGTGTAGAGCAGGAGCAGCAGACCGACCACCAGCGCGGCGGCCAGCGGATGACCGAACGTGGCCCACAGCGACTTGGTGTAGCCGTCGCGCAGCTGCGGCCAGCTGTCGTACATCCGGCAGGAGGCCAGCCGGGAGCCGTCGGCCAGGGCGATCCGACCACCGGCACGTTTCACCGCGCGGGCCAGCTCGATGTCCTCCAGCACCCGGTCGGCGACCGCCGCGTGCCCCCCGGCCCGCAGGTAGCCGACCCGGTCGACGACCAGGAACTGCCCACCGGCCGCGGCCAGC
This sequence comes from Verrucosispora sp. FIM060022, assembly GCF_003977705.1. Lineage (NCBI taxonomy): Bacteria > Bacillati > Actinomycetota > Actinomycetes > Micromonosporales > Micromonosporaceae > Micromonospora > Verrucosispora sp. FIM060022. Next base: position 142,999 of record NZ_RQIV01000001.1, read on the forward strand.
GACGGCCGCTGCGAGCGTTCCATCGCCCGCAGCGGCAGGAAGGTCAGCCACAACCACTGCAACAACGGCTGCACCAACCGGTCGGTCACCGTCCGCACCACGATCTTCGGGTACGGCGACAGCAGCTCAGCCCCGGCGGCGCGCAGTTCGGTGACCGCCGCCGCCACGGCGTACGGGCCGAGCACCACGTCGGCGTCGACGAACACCAGCGCGTCGGCCGAGGTCTCGACGCGGCTGGCCAACTGCCAGCAGGCGTACGGCTTGCCCAGCCAGCCCGGCGGCGGGGCGACCCCGGTGCGCAGGGTGACCCGCGGATCGTCGCCGACCACCGCACGGACCACCTCGGCGGTGCCGTCGGTGGAGCCGTCGTCGAGCACCACGATCCGCAGCCCGGGTACGCCGCGCTGGGCGAGCAGCGCCCGCAGGCACGGGGTGACCCGGTCGGCCTCGTCGCGCAGCGGCAGCAGCACGCTCACCCGCTCGTCGGTCTGCACCGGCCGGTCCGCCGGGCGGCGCAACCACCGGCCGGCGTTGACCAGGGTGTGCGCGGTCAACGCGACGACGACGAGCAGGACGACGAGCGGCCCGGTCATGCCGCGACGTCGGCCCTGGTGCGCTCCGCGCCGGCGTGGTCGTCGCCGGTCCGGCGGGCCCGCAGCAGCGTCACCGCCAGCGGCACCGCGATCACCGCCATGCCGACCCCGCCCCACAGGGCGGAGGCGGGCAGGTCCAGGAAGACCGCGTGGGCCAGCACACTGGAGGCGTACGTCCACAGGTAGAGCGCGTACATCGGCCGGTCGCGGGCGTCGGTGTCGGCCACGGCGGCACCGGCGAGCGGCCGCAGCGCGGTCATCACCAGCACCCCGAACAGCAGCCAGCCCAGGTAGTTGCTGACCGGGATGCCGGCCAGCCCGGGCAGTGCCGGGGTGGCGTCGCGCCACACCCAGTGCCCCTCGGCGACCATCTGCGGGTCGAGGAAGAGGTCCCAGGTGGCCAGGCCGAGGGTGGCCAGCCCGATCCGCGCCGGCCACCGCCACCACTCGCGTGCCGTGCCGCCGCCGATGAGTCGGGTCGCCACCAGCCAGGCCGGCCAGGTCATCCAGGTCCAGGCCAGCGGGATGATCAGCGGCACCCCGGCCAGTTTCGGGCCGAGCTGGCCGGAGTAGTCGTAACTGCCGAACGGGAATCCGGTGGCCACCCCGAGTGCCTCGATGGCGAAACCACCGCCGCTGGCCAATGCGATCAGCGCGAACGCCGTACGCGGGCCCCGGCTGAGCAGGGCGTGGCCGACCGAGAGCAGGTAGCCGAGCACCACGGTGGCGACGGTCAGCCGGGCCCGGGTCGTCCCGCTGGTCAGCGGGTAGCAGATCTGCGCCAGCACCAGCAGGGCGAGCATTCCCCAGGCGTACGCCCGGGTCACCGGCCGGGCCGATGGTCCGCCTCTCATGATCGCGGCGGCTGCGCGGGCGCGGGCAGGGGCAGGTCCCGGCCGAGCACCCCGAACGGGCGTTCGTCGCCGGGGAAGTGAAAGTCGCGCAGCAGGTCGACGAAGCCGAACCGGCGGTACAACCGCCAGGCGCGGGAGGTCTGCTCGTCGGCCTCCGGGGTGGACAGCAGCGTGGTCGCGCCCTCGGCCATGGTGAGCAGCGCCCGCAGTTGCCCGGCGCCCAGGCCGTGTCCCTGCGCCGGTGGGCGTACGTGCAACTCGACCACCTCGAAGCAGTCGGTCAGCCAGCGTCGTCGGGCGTCCGGGTCTAGTGCCCGCCAGACCTGGTCGTGCCACCACTGGCCGGGGCCGCCGAGGTAGCCGTAGCCGAACCCGGCCAGGTGCCCCTCGGCGGTCAGGCTGGCGACGGCCCGGAAGCCGGGACGGCGTACGTGGGTGGCGATGTAGCCACGGCGGGCCTCCAGCAGGTCGGCGCGGTAACCCATGGCCTCGCCGTAGACGGCCACCACGTCGTCCAGCCGTCGGAGGAGATCGTCCGGTGTCCACCGCACCAACCTCATGCCCGTCCACCCTTCGCCGGGTCGCCGTCGACCCACCCCAGTACCGTCCGGTCACCGATCACGTCACGCACCTCGAACCGGGTGAAGAGTTCCTCCGCGTACCACCGCGCGGTCTCCGTCCGGGTGATCGCGGCCCGGTGCTCCGGGTGACGGTACGCGAACCCCACCAGGTCTGTCGGATCACGCCACACACTCACCGTGCCCTGCCAGCCCAGCGGGGCCTCGCCGACGCCGAAGCGGGCCAGCAGGCCGGGCGCGGCGTGCACGGCGGCGGCCACCGGCGGGATCGCCCGCCAGAAGGTGAGCGCGCGGGTCGGTCGCAGCCGGGCCCGGGTCAGGGCCAGCACCGGCCCGCTGACCCGGCCACCGGTCGGCTCGCCGAACGGCCGCCGGCCGGACCACTCGCCCCGGCTGCTCAGTGGCCGCAGGTCGAGCCGGACGCCGGCCACGGCGATGCGGGACCAGGCCCGACCCACCGATGATTCGGCGAACCGGGTGGCCGCGGCGGGGGAGTCCCACACCGTCAACGCCGCCCAGCGGGTCAGGTCGGCGTCACCCGGCCCGAAGCCGGTGCCGGTCCCGGTGCCGAGCAGCTTGCCGAACCGTACGCCGGGCAGGGCGCGCAACCGGCGCGGATCCCGCGCCATCCGGACCAGCGCCCGGCCCACGGCGGCCCGGGGAATCCGCCACACATGCAGGGTGACCAGCTCCGGAACGTGCTCTGGCTCGCTCACGCCGCCGCCTCGCTGCGCTCGCCGCCGGCGCGAGGCACCACGCTGCTGTGCTTGATGGTTCGCTCGCTTCGCTCGTTCACGCCACGTCGGTCGGGGTTCCGCCGGTGATCCGCAGCAGTTCGGCGTACGTGGTGGGAAAGACCGCCTGCGGTACGCCACCGGCGGCCCAGACCTCGTCGTACTTGTCCAGGGCGTTGTCCACCAGGGTGCGCAGCGGCTGCGGATGGCCCACCGGGGCGACCCCGCCGATCACCTGGCCGGTGTGCTCCTTGACGAACTGCGGGGTGGCCCGGCGCAGCCGGGTGATGCCGAGCCGGGCGGCCAGGCCGGTGGTGTCCACCCGGTGCGCGCCGGAGGTCAGCACCAGCAACGGGGCTCCGTCGGCGTCGAAGACGAGCGAGTTGGCGATGGCCCCCACGTCGACGCCGAGCGCCTCGGCGGCGGCTGCGGCGGTGTGCACGGCGTCGGGCAACAGGCGGACCGTGGCCGGTGCGGCGGAACCGTTGCGCGCCTGTGCGGCGTCGAGCGCGTCCTGCACCGCCCGGACGTTCGGGTGTGACTGCATCCCGCCATTCTTCCCGGTGCACGGCCGGACGGTGCAGCCGGAGTCGGTGGCCAGCCGTCGCTGACGGCCGTCGGGACTGCCGGGGCTGCCGGGCTCGGGGCGGAGCGGGGAAATCGGTGACCGGAGGATGCCGGTGCGCGCCACACGTTGCATTTTCGTCGGGGGGAGGGTGTACTGTCAGCAGCAGTTAGAACGGATGTTCGATTGAGTCGAACGTTCGTTCCAACCCCCCTCGGGGCGGGTGTTTCGCGGCATCCGGCTCCGAGAGAGGTGCGGTACCGCGGACCGCACCGGGCTTCGGGCAGTCGCGAGTCCGAACCCATCAGGCAGGAACGTCGCTCGCCGCCCACGACCCCCGGGCGGCGAGCGACGGACCCGCCGGTACGCCGGCCGGGTGTGGTGTGGGGAAGCTCCACACCCGGCCCGGCCACCCATCTGGTGCGTCTTCCTCCGCACCGCCCGCCGCGGGTGTCCCGCGCCGACGGATCTCCTCCGTCGGGCGATCGCCCGCCCCGGTCCGCCTGGAGGAGACATGCCGACCAGCCCGGCCCAGGTGCCGACGGTGCCCGCGCACGTGCTGCCGCACCGCACTCCCGCCCAACTGCTGGCGGTGGCGCGGCAAGGGCTCGCCGAAGCCGCTCGGACGAGTCCCGACGGTCTCCGGTACGCCACCGCCCACCTCGCGGCCCTGCGTGCCGCCGCCGCGGTGCTCGCCGCCCGCGCCCGCCCCGCGCCCACCCGCCGCAGCCGGATCACCAGTGTCTGGGTCCTGCTCGCCAGCGTCGCCCCCGAGCTGAACGAGTGGGCCAACTACTTCGCCGTCGCCGCCGGCAAGCGGGCCGCCGCCGAGGCCGGCATACCTCGGGTGGTCACCGCCCGGGAGGCCGACGACCTGCTCCGTGCCGCCGGGGATTTCGTCACGGTGGTCGAGTCCGCACTCGGCATGGCCCATCAGCCGGCGATCGAAGGGCTCGTCGCCTGAGTCTCGGCGTCCGGTCACCACCGGCGGGACCCAGGGTGACCGGACGCCGTCCGACAACGCGCCGACCTGACCATGCCGTGTCGGCACGTCCTCATCCGAAGCAACGACAGCACCATCCTCGGGCCGGGGCCCGGGGCGATCCGACGGGGGTAGATCCGATGGCGGGCCGCATGGTCGTCGGTTCTGCCGCGCTGGCCGCGCTGGTGCGTCCGGCCAGCGCCCCCGATCCGGCGGGCGGCCACCGGATGCTGCCGGTACGGCCCGAGCTCAGTGGGTTGCTGCCCGGCCGCGGGTTGCGGCGCGGCAGCACCATCGCGGTCGGCGTCGGGCAGCCCCGGCACAGCGGCACCACATCGCTGCTGCTCGCCCTGCTCGCCGAGGCGTCCCGCGCCGGCTCCTGGTGTGCGGTGGTCGGGATGCCGACCTTCGGCCCCGGTGCGGCGGCCGAGGCGGGAATCGCCCTGGATCGGCTCGCCCTGGTGCCGCAGCCCGGTCCGGAATGGCCCACCGTGGTCGCCGCGCTCATCGACGGGGTCGACGTGGTGGTCACCGCCGTGCCGGCCACCGTCTCCGCCTCCGTCGCCGGCCGACTGGCCGCCCGGGCCCGGCAACGCGGCAGCGTGCTGGTGCCGTACGGCCGGTGGGACGGCGCGGATGTGACGCTTCAGGTGGTACGCGGGGTGTGGGAAGGGCTCGGGTCGGGGCGAGGGCGGCTGCGTCGCCGCGAGGTGACCATCTCGGCGCGCGGCCGAGGTGCCGCCGCCCGGCCCAAGGAACTCACGGTGTGGCTGCCCGGTGCCGAACTGACCCGGGTCATCCCCCGGTCGTCCGCTCCCCGCGACAACCACGCCGCGATCATGCACTTGCGGTCGGCGAAATGAGCGTCTCGCGGCTTATGCGGCGACGCAAAGTGCAAGATCGCGGGTGGGTGAGGGTGGCGTGAGTGCGGCCACGCGGACCTTGCTGCTCTGGTGCCCGGACTGGCCGGTGCTCGCCGCCGAGATCATCGACGGGGTGCCGGCCACCGGGCCGGTGGCGGTGCTGCACGCCAACCGGGTCCTCGCCTGCTCCGAGCAGGCCAGAGCCGAGGGGGTACGCCGAGGGCTGCGCCGGCGGGAGGCGCAGGGGCGCTGCCCGGGGCTGACCGTCGTCGACCACGATCCCGGGCGGGACGCGCGGGCCTTCGAGCCGGTGGTGGCCGCGGTCGAGGAGGTGGCGGCCGGGGTCGAGGTGGTCCGCCCCGGCGCCTGCGCGTTGCCCGCCCGGGGGCCGAGCCGCTACCTCGGCGGTGAGGAGGCGGCGGCCGAACGGATCGTCGAGCACGTCGCGCAGAGTTGCGCGGTGGAGAGTCAGGTCGGCGTCGCCGACGGGGTCTTCGCCGCCGGGTTGGCCGCCCGACAGGGGCGGATCGTGCCGCCCGGTGGGACGCCGGAGTTCCTGGCCGCCCAGCCCGTCGAGGCGCTCGGCCGGCCCGCCCTGGCCGACCTGCTGCGCCGGCTCGGAGTGCGTACCCTCGGTGACTTCGCCGCGCTGTCCGCCGGTGACGTGTTGGCCCGGTTCGGTTTCGACGGGGCGCTGGCCCACCGGATGGCCGCCGGGCGGGACGACCGCCCGCTCGCGGTCCGGCGTCCCCCGGTCGACCTGACGGTCACCACCGACCTCGACGAGCCGATCGAGCGGGTCGACGTCGCGGCGTTCGCCGCCCGGACGCTGGCCGAACGGTTGCACGAGCGGCTCGCCGGGCACGGGCTGGCCTGCACCCGGCTCGGCATCGAGGCGGTCACCGCGCACGGCCAGGAGTTGCACCGGGTCTGGCGGCACGACGGTCTGCTGAGCGCGGCGGCGATCGCCGACCGGGTCCGTTGGCAACTGGACGGCTGGCTCACCGGCGCCCGCCGGGGCGGCCCGGCCCGGCCCACCGCCGGGATCATCCGGCTGCGGTTGGTGCCGGACGGGCTGCTGGCCCAGGCCGGCCTGCAACCGGGGCTGTGGGGCGAGACCGGCGAGGAGCGCGAGCGGGCGCATCGGGCGCTGAGCCGGGTGCAGGGACTGCTCGGCCCCGAGGCGGTGGTCACCGCCGTGCTCGGTGGCGGGCGGTCCCCGGCCGACCAGGTACGGCTGGTCCCATGGGGCGACGAACGGCTACCCGCCCGTCCCGGCGCTGCACCGTTGTCTGCCCGTCCTGGGGACGCGCCGTCGGCTGCTCGTTCCGGTGCTGTTCCGCTGGCTGACCGCCCGGATGCGCCGCTGCCGTCCTGGCCGGGGCGGCTGCCGCCGCCCTCGCCGGCGGTGGTGCTGCCCACTGCGCTCGCCGTGCAGGTGTGGGATGCCGCTGGTGGGCCGGTGACGGTGAGCGCCCGGCTGGCGATGAGCGCCCCGCCGGCCCGGCTGAACATCGATGCGACGGCCGAAGCCCCGGTCCCGGTCGGCGTGGGCAGGGGAGCCGAGATCGTCGGCTGGGCCGGTCCGTGGCCGGTCGACGAGCGGTGGTGGGCCCCGGCCGAGGCCCGTCGCCGAGCCCGCTTCCAGGTCTGCCTGGCCGACGGCACCGCACTGCTGCTCGCCGTCGAGCACGGCCGATGGCTGCTGGAGGCGATCTATGACTGACGTGAATCTTGGTACGAAACGGCCCTCCTGGGGGCCGGAACGCACCAAGATCGTGGCGGCGAGGTGGGGACGATGAGTTTCCACAATCCACGGCTGCCGTGGTCGGAGCTGGAGCGGGTGCTCTCCGGTCGGCCGGGCAAGGGGAGAGGTCGGGGGAGGGAGAAGGGGGACGGGGAGCGGCATCTGCATGTGGTGGATCCGCTCGCCGTCGACGCCGACGGGGGTGACTCGCCGGCCTGGAGCCGGCGGCGGGAGCACTACAGTCCACCGGAGCTGACCCGACCCGACGGCGTGCTGCCGTACGCGGAACTGCACGCGCACACCAACTTCAGCTTCCTCGACGGCGCCAGCCACCCGGAGGAACTGGTCGAGGAGGCGACCCGGCTGGGGCTCACCGCGCTCGCCGTCACCGACCACGACGGCTTCTACGGCGTGGTGCGCTTCGCCGAGGCGGCCCGCGCCCTGCACCTGCCGACGATCTTCGGGGCGGAGCTGACCCTCGGCCTGCCCGGCCCGCAGAACGGGGTACCCGACCCGCACGGCAAGCACCTGCTGGTGCTGGCCCACGGCCACGAGGGGTACGCCCGGCTGGCCACCACCATCGCCCGCGCCCACCTGCGGGGCGGCGAGAAGGGCCGCCCGGTCTACGGTGAGCTGGAGGAGATCGCCGCCGACCTTCGCGATCACGTGCTGGTGCTGACCGGCTGCCGCAAGGGGCACGTGCCGGCCGCCCTGCTCACCGAGGGGGTCGACGCGGCGGCCCGCGAGCTGGACCGGCTCACCACGCTGTTCGGCGCGGAGACGGTGGCGGTGGAGCTGACCGATCACGGGCATCCGATCGACGGCGATCGCAACGATGCCCTGGCCGAGTTGGCCACCGCCGCCGGGCTGCCCACCGTGGCCACCGGCAACGTCCACTACGCCACGCCGGGGCGACGTCGACTGGCCACCACCCTGGCCGCCGTACGGGCCCGGCGCAGTCTGGACGAGATGGACGGCTGGCTGCCCGCCGCCGGCACCGCCCACCTGCGCTCCGGTGCCGAGATGGCGGCCCGGTTCGCGGCGTACCCGGGTGCGGTGGCCCGGGCCGCCGAGTTCGGCGCGGAACTCGCCTTCGACCTGCAACTCGTCGCACCGCAGCTGCCGGCGTACCCGGTGCCGCCGGGGCACACCGAGATGAGTTGGCTGCGGCAGCTCACCGAGGCCGGCGCGCGGGAACGCTACGGCCCGCGCGAGGCGCACCCGCAGGCGTACGCGCAACTCGACCACGAGCTGAACATGATCGAGGCGCTGGGCTTCCCGGGCTACTTCCTGGTGGTCTACGACATCGTCGAGTTCTGCCGCCGGGCCGACATCTACTGCCAGGGCCGGGGCTCGGCGGCCAACTCGGCGGTCTGCTACGCACTGCGGATCACCAACGTGGACGCGGTCCGGCACCGGCTGCTGTTCGAACGCTTCCTGGCCCCCGAACGCGACGGCCCGCCCGACATCGACGTGGACATCGAGTCCGACCGTCGGGAGGAGGTCATCCAGCACGTCTACGCCCGCTACGGCCGGGAGCACACCGCCCAGGTGGCCAACGTGATCTCGTACCGGCCCCGGTCGGCGGTACGGGACGTGGCCAAGGCGTTCGGTTTCTCGCCCGGCCAGCAGGACGCCTGGAGCAAGCAGATCGACCGCTGGGGTGACGTGGCGGCGGTGGACGTGCCGGAGATCCCCGAGCAGGTGATCGTGTACGCCAACGAGGTGCAGACCTTTCCCCGGCACCTGGGCATCCACTCCGGCGGCATGGTGATCTGCGACCGGCCGGTGATCGAGGTGTGTCCGGTGGAGTGGGGCCGGATGCCCGGCCGCAGCGTGCTCCAGTGGGACAAGGACGACTGCGCCGCCGTCGGCCTGGTCAAGTTCGACCTGCTCGGCCTGGGCATGCTCTCGGCGCTGCACTACGGCTACGACATGATCGGGATGAGCCTGGATCTGGGCGAGGAGACGCTCGACGACCCCGAGGTCTACGACATGCTCTGCCGGGCCGACTCGGTCGGGGTGTTCCAGGTGGAGAGCCGGGCCCAGATGGCCACCCTGCCCCGGCTCAAGCCGCGCGAGTTCTATGACCTGGTGGTCGAGGTGGCGCTGATCCGCCCCGGCCCGATCCAGGGCGGCTCGGTGCACCCGTACATCCGGCGCAAGAACGGGCAGGAGCCGGTGACGTACGCCCATCCGCTGATGCGCAATGCCCTGGAGAAGACCCTCGGCGTGCCGCTGTTCCAGGAGCAGTTGATGCAGCTCGCCATCGACCTGGCCGGCTTCGACGCGGCCGAGGCCGACCAGCTGCGCCGGGCGATGGGAGCCAAGCGTTCGGTGGAGCGGATGGCACGCATCGCCGACCGGCTCTACGCCGGCATGGCGCAGCGGGGCATCACCGGCGAGTTGGCCGACGACGTCTACCGCAAGCTCACCGCGTTCGCCAGCTACGGCTTCCCGGAGAGCCACGCGATGAGCTTCGCCTACCTGGTGTACGCCAGCTCCTGGCTCAAGCGCTACCACCCGGGTCCGTTCCTGGCCGCGCTGCTCAGCGCCCAGCCGATGGGCTTCTACTCGCCGCAGACCCTTGTCGACGACGCCCGCCGGCACGGCGTGCAGGTACGCCGCCCGGACGTCAACGCCAGCGGGGTGAAACCGGTGCTGGAGTCCACAGCGGAGACCCGGTGGGGCAGCCAACCCGGGGAGCCACCGCACGCCTGGGGGCTGGGTGGCCCGGCCGTACGGCTCGGGCTGTCGGGTGTGCGTACCCTCGGCGAGCCGGTGGCGCAGCGGATCGTGGCGGAGCGGTCGGCGCACGGGCCGTACCGGGACATGCCGGATCTGGCCCGGCGGGTCGGTCTGACCGCCGCCCAGTTGGAGGCCCTGGCCACCGCGGACGCCTTCGCCTGCTTCGGACTGACCCGGCGGCAGGCGTTGTGGGCGGCGGGCGCGGCGGCGCAGGACCGACCGGACCGGCTGCCCGGCACGGTGACCGGCGCGGCCGCGCCCACCCTGCCCGGAATGGAGGCGGTGGACCGGCTGGTGGCCGACGTGTGGGCCACCGGGTTGTCCCCGGAGAACCATCCGGCCCGCTTCATCCGCCCGCAGTTGGAGGCGATGGGTGCGGTGCCGATCGACCGGCTGGGCCGGGTCGAGCCGGGTCGGCGGATCCGGGTCGGCGGGATCGTCACCCACCGGCAGCGGCCGGCGACCGCGGGCGGAGTCACCTTCCTCAACCTGGAGGACGAGACCGGCATGCTCAACGTGACCTGCTCACCGGGGTTGTGGCAGCGCCAGCGGCGGGTGGCCCGGACCAGCGCGGCGCTTGTGGTACGGGGAAGGCTGCAACGACACGAGGGGGTGACCAACCTGGTCGCCGACCGGTTGGAGGCCATCGAGCCGCCGGTCCGGCCGGCCTCCCGCGATTTCCGCTGACGACGGTGGGCAACACCGCTGCGGCGGACCCGACCGGGGTGACCGGGGCCGATGCCCGGTGGACTCAACCTCGGCTGCAGGGCCGGCGGGGCAGGCCCTAGGCTCGACCGGGTGGAACAGACCCCAGGCGCGGCCGGGCCGCCGTTGACCCCCCGTACCGCCGTGGTCTGGTCGGTGCTGCGCGCCGAGCTGGACCGTCGGCCCTCCGCCGAACTGACCGTGCTGGACGTGGGTGGCGGCACGGGTGGCTTCGCCGTGCCGCTGGCCCAGGCCGGGCATCGGGTCACCGTGGTCGACGCCAGTCCGGACGCGCTCGCCGCGCTCAGCCGCCGGGCCGCCGAGGCCGGGGTGGCCGACCGGGTACGCGCGGTGCAGGGTGACGGTGACGCGCTCGCCGGGCTGGTCGAGCCGGACAGCGTCGACCTGGTGCTCTGTCATGCCGTACTGGAGGTGGTCGACGAGCCGGCGTCGGTGGTGGCCGCGCTGGCCACCGCGCTGCGTCCCGGCGGCGCGGCGAGCGTGCTGGTCGCCGGCCGGTCGGCGGCGGTGCTCGGCCGGGCCATGAACGGGCACCTCGACGTGGCCGCCACACTGGCCACCGACCCCACCGGCACCGCCGGGCCCCGGGACACGTTGCGCCGCCGCTTCGACGCCGAGAGCGCCGCCGCGCTGTTGACCGCCGCCGGTCTCACCGTCGAGGAGATCCACGGCGTACGCGTCCTCGCCGACCTGCTGCCCGCGGCCGTGGCAGACGGTCAACAGGGTGCCCTTGTCGAGTTGGAGCGGGCGCTGGCCGCCCGCTCGCCCTGGCGGGACCTCGCCGTGCAACTGCACCTGTTCGCCCGCCGCCCGGCATGACCGACACCACCGCCACGCCCGGCGTCACCGCCGTGCCGCATCCGGGAGGCAGCGAACGCGTCCAGGGCTCCCTCCTCGCACCGATGACGCCGGAGTACGGCGGGAGAAGCCTGGCGGACGTGCTGCCCAGCGCACTGGCGGTGCTCGGCGTGCCCGGCGGCACCGACCTGCTCGGGCTCGCCGACGAACTGGCCGGGGTGCGCCGCGTCGCGGTGCTGCTGGTCGACGGGCTCGGCTGGCACCAGCTCCCGATCGCCGCGCCGTACGCGCCGACCCTGGCCGGGTTGACCGCCACCACGGGACGACCGCTCACCTGCGGATTCCCCTCCACCACCCCGACCAGCCTGGTCACCCTGGGCACCGGTACGGCCTCCGGCGCGCACGGCGTGCTCGGTTTCACCCTGCGGGTGCCGGGCACCGACCGGGTGCTCAACCACATCGAGTGGACCGACGACCCGCCACCGATGCGCTGGCAGCCGGTCACCACCGCGCTGGGGCGGGCCCGGGCCGCCGGTGTCGCGGTGACCGTGGTAAGCCGGCCGGAGTTCGGTGGCAGCGGCCTGACCGTGGCCGCCAACCGGGGAGGCGACTACCGGGGCGCCGCCGGGGTCGACGCGCTGGCCGCCACGATGCTGGCCGCCCTGGCCGCCGGGACCGGACCCACCCTGGTCTCCGGCTATCACCCGGACGTCGACCGGCACGGCCACCTCAGCGGCGTCGACTCGGTGCCCTGGCGGACCGCCGTCACCGACCTGGACGCGCTGTTGGCCCGGCTGGTGGACGGGTTGCCGTCGGACGCGGCGCTGCTGGTCACCGCCGACCACGGGCAGTTGAACGTGCCGGCCGAGCACCGGTTCGACCTGGACACCGACCCCCGGTTGACCGCCGGGTTGCAGGTGGTCGCGGGGGAACCCCGGGTGCGCTACCTGCACGTCGTCCCGGGGGCCACCGAAGACGTACGGGCCGCCTGGTCGCAGGTGCTGGGCCCGGCCGCCCGGGTGCTGACCCGCGACGAGGCGGTGGCCACCGGCTGGTTCGGGCCGGTACCCGAGGAGCACTTGCGCCGCATCGGCGACGTGGTGGTGGTCTGCAACGACACGTACGCCGTGCTGGCCAGCCGGTCGGAGAGCCCGATGCTGTCCCGGCTGGTGGGTTTCCACGGCGCGGACACGGCGGCCGAGATGACCATCCCACTGCTTGTCGTACGGGGCTGACCGGCCTGGATGTCGGTGCCGGGGATGTCGGTGTCGGGGGCTAACCTGCCCGGGTGGGCCGCAGCCAGTCGTTACCTCGGGGCGGTGATCCCCGCTTCGGGCCGGACGCCGACGACACCGGCTGCCCGATCCTGCACGTCGACATGGACGCCTTCTACGCCTCGGTGGAGGTGCGGCACCGGCCGGAGTTGCGCGGCCGGGCCGTCGTGGTCGGCGGAGTCGGGCCGCGCGGGGTGGTCAGCTCCGCCAGCTACGAGGCCCGACAGTACGGCGTACGCAGCGCGATGCCCATGATGCGGGCCCGCGCCCTCTGCCCGCACGCGATCTTCCTGCCGCCGGATTTCACCCGCTACACGGCCGCCTCCCGAGCGGTCATGCAGATCTTCCGGGACGTCACTCCGCTGGTCGAGCCGCTCTCGCTGGACGAGGCGTTCCTCGACGTCGCGGGGGCCCGGCGGCTGTTCGGCTCACCGGCGACGATCGGCCGCCGCATCCGTGAACGGGTCGCGGCCGAACAGGGACTGACCTGTTCGGTGGGGGTGGGGCCGAGCAAGTTCGTCGCCAAGCTCGGCTCGACCCGGGCCAAACCCGACGGGCTGCTCGTCGTACCGGCCGCCCAGGTGCTCGACTTCCTCCACCCGTTGCCGGTGTCGGCGCTGTGGGGGGTGGGGGAGCGTTCCGCTGAGGCGCTGCTGCGGCTCGGTCTGCGTACCGTCGGTGACCTCGCCCAGGCGCCGATCGGCATGCTGCGTACCGCGCTGGGTCAGGCCGCCGCCGCGCACCTGCACGAGCTGGCCTGGGGGCGGGATCCGCGCCGGGTCAGCCCCGAGCAGGTGGAAAAGTCGATCGGTGCGGAAGTCACCTTCGACGTCGACGTCGACGACCCGGAACACCTCCGCCGGACGTTCCTCGCGCTGGCCGAGAAGGTCGGTGCTCGACTGCGCGATGCCGAACAGGTCGGGCGGACCGTGTCGATTAAAGTGCGGATGTCGGATTTCCGCACCATCAGTCGATCGCGCACTCTGGAAGTACCCACCGACGTCGCTCGGGAGATCTTCGACATAGCGTGGTCCTTGTTCGCCGCCCTGCCGTCCGGCGAGCAAATCCGTCTTGTCGGAGTACGAGCGGAAGGACTGCACCGGGCGGACGCCACACCCCGGCAGCTCACCCTTGGTGAACCGGAGCGCGGATGGCGGGAGGCGGAGGTCGCCGCCGACGCGGCGGCTGCCCGATTCGGGCGGTCCGTCATAGGCCCGGCGAGTCTTCTCAGCGGCCGAGATACGCGACGAAAGGAAAATCCGACGCGGCCATAGGTCGTCCCGCTTTCCGACGCGCGAGCCCCCTCGTAGACTTGCGGGTAAGCAGCCGGTTGGCTGCCACGGTCTGTCGGCCCGACCGGACCGACCAACGTGACCGGGGAGGAGTGCCGTGCCGCTCTCGGAGCACGAGCAGCGGCTGTTCGAGCAGATCGAGCGGTCGCTTGCCGAGGACCCCAAATTCGCCTCGGCCGTGCGCGCCAGCGATCCGCGCTTCCACGCGCGGCGTCGCCTGCTCGTCGCTGCCGGCCTGATCATCGCCGGCTTGGCGTTGTTGGTATATGGCGCGGTGATCAAAACTCCGCCGCTGGCAGTGGCGGGATTCGTTGTCATGCTGGCCTCGGCCGCGTTCGCGGTGCAGTCGCACCGTCGATCGCAGTCGCCGGACCTGCACGTGGTCGGGGGCACGGCGAGTCGTCGCCGATCCCGCGGTCGTGCCGGCCGGCGGCCGGGCTTCATCGACCGGATGGAGGACCGGTGGCGGCAGCGCCCGGAGGGGCACCGCTGACCCGGTGATCCGGCCCATGCAGCCTTAGGCGGCGGATCGCGTCACCGGGCCCACCCCGGGGCGCACACCTGAGCTCGATCGACCCCCGGTCGATCGAGCCATCCGCCTGCCCCACCCCACCCTCCACCCCCCTAACCCCACCTCGCGCTCACCCATCCCCCATGGTCGGGCGTCCTCGACACCCGGTCCCGTGTGACCCTGCGCCCTCGTGGGCCTCCGCGCCCGCCACCCCGCGCCCCGCGCCCCCGCGCCCCGCGATCTTGCGCCCCCGCGCCCCCGCGCCCCCGCGCTCCTGCGCCCCCGCGCTCCTGCGCCCCGCGATCTTGCACCTTTGGTCGGGATTTACTGGGGCAAGACGGGCATTTAGGCGACCAAAACTGCAAGATCGTGGGCGTGAGGATCCCGTGCCCGCGTCGCGCACCGTCCCGTCCCGTCCTGCGTCCCGCCCGCCCCCGTACCCCCGCGATCTTGCACTTTCGGCCGGGACTTATTGCAGCGAAACGGTCATTCGGGCGACCGAAACTGCAAGATCGCGGGGGCGGGGTACGGGTACGGGGCCGGGCGGGGTGCGGGGCCGGGCGGGCGGGGGCGGGGTGGGGGTGGGGGGTTAGCGGGTGGTGCGGGTGGCTAGTAGGCGGCGGGGGTTGAAGCGTAGGAGTCGGGAGCGGAGTTGTCCGCCGGAGGTGACCAGGCGGGCGGAGGTGTCCGCGACGGCGGTACGCCAACGGCCCAGCACCGAGGGCGGCAATGCGGCCGCCAGCAGGCGGGTACGGCGGTCGGCCTGCCCGGCGAGGGCGCTGCGCACCGTGCGCAGTGCGGCTGGCAGGGGCTCGCCGGTCAACGGGTCGCGCGCGTAGCGGGCCCGCTCCTCGGCCCGCCCGAGCAGGCGTACGGCCGTACCGGCGTCGGTGTCGGTGCCGATCGACTCCCGGGCCAGCCGGTCGGCGGTCGCCCGGGGGGTCTCCGTCGGGTCCACCCGGACCCGGTAGTCGACAAGTGTGTCGATCAGCTCGTCCCAGGCGGCGTGGGCGTCCGCGCGGGCCCGGTCCGGATCGGTGCTGACCGTTACCCGTGGTTGACCAGTGGTGGTCGAGTCCGCGGTCGACGGGTCGAGTGTCCGGGCGACCGGGGCGAGTCGACCGCGTCGTCGCCGCAGGGCGAGTCGGCGCAGCGCCGGTACGGCGAGCAGGGCGAGCAGCGCCAGCAGGCCGGCGGCGGTCAGCCAGGGCCAGGTCGACGTAGGGCTGGCCGGGGTGTTCGGGCCGGCGCCCGCGCCGGTGTCGACACCTTCCTCGAACTGGTTGGGGCCGCGATCCGGTGTCTCCGTGGTGTCGGTGTCGTCGGGCGTGTCCGACGTGTCGGTCTGCGGCGTGGTCTCCTCCGGGGCGTCGACGTCCGGTGCCCAGGCGGAGCGGGTCGAGCCGGGCACCCCGTAGGTCGGGGTGGCGTCGAACGGCACCCAGCCGATCTGGTCGAAGTAGACCTCGGTCCAGGCGTGCAGGTTCCGGTTGGTCAGGGTCAGCGTGTCACCGCTGCGCCGGTTGCCGTTGGTGAAGCCGAACGCGACCCGGGCCGGGATGCCGGCGTCGCGCACCATCCAGGCCAGTGCGGCGGCGTACTGCTGGCAGTAGCCGGCCTTGTTCTCCAGGAAGTCGAGGATCTGCTGGCCGCTGGTGCCCTCCGCGGTGCTCAGCTGATAGGTGAAGCCGTTGTCCTCGGAGAAGTAGTCGTAGAGGGCGCGCACCTTGTCGTACTCGGTGCGCTTGTCCTGGGTCAGCTCCGCGACGAGGGCCCGCACCTCGGGCACGTCGGGGGTGACGGTCTGTTGCCGACGCAACGGCAGGTCGGCCGGCAGCGGCTGCGCCGAGCGCAGGGCTTGCGGGGTGTACGTCGAACGCACGTAGTCGAACGAGAACTTCTTGCCCCGGGAGTTGTCCCGGTTGGAGAAGAGCACCTGCAGGTTGGGGTCGTAGAACCAGTTGTTGCCGAGGTCGGAGAAGTTGACCGGCTCGGTGTAGAACGGCAGCAGCGGCATGTTCAGCTCGCGGGACACCTCCACGGTGGCCCGGTGCTGCGTACGCTCGACGCCGGGTCGTTGCCCGCCCGGGTCGGGCAGGTCCCCGGTGGCTCGCTGACCGTTGGGGCCGCGGACCCGGAAGCCGTCCGCGCGCAGGTCGTCGGCGACGCCGAAGCGCAGGTAGAAGGGCTCCTCCTCGGTGGTGGTGACCTTGACCAGGTCGGTCACCTGCGACTGGTTGAGTTCACCGCTGAGCGCGGCGAACAGGTCCACCCGACCGGGGGAACCGCCCAGCCCTGTGCCGCCGAGGCCGGAACCGGCACCGGAGTTCAGCGAGTTCATCAGGCCGACGGTCATCCCCGGCACGGCCAGCGGCACCAGTACCGCCAGCGCGAGGCCCAGCACGGCCAGCCGTCGGCCCGCGGCGGCCAACGGGGAGGCCTCCCACACGTCGACGTCGCGACCGTCGCCGGTGAACCGGCGGCCGAACCGGCGGACCCGGTCCACGTTGTCGGTGACGAGCAGCCAGAGGAAACCGGCGGCGCCGATGGCGAACGGCAGCGGAGGGACGCTGTCCACGTAGACCGCCACCGGCACCGAGTAGATGGCCAACATCGGCAGTCCGGCCAGGGCCGGGCGGCGCATCCCGACGCAGAGCACGTCCACCAGCATCGCCACCGCGCCGATGCCGAGCACGGTGACGAACAGCAGCGGATCGGTGTCGGGAACCTTTACCCCGTAGGAGCGCATGTCGTCGACCGAGCCGGTGAGCAGCTCGGCGAAGTGCCCGAAGGTGCCCGGTGCGGGCAGCACGGCCAGCAACTCGGAACCGCTGGGGAACAGCCAGGTCAGGGCGAGCACGAGGCCACCCAGCATGGCCAGCACCTGGGCCCAGAGCGGGGCCCGGCCGAGCCGGGCCAGCGCTGCCGCGGCGGCCACCGCGGCCACCGCGATGACGGCCTGCACGAACCACGTCCAGCGTTCGAAGATGGCCGACAGGGGCGCGGCGGCGAGCAGCGTCGCTGCGGCGGCCACCAGGCCCAGGTTCCGGTGGGCGATCATGAGGGGGACCTTCCGTTCATCGCACGCCGCCGGCCACCGTCTCGGCCATCGCCGCGCGCAGGGCGAACCCTTGTGAGCCGCGGCCGGCCTGCGGCCAGAGCGCCGGCAGTCGCGCGCCGTGGTCGACGCCGATGACCCGCCAGCCGGCCTGGAGGAGGACCAGGGCGGCGGCGTCGTGTGCCTGGTCGGCCTCGGCCCGGGCGGGTGCGGGCAGGTTGAGCCAGGCGGAGCTGTCCAGCAGGAAACACACGCAGGTGGCGTTGTTGGCCCGGAGGCCGGCCAGCAACTCCGCCTCGGCGGTGCTCAGCGTTCCGAACAGGCCGATGACCAGGCCGCCGTCGGCGCGTTGCCGGACGTGCTGCATCAGGGTGGTGATCTCGACCCGCTGGTCCGGCCGGACCTCCGCGAGATGGTCGAGCAGCAGCCCGTCGCCGCCCTCGCCCGCGTCGACGTCCGCACCGCCCCCGGTGACCAGGCGCAGCTTGTAGCCGGCCTGGCGCAGGTGGACGGCGATGCTTGCCGCCCCCGAGACGGCCCATTCGAAGCTGGCCGTCGGCCCGTCACCGTGGTGGCCGTACGCCCGGGTGTCCAGCACGACGGTGGCCCGGCTCTCCCAGGGCTGCTCCTCGCGCCGCACCATCAGCTCACCCGTGCGGGCGGTCGACTTCCAGTGCACCCGGCGCAGATCGTCGCCGCGGCGGTACTCACGGGTCGCCGCGTCGTCCTCGCCGTGCACCGCGACCGAGCGGGCCCGGCTCTCCCCGCTGCCGGTGTACTCCCCGGGCAGCCGCACCGACGGCAGGGGCACCACCTGCGGGATGACCGTGAGCCGGTCGGTGCCGGGGAAGGCCCGGGTCAGTTCACACAACCCGAACGGGTCGGTCAACCGGACCACCAGCGGACCCACCTCGTACCGGCCGCGTACGTCGGCCCGCACGGTGTACGCCACCGAGCTGGCCTGGTGCGCGCCGAGGCGTTCCAGCACCACCCGGGGGCGGCTGCCCAGCGCGTACGGCAGGCGGTCCTCCAGCAGCAGGGTGCCGGTGGGCAGCCGGGACATGTTCTGCAACCGCAGCACCACCCGGGCGTTCGCGCCGACCGGTATCCGGTGCGGCTCAAGCGACCGGTGACAGGCCAGCTTGTACCGGCTACGGCCGACGTAGAGGGCGGCCAGCAGGGGCAGGACGGCCAGCAGCACGGCCACCCGCAGCAGATCCTTCTCGCCGAGGATGCCGGCGGAGATGGCTGCCGCCACCGCGGCGGCCAGGAACGAGCGGCCACGGGTGGTCAGTCCGCGCAGACCGTCACGCACGTCACGGCCTCCGCGGCTCGAAGGGGGGCCGGCCGTTGCCGGTCGGCGGCCGGTTGTCGTACGGCGAGCGCTTACGGTCGTGCGGCAGCGGCAACCGGTGCACCAGGTCGGCGATGATCGCGTCGGTGGTGCGGCGGGCGAGCTGGGCGTCGGCGGTCGGGATGAGCCGGTGTGCCAGCACGGGCACGGCGAGCACCTGAAGATCGTCCGGCAGCACGTAGTCGCGCCCGTCGAGGGCGGCCACCGCCCGCGCGGTACGCAGCAGTTGCAGCGTGCACCGGGGGGACGCGCCGAGCCGCAGGTCGGGCGACTCGCGAGTCGCCGTGACCAGGTCGATGGCGTACTGCTTGACCGCGTCGGCGACGTGCACCTGCCGGACGTGGCCGATCAGCCGGCGTACCGTTTCGGCGTCGGAGACCGGCCGCAGCGCCGCCAGCGGATCCACCGCGCCGTGCGCGTCGAGCATGGCCAGCTCGGCGGTCGGGTCCGGGTAGCCCATCGCGATCCGGGCGGTGAAGCGGTCCCGCTGCGCCTCCGGCAGGGGGTACGTCCCCTCCATCTCGATCGGGTTCTGAGTGGCGATCACCATGAACGGCGTCTGCAGCTGGTAGGTCACCCCGTCGACGGTGACCTGGCGTTCCTCCATGCACTCCAACAGGGCGGACTGGGTCTTCGGCGAGGCCCGGTTGATCTCGTCGCCGACGACCAGGTTGGCGAAGACGGCACCCGGCCGGAACTCGAAGTCGTGCGTCTCCTGGTTGTAGACGCTGACCCCGGTGACGTCGCTGGGCAGCAGGTCGGGGGTGAACTGGATGCGCCGTACCGAGCAGTCGATCGACCGGGCCAGGGCCTTGGCCAACTTCGTCTTGCCGACCCCCGGCACATCCTCGATGAGCAGGTGACCTTCGGCGAGCAGGACGGCCAGGGCGAGCCGCACGGTGGCGGTCTTGCCCTCGATTACCTGTTCGATGTTGGCCACGATGGCGTCGCTCGCGGCGCGGAACTCGTCGAACGGCAACAGGCCGCCAACCTCGTCCCAGGTCTGCTGTGTCACGGGCCTCCTCCTCGTCGCCATCACGGCAGCTCTGTTGTAAGAGCACCTGGCCCCGCCGTTGGGTTCGCGACGTGCAAGCCTCGTCTGCCGCAACAATCTCACTGGCCTCTCAGGCTAACCATGTTTGTCGCCGACGCCGACCTGCGCAGCTGTTTGAGTGCTTACGCACCGGTTTGTCACTCACGCAGCGCATGTCGCTGGTTCTTGTCGGGTGATGGGGGTCCGGGTGGGTGGTGCACGACGCGGTCGTACCGGTTGGCGGTACACTGCCGGACATGGCCGGAGTCTTCCTGCTTACCCAGCCGTGCTGATGCGCTGAAGGCGCGACAGCACGGCGGCCCCTCCTGCGTGAGGGGCTTTTTCGTGCCCGCCGCCGGGTCGGGGCGGGCCGCCGAGACAGATCCGAGACCAGCCAGCACTCCGACAGACTCCGCCGAGCGATGCGAGGAGAAGGCCATGAGCGAGCGGCAACGAGCGAGCGAGGCAGCCACCCCGACGAGCGACACCCCACCGTTCCGGTACACCGCGACGCTGGCCGACGAGATCGAACGCCGCTGGCAGGACGTCTGGGAACGCGACGGCACCTTCCACGCGCCGAACCCGTCCGGCCCGCTGGCCGACCCGGGCCACCCGCGCTCCGGCGCCGAGAAGCTGTACGTGCTGGACATGTTCCCGTACCCGTCCGGCGCGGGTCTGCACGTCGGGCACCCGCTGGGCTACATCGGCACCGACTGCTTCGCCCGCTACCAGCGGATGGCCGGGCGCAACGTGCTGCACGCGATGGGCTTCGACGCGTTCGGCCTGCCCGCCGAGCAGTACGCGGTGCAGACCGGCACCCACCCGCGGACCACCACCGAGGCCAACATCGAGCGGTACCGGGAGCAGTTGCGCCGGCTGGGCCTGGCCCACGACCAGCGGCGTTCGGTGGCCACCATCGACACCGACTTCTACCGCTGGACCCAGTGGATCTTCCTGCAGATCTTCAACTCCTGGTACGACCGCGACGCCGGTCGGGCCCGCCCGATCAGCGAGCTGACCGCCGAGTTCGCCGGTGGTACCCGACGCACCCCGGACGGACGCCCGTGGGGTGAGCTGTCCGCCGCCGAGCAGCGGGCGATCATCGACGACCACCGCCTGGCGTACGTGTCGCAGGCGCCGGTGAACTGGTGCCCCGGCCTGGGCACCGTGCTGGCCAACGAGGAGGTCACCGCCGACGGCCGCTCCGAGCGGGGCAACTTCCCGGTCTTCAAGCGCAACCTGAAGCAGTGGATGATGCGGATCACCGCGTACGGCGACCGGCTGCTGGACGACCTGGACAAGCTGGACTGGCCCGAGCCGATCAAGCTGATGCAGCGCAACTGGATCGGCCGCTCCACCGGTGCGCACATCGACTTCCCGACGGCGACCGCCCCGATCCGGGTGTTCACGACCCGGCCGGACACCGTCTTCGGGGCCACCTACATGGTGCTGGCGCCCGAGCACGAGCTGGTCGACGCGCTGGTGCCGGGCGCCTGGCCGGAGGGGACCAGGGACGCGTGGACCGGCGGGCACGCCAGCCCCCGGGCCGCCGTCGAGGCGTACCGCAAGGCGGCGGCGGCCAAGACCGACGTGGAGCGGCAGGCCGACACCAAGGAGAAGACCGGCGTCTTCACCGGCGCGTACGCCACCAACCCGGTCACCGGCGGGCAGATCCCGATCTTCATCGCCGACTACGTGCTGGCCGGCTACGGCACCGGCGCGATCATGGCGGTGCCCGCCCAGGACGAGCGGGACTGGGACTTCGCCGAGGTCTTCGAGCTGCCGATCGTGCGTACCGTGGCGCCGCCGGAAGGCTTCGACGGCAAGGCGTACACCGGGGACGGGCCGGCGATCAACAGCGCCGCGCCCGACCGCGGCCTGGACCTGAGCGGCCTGGGGGTGGCCGACGCGAAGGCCCGGATCATCGCCTGGCTGGAGGAGACCGGCAACGGTCAGGGCGCGACCACCTACCGGCTGCGGGACTGGCTGTTCAGCCGGCAGCGCTACTGGGGCGAGCCGTTCCCGATCGTGTACGACGCCGACGGCACCGCCATCGCGCTACCGGAGGAGATGCTGCCGGTCGAGCTGCCCGAGGTGGACGACTTCTCCCCGCGCACCTTCGACCCGTCCGACGCCGACAGCGACCCGGAGACGCCGCTGTCGCGCCGCCGTGACTGGGTCGAGGTGGAGCTGGACCTGGGCGACGGGCCCAAGCGGTACACCCGCGAGACGAACGTCATGCCGCAGTGGGCCGGCTCCTGCTGGTACGAACTGCGCTACCTGGACCCGACCAACGAGGGACGGTTCGTCGACGCCGACAACGAGCGCTACTGGATGGGCCCGCGCAGCGAGGGCGACTGCGGCGGCGTGGACCTGTACGTCGGCGGTGCCGAGCACGCCGTGCTGCACCTGCTGTACGCCCGGTTCTGGCACAAGGTGCTGTACGACCTGGGCCACGTTTCCAGCTTCGAGCCGTTCCGCAAGCTGTTCAACCAGGGCTACATCCAGGCGTACGCGTACACCGACGCCCGGGGCGCGTACGTGCCCGCCGAGGAGGTCGTCGAACGCGACGGCGGCTTCTACCTGGGCGACGTCCAGGTCAACCGCGAGTACGGCAAGATGGGCAAGTCCCTGAAGAACGTGGTCACCCCGGACGAGATGTGCGCCGCCTACGGCGCCGACACCTTCCGGGTGTACGAGATGTCGATGGGGCCGCTGGAGGTGTCCCGCCCGTGGGAGACCCGGGCGGTGGTCGGCTCGTACCGGTTCCTGCAGCGCGTCTGGCGGGCCATCGTCGACGAGCAGACCGGCGCGTCCCGGGTGGTCGACACCCCGGCCGACGAGGCGACCCGGCGACTGCTGCACAAGGTGATCGACGGCGTCCGGGGCGACATGGAGGCGATCCGGTTCAACACCGCGATCGCCAAGCTGATCGAGCTGACCAACGGGGTGACCCGGTTGCCGGCCACCCCGCGCGAGGTGGCCGAGCCGCTGGTGCTGATGCTGGCCCCGGTCGCCCCGCACATCGCCGAGGAGCTGTGGCGGCGACTGGGTCACGACACCTCGCTGACCTACGCGGACTTCCCGGTCGCCGACCCGGCCCTGCTGGTCGCCGAGTCGGTCACCTACCCGGTGCAGGTCAACGGCAAGGTCCGGGGCCGCATCGAGGTCCCCGCCGACGCGACCGAGGAGAGCGTGCGGGAACAGGCGCTGGAGGCGGTGGCCGCCGTACTGGCCGGCAAGGACCCCCGCAAGGTCATCGTGATCCCCGGCCGCATGGTCTCCGTGGTGCTGTGAAAGGAAGGTGCCCTTCCTAACGCCTCGTGTAGAGGAAGGGCCCCTTCTTAACATGCACCGACTGGCATCTCGCCCTCTTGAGTGGCGGGGCCGCGGGATCACGCTCGATGTGGGATCGAGTCGCCTTGCCGTGCTGCGAGACCACTCGATCCCACATCGAGCGTGACCATGAAGTGCGGGCGATCCTCTCGCACGACGTGGCGCGTGGCGGAGGCTTACTTGAGGGGGAGGGTGGCGCGGGTTCGGCGTTCGGCGCGCCACCAGCGGGTGAGCAGTACTGCGCTGGCGATGAAGCCCAGGGCGGCGGGGGCGGCGGCGTACCAGTTGATCCCGTCGGGGGAGGTGACGGCGGCACCGAGGGCCGCGTAGCCGAACGCGGTCGGCGCGGAGGCGATGACGCTGCCGGTGAGGAAGGGCAGCAGTCGCGCGCCGGTGGTGCCGTAGCCGTAGCTGACCAGGCCGAACCCGGAGATGGGCAGCAGCCGTACGGTCATCACCCCGAAGACGCTCTGCCGGGTGAACCAGCGGTCCAACCGGGCCAGCCGGCCGCGTACCCGCTCGGCGACGAAGTCCCGGCCGAGCAGCCGGCCGACGGCGAAACCGACCGCCGCCGCGAGCAGCGCGGCACCCAACGCGTACAGGGCGCCGGGCAGCATTCCGAAGATCGCGCCGGCGGCGAGCGTGATGAAGGTACGCGGCACCAGCGCGACCAGCAGCAGCGCACCGCCGAGGACCGCCGCGACCGGGGCGAACCCGCCCAGCCGGTCGGCCAGGTGTGGCAGCGTCGCCGGGTCGGGCAGCGGCGTGAGCAGCAGCATCACCCCGAATCCGGCGAGCAGGAACAGCAGCATGCCGAACCGCAGCGCCGACGACGTCGCGACGACGCGCCACACCCGTCGTCCCGCGCCGCGGGCCGAAGCGCCGCCGCCAGAAGCGCCGCCGGACGGAGGGCCGGCGGGGTTTGGTGACCGGCGGCCGAGCAGCCGCCGGACGGCCGGGATCATGGCCGGGCGGCAGCTGCCACCGCGGTTCGACGCTCGGCGCGCAGCCGGTCGGCCCAGGTGTCGTCCAGCGGCGGCAACTGCTGGGCGCCGGTGGCCCAGCGCAGCAGCAGGTCGGCCAGGGCCGGGTTACGGGCCAGCGCGGGCCCGTGGGAGTACGTGCCGAGCAGCTTGCCCCGCCAGGCTCCCTCGGTGGCGCCGTCGTTGCCGACTCCGGCGGTGACCCGGGCCAGCGGGGACACCCCGGGGCCGAGCTGGGTGCGACCGCCGTGGTTCTCGAAGCCGGTCAGCGGCGGCAGGCCCAGCCGGGCGTCGATGTCCCCGGCCAGCTCGCCGACCGCCCGGCTGGCGCCCCGGTCCGAGCTGAGGTCGAGCAGTTCCAGGCCGCGGTACTGGGTGCCCTTGGCGAAGAACGAGGTGCCGAGCAGTTGGTAGCCGGCGCAGACCCCGAACACCACCGAGCCCTGGGCCACGGCCCGGTGCAGGCCGCCGTCGGCGAGCAGTCGCTGTGCGCCGAGCGCCTGCGGCCCGTCCTCGCCGCCACCG
Source organism: Verrucosispora sp. FIM060022 (assembly GCF_003977705.1). Classification (NCBI taxonomy): domain Bacteria; kingdom Bacillati; phylum Actinomycetota; class Actinomycetes; order Micromonosporales; family Micromonosporaceae; genus Micromonospora; species Verrucosispora sp. FIM060022. The sequence continues at coordinate 167,553 of NZ_RQIV01000001.1, forward strand.
ATGAGGTAGATGTCGGCGGTGGTCGGCAGCGGCTGGTCGGAGCGGACCTCCAGCACCTCGACCGGGAACCCGCGTTGGCGTGCCCGCCGGGCCAGGATCAGCGCGTTGCCCCGATCGCCGTAGGTGGACAGCAGGTCGGGGTAGATCCAGACGATGCGCAGGGTCTCAGTTGACACGGTCCAACTCCGCTCGGATGTCCTGGAACGCGGTGTAGTTCGCGATGACCTCCAGCCGCCCCGGCGGTACCGCCCGCACGGCGTCGTCGAACGTGCGTACGTGCTGGAACGGCACGTCGTTGACGTCGAGGCGGACCGCCAGGTCGTACGCCCGGTCGCCGGTGATCAGCACCTGGCGTCCGCGCAGCGGGGCGAAGTCGACGTCGAACAACCATGAGGTGTCCAACCCGTCGGGATCCCGCGCGTTGATGGACAGCAGTGTCGGCGCCAGCTCGGCCATGTCGAACGCCTCCAGCCAACTGGCCGGGTTCTTGGCCAGCAGCAGGCGGACCGTACGCCCGTCCCGGACGACCTGGGCGTAGCGTCCGGCGACCGAGGTGACATCGGCCAGGCGCGGAACGGCGTCGAACGGGCGTACGCCGAACTCGGCGGCGACGGCCAGCGCGGTGGCCGCGTTGCCGACGTTGACCTTGCCCGGAAGCTGGAGCTTGACCTTGTACCAGGCGCCGGTCGGGTCGAGGACGCCCTGGTCGTCGACGGTCCACTGCGGCTGCGGCCGGCGCAGCGGGCAGCCGGTGCACCACCACTGCTCACCCGAGCGCTGGATGGTGGACCCGCACTCGGGGCAGACCCAGGAGTCGTCGTGCCAGCGCTGCCCGGCGGAGAACCAGGTGACGTGCGGCGGCGTGATCCGCTGATCGTGGGTGGCCGGCGGGGTGGCCGCCCAGACCACCATCGGGTCGTCGGCGTTGGCGACGATGCGGATGTCGGGGTGCCGGACCAGCGCCGCGCGCCAGAGCTGCGCCATCATGGCGACCTCCTTGGCCCGGTCCAGCTGGTCGCGGGAGAGGTTGAGCAGCGCCACCACGTGCGGCTCGGTCGCCTCGATCACCTGCGCGAGGTAGTGCTCGTCGACCTCCAGCACGGCGTACGGGGTGCTGCCCGCCTTCGCCAGCGCCGAGGTGTGGCCGGTGGGCATGTTGGCGCCGAACGAGTTGGTGGCGACCCGACCGAGCACGCCGACGGCCGCGGCGGCCAGTCGGGTGGTGGTTGTCTTGCCGTTGGTGCCGGAGATCAGCGCGATGGCCCGACCGGCGGAGAGGTGGGCCAACAGGTCCGGGTCGATCTTCAAGCCGATCCAGCCGCCGATCACCGAACCGTCGCCACGGCCCGCGGCCCGCGACAGCGCCGCGGCGGTCCGTGACACGGAACTGGCCACCTTTGCCCGAAGGGGCATCTTTGCGTCCGTCACGCGAGCGAGGTTACCGGACCATGGCAGGGCTCAGATTGCCGATCCGTTCGGGTGGGCTTTGTCGGCGATGTGGTCGGTGGCGGCTGGCCGGCCGGAGTCGATCTATGTCGGATAGCGGACCGGGCCGCGGAGGCCGCTGCGCCCTCCACTCCGCCCCACCCCGACTGACGTGCGCTTTTGTGGTCCAACGTGGCGCGCCACGCGGTCCAATCTGGTTGCGGGTGGAGGGAAGTGGAGTAGAGTGGGGCGCATTGGTGAGGCCGGGAGGGCCCACCGGCCCGGGGGGTCAGCGGCGCGCGAACGCCGCTAGAAGGGCGAGGGGGTTGGGCCGTGTTTCTCGGCACCCACACTCCGCGCCTGGACGACAAGGGCCGGTTGATCCTTCCGGCGAAGTTCCGGGATGAGCTGGCGGGGGGTGTCGTGATCACCAAAGGGCAGGAGCGCTGCCTCTACGTCTTCCCGACGCCTGAGTTCCAGCGCATCGCGGATCAGTTGCGTGCGCAGCCGATGACACACAAGGCGGCCCGGGCCTACAGCCGTGTCTTCTTCGCCAGCGCACACGACGAAGTGCCCGACAAGCAGGGCCGGGTGACCATCCCGGCACACCTGCGCAGCTACGCGGGGCTCGACCGGGACCTGGTGGTCATCGGCGCGAGCACCCGGGTGGAGATCTGGGACAAGGTCGCCTGGGAGACCTACCTCGCCGAGAGCGAAGACGACTTCGCCGACATCGAGGAAGGGGTGCTGCCCGGCGGTCTGTAGGGCGTGACGACGCCCGACGTACTGCGAGATCTCCAGCCGCTTTCGAGTTCCTGGCATCCCTTCCCCGGTGCCAGGCGCACGATCCGACACGGAGGGCTGTGGCCCGACGGGCGGGCGGGGAGCGGATGGGGATCTGGCGGTACGACGGCACGGCGTCGTCCGACGAGCAGGACGCAGAAGAAAACAAGGTCAAGCCAGTGGGGGTCGACATGGGGGAGCTACGCGGCACGCATGTGCCGGTGCTGCTTGAGCGGTGTCTCGAGCTGCTGGCCCCCGCACTGGGCCGCGGCGGGCGCACCGTGCACGTCGACGCGACACTGGGTCTGGCCGGCCATGCCGAGGCGGTCCTGCAGGCGCATCCGGAGACGATCCTGGTGGGCCTGGACCGGGACACCGAGGCGCTTGAGCACGCTCGGGTGCGGCTGGCCCGCTTCGCCGACCGGGTCCACCTGGAGCACGCCGTCTACGACGAGCTGCCCGAGGTGCTCGACCGGCTGGGCTATCCGACCGTCGACGGGATCCTGTTCGACCTCGGCGTCTCCTCGCTGCAACTCGACGCGCCCGACCGCGGGTTCGCGTACGCGCAGGACGCGCCGCTGGACATGCGGATGGACCAGACCCGGGGGGTGACCGCCGAAGAGGTGGTCAACACGTACACCCATCCGGAGCTGGCCCGGGTGCTGCGGGTGTACGGCGAGGAGAAGTTCGCCGGCCGGATCGCCTCGGCGATCATCCGGGAACGGGAACGCGCCCGGATCACCTCGTCGGCGCGGCTGGCCGAGCTGGTCCGGGAGTCGATTCCGGCACCAGCCCGACGAACGGGTGGACACCCGGCAAAGAGAACGTTTCAGGCTTTGAGGATCGAGGTAAACAGGGAACTGGCAGTGCTGGAGACGGCGCTGCCGGCCGCCCTGGACCGACTCTCCGTCGGCGGTCGCCTGGTGGTCCTGTCCTACCACTCGCTGGAGGACCGGCTCACCAAACAGGCGCTCGCCGACCGGGTCCGCAGCACCGGCCCGATCGACCTCCCGGTCGAACTACCCGGGTCGGAGCCGACGTTCCGGCTGCTCAGCCGGGGTGCGGAGCTGCCCGGGGAGGCGGAGGTCGCCGCCAACCCGCGAGCCGCCTCAGTGCGGCTGCGGGCGGCGGAACGGATCGACCCGCAGGCCCGGCAGCAGGGGCGTACCGACCGCGAACGGTACCGCCGCCGGGTCAAGGCGATGCACCAACCGGGGACGGGATCGGCCGTCGGATCCGAATCGGGTCCGCGGCCGGGGGAGACGACGGACGAAGAGGGGGAGGGAACATGAGCGTCGACAAGCGCCGGAACATCACCGGCGCCGGGCAGCGCGTACCGCGGTCGGGGGGCCGGATCGCGGCGGAGCGGGTTCGGGGGACCGGGGACACCACCCGGCGTACGGAGCGGATGAGCCCGCTGGAGCAGACTCGCGCCCGGGGGGCGCGCGAGTTCCGCACCGAGGGCAGCGCCGCGTTGCGGCCGGTCGAGCGGGCCGGTGTCAGTGAGCCGCAGCGGGAGGCGGCACCGCGACTGCGGGTCGCTCCGCCGCCGCCGGTGCGGGTGCCTCGGGCGCCGTTCGCGGCGCTGGTCGTGATGCTTGTCGTCGGCGGGGTGCTGGGCATCCTGGCGGTCAACACGAAGATCAACGAGAACGCCTTCCGGTTGCTGGAGTTGCAGGAGCAGCAGGCCAAGCTCGACGTGGAGCAGCAGCAGCTGACCAAGCAGATCGCCGACGCCGAGGCGCCGGGCAACCTGGCCGCCCAGGCCCGCAAGCTGGGGCTGGTCGAGTCGGGGGAGCCGGCTCTGATCCGGCTGCCCGACGGCAAGCTGATCGGCGTGCCGCAGCCGGCCGGTGGGCAGGCGTCGATCACGAGCACCCAGGGCGCGGAGGGGTAGACCGTGCCATCGAGGTCGGAGGAACCGCGCCGGGACGCCACAGGCTCCCGGCGCGGTTCGTCGCGTGGTGCATCGGATCGGGGGGTACCGCCGCGCGCCACCGGGGAGCGCGGTGGCGAGCCGGGCATCGGTGGCATCTCCGACGCCCGGGCGTACACCCCGCGGGGCCGCACCATCCGGGAAGGCGGCGGCACCCCGGCGGCCGGGCGGCCCGAGCAGCGGCGTACCCCGCGCAGCAGTAGGTCGCAGGATCCGTTCCGGCCGGCCCTGCAGGTGCTCGACGGTGGTCGGGCGGCGGCGACCCGCGCCGGTGGCCGGCCGGGCGGTCCGACCCGTCGGGACGGCGGCACCGGCCGGACCCCGGTGGTGCGTACCGTCACGGCCCGCACCCCGGGTGGCGAGGCGGTCGAGCCGCCACGTCGGCGGGTCGGTGGCCGGGACCCGCGCCGCGAGGAGCGGGCGGCCCCGCGCCGCCCGGCCCGCAAGCCGCCCCGCCCGCCGAGGCTCGCCGATCCGGTGCGCCGGCTACGGCTGGGCACCGCGTTGGTGATGGCCATGTTCGTCGCGATCGGCATCCGGCTCGTCGTGCTCCAGGCGGTGGACACGCCCGCGTACGCCGACGGCGGGGTGGCCGACCGGCTGCGGACCGTGCAGCTACCCGCGCCGCGTGGGGCGATCTACGACCGGGACGGCGCGGCCCTGGCGCACAGCGTCGAGGCCCGCTACGTCTACGCCGACCCCACCCGGGTCGAGGACATCGAGTCCACCGCCCGGACGCTCTCCCCGCTGCTCGGCATCCCCGCCTCGGAACTGGCTGAGAAGATGCGACCCCGCAAGCGGTACGGCGTCGACTCGCGGTTCGAGTACCTGGCCCGGGGGGTGGACATCGACCGGGCCCGCGAGATCATGAAGCTTGAACTGTCCGGCATCTACACCCAACGCGACGAGCGACGCGAGGTGCCCGGCGGTGACCTGGCCGCCAACCTGATCGGCTTCACCAGCATCGACATGGCCGGGCTGGAAGGGCTGGAGGCGCGCTACGACGACCTGCTGCACGGCGAGGACGGCGAACGGACCTTCGAGATCGGCCTCGGTGCGCCCATCCCCGGCGGCTACAGCCGCACCACCCCGGCCAAACCGGGCAGTTCGATGGTGCTGACCATCGACCGGGACCTGCAGTTCATGTGCCAGCGGATCCTCAGCGAGCAGGCCAAGGCGGCGCAGGCCAGCACCGCCGCGGCGGTGGTGATCGACGTGCGTACCGGGGAGGTGCTGGCGCAGGCCAGCGAGCCGACCTACAACGCGGCGCGGCCGCAGCACAGCGACCCGACCGACCGGGAGGACGCGGCCACCAGTTTCGTGGTCGATCCGGGCTCGGTGCACAAGGCGATCACCTTCGGGGCGGCGCTCCAGGAGGGGGTGATCACCCCCGACACGTCGTTCCCGGTGTCCAACGCCATCCGCAAGGGCGACACCTGGTTCCCGGACACGCACTTCGCCAACGGTCGCCGGATGAGCGTGGCCGGAATGATGGCCTACTCCTCAAACGTCGGCACCATCCAGATCGCCGACAAGCTCGGCCCGGAACGCCTGATCGACTACCAGCGCCGCTTCGGCCTGGGCAAGCCGACCGGTGTCGGCATGCCGGGGGAGGCCAGCGGCCGGCTGCTGCCGTTGTCCGAGTGGAGCGACTCGTCGCACGGGTCGGTGCCGATCGGGCACAGCGTGGACGCCACCCCGTTGCAGATGGCCGCCGCGTACGCCGCCATCGCCAACGACGGCACGTACGTCCAGCCGCACCTGGTCAAGGAGACGATCGACCCGCAGGGCAACCGGACCCCGGCCGAGCCGCCGGCGACCCGTCCGGTGCTCAGCCCTGACAACGCCAAGGCGCTGCGGACCATCATGGAGGCGGTCACCACCGTGGAGAACGCCACCGGGCTGGCCGCCGCCGTCCCCGGCTATCGGGTGGCCGGCAAGACCGGCACCGGCTGGCGGCTGGTCGACGGCAAGAAGCAGCCCGGCGACGTGGCCTCGTTCATCGGGATGGCACCGGCGGAGAACCCGCGCTACGTGATCGCGGTCTTCGTGCACAGCCCGAGCGGTGGTGGCGGAAAGGTCGCAGCTCCGGCATTCCGGGACATGATGACCTTCACCCTGCGGCACTTCAAGGTGCCGCCGTCGAGCGAGGCGCCGCCGAAGTTCACCGTCTTCCCGTAGGCCGGAGTGCGCCACGGTCGACCCGCCGGCACACCCGGCCGGCGGGTCGACCCCGCCTTCGGTTCGCCGGTCGCTCACGACCTGCGGTTCGACTCCCTGTGGCGGAGATTCAGGCGCGCCGTGCGGCCATCAGCGGGCGACCGGGTAGGGTCTGACGCCGTGCGCGGCAATCCTCGTCCCCGTACCGTGACCGGAATCCGGCTCGGTGACCTAGCCGCCCGGCTCGCCGTGGCGCCCCCCACCACCGTCGATGCGACGGTGACCGGGGTGACCCACGCCAGCGGTGAGGTCCACCCCGGCGACCTGTACGCGGCCCTGCCCGGCGCCCGACGCCACGGCGCGGAGTTCGTCGCCGACGCGGCGGCGGCCGGCGCGGTCGCCGTGCTCACCGATGCGGCCGGTGCCGAACTGGCCGCCGGGCACGGACTGCCGACCCTGGTGGTGGCCGACCCGCGTGCGGTGCTCGGCACGCTCGCCTCGGCCGTCTACGGCGACCCGACCGAGAAGTTGACGGTGATCGGGGTGACCGGCACGGCCGGCAAGACCTCCACCGCGTACCTCGTCGAGTCGGGGTTGCGGGCCGCCGGTCACACCACCGGCCTGATCGGCACCGTGGAGACCCGCCTCGGCGATCTGGTGCTGGACAGCGTACGGACCACGCCGGAGGCCACCGACCTGCACGCGATGCTCGCTGCCGCGCTCGAACGCGGCGTCACCGCGGTGGTCATGGAGGTGTCCAGCCACGCCCTGGCGATGGGGCGGGTCGGCGGGGTGCGCTTCGACGTGGGTGGCTGGACCAACTTCGGCTCCGACCACCTCGACTTCCACGCCGACGCCGACGACTACTTCGCGGCCAAGGCCCGACTGTTCGACGGCCGCTGCGCCCACGAGGTGCTCAACCATGACGACCCGGCGCTGAAGGCCCTGTTCAAGCCCGCCACGATCAGCTACTCGGCCGCCGGTGACCCCTCCGCCACCTGGTGGGCGGAGGACGTCGACGGCGAGGGGTACGCCCAGCGGTTCACCCTGCACGGCCCGGACGGGCTGGTCCTCGACGCCGGGGTGGCGCTGCCCGGACGGCACAACGTGGCGAACGCCCTGCTGGCCGTCGCCGTGCTGGTCGCCGCCGGGGTGGATGCGGCCACCGCGGCGCGGGGGGTGGCCGCCTGCGGCGGCGTACCGGGGCGGCTGGAGTCGGTGGGCGTGGCCGGCGGGGTACGCGGCGTCGTCGACTACGCGCACAAGACCGACGCGGTGGTGGCCGTCCTGGCCGCCCTGCGGGAACTGAGCAGCGGCCGGCTGATCTGCGTGATCGGCGCGGGCGGTGACCGGGACCGGGGCAAGCGGCCGGCGATGGGCGCGGCCGCCGCAAAGGGAGCCGACGTGGTGCTGGTGACCGACGACAACCCGCGCACCGAGGACCCGGCGACGATCCGCGCCGAGGTGCTCGCCGGGGCGTACGACGCCGGGACACGGACCCGGATCGTCGAGGTGGCCGGGCGGCGCGCGGCCATCGACGAGGCGGTCCGCCAGGCCGAACCCGGCGATGTGGTGGCGGTGCTCGGCAAGGGCCATGAACGTGGTCAGGAGATCGCCGGTGAGGTGTTTCCGTTCGACGACGTGACCGAACTGGCCGACGCGCTGCGGGCCCGCTTCGGCAGCCTGGGAGGCCAGCGATGATCGCATTGAGTCTGGCCGAGATCGCGTCGGCCGTCGACGGACGGCTGGTGGCCGCCGACCCGACCGCACAGGTCACCGGCAGCGTGGAGTTCGACTCCCGCAAGGTCACCTCCGGCGGGCTCTTCGTCGCCTTCGACGGGGAGAAGGTGGACGGGCACGACTACGCCGCCGCAGCGGTGCAGGCCGGCGCGGCGGCGGTGCTGGGTACCCGTGAGGTGCCCGGGGTGCCGATGGTCGTCGTCGCCGACGCGTTGACCGCGATGGCCCGGCTGGCGCGTGCCGTGGTGGACCGGCTGCCGCAGCTGACCGTGATCGGGCTGACCGGTTCGTCCGGCAAGACCACCACCAAGGACCTGATCGCCCAGCTGACCGCGCGGCTGGGGGAGACGGTGGCGCCGCCCGGGTCGTTCAACAACGAGCTGGGTCACCCGTACACGGCGTTGCAGGCGGTGCCCTCGACGCGTTACCTGGTGCTGGAGAAGGGTGCCCGGGGCATCGGGCACGTGCGGTACCTGTGCGAGGTGGCGCCGCCGCGCATCTCCGTGGTGCTCAACGTCGGGGTCTCGCACATCGGCGAGTTCGGCTCGCAGGAGAACATCGCGCTGGCCAAGGGTGAACTCGTCGAGGCGCTGCCGGCGGACGGCCTGGCGGTGCTCAACGCCGACGATCCGCTTGTCGACGCGATGGCCGGCCGTACGACCGCCCGGGTCGTCCGCTACGGCGAGGCGGCGCACGCCGACGTGCGGGCGGTGGACGTGACGCTGGACGAGCGGGGGCGGCCCGCGTACACCCTGGTGACGCCGGAGGGCAGCGCGACGGTGCGGCTCGCGCTGACCGGGCGGCATCAGGTCTGGAACACTCTCGCCGCCGCGGCGGTGGCGCGGGAACTCGGCATGCCGTTGGTCGAGATCGCGGTCGCGCTGGGCGAGCTCGGGCTGGTCTCGACCCGCCGGATGGACGTCTTCGAGCGCACCGACGGCGTGACGGTGATCGACGACTCGTACAACGCCAACCCGGCGTCGATGTCGGTGGCGTTGCGGGCGCTGGCCGGCGTCGGAGCGGGACGGCGCACCTTCGCGGTGCTCGGATACATGGCCGAGTTGGGCGAGTTCGAGGCGCAGGGACATACCGAGGTGGGCCGGCTCGCGGCCGAATTGGGCGTCGACCGGCTGCTCGTGGTTGGCGAGGCGGCGGCGCCGATCCACCACGGGGCGACATCGGTAGGTGACTGGGGAGGAGAATCGGTGCTGCTCACCGATCAGGCGGCGGCCGTTCAGGTGCTGCGCAGCGAGCTACGACCGGGGGACGTGGTCCTGGTGAAGGGGTCCCGGTACCGGACCTGGGAGGTGGCCGACGCGCTGCGTGCCGACGCCGTCGCCACCGGCCCGGCTGATCCGGCGGCCGGAGGTGGCGCCGCGTGAGGGCCGTCATCGTGGCCATCGGGGTGGCCTTCCTGGTCTCGCTGTTCTGCACCCCGATCGCGATCCGGGTCTTCACCCGGCTGAAGGCGGGCCAGCCCATCCGGGCCGAGGGCCCGCAGATGCACCAGGGCAAGAAGGGCACGCCGACGATGGGCGGCGTGGTGTTCATCCTCGCCACCGTGATCGCGTACGTCGCCGGGCACCTGGCCCTGACCACCCTGCCGGACGCGCAGATCGCCCAGGTCGAGCCGACTATCACCGCGCTGGTGCTGCTGGGGCTGATGGTCTTCGCCGGTGCGGTCGGCTTCATCGACGACTTCCTCAAGGTGCGCAAGCGGCACAGCGGCGGTCTGAGCGCCCGGGGCAAGCTGCTCGGGCAGATCCTGGTCGGCGCGGTGTTCGGCGTGGTGGCGCTCTACTTCCCGTCCACGATGACCGACGCCACCGGCGCGCAGACCAACACCGAGACCGTCGGCAGCACCACGCTGAGCTTCATCCGGGACATTCCGGCGCTGGACGTCACCAAGATCGGCGCGGTGATCATCTTCATCTTCGTGGTGATGGCGGCGACCAACGGGGTGAACCTCACCGACGGCCTCGACGGCCTGGCCACCGGCGCGTCGGTGATGGTGCTCGGCGCGTACGCGGTGATCGCGTTCTGGCAGTACCGGCACTGGTGTGCCGACCCGGCGTACACCGCCAACCCGAACAACTACTGCTACACCGTCCGGGATCCGCTGGAGATCGCGTTGATCGCCGGAGCGGCGGCCGGCGCCTGTGTGGGCTTCCTCTGGTGGAACACCTCGCCCGCCCGGATCTTCATGGGCGACACCGGCGCACTCGGCCTGGGCGGTCTGATCGCCGGCATGGCGATGTCCACCCGCACCATCCTGCTGTTGCCGATCATCGGCGGCCTGTTCGTGATCATCACCATGTCGGTGGTCATCCAGATCATCTCCTTCAAGACCACCGGCAAGCGCGTCTTCCGAATGTCCCCCCTCCAGCACCACTTCGAACTGGCCGGCTGGAGCGAGGTCAACATCGTGGTCCGCTTCTGGATCATCGCCGGCATCGGCGTAGCCATCGCCCTGGGCCTCTTCTACAGCGACTTCCTAGCCAACATGGGCTGACCCCCTCACCCCCCGGGCTCCCCGGTTGATCAAGAAGTTTGCGTCTCCGGACAGCGGATTCCTGACGCAGACCTCTTGATCAACGCGGAGAACGAGGGGTGGGGTGGGAGGGGTGCGACACGCCGAGTGGGGGATACCGGGGGTGTGGGGTGGTGGCAGCGGCGATGATGGCGCTGTGGGGGAGGCGTGGGGAGACAGCGGCACGGCGGACGGCGGTCGGCGGCGGCGGGCCGGTGGTGCGGCTAAGGCGGACGCGGCGGTGGATGCTGGGCGGGTGGCTGAGGCCGAACGGACCGGGGACACGGTACGGGCGGCGGGATCGACCACCAGCGGTGCCGGGCGTACGGCCGGGGCGGGTGCGCCGGGGCCGGTGACGCCCGGTGGGCCGTGGCGTGGGCTTGACGCGTTGGGCGGCCTGGCCGCGTTGCAGGGCCTGCTGGCCCGGCCGCTGGCCTCGTACCATCTGCTGCTGGCCAGCACGGGGCTGCTGCTGCTGATCGGCCTGACCATGGTCTTCTCGGCCACCAGCGTGCGCGACTACGCGGCGGGCGGCAACGCCTCGGCCTCGCTGGTCAAGCAGGCGATCTTCGCGGTGATCGGCATCGTGGCGTTCTGGGTCTGCCAGCGCCTGCCGGCCCGCACCTACCGGGCGTTGGGGCGGCCGGTGCTGGCCATCGCGGTGGGGCTGCTGTTGCTGCTGAACGCGTTGGTGGCCTACGGGCGGCTGACCGGCGCGCCGGCGAGGATCGGGCCGATGGAGGCCGAGCTGCTCGGGCTGTACGTCGGTGGTATCGGGGTGCAGCCCTCGGAGGTGGCGAAGTTCGCGCTGGTGCTGTGGGGGGCGTACGTGCTGGCCCGCAAGGGCGCGGCGCTGGGCTGGTGGCGGGAGTTGGCCACCCCGCTGTTCCCGGTGGTGGGCCTGATGTTCGTCCTGGTCGGCTACAACGACCTGGGCAGCATGCTCTGTCTGATGGCGCTGGTGATCGGCCTGCTCTGGGCGGCCGGGGTGCGGCTGCGGGTCTTCGCCACGCTCAGCGCGATCGGTCTGGCCGGCATCGGCCTGCTGGTGGCGGTGGCCTCCCTCGGCGCCGGTTCCGGGGTCCGGGGGGAGGACAACTACCGGCTGCAACGACTGACCATGTTCGTCAGCCCGCCGCCGCTGGAGCAGTGCCGGGAGGAACTCTGCTACCAGATGGTGCAGGCCCGGTACGCCATCGCCAACGGGGGCTGGTTCGGCACCGGCCTGGGCCAGGGGCGCAGCAAGTGGGACTGGCTGCCGGCGGCGGAGAACGACTTCATCTTCGCGGTGATCGCCGAGGAACTCGGCGTGGTCGGCTGTGCCGTGGTGGTCACCCTGTTCGCCGTGCTGGCCTACACCGGCCTGCGGATCGCCCGGCGGGTCGACGATCCGTTCCGACGGCTGGCGGCAGCGGGCGTCACCGCCTGGCTGATCGGGCAGGCCTTCATCAACATCGGCGGCGTGATCGGCCTGCTGCCATTGACCGGCGTACCGCTGCCGTTCATCTCGGTCGGTGGTAGCGCGCTGGTCGTCACCCTCGCGGCGGTCGGCATGCTGGCGTCCTTCGCCCGTGCGGAACCCGATGCGGCCCGGGCCCTGCATGCCCGCCCGCCCGCCCGATGGGTCCGACTAGTGTGGGCTCCGTTGCCGCCGCTTCCCGGCCGGCGTCGCCGTGCGGCGTCGCCGTCGGCTGCCCGAGGATCCGTGCCCCGGGCCCGTAAGCGGCGTGCGGACGACCAGGCCGCACCGCGTGGCGCCCGGGACGGCCGGGGTCGCAGTGGGTCGGTGGCGAGCGAGAGGAGACGTTGATGGGTCCGCTGCGTTCGGTGGTGCTCGCGGGCGGTGGCACCGGGGGACACATCTACCCGTTGCTCGCCTTCGCCGACTGCCTACGCCGACACGACCCCGGCGTCCGGATCACCTGTCTCGGCACACCCAAGGGCCTGGAGAATCAGCTGATCCCGCCCGCCGGCTACGACCTGCGCAACATCCCGGCGTACCAGCTCCCTCGGTCGATCAACATGAACCTGGTCCGTACCCCGGGCCGGATGTGGACCGCGGCCCGCGCCGCAGGCAAGATCATCGACGAGGTACGCGCCGACGTGGTGGTCGGCTTCGGCGGGTACGTCTCGGTGCCGGCGTACCTGGCCGCCTGGCGGCGGGAGCTGCCGATCGTGATCCACGAGGTGAACGTGCCGCCGGGGGTGGCCAACCGGCTCGGCATGAGGTTCACCAAGCATGTGGCGGTGGGCTTCCCGCACCAGCCCGCCCAGGCCGAGTCGTTGCGGGAGGCGCGGGTGGTCGGCGTGCCGCTGCGGCGCAACATCGCCGGGCTGGACCGGGTGGCCATGCGCGGCGCGGCCCGCGCCCACTTCGGGCTCCGCCCGGATCTGCCGGTGCTCTTCGTCGCGGGCGGCTCGCAGGGCGCCCGGTCGATCAACCTCGCGGTGGCCGGTGCGGCCAAGGAACTGGCCCGCAACGGCATCCAGGTGTTGCACGTGATGGGGGCCCGCAACGAGCCGGTGCCGATCCCCACCGACCTGCCGGTGCCGTACGTGACGCTGCCGTACCTGTCCGACATGGATGCCGGGTACGCCGCCGCCGACCTGATGCTCGGCCGGGGCGGCGCGATGACCTGCGCGGAGGTGGCGGCCATCGGCCTGCCCACCATCTACGTGCCGTACCCGCACAGCAACCAGGAGCAGAAGCGCAACGCGCTGCCGGTGGTCGAGGCCGGCGGCGGCCTGCTGGTCGACGACAGCGAGCTCACCCCGGACTGGCTGGAGCGTACGGTGATCCCGCTGATCCGCGACCCGCAGCGGCTGCACGCCATGGGCACCGCCGCCGCGGCCTACGGCCGACGCGACGGCGACGAGGCCCTGCTCAACTTCGTCTACGAGGCGGTCTCCCAGTGAGCGCGAGGAGTGAGCCGGGTCTGCGAGCCCCGCAGTCGCGAACAAAAGCCGGCTCAGTGAGCGCGAGGAGTGAGCCGGGTCTGCGAGCCCCGCAGTCGCGAACAAAAGCCGGCTCAGTGAGCGCGAGGAGTGAGCCGGGTCTGCGAGCCCCGCAGTCGCGAACAAAAGCCGGCTCAGTGAGCGCGAGGAGTGAGCCGGGTCTGCGAGCCCCGCAGTCGCGAACGAAAGAAGGTGCGGCCCAATGAGAACGTTCAGTCCGGCGGGTACGGTGACGGCGGAGGATCTGGGTCACATCCACCTGATCGGGGTGGGTGGGGTCGGCATGAGCGGCCTGGCCCGACTGTTCCTCACCCGGGGCCTGCCGGTCTCCGGCAGCGAACTGCGCGAGTGGCCGTCGCTGGCCGGGCTGCGGGCGCTCGGCGGGACCATCCACATGACGCACGAGCCGGCCAATCTCGACGGTGTCGACACGGTGGTCTACTCCTCGGCCATCCCGGCCGATCACCTGGAGATGGTCGAGGCGCGTCAGCGTGGCCTGCGGGTCCTGCACCGTTCGGAGGCCCTGGCCGCCGCGATGACCGGCCGGCGTACGGTGGCGGTCGCCGGCACGCACGGCAAGACGAGCACCACCTCAATGGTCACCATGGTGTTCCAGCAGGCGGGCGCCGATCCGTCCTTCGTGATCGGTGGCGAAATCTCCGAGGTGGGTTCGGGTGCGCATCACGGCACCGGCGAGTACTTCGTGGTCGAGGCGGACGAGAGCGACAGGTCCTTCCTCATCTACCGTCCGTTCGTCTCGATTGTCACGAACATCGAGGCGGATCACCTGAACACCTACGGCGACCTGGCCAACCTGGAGGCCACCTTCGCCGAGTTCGCCCGGCTCACCGACCCGGACGGCTTCATCATCACCTGCGCCGACGACGCGGGCGGGCAGCGGCTGGCCGCCACGCTGCGGGCGGAGGGGCGTCGGGTCTACACCTACGGCGAGTCCGCCGACGCCGACCTGCGGCTCAGTGAGATGGCCTCCTCTGCGCGGGGTGTGCGTTACCTGGCCCACATCGACGGCCGCTCGCTCGGTGAGTTCCGGATGCCGGTGCCCGGCCGGCACATGGCTCTCAACAGCGCCTCGGCGGTGCTGGCCGCGTACCTGCTGGAATTGCCGCTGCAGGCGGCGGAGGCGGCGCTGGCCGCGTTCCCCGGGGTGCGTCGGCGGTTCGAGCGCAAGGGCGTCGCCGACGGTGTCCTCGTCTACGACGAGTACGCCTACCATCCGACCTCGATGACCCTGGCGCTGCAGACGCTGCGCGAGGTGGCCGGCGAGGGTCGGCTGCTTGTCGTCTTCCAGCCCTACCGGCTCTACCGGACCCGCGACCTGCAGTCGGAGATCGCCGAGGCGTTGGCGATCGCCGACGAACTGGTGCTGCTGGAGGTCTTCGGCCCGGGTGAGCAGCGTGGCCCGGGGGAGGGGTCGGCGGCGCTGATCGAGGCGGTGGCGTTGCCGGCGGAGCGGAAGGTCTTCGTCGACTCCTGGGACGCCGCGCCGGCGGAGGTGGCCCGTCGGGCCCGCTCCGGCGACGTCGTGGTGACCATGGGTGCTCCGCCGATCTCGCTGATGGGTGACGAGTTGCTGGCCGCGTTGACCGCGCGTACCGCCGATCCGCAGCAGGCGGCCGGCACGGTGGCCGGTGGTCTGGCCGGCGGGTCGACGAGCATCGGCGGGACCGTTCCCGACGCCGCCGCGCGCAACGGTGCGGCGCCCGTGGCGGAATGAGTCCCGGTCCGGCGCGCGGGCGCGGTACCGGCGTCGACGGCGGCGGAGGGTGGCGTCCGGCCCGTCAGTGGCAGTTGGTGCGTGCCGGCCGGGACGCGGTGCCCGCCTCCACCCGACGGTTCATGGCGCGGGCCCGGCGTCGTCGGATGCGGGCGGCGCTGCCGTGGGCGGTGGTCGGCGGAATGCTCGCCGTGGCTGCTCTGGTGGCGTGGGTGCTGCTGGGCACCGGTCTGTTCGGCGTACGCGAGGTGCGGGTGGAAGGCGCCGAGCTGGTGAGCGCGGTGCAGGTACGCAACGCCGCCGGGGTGCTCGACGGTGCTCCGCTGGCCCGGGTGGATCTGGCCGAGCTGGCCGACCGGATCGGCACCCTGCCGCCGGTGGAGCGGGTGACGGTGCACCGCGACTGGCCGGACGCGCTGGTCGTGCGGCTCACGGAACGTACCCCGGTGGCGGTGGTGCCACGCGGGGAGCAGTTCGTGGTGGTCGACGCCGCCGGGGTGGCGTTCCGTACGGTGTCGGAGCGCCCGGCGGGTCTTCCGATGATCCGGTTGGCCGAGCCGGGCCCGGACGATCCGGCGACGGACGCCGGTCTGGAGGTGCTCGGCGCGCTCACCCCCGAGTTGCGCGAGCAACTGGTCGAGATCACCGTCGAGGGTCTGGCCCGGATCAGTGTACGGCTGCGGGGCGATCTGACGGTTTTCTGGGGAGATGCGACCCGGGGTACGGACAAGGCTCGGGTCGCCACCGCCCTGCTCGATCAGGACGCCACCCGCATCGACGTCAGCGCGCCGGACGTGGTGACATTCCGGTGAGCCGTTGATCAGGTTGTGACGCTTGGCGCTCCCTCCGGCGACACGCCGGTAAGGTCCTTGGCTCATCGCTCGGCTGCGCCTACGTTGCCCGAAAGAGGATCAGTGGTTGACATAACTGTAACCCTCTAGTAGAGGGTGAGGGTTTACCCCCTCGACCTCGCTGGTGACAGTCGCGTCGACCATGGGTCTGGCCGCGCCGTAACCGGTCGGGGAGTAGCCAATCTCGAAGGGAAGGACCGGAGATGACACCTCCGCACAACTACCTGGCGGTCATCAAGGTCGTCGGCATCGGGGGCGGCGGCGTCAACGCCGTCAACCGGATGATCGAGGTTGGGCTCAAGGGCGTCGAGTTCATCGCGATCAACACGGACGCGCAGGCGCTGCTGATGAGCGATGCCGACGTCAAGCTCGATGTCGGCCGTGAACTGACCCGGGGGTTGGGCGCGGGCGCCAACCCGGACGTCGGCAAGAACGCCGCCGAGGACCACCGCGACGAGATCGAGGAGGTGCTCAAGGGCGCCGACATGGTCTTCGTGACCTGCGGCGAGGGTGGTGGCACCGGCACCGGCGGCGCGCCCGTGGTGGCCAACATCGCCCGTAAGCTGGGCGCGCTGACCATCGGCGTGGTGACCCGTCCGTTCTCCTTCGAGGGCAAGCGGCGGCAGGTGCAGGCCGAGGCGGGCATCGACGAGCTGCGTAACCAGTGCGACACGCTGATCGTCATCCCGAACGATCGGCTGCTGGCGCTCGGGGACCGCAACATCAGCATGATGGACGCCTTCCGTACCGCCGACCAGGTCCTGCTCTCCGGTGTCCAGGGCATCACCGACCTGATCACCACCCCGGGTCTGATCAACCTGGACTTCGCCGACGTCAAGAGCGTGATGAGCGGCGCGGGCAGCGCGTTGATGGGCATCGGCAGCGCCCGCGGGGAGAACCGGGCCGTCGAGGCGGCCGAGGCGGCCATCTCCAGCCCGCTGCTGGAGCAGAGCATGGACGGTGCCCGTGGGGTGCTGCTCTCCATCGCCGGTGGCTCCGACCTGGGTCTGTTCGAGATCAACGACGCGGCACAGTTGGTCACGGACGCGGCGCACCCGGACGCCAACATCATCTTCGGTGCGGTCATCGACGACGCGCTCGGCGACGAGGTGCGGGTGACCGTGATCGCGGCGGGCTTCGACGGTGGCACGCCCGCCTACAAGGCGGCCGAGCCGGCCCGCAAGACCAACCAGAACCAGCCCGCGCAGCCGAGCACGCCGGTCGTGCCGTCGCCCGCCACCCCCGTGACGCCGCAGTCGCCACGCCGGGTGCTCTTCGACGACGTCGACGTGCCCGACTTTCTCAAGAACGGCTCCTGAGTACCGACCATGACCGACAGCGCCTCTCTGGTGCGTCCCGACCGGCGTGCCGAACTGGCCGCCGGGCTGGCGCGCGTACGGACCCGGATCGCCGACGCCTGCGTCGCGGTCGGCCGGGACCGGACCGAGGTGACCATGATCGCGGTCACCAAGACCTACCCGGCGGCCGACGTGATCGCGTTGGCCGGGCTCGGGGTGACCGACGTCGGGGAGAACCGCGACCAGGAGGCGGCGCCGAAGGCCGAGCAGGTCGCCCTGGCCGGGGTCGCCCCGCGCTGGCACTTCATCGGCCGGCTGCAACGCAACAAGGTCAAGTCGGTGGTCCGGTACGCCGACGTGGTCCAGTCCGTCGACAGCGTCCGGTTGGCGTCCGCCCTGGACGCGGCCACGACCGGCCGTCGGGACCGGCCGCTGGAAGTGTTCGTGCAGGTCAGCATCGACGGCGACCCGAGCCGGGGCGGGTCGGTGCCGGACTCGGCCGACCCGGACATCGGGCTGGGGCCGGTCACCGCCGCAGTGGCCGCCTCGGCGGGACTGCGACTGGCCGGGTTGATGGCGGTGGCACCGCTGGGCTGGGAGCCGGAGCGTGCCTTCGCGCGCCTGGCCGCCATCGCCGAGACGGTGCGCGCCGAGCATCCGCAGGCCGTCGCGCTGTCGGCCGGCATGAGCGGTGATCTGGAGGCGGCGATCGGCCACGGCGCGACACATGTCCGCGTCGGCAGCGCGTTGCTCGGAATGCGTCCCACGCTGCGGTAGCCTGGCCGCGAGGGAAGCAAATTACATCAGTGTTGTTTGTGGGAGCGGCCTTACCGGCGACCGGGGGGCGTGACGTGCAACGCGAATTGTGCGTCAGGGGATTGCCGTTCCGGTCCGGTGGGCAGGAGTGGTCCACTCGCGACAGGCGACACGTACGGGGGCGTGTGCCGCACGGCGGACGGGAAGGGCGCGGGGATGGGTGCACTGCGCAAGGCGGGGGTCTGGCTCGGACTGGTCGAAGAGGACGACGAGCGGGCCTATGACGACGGTGGCTACGACAAGGGTGGCTACCGCGAGTCGCGCTACCGGCAGAGCCGGTATGCCGAGGAGTTCGCCGACGAGGTGGACGACGAGGTGGATGAGCCGCCCGCGCCTCGTCCGCGCCTCGGCGACCGGGGGCGGCTCGGCGAGCGCTCCGGCGGTCGGCTGAGCGAGTCCGAGCGGCTGGACTCCGAGCGCCCGGAGCGGGTCGAGCGGTCCAGCGTACGTTCGATCACCCGGTCGACGGGGGAGCAGTCCGGCGCTCTGACCTACCACACCCGGGACAACCTGGCGTTGGCGCCGCAGGCGCAGCCCCGCGAGCGGGCGGTGGTCCAGGAGGAGGAGCAGCGTTACCAGATCACCACGCTGCACCCCACCACCTACCGCGAGGCCCGCACCATCGGCGAGCACTTCCGGGACGGCGTTCCCGTGATCATCAACCTCACCGAGATGGATGAGGCGGATGCCCGCCGACTGGTTGACTTCGCCGCCGGGCTGGCGTTCGGGCTGCGCGGTACGATCGAGCGCGTGACCAACCGGGTGTTCCTGCTCTCGCCGGCCAATGTCCAGGTCACCGCGGAGGACAAGGCCAAGATCGCCGAGGGCGGGTTCTTCAGCCTGAGTTGACCCGCCCGACCCGAGGGACGTCGCCTGCCGTGTTGTCGATCTTGCTCCAGGTGCTCTACCTGATCACCTATCTCTTCCTGATCATTCTCCTTGCCCGGTTCGTCCTGAGCGCGGTCCTGCAGTACGGGCGGCGCTGGCAGCCTGGTCGCGGAGCATCGGCCGGACTGGAATCCGTGTGGAGCGTCACTGATCCCCCGCTCTGGGCGTTGAGGCGTGTGATCCCTCCGCTGCGAATTGGTACCGTGAGCATCGACCTGGCCTCCCTTGTGCTCCTGGTTATCCTGTTCGTGCTGATGAGGTTTGTGTTAGAGCCGGCGATCTTCAGGACCGCCTGATGACCGACGCGCTATCGCGGCCGCAACTGACCCGAGGAGTTTCGATGCCGCTGACCCCGGCCGACGTCCACAACGTCGCCTTCAAGAAGCCGCCGATCGGTAAGCGGGGCTACGACGAGGAGGAGGTCGACGCCTTCCTGGACGAGGTCGAGCGCGAACTCGCCCGTCTGATCGAGGAGAACAACGAACTGCGCGCCCAGGTGGAGCGCGGGGGACGGGGCGGTGCCCCCGCCGGTCCCGGCGGTGACGCCCGTCTGGCGGCCGAGCTCAACGACGTCAAGGCCCAGCTCGACCGGGTGCAGCGTGACAAGGCCGCCGCCGAGCAGGCCGCTCGCGCGATGCAGGCCGAGCTGGAGCAGGTGCGCGCCGCGACCGGTGGCGCCGTGCCGGGCGGTGACGGCGAGCAGCAGGCGCTGCGGGTGCTGATGATGGCCCAGCGGACCGCCGACGACCACGTCTCCGACGCGCGCCGCGAGGCCGACCAGCTGCTCTCCGAGGCCCGTTCCAAGGCCGAGGAGGTCACCCGCGAGGCCCGCGCCAAGGCCGACGCGCTGGAGCGGGACGCCCGGCAGCGGCACCAGGAAGCCATGGGTGGCCTCGACGCCAAGCGCACCGCGCTGCAGAAGCACATCGAGGAGCTCAAGCAGTTCGAGCGCGAGTACCGTACCCGTCTCAAGGCCTACCTGGAGAGCCAGCTGCGCGACCTCGACGGTCGTGGCCAGGGCCTGGAGGCGGAGATGACCCGTGGGGAAGGCACCCGCGCGGCCGGCAACGGCCTGGCCGCCGCAGGTCTCGCCGGCTCCTACGGCGGGGGTCGCTCCGGGGCACTCGAGGCCGGTCGCTGAACCGGGCGGCGGCCGTCACGGCGGTCGCTCGCCCTGCCTCATCGTCTACGACGCGACGGGGGTGAGCCGTGATAGTCATCAGTCTCGCGCTCATCCTCGTCGCGGTGGCGCTCCTGGTGCTCGGGCTGGCCAGCGGATCCAGCCTGTTGCTTGTCGTCTCGATCGGGGCCAGCCTGCTGGCTGCGGTGGCGCTGGTCGCCGGCGCCCGCCAGGCGGCTGCCGCCCGGTCCACGACCCAGCGGGATACCGCTGGTGGCCGATCGGTCACCATCCCGGCGCAGCATGTCCCACCGACCACGAACGACGGCGCATCCGGGTGGCGGCAACCACCCGGCCCGCCGGCGGGGGCGGCGCCGGGGACCAACGCCGGCACGGCGGAGGCGTACGACGACGAACCCCCCGCGCAGGAGGTCACCCCGGAGCAGGCCGTCCTGGTGTCCCGGCTGTCCGACGAGGTCCGGGTGGTCGACGGTCGGCCCCGCTATCACCTGGACGAGTGTGCGCACCTGGTCGGGCGGGACCACGAGCCGCTGCCGGTTGCCGAGGCGGTCGAGTTGGGCTTCACCCCGTGCGCGACCTGCGCGCCCGACACCACGTTGTTGTCGCAGTCCGGTCGGCGCTGACCTGATCCGATGGCCGACGACACGCTCACTGTCGCCGTCCGGGTGAAGCCGGGGGCGTCCCGTGCCCGGGTGGGTGGCCGGTACGACGGCCCGCACGGCCCAGCCCTGGTCATCGCGGTCAACGCCCCCGCCGTCGACGGCCGGGCCACCGAGGCCGCCCGCCGCGCCCTGGCCGAGGCGCTCGGCGTCCGCCCCGCCACAGTCTCCCTCCGCACGGGTGCCAGCAGCCGCGACAAACTCTTCCAAATCACCCCCGCTTCCCCCACCCTCACCGCCCAGCTGACCCACCTCCTCACCACCCCCTGACCCGCCCCCGCCAAGCCCCACCCCAGGTTGATCAAGAGGTTTGCGTCTCGGATCCGGCCGAGGATGACGCAACTTCTTTGATCAACCTGCGGGACGGTAGGGGGTAGGGGGTAGGGGTCTGTTACGGTCGTTCCGGTTTGGGGTGAATCGGGGTGGGACGGGCGTTTCGGTGCGGCACGTTGTCGGACGCCTTTACGTTCCGTATCCTTGCGAACCTCCGGAGTGCGCGGCCACAGGGCCGCGCGCCCGTTTTGTACCTGGGGTGACCGATGCTGGTGGCCCCGGTCCAGGCACCGCGGACGTCCGCGGTTCCGTGGCATAGGGAGTGATGATGGCCAAACCAGCCGACACCAGGACCGCTGGGCGCAAGCCCGCGATGAAGTCCACCCGCAGTGCCGCGGAGACCGACAAGATCCGTGCCGCCCTGGCAGCACGGCATGACGAGTTGCGCGCCGAGTACGATCAGACGCTGAGCGAGATCACCGAGCTGCAGCGCGAGCGCCTCACCGACTCGGCCGGGGACGACCAGGCCGACACCGGCACGAAGACGTTCGAACGGGAGCAGGAGATCTCTCTCGCCAACAGCATCTTGGAACGGATCACGCAGGTCGAGCGGGCTCTGGAGCGCCTCGACGAAGGTGGTTACGGCTGGTGCGAGCGGTGCGGCAACCCCATCCCGGTGGAGCGGCTGGCCGCCTTCCCGTCGGCCACCCTCTGTGTGACCTGCAAACAGCTGGCGGAGCGACGCTGACGGCGGGCTCCCCGGCGCTGGTGCACGGCGGTGCCACGGCACCGCCGTGATACGTCGATGGGGAGCAGATGAGCGCAGTACCGCCCGCTGAATCCGGCACCGCCGAGCCGGGCACCGCCACGAGATCGCGGCGTACACCCGTCACGATCCTGCTCGGCCTCGCGGCGTTCGCGGTGGTGGTCGACGTGCTCACCAAGCACCTGGCGTTGGTCGAACTGAGCGACCGTGAGCCGGTACGGCTGCTGGGCGGGGCCGTCTACCTCTCCCTGACCCGCAACAGCGGGGCCGCGTGGAGCCTCGGCAAGGACTACACCTGGATCTTCCCGTTGATCGCGATCGGCGTGCTGGCCTGGATCGCCTGGATGGGACGGACCCTGCGGTCGGTGCCCTGGGCGATCTCGCTGGGCCTGGTGGTCGGCGGCGTCACCGGCAACCTGATCGACCGGATCTTCCGGGCGCCGGGCTGGTTCGTCGGCCACGTGGTCGACATGATCAGCGTGTTCGACCCGTACGGTCAGGTGTTTCCGATCTTCAACATCGCGGACAGCGCCCTGGTCTGCGGCGTGATCCTGGCGATCGGCCTGGAGTTCACCGGCCGTCAGCGCGACGGCACCCGGCTGGTCGGCGACGACCGCAAGGGCGCCGGGCGGGCTGCGGAGACCACGGCGGAGAACGCGGACGACGAGCGGCGGGAGCGGGCATGACGGGCACCTTCGCCGCCGGCGGCGACCACCGCAGCCTGCCGGTCCCCGACGGCCTCGACGGCATGCGGCTGGACCAGGCGGTCGCCCGGCTGTTCGGGCTGTCCCGGACGGCCGCCGCCGCCCTCGTCGACGCCGGTGAGGCGCTCGTCGACGGCGCGGTGCGGCCCAACTCGCACAAGGTCCGGGCGGGTGCCTGGCTGGAGGTGACGCTGCCCGCGCCGGCCGCCGCGCCGGTGGTGGTGCCCCAGGCGGTACCGGGACTGCGGGTGGTCTACGCCGACGACGACATCGTGGTGGTCGACAAGCCGGTCGGGGTGGCCGCCCATCCCAGCCCCGGCTGGACCGGCCCGACGGTGATCGGCGGGCTGGCCGCGATCGGTCACACCATCGCCACCAGCGGTGCCGCCGAGCGTCAGGGCGTGGTACACCGGCTCGACGTCGGCACCACCGGGGTCATGGTGGTGGCCAAGAGCGAGCAGGCGTACAGCGCGCTCAAGCGGGCCTTCAAGTACCGCGAGGTGGAGAAGCGCTACCACGCGGTGGTGCAGGGGCACCTCGATCCGCTGCGCGGCACCATCGACGCCCCGATCGACAGGCACCCGCACCACGACTACCGCTGGGCGGTGGTCTCCGACGGTAAGCCGAGCATCACCCACTACGACACGCTTGAGGCGTTCCCGTCGGCGAGTCTGGTCGACGTCCGGCTGGAAACCGGTCGTACGCACCAGATCCGGGTGCACTTCTCCACCCTGCGCCACCCCTGTGTGGGTGACCTGACGTACGGCGCCGACCCGACTCTTTCCGCCCGGCTCAAGCTGGATCGGCAGTGGTTGCACGCCAGAGAGTTGAGTTTCGAGCACCCCCGTACGGGGGACGAGGTCCGCTTCGTCAGCGACTACCCTGACGATCTGGGACGCGCGCTGGAGATTCTCCGCGACTGACGCGCCCCGCCCGTCCCGACCGAACGACGAGGGGGCCCGCCCGTGCGCGCCGGCGATCTGCTGCGGCAGCTGGACCAGCGACTGCTGCCCCGCCTCGCCACCGTGTTGACCCGGCTCGACCAGAAGACGGCCCGGGCCTCGCTGCTCAGCTGGGTGGCGGTGCTGTCCTGCGCCGCCGTGCTGTTCACCGCGGTCTTCGCCACCGGCGGCCCACCGTTGCCCGACCGTACGGTCGGCGAGGTGACCCGGGTGGGGATCGCCGACGGTGACTCGATCCCCAGCTACGAGCGCACCGCCGCGGCGGACCTGGCCGGCCTGGCGCGCAGCGCGTCGCTGGCCGAGGGCACCTACGCCCTGGTCTCGCTCTCGGAGTACGTCACCCCGCAGTCGCTCGCGGCCGTGGTCGGAGACGTCGGAGTGTCCTTCGTGTTCGGGCGGGTGCCGCTGCCGGACCGGCAGACCGAGATCGTGCGTATTCCGGCCCAGCGGCTGCCCGACGACGTCACGGCCGGCATGGCGGACCTGGCCGCCCGCAAGGCGCGCGAGGCCGCCGACTACCGGTCCCGGGCCGCCGCGCTGGTCGGCGGCGACCCGCAGGAGCGCGAGCTGCGCCAGCTGTACGTCAGTGGGGCGCGCCTGGCGGAGCGGGAGGCCGCCGCCTACCGGACAGGCTGCGCCTGCGTCTACGCCGTGGTGGTCCGGGCCGAACCAGCGGTGCTGCGTGGTGTGGCGGCCCGTCCCGGGGTGCGGGTGGTCGATCCGGCGCCGGAGGTCCGGCGACTGGAACGAACCGTGTTCACGCCGCCCCTGCCGGAACAGCGCGACGTGGCCCGCCCGCCGATCGACCGGGATCTGCTGCCCAGCCCGTCGCCCAGTGCGAAGTCCCCGGCGCCGTCGCCGGAGGCGCCCGAGAGTCGTGTGCCGCAGACGCCGGAAGTGACGGATTCGTCACCAGCGCCGGTTCCTTCCCGACCGGCCCCGACATCCGCCGCCCCGTCGGCGGCTCCCACCTCGACAGATTCGCTGCAGGACGGCGACGTGGACGCTCAGCTGGAGGGTGGTGCGGAGCTGACATCGTGACGGTCGCAGACACATCGGTGGGTGTCCCGGTGTGGCTTCCAAACGGTTTCGTTCGTAGCCTGTCAGACGGAGACCGAGGCGCTGGGGAGGCGAGCCGTGGACGGCAGCGAGACCGGTTGGGGACGGCCCGCTGAGCCGGCACCGCGGTGGCGGGCCCTGCTCGACCGAGCCCGCCTCGGCGGTCGCGGCGCTGAGCAGGCATCGACCGAGCGGCAGGCCGACGAGCCGCCACCGCCGACCGAGCCGCTACCGCGCCGCACGTCGGGCTCCGGCTACTCGGGGCGCGCCACGGCCGCAGGTCCGCCGATGGATCGGGCGTACGGTGCCGAACCGGGCTATCGCGCCGAGGCGAGCTACCGGCTCGACGCCGCCCGCCCGGCACCACAGACGTACCGCGGTCAACCCGGATACCAGCCGGAGCAGCCGGCCTATCCCCAGGTGCCGGAGCCACGTCGACCGGAGCCGGTGGAGTCGCGGTACACCCTGCTGGACAACGGTTACCGGCATGCCGCCCCGCCGATCGACTCCCGCTACGCCCTGCTGGACAACGGCTACCAGCCGCCCGCCCCGGCACCCCCGCCGCCGCTGCTGCCCGGTCCACCCGCGCATCCAGGGCCTGCTGCGCCGCAAGGGCCTCCAGCGCCCCCGGCGGCGGTCGCGTCGGCCACGGTGGCCGGGCGCCCCGGGCGGATCGAGTGGCGGGCGCAGAGCGTCGAGAACGAGTGGGATCGCGCCGCCGCCGTGCTGCGCAAGGACCTGGGCACGCCGCGGGTGATCGCCTTCGCCAATCCCAAGGGCGGCGTGCACAAGACCACCGCCACCGTGCTGGGCGCGGCAACCATCGGCAGCGTACGCGGACGCGGCGTGCTGGCCTGGGACGACAACGAGTTGCGCGGCACCCTCGGGCTGCGCGCCGGCAGCGCCCGCCACGCCCGGACCATCCGGCATCTGGTCTCCGACCTCGTGCAGATCGAGATCCGGGAGGGCAACGACCTGCTGGAGGCCCTCGACGACTACCTGCGGCACGCCTCCGACGGGTCGTACGACGTGCTCGCCGGTGAGGAGAGCCCGCGGTTCGCCCAGCGACTGGACCAGTTCACCGTCAAGCGGGTGCTGGAGCTGCTCCGGCGCACCCACGACGTGATCTGCGTGGACACCGGCAACAACGTGGAGAGCCCGAACTGGCGTACGGTGATGCACGCCGCCGACCAGCTGGTGGTCACCACGGTGCCACGGGAGGACGCCGCGTTCAGCGCGGACTGGATGCTCGATCTGCTGCACTCCGAGGGCATGGGTGAGCTGGCCGACAACGCGGTCACCCTGATCTCCTGCCCCACGCCGGGGCGGCTGCCGTTGCAGAACGACCTGGAGAAGCACTTCGCCACCCGGACCCGTGCGGTGGCCGTGGTGCCCTACGACCCGGCCCTGGAGACCGGCTCCTCGATCGAGTATCACCAGCTCCAGGCCGAGACCCGACAGGCGTGGATGCGGGCCGCAGCGGTGATGCTGGAGCCGTTCGCCCGTTGAGGCGACCACACCGTGTACACCTCGCGTCGGAAACTGCGAGGATCATCGGGTGAGCCCGGAGATCCCCGCCGTCGAACCGCCCGCAGCTGCCTGGCCGACCGACCCGCAGGCCCGCGTCGACCCACCCCGCCGGAATCTGGCGGTCGGCGGGGCGGTCGTGCTCTGCCTGACCCTGCTCGGTGTGCCGTTGGGGCTGCTGTGGGCGGCGATCTCCCCGGCCACCCCGGTGATCAAGACCGCTGACGGCGCGGTCTACGGCCAGCCTCAGCCGGAGCAGCCGGTCGCCGCTGACGGCTGGTTCAGCCTGCTCGGCCTGGCCTTCGGGGTGCTCGCCGGGCTCGCCGTGTGGTTCGTGCTGCGCCGTCGCCGGGGCCCGGTCGGGCTGTTCGCGGTGGTGGTCGGCGCGTTGGCCGCCGCGGTGGTCGCCTGGCAGGTCGGTCGCCGGGTCGGGCTGAGCACATACGAGCGTCTGCTGGACACCGCGCCGGCGGGCACCGCCTTCACCAAGCCTGCCGACCTGCGGGCCGGTGGGATCGAGCTGTTCCTCGGCGTGCTGCCGGTGCCGCACGGCAACCTGCTCCTGCCCGCGTTCGGCGCCGCGGTGACGTACACCCTGCTGGCTGGTTGGTCGCGGTGGCCCTCGCTGCGCCCCGAGCCGGAGCCCGACGTGGCCCTGCTGTACCCGGCGGCCGGCTACCCGCCGGGCGTACCCGGACCGGCACCCTGGCCGGCCGTGCCGGGCGCGGGCGGTGGCTACCCGCCCGCCGGACCCGGCGTCGGACCGGCCGGCCCGTTCCCGGGGGCGGTCGGGCCGAACGGGTTCGGTCCGGAGTCGGCCGCGCCGGGCGGGGTCAGTTCGGGCCAGGCGGGGGCGTGGCCAGCTCCGCCAGCGGCACCGGAACCGCCCGCACCTGGCGCAGCAGAGCCGCCTCGCGGTTGAGCAGGGTCAGCTCGGCGCGCAGCCGGGCCGCCGTGTCGTCGATCGCGAGCAGCCGCTGCCGGTCCGCCACGCTCAGCGCCGCGGTCGCGGCCACCAGGTGGGAGAGCACGGTCGGATCCTCCGGCAGCTGTTCGGTCAGCTGACCGGCCTCGGGACGCATCAGGCCGAGGTACTGCCGGAAGACGGCGATCACCCGCGCCGCCAACAGGTTGGCCGACTCGTCCGGACCGGTCGGCTCGGGCAGCCAGCTCACCTCGGCGGTCAGGTACGGCGCGGCCTGCCGGTCGAGCTGTTCTACCCGGAACCGGCGTCGCCCCACGGTGACGATGTCGAAGCCACCGTCGGCCAACTCGGTGACCTGCCGCAGCTCGGCGGTGCAGCCCACCTCGTGCAGCGTCACCTCCCCGTTGCCCGCGACGACCCGGCCGGGGGCGGGCGCCACCTCCCAGCCGCTGCGGATGGCCACCACCCCGAACTCGCGTGGCGCCCCCTCGGGCAGCTGCATCAGGTGCCGGACCAGGGCGCGGTAGCGCTCCTCGAAGATGTGCAGTGGCAGCACCAGCCCGGGAAAGAGCACCGTGGCGAGCGGGAACACCGGCAGCCGTGCGGTCACGGAATCGAGGGTAGCCGCACCGGCCGCGTGACGAGTGTCCCGGCTCACCGTCCCGGCGTACGGGCGGCGCGGGTCGCTTCCGCACAGGGCCGCCTAGACTCGCAGGGGTGTTGAACCGTATCGACCTGCGCGGCGGTGTGTCCGACCCGCGTGACCTGCTGCCTCGTGCCCAGCTCGACGTCTCGGTGGCCGTCGAGCAGATCCGTCCGCTCGTGACGGCGGTCCGTGAGCATGGTTACTCGGCGGTCCGCGAGGCCAGCGAGCGGTTCGACGGGGTGGCGCCGGAGGTGCTGCGGGTGCCCGTCGAGGCCATCGCGGCGGCGGAGAGCACGCTCGACCCACAGGTGCGGGCCGCGTTGCTGGAGGCGATCGCCCGGGTCCGCAAGGTGCACGCCGATCAGCGTCGCGTCGATCACACCACCACGGTGGTGCCGGGCGGCACGGTCACCGAACGCTGGGTCCCGGTCGACCGGGTCGGTCTCTACGTCCCCGGTGGCCTGGCGATGTATCCGTCGACCGTGGTGATGAACGTGGTGCCCGCCCAGGAAGCCGGGGTCCGGTCGCTGGTGGTGGCGAGCCCGCCGCAGAAGGACAACGACGGGCTGCCCGATGCGCGGGTGCTGGCCGCCTGCGCCCTGCTCGGCGTCGACGAGGTCTACGCCGTCGGCGGCGCCCAGGCGGTGGCCATGCTGGCGTACGGCTGTGCGGTCGACGCCGCCGGCAGCGCGCACTGCGCACCCGTCGACATGATCACCGGACCGGGCAACATCTGGGTCACCGCGGCCAAGCGGCTGCTGCGCGGCGTGGTGGGCATCGACGCCGAGGCGGGCCCCACCGAGATCGCGATCCTGGCCGACGACAGCGCCGACCCGGTGCACGTCGCCGCCGACCTGATCAGCCAGGCCGAGCACGACCCACTGGCGGCCAGCGTGCTGGTCACGCCGTCGGTGGCGCTGGCCGACGCGGTGGACCGGGAACTGGTCCGGCAGGTGTCGGCCACCAAGCACGCCGAGCGGGTCGACACCGCGCTGCGCGGACCGCAGAGCGGCATCGTGCTGGTCGACGACCTGGCGGCCGGGCTGCGGGTGGTCGACGCGTACGCGGCGGAGCACCTGGAGATCCAGACGGTCGACGCCCGGGAGTGGGCGATGCGGGTACGCAACGCCGGGGCGATCTTCGTGGGCGCGTACTCGCCGGTGTCGCTTGGTGACTACTGCGCCGGCTCCAACCACGTGCTGCCCACCGGCGGTTGTGCCCGACACTCGTCCGGGTTGTCGGTGCAGTCCTTCCTACGCGGCATCCACCTGGTGGAGTACACCGAGGCGGCGCTGCGGGAGGTCGCACCGCACGTGGTCACCCTGGCCACCGTCGAGGATCTGCCGGCGCACGGCCAAGCGGTCAGCCTCCGCTTCCCGGAGATGTCATGACCCGGCTGGAGGACCTGCCGATCCGGGACGACCTGCGCGGCCGGTCGCCGTACGGCGCTCCGCAGTTGGACGTGCCGGTGCGGCTGAACACCAACGAGAACTCCTACCCGGTGCCCGACGAGGTGGTCGAGGCGATCGGCAAGGCGGTCGCGGCCGAGTTGCGGGACCTCAACCGCTATCCGGATCGCGACGCGCTGGCGTTGCGCGCCGACCTGGCCGCCTACCTCGGTCACGGGCTCACCGCCGAGGGGGTGTGGGCGGCCAACGGCTCCAACGAGATCCAGCAGCAGCTGCTCCAGGCGTTCGGTGGCCCGGGGCGGGTCGCGCTGGGCTTCGTTCCGGCGTACTCGATGCATCCGTTGCTGGCGCTGGGCACCGGCACCCGCTGGGTGCCGGCCCACCGGGGCGTCGACTTCGGTCTGACCGTCG
The DNA here is from genome assembly GCF_003977705.1 of Verrucosispora sp. FIM060022. Classification (NCBI taxonomy): domain Bacteria; kingdom Bacillati; phylum Actinomycetota; class Actinomycetes; order Micromonosporales; family Micromonosporaceae; genus Micromonospora; species Verrucosispora sp. FIM060022. The sequence goes on from NZ_RQIV01000001.1 coordinate 197,152, forward strand.
GCGAGGCGGTGGCCCAGGTCCGCGAACACCGCCCGGACGTGGTCTTCCTCTGCTCGCCGAACAACCCCACCGGTACCGCGCTCGACCCGGCGGTGATCTCCGCCGTGCTGGACGTCGCACCGGGAATGGTGGTGGTCGACGAGGCGTACGCCGAGTTCGCCCGCCCGGGGACGGTCAGCGCGCTGGCGGTGCTGCCCGGTCACCCGCGGCTGGTGGTCACCCGCACGATGAGCAAGGCGTTCGGGTTCGCCGGTGGCCGGCTGGGCTACCTGGCGGCCGATCCTGCGGTGGTGGACGCGGTGCAGCTGGTCCGCCTGCCGTACCACCTCTCCGCGCTCACCCAGGCTGCCGCCCGGGCCGCGCTGGCGCACCGCGACGCCCTGCTCGGCACGGTCGCCGCGATCATGCAGCAGCGCGACCGGATCGTCACCGAGCTGCGTCGTCGTGGTCTGCGGGTGGCCGACAGCGACGCCAACTTCGTGCTGTACGCCGTCGGCGGTGACCAGACCCTGGCCTGGCAGGCGATGCTGGATCATGGTGTGCTGGTCCGCGACGTCGGGCTGCCCGGCTGGCTGCGGGTGACCGCGGGCACGCCCGCCGAGACCGACGCCTTCCTGGCAGCCATCGATCAGATCCAGCGCGCGGGCCTGCCAGCCCCGCAGCCGCGACCGAAAGGCACATGATGAGCCGGACCGCCCGGGTGGAGCGGATCACCAAGGAGACCAAGGTCCTGGTCGAGATCGACCTGGACGGCGCCGGAGCGGCGGAGATCAGCACCGGGGTCGGCTTCTACGACCACATGCTGCACCAGATCGCCCGGCACGGCGGCTTCGACCTGACCGTCCAGACCGTGGGTGACCTGGAGATCGACGCGCACCACACGATGGAGGACACCGCGCTGGCGCTCGGCGCCGCGTTCGACCAGGCGCTGGGGGACAAGGCCGGCATCCGCCGGTACGGCTCGGCCACCGTCCCGATGGACGAGGTGCTGGTCCGGGCCGCCGTCGACCTGTCCGGTCGGCCGTACGTGGTGCACGACGAGCCGCTGCTGACCCCGTACATCGGGCCGGTCTACCCGACCAGCATGACCCGGCACATCTGGGAGTCCTTCGGCCAGGCTGCCCGGATCACCCTGCACGTGGACGTGCTGCGGGCGGCCCGTCCGGGCGGTCACCCGGACGCCCACCACGTGGTGGAGGCGCAGTTCAAGGCGGTGTCCAGGGCCCTGCGGGAGGCCACCGCGATCGATCCGCGCTCGGCCGGGGTCATCCCCAGCACGAAGGGTGCGCTGTGATGGCCGCCGGGCGGTACGGGCGGGGGTGGCGGCGATGAGCTCGATCCTGCCGACCCTGCTGTTGATCTTCGCCGGTGTGCTGGTGGGTGGGACCTGGTCCCTGCACCGGCAGGGTGCCCCGCGCGGGGCCGTCGTGGTCACCGCCCTGCTGGCGGTGCTGGCCACCGTGGCCGGGGTGCTGTGGCTGCTGCCCGGGGAGGGATCGTGACGGACCGCGACACCCCCCGGCCCCGGGTGGTGGTGCTCGACTACGGCTCGGGCAACCTGCGTTCCGCCGAGCGGGCCCTGGCCGCCGCCGGTGCCGACGTCACGGTCACCGACGACCTGGTCGCCGCGGCCGACGCCGACGGTCTGGTGGTGCCCGGCGTCGGTGCCTTCGCCGCCTGCATGGCCGGCATCGAGGCGCTCGGCGCCGGCCCGGTGATCGCCGGGCGGGTCGCCGCCGGCCGTCCGGTGCTGGGCATCTGCGTGGGCATGCAGATCCTCTTCGAGTCCGGCGACGAACACGGCGTGATCACCAAGGGGCTGGGTCTGCTGCCGGGCAACGTGACGCGGTTGCCCGCCGCCCGGCTGCCGCACATGGGCTGGAACACCGTCGCGCCGCCGGTCGGCTCGGTGCTGTTCGCCGGTTTGCCGGCCGACAGCCGGTTCTACTTCGTGCACTCGTACGCCGTCTGCGACCCCACCGCACTTCTCGCGGCCGGCGCCCGGGTCACCACCGCCCACCACGACGCCGATTTCGTCGCCGCGGTGGAGCGGGGGCCCCTGTCGGCCGCCCAGTTCCACCCGGAGAAGTCCGCCGACACCGGTGCCACGTTGCTGCGCAACTGGCTGGCCACCGTACCCACCGATGGCTGAACCGAACGGCCGGCCGGTCGGGTCCGACGGCCGGGTGTCGTGGAGGCCGCGGTGAGCAAGGAGCGAGCCCGCCGCCGTGCGGCCCGGGAGGCGGAGGCGGCGCGCCGACGGGTGGCCCGGGAACGGGCGCTGGCCCGCCGGGCCCGACGCCGGGCGCTGATCCGGCGGATGGTGCCGACCGTACGACGGGGTCGGACGGGACGTCTGTTGAGGTACTCGCGCCGCGAACGGGCCACCATCGTGGCGCTGACCCTGGCGGCGATCGCGCTGATCTGGGTGCTCGTGCCCGACCTGGCGCTGCGCGTCGTGTTGATCGTGCTGTTGCTGCTCGTACTGCCGGTGATCGTGGTGGTCGCCCTGGACCGCCGTTCCTGATCTGGAAGGACAAAGACACGTGAGCCTCACTCTGTTGCCCGCCGTGGACGTCGCCGACGGCCAGGCCGTCCGGCTCGTACAGGGCGCTGCCGGCAGCGAGACCACCTACGGCGACCCGCTGGAGGCCGCCCTGGCGTGGCAGCGGGACGGGGCCGAGTGGATTCACCTGGTCGACCTGGATGCGGCGTTCGGCCGGGGTTCCAACGCCGCACTGCTCGCCGAGGTGGTGCGCCGTCTCGACGTGCAGGTGGAGTTGTCCGGTGGCATCCGCGACGACGCCTCCCTGCATGCCGCCTTGGCCACCGGCGCGACCCGGGTGAACATCGGCACCGCCGCCCTGGAGGATCCGCAGTGGTGTGACCGGATCTGCGGCGAGTACGGCGACCGGGTCGCGATCGGCCTGGACGTGCGGGGCCGTACCCTCGCGGCCCGGGGCTGGACCCGCGACGGCGGCGACCTGTACGAGGTGCTGGAGCGGCTCGACAAGGCCGGTGCCGCCCGGTACGTGGTGACCGACATCACCAAGGACGGCACCATGCGCGGGCCGAACCTGGACCTGCTGCGGGAGGTGTGCGCCCGCACCGACGCGCCGGTGATCGCCTCCGGCGGTGTCTCGACGCTTGACGACCTGCGTGCGCTGGCCACCCTGGAACCGATCGGCGTCGAGGGCGTGATCGCCGGGAAGGCGCTCTACGCCGGCGCCTTCACCGTCGCGGAGGCCCTCCAGGCCCTCGCCGAGCAGTGAGGATCTGGTCATGACGGTGGCGGTACGGGTGATCCCCTGTCTCGACGTGGACGCGGGTCGGGTGGTCAAGGGCGTCAACTTCCTCGACCTGCGTGACGCCGGTGACCCGGTCGAGTTGGCGGCGGCCTACGACCGGGCCGGCGCGGACGAGTTGACCTTCCTCGACGTGACCGCCTCGTCCAGTGACCGGGGCACCATGCTGGACGTGGTGCGGCGTACCGCCGAGTCGGTCTTCATTCCGTTGACCGTCGGCGGTGGTGTGCGGGCGGTCGCGGACGTGGACACCCTGCTGCGTGCCGGTGCGGACAAGGTCGGGGTGAACACCGCGGCGATCGCCCGGCCCGAGTTGATCGCCGAGATCGCCGACCGGTTCGGTCGGCAGGTGCTGGTGCTCTCGCTGGACGTGCGCCGGGCCCCGGCCGGCACCACCCCGAGCGGCTTCGAGGTCACCACGCACGGCGGCCGGCGCGGCACCGGGCTGGACGCCGTGCAGTGGGCGCAGCGGGTCGCGGAGTTGGGCGCCGGTGAGATCCTGCTCAACTCCATGGACGCCGACGGCACCAAGGCCGGCTTCGACCTCGAACTGATCGGCGCGGTACGCCGGGTGGTGGACGTGCCCGTGGTGGCCAGCGGCGGCGCGGGCGAGGTGGCGCACTTCCCGCCGGCGATCGGCGCCGGGGCCGACGCGGTGCTGGCCGCCAGCGTCTTCCACTTCGGTGAGCTGACCGTCGGCGAGGTCAAGGACGCGCTGCGGACGGCAGGTCACCCCGTTCGCTGACGCCCTGCGCGGTCAGCTGCGCCCGGAGTGCCCTTCGGGGGACTGCCGGGGCATCGGGATGGTCCGCACCAGATATTCCTGCACGGCGGCGGCGTGCTCGGCCTCATCCAGGTGCCATTCGGCGGTGCCCGGCGCGTGCCGGCGGTCGAGCACGCTCTGCACGGTGTCGACAGTGGTGGCCAGCCCGGCGGTGGGTCGGGAGCGCCAGAGCCGCTCCCCGGCCGGGGTGATCCGGAACCAGCCGTCGGCGACGTCGACCAGGCCGGCGCCGAGCAGCCGCCGGATCGCCTCTTCGATGTCGTGCCGTTCGGGGATGCTCTGGTCGAGATGGTCGGCCGTGGAGAGCACGTCGGCCAGGCGTACGCCCTCGGGGCGGCGGGTGGTCGGAGACCGCCGGTGCCGCCCCGCGCCGCTGGCGATCACCAACGAGACGAAGATCCATGCATCGGTCCGACGCCAGGCGTTCTCCCCCATGTGAAGATTCTGCCGTCCGATCGGTGCCATGAAAACACCACCCACCCATGCGTTACGCCACGTAATGTGCGGGCTCGAATGGTCGACGTTGACCTGGCTCTCGTTCGCGGACGCGCGGCGACGATGGTTGCGTTGAGTGATTGTCAGGCGGTCGGGGCCGTCTCGATCCGCGGTGTCGTCGTCCCGGGGTGCGGCTCCGGCACGTCGAACCGGGGCAGGAAGAACTGCGCCAGCGGCCCGATGGCCAGCGCGTAGGCGATCGTGCCGACGCCGAGTTTGCCGCCCAGCAGCGCGCCCACGGCCAGCACCACGACCTCCATGACGGTACGGACCAGGCGCAGCGACCTTCCGGGTCGGCGGGCGGTGAAGCCGGTCATCAGCCCGTCGCGGGGGCCGGGCCCGAGGCGGGCGCCGAGGTAGAGGGCGGTGGCCATACCGTTGCCCACGATCCCGGCAGTGAGCAGGGCGATCTGGGCGGCGAGCGGTTCCACCGGTGGCAGCAGGGCCAGGGTCAGGTCGACCGCCAGGCCGACCACGACGGCATTGGCGAGGGTGCCGATGCCGGGCCGTTGCCGCAGCGGGATCCAGGCCAGCAGGACCAGCAGGCCGACGGCGATGACCACCGTGCCCATGCTGAGGCCGGTGAGTCGGGACACGCCCTGGTGGAACACGTCCCACGGGTTCAGGCCGAGTTCGGAGCGGACCATCAAAGCCATGCTGGCGCCGTAGAGGAGCAGCCCGCCGAAGAGTTGCACCAGGCGCCGGACCGGACGGTGGCGCAGGTTGCCAATGAGCATCACGCATGCCACCCTAGGGGCCAATTCGCGCCTTTGAAGAGCCAATATTCGGGGAGTGGCTGTGACAAGTCAGGTGCGGGGAGCCCAATTGGCCCGCCTGCTCGGGCAATGGCATGCGCTCCCGGGTCGTCGACGCAGTCCGGACTACGCCGCGCTGGCCGGTGCCGTACGGGGCCTGCTCGCCGACGGGCGGCTACCGCTGGGCGTACGCCTGCCGGCCGAGCGGGACCTGGCCGAGGCGTTGCAGATCAGCCGTACCACCGTCACCGCCGCCTACCGCGAGTTGCGCGACAGCGGGCACCTGGCCAGCCGGCGCGGCGCGGGCAGTTGGACGATGCTGCCCGGGACGCACCGGGTGGCCAGCAACGGGCTGTGGATCCCGCTGGACGACCGGGAGATGCTCGACCTCGGCGTGGCGGCGTTGGCCGCACCGCCGGAGCTGCTGCCGGCCGCCCGTGCGGCGGCCGAGGACCTGCCGCGCTACCTCGGCGGGGCCGGCTACCACCCGATCGGGATCATCGAGCTGCGGGAGGCGGTGGCACAGGCGTACGTCGACCGTGGGCTGCCCACCTCACCGGACCAGATCATGGTCACCAACGGCACCCAGCACGCGCTGGACCTGGTGCTGCGGCTGGCACTGGCCCCCGGTGGCAGCGTGCTTGTCGAGTCGCCGAGCTACCCCAACGCGCTGGCCGCGCTCGCCGCCCGACGGGCCCGGATCACCACCCACGGCCTGTCCGCCGAGCTCGACGGCTGGGACGCCGACCTGATGCTCGGCTCGCTGCGCCAGGTGCGCCCGCGCGTCGCGTACCTGATCCCCGACTTCCAGAACCCGACCGGCCACCTGATGCCGGCCGAGCTGCGGGAACGACTGGTGGCCACCGCCCACGCGGTCGGCACCGACCTGGTGATCGACGAGTCGTTCGTGGACCTGTCGCTGGACGACGCCGTGCTGCCGCCGCCGACCGCCAGCTTCGACAGGCACTCCCGGGTCGTCAGCATCGGCGGCATGAGCAAACCGTTCTGGGGCGGACTGCGGATCGGCTGGATCCGTGCCTCCGCCCCGCAGGTGCAGCGGCTGGCCGCCGCCCGGGTGGGCGTCGACATGGCGAGCCCGGTGCTGGACCAACTGGTCGCCGTGCACCTGATGGCCGCCGCGCCGGCCATCGTGGCCGCCCGGCGGGCGCAGCTGACCGAACAACGCGACGCGTTGCTCGGCGCGCTGGCCGCGCGGCTGCCGGAGTGGCGGGTGAGCGTGCCGCGCGGTGGCGTCACGCTCTGGGCCGAGCTGGACGGGCCGATCTCCAGCGCCCTGGCGCGGGCGGCCGAGGAGGTCGGCGTACGGCTGGCGCCCGGTCCCCGCTTCGGCCTGGACGGCACCCTGGAGCGTTTCCTGCGGCTGCCGTTCACCCTGCCGTCGGCCGACCTGGTCGAGGCGGTCGGACGGATCGCCGCGGTCCGCTACGACCTGGACCGGGGCGGGGCGCCCCGCTGGCGGGAGCCGAGCGTCATCGCCTGAACCGGCACCTGTCGATTCGACCCCGCCGCAGCGGTGCTGGCGGGCAGACTGCCGAGGTGGGCGATGTCGGGCGGGTGCACTGGTCGCGAGGGGTGTGGCCGAACGCGCCCGGTTCCCGCGTCACCCGCCTGGAACTCTTCTACGACCTGGTCTTCGTCTTCGCCTTCATCCGGGTCACCACGCTCACCGCGGAGACGCCCACCGCCCGCGGACTGGTGCAGTGCCTGATCGTGCTGGCGCTGCTCTGGTGGGCGTGGACCGGCTTCGCGGTGGTCGGCAACGTGGTCCGTACCGACCAGGGCGTCCTGCCGTTCCTCACGTTCGCCACGACGGCCGCGGCCTTCGTGTTCACCCTCGCCATGTCGCAGGCGTTCCGGGACCGGCCCGGCGACCTTTCCGGCCCGCTGGTCTTCGCCGTCTGCTACTTCGCGGTGCGGGCCAGCCAGGTGGCCATCCTCGGGTGGCTGGCTCACGGCGATCCGGAGTTGCGCCGCCGTTTCCTGCTCGTGGCCGGGCGTGGACTGCTCGTCGGGGTGCTGGTGCTGGCCGCCGCGCTGCTGCCGCAGTCGTTGACCACCGAGACGGGCGAGATCAGTCTGCGGCTGACGCTGTGGATCGTCGCGCTGGCCGTGGAGTACGGCGCCGGGTTGTTGTTGCGGGGCAGCGGCTGGACGGTGCTGTCGGCCGGTCACTGGGCGGAACGGCACGCGCTGATCGTGCTGGTGGCGCTCGGCGAGACGATCATCGCCCTCGGGTTGGGCGGCGGAGTCGACACCGAGTCGCCGTTGACCTGGCGGGTGGTCGTCGCGGCGTTGCTCGCCGTGGCGGTGGTCAGCTCGTGGTGGTGGGCGTACTTCGACACCATGGCGTTGGCCATGGAGCAGGTGCTGCACCGCACCCGGGACCGGCTGGCCCGGGCCGTGCTGGCCCGGGATGCGTACACCTATCTGCATCTGCTGCTGGTCGCCGGCCCGATCCTGTTCGCCCTGGGACTCAAGGGCCTGATCGGCGGGCGGGGCACCCCGGGCGGCGAGTTGCCCGTCTTCGATCTGGCGGTGCTCTTTGGCGGGGCGGCGACCTACCTGGTCGGGTTGGTGGCGCTCGGCTGGCGGGTGTTGCGCCTGGTGCGGTGGCCGAGCCTGGCCGCGGTGGCCGGGTTGGCGCTGCTGGCGCCGGTCGCCGCGCGGCTGCCGGCGGTGACGGCGCTGGCGCTGCTCACCGGGATCATGCTGGTGGCGACGGTGGTGCAGACGTGGGTGGACGCACCGCTGCGCCGCGAGGTGCGCGAGACGGCGTGGGCCGAGCAGGTCGCCGCCGAGGCCGAGCAGTCCGAGTGGCGTCGACGGCACCTGTGAGCGGCCCGACCTGGCTGCGCGCCGAGCCGGCCCCGCGGGCGGGGCCGGCTCGGCCAGGTGCGCGCGGGCGTGCCGTCAGAGCTCGACGACGGTGCCGGTGTACATCTTGTCGATCTCGGTGGAGAAGTTGCTCTCCACCCCGCGACGCTTGATCTTCAACGACGGGGTGATCTCGCCGTCCTCGATGGTCAGGTCACGCGGCAGAATGGTGACCCGCTTGATGGTCTCCCAGCGGTTGAGCTTGCTGTTCAGTTGCGCGACGTACTCCTCGACCATCGCCTTCGCCTCCGGCGAGGCGACGATCTCGGCGTACGGCCGACCCTCCAGCGGCGTGCCCGCCGCCCAGCCGGCGATGGCGTCCGGGTCGAGCGTGACAAGCATGGTGCAGTAGTTGCGGGCCTGGCCGATGACGACGGCCTGCGAGGTGTACGGGCAGGTCGCCTTGAACATGCCTTCGATGTACGACGGGGCGACGTACTTGCCGCCGGAGGTCTTGACCAGGTCCTTCTTCCGGTCGGTGATGCGCAGGTAGCCGTCGGCGTCGAGGTCGCCGATGTCGCCGGTGCGGAAGAATCCGTCCTCGGTGAAGGCGGCGGCGGTCTCCTCGGGCAGGTTGTGGTAGCCACGCATCACCGGTCGACCCTTGATCAGGATCTCGCCGTCAGAGTCGATGCGGCACTCCAGGTCGCCCATCGCCTTGCCCACCGTGCCGATGCGCAGCCCGTCCGGCGGATTGACGAAGTTGCCGGCGCTGGACTCGGTGAGCCCGTAGCCCTCGGAGATCGGCAGGTTCGCGGCGGCGAAGAAGGTGGCGATCTCCGGGCTGAGCGGGGCGGCCCCCGACACCAGGACCCGGATCCGGCCACCGAGGCGGGCCTGGAGCTTGCTGAAGACCAGCTTCTCGGCCAGCGCGTACTTGAACTTCAGCCCGCCGGGCAGCGGCTTGCCGGCCTGCTCCAGGGCGACCTTCTCCTTGCCGACCCCGACCGCCCAGGCGAAGATCTTCGCCTTCGCGCCACCGGCGTCCTGCGCGGTGGTCACCGACTTGTTGTAGACCTTCTCGAAGACCCGGGGCGCACCGCACATCAGCGTCGGCCGGACCACCGAGAGCAACTCGACAAGCTTGTCGACCCGACCGTCGACGTACGTCGGCAGGCCCACGTGGGTGGCGCCGCAGAGCAACGTCTTGCCGAACGAGTGCGACAGCGGCAGCCAGAGGTACTGCAGGTCGTCGTCGCGCAGCAGCCCGACCGCCTCCTGCGCGACACCCTCCCAGCACCAGCCGCCGTGCAGCAACTCGACGCCCTTGGGTCGGCCGGTGGTGCCGGAGGTGTAGATCAGGGTGGCCAGGTGGTCGGGACCGATCTTGGCGACCAGGCGTTCGACCAGTTCCGGATCGTCGGCGAGCCGCTCGGCGCCCTGCTGTTCGAGCTGAGCGAGGGTCAGCTGGGGGATGGCCGCCGACGGGTCCGGCTCACCATCGATGAGGACCACGTGGGTCAGCGCGGGCAGCTGCGCACCGGCGATCTTCGCCGCCTGTCCCGGATCCTCGGCGAACAGCACCTTCGAACCGGAGTCGGAGATGATGTAGGTGGCGTCGTCGGGTTCGGTGGTCGGGTAGACCGTGGTCGTCGCGCCACCGGCACACATGATGCCGAAATCGGCGATGATCCAGTCGAGTCGCGTGTTCGCCAGGATCGCCACCGGATCCTCCTGGCCGACACCCAGACCGTGCAGACCGGCGGCGACCGCCTTGGCCCGCTCGGCGACCTGGGACCAGGTCAGCCAGACCGGGGCGTTGTCCGGACCGGGGCGACCGAAAGCGTGACGATCCGGGGTGGCTGCCACGCGCTTGAGGAACATGTCAGGAATGGAGCGGTACGGTACATCGAGAGCCATCGCTGTAGCCGCCTTCAGGGGGGTGGAGGCGTGACCATCGTCACGGCCGGTGTTGGTTACCGAAGGGTATTGCCTGTGCGGGGCATCGGCTAGACCTCCGGATCATCCACCAGGCCCGTTTCCCGTGCCGAATGCCTGTCTCAGGCGTACCGCTCCGCTGCCAGGGACCAGTCGTAGGTGGCCCGGATCCAGTTCCGTCGCGTCGTCAACGCCGGTCGTACCGCGTCGCCGTGCTGCGCCAGCAGGTTGCTCTCGGTGCTCAGATAGGTGCCGAGTTCGTGGTTGAAGCGAGCCGCGGCGGCCCGCATCGCCGCCCGCTCGTCCCCGGTCTCCCGGCTCAGCACGGTGACCAGGTTGTGCGCGTCCGGGCCGGTCCGGTGCTCCTTGCGGTACGAGAAGACGTCGTTGCACCAGCAGATCAGGTTGGCGGCGATCAACTCCAGGGCGGCCCACTGCGGGTCGGCCCGGCGTTCGGCCGGCGGCAGACCGTCCAGGGCCAGGTCGGTCAGGGCGAGGCTGGGGAACACGCCGCCGGTGTGCCGGCGCATCTGCACGTACTCGTGCACCGGAGGCACCCGGTCGTGCTCCCGGTTGGCCGCCTCCCACAGCAGCGCGAGCAGGTATTCCCGCATGGCGGCGGTGAACCGCAGCATTACGGCCGGCCGTCCGTAGGCGCGCACCCGCCGGCACAGGTCGGCCAACGCCAGCCCCAGCGGGCCGGCGGCCGGTACGGTGCCCGGCCCACCGTGCAGGTCCAGCACGTCCAGCAGGGCCGCCGCGGTGGGCGAGAGACGCGTCGGATCATTGCCCAGACCGTCCTCGTCGCAGGCGTCGTCCATCACGAACAGCCAGGTGATCAGGTCGGAGAGCAGGCGCAGGCGGTCACGGGGTGCCTGTGGGCAGGCCCGGCTGGCGAGCCCGGCGGCGTCGGCCCGATGCAGTCGCTGTCCGTTACTGATCAGCCCTAGCTCTTGTGCCCAGGTTGCGCTTTCCCGAGCCACCACTTCGGTGTCGCTGTGCTGGGTCGTGGTGAAGGGGGGCTCGTGCAGTACCGAGAGCGCTAAGGTTCGCATGGAGTTCCTTGTTCCGCCGCCCCCGGAGCGGAGCGGCGCGGCCAGAGTACGGGAGCCTCGATCAACGCAGGGTGTTGGCTGTATAACGTTTCGATTCTGTTCACTGGCTGCTTCTGCACATTTGGCTAAAAGCCCAGCTTGGCGTCGCGTAGCCGATCCGCCAGGCCAGGGGCGCCGTCGATCTCCACTTGCGCCACCCGCTGCCGACCGGACAGGAACAGGATCAGCTCGCCCGGCGCGCCCACCAGCCGCAGCGGTTCACCGCCCCGGCCGGTGGCCACCTCGCCGTGCCCCGGCGCGGCGACTGTCAACTGGGCCGGGAACCGGCGTAGCGCCATCCGCGCCAGGGTGGAGCTGCGCCGCCACAGTGCCTGGTCCAGTTCGGCCGGCAACTGGCGCGGCTGCCACTGCGGCTGGGCCCGGCGTACGTCCTCGTGATGGATGAAGAACTCCATCATGTTGGCCAACTCGTCGGTCAACGGGTTGCTCATCGGGCTCCACACCGGAGGGTGGCGTACCTGGTCGAGCAGTTGCGCCCAGTCGCCCGCCGCGACCTGCCGGCGGATCCGCTCGCCGCGATCGCGCAGCGGGGCGAGCACGAGGCCGGCGGCGGCGTCCGGTCGACGCTCGCGTACCACGAGGTGTGCGGCGAGGTCGCGAACCGTCCAACCCTCGTTGATGGTGGGGGCGTCCGGTCCCAACCCTGACATCAGATCGGTGAGCGCTTGGCGTTCGGATCGGGCGTACCGCGGCATGACTGCGATGGTAGGTGCAACTGACCGGTCCTGCCGGGTTCGCCGGTGCGCCGGTTGCTCCGGCCGGAGGTGACGTCGGACATATCACCCGGGGTCGGCGGGACGAGCGGGCAACGGTAAGGATGAGAGAGGATACTGGCGGCTTACGGCGGGGGAGACAGTGGCGAGCGGGACAAGTCGGGACGTGCTCGGTCGCGGGCTGGGCGTCCTGGGACGGGCCATCCGCGAACAGCCGAGGATCTTCGCGGTCGCGGTCAGCGGCAGCGTGCTGTTCGGCGCGATGGTGGTGGCCAGCGCATTCGTGGTCGGTCGGGTGGTCGGCGACGTGGTGGTCCCGGCGATCGAGCGCGGCTCGGTCGGGGTGAGCGCCCTGGCCATCGCGGCCACCGCGCTGTTCGGGCTCAGCGTGCTGCGGGTGGTCGGCATCTTCGGTCGGCGACTCGGCGCGGGATACATGCAGTACCGCCTCCAGGCCGATTACCGGCGTCGGGTCACCCGCCGCTACCTCGACCTGCCGTTGTCCTGGCACCACCGCAACGCCACCGGCACCCTGCTGTCCAACGCGAACTCCGACGTGGAGGCGGCCTGGCAACCGATCGCCCCGCTGCCCTTCGCGGTCGGCACGCTGGTGATGCTGGTCGGCGCGGTGTCGTCGCTCTTCTTCACCGACTGGGCGCTGGCCCTGGTCGGGCTGGCGGTGTTCCCGGCACTGTTCGCGCTCAACGTCGCCTACTCCCGGCGGATGGCACCGCGGCAGGCCCGCGCCCAGCGGCTGCGGGCCGAGGTCAGCGGGATCGCCCACGAGAGCTTCGACGGCGCGCTGGTGGTCAAGACGATGGGCCGGGAGAGTCAGGAGACCGCCCGGTTCGCCGACCGGACCGGACAGCTGCGCGACGCGTTGATCTCCGTGGGCCGGCTGCGCGGCATCTTCGATCCGATGCTGGAGACCCTGCCCAGCCTCGGCACCCTGGCGGTGCTGGTGGTCGGTGCGTACCGCCTGCGCCAGGGGGCCATCGACGTGGCGGAGCTGGTCAGCGTGGCCTTCCTCTTCACCGTGCTGGCGTTTCCGGTGCGGGCGATCGGCTGGGTGCTGGCCGAACTGCCGCGCAGCGTCGCCGGCTGGGACCGGGTCAGCCGGGTGCTCGACGCCACCGGCGAGATGCCGTACGGCGAGCAGCGGCTCGCCCCCACCGCCGCGCCGGCCTCGCTCACCTTCACCGACGTCGGCTTCGCCTACGAGCCCGCCGAAGCGCACCTGCCCGGCGCGCAGGTGCTCGGCGAGGTCTCCTTCACCGTCGAGCCCGGCAGGACCGTCGCCCTGGTCGGGCCGACCGGCTCCGGCAAATCGACAATCGCTTCGCTGGCCGTGCGGCTGGTGGACCCGCTGGCCGGCGCGGTCCGCATCGACGGGGTCGACGTGCGGCAGTTGACCGCGGATTCGCTCGCCGCCAACGCCGCCCTGGTCGCGCAGGTGCCGTTCATCTTCGACGACACGATCCGGGCGAACGTCTCGCTGGACCGGCCGGGCATCGACGACGAGGTGGTCTGGAGCGCGTTGCGGTTGGCCGAGGCCGACGGCTTCGTCGCCGCCCTGCCCGACGGACTGGACACCATGGTCGGCGAGCGGGGCACCTCGCTCTCCGGCGGCCAACGGCAGCGCCTCACCCTGGCCCGGGCGTTGGCCGGGCGACCCCGGCTGCTGGTGCTCGACGACGCGACAAGCGCGGTCGACCCTCGGGTGGAGGCCGCCATCCTGGCCGGGCTGCGCTCGTCGGCGACCGGTGGTCCCGGCGCGTCGATCCTGGTGGTGGCGTACCGCCGGGCCACCATCGCGCTCGCCGACGAGGTCATCTACCTGGAGCAGGGCCGGGTGCTCGCCCGCGGCACCCACTCGACGTTGCTGGCCACCGTGCCGGGCTACGCCGACCTGGTCACCGCCTACGAACAGGCCGAGGTCGACCCCGAGAGCACAGCGCAGGACTACGACGAGGTGGCCCCCCTGCCCTCCGGCCTGGAGGTGGACCGGTGACCGCGAGGAAGGTAGGGAACGAAGGGTGGGTCCGGTGAGCGCGAGGAACGCGGCGCAGCGCAGTCCCGCGGTCGGGAACGAAGGTGGACCGGTGAACGCGGCGTCGGAACGGGTCGAGTCGACCTGGGCGACGCTGCGCCGGGGCCTGGCCCTGTCCCCGGAGTTGCGGGTGGGCCTGGCCGGCACGCTCGGTCTGGCGTTGGTCTACATGCTCGGCCGGGTGGCCGTACCGGTGGCCGTGCAGCAGGGCATCGACCGGGGCATCGTCGGTGGGCTCGACCTGAACGCCCTGTTCGTCGTGGTGGCGGTGACCGCTGCCGTGCTGGTGGTGACCACCGCCTGCGGCTACCTGATGATGCGACGACTGTTCACCGTCAGCGAGACCGCGCTGGCCGGCGTACGGGTGCGGGCCTTCCGGCACGTGCACGACCTGTCGATGTTGCACCAGCAGTCCGAGCGGCGGGGTTCGCTGGTGTCCCGGGTGACCAGCGACGTCGACCAGATCACCCAGTTCCTCCAGTGGGGTGGCGTGATCCTGCTGGTCAACCTGGGGCAGTTGGCGGTCACCACAGTGGTGATGCTGGCGTACTCCTGGCAGTTGACCCTGGTGGTCTTCGCCGCCTTCGTACCGGCGGTCCTGGTGATCCGGCTGCTGCAGCGCCGACTGGCCGCCGCGTACGGGGTGGTCCGGCAGCGGACCGGCGCGTTGCTCGGCGCGGTCGGTGAGAGCGTGGTGGGTGCGCCGGTGATCCGGGCGTACGGCATCGCCGGGCGCACCGCCCGGCGACTGGACCAGGCGATCGACAGTCAACGGCAGGCCCAGCAGAAGGCGATCCGGATCAGCATTCTGGGCAGTTCGGTCGGCGAGCTGGCCGCCGGGGTGGCGCTGGCCGGGGTGGTGGTCGTCGGTGTGCTTCTCGGCGCCGACCAGACGCTGAGCATCGGTGAGGTCACCGCGTTCCTGTTCCTCGTGACGTTGTTCATCCAGCCCGTGCAGATCGCCACGGAGGTGCTCAACGAGGCGCAGAACGCGATCGCCGGCTGGCGTCGGGTGCTGGATGTGCTGGACGTGTCCCCGGACGTGGCCGACCCGGGCGAGCAGGGGCGGGAGTTGCCGCCCGGCCCGCTGGACATCCGGTTCGCCGGGGTGAGTTTCGCCTACCCGAACGGCCCGACGGTGCTGCACGACGTCAGCCTGGAGATCCCGGCGAAGAGCCGGGTGGCGGTGGTCGGCGAGACCGGCAGCGGCAAGACCACCTTCGCCAAGCTGCTCACCCGACTGATGGACCCGACCCAGGGCGACGTGCTGCTCTCCGGGGTGCCACTGACCGACGTCCGGTTCGACTCGCTGCGTTCCCGGGTGGTGATGGTGCCGCAGGACGGCTTCCTGTTCGACGCCACCGTCGCCGACAACGTCCGCTTCGGTCGCCCCGAGTTGACCGACGAGCAGCTCACCGCCGCCTTCACCGAGTTGGGGCTGAGTGACTGGCTGGACGGTCTGCCGGCCGGGTTGGCCACCGGGGTCGGCGAGCGTGGTGAGGCGTTGAGCGTGGGGGAGCGGCAGTTGGTCGCGTTGGCCCGGGCGTACGTCGCCGATCCGGACCTGCTGGTGCTGGACGAGGCGACAAGCGCCGTCGACCCGGCCACGGAGGTCCGGCTGCAACGGACCCTGGACGCGGTGACCCGGGGCCGGACCACCCTGGCCATCGCGCACCGGCTCTCCACGGCGCAGAGCGCCGACGAGGTGATCATGGTGGACCGGGGCCGGATCGTGCAGCGCGGTCCGCACGACGAGTTGGTCGCCGACCCGGATTCGGTCTACGGCCTGCTCTACGCCTCCTGGCTGGAACAGACCCGCTGATCAGAGTGGGGCGGTGAGGTAGCGCCCGATGGTGGGGGCGATCGCGGCGACCAGGACCTCGGGATCGGCGGTGGCGATCGGCTCCAGCCGGATCACGTGCCGCATCACCGCCAGCCCGACCAGTTGGCTGGCCAGCAGTGACCCGCGTAGCGGCACCTCCGCCGGGTCGACGTCGACGTGGTCGAGGATCGGGCGCAGCA
Source organism: Verrucosispora sp. FIM060022 (assembly GCF_003977705.1). NCBI lineage: Bacteria > Bacillati > Actinomycetota > Actinomycetes > Micromonosporales > Micromonosporaceae > Micromonospora > Verrucosispora sp. FIM060022. The sequence goes on from NZ_RQIV01000001.1 coordinate 213,164, forward strand.
CGTGGATGGTGACGAACTCGCGCAGCAGCCGGGCGGTCCATTCGTTGCTGACCGCGGAGCGCAGCATGGCGATCCCGGCGGTGCCGGCGGGGGAGTCCCACACCGAGAGGAAGGTCCGCACGATCCGTTCGCCGAGGCCCGCGCGGTCGCCGGCGAGCACCGCGGGCAGCACCTCCCGGGGGTCGAACGGCGCCTGCATGGCGGCCAGGAAGAGCTGGTCCTTGCTGCCGAAGTAGTGGTGCACCAGGGCCGGGTCCACTCCGGCGGCGGCGGCGATGGCCCGGATCGTGCTGCCGTCGTACCCCCGCTGCCCGAAGGTGGCCCGGGCCGCGTCGAGGATCGCCTCGCGGGTCGCCGGGTTGCCGGGGCGTCGACCGGTCCGCCGTGCCATCGTCCTCCTTCCGCTCGGTGCCACGCCGCGTCCGGGCCGCCGACGTGTCAGCCGGCGGCCCGGACGCGGGTGTCAGCTGCTGCGTCGTCGCAGGGTGGCCGCGGCGAGCAGCAGCGCCAGCACCGCCACGGCGGCGACCACGGCCACGTCGCGCCACATCGTGGCGGTCGGCTCGGCGTGCGCGCCCACCTCCTGCAGAGCCTCGACGGCGTACGTCAGGGGCAGCGCGTCGCTTACCGCCTGCAACCAGCCGGCCATCTGCTCCCTCGGTACGAACAGCCCGCAGAGCAGCAGCTGCGGCGCGACCACGACCGGCATGAACTGTACGGCCTGGAATTCGGTGCGGGCGAAGGCGCTGCACAGCAGGCCGAGCGCGACGGCGAGCACCGCGTTCAACGCGGCGATCATGATCACCAACCCGCTGCTGCCGGCGGTGTGCAGGCCGAAGACCCAGTACGCCACGGCCGAGGCGATGGTGGCCTGTACCGCGCCGGCCAGCCCGAAGGCGATGCCGTACCCGAAGAGCAGGTCGGCCTTGGCCAGCGGCGTGGTCAGCAGTCGTTCCAGCGTGCCGCTGGTCCGCTCGCGGAGCATGGCGATGCTTGTCACCAGGAACATGATGATGAACGGGAAGAAGCCGAGCATGACCAGCGCGATCCGGTCGAAGGCGGACGACGTTCCCGGCACGCTGGGCTGGTCGGCGTACATGTAGTAGACAAGCGTGAGCAGCACGGTGGGCACCACCACGAGCAGGGCCACCGTACGCCGGTCGTGGCGCAGTTGACGCAGGATGCGCCCGACGGTGGCGACGAGAATCCGGCTGTTCATCACGCCTCCCCGGCCTGCGTCGTCTCGGCCGCCCTGATCAGCCGCAGGAACGCCTCGTCGAGGTCGTCCACCCCGGCGGCGGACCGGACGGCGTCCGGCGTGTCGTCGGCGACCAGCCGTCCGGCGCGGATCAGCAGCAGCCGGTCGCAGCGGGCCGCCTCGTCCATCACGTGACTCGACACCAGCAGCGTCGTCCCGGCCGCGGCCAGTTCGTGGAAGCGGGCCCAGAGGTCGGCGCGCAGCACCGGATCCTGACCGACAGTCGGTTCGTCGAGCACGATCAACTCCGGGTCACCGACAAGTACGCAGGCCAGTGATGCCCGGCTGCGCTGCCCACCGGAGAGGTTGCCCACCAACTGTCGTGCCGCGGCGGCCAGACCCACGTCGGCCACAGCCCGGTCCGCCTCGTCCGCGCCCCGGCCGTGGAGGGTGGCGAAGTAGCGGGCGTTCTCCCGGACCGTGAGGTCGGCGTAGACGCTCGGCGCCTGGGTCAGGTAGCCGACCCGGTGCCGCAGACCCGCCGAGCCGGCCGGCTGACCCAGCACCGTCACCGCGCCGGCCGTGATCACCTGCACTCCGACGATCGCCCGCATCAGCGTGGTCTTGCCGCTTCCGCTCGGCCCGAGCAGCCCGGTGACCGAGCCGCCGGGAACGACGGCGTCGATGCCGTCCAGAACTCGCCGTCCGCCCCGGTCCACGACCAGGCCCCGGACGGCGATCGCGTCGACCATCGTCCACCTCCCAACAAACTCATCAACTGTTGAAATCAACGCTAGTTGAATTAGGTCGACCGGGAAAGGCCGGAAGTGAATCGCGGGCTGATACCACGGGCAACTAATGATTTAACGGACACAGAGTCCGTCATCGGGCATTGCGCCTAGATCGGACCTGCGGCAGGATGGCGCAGTGGATCACGCTCCGTCATCGGACAGCCGATTCTTCGACGACTGGACCGCACGGCTGCGGGCGAGCGCCGACCGACCCGTGGTGGGCATTCTGCTCCGCGGCAGCCACGCCCGTCGGGCCGCCACCGCCCACAGCGACGTCGACGTCGACGTTCTGGTCGGCGGTGGTGCGCCGTACGCGGCCCGCCGGGCCTACATCGCGGAGCATTCCGGCCGGCTGACCCACGTCTCGGTCGCGGCTCGGGACATCCGGTCGTGGGTGACCCGACTGGGCGAACCGGCCGACTGGGCGTTCGGCCTGCCCGTGACGGCCCCCGCCCGGCTGCTGTGGGCGGATCCGCGCTGGCGGGCCCGGATCGACCTGCCGGTGCTCTGCCAGCCTGCCGACGAGCCACGGCTGGAGGAAATGATCGCCAGCCTCGGCAAGGTGGCCTCGGCCCGGGACGCCGACGACCGGCTCGGGGTCCGGCTGGCCGCCGCCGACCTGGCGCGGCTCTGCCCCTCGGTGCTGCGACTGGCCAATCCCTCCGTACGGGTGGTGTCCCGCCGGTCGGCGTTCACCGCCGCGCTCGACCTGCCGGTGGCACCCGCCGGCTACCGCGAGGCCATGCTGCGCTGTCTCGGGTTGCGGCCCGGCTCGACCCGCCAACTGTGGGCCGCCGCGGCCCGCCTGGTGGCCGGCACCCTCCCGTTGATCCGCCCGTACGCCGCCGAGGTGGCGGAGGTCGGCGGCGCGGACCTCGCCGCCGCCCTGCTCGACGGCCGGCTGGACCGCTACGTGGCCCAGCTGGGCCACCCCGTGGTCCCGCCCCAGCACACCGGCCAGGAGTCCGCCGCCGTGCCGTCGCCAGGTCGCGAGTCGACCGGGGCGGTGCCGTCCGACGGTCGGGAGGCCGCTGGGGTACCCGCTCCGCGTGCGGAACAATGGCTAACTGTGCCCGTACCTGACGCGCCGGTGACCGGCGCCCACCGCGAAGCGTCGCCCCCGCCCGGCGGCCCGGACCGGCCGTCCCGGCTCGACCCGGCGATCGCCGCCCGGCTGCGCCGGACCCCCGACGGCCTGGTGGCCGCCGTGGTCCGTCAGCACGACAGCGGTGAGGTGCTGATGGTCGCCTGGATGGACGACGAGGCCCTGCACCGCACCCTGACCACCGGCCGGGCCACCTACTGGTCGCGCAGCCGCCGGGAGTACTGGGTCAAGGGCGCCACGTCGGGCCACCACCAGTACGTCCGCTCGGTCGCGCTGGACTGTGACGGCGATGCCGTGCTGGTCAGCGTCGACCAGGTGGGTGCCGCCTGCCACACCGGGCAGCGCACCTGCTTCCACACCGAGCTTCCGGTCACCGGCGAGGTGACCTCGTGACCGACGGTCGGGTGAGCCCCGACGAGACCACCTTCACCGAACTGGCGGCCCGCTGGCGGGTGGTGCCGGTGACCCGCCGGCTGCTCGCCGACGCGGAGACGCCGGTCGGGGTCTACCGCAAGCTCGCCGGTGGCCCCGGCACCTTCCTGCTGGAATCCGCCGAACAGGGCGTCGGCTCGGCGGGGCTGGCCTGGGCCCGGTACTCCTTCGTCGGCGTACGCAGCAGCGCCACCCTTGTCGAACGGGACGGCGCGGCGGCCTGGCTCGGCACGCCCCCGGCCGGACTGCCGATCACCGGCGACCCGGTCGAGGTGCTGCGGGCCACGGTGGCCGCGCTGGCCGGCCCACCCGGCGACCCGCAGGGCGGGATGCCGCCGCTGACCGGGGGCATGGTCGGCTACCTCGGTTACGACCTGATCCGGCGCTTCGAGCGGCTGCCCGCGCTCACCGAGGACGACCTGGCCGTACCCGAACTGGGCATGATGCTCGCCACCGACCTGGTGGTGCTCGACCACTTCGACGGCTCGGCGATCCTGGTCGCCAACGCGATCCTGCCCCCGCAGGACGAGCCGGGCCGCGAAGCGCTGGTCGCCGCCGCGTACCACCACGCGGTGGGTCGGCTGGACGCGATGACCACCGCGCTGTCGCGGCCCATCCCGCCGATGGTCTCCACGGTGCACCGCCCACCCGTCGGCGAGGTACGCAGCCGTACCCCCGACGGCGGCTACCCCAAGGCGGTCGAGGCGGCCAAGGAGGCGATCCGGGCCGGCGAGTGCTTCCAGATCGTGCTGGCCCAACGCTTCGAACGGGACACTGCCGCCGACCCGCTGGACGTCTACCGGGTGCTGCGTACCACCAACCCCAGCCCCTACATGTACCTTTTGCGCTTCGACGACTTCGACATCGTCGGTTCGTCGCCCGAGGCGCACCTGAAGGTGACGATCGAGGAGAGCGGCGAGCGGCGCGCCCTGCTGCACCCGATCGCCGGCACCCGCCCGCGCGGCGCGACCCCGGAGGCCGACGCCCGCCTCGCCGCCGAACTGCTCGCCGACCCGAAGGAACGGGCCGAGCACGTCATGCTCGTCGACCTGGGCCGCAACGACCTGGGTCGGGTCTGCCGGCCCGGCACCGTCGAGGTGCCGGAGTTCGCCACCATCGAGCGGTACAGCCACGTCATGCACATCGTCTCGACCGTGGTCGGCACCCTGCGCGAGGACCGTACGGCCTTCGACGCGCTGGCCGCGACGTTCCCGGCGGGCACCCTCTCCGGCGCCCCCAAGGTGCGTGCCATGGAGATCATCGAGGAACTCGAACCGGTACGCCGGGGCCTCTACGGCGGCACGGTCGGCTACTTCGGCTTCGGCGGCGACCTCGACATGGCCATCGCGATCCGGACCGCCCTGATGCGCGCCGGCCGCGCCTACGTCCAGGCCGGTGCCGGCGTGGTGGCCGACTCCGACCCGGCCGCCGAGGACCAGGAGACCCGCAACAAGGCCGCCGCGGTACTGGCAGCCATCGCCGCCGCCGAAACCCTGAGAGCAGCCCGATGACCGACCGACGTGAGTTGGCGTACGCCGTGCTGCTCTGCCTGGCGGGCGCGGGGCTGGCGCTCTGGGCGGTGACCCGCACCTGGGTGGTGGACTCCACCACGTCGTCCGCCCTCGACGAAGGAGGTACCGGCGCCCGACTGCTGCCCTGGCTGCCGGCGCTCGCCCTGGTAGGGCTGGCCGGCGGGGGAGCGGTGCTGGCCACCGGAGGTTGGCTGCGCCGGGTGCTCGGCGCGCTGCTGGCGCTGTTCGGCCTCGCCCTGGCCGGCGGTGGTGGCTACGGGCTGCTGGCGGACCTCGGTGACCAGGTCAGTTCGCAGTGGCCCGCGCTCACCCTGCTCGGTGGCCTGATGGCGACGGCCGGCGGGGCGCTGACCGCGCTGCGCGGAAACCGTTGGCCGGCGATGAGCGCCCGCTACGAACGCCGATCGCGGCGGGACGCCGACACGTCCGGCCCCATCCAGGGTGCCGGCACCGTGGACGCCTGGGAAGCACTGGACCGGGGCGAAGACCCCACGGTGCGCTGAGCGCGGTCAGGCCCTGCGGGCGTCAGGCCACTCGATCCCAGATCGAGCGTGACCAGGGGAAGCTGCCGCGGTCGGGTGGGCGACGTTTGAGTGGCGGGTGCGGCCGGGCTGGTCAGCTGACGGGTTGCCGGTCGCGGGTACGGGCGGCGGCGAGTTCGGCGACCAGCTGGTCGAGGGCGGCGCGCTGGTCGGCGCGGGCACGGTCGGCGCAGATGGCTTCCCAGGCGTTGCCCTGTGCGGTCCGGATCCGGGTCGGACCGACCACGGCGCGCTCGACCGTGTGGACGACACCGACGGCGAGCGACGCGACGGTACGCGAGATGGTGGTGAGTCCGATGGTCTGGTGCGGCGCGGAGGAACTCATGAGAACCCCGAAGAGATCGTCGTGGTAGAGGGGCAAGCGCGTCATTGAGTCTGCCCGAGAACGATGCTGCGCGGCTCACGTTTCGTAGTGATGACTGCAACGTCAACTCTGCGGTAGCTGCCCTGACCAGGCAAAGGGCCGTTCGTCCTTGAGGTAGCTCACAGCATCGACGGCGGTCATCGCGGGTGGTGGGTTCCCGTCGGCCGAGCCTGCGCATGGGCATCTGTCGATGTGGTGGTGACGTAGAGTCACGGTACGTTTGCGCAAGTCGGCCATTATGCCCGAGCCATTTCGTGAGGAGCGCCATACCCCCGGCGGGCGGTGCCTGGCAGAGCCACCTAGCATCGGCCCATGACACCCGGAGAGGGGAGTCCGTTGGTGACTGCTGAGCATGCGCACGCGGAGGGGGACAAAGCCGGTTCTCCGGCCGCCCCGACAAGCGTGCTCGACGAGATCCTGGCCGGCGTCCGCGAGGACGTGGCCCGGCGGCAGGAGCAGGTTCCGCTGGAGCGGATCCGCGAACTCGCCGCCGCCGCCCCACCGCCGTTGGACGCGTACGCGGCCCTGCGGCGGCCGGGCGTCGCCGTCATCGCCGAGGTGAAGCGCTCATCGCCGTCCAAGGGCCAGTTGGCGGAGATCGCCGACCCGGCCGAGCTGGCCGGCGAGTACGCCGCCGGTGGGGCCCGGGCGATCAGTGTGCTCACCGAAGGGCGCTGGTTCGGTGGCTCGCTGGACGACCTCGCCTCGGTGCGGGCCGCGGTGAACATCCCGGTGCTCCGTAAGGACTTCGTGGTCTCCAGCTATCAGGTGCACGAGGCCCGTGCGCACGGCGCGGACCTGGTGCTGCTGATCGTCGCCGCGCTGGAGCAGAACGTGCTGGTCGGCCTGCTGGAGCGGATCGAGTCGCTGGGCATGACCGCGCTGGTCGAGGTGCACGACGAGGAGGAGGCCGACCGGGCTCTGGAGGCCGGTGCGCAGGTGATCGGCGTCAACGCCCGCGACCTGCGTACCTTGGAGGTCGACCGGTCGGTGTTCGAGCGGATCGCACCGGGGCTGCCGAGCAGCGTCGTCAAGATCGCCGAGTCCGGCGTACGCGGTCCGCACGACCTGATCCGGTACGCCTCCGCGGGTGCCGACGCGGTCCTGGTCGGTGAGGGCCTGGTCACCAAAAAGAGTCCCCGCGAGGCGGTGGCCGAACTGGTCAACGCCGGAAACCACCCCGCCACGCCCCGTCCGGTGCGCTGACGTCGTACCGGTTGTCCTTCGAGGGGGAGGTTCCCCGATGAGCGCAGGTCACGGCAGGAGCACCGCGGAGTCGGCCGGCCCGGCGGCGCAGTTCCCGGACGCCGCCGGTCACTTCGGTCGTTTCGGCGGGCGGTTCGTGCCGGAGGCGCTGGTCGCGGCCCTGGAGGAACTGGACGTCGCACACCGTACGGCGATGGCCGACGAGGCGTTCCGCGCCGAGTTCGGCGCGCTGCTGCGCGACTACGCGGGCACCCCGTCGCTGCTGTACGAGGCCCGCCGCTTCTCCGCCCGCGCCGGTGCCCGGGTGCTGCTCAAGCGCGAGGACCTCAACCACACCGGCGCGCACAAGGTCCGCAACGTGCTCGGCCAGGCGTTGCTCACCCGGCGGATGGGCAAGAAGCGGGTGATCGCCGAGACCGGCGCCGGTCAGCACGGCGTCGCCACCGCCACCGCGGCCGCCCTGTTCGACCTCGACTGCGTGGTGTACATGGGTCAGGTCGACACCGAGCGGCAGGCGCTGAACGTGGCCCGGATGCGGATGCTCGGCGCCACCGTCGTCCCGGTCACCACCGGCAGCCGTACGCTCAAGGACGCGATGAACGAGGCGATGCGCGACTGGGTCGCGAACGTCGACGACACGCACTACCTGATCGGCACCGCCGCCGGCCCGCACCCGTTCCCGGCGCTGGTCCGCGACTTCGTCCGGGGTATCGGCGACGAGGCCCGGCAGCAGTGCCTCGACCTGACCGGCGCGCTGCCGGACGCAGTGACCGCCTGTGTCGGCGGCGGCTCCAACGCGCTGGGCATCTTCCACGCCTTCGTCGACGACCCGCAGGTGCGGCTGTACGGCTTCGAGGCCGGCGGCGAGGGGGTGGCCAGCGGCCGGCACGCGGCCAGCATCACCGGTGGCTCCGCGGGCGTCCTGCACGGCACCCGCACCTACGTGCTCCAGGACGCCGACGGGCAGACGGTCGAGTCGCACTCGATCTCCGCCGGCCTGGACTATCCGGGTGTCGGCCCGGAGCACGCCTGGTTGCACGACACCGGGCGGGCCAGCTACCTGCCGATCACCGACGACGAGGCGATGGCGGCGTTCGAGCTGCTCTGCCGTACCGAGGGCATCATTCCGGCGATCGAGAGCTCGCACGCGCTCGCCGGCACCCTGGCCATCGCCGGGAAGCTCGCCGCCGAGTTGGGTCGGCAGCCCACCATCGTGGTCAACCTCTCCGGCCGGGGCGACAAGGACGTGCACACCGCCGGCGGGTACTTCGGCATCCTGGACGGGGAGTCGGCATGAGTGAGCAGCAGAGCCGGATCGGGGTGGTCTTCGACAAGGCGCGGGCGGAGGGCCGGGCGGTGCTGATCGGCTGCATGCCGGCCGGATTCCCGACCGTCGAGGGCAGCATCACGGCGATGAAGGCGATGGTGGCGGCCGGGGTCGACGTGATCGAGCTGGAGATCCCGTACTCCGACCCGGTGATGGACGGCCCGGTCATCCAGCGGGCCAGCGACATCGCGCTGGCCGGGGGCGTACGCACCCGGGACGCGTTGCGGATCATCGAGGAGGTCACGGCCACCGGCGCGCCGGTGGTCACGATGACCTACTGGAACCCGATCGAGCAGTACGGCGTGGACGCGTTCGCCCGGGATCTCGCCTCGGCCGGTGGCACCGGACTGATCACGCCCGACCTGATTCCCGAGGAAGCCGGCGAGTGGCTCGCCGCCTCGGACGCCCACGGGCTGGACCGTACGTTCCTGGTCGCGCCCTCGTCGACGGACGAGCGGCTGGCGATGACTGTCGAACACTGCCGCGGTTTCGTCTACGCCACCGCGCTGATGGGTGTGACCGGTGCCCGGACGCAGACCTCGGAGGCGGCGCCCGTGCTGGTGTCCCGGGTCCGCAAGGTGACCGACCTGCCCGTCGGCGTCGGCCTCGGGGTGGGCACCGGCGCCCAGGCGGCCACCGTCGCCGGCTACGCCGACGGCGTGATCGTCGGCAGCGCCCTGATCCGTTGCCTCCTCGACACCCCCGACGAACCCACCGCCCTCACGGCCCTGACCACCCTCACCACCGCCCTGGCCACCGGCGTCCGCCACCCCGCCACCCCCTAACCCCGCACCCCTTTTCTCGCCGATCATGCACTTTTGGTCGCACATATGCCTGAAATGTCAGGGTTTGTGGAGGCGGGAAGTGCAAGATCGCGGGGAGTGGGGTGGGTGTGGGGGTGGTCGGGGTGGTGGGCCGGGGTGACGGGGGAGGGGTTGGCAGCGGTAGGGTGCGCGCGTGAGTCTCGCCTCGCCGACGTACCTTGCCGCCATCCCCAGCCCGAGCACCGCCGTGTGGCACCTCGGGCCGATTCCCCTGCGGGCGTACGCGCTGTGCATCATCGCCGGCATCGTGGTGGCCTGCTGGGTCACCGACCGGCGACTGCGCCAGCGTGGGGTCGCTCCCGGCGCGGTGCTGGACATCGCCCTGTGGGCGGTGCCGGCCGGCATCATCGGCGCCCGGATCTACCACGTGATCACCTCACCCGCGGCGTACTTCGGCACCGGCGGTGACCCGATCAAGGTCTTCTACATCCACGAGGGTGGGCTCGGGATCTGGGGCGCGGTCGCCGGTGGCGCGGTCGGCGCCTGGCTGGCCGCCCGGCAGTTGGGCATCCCCTTCGCGGTGGTCGCCGACGCGCTGGCACCCGGCCTGCCCCTGGCGCAGGCGGTCGGCCGGCTCGGCAACTGGTTCAACAACGAGCTCTACGGCAGCCGGACCGACCTGCCGTGGGGCCTGGAGATCCACCGGATGGACGGCGGGCAGGCGCTGCGCGACGAGGCGGGCCGGCCGATCCTGGAGGAAGGGCTCTACCACCCGACCTTCGCCTACGAGGCGCTGTGGAACGTCGGCGTCGCGGCGCTTGTCTTCTTCCTCGACCGCAAGCTGCGGCTCGGCCGAGGCCGGGCGTTCGCGCTGTACGTGATGGGCTACACCGCCGGCCGCTTCTGGATCGAGATGATGCGCACCGACGAGGCGAACACCATCCTCGGCGTACGCCTCAACGTCTGGACCGCCGCGCTGGTCTTCCTCGGCGCGCTGGCGTACTTCCTGCTGGTCCGCGGCCCGCGCCAGTACCTGATCCCGATCGGCGCCTCCGTCGCGACCTCGACGGCGGCCTCCGACGTCTCCCAGGTGGACCTGTCCGCCCGGCAGGCGGGCGAGCAGCCGGTCGCGCCGGAGGGCTACCGGGTGGTCAGCGAGGAGCAGTTCCGCCACTGGCAGGAAACCGGCGAGGCGCCACCCGAGCCCACCGGCACCGACGATCCCGCTACGGGCACCACCACCGACGCTTCCGGAACGAGCACCACCACCGGTACTTCCGGGACGGGCACCGCCTCGACCGGCGATGCCGCGACGGGTGAGTCGGTGACCGCCGCGGGCCGGTCCGACGATGCGGCCACGGCCGAGGAGCGGCCAGGCGACGCGGCCACCGACGGTGGTGCGGCCGCGTCGGCTCGGCCCGCCGAGCGCGACAGCTGAACGAGGGGGCGGTATGCGGACCGCGGTGGTGGTCGGCGGCGGGTTGGGTGGCCTCGCGGTCTCGGGTGCGCTGGCCCGATCCGGCTGGCAGGTCACCCTGCTGGAGCAGGCCGACCGGATCCGCCCGGAACCGACAGCCGTCGTGCTCTGGCCGAACGGGGTCCGCGCCCTCCGTGCCCTCGATCTCGGTGCCGGCCTGGACGCGGTCGCCACGGCGCTGCCCGATGGTGGGGTACGCCGTCCCGACGGTCACTGGCTGGTCCAGCCGCGTCCGGTTCCGGTCGAGCGGCTGCCCGTCGTGGTGCACCGGGAGGACCTGCACGACGCGTTGATCGCAGGGCTGGGTGACCGGGTCGAACTGCGGACCGGGGTGACCGTACGAACGGTACGAGCGGCACCCGGTGCCCGCCCGGCGGTCGGCGACGGCCGGCACCTGTACGAAGCCGACCTGGTGGTGGCGGCGGACGGCGTCGACAGCGTGATCCGTCGTCAGCTCGCCCCCGGAGCCAACGTGGTCAGCTCCGGATGCGCCGCCTGGCGGGCGGTGATCCCCTGGTACCGGGCACCCAACCTGTCCGAGTCGGTCAGCGGCGAGATCCTCGGCGCGGGTTACCGGTTCGTGGCCGCCTCGCTGGGTGAGCGGGGCTCCTCCGGCGCTTCCAGTCGGGGCGGCATCTACTGGATGGCCACCGCCGCGGGCGCTGCCCGACCCGAGCCGCCGCAGACCCAGTTGGCGCTGCTGCGCCGTTGGTACGCCGGCTGGCCCGGGCCTGTCGAGGAGTTGCTGGCCGCCACCGAGCCCGACGACCTGGTGCAGCAGGAGATCCGTGAGCTGCGCCCGTTGCCGAAGGCGTACGGCTTCCCGCTCGGACCGGGCGGGGTGGTGCTGCTCGGCGACGCGGCCCACGCCATGCCGCCGCATCTCGGCCAGGGAGCGTGCCTCGCCTTCGAGGACGCCGCGACGCTCGCCGCATTGCTACGTGAGTCCACGCTGCCCGACGCGGTGCTCGCGTACGACCGGGCGCGTCGCCCCCGCGCGGCCGCCGTGGTCCGTCAGACCCGTCGGATGTCCGCCGTGCTGCAGACCCGGGGCCGACTGGCCCTGCGCGCCCGCGACGTCGCCCTCAACACCATCACCCCGCGCATCCTCGGCACCGCCGCCACCGTAGCCGCCCAGTGGCGCCCCCCACCCCCCTAACCCCACCCTTCCCCTCCCGTCCCTCCCCTCCCGTCCCTCCCTTCCCTTCCCTTCCCTCCCCGCTCGCCGCCGCCCCGCACCCTCGCCCCTCTCGCGGCGTCGATCATGCAGTTCTGGTCGGCACAAAGGGTGGCAGAACGGGATGAAGGGGTGACTGAAAGTCCATGATCGCGGGGGTGTGGCGGGCTCGCGGCGGATTGCGTCCGCTCACCCGCACCCTGACCGCTCGTGCGGCGTCGATCATGCGGTTTTGGTCGGCACAAAGGGTGGCAGAACGGGATGAAGGGGCGACCGAGAGTCCATGATCGTGGGGGCGTGGCGGGCTCGCGGCGGACTGCGTCCGCTCACCCGCACCCTGACCCCTCTCGCGGCGTCGATCATGCGGTTTTGGTCGGTGCAAAGGGTGGCAGAAGGGGATGAAGGGGCGACCGAAAGTCCATGATCGCGGAGTGCGGCGGGGCTGGGGTGGCGCGGGAGGGAGCGTGGGGAGGGGGCGTGGGGAGGGGGCGCGGGGCGGGAGGGCGGGGGAGGGAGGGCGGCGGGGTGGGGGTCAGGGTGGGGGGATGGTGGGGGGTTCGGCTATGCAGGCGGTGCCTATGCGGCGGAAGCCGGCGCGGAGGTAGACGCGGGCTATCTCGTCGCTGCCGGCGGAGAGGAAGATCACCTCGACACCCTCGGTGAGCAGGGCATGGGACAGGGCGGCGGTGACGGCGGCGGCCAGTCCGCGGCGGCGGGCGCTGGGCAGGGTGGCGACTCCGGCGATCTCGGCGACGTCGTCGACGCGCATGGCCATGCCGCTGGCGAGGGCCCCGTCCTCGGGCGTCTCGGCGAGGGCGGCGAGGCGGCTGCCGTCGGCGATGCGGGTCAGCTCCTCGTCCAGGGCCGCGACCTCCAGGCCGTACAGCGCGGTGTCGCGCTGGGCCGGTCCGGCTTCGCCGCGGCTCGTGCCGGGGGCGGCGAAGCCGATCGCGGCGACGGCCCGGCGGGCGGCCACGTCGGCGGCGGTGGGCGGTGTCGAGGCGGTCAGGAGTCGCACCGGTACGTCGGTGAAGGTGGTCGGGTCGGCCAGGGTGGTCGGGTCGAGCACCAGCAGCGGGGCCTCCAGCACGGCGAGGCCGGCCGAGCGGGCCACCGTGAGCAGGTCGGGGTTGATCTCGTGCACCCATTCCAGGGTTTCGGGCAGGCCCAGTTGGCGTTGTCGGGCGCGAACCGCGGTCAGATCGGCCAGCGACGGGGACCGGTCCGCGCCGCGACGAGGGCGGGCGTAGAACGGCCATCCACTGCCTTCGCGGACGAACAGGACGCAACTACCGTGATCCTCCGCGCGAGCGGCGTCTCGCGGCACAGCGTCATAAAATTGTTCCAATCGGCCCAGCAGGTCAGCGTGGTCTGCATCCACCCGGCGAGACTACCTGTCCCAGAGTCTGGACGGTGTGATCAATCTGCACTGGCCCTGCGTACCCAGCCCTAACGTAGACTCAGAAGTCCGTGTAGAGGGCCGACGTCGTCCCGACCATGATCCACCCTGAGTGACGACAGGAGGCCCGGTGGCCTTTGCGTACCCACACCGCCCCCAGCCGGCACCGCAACACCCCCAGGTGACGTCCCCCGCCGGCCTTTACGACGCCGCCCACGAGCACGACGCCTGCGGTGTTGCCTTCGTGGCCGACCTGCACGGTCGACGCTCCCATACGGTGGTCGCCAACGGTCTCGGCGCCCTGTGCCGGTTGGACCACCGGGGTGCCCGCGGTGCGGAACCGAACACCGGTGACGGCGCGGGCATCATGATCCAGGTGCCGGACGCGTTCCTGCGCGCGGTGGTGGACTTCCCGCTGCCTCCGGCCGGCGAGTACGCCACCGGTCTGGTCTTCCTGCCCGACGACGACGCCGGCGAGGCCCGTGCCCGTCAGGTCGTCGAGAAGTACGCCCTGGTCGAGGGGGCGGAGCTGCTCGGCTGGCGGGACGTGCCGGTCGACCCGTCCGACCTAGGTGCCACGGCGCTGGCGGCGATGCCCCGGGTGCGGCAGCTGTTCCTCGCCGCCCGTCGGCTCACCGACACCCCGGCCGGCCCGGCCGGCTCCCCGCTGCGCGGTCTGGAGCTGGAGCGGGTCGCCTTCTGCGTACGCAAGCAGGCCGAGCGGGAGTCCGCCGAGCGCGGCGTGCCGGCGTACTTCCCGTCGCTGTCCGGGCGGACCATGGTCTACAAGGGCATGCTCACCCCGGACCAGCTGCCCGCCTACTATCCGGACCTGACCGACGAGCGGGTGGACAGCGCCATCGCCCTGGTGCACTCGCGCTTCTCCACCAACACGTTCCCGTCCTGGCCGCTGGCGCATCCGTACCGGTTCATCGCCCACAACGGTGAGATCAACACGATCCGGGGCAACCGGAACTGGATGCAGGCCCGCGAGGCGTTGCTGCGTACCCCGGAACTGTCCGGCAACATCCGTCGGGTCTTCCCGATCTGCACCCCGGCCGCCTCCGACTCGGCCAACTTCGACGAGGTCCTGGAGCTGCTGCACCTGGCCGGGCGGAGCCTTCCGCACGCGGTGCTGATGATGATCCCGGAGGCCTGGGAGAACGACCCGGACATGGCCGCCGACAAGCGGGCCTTCTACCGGTTCCACGCCAGCCTGATGGAGCCCTGGGACGGGCCGGCCTCGGTCGCCTTCACCGACGGCGAGATCGTCGGCGCGGTGCTCGACCGTAACGGCCTGCGGCCGGGCCGCTGGTGGCAGACCGCCGACGGGCTCGTCGTGCTGGGCAGCGAGGCGGGCGTGCTCGACCTCGACCAGGCCACCGTGGTCGCCAAGGGTCGCCTCCAGCCCGGCAAGATGTTCCTGGTCGACACCACCGCCGGTCGGATCGTGCACGACGACGAGATCAAGACCGAGTTGGCCGCTGCCGAGCCGTACGCCGACTGGCTGCACGCCGGGCTGATCGAGCTGGACGACCTGCCGGCCCGCGAGCACCAGGTCTACACCCACGATTCGGTACGCCGCCGCCAGCTGACCTTCGGTTACACCGAGGAGGAGCTGAAGATCCTGCTCGCCCCGATGGCCCGTACCGGCGCGGAGCCGATCGGCTCGATGGGCACCGACACCCCGATCGCCCCGCTGTCCACCCGGCCCCGGCTGCTCTACGACTACTTCCACCAGCTCTTCGCCCAGGTCACCAACCCGCCGCTGGACGCCATCCGGGAAGAGCTGGTGACCAGCCTGGCCATGACCATCGGCCCGGAAGGCAACCTGCTCGACCCGGGTCCGGCGAGCTGCCGGCAGATCGTGCTGCCCTACCCGGTGATCGACAACGACGAGCTGGCCAAGATCCTCAGCATCGACGAGGACGGCGACCTGCCCGGCTTCAAAGCGGTACGGGTCTCCGGGCTCTACCGCATCCGCGACGGCGGCGCCGGGATCAAGGCCCGGCTGACCGAGATCTGCCGGCACGTCTCCGAGGCCATCGAGGACGGCGTACGCATCCTGGTGCTCTCCGACCGGGACTCCAACGCCGACCTGGCCCCGATCCCGTCGCTGCTGCTCACCGCGGCGGTGCACCAGCACCTGGTCCGCGAGCAGACCCGCACCCAGGTGGCGCTGATCGTGGAGTCGGGCGACTGCCGCGAGGTGCACCACGCGGCGGTGCTGATCGGCTACGGCGCGGCGGCGGTCAACCCGTACCTGGCCTTCGAGTCGGTCGAGGACATGATCTCCACGGGCGCGCTGGCCGGCGTCGAGCCGCGCGCCGCGATCCGCAACTACGTCAAGGCGCTCGGCAAGGGCGTCCTGAAGATCATGTCGAAGATGGGCATCTCGACGGTGTCGTCGTACTGCGGCGCGCAGGTCTTCGAGGCGGTCGGGCTGGACACCCGCCTGATCGAGCGCTACTTCCGGGGCACCCCGAGCACGATCAGCGGCGTCGGTCTGGACGGCATCCACGCCGAGGTGGCCGCCCGGCACGCGCTGGCCTGGCCGGCACCCGGCCTCACCGCCAGCGACCGGCTGCCGGTGGGCGGGGAGTACCAGTGGCGTCGCGAGGGTGAACTGCACCTGTTCAACCCGGAGACGGTCTTCCTGCTCCAGCACGCCACCCGCAGCCGCCAGTACGACGTGTTCCGCAGCTACACCGCCAAGGTCGACGAGTTGGCCGCGAAGGCCGGTTCGTTGCGCGGGCTGTTCCGGCTGCGTACCGGCGAACTGCCGCCGGTGCCGATCGAGGAGGTGGAGCCGGCCAGCGAGATCGTCAAGCGGTTCGCCACCGGCGCCATGTCGTACGGGTCGATCTCGGCCGAGTCGCACGAGACCCTGGCGATCGCGATGAACCGCCTCGGCGGCAAGTCCAACACCGGTGAGGGCGGCGAGGACGTCGACCGGCTGCACGACCCGCTGCGTCGCTCGTCGGTCAAGCAGATCGCCAGTGGCCGGTTCGGGGTGACGAGCGAGTACCTGGTCAACGCCGACGACCTGCAGATCAAGATGGCGCAGGGCGCGAAGCCCGGCGAGGGTGGGCAGCTGCCCGGCAACAAGGTGTGGCCGTGGATCGCCCGGACCCGGCACGCCACCCCCGGCGTCGGTCTGATCTCCCCGCCGCCGCACCACGACATCTACTCCATCGAGGACCTCGCCCAGCTGGTGCACGACCTCAAGTGCGTCAACCCGGCCGCCCGGGTGCACGTCAAGCTGGTCAGCGAGGTCGGTGTCGGCACGGTCGCCGCCGGCGTGGCCAAGCTCAAGGCCGACGTCATCCTGATCTCCGGCCACGACGGCGGCACCGGCGCGTCCCCGCTGAACTCACTCAAGCACGCCGGCACCCCGTGGGAGCTGGGCCTGGCCGAGGCGCAGCAGACGCTGCTGCTCAACAAGCTGCGCGACCGGGTCACCGTGCAGGTCGACGGCCAGCTCAAGACCGGTCGGGACGTGATCGTCGCGGCGCTGCTCGGTGCCGAGGAGTTCGGCTTCGCCACCGCCCCGCTGATCGTCTCCGGCTGCATCATGATGCGCGTCTGTCACCTGGACACCTGTCCGGTCGGCATCGCCACCCAGAACCCGGTGCTGCGGGAGCGGTTCACCGGCAAGCCGGAGTTCGTGGAGAACTTCTTCCTCTTCCTCGCCGAGGAGATCCGCGGCTACCTGGCCGAGCTGGGTCTGCGCAGCATCGACGAGGCGATCGGCCGCACCGAGCTGCTCGACGTGGCACCGGCGATCGAGCACTGGAAGGCCGGCGGGCTCGACCTGCACCGGGTGCTGCACCTGCCGCAGCTGCCCGATCAGACGGCGCGTCGGGGCGTACGCGCTCAGGACCATGGCCTGGAGCTGGCGCTGGACAACCAGCTCATCGCGCTGGCGGAGCCGGCGCTGCACGGCGACGGCGCGCCGGTGCGGGCCGAGGTGACGATCCGCAACGAGCACCGCAGCGTCGGCGCGATGCTCGGTGGCGAGGTCACCCGCCGCTACGGCGGTGCCGGGCTGCCCACCGACACCATCGAGTTCACCCTGCACGGCACCGCCGGGCAGTCCTTCGGGGCGTTCCTGCCCCGCGGGGTCACCCTGCGGTTGTACGGCGACGCCAACGACTACGTCGGCAAGGGACTCTCCGGCGGGCGGCTGATCGTCCGGCCGGCACCGACGTCGCCGTTCGTCGCCCCCGACGCCGCACCGGGTGGCCGTGCCGAGGACCAGATCATCGCCGGCAACACCATCCTGTACGGCGCCACCGGCGGCGAGGTCTTCCTGCGCGGTCGGGTGGGGGAGCGGTTCGCGGTCCGCAACTCCGGTGCGGCAGCCGTCGTCGAGGGCGTCGGCGACCACGGCTGCGAGTACATGACCGGCGGCACGGTGGTGGTGCTCGGCGCGACCGGGCGCAACTTCGCCGCCGGCATGTCCGGCGGTACCGCCTTCGTCTGGAATCTCGACCGGCGGCGGGTCAACACCGAACTGGTCGACCTGTCCGCGCCCAGCGAGACCGAGCGGGCCCGACTGCACGAGCTGGTGCAGCGGCACTTCGCCGAGACCGACTCGGCGGTCGCCGAACAGCTGCTCAAGCGCTGGCCGGAGGCGGTGGAGGAGTTCACCGCAGTGGTACCCCGGGACTACCGCCGGGTCATGGAGATCATGCAGGCCGCCGAAGCCGCCGGCCAGGACGTCGACGACGCGGTGATGAGCGCCCTGGCGGCGCCAGCCGCCACACAATCGCAGCCGGCGCCCACCGAGGCGTCGCAGCCGACGCCCGGTGAGGTGTCGCTGGCACCCGCGAACCGGGTGGTCGCCCAGGAGGTGGCTCGTGCCTGACCCGAACGGTTTCCTGCGCTACCCCCGCCGGGTGCCGGCGCGCCGGCCGGTGCCGGTGCGCATCAGCGACTGGCGGGAGGTCTACCCACCGGCCGGTGAGGAGCTGATCCGCGAGCAGGCGGCCCGGTGCATGGACTGCGGCATCCCCTTCTGCCACAGCGACACCGCCGGATGCCCGCTGGCGAACCGGATCCCGGACTGGAACGACCTGGTCCGCACCGGCAACTGGGACGCGGCGGTGGATTCGTTGCACGCCACCAACAACTTCCCCGAGTTCACCGGTCGGCTCTGCCCGGCGCCCTGCGAGGCCGCGTGTGTGCTCGGCATCGCCGGGGGTGACCCGGTGACCATCAAGCAGGTCGAGGTGGAGATCGCCGACGCCGCGGTGGCCCGGGGGCTGACCCCGCGTGCGGTGCCGCCACCGACCGGGCGGTCCGTCGCCGTGGTCGGTTCCGGCCCGGCCGGGCTCGCCGCCGCGCAGCAACTGGCCCGCGCCGGTCACGCCGTCACCGTGTACGAGCGCGACGACGCGATCGGCGGCCTGCTGCGGTACGGCATCCCCGACTTCAAGCTGGAGAAGCGGCACATCGACACCCGGCTGGCCCAGCTCACCGCCGAAGGGGTGCAGTTCCGTACCGGGGTCAACGTCGGCGTCGACATCACCGCCGAGCAGTTGCGCGAGCAGCACGACGCGGTGCTGCTGGCCTGCGGTGCGTTGCAGGGCCGCGAGACCGACACCCCGGGCCGGCAGCTGCGGGGCGTACACCAGGCGATGGCGCATCTGGTGGCGGCGAACCGGGTGGTGGCCGCGGCCGGTGAGGGGCGGCCCGCCCTGGCCGTCCTGGCCGACGGTACGCCTATCGACGCGGCCGACAAGCACGTGGTCATCATCGGCGGCGGCGACACCGCGGCGGACTGCCTCGGGGTGGCCCACCGGCAGGGTGCGGCCGGCGTACACCAGTTGGACCTGTACCCGCAGCCACCTCGGGCCCGCGACGAGGCGCGCGACCCGTGGCCGACCTGGCCGTGGATCCTGCGCGAGTACGCGGCCCACGAGGAGGGCGGCGAGCGGGTCTTCGCGGTGGCGGTGCAGGAGTTCGTCGACGACGGCACCGGGGCGGTCCGGGCGGTACGCATCGCCGAGGTGACAGTCGAGAAGCGCGACGGCCGGCGGATCGTCACCGCCGTGCCGGGCACCGAGCGGGAGTTGCCCGCCGACCTGGTGCTGCTGGCGATCGGCTTCGAGGGCACCGAGGAGCAGCCGCTGCTGGCGCAGTTCGGGGTTGCCCGCAACGCCCGGGGCGCGATCGACTCGCGGGCCGACTGGCAGACCGGGTCCGACGGTGTCTTCGTCGCCGGTGACATGCACCGGGGCGCCTCGCTGATCGTCTGGGCGATCGCCGAGGGCCGGGCCGCCGCCGCGGCGATCCACACCTACCTCGGCGGGGTGGGCGCGCTTCCTGCGCCCGTGCACGCCGGCTCCCGCCCACTCGCGGTGTAAGGAAGGGCCCCCTTTTAACGTCTCGTGTAGAGCAGGGGTCCCCTGTTAACAGCACACCGACGGCACCCGGCTGGATCAGGCGGGTGCCGTCGGCTATTCCCTTCATTCACTTGTTTCGATAGCATTACCGCCCAGTAACAACCCTTGGCCACGCGCGCGGTTCTCGGGCTCCACCACCACCCCCCTGTGGAGGTCCGTCCATGCCCCACCGTCCGCTGGCCCGCGCCCTCGCAGCGCTGGTCGCCCTCGCCACCGCCACCCTCGGCGCGCTGGCCGTCCCCGCCGCCGCCCAGGCAGCCGCCGCCCCCATCCACTATGTCGCCCTCGGCGACTCGTACTCCTCCGGGGTCGGCGCCGGCCCGTACGACCTGTCCACCTGCCTGCGCAGCCAGAAGTCGTACGCCCCGCTGTGGGCCGCCGCCAACAACGTGGCCAGCTTCCGCTTCCCCGCCTGCGGCGGCGCGGTCACCGCCGACGTGCTCAACAACCAGCTCAGCTCGCTGAGCAGCACCACCACCATGGTCACCATCACCATCGGCGGCAACGACGCCGGGTTCGCCGACGTGATGACCAGCTGCCGCTTCGGCAGCACCTCCAACTGCACAAACGCGGTCAACGAGGCGAAGGCCTTCGCCACCGGTACGCTCCCGGCCCGGCTGGACCGCACCTACGCCGCCATCCGCGACCGGGCCCCCAATGCCCGGCTGATCGTGCTCGGCTACCCGCGTCTGTTCGAGACCGGCTCCTGTGGCCTGCTGGCGATGAGCAGCCAGAAGCGCATTCTGCTCAACGAGGCCGCCGACGTGCTCGCCCAGGTGACCGCCGACCGGGCCGCCGCAGCCGGTGCCACCTTCGCCGACACCCGGCCCACCTTCGCCGGTCACGGCGTCTGCGCCGCCCAGCCGTGGATCCGCGACGTCACCGGCGTCATCGAGGCGTACCACCCGAACGCCGACGGCTACCGCCACGGCTACCTGCCGGCGCTCAACGCGGTCACCGGCTGACCGCCCACCCTCGACGGCCGGCGGTCCGCACCCGCGTACCGCCGGCCGACGTCGTCCACCGTGGAGCCGACACGTCCGGGTGCGGACACGTGCCCGCCTCGCCGCGGTCCGTTAGGGTTTCACCGACCAGACGGCCGTCGGCGGAGGGGCAGACGTTGGGCAGGCTCGCGTCGGCGTACGGGCAGGCGATCGGCGCACACCGGGCCGCCCGGGCCCACCTCGACGCCGCTCGGCACGCGTTGCAGCAGAGCACACCCACCGCCCCGACGGTCGACCCCGACCTGCTGGCCCTGCTGGCCCGGGTCGGTGGCACCCTGGCCACCCCGACGCCGGGCACCCCGCTGGCCGGACAACCGGTGCCGGTACGCCTCGGCGAGGCGGTCACCGCCGGTGGCGGCTTCCCCGTCCTGGTGCCCCTCGGCGCCGGACATCATCTCGCCGTCGACACCGACGCCCGCGACCCGGCCGTGGCCGCACTGCTGCGCGCGGTCGTGCTGCGCCTGCTCGCCACCGCCGCACCCGGCGGCGTCCGGGTCGCCGGGTGCGACAGCGCCGCCCTCGGCGCCACCTTCGGTCCACTGCGACCCCTGCTCGACGCCGGCGTCATCGACTCACCGGCCACCACCGAGCCGGAGGTCGCCGCGCTGCTCGACGCCGCCGAACAGCACGCCCGTACCGCCCGGCAGGCCGCCCGGCCGGACCAGGAACTGCTGGTGCTGGTCGCCGCGTCGGTGCCGTCGCCACGGGACGCCGCCCGGCTCGCCGCGCTCACCCACGCCGGTCCGGCCGCCGCCGTCTGCGTCCTGCTCGCCGGCTGGCGGGCGGCCGGTCCGGGCGAGCCGGCGCCGCCGCTGGGCGCCACCACCGTGCTCCGGATGATCGACGAGTACGCCCGCGTCGGCGACCCGCCGCACGCACCGTTCAGCGCCGACGGCAGCGGCCTGGCCGTCCCGGTACGGCTCGACGGCGACCCGCCACCGGCCTCGGTCGCGGCGCTCGCCACCCACCTCGGCGAGGCGGCCCGCCGGGGCGCGACGATCGGCTTCGCCGACCTGCTGCCGTCGCGACGATGGGCTGACTCGGCCCGCGCCGGACTGCGTACCGTGGTTGGTCGGGCCGGTCGCGAACCGTTCACCATCGCCTTCGACGACACCACCCCGCACTGGCTGGTCGGCGGGCGCACCGGCGCCGGCAAGACGGTGTTCCTGCTCGACGTGCTCTACGGGCTGGCCGCCCGCTACGCCCCGAGCGAGTTGCAGCTCTACCTGCTCGACTTCAAGGAGGGGGTGAGCTTCACCGAGTTCGTCCCCACCGGCCGCGACCCGTCCTGGCTGCCGCACGCCCGCGCCGTCGGCATCGAGAGCGACCGCGAGTACGGCGTGGCCGTGCTCCGCGAACTGCGCCGCGAACTGCAGCGGCGGGCCACCGCGCTGAAACGTCACGGCGTCACCAAGCTGGCCGACCTGCCCCCCGACACCGCAGTGCCACGGATCATCGCCGTGATCGACGAGTTCCAGGTGCTGCTCGCCGGCAACGACCCGATCTCCCGCGAGTCGGTGGACCTGCTGGAGGAGTTGGCCCGCAAGGGCCGCTCGTACGGCGTGCACCTGGTGCTGGCCAGCCAGAGCACGACGGGCATCGAGGCACTCTACGGCCGCGCCGAGGCGGTGTTCGGGCAGTTCGCGTTGCGGGTGGCGCTGCCCGGCGGCGGGGGAGTGCTCGACCCGCTCAACGACGCCGCGGCCACCCTGCCGGTCGGCTCGGCCGTGATCAACACCGCCGCCGGCGTGACCGGCGCGAACACGGTGATCCGCTTCCCCGACGCCTACGCCGCCGTCGACGAGTTGACCCGACTGCGGCACGAGCTGTGGCAGGCCCGCCCGTCGGATGCCCGGCCACCGTCGGTGTTCCGAGGCTACGAGACCGCCCGCGTCGAGGACGACGCCACCTTCACCGGCCTGCGCCCCGGCGGCCGACGCCCCCTGGCCCTGGTCGGCCGCACCGTCGACGTGGACGGCACCAGCGCCCTGTTCATCATGGACACCGCACCCGGCCGGCACCTGGCCGTGGTGGGCACCTCCGCCGCCGGTGCCGAGGTGCTGCGCGCCGCCACCCTGAGCCTGGCCCGGCAGCACACCCCCGGCGAGGCGACCTTCCTGCTCGCCCCGCTGGTCGCCGCCGCCGACCCGGCGGCCGACGACACCGCCGCCAGGCTGACCACCGCCGGCCACCCCGTGGTACGCCTCGACGCCGCCGCCCTGCGCCGGCACCTCGCCACCCTGGCCGCAGCCGGCGGCCCCGGCCCGACCGCTGAACCGACGGTGGCGAGTGGATCGGCAGGGGACGCCGGGGCGGTCGGAAGCGACATGCCTGGTGCCGCGCCGGGGCGTAGCTACCTGGTGGTGTTCGGGATGGACGCGGCAGCCGGGCTGCTCGCCGAGTCCGATCCGGCCACCTTCCGTTCCGGCCACGACGACCTGCGTACCCTGCTGCGCCAGGGCCCCGGCCACGGGGTGCACCTGCTCGGCTGGTGGCGTGGGCTGCGCCGGCTCGCCGACGACCTCGGCGGGACGCAGAACCGCGACGACGTCGCCTGCCTGGTCGCGCTGAACGTGCCCGGCGCCGACCTCGGCCTGCACCTCGGGGTGCACGACCTGGCGTACACGCCCCGAGCCGACCGGGCCCTGCTGGTCGACCGGCACGATCAGCGGATCCGGCTGATCGTGCCGTTCGCTCGCGATGGGTACACCGCCGAGGGGCAGGAGTGAACGTGTCCACCTTCGACGAGTACGCCGCGCTGGTCCGTCACCTGTCCACCCAGCAGCGCGCCAGCGAACAGGGTGTCGCCGCCGACGAGCAGCGGCGACGGGATCTCGGCGCGACCGTGGAATACCTCGATCGTCGACTGCTCGCCCAGGGGCAGCGCCTCGACCAACTCGGCCGCACCATCGGCGTCACCTCGCCACCCCCCGGCCCACCGGGCAGCGTGCCCACCTCCGGCCCGCCAGGTCCACCCGGCGTGCCCACCTCCGGTCCGCCTGCGCCGTCTGGTCACGCGGGAGCAGGTGGCTCGGGACCGGGGACGGGGTGGGACGGCGGCGCAGCCGCCGCGCCGGGGCGGTCGGGGGTCGGGGCGTACCCCCAGGTGGGTGTGGGGGAGGCGGAGCGGGCGTTGCCGGTGGCGGTGAGTGCGACGGCGGCCGGGGTGCCGGGGCAGCGGGCCGGGGAGGTCGATGCGGCGACGGAGCTGGAGATGGCCCGGCGGTGGGCCGACGAGGCCGACCGGTACGCGCAGCAGACGGAGGTGCTCGCCCAGCAGCCGGCGCTGCTGCCGACCTGGTCGCCGATAGCCCGGGCGTTCGCCGTCTACCTCGCGTTCGCCGCCGTGTCGGTGCTGATCATGCTGGTGATGGTGCTCGCCTCCGGGGTCGGCGTGGTCGGCGGATGGACGCTGTTCTCCTGGATGTGTGCCGGCCTGCCCGCTGCCTCGCTGATCGGTGGCTGGCTGGTGCTCGGCCGCTGGGGTCGGCCCGCTGTCGGCGCGATGACCGCACCCCGCTACCCGGTGATCGGCTTCCTGCTCTGCTTTCTCGCCGTCCCGCTCGCCTACTGCGGCTACCTCATCCTGATCCGCACCCTGCGGTGAACCTCCGTCGAGATCTTGGAACGTCAGCGCCCCTCCAGGGGCACTTTCGTACCAAGGTCTGCGCGGAGGTTCAGGGTGTCGCGGCGGGTGCGGGAGTCTCGTAGGCTCCTCTGTGGTTGCTCGTGGTGGCAAAGGGTCAGGCGGGGGAGGGCTTGTGAGTGCAGCGGAGATGATCGCCAGGCTGGCGGCAGCGGCGCAGAAGCTGGACGAGGCGAAGGCGAAGACGGCCGCCGCCGCGCAGGACGCGGCCGAGGCACGGCAACTCGTCGCGGGCGCGTTGCAGGGCGTCGCCGCCGGGCCGCTGATCAACATGATCGATTCGTACCGGCAGGCGCTCGCGCAGGCCGCCCAGGGCGGTGAGCCCGCCAAGCAGCAGGTCCAGGAAACCATCGCGAAGGTACGCGCACTGGGCAACTGACCGCCGACGGCGGGACGAGGGTGGAGGTGGCGCAGTGGGTGACGGCGGGATGCTTGACGGGTTCCACATCGGACATCTGCCGGACGGGCTGGGCGATCTGGTCTCCGACTTCGCCAGCGAGTGGGAGGACGTGCAGATCACCAGCCGGGTCTGGGAGCGGCAGACCGCCGACGGATACCGGGTGGATCTGCGGGTGCATGTGCTGCGCGGGCCGCGGCTGAGTGACCTCGATGGGCTACGTGAATTCCTCGTCGACTATCACGAGCGGGAACTCGACGATTCGCAGTTGGTCGACTTCCCGCACCCCGACGGGCCCGGTCGGGCGACCGATGCGCAGGCGTTCTGGCTGACCGAGCCGGGGGTCGCGGTGACCGTGCTTGTCGACCCTGAGCAGGTAGGTCAGGACGACCTGTTCACCGTTGCGCGGGGCATCGTCCGGTAGGGCGCGCCGACGGCTTGAGCGCTACGCCGACGGCTCGTACCGGTCCTCGGCGGCCTCCGTCAGGTGACACCGGACGATCGCCCGGCAGGAGGTGGCCAGCAACAACCCGATGCCAGCCGCCATGATCGGCAGCCCGACACCGAAGGACCGCTCGGCCACCGCATTCAGGCTGCTCTGTTCGCCCAACATGGCGAAGCTCGCCGCCACCACCGCAAGCGCGTTGACCAGGGTGCCCACGGCGGCCACCATGCCGGTCATCGCCGCCACCACGCTCCGCCCTGCCCACAGTGCCGCCCCGGCAGCCAGCAGCAGCCACGCGAAGGTGATCAGAGTCCAGCCACCCCCGCTGCTGAGCGACGCGTACTCCCAGCCGGAGAACGACCACACGGCCCGATTCTTCTTGAACCAGGGCATCAGGTATCCGATGAGAGTGACCAGAGTGGCCACGAGCATGCCCGTGTCGACGGCGACCAACCGGAGCGATGAGGCCTGCGGTGTCGTGGACATGATCCTCCTCGTCATCGAATTACGGAGCAGCATCGTACGCGCGCTCCATGATCGCGACTTGGTCGCGCGTGGCCTCGGCACCTGGCGGAAGTGAAAGCACTGTGGACACTGCCTTGGTCACGCTGCGTGATGCCTCAGGTCAGCCGTCGCACGACAGGGCGCAGCACTGTGATCAGCGGGTCGAGGTCGGCCGTGATGAGGTGCTGCTGGCAGGCGGTGATGTTCGCTTCCGCGTTCAGTTCGGACCAGTCGAGCAGGTAGCCGGCTGCCGCCGCTAGCTGCCGCAGGAACGAACGGATGGTTCGTCCGTTGCCTTCACGGAAGGGGTGACACACGTTCAGCTCACCGTAGTAGTGCGCGAGGGCTTCGACGAACGCGTCCGGACGCAGACCGAGCAAGAAGCTGTCCTCGGGGAGCCGGCTGAGGATGGCGCTTACTTGATCGTCGATGAAGCGCCAGTGACAGAACCTTGCACCGGGCTTGCTGATGTCTACTGTCCTGGTTTCTCCGGCCCACGGGTACACGGCCGCGAAGAGGTGTCGGTGAAAGTCTTGGAGGTGCTCCAAGCCGTAATTGCCCGGAAGGATCATCCGGGAGGCTTGGACCTCACGGATCGAGGCCAGCCTGGATTCGACCTCGTTCAGTTGCTTGATATCGGAGATGCCCAGCTTGTTCTTCAAGCAGTCTGAGCCTGGCCAGCAGTACGGGTCAGTCTCGGTCACCGCAGATCCGGGCGATCTCTTGAGCGATCAGCTCGTCGGCGTCGATGACGCCGGAGGCGACATCGCGAAGCTTGTCCTGCCAGTCCTCGTCGAACTCGACGCCTTCAAGTGCGGCGTTCGCGGATGCGAGGGTGACGGCGGTCTCGACGCTTGCCACCTGCCGGGCGAAGTATGTCCGCATCAGGTCGGTGCTGAGTTGTTCGGTCGAACTAGCGGACTCGGGAAGGGCGCCGCGGGCGACGCGCCAAGGAAGCTCGTTGTGGGTCATGGTCGACAGTTCGGTGGCTGAGAATTTGCCGTAGCTCTCGGTCACCCAACGGACCGTGGCCGCCTGGGCCGGTGTCAATTGAGACGGCTCGCCGTGCGGCCACTCGGACACGATGAGCTGCCGTCGGTGGTGGCGGTAGAGGAGCGGCACCACCGGGCCCTCGCGCCATGCCTCGATCGGCTCCTGAAAGAGGGGGTGGCCCTCGCGCGCCAGGTGCCAGCCCTGGCAGTAGTAGACGAGCTTCTCCAACTTCATGGCGGTCATGGGGCCGAGTTCGCTCAACACCGCCGCCGCAACGTCGTGTGCGTTGGCCATCGGCGGTACCTCCTTCCCAGCTCCTCAATTCCCGCCCTGAGCCTGCTTGCCACAAGCCTAGCGACCAGGGGAGACAATTCCGCCCCACCCTGGCCGACCATCTTCTCCGACCTGCTGCGTCACGGCGGCAATCAGCCTTATTCACCTGGACTGGCCGTTTAAGGCTCGGTGTGGACCGGGACCCAGTCGGTGAAACGTTGGTGCAGGTTCGTCGGGTAGGCGTCGGGGTGCAGGTCGGCGAGCTGTTCGGTGGCCTGTTCGCGCAGGGTCACCAGGTGGACCAGCAGCCCTGGCATGTTGTTGCGGTACTCGGCGAGCAGGCGCAGCTTCGCCGGGGAGCAGGGCCAGGCGGCCCCGCAGCCCCGGCAGCGCCACGTCGGGCGGGACGGGACGTGATCACGCAGGTGCACCCTCACTGCGCGGCCTTCGCAGTGGGGTGCCGGGCCGCAGCGCCGGTTGCGGTCGACGGTGGTACGGGTCGCAGCCCGTCGGGGCGTACGTAGAGTTCGCGCCGGTCGACCGCGGTGCCGCGGGCGTCGAGTTGGTAGACCTCGATCCACGTCCACCCGCAGTAGGGATGCCGGTCGGTGCGCTCGCGGATCAGCCGTACCGTGATCGGCTTGCTGAACTGCGGCGACGCCGCACTGGTCAGCAGGTAGACCCCGGGGGCCACCCGAGGCGTGCCGTCCTCGCGGACCGGCGCTGCGCTCGGGCGTGCCGGTGCTGCGGTCGAGCGTGCCGGTGTTGCGCTCGGGCGGGAGGCCCAGCGGGACGCGGGCACGGCATTCGTGGGCCTCGGCACGGCCACGGGCATTCTCCTTCCACCGGGTCTGGAGCGGGGGTCGCTGCGGTGGGGACATCCGGCAGCGACCCCCGGGACGTACGCGCCTGCCGGGTCGGGGGGATCGACCTCCACCAGGCACGCCGTGCTACTTCCACCTTGGACGTACGCCCCATACGGTGTGAATAGTCAGCACTCGATCGCGGAACGTAGCGGCCGGGTCCGGGTTTGGGTGGAGTCGGGCAGAGCGTCGGGGAAGGGTGTGGAAGTCGTGGGAATCTCGCCGTCGGAGTACCTACTTCGTGAGCTGCGGCGTCGGCGTGGGGCCGCCGGGCTGACTCAGGCGCAACTCGGCGAGCGGGTCTTCTGCTCGGATTCGCAGGTGAGCGCCATCGAGACCGGCACGAAGCCGCCGACCCTGCCCTACCTGACCGCTGTGGACGGCGCGTTGGAGACCGGCGGCTACTTCGCGACCCTCTGGGACGAGTTGGTCAAGGGCGATTCCTCACCGGTCTGGCTGCGCGAATGGATTCAGATCGAGCGGGAGGCGACGGCGCTGCGCTGGTACGAGCACTCGTTCGTGCCGGGGCTGCTCCAGACCGAGGCGTACGCCCGCGCGACGTTCCGGGCGGCGCGGACGCCCGCTGCCGAACTGGATCGGCGGGTCGCGGCACGGTTACAGCGACAGGCGGTGCTCGCCCGTGACCCGAGTCCGCAGTTGTTCGTGGTGTTGGACGAGATGGTGCTGCGGCGGGCCTGCGGTGGCCCGGAGGTGATGGCCGAGCAGGTCGCCCACCTGATCAGTTGCGCCGAGCAGCCGCATATTCAGTTGCAGGTCGTCCCGCTGTCGGCTGGCATCTATTCGGGACTGGCCGGGGCGTTCATCCTGGCCGATCTGCCTGACGGAGCCCGTGCGGCCTGCGTGGACCATCAGCTTGAATCGCAGACCACTGGGCAGCCGGATCCGATAGCGCGCGTCGGTTTGGAGTGGGACGCGGTCCGGGGCGAAGCGCTCCCGTTGGGGCAGACACTCCACATGCTCAAGGAGGCGGCGAAGACATGGACAACCTGACCGGCGCACGGTGGCGTACCTCGTCGCGCTCCTCCACCAACGGCGGTGTCTGCGTCGAGGTCGCCGACAATCTGCCCGGGGTGATCGGCGTACGCGATTCGAAGGATCCGACCGGCCCGGCGCTGACCTTCACCCCGGCCGCCTGGCGGGCTTTCCTCACCCGGTTCCCCGCGCGTCCCTGACCGCGCGCCCTCGGCCCACCGGCTGCTGAAACGGGTGTCGCCCCGGCCGCGA
Source organism: Verrucosispora sp. FIM060022 (assembly GCF_003977705.1). Classification (NCBI taxonomy): domain Bacteria; kingdom Bacillati; phylum Actinomycetota; class Actinomycetes; order Micromonosporales; family Micromonosporaceae; genus Micromonospora; species Verrucosispora sp. FIM060022. Next base: position 242,258 of record NZ_RQIV01000001.1, read on the forward strand.
CGGCCGGGGCGACAGTGTTGCTACTCGGTTCAGGTGCGCGGGACGTTGCGGCGCTCGGGGATGAGCTCGTACCGCTCCGGGTCGATGGTGTTCAGGGTCCCGTCGGTGATCGCGTTGAAGATGCCGAAGAGGCCGTCCTCGACCTGCTTGGTCAGCATGCCGTGCTGCTTCTGGCCCCAGGACTGGGTCTGCCCACGGGTCTCGAACAGGATGGTGGCGCTACCCCGCAGGGCGAACGAACCAAGCGCGGTGCCCGGCAGGTTGGTGTTCTGCGGGTAGAGGGTCACCTTGCTCTGCGGCGAGTTGCCGGACTGGAGGGCGTCGTACACCGCGACGTTCACCCGACGCGAGGCGTCGTAGTTGAACTTGGGCCAGTTGCCGTGCTGGGCGGGGTTGTTGATGAAGCGCCCGGAGATGGAGAGGGTGGTGTAGTCGTCCATCCCCTCACCGGTGTAGCAGGCGGCCTGGTTGTGCAGGTCGGCGAAGACGTCGACAGTGCCGAACTCCTGCTCCAGCGCGCGGTACACGTCCCGGGCGGTCTGCGCCTCGGGGGTGATGTACCAGCCGGTGGAGGCGCTGTTGCCCGGGAAGTGGGCAGCCTGCGGAACGTAGTCGAGGTTGGGGTTGAAGTCGCGGTTCACGTCGAACCCGCCGACCCGGGTGTTGTAGTTCCACGCCGTGCGAGCGTCGGCGAGCTGCGGGAAGTCGGCGACGACATCGCTCCAGGTGCGCTGGTTCTGCCGAACGTCCGCCTCGCTGCCATCCGGGTTGAGCTTCGGAATGGCGACGATGGTGACGGCCTTGCGGATCTCCTCGGACCGCTTCGAGTTGTTGCCCAGGGTACGCAGGGCGTCGAGGACGGCGGCAGTGCCGTGCATCTCGTTGCCGTGGATCTGGCTCTGCACCAGGACTACGGTGTCGCCCTCGCCGACCCGGGCCGTCCAGATCTCGCGGCCCTGGTTCGAGTAGCCGGCGACGTCGACCTGGACCTTGCCGTTGCTGGTGTGCTCGATCTGCTGGAGGCTGCGGCGCAGTTCCTCGTGGCTGATGAAGCCCTGGACCGACTTGCCGCCGGTCTCGTTTCCGCAGTGCGATTCGAGCGGTTGGGCGGCTGCCGGAGCGGTAATTGACACCGCCATTCCGGGAAGGCCGATGAGCAGCGCGGCGGCGACTGCGACGTGACGCTTTACCCGACTTGGTGACGCTGACGGAATAGCTTGACGCATGGATAGCCCTCCACAGTGATCGGGTGGATCTAGTTCGCCACCTAAGCACAGTTGGGTGCGGCTAGCAATGGATCGCTTTGACCGGGGCACCGCTTTCCGGCGATTCCCGGGACCGTGGCGACGCTGCATGAAGCGCCGTTTTGCCGTGCTCGTCGTTATGGCGACATCGCCAATCTCAAGATTTCCTCAACTGTTGGCAGTCAAGCCTGTCGAGAACTGCCGGCGCGTTTAATGTGCCGCATCCGGTCGCCTGTCACGACTCTGAAAAAATTAAAGATCCGTGCGATCGAGCCCGACGATTGTAGGAGATTTGACGAGCAGATCTGGACATCTGTCCAACAGCGAATTCACGGGCCGGTTCTGCGCAATGGTCGCCCCGGTCGCTGGCCGGGGCAACTCCCCGCTCAGGCGGGCCGCGACCGGAGTCGGTGCGGGCAGCCGGCGCTGTTGGTCAGTAGTGCGGTCAGGCGCTGCGGGGTCCGGCGCCCGGCGCTCGGGCCGCATGGAGTGCGTTGGTGACGAGGCGGTCGGCGAAGTCCCGGTCGAGTGGTCCGGTCCCGAGCAGCCAGCGCTGGGTCAGGGGTGCGTAGAGCATCTCCACGATGAGGTCGAGGTCCGCGTCCGGGTGGAGTTGTCCCTGCTCCTGCGCAGTGCGCAGGCGGCGACGTTTCGCCTCGTTGATGGGGGCCGCCATCCGGCGGCGGTAGTCCGCGGCGAGGTCGGCGTCCGTGATCATCTCGATGTAGAGGGCGCGCAGGGGCGCCTCGAATGCCGGGTCGGCGAACTCGGCGACGGTGGCTCGCAGGACGGTGCGCAGGTCTGCGTCGATGTCCCCGGTGTCGGGCAACTCGACGGTGCCGGGCGTGCCGGACTCGGCGCCCTCGGGCGTCTCGCTCAGCGCGAGTAGCGCGTCGAACACCACCGCGCCCTTGGACGGCCACCACCGGTAGATCGTCTGCTTGCCCACCCCGGCGCGTGCCGCGATCTTCTCGATGGTCAGTGCCCGGAAACCCGCCTCGGCGAGGAGTTCGCGGGTCGCCGCGAGGATCGCGGCGCGCGACCGTGGGTTGCGGCGGCCCGGGTCGGGTGCTCGGGAGGTCATGAGAACGCAGTTTAGGCAAGACGAGACGTATCGGATTGCTTGCCGCGCCCTCGTGTGGCACTCTCAAAACGAGACGGTACGTATCGTCTTGTCTTTGGCCGCGAGGGCGGCCCGGATTGGAGGAATCGGTGACAGTGGATACGGATGCCAAGGGCCGCATCTGGTTCATCACCGGCGCGAGCCGGGGCCTGGGGAGGGCGTTCACCGAGGAGGCGCTCGCCGCCGGGGATCGCGTCATCGGCGTCGCCCGGGACGTGTCACCCCTTGCCGAGTTGATCGACCGGTCGGACGGGCGGCTGGTCGCGTACCCCCTGGATGTCTCGGACCGGGCGGCGGTGATGGCCGGCGTGCGACGTGCGGTGGCGGTGTTCGGCCGGCTCGACGTGGTGATCAACAACGCCGGCGGCGCGCTGCTGGGGATGATCGAGGAGGTCTCGGAGGAGCAGGCCCGGCGGCACCTGGACACGAACCTGTTCGGAGTGTTGTGGGTGGCCCAGGCGGTCGCACCGTACCTGCGCGAGCAGCGCTCCGGGCACCTGCTGATGATCTCGTCGATGGGATCGGCCGGCGGATTCGCCTCGACCGGGCTCTACGGCGCGGGAAAGGCCGCGGTCGGGGCGATCTCCGACGCCTTGGCGATGGAGCTTGCCGACTTCGGTGTGCACGTCACGCTGGTCGGTCCCGGCGGGTACGAGACCGGTCTGTTCACCAAGGGGCTGACCCTGGCGGACCCGAATCCGGCGTACGCCGAGTTGCGGGCCCGGCTGGAGCGGCTGTGGGGGGAGTCCCGCGACTTCGATCCGGCCGACGCGGCGCGGGTGCTGCGGGAGATCGTCGACCTGGCGTCCCCGCCGCGCCGGATCGTGCTCGGTGGCGTGGCGTTCGACATGGTCGCCGAGTTGGAGCGGACTCGCTGGGCCGAGTACGCCCGCTGGGAAGCCCTCAGTCGCCGCGCGGACCGGCCCTGATCCGGCCGGGGTTGCGGAGCGGGGGGTGACGCGGTACGCCATGCTTGCGCAGATCGCCGATGGTTCCGGGTGCCCCGCCCGGCGGTGGTCTGAGAGTCGAGGATGGAATGGAATTCTTGACCAGTCCCGAGCTGTGGATCGCGTTCGCGACCCTGCTCCTGCTGGAGATCGTGCTGGGCATCGACAACGTCGTGTTCATCTCGATCCTGTCCGGCCGGCTACCCGAGCATCAACAGGCCCGAGCCCGTACGATCGGCATCTCGCTGGCCCTGGTCACGCGGCTGCTGCTGCTCGCCTCGCTGTCCTGGATCATCGGGTTGACCGCGCCCCTGTTCACCGTGCTCGGGCAGGAGATATCCGGGCGGGATCTGATCCTGTTGCTCGGCGGCTTGTTCCTGGTCGGTAAGGCGACGTACGAGATCCATGAGCACCTGGAGGGCTCCGACCACGGCCGGTCGAAGAAGAAGGTCGTGTCCTTCGGCGCGGTCATCGCGCAGATCCTGGTACTGGACATCGTCTTCTCGCTGGACTCGGTGATCACGGCAGTCGGCATGGTCGACGAGCTGGCTATCATGATCGCCGCCGTGGTGATCGCGATGATCATCATGCTGGTCTCGGCCGCGGCGGTCAGCAACTTCGTCAACCAGCACCCGACGGTGAAGATGCTGGCCCTGTCGTTCCTGCTGATCATCGGTGCGAGCCTGATCGCGGAGAGCCTCGACCAGCACATTCCGAAGGGCTACGTGTACGGGCCGATCGCCTTCTCCATCTTCGTGGAGTTCCTCAACCTGCGGGTACGGGCGCGGCAGCGCCGCGAGCAGGAGACGAAGCCGGTGCAGTTGCACCCGACGTACGTCAAGAACAGCCCGGCCCGGCCCGACCCCGAGCCGGAGGTGACCCCCGCCAGCTGAGTCTGCCCCGCGACCGTGCGCCGCCCGTACCCCGGTGGGTACGGGCGGCGTCCGTCGTCTATGGACAGTCGACATCCTGGATGCCTGGTGAAGGTCGTTGCTACCCGAGCGTAACTTTTCATTGACGTTTCTAGATTGTGACGGGATCATCATTGCACGGTCGATCGGACACACCCCCCACCCTTGCCCCGGCAACCCCGGGGCTCTCCCCTTGGGAGGTGCAGCGATGCTGCTCCGAAAGGCTGTCCCCGTCCTCGCGCTGACCCTCGCCGTCGTCCTGTCGGCACCCCCCGCCTCGGCCGCCGTGACCTCGGCCGGCGCGGTGGCTGCCGAAGCACCGGCCAGCACCGCCGCCGTGACCACGGCAGCCGACGCGTCGGTCGCCAGTGCGGCCGGCGACGGGCTCGGTGCCCTCGCCAATGCCAACCCGGTGATCGTGGTCGGTGGGCTCAGCGGCATCGCCGCGGTGTACCAGCCGCTGGCTGCCCGGCTGCGCGCCGACGGCTACCGGGTCTGGGTCTACGAGTTGCCGAATCTGGGGCTCGGCGACATCGCCGCCTCCGCCGGCAGCCTGCGCACCTTCGTCGGAACGGTCCGCTCCAGCACCGGCGCGGCCAAGATCGACCTGGTCGCTCACTCCGAGGGTGGCCTGGTCAGTCGGTACTACATCAAAAATCTGGGCGGTGGCGACACCATCGGTCGCTACGTCAGCCTCGGCACCCCCCAGTACGGCACCTACGTCGCCAACATGCTGGCGTTCCTCGGCCTGGGCAGTTGCGCCGGAATCGTCGCCTGCCAGCAGATGACCATCGGTTCGTCGTTCCTCGCCGCGCTCAACGCGGGTGACGACACTCCGGGCTCGGTCCGCTGGACCACCGTACGCACCTGGCAGGACGAACTCGTCCGCCCGGTCGACAACGCCACGCTGGCCGACGGCGCGACGAACGTCCTCATCCAGGCCAAGTGCCCCCTACGCGTGGTAGGTCATCTCGCCCTGGTCGTGGACGGCACCACGTACTCGATCATCCGCCAAGCCCTCCGCGACCACCCCATCAACCCCTCCTGCCTAGCCCTCTAACCCTTCCCCCACCCCACCCCCGTCCCACCCCCGCCCCCTCGTCGCGTCGCCCCCGCCCTCTCGCATCGTCGATCTTGCACTTATCGACGGGACATTAAGGGCATAGGGCGCATTCAGGCGACCAAAAGTGCAAGATCGCGGGGCGGGGGGAGGGGGTGGGCGGGGGAGGGCGGGGTGGGTGGGGGAGGGGGTTAGGTGGGGGTGGAGAGGGTTTCGTATTCGGTGTTGGTGAGGGTTACCTGGGCGGCGGCGACGTTCTCCTCGAGGTGGGCTACCGAGGAGGTGCCGGGGATGGGGAGCATGACGGGGGAGCGGCGCAGCAGCCAGGCCAGGGCGAGCTGGGCGGGGGTGGCGCCGTGCTCGGTGGAGATCGCGTCCAGCGGGCCGCCGGGGCGGGCCAGTTCGCCGGTGGCGATCGGGTACCACGGGATGAAGGCGATGTCGTTGTTCTCGCAGTAGGTGACGACGTCCTCGGCCTTGCGGTTGACCAGGTTGTAGAGGTTCTGCACGGAGGCGATCGGCGCGATCTGGCGGGCCGCCTCGATCTGCTCGACGGTCACCTCGGACAGGCCGATGTGTCGGATCTTGCCCTCCTCCTTGAGCAGCACCAACTCGCCGAGCTGATCGGCCAGCGGCACCTTCGCATCGATGCGGTGCAGCTGGTAGAGCCCGATGCTCTCCAGGCCCAGGTGGCGCAGGCTCAGCTCGCACTGCTGCCGCAGATACTCCGGCCGACCGAGGGGACGCCAGTCACCCGGGCCGCTGCGCGACAGGCCGGCCTTCGTCGCGATGAGCAGATCATCGGCGTACGGGTGCAACGCCTCCTTGATCAGCAGTTCGGAGACGAACGGCCCGTACGAGTCGGCGGTGTCGATGAACGTCACGCCCAGCTCGTACGCCCGGCGCAGGACCCGTACCGCCTCGGCCGGGTCCTTCGGGTCGCCCCAGACGCCCGGGCCGGTGATCTGCATTGCCCCGTATCCGAGCCGGTCGACGGTCAGGTCTCCGCCGATCCGGTAGGTGCCGGCGGCCTTGGCGGGTCGAGTGTCAGCATTGCTCGCCATGTCATTCCCATCGCGTCGATCGTCCTCGTCGGCCAATCTAGTCGTCATTGCTGCTCCCTGCTCCGATCGCGACACCATCGTGGTGCGCCCCGGATCTGCTGAGCGCCCGGTGCGGCCTGCCGGTTCATGGAAGGCTGGACGGTACCGCCGCGTGTGCCGCCGTCGGGCGCGGACGGGCCGCGAAAGGGAGCGTCATGACCGCAGAGCCGAACCTCGACTTCGCGCTTGACACGTACGAGTGCGTCGTGCTTTATCCCGGCACGGCCGGACGGGCGCTGCCCGCCGAGACCATCCAGCGGTTGCAGGCCGAGCACGCCGAACACATGCAGGCGCTCCAGCGGCGGGGGATCATCCTGGTGGCCGGAGCGGTCGACGGCAACGAGGCCCGGGAACCGGACCCGCCGCTGGGCTTCGGTCTGGCCCGCACCGGTTCGGTCGACGACGTGCGCAGCGTGATGGACGCCGACCCGGCGGTGCAGGCCGGGCTCTACCGGGTGGACGTGATGACCTTCCTCTGCCCGGCCGGTTCGCTCGAGTTTCCGCTGGCCAAGACGGAAAGCTGAACCGCAGCGGGGGTTGACCTTCGGCAATCGTGCGGTCACGAGCGGTTGGCGGAGCGGAGCGGCTCGGCGCACCCTGGCATGGGAGGCGTACCATTCCCGGCGCGCGGTCGCTGATGCCCGCCATCGACGTTCCGGCGTGGCTACGCCCGCCGGCAGCGCGCGTACGTCGCGCGCCGTTGGACAATTGTTCCGCTTTGCGCAAGGGGTCGGCCCGTGGTCCGACCCGGAGGAGAGACTAGCCTGATGGGCGTGACACGCCGCGCGAAGATCGTTTGCACTCTTGGTCCTGCCACCTCGTCGCCCGAGCGCATCCGTGGGCTCGTCGAGGCCGGTATGAACGTGGCGAGGCTGAACTTCAGCCACGGCAGCCACGCCGATCACGAGGCGGTCTACCACCTGGTCCGCGAGGCATCGGAGGCGACCGGCAAGCCGGTGGCGATCCTGGCCGACCTGCAAGGGCCGAAGATCCGGCTGGGCCGCTTCGCCGACGGCCCGCACGAGTGGCGCACCGGCGACTCCGTGGTGATCACCGGAGACGACGTCGTGGGTAGCAAGGAGCGGGTCTCCTGCACCTACCGCAAGCTCCCGCAGGAGGTCAAGCCCGGTGACCGGCTGCTGATCGACGACGGCCGGGTGGCCGTCGAGGTCACCGACGTCACCGGCAACGACATCCGGGTGCTGGTCACCGAGGGCGGGCCGGTCAGCAACAACAAGGGCGTCTCGCTGCCCAACGTGGCGGTCAGCGTGCCGGCCCTGTCGGACAAGGACGCCGACGATCTGCGCTTCGCGCTCGGCCTCGGCGTCGACCTGGTCGCGCTCTCCTTCGTCCGCTCCGCCGAAGACATCAAGCTCTGCCACGCGATCATGAACGAGGTCGGCGTACACCGGCCGGTGCTGGCCAAGGTCGAGAAGCCGGAGGCGGTCGACCACCTGGAGGCCATCGTGCTGGCCTTCGACGGGGTGATGGTCGCCCGCGGTGACCTCGGCGTGGAGCTGCCGCTGGACGAGGTGCCGCTGGTGCAGAAGCGCGCCGTGCAGCTGTGCCGGGAGAACGCCAAGCCGGTCATCGTGGCCACCCAGATGCTCGACTCGATGATCGAGAATTCGCGGCCCACCCGCGCCGAGGCCTCCGACGTCGCCAACGCGGTGCTCGACGGTGCCGACGCGGTGATGCTCTCCGGCGAGACCAGCGTGGGCAAGTACCCGGTGCTCACCGTCAGCACCATGGCCAAGATCGTCAGCACCACCGAGTCGGGCTCGATCGCCGTCCCCCGCCTCCAGCACGACCCGCGTACGCACGGTGGCGCCCTCACCGTCGCCGCGTCCTCGATCGCCCGGGCCATCGGCGCCAAGGCGCTTGTCGCCTTCTCGCAGACCGGCGACACCGTGCGCCGGCTCAGCCGACTGCACTGCGACCTGCCGCTGCTGGCCTTCACCCCGGTTCCGGAGGTACGCAGCCAGCTCGCCCTCTGCTGGGGTGTGGAGACCTTCCTGATGCCGTTCGTGCAGCACACCGACGACATGTTCCGGCAGGTCGACCAGGCGCTGCTCGGCCTCAACCGGGCCACCCCGGGCGACTACGTGGTGATCGTGGCGGGCAGCCCGCCCGGCACCCCCGGCTCCACCAACACCCTGCGGGTGCACCAGCTCGGTTCGCTTGTCGACGCCGCCTCGGCGCGGGCCCTGCAGTGACCGACGACCAGGTGCTCGTCGGTCAGGCCGCCGTCGACCAGCTGCTGGAGGTCCTCGACCTGGTGCCGACCGGCACCAGGTCGTTCCGGGGGATGAGCCCCCCGGTCGGACCCCAGCGGGTGTACGGCGGACAGGTCGCCGGCCAGGCCCTGGTCGCTGCCGGCCGCACCGTCGACCCGGAGCGGGTGGTCCACTCGCTGCACGGCTACTTCGTGCGCCCCGGTGACCCGGTCGAGCCGATCGAGTACGAGGTGGAGAGCATCCGGGACGGACGGTCCTTCTCGGTACGCCGCTCGGTGGCGCTGCAACACGGCGAGCCGATCTTCTTCATGTCGGCGTCGTTCCAGCGCCCCGAGGAGGGGCTGGACCACCACGCCCCTGTCCCGCCGGACGTGCCCGCGCCCGACCAGGTGCCCACCATGTCCGACCGGCTGGCCCGCTACCCGGAACGCCTCGGCGTCTGGGGGCAGATCCCCCGGCCCATCGACGTACGCTACGTCGGCGAGCCCGGCTGGGTACGCCCCGGCGACCGCCCCGCGGACCCGCACCAGCGGGTGTGGATGCGCATCGACGGCAAGCTTCCCGACGATCCGCTGCTGCACGCCTGCGCCCTCACCTACGCCTCCGACCTCACCCTGCTCGACTCGGTGCTCTCGGTGCACGGCGAGGTGTGGGGCCCCGGCGGGGTGGTCGGTGCCAGCCTCGACCACGCGGTGTGGTTCCACCGGCCGTTCCGCGCCGACGAGTGGTTCCTCTACGACTGCTGGAGCCCGTCGGCCTCCGGCGCCCGGGGCCTGGCCACCGGCAGGTTGTTCACCATCGACGGACGGCACATCGCCAGCGTCGTCCAAGAGGGACTGCTGCGCCGCGTCGGCGCCTGATCCGGCGGCCGTACCATCCGGGTCAGCCGATCGGTGCAGGGGTGATCGTCCGGGTGGAGCCGCGGGCCGACTAACCTGTCGGGCATGCGACTCTCCGCCCGGGTGGACTACGCCCTTCGAGCGGTCACCGAGCTGGCCTCGGTGACCGGGGCCGGGCGTGGCCGTCCGGTGACCGCCGACCAGATCGCCCGCGCCCAGGACATTCCACCGAAGTTCCTGGAGAGCATCCTGCTGCAGCTGCGCCGCGGCGGCATCATGCAAGCCCAGCGGGGCCCCGAAGGCGGCTACTGGCTGGCTCGCCCCGCCGAGGAGATCTCCCTGGCCGACGTGATCCGGGTGATCGACGGCCCGCTGGCCCACATCCGGGGCCAACGGCCCGAGCAACTCGGCTACCAGGGTGCCGCCCGGGCGTTGCAGGACGTCTGGATCGCGCTACGCGCCAACGAACGCCAGATCCTCGAACTGGTCACCGTCGCCGACGTGGCGCAGGGCACGCTGCCCGAGCAGGTCACCAAGCTGGTCTCCGACCCCCGCGCCTGGACCTGACCGCCACTTTCGGACCTGACCCCGGTACCTGGCATGTGTGCGGTCCGGTGTCGCGGTGGATGAGGATGCTGACGACGGCGCGCGGGCTGGACCGCCCCGATTTCGGGTGGCATTGGTTCCGGCTTCCGGCTTCCGGCTTCTGGATGACACGCCGCTCCTGGATCCGGCACCCGCTCCTGGGCCGGCCGCCCGCACTTCGCCTGGCTCCAGCCGCCCGGCCACCGGTAACCGGCGTAATCCGGGCGTCACCCCACGACGTGTGCCCTACTCGGCCGCGCAGGCAGAGGTACCCCTCGCCCCCTTTGCTCTGCTTCAACCGACGCACCGATTTGCCCCCAGATTTGGTGCGTGGAGTGAAGCAGAGCAAAGGGCCCCAGGTGGGGAGTGGTGCCCAGGTGGGCAAGCGATGGTCCGGGTGGGGGAGCGGTGGCTCGGGTGGGGAGGGGCCTGAGGCGGGGGAGCGGGCGAGGGTGTCGTCTCATTGACTGATCGGGGGCTTGACCGCGGGCCCTTCAATGCCGCATTGTCGACCAAGTTGATAGGAGTTGCCGAAAAGTTGGGGGGCGGCCGTGCGCAAGCTGCTGGTCATCGCGCTCGTCGGGCTTGCCGCCCAACTGGTCGACGGGGCACTCGGCATGGCGTACGGGCTGACCTCCTCCACGTTGCTGCTCCTGGTCGGGGTTGCGCCGGCAGCCGCGTCCGCCTCGGTGCACCTGGCCGAGATCGGCACCACCCTCGCCGCCGGCACCGCCCACTGGCGGTTCGGCAACGTCGACTGGCGAGTGGTGACCCGCATCGCCATCCCCGGCGCGGTCGGCGCGTTCGCGGGTGCCACCTTCCTCAGTTCGCTCTCCACCGAGGCAGCCGCCCCGTGGATGGCCGCGATCCTGTTCACGCTCGGGGCGTACCTGCTGGTGCGCTTTTCCCGGCCGTTGCGCCGCAATCCGGCGGCCGGGCAGCTGCGCGGGCGGTTCCTCGGGCCCCTCGGGCTGGTCGCCGGGTTCGTCGACGCCACCGGCGGCGGCGGATGGGGGCCGGTCGCCACGCCGGCCCTGCTGGTCAGCGGGCGGATGGAGCCCCGCAAGGTGATCGGCTCGGTGGACACCTCCGAGTTCCTCGTCGCGGTCTCGGCCAGCCTCGGCTTCCTCATCGGCCTGGGCACCGAGGGGTTCCTGCTGCCGATCGTGCTCGCCCTGCTCATCGGTGGTCTGATCGCCGCACCGATCGCCGCCTGGCTGGTGCGCATCGTCCCCGCCCAGATGCTCGGCGCGGCCGTCGGCGGCGTGATCGTGTTGACCAACGCCCGCATCCTGATGCGCACCGCCGAGCTGGAGGGCTCCCTGCCGGTGCTGGTCTACGTGCTGCTGGCGGCCGGTTGGGTCACCGCCCTGGTGCTGGCGGTGCGGCTGGTGCTGCGGGCCCGCCGTCAGCGGGCGACCGCCGCAGCGGCCAGCCTCCAGACGGCCAGCACCGACGGAGCTGACCCGGGTGCGGCGGCGGCCCAGGAGGTCACCGCACTCTCCGGCGCCGACCGCTGATCCGACCATCCCCGCAGGGCGTCAGTCGGCCAGGGCTGCCGCCTGCGAGATCAGCTCCCACGCCTCGTCGACATGGGTCTCGGTGGTCTGCGGCGCGCCGACCGCCAGGCGTAGCGTGTGCCGGCCGGCCACCCGGGTGTGCGTCAGATAGACCCGGCCGGTGCTGTTGACCGCCGCCAGCAGGCGTTCGTTCGGCCCGTCCGGGCCGCGCAACCGGAAACACACCAGGCTGTACGGGTGCGGGGCGACCAGTTCGAACCGGTTGTCGGCGCGTACCCGGTCGGCGAACCGGGCGGCCAGTGCCACCCCGTGCCGGATGTGCGCGCGCAGACCCTCGACGCCGTACCAACGCAGCACGAACCACAGTTTCAGGGCACGGAACCGTCGACCCAGCGGCACCTGCCAGTCCCGGTAGTCGATCACCGCACCGGATTCGGTGGCGGCGTTGCGCAGGTACTCCGGCAGCACGGTCAGCGCCTGCACCAGCTCAGCCGCGTCGGCCACCCAGAAGGCGTCGCAGTCGAAGCCGGTGAGCAGCCACTTGTGCGGGTCGAAGCAGTAGGAGTCGGCGTACTCCAGACCGGCGTGGCCGAACCGCAGCTCCGGGCAGATCGCCGCCGCCCCGGCGTACGCGGCGTCGACGTGCAGGAACACTCGGTGCTCGGCGCAGATCGGGCCGATCTGCGGCAGCGGGTCGATCGCCGTGGTGGAGGTGGTGCCCACGGTCGCCACCACCAGGGCCGGCACCACCCCGGCGGCCCGGTCCGCCTCGATCGCCGCCCGCAGCGCCGCCGGTGACATGGCCCGGGTCACCGGATCCACCTCGATCAGCCGTACCCCGTCCACGCCCAGCCCGGCGATCCTGGCCGCCTTCTCGATCGACGAGTGCGCCTCGGTCGACGCGTACACCCGGTAGCGGCGGTCGACGCCCACCTCGCGCCACCGCCCGCCGCCGGCCCGGTGCAGGGCGACCAGGGTGGCGACAAGCGTGGCCGACGAGGCCGAGTCCTGGATGACCCCGCCGCCGGTGCCGGTGGAGCGGAACCGGGCCGGCAGGTCCAACGCCTGGGCCAGCCAGTCGAGCATCACCGTCTCCAGCTCGGTGCAGGCCGGTCCGGTGGCCCAGAGCATGCCCTGTACGCCGAGACCCGCACTGACCAGGTCACCCAGCACGCTGGGACCGCTGGTGTTGGCCGGGAAGTACCCGAAGAAGCCCGGATGCTGCCAGTGGGTCAACCCGGGTGCGACCAGCTTGTCCAGGTCGGCGAGGACGGACTCGACGGGTTCGCCCTCAGCCGGCGCAGCGGTCGGCAGCCCGGCCGCCACCGTGCCGGGCCGGTCCTGGGAGGTCACCGGGCGCTCGGCAACGGTGGCCCAGTAGTCGGCGATCCAGTCGACGACCGCGTACCCGGCCTGACGGAACTCCTCCGGTGTCATGTGCGCTGCCACGGGGGAAGTTGACCAAAAGGGCTGGGCCTGGGGCAAGCTGTGGCCGACCGATTGTGTGCCGAAAACGCGTGCCCTAGCATCGCAGCTGCGCGGGAACCAAACTACCGACGTCGATGCGTCGGGATCTCTGCCGCCAGCGCGGCACCCGCCGGCAACGGGCACGCCGGCGACGCCACCACTGCCGCGCGCCCGACCTCCACCGGAGGACCTTCATGCCCCGCACCGTCCGTCGGGTCATCGTGCTCGCCACCGCCACGGCAACCACCCTCGCCGCCGGCGTACTGACCACTCTGACCGCCTCGGCCGCCGCCACCGGCTGCCGGGTCGACTACCGCATCACCAACCAGTGGGGCGGCGGCTTCGGCGCCGACGTCACCGTCACCAACCTCGGTGACCCGCTCAACGGCTGGACGCTGACCTGGGCCTGGCCCGCCGGTCAGCAGGTCACCCAGGCGTGGAACGCCACCGTCAGCCAGTCCGGCGCGCAGGTCAGCGCCCGCAACGTCGACTACAACGCCACGATCGGCACCAACGCCAGCACCGGCTTCGGGTTCAACGGCTCGTGGACCGGCACCAACCCGGTGCCCACCAGCTTCGCCCTCAACGGCACGACCTGCACCGGCGCCACCACCCCGACCACCCCGCCGCCTCCGACCACCCCACCGCCTCCGACCACCCCACCGCCGACGACTCCACCACCGACCACCCCACCGCCGACGACTCCACCACCGACCACTCCGCCGCCCGGGTCGATGCAGGCGGAGAACCTGGACCGGGGACTGGTCAGTGTCCGTTCCGGGTCGGCCAACCTGGTCTCCTGGCGGCTGCTGGGCACCGAGACCACCGGGGTGGCGTTCAACCTCTACCGGGGCGGCACCCGGGTGAACGCCAGCCCGATCACCGGGGCCACCAACTACCTGGACAGCGGGGCTGCCGCCGGTGCCGCGTACACCGTGCGGGCCGTGGTGGGCGGCGTCGAACAGGCCGACTCCGCCCCGGCGGTGCAGTTCCCGGCCGGCTACCTCGACGTACCGTTGCAGGTCCCGCCGGGCGGCACCACACCCAGCGGTGAGGCGTACAGCTACTCGGCCAACGACGCCAGCGTCGGCGACCTCGACGGCGACGGCCGGTACGAGTTCGTGCTCAAGTGGGAGCCGTCCAACGCCAAGGACAACTCGCAGTCCGGCTACACCGGCAACGTCTACGTCGACGCGTACACCCTCACCGGCGCCCGGCTGTGGCGCATCGACCTGGGTCGCAACATCCGGGCCGGCGCCCACTACACCCAGTTCCAGGTGTACGACTACGACGGTGACGGCCGTGCCGAAGTCGCCATGAAGACCGCGGACGGCACCCGCTCCGGCACCGGACAGGTCATCGGCAACTCCAGCGCCGACCACCGCAACTCCAGCGGCTACGTGCTCGCCGGTCCGGAGTACCTGACCATGTTCGACGGCCGTACCGGCGCCGCCCTCTCCACCGTCAACTACGACCCGCCCCGCGGCACCGTCTCCTCCTGGGGCGACTCGTACGGCAACCGGGTCGACCGGTTCCTCGCGGCCACCGCCTACCTCGACGGTCAACGCCCCTCACTGATCATGGCCCGGGGCTACTACACCCGCGCGGTCATCGCCGCCTGGGACTTCCGCAACGGCAGCCTCACCAAGCGGTGGACCTTCGACTCCAACGCCAGCGGCAACGGCGCCGCCGCCGGGCAGGGCAACCACAACCTGTCCGTGGCCGACGTCGACGCAGACGGCCGACAGGAGATCGTCTACGGTGCCGCCACCATCGACGACAACGGTCGACTGCTGCACTCCACCGCCACCGGCCACGGCGACGCCATGCACGTCGGCGACCTCGACCCGTCCCGCGCCGGCCTGGAGGTCTTCAAGGTCAACGAGGACGGCAGCAAGCCCAGCTCCTACCTCGCCGACGCCCGCACCGGGCAGCTCATCTGGTCCACCCCGGCCGGCGGGGACAACGGACGGGGCGTCTCCGGCGACATCTGGGCCGGCAGCCCCGGCGCCGAATCCTGGTCGTCGGCGGTCAGCGGCCTGAGCAACACCCGAGGCCAGAACGTCGGCCGCAAACCCTCCTCGACCAACTTCCTGATCTGGTGGGACGGCGACCCGGTACGCGAACTGCTCGACGCCACCCGCATCGACAAGTACGGCCCCAACGGCGACACCCGCCTGCTCACCGGGGCCGACGTGGCCTCGAACAACGGCACCAAGGCCACCCCCGCACTGTCCGCCGACATCCTCGGCGACTGGCGGGAAGAGGTCATCTGGCGCACCAGCGACAGCCGGGCGCTGCGGATCTACAGCACACCCACCCCGACGAACACCCGCATCCACACGCTTATGCACGACCTGCAGTACCGGGTCGCCGTCGCCTGGCAGAACACCGCCTACAACCAGCCGCCGCACCCGAGCTTCTTCCTCGGCGACGGGATGGCCGTCCCGCCCGCTCCGCGCATCTACCTGCGCTGACGCCGGAAAGCTGACGCCGGAAAGCTGGGGTCTGGAGAAAGGGACAGGCACCGGGCCGCAATCGCGGAATCCGCTCAACTGCGGCCCGGTGCCCCACACCGCGGCACCCCCGACCCGTCCCGACCGGAGAGTGCCGTACCACCACCGGATATGAATCTAAGCGCACTCCGCGTCGCGGGGGTGACGCTCCCATGAAGATCGTGTTTCACGGCACAGAACCGCTGTGACCTGGGCCACCGTCACCGGCACGCCAGACCTGCCCGCCCCGCGCCCCACGCCTGTGCCTTCACTCAGCGTCGCAGGCCCCCGGCGACCCGCTCGGCGATCAACTCGAACGAACGCACCCGGTCGTCGATGTCGTACACCATCGTGGTGAGCATCAACTCGTCCGCCCCGGTACGCGCCAGCAGATCGCCCAACTGCCGGGCCACCGTCTCCGGCGAACCGGTCGCCTGCCCCTCACGCCGCTGCGCCACGAACTCCCGCTCCAGATCGGTGTACGGGTACGCCGCCGCCTCCTCGGGCGAGGCCAGCGGCTCCGGCCGCCCGGCACGCAACCGCAGGAACGACAACCCGGCCGGCCCCGCCAACCACTCGGCCCGCTCGTCGGTCTCCGCACAGACCGCGTTCACCGCCACCATCGCGTACGGCTGCTCCAGCCACCGCGACGGGCGGAAACTCTGCCGGTACAACGCCAACGCCGGCAGCGTGTGCTGCCCGCTGAAGTGATGCGCGAACGAGAACGGCAACCCCAACGCGCCGGCCAACTGGGCGCTGAACCCGCTGGAGCCCAACAGCCACACCGCCGGCCGCTGACCGCGCCCCGGCGAGGCCATGATCCGCCCCGACCGGTCCTCGTCGAAGAAGTCCATCAACGCGGCCAACTCCTGGGGGAACTTCTCCGCCGACAGCCCCTCCATCGTCCGGCGCAACGCCAGCGCGGTCACCTGATCCGTGCCCGGCGCCCGCCCGATGCCCAGATCGATGCGGCCCGGATGCAGCGCCTCCAGGGTGCCGAACTGCTCGGCCACCACCAGCGGCGCGTGGTTGGGCAGCATCACCCCACCCGAACCCAGCCGGATCCGACTGGTGTGTGCGGCCAGATGCGCGATCAGCACCGCCGGCGCCGACGACGCGATCGCCGGCATGTTGTGGTGCTCGGCCACCCAGAACCGGTGATAACCCAGTTCGTCGGTGCGCCGCGCCAACTCGGTGGTGTGCCGCAACGCCTCACCGGCGGAGGCGCCGGCGGCGACGGGGGCGAGGTCCAGAACAGAAAGCGGTACGTCGATCACAGCGGCTGCCAACCCGCGAGATGCCGGTTTTGTTCCCGCCGGGACCTGGACGTGATCAGCCCGACCCGCGCGCCTGCTCGAAGATCAGGCTGGTCTGGGTGTGCTGCACCGCCGGATCCACCGCCAGATGATCCAGTACGAAGTCCCGCAGCGCCTCGGCCGAGGCGGCCCGCACATGCAGCACGTAATCCTCCGCCCCCGCCACGTGGAACACCGACACCACCCCCGGTAGCCGTACCGAACGGGCCCGGAAGGCGTCCACCGCCGCCCGCGCGTGCTCGGTCAGCCGTACCGACACCAGCGCCTGCAACGGCAGACCCAGCGCGGCCGGATCCACGTCCGCGTAGAACCCGCGGATCGCCCCGCTCTCCCGCAACGCCCGGGTACGCGCCAGACAGGTCGACGGGGCCACCCCCACCCGCTCGGCCAGGGCGTTGTTCGGCAGCCGCCCGTCGGCGGACAACTCCGTCAGGATCGCGCGGTCGGTGTCGTCGAGGCCGGTGAACGGCCGTAGAACATTCGATGCGGGGGGCATGAAGTGATCTTCCATCGAACAAGTGCGCACCGGGAAGGGGGTCGTTACGAATTAGTTTCGAATCTGTTGCCAAAGATGAACCGGTCATTCGATCCTTGCGGCATGACGACCGTGGACACCCGAGCCGTGCACGCCGGCCGTGAAGACCTCACCGGCCTCGGCGTCCACGTGCCGCCCATCGACCTGTCGACCACCAACCCCCTGCCCTCGGTCGACGGCGGCGGCGACGCGTACGAGGCACTCGCCACCGGCAACCCACTACCCGCCGGCGCCAGCGCCGTCTACCAACGGCTCTGGAACCCCACCGTGGCCCGCTTCGAAACCGCCCTCGCCGAACTGGAAGGCACCGCCGAGGCCGTCGCCTACGCCAGCGGCATGGCCGCCCTCACCGCCGCCGTACTCGCCGCCACCCGCGACGGCAGACGCCACCTGGTCGCCGTACGCCCCCTCTACGGCGGCACCGACCACATCCTGGCCACCGGCCTGCTCGGCACCGAGGTCACCTGGGCCCGACCCGACCAGGTCGCCGCCGCCATCCGCCCGGACACCGCCCTGGTGATCGCCGAAACCCCGGCCAACCCCACCCTCGACCTGCTCGACATCGCCGCCCTGGCCGAAGCCGCCGGGGACGTGCCGCTGCTGATCGACAACACCGTCGCCACCCCGATCCTCCAACAACCCGCCCGGCACGGCGCCCGGCTCGTGCTGCACAGCGCCACCAAGAGCATCGGCGGCCACGGCGACGTCCTCGCCGGAGTGGTCGCCTGCGACACCGAATGGGCCGCCCGGCTACGTCAGGTCCGCGCCGTCACCGGCGCCATCCTGCACCCCCTCGGCGGCTACCTGCTGCACCGTGGCCTGCAGACCCTGCCGCTGCGGGTCCGCGCCCAGCAGGCCGGTGCGGAGAAACTCGCCGCCTGGCTCAGTGAACACCCCGCCGTCACCCGGGTACACCACCCCGGCCTCGACGACCCCGCCGGGCTCGTCGGCCGGCAGATGTCCGGCCCCGGCAGCCTGCTCGCCTTCGAGGTACGCGGCGGCGCCCCCGCCGCCGCAGCCGTCGCCGGCACCTGCCAGCTCATCACCCACGCGGTCTCGCTCGGCGGAGTCGACACCCTCATCCAGCACCCGGCATCGCTGACCCACCGACCCGTCGAGGGCGACGCCAAACCCGCCGCCGCCCTGCTGCGCCTCTCCGTCGGCCTGGAGGACCCCGAGGACCTGCGCGAAGACCTGGCCCGGGCGCTCGCCGCAACCTGACACCCGGCCGCGCCGCCACGGACGGTCCGGGGTTCACGACTTCGGGCCGACGTGGCGGTCCAGTGCGGCGACCGCCTCACGACGCGCGACCGAGAGACTGTTGCGGCGGTTCATCGCCCACGCGACGCCGAGCAGGTCCAGCGCCCACTGGCACAGGCCCATGATGTCGGAGGACTCGTTGACGAACATGTAGCGGGGGTAGGCGTACTCCCGGCCCCTGACGGTGACCCGGTTCGACACCCGACAACCGTCGGAGTGGAAGAGCCCACGTACGAAGTGGCCTGCCTGGGGGGTCAGGATGTCGCGCTGCCAGGCGGTGAGGACGATGGGTCGCTGGTGCTTCTTTCCCGGGCCGTGCTGCGGGATGAGGCACGGCCAGTGCTTGCCGGTGCTCTGCACCGCCACACAGCCCTGCTTCTGAATCCGTTGGATCCGGTTCGCGAGTACGGCTCTCATCGCGGCATCGCATGCCTCGATCAGGTTCGGCCAGGTGTCGGTGCAATAGATGCGCAGCACCGGCACCCGGTCACTCGTGACGAGATGCCCGTCGCCGAGGTAGAGGCCGAGCAGGTAGGCGTACGCGGTGGGATCGGTGGGACCCGTCAACTCCGGCCGGCAGCGGAAACAGCGGACGGCGCTGTTGACCTGGGTCGGCTCGGGCCGGTCGACGCACCAGTGCCACACCGTGGTGTAGGGCAGGTCCAGGCTGCGGGCTACCGAGCGGATGTTGTGGCCTCGGGCGCGGAGTGCACGAACCCGCGCCCGGATCTCCGGTGGATGCACATCGACATCCTCGAACGCCTGTATGACAAAGTGCCGGGAGCGGGATTCGAACCCGCAAGCCCTTTCGGGCAGAAGTGTTTGAGACTTCCGTGTATGCCGTTCCACCATCCCGGCGAGTGAGGCTTACTGTACCCGACTACTCTCGTGCGAGAGCATGGGTGGGTAGCCGTGCAGGAAACGATGGTGGGAGTGGCTCGTGGCCGAGACGCAGACGGATGCCGCGCGCAGGCGGGTACTGATCGCCGAGGACGAGGCGCTGATCCGGCTGGACCTGGCCGAGATGCTGGCCGAGGAGGGCTACGAGGTGGTCGGGGAGGCCGGCGACGGCGAGACCGCCGTCCGGCTGGCCGAGGAGCTCAAGCCCGATCTGGTGATCCTCGACATCAAGATGCCGATCATGGACGGGCTGGCCGCCGCTGAGCGGATCGCCGGGTCCCGGATCGCTCCGGTGATCATTCTGACCGCCTTCAGTCAGCGTGACCTGGTCGAGCGGGCGCGGGCGGCAGGTGCGATGGCGTACCTGGTCAAGCCGTTCCAGAAGAGCGATCTGGTGCCGGCGGTGGAGATCGCGCTGTCCCGCTACTCGGAGATCGCCGCGTTGGAGGCCGAGGTCGCCGGGCTGACCGACCGGTTGGAGGTCCGTAAGACCGTCGAGCGGGCCAAGGGTGCGCTGATGACCACGTACAACATGACCGAGCCGCAGGCCTTCAAGTGGATCCAGCGTACGGCGATGGATCACCGGATGACCATGAAGGAGGTCTCCGAGCGGATTCTCGCCGAGACCGCCGGCGGTGAGGTGACGCAGCCGGCTCCCTGAGTCGGCTTTGCGACGGGCGCGGCGAGGGGCCGGGGTCGATAGCATCGATCCGTGGTGATCCGGCGGTGGGTCGCGGTCGTCGCCGCCGTGGCGGTGACGTCGGCCGGCTGCTCCCGACCGGCCGCCGAGCCCGCCGAGCCGGCGCCGGTGCGCCCGGCCTGGCAGGCGATGGCCTTGCCGGCGACGTCCGGGGACTCCGCCCGGCTCCTGGTTCGGGACGCGACCGTCTGCGCCGGGCGGTGGTACGCCGTCGGTGCGCTCGCCGATCCGGCGGGACGGAACGCACCGGCCGTCTGGTCCACGGTGGATGGTCTGATCTGGTCACCGATCCGGCTTGTGCCGTCGAGTGTGTACGGTGCCCGGCACGTGCTCTACGCGGTGGCCTGCCGGGATGCGCGGTTGGTGGCGTTGGGCGCGGCGAGCGGTGGCGCGCACGGGAATCCGCGTACCGCCACCTGGATGCTGCACCCGGACGGCGCGTTACGTGAGGTGGGGGCCGGGTTCGAATTGTTCGGCGGGCCGCGGGCGGTGAGTGTGTCCCGGGTGGCGGCCGGGCCGCGGGAGTGGCTGCTGGTGGGTGCCCGGGTGGCCGGGGCGGCGGTGTGGAGTTCCGGTGATGGTGAGCGTTTCGCGGTGCACGAGGCGTTGCCGGGGCTGGCCAGCGATGATCGGGGTCGGACGGTGGCGTACGACGCGGTGGCGGTGCCCTCGGGCTGGGTGTTGGTGGGTGCGGTGTTGACGCCGGGTGCCGTGCCGGTGGCGTGGACGTCGTCGGATGCGCGGGTGTGGCGGCGGGCGGTGTTGCCGGGAGTGGACGGTCCAGGTCAGGCGCAGCGGGTGGTGGCCGCCGACGGTGCGGTGCTGGCGGTCGGTCCGGTGCGTACGGGCTTCGGGGTGTGGCGGTTGGCGGAGCCGGGTTGGCGGTGGGTCGGCGGGTTCGGTGGTGGTCGGGGTGCGTTGTCGGTGCGTGCTCTGGTGGCTTCGGCCGGCCTGGTCGTGGCGGTGAGCATCGACGCTGATGGTCACCGTCTGTGGTGCTCGGATGATCTCGGGGAGTCGTGGCGCCCGGTGAACCTGCCGGTGGCGGTGCCGTCGGGGGATACGGGGCTGGTGGTGGCGCTCGAAGAAGGTCGGCTTATGGTGTTTGCGGATACGGGAGTCGGGTCTCGCGCCTGGTGGGCGCACCTCCCGGCGGGTTGCTGAAGGAAGATCATTCGGCAGCGGTTGTCACCGATAAAACGAAGGCGAATTGGCCTCGTGGCCGATCAATCAACGGTTCCCTCTTACAGCGATCGCACCCTATCCACCACGGCGTGTAACGGTTCGGTCAACGGCCCCTTCCGGGGCTTACGTCGTGCCTGCACCGTGGGATAACGTCCGGCCCCAGACCGGCGACGACGGTCTGGTTCGTCCGCCCCCGCAATGGCCAATTGGTAGCGGGTGGTTCGGGCCATGGGACTGAGGAGGGTTCGGGCCTTGAGGCAGAAGCTCGCACGTTTGGTCGGTGGGGTGGCGATCGCCGCGCTCGCCCTTGGCGGTACGGCCGCCTGCAAGTCTGACAGTGGAACCGACGAGGCCAGCGGCGGTGACGGCTGCGGCAGCAAGATCGCCTTCTTCGGCGCGCTGACCGGCCCGAACGCGGCCCTGGGCATCAACATGAACGGCGGCGTCAAGCTCGCCGTCGACAAGTACAACAAGGAGAACGCGGACTGCCAGGTGACCCTGGTGCCGCTGGACTCCCAGGGTAACCCGGAGCAGGCGCCGGGTCTGGCCCAGCAGGCGATCGACGACACCAAGATCCTCGGCATCGTCGGTCCGGCGTTCTCGGGTGAGTCGGAGGCGGCCAACCCGCTGTTCTCCGAGGCCGAGCTGGTGCACATCACCCCGTCGGCGACCCGGCCGAGCCTGGCCGACCAGGGCTGGAAGACCTTCTTCCGGGCGGTCGGTAGCGACTTCAGCCAGGGCCCGGCCGCCGGTCGGTACATCAAGGACGTGCTGAAGGCCGAGAAGGTCTTCGTCATCGACGACCAGTCGGCGTACGGCGCCGGTCTGGCCGACGAGGTCAAGAAGGTCCTGGGCGCGGCCGTTGTCGACAGCGACAAGGTCCAGGGCGACGGCAAGCAGAACGACTTCTCGGCGACCGTCACCAAGGTCAAGTCCTCGGGCGCGACCGCGATCTTCTACGGCGGCTACTACCAGGAGGCCGGCCTGATCCGCAAGCAGCTCACCGCTGCTGGCGTCACCGCCGTCCTGGTCGCCGGTGACGGCGTCAACGACGCCGCCTACATCGAGGGCGCCGGTGCGGCGGCGGCTGAGGGCACCATCCTCACCTGCCCCTGCCAGCCGGCCACCGAGGCGCGCGGCAGCTTCGTCGACGACTTCAAGGCCCTCAATGGCAGCGACCCGGGCACCTACAGCGACACCGCCTTCGACGCGGCGAACATCCTGCTGGCCGGTATCAAGGCCGGTAACACCACCCGCACCAAGATGCTGGAGTTCGTGAAGGGCTACAGCGGCGAGGGCGTGGCGGCGAGCTACAAGTTCACCGAGACCGGTGAGCTGGACCCGGCTCAGGTCAAGGTCTGGGCGTACAAGGTCGAGGGCGGCAAGGTTGTTCCGGACCAGGAGGTCCCGAAGGCCTGACCGGTCCCGTAACGGTTCCGCTGTGATCGTGGGGTGCGGCCGGGGAGCACCTTTCCCGGCCGCACCTTCACTGTCTTCCCTTCCTGTACGGAGTGCCCTTCCTTGAACTTCAACGCCCTATTCTCCGATTTCGGGGGATATACGATAACCGGGCTGACGGTGGGCGCCATTTATGCCCTCGTCGCGCTGGGTTACACGCTGGTCTACGGCGTGCTGAGACTCATCAACTTCGCCCACTCCGAGGTTTTCATCGCCGGTGCCTTCGCCGCGATCTGGGGTTGGGCCGCACTCGGTCTGGATCGTGACTCGGTAGCCAGCGGCTTCGGCTCGATCATCCTTTATCTTCTGGTCGGTGCGCTGATAGCCGCGGTGGCGTCCGCGGGCACCGCGACGGTGGTCGAACGGGTGGCGTACCGGCCGTTGCGTAAGCGCAACGCCCCACCGCTGGCCTTCCTGATCACCGCGATCGGCGCCTCGATCGCGATCGCCGAGGCGTTCGGCATCTACACCCGGCGGCTCCCGGTC
Organism: Verrucosispora sp. FIM060022; assembly: GCF_003977705.1. Classification (NCBI taxonomy): domain Bacteria; kingdom Bacillati; phylum Actinomycetota; class Actinomycetes; order Micromonosporales; family Micromonosporaceae; genus Micromonospora; species Verrucosispora sp. FIM060022. The sequence goes on from NZ_RQIV01000001.1 coordinate 265,629, forward strand.
GGTGCGCCCACCATCGTCAAGCCCGACCTCGTGCTGTTCGAGGTCGCCGGTACCGAAGTGACCGTGGTGCAGGTGCTGGTCATCGTGTCGGCGCTGGCGATGATGGTCGCGCTGGACCTGTTCATCAACCGCAGCCGGATCGGTCGGGGCATCCGCGCGGTCGCGCAGGACCAGAACACCGCGGCGCTGATGGGCATCAACAAGGACCGGATCATCCTGGTGGTCTTCATCATCGGTGGTGTGATGGCCGGTGTCGCCGGGATGCTCTACGACATCCGGATCGGCACCCTGACCTACAGTGTCGGCTTCCTGCTCGGGTTGAAGGCGTTCACCGCGGCGGTTCTGGGCGGCATCGGCAACCTGCGCGGTGCGCTGGTCGGCGGCCTGCTGCTCGGCCTGGTCGAGAACTACGCGTCGGCCTTGTTCGGCGCGAACTGGAAGGACCTGGTCGCCTTCGTCGTCCTGGTCGTGCTGCTGATGTTCCGGCCGACCGGTCTGCTGGGCGAGTCGTTGGGGAGGGCCCGCGCATGACAAGCGTGAGGGAATGGATCGACTCGGGTCGCCACGCGGTCAGTGACCGCTGGCACAACGCACCCCGCTGGATGCGATGGGCCGTCATCGCGGCAGTGATCGTGTTCTTCTACGCATTGCCGAACCGGGAGTTCTACCAGTGGCTCGGGCCGATCCCGACCACCGGGTCGAACTTCGGGCAGGTGCTCTTCACCATCTCCATCTACGTGCTGCTGGCCGTCGGTCTGAACATCGTGGTCGGTTTCGCCGGCCTGCTCGACCTCGGCTACTTCGGCTTCTTCGCGGTCGGCGCGTACACGGTGGCGGTGTTGACGTCGCCGAGCAGCGACCTCAAGACGCTCTGGCCGTGGCTGTTGGCCCTGCCGGTGGCGCTCGTGCTCACCATGATCTCCGGCGTGATGCTGGGTACCCCGACGCTGCGGCTGCGGGGCGACTACCTGGCCATCGTGACCCTCGGTTTCGCCGAGATGATCCGGGTGGCGGCGACCAGCTCCGAGTTCCTCAAGGGGCAGCGGGGCTTCAACCAGATCCCGCACCCGCCGGGCAGCTACTCCGACGGCAAGCCGATCTTCGGTGTGCTGGACCCGCGGCCGTACTACTGGCTGGTGCTGACGCTGATCATCCTGGTGGTCATCGGGGTGCGGAACCTCAACCGCAGCCGGGTCGGCCGGGCCTGGATCTCGATCCGGGAGGACGAGGACGCGGCGCAGCTGATGGGTGTGCCGACGTTCAAGTTCAAGCTCTGGGCGTTCGCCTCGGGTGCGTTCATCGGTGGTCTGGCCGGGGCGCTCTTCGCCGGCAAGCAGAACTTCGTCAGCTCGCAGAACCTGGAGCTGCTCAACTCGATCATCATTCTGGCCGCGGTCATTCTGGGCGGCTCGGGCAACATCGTCGGCGCGATCGTCGGTGGCGGCCTGGTGGCGTACATGATCGAGCGGTTCCGTGGCATCGAGTTCTTCGGCGTCGAGCTGTACGAGTACCGATTCATGTTCTTCGGCCTGGTGCTGGTGGTCATGATGATCTTCCGGCCGCAGGGCTTGATTCCGAACCGACGAAGGGCGGCGGAGTTCAAGGACCGTCGCAAGGAGGTGATCGTCGGTGGGTGAGACCGTGCAGAAGCCGACCGTTCCTGAGCAGGCCGGTGCCCCGGCGGTGGAGTCCACCGCCAAACGGGAGCCGCTGCTGGAGGTTGACCACGTCACGCTGCGTTTCGGTGGCGTGGTGGCCCTCAACGACGTGAACTTCACCCTCTACAAGGGTGAGATTCTCGGTCTGATCGGCCCCAACGGCGCCGGCAAGACCACCTGCTTCAACGCGATGACCGGCATCTACCAGCCCTCCGAGGGTGAGATCCGGTTCCGTGGTGAGCGGATCACCGGCAAGAAGAAGCACCACATCACCAAGATGGGCATGGCGCGGACGTTCCAGAACATCCGCCTGTTCCCGGAGATGACCGCGCTGGAGAACATCCAGGTGGGCGCGGACGCGCACCACAAGACCAGCGTCCTGTCCGCGCTGTTCCGGCTGCCCCGGCACCGCCGGGAGGAACGCGACGGGCTGCAGAAGGCCGAGCGGCTGCTGGAGTTCGTCGGCATCCCGCACCGGATGCACGACGCCGCCCGCAACCTGTCGTACGGCGAGCAGCGCCGGCTGGAGATCGCGCGGGCGCTGGCCACCGACCCGGTACTGCTCTGCCTGGACGAGCCGGCTGCCGGCTTCAACCCGGCCGAGAAGGAGGAGCTGCTCCAGCTCATCCGCAAGATCCGGGACCAGGGCATCACCGTGCTGCTCATCGAGCACGACATGCGTCTGGTCATGGGAGTGACCGACCGGATCGTCGTGCTGGAGTTCGGAAAGAAGATCGCTGATGGGCTCCCCGCCGAGGTGCGTGAGGATCACCGGGTGATCGCGGCTTACCTGGGGGTGCCGGATGACGACGCTGCTTGAGATCGAGGACGTCAGTCTGCTCTACGGGCGGATCAAGGCGCTGCACGGCATCAGCCTGACCGTCAACGAGGGTGAGATCGTGGCCCTGATCGGTGCCAACGGCGCCGGCAAGTCCACCACGATGCGGGCCATCTCCGGCATCCGGCCGATCGCCTCCGGGCGGATCGTGTTCAACGGTGAGGACATCAGCAAGCTCCGGGCCGACCTGCGGGTACGGCGTGGGCTGTGCCAGGCACCCGAGGGTCGGGGCATCTTCCCCGGCATGACGGTGATGGAGAACCTGGACATGGGTGCCTACACCCGGCGGGACCGCGCCGAGGTGGCCAAGGACCTGGCGAAGGTGCTGGATCTGTTCCCCCGGCTGGCCGAGCGGCGCAAGCAGGTCGGTGGCACGCTCTCCGGCGGTGAGCAGCAGATGCTGGCGGTGGGTCGGGCGTTGATGAGCCGGCCCAAGCTGCTGCTGCTCGACGAGCCGTCGATGGGTCTGGCGCCGATGCTGATCCAGCAGATCTTCAGCATCATCACGGAGATCAACCAGCAGGGCACCACGATCCTGCTGGTGGAGCAGAACGCACAGCAGGCTCTGGCTCGGGCGCACCGCGCGTACGTGCTGGAGACCGGCCGGATCGTCAAGGAAGGCAGTGGGGCCGACCTGCTGCACGACCCGGCCGTCAAAGAGGCCTACCTCGGCGTGGCCTGAACGGGCGTCACCCCTCTTCGCAAGGAGTACGACATGTTCAACCTCAAGGGTCGTCGCCGGGCCGTCATCGGTGTCGCTGGTGCGGCGCTGCTCACCCTCTCGATGGCGGCCTGCGGCGAGCAGGAGAGCAGCAACGAGCCCGGTACGGGTCCGTCCGTCTCGGCCGCGCCGGACAACGATCTCGCCGCCAAGGTGCCCGACGCGATCAAGGCCGACGGTGTGATCAAGGTTGGCACCGATGCGACGTACGCCCCGGCGGAGTTCCTGGACACCGACGGCAGCACCGTGATCGGCTTCGACGTGGAGCTGTTCAACGCGGTCGCGCAGAAGCTGGGCCTGAAGGCGGAGTACGAGTCGGCGCCGTTCGACGCGATCCTGCCGGGCGTGCAGTCCGGGAAGTACGAGATCGGGGTCTCCTCGTTCACCATCAACGCCGACCGGTTGCAGTCGGTGAACATGGTGAGCTACTTCTCCGCCGGCACCCAGTGGGCCACCAAGGCCGGTAACCCGGCTCAGGTGGACCCGGACAACGCCTGCGGCAAGAAGATCGCCGTGCAGGTCGGCACCGTGCAGCTCGACGACATCACCGCCCGGTCGAAGGCGTGCACCGACGCCGGCAAGCCGGAGATCACCATCGATCAGTACCAGGCGCAGAGCGACGCGACGGCCGCCGTGGTCAGCGGCAAGAACGACGCCATGCTGGCCGACTCGCCGGTCGGGGCGTACGCGGTGAAGCAGAGCAACGGCCAGCTGGAGGTGCTCGGCGACATCTACGAGTCGGCGCCGTACGGCTACGCGGTCCCCAAGGACCAGACCGCCTTCGCCGAGGTGCTGAAGGAGGCCGTGCAGGCGGTCATCGCCGACGGCAGCTACAAGGCGGCGCTGGAGAAGTGGGGCGTCGAGGGTGGGGCCATCACCACGTCGGAACTGAACCCCGCCGGCTGACATGTCAGTCGACACCGATTCACCCGAACGGGCACGGCCGGAACCCATCCAGGCCGTGCCCGTGCGGCATCCCGGGCGGTGGGTAGCCGTCGCCGTGATCGGGGTGCTGGTGGCCATGTTCGTGCACCTGCTGGTGACGAACGAGGCGTTCAACTGGTCGTTCATGATCGACAACATGTTCCGGCCGCCGATCATGGCCGGTGTCCGCGGCAGCCTCGCGCTGCTGGTGACGTCCATGCTGATCGGCATCGTGCTGGGTGTGGTCATCGCGATCATGCGCCTGTCGGGGAACCCGATCCTGCGCGGCGTCGCGTGGGCGTACACCTGGTTCTTCCGGGCGGTGCCCCGGTTGGTGCTGGCGATCCTCTTCGGCAACCTGGGCCTGCTGTGGTCCCGGATCGAGTTCGGGTTGCCCTTCGACCGGCAGATCGGCGCGCTGTTCGGGGTGCAGGACTTCCAGGCGCGGCTGTTCGGCTTCTCGGCGAGGGACCTGCTCACCGGTTTCGTCGCCGGCATGCTCGCGCTCGGGCTCTCCGAGGCCGCCTACATGGCGGAGATCGTCCGGGCCGGCATCCAGTCGGTCGACGAGGGACAGACCGAGGCGGCCCAGGCGCTGGGCATGACCCAGGGGCAGATCCTGCGCCGGATCGTCCTGCCGCAGGCCATGCGGGTGATCGTCCCGCCGACCGGCAACGAGACCATCGCGATGCTCAAGGACACCTCGCTGGTGGCCTTCGTGCCGGTCTCCACCGAACTGTTCTTCCAGCTGAGAGCCGTCGGTAGCCGAACCTTCCAGGTCTTCCCGATGCTTGTCGCGGCGACCCTGTGGTACCTGCTGTTGAGCAGTGTGCTGCTGGTCGGGCAGTACTACCTGGAGCGGCACTTCGCCAGGGGCAGCGGTCGCGCCGGTCAGGCCAAGGCCCGGCTGCGGGGCATGGCGGTCGGTGGCGGCGGCGCCGCCGGAGGGGCGGGGGGCGTATGACGCAGGCGAGCGTGCCGGCCCAGGCCGGCGTCCCGGCCTCCGAGTCCGGGCCGATGGTACGAGCCGAACAGGTGCACAAGTCGTTCGGCTCGATCGAGGTGCTCAAGGGCATCGACCTTGAGGTACGCGCCGGGGAGGTGTGCTGCCTGCTCGGGCCCTCCGGCTCGGGCAAGTCGACCTTCCTGCGCTGCATCAACCACCTGGAGAAGATCAACGCTGGGCGGATCTGGGTGGACGGCGACCTGATCGGCTACCGGGAGCGGGGCGGCAAGCTGCACGAGATGCGGGAGAAGGAGGTCGCCGCCCAGCGTCAGGCCATCGGCATGGTGTTCCAGCGGTTCAACCTGTTCCCGCACAAGACCGCGCTGGAGAACGTCACCGAGGCGCCGCTGCTGGTGCGCAGGGAGAAGCGGGCCGAGGTCCGCGACCGGGCGGTGGCACTGTTGGAACGGGTCGGCCTGGGTGACAAGCTGGGCAACTACCCGAGCCAGCTCTCCGGTGGGCAGCAGCAGCGGGTGGCCATCGCCCGCGCCCTGGCCATGCAGCCCAAGCTGATGCTCTTCGACGAGCCGACCAGCGCGCTGGACCCGGAGCTGGTCGGCGAGGTCCTCGACGTGATGAAGGACCTGGCCCGCGACGGCATGACGATGATCGTGGTCACCCACGAGATCGGCTTCGCCCGCGAGGTCGGCGACTCCCTGGTCTTCATGGACGGCGGCGTGGTGGTCGAGCAGGGCAACCCCCGCGAGGTGATCGCCAACCCGCAACACGACCGCACCAAGGCCTTCCTGGCCAAGGTGCTCTGACCTGCCCTGCGTCGATCGTGGGGTTGGCGGCAGTTCATTGCCGCCGACCCCAGGATCAGCGGATGAGGGTGCCGCGAGGCGGCGGCGGGAGTTGTCGGCGGTACGGACTAGAGTCGCCACCGTGACAGCTACGACGCCGCGCCTGCTCCTCGTCGACGGACACTCCCTGGCATACCGGGCATTCTTCGCCCTGCCTGTGGAAAACTTCTCCACCACGACGGGGCAGCCGACCAACGCGGTCTACGGCTTCACCTCGATGCTGATCAACGTGCTGCGCGACGAGCAGCCCACCCACATCGTGGTCGCCTTCGACGTGTCCCGTCGCTCCTTCCGCACCGAGAAGTACGCGGAGTACAAGGCCGGCCGCAGCGAGACCCCGACCGACTTCAAGGGCCAGGTCAGCCTGGTCAAGGAGGTTCTCGCGGCGCTGCGGATCCCGGTGGTGGAGAAGGAGGGCTACGAGGCCGACGACATCATCGCCACCCTGGCCTGCCAGGCCCGCGACCAGGGCATGCCGGTGCTGATCTCCACCGGCGACCGGGACGCCTTCCAACTCGTCGACGAGCAGATCACCGTGCTCTACCCCCGCAAGGGCGTCTCCGACCTGGCCCGGATGGATCCGGCCGCGGTCGAGGCGAAGTACGGTGTCGGCCCCGGCCGCTACCGGGATCTGGCCGCGCTTGTCGGCGAGACCAGCGACAACCTCCCGGGCGTGCCCGGCGTCGGCCCGAAGACCGCCGCCAAGTGGATCAACACGTACGGCGGGGTGGAGGGCATCATCGCCCGCGCCGACGAGATCAAGGGCAAGGCCGGCGACAGCCTGCGGGAGCGGCTCGCCGACGTGATCCGCAACTACGAGATCAACTGCCTGGTCGCCGACCTGGACCTGCCGATCCGCCCCGAGGACGCCCGCTGGCAGGGGTGGGACCGGGAGGCGGTGCACCAGGTCTTCGACACCCTCCAGTTCCGCATCCTGCGCGACCGCCTCTACCAGTACCTCGACGCCGTCGAGCCGGAGGCCGAGGCGGGCTTCGACCTGACCGGTGAGGTGCTCACCGCGCCCGGTGCGCTGACCGGCTGGCTGGAGACGCACGCGTCGCCGGGCACCCCGGTCGGGGTGGCGGTCAAGCTGGACACCGGCCCCAACCGGCGGCACACCGCCACCGTCACCGGCCTGGCCCTGGCCACCGCCGACGGCGCGGCGGCCTGGTTCGACCCGAGCAGGCTCGACGAGAGCGACGAGGCGGCGCTGGCCGGCTGGCTGGCCGACGAGACCCGCCCCAAGGTGTTGCACGACAGCAAGCCCGCCGTACTCGCCTTCGCCGCGCACGGCTGGTCTCTGGCCGGCATCGCCCGGGACACCCAGATCGCGGCCTATCTGGCCCGCCCCGACCAACGCTCCTACGACCTGACCGACCTGGCCCTGCGTTACCTGCACCGGGAGCTGCGGGTCGACGTTCCCGACGACGGCCAACTCACCCTCGACGGGCTCGGCGGCGACGGCGAGGCCGAGCAGAACCTCATGCTGCACGCCCGGGCCACCCTCGACCTGGCCGACGCGATAGACGCCGAACTGTCCCGTGACGGGGAGCAGTCCGCGCGGCTGATGGCCGGGGTGGAGCTGCCGTTGATGCGGGTGCTGGCCGGCATGGAGCGCGTCGGCATCGCCGCCGACACCGACTACCTGTCCGAGTTGGAGGCGCACTTCGCCGCCGAGGTGAAGGCCGCCGCCCAGGCCGCGTACGCGGTGATCGGTCGGGAATTCAACCTGGGCTCGCCCAAACAGCTCCAGGAGATCCTCTTCGGTGAGCTGAACCTGCCCAAGACCAAGAAGATCAAGACGGGTTACACCACCGACGCCGACGCGTTGCAATGGCTCTACGCGCAGACCGAGCATCCCCTGCTGCACCACCTGCTGCGCCACCGCGACGTGGCCCGGCTCAAGTCGACGGTGGACGGTCTGCTCAAGTCGGTCTCCGACGACGGGCGCATCCACACCACCTTCAACCAGACGGTGGCCGCCACCGGCCGGCTCTCCTCCACCGAGCCCAACCTGCAGAACATCCCCATCCGCACCGAGGAGGGACGGCGCATCCGCCGCGCCTTCGTGGTGGGGGAGGGCTACGAATGCCTGCTCACCGCCGACTACAGCCAGATCGAGATGCGGATCATGGCGCATCTCTCCGGTGACGAGGCGCTGATCGAGGCCTTCAACTCCGGGCACGACTTCCACGCGGCCACCGCCTCCTCGGTGTTCGAGGTGGCGGTCGCCGAGGTCACCCCGGACCAGCGGCGCAAGATCAAAGCAATGAACTACGGCCTGGCGTACGGGCTGAGCGCCTTCGGCCTGTCCCAACAGCTCGGCATCACCGCCGAGGAGGCGCGCGGGCTGATGGAGGTCTATTTCGCCGGGTTCGGTGGGGTCCGCGACTACCTTCAGGAGGTGGTCGCCCGAGCCCGTCAGGACGGCTACACCTCCACCATCCTGGGCCGCCGCCGCTACCTGCCCGATCTGGTCAGCGACAACCGGCAGCGCCGGGAGATGGCCGAGCGGATGGCCCTCAACGCCCCGATCCAGGGCTCGGCGGCCGATATCATCAAGGTCGCCATGCTGCACGTCGACACCGCCCTGCGTGACGCCGGGCTGCGGTCCCGGATGCTGCTCCAGGTGCACGACGAACTCGTCTTCGAGGTCGCCCCGGGGGAGCGGGCAACCCTGGAGGAGTTGGTCCGCCGCGAGATGGGCGGGGCGTACCCGCTCTCCGTACCTTTGGAAGTCTCCGTCGGCGAGGGCCGCGACTGGAACAGCGCCGACCACTGACATCTCGACCAGATCTTGGTACGAAAGTGCCCTTATGGGGGCGGTTTCGTACCAAGGTCTAATCGACGCCGTCGAGAGCGGCGGCGAGCAGGTGTCGGATGTTGCGGACCCGGGTCACGGTGCTCGCGTCGTAGCACCGGTAGCCGTTGGCGGCGCGGCGCGATTCGATCAGACCGTGCTGCTCGTAGTGGCGCAACGCCCGAGGGGTGCTGCCGGTGGCCCTGGCCAGTTCCCCGATCCGCATCCGTCGACGCCGTTCCCTTTGTGCCATCCCGCCGACCTGCCAGCCGAGCTCCCGTCTGTGGGCCCAGCCCCGTCTGTGGGCCGAGCCCCGTCTGTGGGCCCAGCCTGTCTGCCAGCCGAGCCCGCGACGGGCGAAGCCGGCTGAGCGGAGCGAGCCTGTCGGCACTGACGTATCGTCGTCGCGGGCCCGAGACGGGGAAGCACGGGGCGACCAGGCACCGCTGCGGCGAGCAGGTTCGTGGCGAGCTGGGCGTGGGTCGCTGCCTCGTCCAGGCCCGCGAGCCGGCCGGCACCGGCGATCCCCGCGTTGTTGACCAACACGTCCAACCGGCCGTACCTGTCGAGTGCGGCGTTGACCACCCGGCGGGGCGCGTCGGCAGCGGTCACGTCGACAGCCAACGGGGCGATCAGCGGGTGGCCGGTCGCGGTGTCGGCGAGCGGCGCACCTCGGCGGCCGACCGCCAGCACCTGGGCGCCGTCGGCGCTGAACCCTCGGGCGGTGGCGCGGCCGATGCCGGTGCCGGCACCGGTGACGACGACTCTGCGCGGCACATCGTTCATGCCGTCGATCCTGCGACCCTGCGCCTGCCCGTCAGTCGTCAGGCCGGTCGGGGCCGGCGGGCCTCCGGCGGGGCCCCGTGCCGTTGGAGGGCCTTGCGGGAGGGGCCGCCGGGCGGCGGCAGTTTGGCCTTGACCGGGTCGTGGCCCCAGTTCATCAGGGAGTAGCGCCACCGGGTCGCCCGTACGTCGCCGCTGGGTCGTTGGGCCATGTGTCGCCGGACATACCCGACGACCTTGCGCATGTGTTTGTAGTCGGCCTCGGTGAGCTGGTCGCGTTTGCGCCGCAGCAGGTCGATGATTCTCCGGCCGGACTGGTGGCCGACCGACTCTCCGCCGCCCTTGTGCCAGCCGACCTGTTTGGACTCCTCGGTCTCCAACCAGGTGGACAGCTCACCGGGCTTCATGTTCACCGCCTCGGTGAACTCCCGGTAGGTCTGGTCGGGATCGTCACGACCGCTCACGACGCAACACCTCCGGCCGGTGGGCGACGTCCCTGCCCGAGTCGTCGTTGGTGATCCGGTACTGCGGGTCCTCCGGGGAGGCGTTCACCGGGTGTCCTCGGACGTGGGTGCGTTCGGTGAGCTTCTCCTTGACGACCCCGTACGCCCGGCCGCTGTGGCTGGCCCAGGAGACATGGTCGCCGGTGTGGAACTCCGTGTCGGCCATGCCGTCGGGTTACCCGAGGTCGGCGGAGGAAAACGACCAGCGGGTACGGGCTACGGGACGATCTCGGCGCTCGGCAGTTTGATGTCGAAGGGTTCGGTCAGCTCGACCAGGTCGGCGCTGTCCGCGGCGAGTTCGTACTCTCGCTCCCCGCCCGGCCCGATCCGGTACGCGTACAGGTGCACCGGGTCCTGTTCGATGCGCCAGTAGAACGGGATGCCGGCGGCGGCGTACTCGTGCAGTCGGCACGCTGCCGCCGCATCGGATCCGGACACCAGGGGCCAGGTGATGTCGGAATGGGCTCGGCGCCCATGAGGCCGAGCGTACCGCCGCTGATGGCCCTCCAGGTCTTACCGGGAGTGCGGTGCGGCTCCGCTCAGTCGGTGGGTTTCTCGCTGACGAAGATGGCGGTGCCGGGGAAGAGGCGGCCTCGCAGCGGGCTCCACTGCCCCCAGATCCCCTCGTGCCCCTCCGGCCACTCCGGTTCCACCAGGTCCAGCAGCCGGAAACCGGCGCCGACCAGCTCGCGGACCCGGTCGCCGAGGGTGCGGTGCTGCTCGACGTAGCTGGCCGCGCCCTGCTCGTCCTGTTCCACGTACGGGCGGGTGTCGAAGTACGAGTGCACCGCGGTCAGCCCGCCCTCGCCCGGGTCGTCCAGGAAGATCCAGCGCATCGGGTGGGTGACCGAGAAGACCCATCGGCCCCCGGGGCGCAGCACCCGGTGCACCTCGCGCATCAACGCCGCCGAGTCGGCGACGAAGGGCACCGCTCCGAAGGCGGTGCAGGCGAGGTCGAAGCTGGCGTCGCGGAAGGGCAGCGCCAGGGCGTCGGCCTGGGCCAGGGGTACGCGTACCCCGGTGCGCTCGGCGGCCTGGACGGCGTGGCGCAACATGCCGGCGGAGAGGTCCACGGCGACCGGCCGGGCGCCCTCGGTGGCCAGCCAGCGGGCGCACGAGGCGGCTCCGCAGCCGACCTCCAGCACCCGGCGTCCGGCCACCTCGCCGAGGAGCCGGGCGTCGGCCTCGCGCAGCCCCTCCGGGCACCAGACGAAGTCCACCTCGCCGAGGAAGTGTCCGTGTTCGGCCTGGTACGCGTCGGCGTCGGCGTCCCACCAGTGGCGGTTGGCGCGGCGTGCCTCGGTGTCGTCCACCCGGCGCCGGGTCACCCGGTTGTCGTCGTCCACCCGTTCACGCTAGGCCCCTGGGCCGCGCGGGCTCGGGGCGGCCCGGCGTCGGCTGTGGCCCTCCGGGCGAAATCTCCGCTTTCGCGGGTGGTGCGGTGATGAGGAGACGGGAGGGCTTGCACGCTGTGGTAATGCAGCGGGTAGGGTATTGGATGCGCTCGCGGATCGTGTGCCTCGGCAGGGAGCAGGTGCGCGGTCGACGGAGTCACATCAAGAACTCGTTACGCGATTTTTGGGTGGGCCCGCCGGCGGATCCGTTGGCGCGCACAGGTCACCGCGACACCAGCCTGCTGTGACACACATCCGACCGGAGCAACCGCCCACATGACGAGCAGCATCGAGGCCCCCTCGAGCGCCACCAAGGTCACCGTCGACGACCTCGGCTCCGAGGAAGCTTTCCTCGCCGCGATCGACGAGACCATCAAGTACTTCAACGACGGCGACATTGTCGAAGGCACCGTCGTCAAGGTCGACCGGGACGAGGTCCTGCTCGACATCGGCTACAAGACCGAGGGTGTCATCCCCTCTCGGGAGTTGTCGATCAAGCACGATGTGGATCCGGCAGAGGTCGTCTCGGTCGGTGACCACATCGAGGCCCTGGTCCTCCAGAAGGAGGACAAGGAGGGGCGGCTGATCCTCTCCAAGAAGCGGGCGCAGTACGAGCGGGCCTGGGGCACGATCGAAAAGATCAAGGACGAGGACGGTGTCGTCCGCGGTTCGGTCATCGAGGTGGTCAAGGGTGGCCTCATCCTCGACATCGGGCTGCGCGGCTTCCTGCCGGCCTCCCTGGTCGAGATGCGGCGGGTGCGCGACCTGCAGCCGTACGTCGGCCGCGAGCTCGAAGCCAAGATCATCGAGCTGGACAAGAACCGCAACAACGTGGTCCTGTCCCGCCGGGCGTGGCTGGAGCAGACGCAGTCCGAGGTGCGCACCGAGTTCCTCAACAAGCTCCAGAAGGGGCAGGTCCGCAAGGGCGTCGTCTCCTCGATCGTCAACTTCGGCGCGTTCGTCGACCTGGGCGGCGTGGACGGCCTGGTGCACGTCTCCGAGCTGTCCTGGAAGCACATCGACCACCCGTCCGAGGTCGTCGAGGTGGGCCAGGAGGTCGAGGTCGAGGTCCTGGACGTCGACCTGGACCGCGAGCGGGTCTCGCTGTCGCTGAAGGCGACCCAGGAGGACCCGTGGCGGCAGTTCGCCCGCACCCACGCGATCCAGCAGATCGTGCCGGGTAAGGTCACCAAGCTGGTGCCGTTCGGTGCGTTCGTCCGGGTGGACGACGGCATCGAGGGCCTGGTCCACATCTCCGAGCTGGCCGAGCGTCACGTGGAGATCCCGGAGCAGGTCGTCCAGGTCGGCTCCGAGGTCATGGTCAAGGTCATCGACATCGACCTGGAGCGCCGCCGGATCTCGCTGTCGCTCAAGCAGGCCAACGAGGGCTTCGTCGAGGGCGAGGAGCACTTCGACCCGACCCTCTACGGCATGGCCGCGACCTACGACGCCGAGGGCAACTACATCTACCCGGAGGGCTTCGACCCGGAGACGGGCGAGTGGCTCGAGGGGTACGACAAGCAGCGCGAGGCGTGGGAGAACCAGTACGCCGAGGCGCGGCAGCGCTGGGAGGCGCACCAGAAGCAGGTGCAGACCTCTCGGGCCGCCGAGGCCGAGGCCGCTGCCAACCCGCAGCCCGCCGCCACCGGCACCACCACCACGACCAGCGCGGCACCCAGCCGCCAGGCCGAGGAGCCCGCTGGCACGCTGGCCACCGACGAGGCGCTCGCCGCTCTGCGCGAGAAGCTCGCCGGCGGTAAGTGACCCGCTAGGCAACACCGCAGGGCCCCGCTTCGACCCGGATCTCCGGGTCCGAGGCGGGGCCCTCGCCATCTGCGGATGCGGGTGGGGCGCACCAGGCCCACCTCGGGGCACTCGCGGCTGTGAATGAGGCTCGCCGGGCGCGGACATGGCGGGCTCCTGTTTGGCGGTGCGGCGATGATCGGGTTGACTGAGTGCCGTGCTGAAGGTGGGGTTGACCGGCGGGATCGGTTCGGGCAAGAGCGCGGTGGCGCGGCGGCTGGTCGAGCGCGGCGCGGTGCTCGTCGATGCCGACCAACTCTCCCGGGAGGTGGTGGCCCCGGGCACCGACGGGCTGGCCGAGGTGGTGGCCGCCTTCTCCGCGCGGGTACTGGACGCCGACGGCGCCCTCGACCGGGCCGCGCTCGCCGACGTGGTCTTCACCGACGAGGCTGCCCGCCGCCGGTTGGAGGCGATCGTTCACCGCCGGGTGCGGGCGCGTACCGCCGAGCTGGTCGCTGCTGCGGCACCCGACGCCGTGGTGGTCAACGACGTACCGCTGCTGGCGGAGGTGGGGCTGGCACCCACGTACCACCTTGTGGTTGTGGTGCAGACGGCGCTGGCGACCCGGTTGCAGCGGCTGACCCTCGACCGGGGGATGAGCCGCGCGGACGCCGAGCGGCGCATCGCCGGCCAGGCCGACGACGCGAGTCGGGCCGCGGTGGCGGACGTGCTGCTCAGCAACGACGGCACCCTGGCGCAGCTGCACACGGCGGTCGACGCGCTCTGGGACGACCGCCTGGTGCCCTACGAGGAGAACGTGCGGCATCGGCGGGCGGTCCGGGCGCAGCGGGTGACGCTTACCGAACCGGATCCGACCTGGCCGCAGCAGTACGCCCGGCTGGCCGCCCGGATCCGGCACGCGATCGCCCCGGCGGACCTGCGGATCGACCACATCGGCTCCACCGCGGTGCCGGAGCTGGCAGCCAAGGACGTCATCGACATCCAACTCGGCGTGCCGTCCCTGGCCGAGGCCGATGGGCCGCTGGCGCAGCGACTCGCCGACGCCGGTTTCCCCCGGATGCCCGGTGACTGGTGGGACACCCCACGGCAGGCGGGCACCGGCCGGTGGGAGAAGCGCCTGCACGGCAGCGCCGACCCGGCCCGTCCGGTCCACCTGCACCTGCGGGTGACCGGGTCACCCGGTTGGCGGTACGCCCTGCTGATGCGCGACCACCTGCGGGCCGATCCGGACCGGCGGGCCGCCTATCTGATGCTCAAGCGGGAACTGGCGGCCTCGGCACCGGACAGCGGGACGTACGCGACGGCGAAGGACCCGTGGTTCGACGAGGAGCACCTGCGGGCGGAGGCGTGGGCGGCCAGGACCGGATGGCGTCCGTAGCCTGCGGTCAGCGAGCCTTGGTCGGCCTGGTCAACGAGGGCACCCGGCCGGGTGTCAGGTCGAGTTGGGCCCAGGCGCCGGCCTTGCTCGGCAGCTCCAACCGGCGGAGCAGGCCGGACCGGTCGATCCAGTAACGGGTCCGGCCGGCGCCGGTGCCGACCTCGACGACGTCGACCACGGTGCCGGCGAGGTTGTCGCCGCGTACCCGGTGCGGGTTGCCGGTCGGACCACCGCCGCGGGCGGCGCGTAGCGCCCGCGCCACGAGTGGGTCCAGCGCGTCGGTGCGGTGCGCGCCGGCCCGCCATCCGGTGGCCGGTGGTGGCAGCGGCGGTGGGCCCGCCTGGTCGTCCGACGCTGACGCGTCGATCCGGGTGACGCCGGTGCGGTCCCGGCGGACCAGGGTGCGGGGGGAATCGGGGCTGTCCAGGTCGGTGACGCCGAGGTAGGCGGTGCCCGAGGTCCAGCTCAACCAGCCGGTGCCGCGTAGGTTGGCGTCGGCCGACGCGGGCAGGGTCAGGGTGACGGCGGCACCACCGGCGGCCCGTAACCGGGCGGGTAGGTGCAGCCATCTGTCGCGTTCGGCGGTGGTGAGGGCGCGGGGCAAGCCGGGACGGCCGCCCAGCGCGTCGACCGGCCGCAGGGTCGGCCGATCGGTGCGGTTCAGGTGTACGGTGACCCGCCCGAGCGCGGCGACCGTGGTTTCCAGCCGGTGCAGCCGTCCGGCGCTGTCCAGCCAGTAGCGGGTGGTGCCCGCTGCGCCGGTGCCCGGCGGGGCGGCCTCCAGGATGTCGACGTCCTCCCCGTTTCGTCGGTCCCGACCGACCCACCGGCCCGACAGGTCCTCGGCCGGGTCGGGACGTTCGGCGCTGAGCGCGAAGATCATGGTCAGCAGCGGGGTGAGCCGTTGCTCCGCAGGGATCCGCCAGCCGTCGACCGGAGGGATCAGCGGCGGCATTGCGGGTGCCGGTACCGCGGTGGGGTCGGGCCGGGACACCAGCACGGCGGGGCTGGCCTGCGCCAGACCGCGCAGCGCGCCGGCACCGGGCCCACCCACGTCGACGTAGACCAGTTGCCGGGCCCAGTCGACCCAGCCGAGCAGGTCGGTGCGGTTCGTGCCGGTGCCGATCGTGATGTGCAACCCGGCGCGCAGGTCGCGCTGGTTGGTCACCCGCATGACCGCCAACCGGTCCCGTTCGGCCGAGGTCATGTCGCGGGCCGCAGGCTCGTCCGGGGGCCAGGTGACCAGGGTGAGCACCAGCATGACGGCGGAGAGCACGGCGGTGAGCGCGAGCCCGGTCAGGGTGAGCCGCCGTCGCCGGGCGGACCTCTGCCGGGCCTCGTCGGCCTCCTCGTCGGCCCCGGCGAGGTCGTCGTCGGCTGCGTCGGCGCCGGTGGGGTCGGTGGCTGAAGCGAGCAGGCGGTGGGAGAGCGCGGCACGGCGGGTGCCGGCACGTCCGGGCAGGCCGGCGGCCGGCGATCCGTCGAGTCCGATGCCGGCGGGGGGCCCGATGCCGGCGCGATGTCGGCGTGGGCCGGCGCGGTGCCGATTGTCGCTTCGGGCACCGGACGTCGGTCGCGAACTGTTCTCCACGGAGGGTGAACGCCTCGGACCGGGATCGGGTGACGACATAGGGGCGCTCGCGGCGGCCGGTCTGCGCGTCGTCCGCGCGACCACGTCGGGTGCGCACGCCGCAAATCCGGGTGCTGCGACCCCACTGCGCCGGCGGCAGCATGACCTGTGTGGCCCGCCACCTGCCCGGTCGGCCGCCGCGAGCGGCCTACGGGGAAAGGGTAGCCGGGTGAGAAGAACCACACAATGCGAATATTGAGGCCGGTCACGTGCGGTGCGTACTCGCCGCGGAGTGTCAGGCCCCCCGCGTACCGTGGATGGTATGGCGCTCGACATTCCCCGGCTCGACGGTCGCTTCAAGGTCATCAGCGAGTTCCAGCCGGCCGGCGACCAGCCGGCCGCGATCGACGAGCTGGAGCGGCGAGTGCGTCGCGGTGACCGGCACACGGTCCTGCTCGGCGCGACCGGCACCGGCAAGAGCGCCACCACCGCGTGGTTGATCGAGCGGATGCAGCGCCCCACGTTGGTGCTGGCGCCCAACAAGACGCTCTGCGCGCAGCTTGCCAAGGAGTTCAGCGAGCTGCTGCCGGACAACGCGGTGGAATACTTCGTCTCCTACTACGACTACTACCAGCCCGAGGCGTACATTCCGCAGACCGACACCTACATCGAGAAGGATTCCTCGGTC
Organism: Verrucosispora sp. FIM060022; assembly: GCF_003977705.1. Taxonomy (NCBI): domain Bacteria; kingdom Bacillati; phylum Actinomycetota; class Actinomycetes; order Micromonosporales; family Micromonosporaceae; genus Micromonospora; species Verrucosispora sp. FIM060022. The sequence continues at coordinate 282,459 of NZ_RQIV01000001.1, forward strand.
AACGAGGAGGTCGAGCGGCTGCGGCACTCGGCGACGATGTCGTTGCTGACCCGCCGCGACGTGGTGGTGGTGGCCACCGTGTCGGCGATCTACGGCCTCGGCACCCCGGAGGAATATCTCGATCGGGCGGTGCGGGTCGCCGTGGGCCAGGAGCTGGATCGCGACCAGCTGCTGCGTCGGCTGGTCGACATCCAGTACACCCGCAACGACATGGCCTTCCAGCGCGGCACGTTCCGGGTCCGCGGCGACACGCTGGAGATCATTCCGGCGTACGAGGAACTGGCCGTCCGGATCGAGCTGTTCGGAGACGAGGTGGAGAAGCTCTACTACCTCAACCCGCTCACCGGTGACGTGGTGCGCGAGGTGGATCACCTGCTGATCTTCCCGGCCACGCACTACGCGGCCGGGCCGCAGCGGATGGAGCGGGCGATCCGCGACATCGAGACCGAGCTGGCCGAGCGGCTGGCCGAGTTGGAGCGCCAGGGCAAGCTGCTGGAGGCGCAGCGGCTGCGGATGCGCACCACGTACGACATCGAGATGATGCGGCAGGTCGGCTTCTGCTCCGGCATCGAGAACTACTCGATGCACATCGACGGCCGGTTGCCCGGCAGCCCGCCGCACTGCCTGCTCGACTACTTCCCCGACGACTTCCTCACCGTCATCGACGAGTCGCACGTGACCATCCCGCAGATCGGCGGCATGTACGAAGGCGACGCCTCCCGCAAGCGGATGCTTATCGATCACGGTTTCCGGCTGCCCAGCGCCGCCGACAACCGGCCGTTGCGGTTCGACGAGTTCCTGGAGCGGGTCGGTCAGATGGTGTTCCTGTCGGCCACCCCGGGGCCATGGGAGCTGGAGCACGCCCAGGGCGAGTTCGTCGAGCAGGTGATCCGTCCGACAGGTCTGGTGGATCCGGAGGTCGTGATCAAGCCCACCAAGGGCCAGATCGACGACCTGATGCACGAGATCAAACTGCGTACCGAGCGCGACGAGCGGGTCCTGGTCACCACGCTGACCAAGAAGATGGCCGAGGATCTGTCGGATTATCTGCTGGAGAACGGCATCCGGGTGCGTTACCTGCACTCCGAGGTCGACACGCTGCGCCGGGTGGAGTTGCTGCGGGAGTTGCGCCGGGGCGACTACGACGTGCTGGTCGGCATCAACCTGCTGCGGGAGGGCCTCGACCTGCCGGAGGTCTCGCTGGTGGCGATCCTCGACGCGGACAAGGAGGGCTTCCTGCGCAGCGGTCGGTCGCTGATCCAGACCATCGGTCGGGCGGCCCGTAACGTCTCCGGCCAGGTCCACATGTACGCCGACAAGATCACCCCGTCGATGGCGGACGCGATCGACGAGACGAATCGGCGTCGGGCCAAGCAGATCGCGCACAACGAGGCGCACGGCATCTCACCCGAGCCACTGCGGAAGAAGATCCACGACATTCTCGACGACATCTACCGCGAGGCGGAGGACATCGAGGCGACCCGGGCGGGCGGTGCGGTGCGGCAACTGTCCCGGGGCAAGGCGCCGGTGAAGGAGACCCGTAGTCGGGCCCGGGCCGGTGCCGCCACGCCTGCGCGGGAAGGCATGGCGCGGGCGGAGTTGGCGCAGCTCATCCAGGACCTCAGCGACCAGATGCTGGCCGCCGCGCGGGAGCTTCAGTTCGAGTTGGCCGCCCGGATCCGCGACGAGGTCTCGGAGCTGAAGAAGGAGCTGCGGGGGATGGACGCGGCCGGGGTGCGGTGATCCGGGGCCGACGGCACTCTTTCTCGGCGAAAGCTGTTCCGGCCGGAGGGGGTAGCGGAATGCGAGCATCCTATTGCGCTGGGTGATCGTCGTGCGTACTCTCCCTGCGTGGGGAGGCGGGAATGCCGTTGCCAACGAGTCCGGTCATTCGACGAGCGCGGCTCGGAGCCGAGCTGCGACAGCTGCGGCGACGAGAGACATTGACACTGGAACAGGTGTGTGACCGGCTCGGTTGGGCATCCACTTCCAAGCTGTCCCGCATCGAGTTGGGGCAGAGCCGCCCCGATCTGGCCGACGTGCTGGATCTGCTCGACGTCTACCAGGTGCCGCCGTCGCAACGCGATGCGTTGATCGTCATCGCCCGCGACGCCGCGACCAGCCGTGGCTGGTGGAAGGCGCTGGGCGAGATGGGGGAGCGGCAGCGCACCTACGCCGAGCTCGAAGCCGGCGCGGCGGGCATAGTGGAATACCAGCCCTGCGTCGTACCGGGTCTACTGCAGACCTCGGCGTACGCCCGCCTGCGCATCGCCGCCGGTCAGCTCATCGATCCCCAGGTGGATGTGGAGGCCGACCTGCGGGCCCGGGCGGCCCGGCACGCGGTGCTGCGTCGGGTCGAGCCGCCGCGCTACACGGCGCTGATCACCGAGGTGGCCTGCGCGCCGGCCGGTGATCCCGTCGAGGTCTGGCGTGGTCAACTGCGGCACCTGCTCGATCTGACCGAGTTGCCGCACGTGACGATCCGGCTGCTGCCGAGCGGGGCCGGGGCCGGGCCGCTGCCGCTGACTCCGTTCTCCTGCTACTCCTTTCCCGACCCGGCGGATCCTCGGACGGTGATGCTGGAGGCGCTGACCACGGACGTGCGGTTGACCACCGCGATCGACGTCGACCGGTACGAGCGGGTGACGCAGCAACTGCTGGAAGCGGCGTTGCCGGAGAAGGAGACGGCACGGGTGCTGGCCGGCTGGCTCGACGGGTGAGCTGGGTGCGTCGGCACCTCGCCCGGCGCCCCCGTAGCCGTCGGGAGTGGTGCCGACGCGAGGCGCAGGATAAGCGAGGGGTACGACAAAATCCCGACGCCTGAGGTCGGCGTCGGGATCGGTGGTGCCGGCGCGGTCAGGCCGGCAGGTCCACGAAATGCTCGACTCGGGGCGGGCTGGCGAAGTACGGGCCGATCAACTCCCGCCACCGGACGAACCTCTCGCTGGCCCGGAAGTTCTCCTCGTGCGCCTGGACCGAGTCCCATTCGACAAGCAGCACGAAGCGGGAGGGCGATTCGACACCCCGGGTCATCCGTACCGAGCGGCAGCCGGGGGTGCCGGCCAGCACGGGATGTCCCTCGGCGTACGCGGCGGCGAAGGCGTCTTCCTGGCCGGGTACCACGTCGATCAGCGCGACCTCAAGAACCATGTCGGCAGCCTGCCATGGCGGGACGCCCCTCGGTGGGCGGCCGCCGCGATTCTCACACCCCGGTCAGGTGCGGCGATTTACACCTAGCCTCCTAGGAAGCCTAGGGTGGGTGACCGAGGGCAACCCGAGACGGCACCGCTCGACGATCGATGGTTGTCGTACGCCAGAATGGTCGGCGCTCGGCCCCGTCTCCGGCGAGGCGTGCATGTGCCGGTTGCTGGGGTCTGCCAGGAGGATGAGACTGTTGGACGTGTCCGGACTCGTGTGGGCGATCACGCTCGTCGCGCTGACCGCGGTGCTCCTGGTGGATCTGTTCATCATCGGGCGTCGGCCGCATGAGCCGAGCGTGCGTGAGTCGAGCCTCTGGGTCGCCTTCTACGTGGGGCTGGCCCTGCTCTTCGGCGTCGGGCTCTGGCTCACCGCCGGGGGGAGCGTGGCCGGGCAGTTCTACACCGGCTGGCTGACCGAGTACAGCCTCTCGGTGGACAACCTCTTCGTCTTCATGATCATCATGGCCCGCTTCGCGGTGCCCCGGCAGTACCAGCAGAAGGTGCTGCTCGTCGGCATCGTGCTGGCGCTGATCATGCGCGGCGGCTTCATCGCGTTGGGCGCGGCGCTGATCTCACAGTTCAGCTGGGTCTTCTACATCTTCGGCGCGTTCCTGATCTACACCGCGATCAACCTGGCCCGGCAGGGCGAATCGGCCGAGGACGAGTTCCAGGAGAACGTGCTGATCCGGTGGAGCCGGCGAGCGCTGCCGATCTCCCGGGGCTACGACGCCGCGCGGCTGACCACCCGGGAGCAGGGCCGACGGATGTTCACTCCGATGCTCATCGTCATGATCGCGATCGGGACGACCGACCTGCTCTTCGCCCTGGACTCGATTCCGGCGATCTTCGGCATCACCCACGAGCCGTACCTGGTCTTCACCGCCAACGTCTTCGCGTTGATGGGGCTGCGGCAGCTGTACTTCCTGCTCGGCGGACTGCTGAGCCGCCTGATCTACCTGAGCTACGGCCTGGCCGTGGTGCTCGGGTTCATCGGGGTCAAGCTCATTCTGGAGGCGCTGGCGGAGAACTCGTTGTTCTTCCTCAACGGTGGGCAGCCGGTGGGTTGGGCGCCGCACATCCCGATCTGGCTGTCCCTGCTGGCGATCGTGGGCATCCTGGCCGTGGCGACGGTGGCCAGCCTGGTGAAGTCGTCGCGGGACCGGCGACGGGATCTCACCGGGGCGGGACGCTGAGGCGGGGCCGCGCCGGCGGGGCTCAGCGCGGGTCGGCGGTGGTCAGGTCGTGGCGAGCCTGCCAGACCTGCGCCGAGATGTCGGCGACCAGCTCGCGGGCGTCGGCGTCGGTGTCCTGGCTGCGCTGGTCGTCGTCGAGCGGGGTGGTGGTGCAGACGACGAGCAGGTACGGGGCGGCGTCGTCGGGGAAGACCACGGCGGCACCGTGCCGGACGCCGCGTACCCAACCGTTCTTGTGAGCCAGGCGGGTGCCGGCAGGCAGCCCTTCGGCGATGTCCTGCCGGATCTGCTGCCCGCAGAGCACGTCGAGCATCGCCGCGCAGCCGGCCGGTGAGGCGATCGGCCCGGGCCGGGTGACGCCGGTGGCGACGGCGTCGAGCAGGGCCGCCAGGTCGGCGGCGGTGACCAGGTTGCTGATCCCGGCCTCCCGGGCGGCGAAGTCCTCGATGCCCCGCCTGGTGACACTGTGCCGGGCGCCGACGCGAGCCCAGATCTCCGCCACGGCGGGCAGCCCGACCTGCTCGATGAGCAGGTTCGTGGCGAGGTTGCTGGATCGTACGATCATCCGCTCGGCGAGCCACCGCAGCGGCACCCGCTGGCCGAGTCGATCCCACACCTCGGTGTCGTTGTCGTACGCCGGGGCGCAGGAGAAGGGGGCGGCGCCCGCGCGGGCCGAGGTGAACAGGTTTGTCACCTCGACCGGGGTGTCCAGGTCCGGGCCGTCGGTCTCCGCCGTGTGGTGCACCGCGGCGAGCACTGCCAGTTTCATCGTGCTCGCCGCGTAGTGGGTGACCTCGGTGTGCCGGGTCCAGGTGGGCGGCGCGTCGAGTCGACCCGCGTACACCGAGATCGTCCCGGGCACCTCATCGAGTCGCGCGTCCAACCCGTCGAAGATCACCCGCCGAGGGTAACGGAAAGGAAGGGCCCCTTCTTACCGTCTGGTGAGGTGAAGGGGCCCCTTCTTAACATCCGCGCGAGGGTCAGCTGGCGTGCTTGCGGCGGGCGGTGGCGCGGGCCCGCTGGGTCTGGTCGAGGGTCACCTTGCGGATGCGTACAGCGGCCGGGGTGACCTCGACGCACTCGTCCTCGCGGCAGAACTCCAGGGCCTGCTCCAGCGACAGCTTGCGCGGCGGGATCAGCTTCTCGGTCTCCTCGGCGGTGGAGGAGCGCATGTTGGTGAGCTTCTTCTCCTTGGTGATGTTGACGTCCATGTCGTCGGAGCGGGAGTTCTCCCCGACGATCATGCCCTCGTACACCTCGGTGCCGGGCTCGACGAAGAGCGTGCCGCGCTCCTGGAGGTTCATCATGGCGAAGGCGGTCGCGGCACCGGCGCGGTCGGCGACCAGCGAGCCGTTGTTGCGGGTACGCAGCTCGCCGAACCAGGGCTCGTAGGACTCGAAGACGTGGTGCAGGATGCCGGTGCCCCGGGTCTCGGTGAGGAACTCGGTGCGGAAGCCGATCAGGCCGCGCGCCGGGACCAGCCACTCCATCCGGATCCAGCCGGTGCCGTGGTTGACCAGCTGCTCCATCCGGCCCTTGCGGGTGGCCAGCAGTTGGGTGATCGCGCCGAGGTACTCGTCCGGGGCGTCGATGGTCAGCCGCTCCACCGGCTCACAGGTCTTGCCGTCGATCTCCCGGGTCACCACCTGGGGCTTGCCGACGGTGAGCTCGTAGGACTCGCGGCGCATCTGCTCGACCAGGATGGCCAGCGCCAGCTCGCCTCGGCCCTGCACCTCCCAGGCGTCGGGGCGTTCGGTGGGCAGCACCCGCAGCGAGACGTTGCCGACGAGTTCCTTGTCCAGGCGGTCCTTGACCATCCGGGCGGTGACCTTGGCGCCCTTGACCCGACCGACAAGCGGCGAGTTGTTGGTGCCGATGGTCATCGAGATGGCCGGCTCGTCGACGGTGATCAGCGGCAGCGGCTGCGGGTTCTCCGCGTCGGCCAGGGTCTCGCCGATCATGATCTCGGGAATGCCGGCGACGGCGATGATGTCGCCCGGCCCGGCCGAGTCGGCGGGCTTGCGCTCCAGGCCCTCGGTCATCAGCAGTTCGGAGATGCGGACCCGCTGGGTGCTGCCGTCGGTGCGGCACCAGGCCACGGTCTGGCCCTTGGCGATGGTGCCCTGCCGGACCCGGCACAACGCCAACCGGCCGAGGAACGGGGAGGCGTCGAGGTTGGTGACGTGGGCCTGCAGCGGCGCCTGCTCGTCGTAGGCGGGCGGCGGGATGGTGTCCAGCAGGGTACGGAACAGCGGCTCCAGGCTGGTGCTGTCCTGCGGCACGGAGCCGTCGGCGGGCTGGGTCAGCGAGGCGATGCCGTCGCGGGCGCAGGCGTAGACGATCGGGAAGTCGATCTGCGTCTCGTCGGCGTCCAGGTCGAGGAAGAGTTCGTACGCCTCGTCGACGACCTCTTTGATCCGGGCGTCCGGACGGTCCACCTTGTTGATCACCAGGATGATCGGCATGCGGGCCTTGAGGGCCTTGCGGAGCACGAACCGGGTCTGCGGCAGCGGGCCCTCGCTGGCGTCGACCAGCAGCACCACGCCGTCGACCATGGTCAACCCGCGTTCCACCTCGCCACCGAAGTCGGCGTGACCGGGGGTGTCGATGATGTTGATGGTGACCGGGTCGGAGCCGTCGGCGGGCAGGTAGCGCACGCCGGTGTTCTTGGCCAGGATGGTGATGCCTTTTTCTCGTTCGAGGTCCATCGAGTCCATCACCCGCTCGGTCACCTCGCCCCGGGCGCCGTAGGCGCCGGCCTGCCGCAACATGGCATCGACCAGGGTGGTCTTGCCGTGGTCGACGTGAGCGATGATGGCGACGTTGCGGAGGTCGGTGCGAAGCTGCATGAGTTCCATCCTCCCGCCTGTGCCGACGAGATGCCGCGTCGGGGTCGCCGATGGGCGAGTGCGCTGCGCCACATGTCGGTGCTGTCACACTGACGGGGCAGCCTTGCTGAGGTGACCCCGGGGGGCCGGCGTGCATGAACTGCTGAGTTCGGTGCAACACCTGCCGTCCTGGTTGATCTACGTGGTGGCGGCGCTGGTGGTCGCGGCGGAGACCGCGGTGATCGTCGGGCTGGTCGCTCCCGGCGAGGCCACCCTGCTGCTTGTCGGTTTCCTCGCGTACACCGGCACTCTCCGGCTCGGTCCGGCGCTGCTGGTGATGATTCTCGCGGCCACGGTGGGGGACGCGGTGGCGTTTCGCGCCGGTCGCCGGTACGGGCCTCGGCTGCGGGCCAGCCGGTGGGGCGCCCGGGTGGGGCCGCACCGGTGGGCGCGGGCCGACGCGATGGTGGCGCGGATGGGCGGCCGGGGAGTCTGCACCGCGCGGTGGGTGGCCTTCGCCCGCACGTTGGTGCCTCGGCTCGCCGGGGCGGCGGGCATGCCGTACCGGCGGTTCGCGCCGTGGAACCTGGCCGGGGTGATCACCTGGGTCGGCGCGTCGGTGCTGGCGGGCCGGTTGGCGGGCGAGTCGTACCACACGGTGTCCCGGCTGCTGGGCCAGGCGACCGGGGCGTTCCTGGCCCTGGTGGCGGCGCTGGTGGCGGTGGTGCTGGCGGGCCGGTGGTTGGGCCGCAACCCCGACCCGGTGCGGGCGCTGCTGAAACGTGCCGCCCGGCTGCCGCCGGTGCGCTGGCTGTCGGCCCGGTACGGGCTGCTGTTCTTCCTGCTCAGCATGCGGTTCGGGCCGACCTGGGCGTTGCTGGCCAACCTGACCGCCGGGGTGGGGCTGTTGTTCCTGGTCGCGTTGGCGGTCGCCGGGACGATGCGGGCGGCGGTACGGCACAGCGGCCTGGCCCTGGTCGACGGTGTGATCGGCGGGTGGTTCGCGGCCCGCCGGACGCCCGACGCGGTGGAGGTGACGCAGCTCGCCGTCTCGGTGCTGCGCGGCTCGGTGCTGATCGTGCTGGTGGCTGTGGTCGCCGCGGTGCAGGCCTGGCGGCACCGGCCGTGGCAGGCCGACCTGCTCAGCGTGGTCGGCACGATCGGCGCGTTCGTGCCGCTGGTGGTCCTGGCGGTGGTGACCGAGCTGGCCGCCGACGGCCGGGTGGCGCACTTCTCCACGCAGAGCGCGGTGGTGACGGCCAGCCTGTGCATGCTGGCCTGGCTGCTGTCCCGCGAGGCACGGTGGCCGGTCGCGGTGGCGCTGTGGACCACCGCCGTGGCCGGCGTGGTCGGCATCGGTGGCGCCCGCCTCTACCTGGGGCTGAGTACGGCCAGCGGCACCGTCGCCGCGGTGTTGCTGGGTGCGGCGTGGACGGCCGTGTTCATGGTCGCCTGGGCCACCCGGGACCGTGCCCTGGCCGCCGGCAACGCCCCCGGACGCCGCCGGCGTGGCAGGCGAGGGGACCATCTCGCCGATCGCTAGCTGTTAGGGTGCGGCGGTTCGTCGCTGCCGAAGGGGGGATCGACATGGGACGCAACGTCGGCCGTTTCACCGTGGCGCTGGTTGCCGGCCTGCTGATGGTCACCGGGGGTGCATGCGCCAGGGTGGACACTCCGGCCGCGGAGTTGCCCGCCCCGGTCGCCCTGCCCGAGGAGGAGACGCAGCCGTCGAGCGAGCCGGCCGAGCCGAGCCCGACCCCCGAGGCGGTGGAGTCGATGGGGGCCGCGCCGAAGGTCAGCCGCAGCCCCAGCGCGAGTCCCAAGGCCTCCGCCTCGCCGAAGCCGCCGCCGAAGCCCAAGCGCACCAGCACCGCGCCGCGCGCCGTGCCGAAGCCGCCGACGGAGACGAAGGTGCCGCCAGCGCCGCCCAAGCCCGCGCCGAGCAGCTGCAAGCCCAGCTACAAGGGTGACCAGGCGAGTCGGGCGCAGGCCAGGGCCGCGCTGACCGACGCCGCGGGCCGGGTCTACTGGCCGACGTCGGCGCCGGACATCCGGGTCCCGGTGAACCTGATCAAGGCGACGGCGTGGCAGGAGAGCGGCTGGCAGTCCAACATCGTCGCCTGCGACGGCGGCATCGGCCTGATGCAGGTGATGCCGGACACCGCGACCTGGATGAACCAGCGGTTCGGCCAGAACTACGACGTGTGGGACTACCGGGACAACGCCTACCTGGGTGGCACCTATCTGGCCTGGCTGACCAAGTACATCGGCGACATGTACTTCGACGCCGACTACCGGCTCGACACCGAGCTGTGCACCAGCGAGCTGAACTCCTGCCTGCTCAACGCGGTCATCGCCGCCTACAACTACGGCCACGCCGCGGTAGCTCGGGAGGGGCAGCCGTTGGCCATCCCCAACCCGAGCTACGTACGCAACGTGCGAGCCCTGATGACGGAGTGCGTCTGCCTGGGCTACTGAGCCTGCTCGGGGGTGATCCGACCGGGCCACCAGAACCGCTCGCCGAGCAGGAACGCCAGGGCCGGGACGACGACCGTACGCACCAGCAGGGTGTCCAGCAGCACGCCGAGGCAGACGATGATGCCGATCTGGGTCAGGGTGATCAGCGGCAGCACCCCGAGGACGGCGAAGACCGCCGCGAGCAGGATGCCGGCGCTGGTGATCACCCCGCCGGTGACCCGGAGCGCGGAGAGCATGCCCTTGCGGGTGCCGGTGCTGCGGGCGTCCTCCCGGGCCCGGGTGACCAGGAAGATGTTGTAGTCGACCCCGAGCGCGACGAGGAACACGAAGGCGAGCAGCGGCACGCCGGTGTCCATCGCCGGGAAGTCGAAGACGTGCTCGAAGATCAGCCAGGCCCCGCCGAGGCTGGCGAAGTACGAGGCGACGACGGTGGCGACCAGCAGCACCGGGGCCAGCAGGCCGCGTAGCAGCAGGACCAGCACCGCGCCGACGAGCAGCAGGATGAGCGGCAGGATGAGTCGCAGGTCCTTGGCGTCGGCGGCGGCGGAGTCGTACCGGCCGGCGACGGTGCCGCCGACGACCGCTCCGGACGGTTGGTCGACTCCGGCGGTGGCGGGCGGCGCCGAGTTGTCGACGGCCCCGACGGTGTCCCGGAGCTGCTCCAGGGTGCGGTTGGCGGCGGCGGTGCCCGGTTCGGCGTCGAGCACCACGTCGACCTGGGCCACGTCGGCGCCGGCGGGACCGGGCCGGGCGGAGGCCACTCCCGGCACCTCGGCGGCAGCTGCGGTGACCGCCTGCACGGCGCCGGGGTTGGTCATCACCGCGAGCGGCTGGGTGGTGCCGGCGGGGAAGGCACCGGCGAGGGTCTGCGCCCCGGCCACCGCCTCCGGCTTCACCCGGAACTGCTCGGTCTCCGACAGCCCGGTGCGGATGCCGAGGCCACCGAGGGCGAGCCCGGCGAGCAGCAGGGTGGCGAGCACCGCGACGGGTACCGGGCGACGGATCACGGCGGCACCGAGCCGGCCCCAGATCCGGCCCTCCCGGCCGACGCTGCCGACGGTCGGCACGAACGGCCAGAACAGGCGGCGGCCGAGCAGCACCAGCGCGGCGGGCAGCACCAGCAGGGCCGAGGCCATGGCGAGCAGGATGCCGGTGGCGCAGGCCACGGCGAGCGCACGGTTCGTCTCCTGCTGGCTCAACAACAGTGTGAGTACGCCGAGCATCACGGTGCCGCCGCTGGCCAGGATCGGCTCGGCGGTACGGCGCAGGGCGGCGCGCATCGCCGCGAAGCGGTCCTCCTCGCGGCGCAGTTCCTCCCGGTAGCGGGCGATCAGCAGCAGCGCGTAGTTGGTGGCGGCACCGAAGACGAGAACGCTGGCGATGCCGGTGACGGCGCCACCGGCGAAGTTGATGCCGACCGCCGGGATGATCGTTTCGAGTGCGCGCAGGGTGATCTGTTCGGTGGCGGCCACGATGACCAGGGGAACCAGCCACAGCACCGGACTGCGGTAGGTGATCAGCAGCAGTACGGCGACGACGGCGGCGGTGAACGCGAGCAGGGTGACGTCGGCGCCCTCGAAGACCTTGGTCAGGTCGGCGGTGAAGGCGGGCGGGCCGGTCACCTGGACGGTGAGGTCCCCGGGAAATCCGGCGAGTTCGGCGCGCACCTGGGCCACCCGTTCGGCGACCGCCTCCTGCCCTCCGGTGGCGTCCAGCGGTACGGCGACCAGGGCCACCGTGTTGTCGGGGGACAGTTGCGGCGGGGCGACCTGGCCGCCGGCGGCGAGCCGACTGAGGCTGCTGGTGTCGGCGGTGATCGCCGCACGGTCCGCCTCGCTCAGTGGTGCGCCGTCGTCGCGGCTGACCACCACGACGGCCGGCTGGACGCCGCTGGCGGGCAGCTCCCGTTGCAGGCGCTCGACCTGGGTGGACTGCCACTGCTCGGACAGACCGGTGGCGGAGACCGGTGCCGGGTTGCTGGGAATGGGTAGCCCGAAGACGGCCACGCCGACGAGGACGGCCACGGCCACGGTGAGCCAGGCGGTCCGGCGGCTGCGGGCGACGCGGGTGAACAGAGACATGCTCGGCGCTCCGGTCGTTGGAATCGGCCCGGCTCCCGCCGAGGGAGCCGATAGTTTGATTGTCGAGATTCTTGCTTATCAAGAAACGACGCGCAACAGCTCTCCGTTGTCGAGTATCTTGACTGTCGAGAGATATGACACCCTGGGCTATGCTGCGCATCCGGGGACCTTGGGAGGAAGCGGCGGGACGTGGCAGGGCACGGGATGTACCGGCGGCGTGACACCCGGCGGGAGATGTTGGTCGCGGAGATCACCGCCGAGCTGCGGCGCTACTGCGTGGACGCGCAGCACGTCGGGCACGCCTTCGCCGGCCAGCACGGCCTCAACGGCACCGACCTGCAGGCGTTGATCGCGGTGATGGACGCCGAGTTGTCGGGTGAGCCGATCACTCCCGGCCGGCTCGCGGAACACCTGGACCTCTCCTCCGGCTCCGTCACCGCGCTGATCGACCGGTTGGAGCGGGCCGGGCACCTGCGGCGCGACCGGGACACCACGGACCGGCGCAAGGTGCTGCTGCACTACGCGGAGCAGGGCGCCACCGTCGCCCGGGACTTCTTCCGCCCGCTCGGTGAGCGTACCGACGGGGTGATGGACGAGTTCCAGGACGAGGAACTTGAGATCGTGTACCGGTTCATCACGGCGATGGGCCAGTCCCTGCGGGAGCACCGCGACGCGATCCGCGACGGCCGGGTCACGCCGCCGCCGCGGCACCGGGCGGGTTGAGCCCGTGCTGGATCGGGTGGCGTCCCGGCTCGCCGTGGCCGCGTTGCGGCTGCCCCGGGCGCGTACCCGAAGGATCACCGTCCGCCGCGACATCGCGCTGCGGGTCCGCGACGGGGTGATCCTGCGTACCGACCACTACGCTCCCGACCTGCCGGACGCGCCCACCATGCTGATCCGTACCCCGTACGGCCGGGGCGGGCCGATGCGGCTGCTCTGCCGGCTCGCCGCCGAGCAGGGGTTCCACGTGGTCATCCAGTCGTGTCGCGGCACCGACGGCTCCGGCGGCACCTTCGATCCGTTCGTGCACGAGCGCGAGGACGGGCTGGACACCCTCGACTGGCTGCGCCGGCAGCGGTGGTGGTGCGGCGCGTTCGGCATGTTCGGCGCGAGCTACCAGGGTTTCGTGCAGTGGGCGCTGGCCGCCGACGCGGGCGAGGAGCTGCGGGCCATGGTCGCCGTGGCCACCGCGTCGACCACCCGTGACTCCACCTACGCCGGGGAGTCGTTCGCCCTGGACACCGTGCTGACCTGGGTGGAGTTGCTGCAGGCGCAGACCGTGCCCTGGCTGGCCCGGCAGTGGGAACTCAAGCGGGGGCAACCGCGACTGGCCGCCGCCCTGTCCCACCTGCCCCTGGTCGAGGCCGACCGGGTCGCCACCGGGGTCACCGTGCCGTTCTTCCAGGAGTGGCTGCGCCACCACACCCCGCAGGCGGACTACTGGCGCAGCCGCGTCTTCGACGACCGGCTGCATCTGGTCCGGGCGCCGGTGGCGATGGTCAGCGGCTGGCACGACATCTTCCTCCCCGCCCAACTGCGCGACTACGCCGCGCTGCGCGCCCTCGGTGCCCGCCCGCGTCTGATCATCGGCCCGTGGACCCACGGCAGCCCCGGCCTGTTCGTCGCGGCACTGCGCGAGGGACTCGACTGGCTCGGCACCCACCTGACCACCGCCGGCACCGGCCGGGCCGCCGTCCCGGCCGCTGGTGCCGATCGCTCGGCGGCTGGGGAGCCGGCGGACGGGCCGGTGCGGATACATGTGGGTGGCGTCGGGGGCGGTTGGCGCGACCTGCCGGACTGGCCGCCGCCGGCCCAGGCCACCCGGTGGTATCTGCACCCACAATCGGCGCTGCGCACCGCTGCGCCGGTGCCGTCACCGCCGGACGGGTTCTGGTACGACCCGGCCGACCCGACGCCCTCGCTGGGTGGCCCGCTGCTGGTGGCCCAACGGTCCGGGCCGGTGGACAACCGGCCCGTCGAGGCGCGACCCGACGTGCTGACCTGGACCAGCGAGTCGTTGACCGGCCCGCTGGAAGTGATCGGGCCGGTGCAGGCGGACATTCACGTACGCAGCGACCTCGAACACTTCGACGTCTTCGTGCGACTGTGCGATGTCGACCGCCGGGGGCGGTCCTGGAACATCTGCGACGGGCTGGTCCGGATCGACCCGCGGCGCTTCCCCGTCGACGGCTCCGGCGCGGTGGCGGTCACCGTACCGATGTGGCCGGTCGCCCACCGCTTCGCCGCCGGGCACCGGCTACGGCTTCAGCTTTCCGGCGGTGCCCACCCCCGGTACGTCCGCAACCCCGGCACCGGTGAACCACTCGGCACGGCGATTACGCTTCGTGGCGGCTTTCGGGAGATTCTGCACGACCCGGAGCGGCCGTCCGCAGTGGTCCTGCCGGTCGTCCACTCTGGTTCTCAGCTTGTTCCAAGCTGAAACAAAGCCGCTCTGAGCTGGGCATTTACCGGTTCTACGGGCTATCGTGGTGGCACGCCCGGCGCCGTGCAGCTGACAGTCGGGCTCGCCTGTGAGGCTTCCCTACCGCGTCACGCGGTGTCACGGTCGTGCCCGGCTCCGACGAGACCGCGAAGGGGGACCCCATGACGCGGGCACCAGACAACCTGATGGCCGTCCGCCGGTTACTGCTCGACCACCTCAATCGCGACCCCAACCGGGCGCGCGACGAGGATCTCGAACCCAACGAGGTCGGCATCGTCGGCGATGCCAATCACCGCGGCGGATACCACTGTGGGTCCGACCGAGTGGTGACCAACGACTACTCGGTGGTCGAGTCGCCGCGGGACCGCAACGGACTGACCCTCGATGCCGCCGCGCTCGACGTGGGCATGTTCCAGGTCACCGTCGACGGCCGTCGGCACGACCTGGCGAGCTTCTCGACCTGGTGTGTGGCGCAGTGCGCCGCCAACGCCGCGGACACCCGCGACATCAGGGAGATCATCTACTCGCCGGACGGCAAGGTGGTCCGCCGTTGGGACCGGCTCGGCCGGCGTAACACCGGCGATCGCTCCCACCTGTGGCACACCCATTTCAGTTTCTTCCGCGACTCGATCAAGGCGAACCGCGACCAGAGGCCGCTGTTCCGCCGGTACCTGACCAGCATCGGTCTCATCACCCAGAAGCCGGAGGCGAACGACATGACACCCGAGGAGCACAACTGGCTCAAGACCGTGCACCGCAACCTGACCGTCCTGGACGGACGCAATCCGATCGGTCAGACGTACACCCGGATGTCCATGGGGGAGGACCACACCGACCCGAAGTTCCAGGTGGGGCATCCGACGCTGCGCAGCATCGGGGCGCAGTTGACCGCGCTCCAGACGGCGATGGACGCGCTGATGAAACGCGACTTCACCGACGAGCAGGCGATCGTCGCCGGGGTCCTCGCCGGCCTCAGCCCGCAGGAGATCGCCGCGGCGATCCCGCCGACCGTCGCCGAGCAGGTGGTGCGGGAGTTGGGTCGACGGCTGGCCGCCTGACCGTGGCCGGACACCTCGCAGGTTAGCGGTGGCGGCGGCCGGAACCGGCCGCCGCCACCGGCACCGGTTACAGCGAGCGGACGTTGTCCGCCTGCGGACCCTTCTGCCCCTGGGTCACATCGAACTCGACCTTCTGACCCTCGGTCAGCTCCCGATATCCGGAGCTGGCGATCGCCGAGTAATGGACGAACACGTCAGGTCCGCCGCCGTCCTGCTCGATGAAACCGAAGCCCTTTTCCGAGTTGAACCACTTCACGGTGCCGGTTGCCATGCGTTCTCTCTCCCTGTTCCAGCGGGCGACCCCCGACTGCGCGCCGGTGATCGCCCGATACTTTCCCGACATTAGCCGGTGAAAAGCCGATTTGCCGGGTGAAGTGCCTCAGGTGTCGGAGGAGCGACGCAGATGGCCGCCCCTGCGCGTCTCCGGGATCACCCGGAGGTGATCTCCGTCAACGTCGGGTGGAAACCCGATGTTCGTCGTGGCGGTGAGGCCATAGCGTACGAGGCATGGCAGACGAGCTGGCCCAGGTCGGAGAGTTACCCGTCGCCCTGCTGATGGCCGTGCTCGGGGTGGTCATGCTCTTCGACGCGGTGCCGCTGTTCGGCGTCCTGGTCCCCGGAGACGTGGCGGTGCTCGCCGCGGTGGCCGTCGGCACGCCCAGCACCGGCCTGGCCACCTTCGTCGCCGTGGTCACCGGGTGCCTCGTCGGCTGGTCGCTGACGTTCCTCGTCGGCCGGCGCTGGGGTGAGCGGCTGCGGCACAGCCACTTCGGCGCCTGGATCGGGGAGCCCCGCTGGGCGGCGGCCGAACGCATCCTGCGCCGCGACGGTGGGCGGCTGGTGCTGATCGCGCCCTTCCTGCCGGTGTTCAACGCGCTGCTGCCGCTGGCCGCGGGCGGTCTGCGCATGTCGTACCCCCGGTTTCTCGGCTTCGCGGCGCTCGGCGCGGGCGCCTGGGCCGGTCTCTACCTGGCGGTGGGCACCGCGTCACGGTCGCTGGCCGGCCTGTTGCCGAAAGGCACGAGCCCGTTGCTGGTCACCATGGTCGGAGGTCTGCTGCTGGCCGCGGTGGTACTGCTCGGCACCCGCCGTCGACTGCGTACGGTCACCAACTGACCCCCGACCACGCGCCGCTCACCAGCCGCGAGCCCGCCACTCACCGAGGTGGGGACGCTCCGCACCGAGCGTCGAGTCCCGCCCGTGACCCGGATAGAACCACGTCTCGTCCGGCAGCCGGTCGAACAGCTTGTGCTCCACGTCGTCGATGAGCGCCGCGAACCGCTGCGGATCCTGATCCGTGTTGCCCACCCCGCCCGGGAAGAGGCTGTCGCCGGTGAACAGGTGGGGGATGCCGTCGGGGTCGCGGTAGAGCAGCGCCACCGAGCCCGGCGTGTGCCCCTTGATGTGGATGACCTCCAGGGCGCAGTCGCCGACCGGCACGGTGTCGCCGTCGGCGAGGGTCTGCGCCTCGATCGGCAGCCCGGCCGCGTCGTCGGCGTGCACCAGCGCGCGGGCGCCGGTCTTGGCGACCACCTCCTCCAACCCCACCCAGTGGTCCATGTGCTGGTGGGTGGTGACCACCGCGGTCAACCCGGCGTCACCGATCAACTCCAGCAGGCGGGGCGCCTCGTTGGCCGCGTCGATCAGCACCTGCTCGCCGGTGGCGTGGCAGCGCAGCAGGTACGCGTTGTTGTCCATCGGCCCGACCGACACCTTGGTGATGCTCAGCCGGCCGAGTTCGCGTACCGCGGCAGGTCCGCCGGGGGTGACTTCTCCGTCATAGGTCATGTCTGACTAGATCCATTCAGGTGGGTGGGGCAGTTGACCGTCGGGGGTGACGGTCAGGGTGGCACCGGGGCTGCGGCCGGTCAACCAGGCCGCGATCTCGACCGCCGGCCCGGAGACGACGGGTGCCTGCGCGCGGTCCCCGATCACGAGTTCGTGACTCGTACCGTCGAAGCGCAGCACCAGCGCCGGCGCGTCGTCGCGGGCGGCCAGGTCGGTGGCCACCTCGTGCAGCAGCCGGTGACCGAAGGTCGGCGACCAGTCCCGCGGCCGGTAGTCGGCGGCCAGGTCGACGTGGTGGATCTCCACCTCCCGGAGCCGACGCCAGACGAGCAGCGAGGCCGGCAAGGGACCGCGCCGCGTCTGCACGGTGGCGGCCCAGGCCGGTGCCGGCATCGCCGCGACCGCCTCGGCGTACCGGTCGGCGCTGCGCCGCAGGTCGTCCAACTGCTCGTCGGGCGGCCGAGGTGCGCCGGCTGAGATGTCGGCGGTCCGGGACTCGGCGCTGGCGTACATCGGGATCAACTCGCCGGTGCGGGCCGAGGTGAGCGCGTTGACCAGGGCGTCGGCGTTGCGGGACAGGTGGGCCAGGACGTGACCGCGGGTCCACCCCGGCAGCAGCGACGGCTGCGCCAGGTCGGCGGCGTCGAACCGGGCCGCCGTACGGATCAGACGGGTCGTGGCGTCGTCCACGTCACCGGTCAACAGCAGGGGGTCCGTGGTCACGATTCGACCCTAGCCCGCTGCGCCGACCGCGTCGCCAGGGAATTCACTTCCCGCCCGGGAGCACGCCTCCTACCGTGGGGGTGTTCGCGGCGCCGGAGCGGAGGAGGTGGTGGTCATGCCGGTCACCGCACGCCCGTATCACCCGCAGCGACCCTGAACGAGGAGCCTTGGACATCACACTGACCGCCCTGGGTTGGGACACCGACCGGGCGGCGCACCTGAGCCGTATCCACACCGATCACCGCCCGGGCCGGGTCGCCCGGGTCGACCGTGGCGTCTGCACCGTACTCACCTCCGACGGCCCGGTGCGCGCCTCCTGCGGCGGCGCCCTGCTGGCCGCAGCCGTGGGCGACGCCACCCGGCTACCCGGCGCGGGCGACTGGGTGCTGCTCGGCACCTGGCCCGACGCGCGGGTCACGGTGGAGGCGGTGCTGCCCCGGCGTACCGCGCTGATCCGGCGCACCGCAGGCAAGGACGCCAGCGGTCAGCTGCTGGCCGCCAACCTGGACACCGCCGCCGTGGTGGAACCGGTACACCCCGAGCCGAACGCCGCCCGCATCGAGCGGCTGCTCTCCCTGGTGCACGAGTCGGGCGCCCGGCCGCTCGTCGTACTCACCAAGACCGACCTGGCCGCCGACCCGGCGGCGGTGGCACGTCAACTCGCGGCCCTCGCGCCCGGGGTGCCGGTGCTGCCGGTCAGCGCCGAGACGGGCACCGGGCTGGACCCGCTGCGCGCCGAGGTGGCCCCGGGGCGGACGCTCGGTCTGCTGGGGCCCTCCGGCGCCGGCAAGTCGAGCCTGGTCAACGCGCTGGTCGGGGCCGTGGTCATGCCGACCCAGTCGATCCGTCGGGTCGACGGCAAAGGCCGACACACCACCACCTGGCGGGCGCTGGTGCCGCTGCCGGGCGGCGGCGCGGTGCTGGACACCCCGGGGGTACGGGCGGTCGGCCTGCTCGACGGCGAGTCCGGCCTCGACCGGGCCTTCGGCGACATCGCCGACCTCGCCACCGGCTGCCGCTACGGCGACTGCGGGCACGAGGCCGAGCCGGGCTGCGCCGTGCAGGCCGCCCTCGCCTCCGGCGACCTGTCCACCCGCCGCTGGCAGAGCTGGCGTCGCCTCCACCGTGAGCTGACCCACGAAACCCGCCGCCACACCACCCGCCCCACCCGCCCCCGCCACCCCCGCTGACCCACCCCCTCCCTCGCCCCACGCCCGTCGCCCACGCCCCGCCCCCTCGCGCCGTCGATCTTGCACTTGTGGTCGCCTGAATGTCGCTTTCGCCTAGCTATGCCCCGACCGAAAGTGCAAGATCGACGGGGTAGGGGGGTGGGGCGAGGGTGGGTGGGGGTGGGGGGGAGTGTGGGGTGGGGTTGTGTGGCGGGGGGAAGTTGTCGTAGGGCGGGTCTACAGTTGCCGGGGCGCGCTCTCCGCGCTGGCACAACCGCTGGGTTGATCCCGAAGCGGACAGATCCTCCTCGTCATCCTCACCCGGGAGTACACGGACCGTGGCCGACCGTCTGATCATCCGTGGCGCACGCGAGCACAACCTGCGTGACGTCAGCCTCGACCTTCCCCGGGACGCCCTGATCGTGTTCACCGGGCTGTCCGGGTCGGGCAAGTCGAGTCTGGCGTTCGACACGATCTTCGCCGAGGGGCAGCGCCGGTACGTCGAGTCGCTGTCGTCGTACGCCCGACAGTTCCTCGGCCAGATGGACAAGCCGGACGTCGATTTCATCGAGGGTCTGAGCCCGGCGGTGTCGATCGACCAGAAATCCACCTCGCGCAACCCGCGCTCCACCGTCGGCACCATCACCGAGGTCTACGACTACCTGCGGCTGCTGTTCGCCCGGGTGGGCGAGCCGCACTGCCCGGTCTGCGGTGAGCGGATCTCCAAGCAGAGCCCGCAGCAGATCGTCGACCGGGTCCTGGCGATGGCCGAGGGCACCCGGTTCATGGTGCTCGCCCCGGTGGTACGCGGCCGCAAGGGTGAGTACGTCGACCTGTTCGCCGAACTCCAGGCCAAGGGGTACGCGCGGGCCCGGGTCGACGGCGTGGTGCACCAGCTCACCGACCCGCCGAAGCTCAAGAAGCAGGAGAAGCACACCATCGAGGTGGTGATCGACCGGCTCAGCGTGAAGCCCAGCGCCAAGCAGCGGCTCACCGACTCGGTCGAGGCGGCGCTGGGTCTCTCCGGCGGCCTGGTCCTGCTCGACTTCGTCGACGTGCCCGAGGGCGACCCGGAGCGGGAGCGCCGCTACTCCGAGCACCTGGCCTGCCCCAACGACCACCCGCTGGCGATCGAGGACCTGGAACCGCGGGTCTTCTCCTTCAACGCGCCGTACGGTGCCTGCCCGGAGTGCACCGGTCTGGGCACCAAGAAGGAGGTCGACCCGGAGCTGCTCATCCCCGACCCGGAGCGGACCCTGCGCGAGGGCGCGATCCAGCCCTGGGCCACCGGCCACAACCTGGAATACTTCCTGCGCCTGCTGGAGGCCCTCGGCGAGGCCCAGCACTTCGACATCGACACGCCGTGGCGGGCCCTGCCGTCGCGGGCGCAGAAGACGATCCTGCACGGCTCCGACGACCAGGTGCACGTGCGCTACCGCAACAAGTACGGCCGGGAGCGCTCGTACTACACCGGCTTCGAGGGCGTGGTGCAGTGGATCGAGCGCCGGCACTCCGACACCGAGAGCGAGTGGTCGCGGGAGAAGTACGAGGGCTACATGCGCGACGTGCCGTGTGCCGCCTGCGGCGGTGCCCGGCTCAAGCCCGAGGTGCTCGCCGTCACGCTGGCGGGGCGCAGCATCGCCGAGGTCTGCAACCTGTCCGTCGGTGAGTGTGCCGACCTGCTGGCCGGCATCGAGCTGACCGACCGGCAGAAGTTGATCGCCGAGCGGGTGCTCAAGGAGATCAACGCTCGGCTGCGGTTCCTGCTCGACGTGGGTCTGGACTACCTCTCCCTGGATCGCCCGGCCGGCACGCTGTCCGGTGGTGAGGCGCAGCGCATCCGGCTGGCCACTCAGATCGGTTCCGGGCTGGTCGGCGTGCTCTACGTGCTGGACGAGCCCTCCATCGGTCTGCACCAGCGTGACAACCACCGGCTGATCGAGACCCTGGTCCGGCTGCGCGGGCTGGGCAACACGCTGATCGTGGTGGAGCACGACGAGGACACCATCCGCACCGCCGACTGGATCGTCGACATCGGGCCGGGCGCGGGGGAGCACGGTGGGCAGATCGTGCACAGCGGCTCGGTGCCGGCGCTGCTGGCGAACCCGGATTCGATCACCGGGGCGTACCTGTCGGGTCGGCGGGAGATCCCGACGCCGAAGGGCCGCCGGCCGCAGACCCCGGGCCGGGAACTGGTGGTGCACGGCGCTCGCGAGCACAACCTGCGCAACCTGACGGTGAGCTTCCCGCTGGGCCAGCTGATCGCGGTCACCGGGGTCAGCGGTTCCGGCAAGTCGACACTGGTCAACGACATCCTGTACGCGGTGCTGGCCAACCAGATCAACGGCGCCCGGCTGGTGCCCGGCCGGCACACCCGGGTCTCCGGGCTGGAGCACGTGGACAAGGTCGTCGGCGTCGACCAGTCGCCGATCGGGCGTACGCCCCGATCCAACCCGGCCACCTACACCGGGGTCTGGGATCATGTCCGCAAGCTGTTCGCCGAGACCACCGAGGCCAAGGTGCGCGGGTACGGCCCCGGCCGGTTCTCGTTCAACGTCAAGGGTGGCCGCTGCGAGGCCTGCTCCGGCGACGGCACGATCAAGATCGAGATGAACTTCCTGCCGGACGTGTACGTGCCGTGCGAGGTCTGCAAGGGCGCCCGGTACAACCGGGAGACCCTGGAGGTGCACTACAAGGGCAAGACCGTCTCCGACGTGCTGGAGATGCCGATCGAGGAGGCTGCGGAGTTCTTCTCCGCGATCCCGGCCATCCACCGACACCTCAAGACCCTTGTCGACGTGGGTCTGGGCTACGTACGCCTGGGTCAGCCGGCGCCGACGCTCTCCGGCGGTGAGGCGCAGCGGGTCAAGCTCGCCTCCGAGTTGCAGAAGCGTTCCACCGGGCGGACGGTCTACGTGCTCGACGAGCCGACCACCGGCCTGCACTTCGAGGACATCCGCAAGCTGCTGATGGTGCTGGAGGGCCTGGTCGACAAGGGCAACACGGTGATCACCATCGAACACAACCTCGACGTGATCAAGAGCGCCGACTGGCTGATCGACATGGGGCCCGAGGGCGGGCACCGGGGCGGCACCGTGCTCGCCACCGGCACCCCGGAGGAGGTCGCCGAGGTCGCCGAGAGCCACACCGGGCAGTTCCTGCGTACCGTGCTCAAGCTCGACGGCACGGCCAAGGGTGCGGCGGCGGCCACCGCCCGCGCGGCCAAGGCGAACGGCAACAAGACGACCGCGACCAAGACGACCGGCACGAAGACGACCGCGACCAAGACGACCGCGACCAAGGCGCGGGCCGGACGCAAGAGCGTCCCGGCCGGCTGACCGGGCACCCGGCCACTCGGCGAGGTGCCGCCGGGTGGTCGATCGGGTGAACCGCCAGGCAGAGTGGTTCGGGTTCGAAAACCTGACGGGGATCATGCACGGTGGTAGCCGAGGAGGGTGCGGGGATGACTGACGACCAGGTGGCGGGGGCGCGGCCGGTACGGACACGGCGGGCGCTGCTGGCCGGTGCGGGTGCGGCCGGGGCGGCGGCGATGTTGGCGGCCTGCGGCGGCGGGGACGACGGCGCGGCGACCACCAGCCCGGGTCCGCAGGTGACGAACACCGGCGACGCGGGTGGGGGCGGCCGCCAGGACAGCCAGTCGCTGGCCCGGACCAGCGACATCCCGGTCGGTGGGGGTGCCGTCCTGTCCGCCCAGGGGATCGTGATCACCCAGCCGTCGCCGGGGGAGTTCCGCGGCTTCGACCCGAAGTGCCCGCACCAGGGGTGCAACGTGACGACCGTCGAGGGCGGCACGATCAACTGCGTCTGCCACAACAGCCGGTTCTCGATCGAGGACGGCTCGGTCCAGTCCGGTCCGTCCCCCGCGCCGCTGGAACGTAAGGACGTCAAGGTCTCCGGCGACCAGATCGCTCTCGCCTGACCCGCCGGCCGGTGGGCCGTCGACGAGACGACACCCTGGCCGGTGTGGGCCGTCGACGAGACGACCCACCGGATCCAGCCGCAGCGGCCGTGGCCAGGGGGCGGCCCCGGCCACGGCCGATCGCGCTCAGTGTGCGTACACGGACAGCTCCCACAGGGAGAAGCCGTAGGAGGTGCCTCGGGTGAGGCCGGTCATCCGGACGTAGCGGGCCTGCTGCGGGGTGAAGGCCACCACGTCGGTGCCGCCGTCGCCCGCTGTGGTCGACCACACCGGCCGCCAGGTGCTTCCGTCGCCCGAGACCTCCACCCGGTACGACCGGGCGTACGCCGCCTCCCAGGCCAGCACCACCCGGCCGATCTGCCGGACGCTGCCCAGGTCCACCCGGATCCACTGGTTGTCCGACCATGAACTGGCCCAGCGGGTGCCGAGGTTCCCGTCGACGGCCCGGGCGGCGCCGTTGCCGAGTTGGCTGCTGGAGGCGGTCACCGGCCGCCCGACGGCCAGGTTGGTCAGGTCGTCGCCGCGGCGCGCCGGGAACGAGACCACCTGCTGGTAGGTGGGCCGGTTCTGCCAGGCGATGGTGGCGTGCTTGATGCCGCCCAGCGGCGACTGGATGATCGCGTCGGCGCACCACTGGTCGCCGGCCGCGCAGCTGGCGTCGCCCGGGTAGGTCGTGGTGGCCGGGGTGGCCGCCGCCGTGCGCAGGGTGTCCAGCAGGATCTGCCGGCACGCGCCCAGGTTGCCGTTGCCGCAGAAGGTACGCCCGGGGCTACCGGCGACCGGGGCACCGAGGACCGCGCGCAGGTCCTTGTCGACGTAACCCCACCAGCCGTACTGGAACGCCGAGCCCTTGTGGGTCTGTGCCCCGTTGGCCGAGGACGGCAGGTTCGACACGTCACCCTGTTGCAGGCCCGACGGTGATTCGTTGACCTGGAGGGTGTTGATCAGCGACTGGTAGAGGTCGGGGCCGAGGGGGTCCCGGAACATCCCCCGGACCAGCAGGGGCCACCAGGCGTCGAAGGTACGGATCGCCTCGGCGTGCTGGTACACCTTGCTGCCCTTGGCGGTCTCCACCCGCAGCGCCCCGGCCTGCCGCCACGCCTTCAACCGGCCGATCTCGGCCGCCAGGGCCGTGTCGGTGACCGGCTGGCTCTCCAGCACCCGGATCAGCTCGTCGAGCACCTCCGCACCGCGCAGGTCGGTCAGCCCGGCCCGCTGCACCAACTCGGTGAGTGAGCCTCGGTCGAACTTGCGGCCCGCCGCGATGGCCGCCTTCACCGGCTTGTCCAGCAGGTCACCCCGGTGTACGGCGCCGAAGCTGAAGTTGCCGTCGGCCGCCCCGAAGTCCTTGGCCTGCTTGTTGTTCCAGCTGATGTAGTAGTCCTGGTCGATCGACTGCGGGTGGGCGGAGCGTGGCGCGTACCGGGCGGTGCGGGCGTCCGGGTCGAAGTCCTGCCACTCGTAGGCCCGATCGGCGCGCATCGGCAGGTTCGGGTTGCTGCCGGCGGCCCGCACCGGGTTGAGCCCGGAGTTGAAGTACGCCGACTGGGTGGAGTTGACGTAGAACCAGTTGAAGGCGTACTCGACGTTGTGGGCCGACTCCAGGAACGCTGACGCGGTGCCCATCTGGGTCGGGTCGTTGAACATCTGGAACCCGATCGCCGAGTCGGCTTCCCGCCCGTAGGTGGAGCGCAGCTGGGTGAAGGCGTGCGGGACGCCGCCGACGGTGCCGCGCCAGGCCACCAGGCCCAGCTTCGTACGCCAGGCGACCAGCTTGTACGACCCGGCCGGGGTGCTGTCGGCGACGGTCGGGTTCCACCGGTTGACGTGCGACAGTTCCTCCATCGCCAGGCACTGGCCGCGGAACAGGTAGTGGTTGCTGGCCAGGGTGGGCGTGCCGCCACCGGGCACGCACAGCGGCACCGCGTACGTGTCGGTGATGTCGTGGACGGCGGAGGTGGCGCTCCAGGCGTAGTCCTGGCCCCGGCCGAGCAGCACGTACAGGTTGAGTCCGGCGAAGGCGGCGCCCCGGGCGCTGATGCCGGGGCCCTGCAACTCCTGGACCATCAGCAGTTGCGGGGAGAAGTAGCCGGTCTGCGGCCCGAACACGGCGATCGGGTGGCCGGTGGCGGAGTGCTCGGCGGAGATCACCGCCGCGTTGGACATGCCCCGGTTGGCCGGGGTGATGGTCAGCCCGGACAGCGCGGCGGCCAGTTCGGAGGAGCTGGTGGACCCGGCGGTGGTGGCGGAGCCGGTGGGGCCGGTGACGACCGGCTCGACCCGGGCGGAACCCGCGTCGGGCAGCACCACGCTGGGGGCGTCGGGGGAGGCGTCACCGTACGGGAAGCTCTGCCCGTCGTGCAGGGTCAGCACGGTCTCCGGGTCGTTCTGGCCCCGGAAGCCGTTCCACACCCGGTCGCCCTCGACCGGGCCGTACTTGGCGCGGGCGGCGATGCGGACCAGCGCGGACTGCATCTCGTTGCCGCCACCGCCGCCGAACAGGCCGCCGACCACGCCGGCGATGGCGATCAGGTCGGTCATGGTGAACGGCTTCGGCCCACCGGCGTTGGTGATCGCGTCCAGGTGGCCGGTCAGCACGTACTCGCCGGGGCAGTTGCGGCCCGACATGCAGGTGCGGATGTACGCGTTGATGCCGGCGATGTACTCCTGCACGTCGGCGTAGAGCTGCTCGCCGCGCGCTCCGCCCTTGCGCCGCAGCGCCTCGACCTGGGCGGCCAGGTCGGCCTCGGTGTAGGGGGAGGTACGCCAGACGCTCTGTTCCAGGGCGCGGTTGCCGGGGGCGCCGCCGGCGAAGGAGGTCAGCGTGCCTCGGCCGACGTGGCGCAGCAGGTCCATGGTGAACAGTCGGTCCTCGGCGCCGGCGTAGCCCGCGCCGTACATGGTGCCGGCCCGGGTGCTCCCGGTGATGTGCGGTACGCCGGTGGCCTTGTCCCGCACGATGCGCACGTCGGAGCGCGGGGAGTAGTCGCGTTCGACCTGGTTGGGGGCGACCCCGAAGGCGGCGTCGTGGAAGAAGTTGCCGATCTGCTCCTCGCGCAGTCCGGCGTAGCCGTAGACGAGGTTTGCGTACCTGTCGAGTTGGTCGGCGGAGTGCCGGGGCAGGGTGCCGAAGGCCTGGTTGCCGAGGATCTCGACAAGGGTGGCGTTGCCGTTCTGGCCGGGCGGCAGGATCTCCGAGCATTCGCCGAGGCAGTAGTCGTTGCCGGCGAAGGCGCTGGCGACGTTCACCGCGAGGGTGCTGTTCGCGGGCGCGGCGGTGGTGGCGGTGGCGGTGGGCGGGACGGCGACCAGCAGGGCGGCGACGGCGATGGCGCCGGTCGCACCGGCGAGCAGCCGGCGGGTGGCGGTACGAGCAGACATGGCGATCCTCTGTGGACGGGGGGCCATCGGGCGGGATCATTACATGAAGAACATTCGGTTACTGGATGGTAGGCCGCAGGCGTCGATATTGGAAGACGTCAATCCGGATGGCCGGCGCTGCCCACGCACTCGGGCGGGAAGCCGTCGACCAGGGACGATTCGGGCTGTCGGGGGCGGCGGATAGGCTCGGAGCGTGGCTGATCCGTCGACCTACCGTCCCGCCCCCGGCACCATCCCGGAGTCCCCGGGGGTCTACCGGTTCCGCGACGGCACCGGCCGGGTGATCTACGTCGGCAAGGCGAAGAACCTGCGCAGCCGCCTCAACTCCTACTTCGCCGACCTGCTGGGGCTGCACGACCGCACCCGGCAGATGGTCACCACGGCCGAATCGGTCGACTGGGTCACCGTCGGCACCGAGGTCGAGGCGCTTCAGCTCGAATACACCTGGATCAAGCAGTACGACCCGAGGTTCAACGTCCGCTACCGCGACGACAAGTCGTACCCCTACCTCGCGGTCACCCTCGACGAGGAATATCCGCGGTTGCAGGTCATGCGCGGGGCCAAGCGCAAGGGGGTGCGCTACTTCGGGCCGTACTCGCACGCCTGGGCGATCCGCGAGACGCTCGACCTGCTGCTGCGGGTCTTCCCGGCGCGGACCTGCTCCGCCGGGGTGTTCAAGCGCGCCGGTCAGGTCGGCCGGCCCTGCCTGCTGGGCTACATCGGCAAGTGCTCCGCGCCCTGCGTCGGCAGCGTCACCGCGCAGGAGCACCGTGAGATCGTCGACGGGTTCTGCGACTTCATGGCCGGGCGCACCGACAGCATGGTGCGCAAGCTGGAACGCGAGATGACCCAGGCCAGCGCCGAGTTGGAGTTCGAGCGGGCGGCCCGGCTGCGCGACGACGTCGCGGCGCTGCGCCGGGCGATGGAGAAACAGACAGTCGTGCTCGGCGACGGCACCGACGCCGACGTGGTCGCCTTCGCCGACGACCCCCTGGAAGCCGCGGTGCAGGTCTTCCACGTCCGGGGCGGCCGGGTGCGGGGCCAGCGCGGCTGGGTGGTGGAGAAGACCGAAGACCTCACCACCGGCGACCTGGTGCACCACTTCTGCACCCAGGTCTACGGCGGCGAGCACGGCGAGACCGACGTGCCGCGCGAACTGCTGGTGCCGGAGTTGCCCGCCGACGCCGAGGCGCTGGCCGACTGGCTGGCCACCCACCGGGGCAGCCGGGTCAGCCTGCGGGTGCCGCAGCGCGGCGACAAGCGTGCCCTGCTGGAGACGGTGGAGCGCAACGCCAAGGACGCCCTGGCCCGGCACAAGCTCAAGCGGGCCGGTGACCTGACCACCCGCAGCAAGGCCCTCGACGAGATCAGCGAGGCGCTCGGCATGCGGACGGCACCGTTGCGCATCGAGTGCTTCGACGTCTCCCAGATCCAGGGCAGTGACGTGGTGGCCAGCATGGTCGTCTTCGAGGACGGCCTGCCCCGCAAGAGCGAGTACCGCCGCTTCATCGTCCGGGGCGCCACCGACGACCTGTCGGCGATGTCCGAGGTGCTGCGCCGCCGCTTCGCCCGCTACCTCGACGTGCGCGCCGAGACCGGCGAGATCGGCGAGGAGACCGCCGCGGATCCGGACCGCCCCGGCGTCGACCCGACCACCGGGCGGCCCCGCAAGTTCGCGTACCCACCGCAGCTGGTGGTGGTCGACGGCGGTGCCCCGCAGGTCGCCGCCGCCGCGCAGGCCCTCGCCGAGCTGGGCATCGACGACGTGGCGCTGTGCGGTCTGGCCAAGCGGCTGGAGGAGGTGTGGCTGCCCGACGACGACTTCCCGGTCATCCTGCCGCGCACCTCGGAAGGGCTCTACCTGCTGCAACGGGTACGCGACGAGGCGCACCGCTTCGCCATCACCTTCCACCGGCAGCGCCGCTCCAAGCGGATGACCACCTCCGCCCTGGACGACATCCCCGGCCTGGGCGACGTACGCCGCAAGGCACTGCTGCGGCACTTCGGCTCGCTCAAGCGCCTCTCGGCCGCCACCGTCGAGGAGATCACCGAGGTCCCCGGTGTGGGCCGGCGCACTGCCGAGGCCATCCTCGCCGCCCTCGCCCCCGCGACCTCATCTGATTGATCAGCTCGGCGGGGCACCGGGCAGGGGCGTGCCCCGGGGTGCGGTGGCGTCCAGCGCGTCCAGCATCAGGTGCAGGTAGCGGGCCGGCTGGTCGGCGACATGTCTGGGCAACCGGTCCGGATGGCAGGTGAAGACGGTGAGCAGGGCCACCAGATCGCCGGTGCCGATATCCGCGCGGATCGTCCCGGCCCGTTGCCCATCGGTGACCAGGCCGTCCAGCAGGTCCAACCACTCCTGGCGGGACCGGGCGAACGCGGGTAGCGCCTGCACCTGCGCGACGGGGAGGTCGGCCAGAGCCGCAGCCAGCGCGCCCTGCCCTGGAGAGGCGCACCAGTCGACCAGTTCGCGCAGCGCCGACCAGGAATCCGCCGCGCCGTCGATGATCCGCCGGGTGGCGGTCACCAGGTCGGCGACGTACGCCTCGGCGACGGCACCGAGTAGCGCCTCTCGGGTGGGAAATCGCCGATAGAGCGTGCCGACGCCGACCCCGGCGCGGCGTGCCACCAGTTCCATCGGTGCGTCGAGCCCGTGCTCGACGACCACCTCGCGGGCCGCCGACATGATCTTTGTCAGGTTGCGGCGTGCGTCGGCCCGTAGGGGAGCGGCGTCGTTTGTCGGCAAGGCGTCCTCTATCCGGAAGGTTGTCCTCCGGTTATCCTAGTCGCCGGATAACCGGAATACCTCATTCCGCTTGGAGGCTTGGTGATCATCGTGACCGGCGCGACCGGACGGATCGGGCGCGCACTTGTCGATCGACTGGACCGGCACGCGGTAGCCCGGCGGGCGGTGGTACGCCAGCCTCGGCACGTCGCCGAACTCGGCGGTGATGTCACGCTCGCCGACTTCGCCGACCCCCGCTCGATCCGTGCCGCCCTCGTTCCCGGCGCCCGCCTGCTGCTCAACGGCGTACCGGGGCCGGACTTCGTCCACCAGCAACGGTCGATCATCGATCTTGCCGCCGAGGCCGGCGTCGCGCAGCTGGTCAAAATATCGGTACGCGGAGCGGCGCCCGGTGCGCTACTGGCCCAGGGCCAGCACGGCGAGATCGACGATCATTTGCGCGCATCAGGACTGCCGTACCTGATCCTGCAACCGGTCGGCTTCATGCAGAACCTCCTCCCCGAGGTCAGTTTCACCGATGGCGAGGGACGGTTCTACGGGTCGTACGGGTCTGGCCCGGTTGGCTACCTCGATGCTCGGGACATCGCCGACGTCGCCGCCGCCCTGCTGACCCGGCCGGTCGAGGCGAACGCCACGCTGACCCTGACCGGCCCCGAGGCGTACACCCACCAGGAGGTGGCCGAGACGATGACCGCCGTGCTCGGCCGCCCGGTGCACTACGTCGACCTGCCGGTGGCCGCCATGGCACAGCGCCTACGCGCGGCCGGCCTGCCTTCGGCGTTCGCCGACGACCTCGCCAGGCTGATGCGCGACGTCGGCGACGGCCGGTGGGCCGACACCACCGACACCGTCCAGGCGATCACCGGCCGCCCCCCGCGCACCCTGGCCACCTTCATCGCCGACCACGCCACCTCCTGGACCTGACCCCACACGGTTCGGCGGGTCACGACAAAGGTGGTGCAGTCGGGTTACTCGGCGTTGGTGAGGACGTTGAGGATCTGCTCGCCGTACTTGGCCAGCTTGTTCTCGCCGACGCCACTGATTCCGGACAGCTCGGCCAGTGAGGTCGGCATCTCGGCGGCGATCTGCCGCAGCGTGGCGTCATGGAAGATGACGTACGCCGGGACGCCCTGCTCTTTGGCGGTGGCGGCCCGCCAGGCGCGCAGCCTCTCGAAGGTGCCGGTCGCCTCCGGGGACAGGTCGGCGACCACGGTGGCCGCGCCCCGCGGCTTGGCGGTGCGCGCCGCCTTGGCCGGGCGGGCCGCCTCACGGCGCAGCATCACGGTACGCCGCCGGCCCAGCACCTCGGCGCTGGCGTCGGTGAGCGCCAGGGTGCCGTAGTCGCCCTCGACGGCCAACAGCCCCTCGGCCAGCAGTTGCCGCACCACGCCACGCCACTCGGCCTCGCTGAGCTCACCGCCGATGCCGAACACGGTGAGCGAGTCGTGCCGATGTTGGGTGATCTTGTCGTTGCTGCGGCCCAGCAGGATGTCGATGCAGTGCCCGGCACCGAAGCGCTGGTTGCGTTCCCGATCGAGCCGGAACACCGTGGAGAGCAGCTTCTGCGCGGCCACCGTGCCGTCCCACGACTCCGGGGGCTCCAGGCAGGTGTCGCAGTTGCCGCAGTTGCCGCTGGCCGGCTCGCCGAAGTACTCCAGCAACTGCACCCGACGGCAACGGACCGTCTCGCAGAGCGCCAGCATCGCGTCGAGGTGGGCGGCGAGGTTCCGCCGGTGCGCCAGGTCACCCTCGGACGTGTCGATCATCTTGCGCTGCTGCACGACGTCCTGCAGCCCGTACGCCAGCCAGGCGGTCGACGGTAGTCCGTCGCGGCCCGCGCGGCCGGTCTCCTGGTAGTAGCCCTCGACCGACTTGGGCAGGTCGAGGTGGGCGACGAAGCGGACGTCCGGCTTGTCGATGCCCATCCCGAACGCGATCGTCGCCACCATCACCACCCCGTCGGCCCGTAGGAACCGCTGCTGGTTGGCCGCGCGCGTCGCCGCGTCCAGACCGGCGTGGTACGGCAGTGCGTCGATGCCGTTGGCGACCAGGAACTCGGCGGTCTTCTCCACCGAGGCGCGGGACAGGCAGTAGACGATCCCCGCATCCCCCGGATGCTCGTCGCGCAGCAGGGCCAGCAGTTGCTTGCGCGGCTCCCGCTTCGGCACGATCCGGTACTGGATGTTGGGCCGGTCGAAGCTGGCCACGAAGTGCCGGGCCTCGGTCAGGTTGAGCCGGGTGGCGATCTCCGACCGGGTGGCGCTGGTCGCGGTGGCGGTCAGCGCGATCCGGGGTACGCCGGGCCACCGCTCGTGCAGCATCGACAGGTTCAGGTAGTCGGGGCGGAAGTCGTGCCCCCACTGCGACACGCAGTGCGCCTCGTCGATGGCGAACAGGCTGATCCGCCCCCGGTCCAGCAGGCTCAGGGTGGCGCGGCTGGCCAGCGCCTCCGGGGCCAGGTAGAGCAGGTCGATCTCCCCGGCCACGAACTCCGCCTCGACCAGCCGGCGGGTGTCCAGATCGAGGGTGGAGTTGAGGAAACCGGCCTTCACGCCGACCGCGGTCAACGCGTCCACCTGGTCCTGCATCAACGCGATCAGCGGCGAGATCACCACCGCGACGCCGTCGCGGACCAGGGCCGGGATCTGATAACACAGCGACTTGCCGCCGCCGGTCGGCATCAGCACCAGGGCGTCCCCGCCGTCGACCACGTGGTCGATGACCTCGCGCTGGAAGCCCCGGAAGGCGTCGTACCCGAAGACCCGCCGCAGCACCTCCAGCGCCGCCGTCACCTTCGCACCGGCCGGCGCGTCGCTGTCGGTCACGTCCGCGATGCTCAGGTCACTGGTGCGCACGTCGGCGGGAGAGGCCATCCGAGGATTCTATGAGCAGCTGCTCGCCGGGCCGCTACGCCGGTTCGATGGGCAGCCAGAGCTCGCAGGTCGCGGTGCTGAAATCGTTCGCCGGATCGGGCACCGCGACGATCTCCGGGCCTCGCCGCAGCCGCCACGGATTGAAGGGAAACCATTCGGCTGCGGCCGTGGCCCAGGCATTCTGAAGGGTCTGCGGATGCGGCCCCGCCGTCCGGATGACCACCCAGGTGCCGGCCGGGACCTCGATGATGTCGAGGCCGCCCGGGATCGGCGTGCTCGGGGACACGGCGACCCCATGCAGGTAGGTCAGCTCGCTGCCCTCGCCGTAGTCGGCGTCGAGGTCGTCGCTGACCGCGAGCAGGCCGCTCGGCTCAGCGTTGCCGAGTGCCTTCAAGCGCAGGTGCTCCTCGGCCGGCAGTGCGGCGATGTGCTGCTGGATGTACGGGTTGACGCCTCGGTGGATCAACGGAACGCGAGCAGCGTGCCCCACGAGCCGGAACGCGGGATGGTCGACGATGCGAGTGTCCATGTGTTCGCTTTCTTCGACAGGTAGGCGGAACCTGAGCGGGGGGTGATCGACGGCGTACCGGTCGCGGCTGATCGTCGTTCCTCCGATCCGATCGTGCGGCAGCGCTGCTGCGACCCACCCGATAGAAGCCGCGCGGGAAGTGTCGGGTGAGCGGGATCGATGTCGCCGCATGATGGGGCCATGGATGACACAACACTGGTGTCCCGCTTTCTTCGCGACGGCTTCGTCAAGTTGGCCGGTGCCGTCGCGCCGCGGGTGGCTGCGGACTGCGCGCGGCTGCTGTGGCGAGAGACGGGCTGCGACCCGGACGACCCAGCGACGTGGAGACAGCCCGTGCACTGGGTGGAGGGCATGGCGCAGGGGCCGTTCGCCGCCGCCCCCAATTCCCCGTTCCTCCATCACGCGTACGACCTGCTGGTCGGCGCGGGACGCTGGGAGCCGCGCTACTCGCTGGGCACGTTCCCGCTGCGCTTCCCGCACGAAGAGGAGCCGAACGACGCGGGCTGGCACATCGAGGGCAGCTATCTGCCGGAGGGCGAGAGCTGGTACTTCACGAATGTGCGTTCCCGTGGCCGGGCGCTGCTGATGCTGTTCCTGTTCAGCGAGGTCGGTGAGGAGGACGCCCCGACCCGGATCCGGGTCGGCTCACACCTCGACGTGCCGAGGGTGCTGGAGAAGTACGGGGAGAACGGGGCGAGCGGGCTGGAACTTGCGCCCGACCTGGTGGCGGCATCCAGCCACCGGCCACTCGCCCTCGCCACCGGGTCCCCGGGCGACGTCTTTCTGTGCCATCCGTTCCTGGTGCACGCGGCGCAACCGCACCACGGGACACGGCCGCGCTTCATGGCCCAGCCGCCGCTGATGCCGGCCGCGCCGTACGAATTGGAGCGGGCCGACGGCGCCTACTCACCCGTGGAGATCGCGATCCGTCGGGGCCTTGGACGGGACACCCCAGATCTGGACGGGGTAGGCACCGACGACAATGCCGGGTAGGCGTGCCAGGCGTGGCACGGGTGATGCACGACGGAGGCGGGGACAAGGGTGGTTCTGCGGGTGAGTGGTCGCAACGCGCGATTCCAGCAGTGGGAGGCTCTCCTGCACAATCGGACCAAGCGGCAACGTCGCGGCGAATTCCTCGTGCAGGGCGTGCGTCCGATTGCCATGGCCGTCGAACACGGTTGGCAGATCCGAGAGCTGCTGTACAACACAAGCGTTGCGCTGTCCGGCTGGGCACGCGACCTGCTGGAAAAGGTCCGGGCCGAGAAGATCGCCGTCTCCCGTGAACTGATGCACGAGCTGGGAGGTAAGGCGGACGACGTACCGGAGTTGCTGGCCGTGGTCGCGCTGCCGGAGGACGACCTGTGCCGTATCCCGACCGGACCGACCATGCTCACGGTCGTGTTCGATCGGCCGACCAGCCCCGGCAACATCGGGACCCTCGTCCGGTCCGCAGACGCCTTCGGCGCCTCCGGCGTCATCATCACCGGCCACGCCGCCGACGTGTACGACCCGAAGGCAGTCCGGGCGAGCACCGGCTCGCTGTTCGCTCTGCCAGTGGTTCGGGTGCCCGCCCGTCAGGCCGTGCTGTCCTGGGGCGTCGACGTCCGTGCGGGCGGCATCGGCATGAACGTCGTGGGAACCGATGAGCTGGGCGCGCTGGATGTCGCCGATTACGACTTCAGGCAACCAACGCTGATCGTGATCGGCAATGAGACCACCGGTCTCAGCTCCGGCTGGCGTGAGGCCTGCGACCAGGTTGTCCGGATCCCGATGTCCGGGGCAGCCAGCTCACTGAACGCGGCGACCGCCGCGACCGTCGTGCTGTACGAGTCGGCACGGCAGCGGACTGCTGCCGCCCGACGGTAGCGCACTGGTCGCCGCGAATCGCCGCAAGGCTCTCCACTGCTGCTGACCGGCTCAGGAAGGCACGGGGACGGGTTTGGCCCAGCGGGGGGTGCCGGTGGGGTCGACGTAGCAGAGGGCGACCAGCAGATCGGCGGGGTCGGTGAGGGGGGTGGCGGCGGGGCCCATCCGGAACAGGGCCACCAGGTCACCCTCGGCCACCGCACGGGTGCTGACCGCGCCGAGGTTGTCCGGGGTACGCAGCGAGTCGCTCGACTCCGGGCGGGAGACGGCACCGGCGAGGAAGTCGTACCGTGCGGCGAGTGTCTCGTACGAGTCGGCCCAGTTGAATCCGGTGCTGCCGGCGGCGTCCCAGCCACCGCTCGGGGGCACCACCCGGGGCGGGTCGAGCCGGTTGTCCAGCAGGATCACCTGATAGGTGCCGGGCTGGCCCGGGCCCGACCACCGCAACCGCAGCAGCACGGACTGGTTGTCGGGGTCCCCGACCGGGGCGGAGCCGTTGCGCCAGCCGTACGCGCTGACCAGGTCGGCCACCTGGTCCGGCTGCGGCAGCATCGCCTCGACGGTGACGGTGACCGCGTCAGGGCCGGCGTTGTGCTCACGTTCGCGTTGCCGCGCGTGGTCGATCGTGGCCAGTACCGCGACGGTGACCGAGACGAGGGCCACCACCCAGCGCAGTCGCGCTCCGTGTCTGCCCATGGCCGGAGGATAACGCCGTCGCCCGCCGCGCGCCGTCAGTCAGCCGACAAGGCCGGGGGTTGGTCGACAATGGCGGCGGGCAGTCCGCCGACATGGCAGGTGGGTAGGTGATCGACAGCCGGGTTGACCGGCGCGATCGGGCTGGCGGGGGAGCCTCGGGGCGTCGGTGGCAACGCTCCGGCAGGCCGCACTAGAGTCGCTTTGACCATGCCCGGTCGGCCTGACCGGAGCGCCACAGCTTGGGGGTTGACGGGTGGGCGAGGCGCACACGAACGGTCATCACGTCGGCGGCACCGGGGCGGCGGAGACGGACACCACGCTTGTCGTGGTCACCGGTCTGTCCGGTGGTGGGCGCAGCACCGTCGCCCGAGCCCTGGAGAACGTCGGCTTCTACGTCGTGGACAACCTGCCGCAGGCGTTGCTGCTGGACATGGCCGAGCTGGCGGTGAAGGCCGGCGGGGCGGCCCGGCGTACCGCGATGGTGTTGGACGTGCGGTCCCGGGCCTTCTCCACGGACCTGGCCGAGGCGATCCGGGAGCTCAAGGAGCGCGGGTACGCGCCCCGGGTGGTCTTCGTCGACGCCGACGACGAGGTGTTGATCCGCCGTTTCGAGAGCGTGCGTCGTTCCCACCCGTTGCAGGGCGACGGGCGGCTCGCCGACGGCATCGCGGTCGAGCGGGGCCTGCTGGAGGAGGCCCGCGACCAGGCCGACGTGATCATCGACACCAGCCACCTCAACGTCAACCAGCTGCGTCGGCGCATCGAGGAACTGTTCGGCGGGGAGGATGCCCGCAAGCTGCGGGTAACGGTGATCTCCTTCGGCTTCAAGTACGGCCTGCCGCCGGATGCGGATTTCGTGCTCGACGCCCGGTTCCTGCCCAACCCGTACTGGGTGCCGGAACTGCGGGAGCACACCGGCCGCGAGGAGGCGGTCAGCGCGTACGTGCTGGGGCAGGAGGGTGCGGACACCTTCGTCTCGGCGTACGCCGATCTCGTGGGCGCCACCACCGCCGGCTTCGAGCGGGAGGGCAAGCGGTACCTGACCGTCGCGGTGGGTTGCACCGGCGGCAAGCACCGCAGCGTGGCCATCGCCGAGGAGTTGGCCGCCCGGTTGCGTCGTGCCGGCCTGGCCGCCAACGCGCAGCACCGCGACCTGGGGCGGGAATGACGATCCGGGTGGTGAGCTTCGGCGGCGGGCACGGCCTGTCCGCCGCGCTGCGGGCGTTACGTCGTTGCGCACCCGAACTGGATCTGGACATCACCGCGGTGGTGACCGTCGGTGACGACGGCGGTTCCAGTGGGCGGCTGCGCGCCGAGCGGGGTGGGCTGCCCCCGGGTGACCTGCGGCAGGCGTTGGTCGCGCTGGCCGGTGACCACCCGGCCACCCGACGCAGCGCCGGGCTGTTCCAGCACCGCTTCGCCGCGGTGGCCACCGACGGTGGCCGACCTGACGCGCTCGCCGGTCACGCGGTGGGCAATCTGGTGATCTCCGGCCTGATGGAGTTGCTGGGCGACCCGGTGGCCGCGCTGGAACACGCCGGGGCGATGTTGGGTGCGGTCGGCCGGGTGCTGCCGATGTCCTGCGAGCCGGTCGACATCGAGGCGCGGGTACGCGGCACGGACCCGGATCGCCCCGACGAGGTCCGCACCGTACGCGGCCAGCACCAGGTCGCGGTCAGTACCGGTCGGGTGGAGTCGCTGCGGATCACCCCGCAGGCCCCGGAGGCCTGTCCGGAGGCGGTCGCGGCGATCGGTGCGGCCGACTGGTTGATCTTCGGGCCGGGCAGCTGGTACACAAGCGTCCTGCCGCACCTGCTGGTACCGCAGCTGGCCGCGGCGATCCTGGCCAGTTCCGCTCGCCGGCTGGTCACCCTCAACCTCGCCGCCGAGCAGGAGACGCTCGGTCTGTCCGTGGCCGACCACCTCGCGGCGCTGCGGTGGTATCTGCCGGAGTTGACTGTCGACTACGTGATCGCCGATTCCAAGGCGGTCGGTGATCCCGCCCCGGTCGACCGTGCGGCAGAATCGCTCGGGGCCCGACTCGTCCTCGCCCCGGTAGCGGTCGACGACGGCACTCCCCGCCATGATCCGGCCGCGTTGGCCGCCGCGCTGGTGCCCGTACTGGGCGCCGATCGTTAGACACGTACGTAATCTCCGGCGACACGCCGGAACCGGTCCGTGAGGGGACGCACAATGGCGATGACGGCTGCGGTCAAGGACGAGCTGAGTCGGGTCGACGTGCCCAAGCCCTGCTGCCGGCGGGCGGAGATGGCCGCGCTGCTGCGGTTCGCCGGTGGGCTGCACATCGTCTCCGGGCGGGTGGTGGTGGAGGCGGAACTGGACACCGGCGCGGTGGCCCGCCGGCTGCGCCGGGAGATCGCCGAGGTCTACGGCTACCCGAGTGAAATTCATGTGTTGGCCTCCGGCGGGCTGCGCAAGGGCAGCCACTTCATCGTCCGGGTGGTCAAGGACGGCGAGGCGCTGGCCCGGCAGACCGGTCTGCTGGACGTGCGGGGTCGACCGGTGCGGGGACTGCCACCGCACGTGGTCGCCGCCAACGTCTGCTGCGCGGTCTCCGCCTGGCGGGGCGCGTTCATGGCGCACGGTTCGCTGACCGAGCCGGGCCGCTCCAGCGCCCTGGAGATCACCTGCCCGGGGCCGGAGTCGGCGTTGGCGCTGGTCGGCGCGGCCCGCCGGATCGGCATCACCGCGAAGAACCGCGAGGTGCGCGGGGTGGACCGGGTGGTGGTCAAGGACGGCGACGCGATCGCCGCGCTGCTCACCCGCATCGGCGCCCACGCCAGCGTGCTGGCCTGGGAGGAGCGTCGGGTCCGCCGGGAGGTACGCGCCACCGCCAACCGGTTGGCCAACTTCGACGACGCCAACCTGCGCCGCTCGGCGCGGGCCGCGGTGGCCGCGGCGGCCCGGGTCACCCGGGCCCTGGAGATCCTCGCCGACGACGCGCCGGAGCACCTGACCTCGGCGGGTCGGCTGCGGCTGGAGCACCGGCAGGCGTCCCTGGAGGAGCTGGGCGCGTTGGCCGACCCGCCGCTGACCAAGGACGCCATCGCCGGGCGGATCCGCCGGTTGCTGGCGCTCGCCGACAAACGGGCGCGCGACCTGGGCATCCCGGATACCGAAGCGGCCGTCACGCCCGACATGCTCGTGGTCTGATAGGACGGTGGGGTCGTCCGGCGTGGGCGGGCCGGTGTTCGCCGGCGCGCCCTGTCGGCGCGGTGTGACGTCCCGTGTGGCGTAGGTGGGCAACCACCCGACGCAGCGCGGCTCGACGCGCTCGGATAGGGTCGCTTGCGTACGGCAAGGGGGCCGGAACCGGCGCACCCGCCGTACCCACCGCCTCGGGCGGTCAGGTCCCTCGGACCGCGGCGGGGTGGCCGAGATGAATCGTCAACGGCCGGCTCCAACGGTCGGCGCACATCACTTCGCCGGCCGAGGGTCTCCACGCCGGCGGACCAGAACGCGAGGAGATGGGACCTGTGACCATCCGGGTTGGCATCAACGGCTTCGGCCGAATCGGCCGTAACTTCTTCCGGGCAGTGCTGGCGTCCGGCGCTGACGTGGAGGTCGTTGCCGTCAACGACCTCACCGACAACGCCACGCTGGCCCACCTTGTCAAGTACGACAGCATCCTGGGCCGCCTCCCGCACGAGGTGAAGGCGACCGCCGACGAGATCACCGTCGGTGGCAAGACCATCAAGGCGTACGCCGAGCGTGACCCGGCCGCCCTGCCGTGGGGTGACCTGAACGTCGACGTCGTCATCGAGTCGACCGGCTTCTTCACCGACGCCAACAAGGCCAAGGCGCACCTCGACGGCGGGGCCAAGAAGGTCATCATCTCGGCGCCGGCCAAGAACGAGGACGTCACGGTCGTGATGGGCGTCAACGAGGGCTCGTACGACCCGGCCAAGCACAACATCATCTCGAACGCCTCCTGCACCACCAACTGCCTCGCGCCGATGGCCAAGGTGCTGCACGACACGTTCGGCATCGAGCGTGGTCTGATGACCACCATCCACGCGTACACCCAGGACCAGAACCTGCAGGACGCGCCGCACTCCGACCTGCGTCGGGCCCGCGCCGCCGCGCTGAACATCGTGCCGACCTCGACCGGTGCGGCCAAGGCCATCGGCCTGGTGCTGCCGGACCTCAAGGGCAAGCTCGACGGGTACGCGCTGCGGGTGCCGATCCCCACCGGCTCGGCCACCGACCTCACCGTCACCGTCGGCCGGGAGACCACGGTGGACGAGGTCAACGCCGCGCTCAAGGCCGCCGCCGAGGGTCCGCTGCGGGGCATCCTCAGCTACAACGAGGACCCGATCGTCTCCGCCGACATCGTCACCGACCCGGCGTCGTGCATCTTCGACGCGCCGCTGACCAAGGTCATCGGCAACCAGGTCAAGGTGGTCGGCTGGTACGACAACGAGTGGGGCTACTCCAACCGCCTCGTCGACCTCGTCAAGCTGGTCGGTCAGTCGCTGTGAGCATCCGTACCCTCGACGATCTGCTCGCCGAGGGGGTGTCGGGTCGGCGCGTGCTGGTGCGCGCCGACCTGAACGTCCCGCTCGACAAGCAGACCGGTGCCATCACCGATCATAACTCCGCCTCCGCGCCGCAAGGCGGCGCTGCGGACGGAGTGAGGATCGCCGACGACGGCCGCATCCGGGCCGTCCTGCCGACCCTGGGTGCGCTCACCGAGGCCGGCGCCAAGGTGGTCGTCTGCTCGCACCTGGGCCGGCCGAAGGGCAGTCCGGACCCGCAGTTCAGCCTCAGCCCGGTCGCCGGGCGGCTGGGTGATCTGCTCGGTGCCCCGGTGCACTTCGCCACCGACACGGTCGGCGAGTCCGCTCAGGCGACCGTGGCGGCGCTGGCCGACGGCGAGGTCGCGCTGCTGGAGAACCTCCGGTTCAACAAGGGGGAGACCAGTAAGGACGACGCCGAGCGGGGTGCGTTCGCCGACCAGCTCGCCGCGTTCGGTGACGCGTACGTCGACGACGCCTTCGGCGCGGTGCACCGCAAGCACGCCAGCGTCTACGACGTGCCGGCGCGGCTGCCGCACGTCGCCGGTCGCCTGGTGCTGCGCGAGGTGGAGGTGCTCTCCACGCTCACCGGCAACCCGGAGCGGCCGTACGTCGTGGTGCTCGGTGGTTCCAAGGTCTCCGACAAGCTCGCGGTGATCGAGGCGCTGCTGCCCACGGTCGACCGGCTGCTCATCGGCGGCGGCATGTGCTTCACCTTCCTCAAGGCGCAGGGCCACGAGGTGGGCACCTCGCTGCTGGAGAAGGAGATGGTCGAGACCTGCCGCAACCTGCTGGAGCGCTCCGAGGGCAAGATCATGCTCCCGGTCGACGTGGTGGCCGCGGACGCCTTCGCCCCGGACGCCGCGCACGACGTGGTCCCGGCCGACGGCATCCCCAGCCACCGGGTCGGCCTGGACATCGGGCCGGAGACGGTGGCCGGCTTCGCCGCCGCGCTGCGCGGCTCGTCGGCCAGCGGTACGCCGAACGCGCGGACGATCTTCTGGAACGGCCCGATGGGCGTGTTCGAGATGGCGGCGTTCGCCAACGGCACCCGGGGTGTCGCCGAGGCGATCGCCGAGTCCGACGCGTTCAGCGTCGTCGGTGGCGGTGACTCGGCCGCCGCGGTGCGAGCCCTGGGCCTGGACGAGAAGTCCTTCGGACACATCTCCACCGGCGGCGGCGCCTCCCTGGAGTACCTGGAGGGCAAGACCCTCCCCGGCATCGCGGCCCTGGAGAACTGATGGCGAGCGCTCCCCGCCGGCCCCTGATGGCCGGCAACTGGAAGATGAACCTCAACCACCTCGAGGCCAACCTGCTGGTGCAGAAGCTGGCGGCCAGCCTCACCGAGAAGCAGCTCACCGAGGTGGAGACGGTGGTCCTGCCGCCGTTCACCGACCTGCGGACGGTGCAGACCGTCGTGGAGGGCGACAAGCTGCTGATCGGCTACGGGGCGCAGGACCTCTCCGCGCACGCCTCGGGCGCCTACACCGGCGAGGTCGCCGGGTCGATGCTGGCCAAGCTCGGCTGCACGTACGTGGTGGTCGGGCACTCGGAGCGGCGGGAGTACCACCGCGAGGACGACGCGCTGGTGGGCGCCAAGGTGCAGGCCGCGCTGGCCAACGGGCTCACCCCGATCCTCTGCGTGGGGGAGGGGCTCGACGTCCGGGAGCAGGGCGGGCAGGTCGCGCACTGCACCGAGCAGCTCGACGCGGCGCTCAAGGGGCTCTCCGCCGAGCAGGTGACCAAGGTTGTGGTGGCCTACGAGCCGGTCTGGGCGATCGGCACCGGCAAGACGGCCACCCCGGAGGACGCCCAGGAGGTCTGCGGCGCGCTGCGTACCCGGCTCGCCGAGACCTTCGACCAGGCCACCGCGGACCAGGTACGGGTCCTCTACGGTGGCTCGGTGAAGTCCTCGAACGTCGCGTCGATCATGGCCCAGCCGGACGTGGACGGCGCCCTGGTTGGCGGTGCCAGCCTCGACGCCGAGGAGTTCGCGAAGATCTGCCGGTTCCCGGAGCACATCACCGGCTGATCGCTCGCTATCCTTGACTCCGCCCGTCCGTCGGTCGGTGCCGCCGTGCCCGAACTGCCCGGGCGAGGATCGTAACGAGAGGACTGACCCCCGCCATGCCGATCTGGTTCGCCTACACGTTGATCGTGTTGCTGGTCATCACGAGCTTCATGCTCGTCCTGCTGATTCTGCTGCACCGGGGCAAGGGTGGTGGGTTGTCCAGCATGTTCGGCGGTGGCGTCAGCTCCAGCCTGGCCGGTTCGTCAGTGGCTGAGAAGAACCTAGACCGCTACACCGTCCTGGTGGGCATCGTCTGGTTCGCCTGCATCGTCGGGCTCGGGCTCTGGCTGCGGCTGCAGGTGGGCGTCTGATCAGGCGCCGCCAGTCGTACAATCTGCGCGCGGTCCGTCGTCCGACGGGCCGCGCGCAGTCCGTTTCACCCGCTGCACCGCGTCGCCCGCCGTCCACCCCTAGACGGCGGTCCCCTCCGACGACAGGAGCGAGCGCCGTGTCGAACGGCAATGTCATCCGGGGCGCCCGAGTCGGGTCGGCGCCGCCACGCCACCCCGAACGCCACCGGCCGGTGCCGTGCCGGTCGGTCAGCTTCTGGTGCCGCAACGGGCACCGCACCGACATCCGCATCGCCGCCGACGCGGCGACCCCGGAGCTGTGGGACTGCCCCCGCTGTGGGCTCCCGGCCGGCCCCGACGCGCAGGACCCGCCCGGCCGGGTCCGGGCCGAGCCCTACAAGACCCACCTGGCGTACGTGAAGGAGCGGCGTACCGACGCCGAGGGGGAGGCCATCCTCGCCGAGGCCCTCGCCGCCCTACGTCACCGGCGCGGCGAGCGCTGAGCCCCGCCTGCGCGTCACCGCCCCGCCAGGCCGATGTTAGGAGGGGGCCCCTTTACTACGCGAGGCGTTAATAAGGGGCCCTTCCTTTCACCGCAGGCTGCGGAAGCGGGCGGGGACGGTGGCTGCGGCGGCGCGGTCCAGCAGCCACAGGGTGCGGCTGGTGCCCTGCACCCCGGCTGCGGGGATCTGCACCGGGCCGGCACCGGCCAGGGCCATGCCCACCGCGTGCGCCTTGTCGGCGCCACCGGCGACCAGCCACACCTCCTCGGCCGTGTTGATCGTCGGCAGGGTGAGGGTGATCCGCACCGGCGGCGGCTTCGGGCTGCCTCGCACCGCGCTGACCGGGCGGCTCTCGTAGTGCACCGGGTGCTCGGGGAAGACCGAGGCGACGTGCCCGTCCTCGCCGACGCCGAGCATCAGCACGTCGAAGTGGGGGAGCAGGGCGGTGCCGGGCCGGGCGGCCCGGGCCAGCTCGGCCGCGTACTGTGCGGCGGCCTCCTCCGGGTCGAGACCGGCGTCGGAGGGCGGCATCGGGTGGATCCGCTCCGGCGCGACCGGCAACGCGTCGAGCAGCGCCGCGCGGGCCTGGGTCTCGTTGCGTTCCGGGTCACCGGCGGGCAGGAACCGTTCGTCACCCCACCAGAAGTCGACCCGGGACCAGTCCACCGCGTCCTTCGCCGGCAGGGCGCCGACGGCCCGGTAGACGGCGGCGGCGATTCGACCGCCGGTGAGCACCACCGCGGCCTGCCCGCGCTCGGCCTGCGCGTCGAGCAGCTTCACCACCAACCGCGCCGCCACCGCCTGTGCCAGCAGATCGGCATCGGCGTGTACGGCGACACTCGCCTCACTCATGGTGTCCTTCCACGACCGTCACAGCGGTCGGTGTCGTGCCGTACCCCGGGGTGGGATCGGTCAGGGTTGAGCGCTTGTCGACGTGTGCGCGGTGACACCGGCCTCGGCCCGCTCGGCGGTGGCCGGGTCCTTCCAGACGTGCACCCGCTGGCCGGGGCGACGGTCGAGGGTGGTCAGTCCGGCGAAAGCACCCAGCGCCTCCGCGTACACCTGGTCGGGGCCGAGCCGGCGCAGCTCCTCTGCCAACTCGTCGCCGAGCGGCCGACGGACCAGCGGCAGGATCCGGTCCTCCTGGCCGGTACGCCGGAAGATGGCCACGTTGTCGTCCCGGGTCAGCGTCAGCTCGTCGCTGTTGGCGCAGCGCAGCTGCACCTCACGCATCCGGGGGAACTCCTTGGTCCGCTCCCAGCGGGGCTTGATGCCCAACCGGCTGCGCAACCAGCCGCGCATCAGCGCAGCCGTCGGGTCGCTCGGCGGCGCGACCACCGCCGCGTCGGTCAGCTGCGCCTCGGTGGTGTCGAACGCACCCGCCACCACGGCCCGCCACGGGGTGATCCGGGTCCAGGCGAGATCGGTGTCGCCGGGCGCGTAGTCGCGGGCACGTTGCCGCAGCGCCTCGATCGGGTCGGCGGCCTGGGCCGAGTCGGTGATCCGCCGGTCGGCGACCACGCCGAGGAAGTCGGTGGCGATCTCCATCGGCGGCTCGCCGTGCCACCAGGTCACCACCGGCACGTCCGGCACCAGCAGCGGCATCACCACCGACTCGGCGTGCAACGCCAGCCGGCC
Source organism: Verrucosispora sp. FIM060022 (assembly GCF_003977705.1). Taxonomy (NCBI): domain Bacteria; kingdom Bacillati; phylum Actinomycetota; class Actinomycetes; order Micromonosporales; family Micromonosporaceae; genus Micromonospora; species Verrucosispora sp. FIM060022. The sequence goes on from NZ_RQIV01000001.1 coordinate 326,491, forward strand.
GTACATCCGCATGACGACCGCCTCGCAGGGGCCCAGCCGCCCGCCGACGACGATCTCCGCGTCGAGCCGGCTGCGGTCGCGTTCCAGATCGGAGCGGACGACCACCAGCAGCCGGCACGGGTGCGCGGCGGCGGCGATGGTGGCTGCCGCCTCCGCGTCGCGTACCCGCTTCTCGTCGACCACCACGATCAGGGTCAGCGCCATGCCGCTGGCCACCCCACCGGCGCTGCGCCGCTCGGCGGCGAGTGCCTTGACCACCTCGTTGCCGGTGGTGTCCCACAGTCCGATCAACGGAGCCTCCAGGTTCGCTCGTGGTGCCCGGTCACGCCCGCCGCCAGGCCCGGCCTTCGCGGGCCAGCATCGTGTCGGCGGCGCGGGGACCCCACTCGCCGGCCCGGTAGGGCTCGGGCTTCGTGCCCTCCCAGGCGTGTTCCAGCGGGTCCACCACGGCCCAGCTCTGCTCGACCTCGGCGGCGTCCGGGAACAGCGTCCGGTCGCCGATCAGCACGTCCAGCACGAGTCGCTCGTACGCCTCCGGACTGGACTCGGTGAACGCCTCGCCGTACTGGAAGTCCATCGCGATGTCGCGGACCTCCATCGTGGTGCCGGGCACCTTGGACCCGAACTTGAGCACCACGCCCTCGTCCGGCTGGACCCGGATGACCAGCTGGTTGTTGCCGAGCATCTCCATGTCGGTGGAGTTGAACGGCAGGTGCGGTGCCCGCTTGAACATCACCGCGACCTCGGTCACCCGCCGGGGCAGGCGCTTGCCGGCCCGGATGTAGAACGGCACCTCGGCCCAGCGGCGGTTCTGGATGCCCAGCCGCACCGCCACGTACGTCTCCGTGGTCGAGGTCGGCGGGACGCCGTCCTCCTCCAGGTAGCCCTTGGCGCGCTGGCCGCCGACCCAGCCGGGCAGGTACTGCCCGCGTACGGTGCCCTGGCTGACGTCCTTGGGCAGGGTGATGGCCTTGAGCACCTTGAGCTTCTCGGCCCGGATCTCGTCGGCGTCGAAGCTGGTCGGCTCCTCCATGGCGACCAGGGCGAGCAGTTGCAGCAGGTGGTTCTGCAGCACGTCGCGGGCGGTGCCGACGGAGTCGTAGAAGCCGGCCCGGGAGCCGATGCCGACGTCCTCGGCCATGGTGATCTGCACCGAGTCGACGTACTGCGAGTTCCACAACGGCTCGAAGAGGCTGTTGGCGAAGCGCAGGGCGAGGATGTTCTGGACGGTCTCCTTGCCCAGGTAGTGGTCGATGCGGAACACGTCGCGTCGGGTGAACACGTCGTCCACCAGGTCGTTGAGGGCCTTCGCCGACGGCAGGTCGTGCCCGAACGGTTTCTCCACCACCACCCGACGCCAGCCGCCGCACTTGTCGTTGTCGGCCATGCCGGTGCGGGCCAACTGCTTGAGCACCACCGGGAACGCGGCCGGTGGGATGGAGAAGTAGAACGCCACGTTGCCGTGGATGCCGTGGCTGTCGCGCAGGCCGTTCAGGCACTCGGTGAGCCGGTCGAAGGCGGCGTCGTCGTCGAACGAGCCGCCGACGAACTTGATGTTGTGTTCCAGCCGCGACCAGACCTCCTCGCGCCACGGTGTGCGCGAGTGTGCCTTGGCCGCCTCCCGGGCCAGCGTCGCGAAGTCACCGTCGGCCCAGTCCCGCCGGGCGAACCCGACGACCACGAATCCGGGCGGCAACAGCCCTCGGTTGGCCAGGTCGTAGACCGCCGGGATCAGCTTCTTCTGGGCCAGGTCGCCGGTCACCCCGAAGATCACCAGAGCACAGGGCTCCGGGATCCGGGGCAGTCGCCGGTCCTGCGGGTCGCGCAGCGGGTTCACTCTGTCTCCTCTGTTCGCGACTGCGGGGCTCGCAGGATCGGCTCACTCCTCGCGCTCACGGTGCCTTCCCGATCCTGGTCGTCCACATCGTTCATCGTCATGCCCGCAGCGACCCGACCGCGTCGAGCAGTTGGGCCAGGCCCGCCGACCGGTCGGTCAGGTGCAGCCGTAACAGCGGGCGCTCGTGACCGGCCAGGGCCTGCCGGTCGCCGGCGGCCTGCGCCGCCTGCAGTTCCCCGAAGGAGTACGGCTCGCCGGGCACCGGCAGATCAACATCGACCGTACCGGTTATCTGAAGAAAGCTACCCAACCGTGGGCCACCGTTGTGGTACTGGCCGGTGGCGTGCCGGTGGCGTGGCCCCCAACCGAAGGTGACCGGCCGGGCGGTGAGCTGCGCCAGCAGCGGGCGCAGCCGGGCCGCGTCGGCGTCGGCGTGCCGGTCGAGGTAGGCCGTGACCGCCAGGTAGCCGCGGTCGTCCAGCCCGGTCAGCAGGTGCCGGAGCGCGCCGGTCAGGTCCGCCGGTGCGCCCGCCGGGGCGTACACCTCGATCGTGCCCTCGACCGACGACGGTGTCGACGCCGACGGACGGTGCGCCAGGACGGCGGCGGTGTGCTCGTCGGCCGCGGACACGTCCGGCCGGTCGAACGGATCCACCCCGAGCACGTCGGCGGCCAGGGCGGTGGCGTACTGCCAGGCCAGGAAGTGGGCGCCGAGCGGGCCGTTGACCGCGATGTCGGGGGTGACGCCGAGAGCCGGCAGGTCACCTGCGGCGAGCGCGCCGCCGTAGCTGACGGTGAGCCGGTCCGGGCCGGTCAGGTGAGGGCTGGCCGGTGACTCGACCACCACCGGCAGGAGACCGAGCCCGTCCTTGCCGGTGGACTCGGCGAGCACCTGCTCGACCCAGTCGCCCAGCCCTTCGACGCCGGTGCCGTCGTCGACCAGGACGACCGTGTCGCGTCCGGTCGTGGCGGCGGTGGCCAGCGCGGCACCGAGCGCCAGGCCCGGGTTCGCGTCGGCACTGTCCAGTGTGGCCGCGAACGCCTCGGCCTGGTCGAGCAGGTCGGCCACCGCGACCCCGGCGAGCGCGCAGGGGACCAGGGCGTACGCGGTCAGCGCCGTGAAGCCGCCGTCGACCTCGGGATCGGCGGGCACGATGATCGCGCCCAGTTCGGCGGCGACCGCCGCCAGCGGCGAGCCCGGATCGGTGACCACGACGAAGTGCCGCCCCACCTCCGACTCGGTCATCCCCGAGTCGAGGAACGCCTGCCGGTAGGCGCGCCGGAGACAGTCGACCTCCGGCGTGCTGCCGGCCAGCACCACGACGGTGCGGGCCAGCCGGTCGGCCAGCGTGGCGCGTACCCGACCGGGGTCGGTGGTGTCGAGCACGGTCAGCGCCCGACCGGTGGTCCGGGCGACGACCTGCGCCGCGAGCGAGGGGCCGCCCGGGCCGGCGAGCACCACGTGATCCAGGTCGGCCAGCTCCGCGGTCAGCTCGGCGAGCTGGGGGAGCAGCTCGCGGCCCCGCCGGTGGGCGTCCAGCCAGCCGAGCCGGCCGACCGCGTCCGGACCCCACAGCGTCGGATCCCTGGCGAGCAGCCGGCGCGGTACGTCGGCGTCGACCAACGCCTGCCGGGTGGACGCCGACGCGCTGGCGTCCACCGCCCGCGCGCCGTGCACCGCGAGACCGCCGGCGGCCTCGACCGGTGCGGCCAGCAGATCACCCACGCCGCCGCCCGTCGCGGGCGGCGGCGTGAGCGACGCCGGGGCGAACCGTCACGCAGATCCTCCGGCCTGCGCGGCGCCGCCCGGGTGACCGGTGCCCTGGGCAGCGGCGACCAACGACTTGCGTACGCCGTCGAGCAGCTCCTGCCAGCTGGCTTCGAACTTCTCCACGCCCTCACGTTCCAGCGTCTCGATCACGTCGGCCATGTCGACGCCGACCGCGGCGAGCCGCTCGAAGGCCTGCCGGGCGTCGTCGTACGCGTCGGTGACCGTGTCGGGGCGGGTCTCGCCGTGCTCAGCGTAGGCGTGGATGACCGCCTCCGGCATGGTGTTGACCGTCCCGGGGGCGATCAGCTCCTCGACGTAGATGACGTCCCGGTAGTCCGGGTTCTTCGTCGAGGTGGAGGCCCACAGCGGGCGCTGCGGGTGCGCCCCGGCATCGGCGAGGGCCTGCCAGCGGTCGCTGCCGAAGACCTCGCTGTAACGCTCGTACGCCAGCCGGGCGTTGGCCACGGCGGCCTTGCCGCGCAGCGCCTTGGCCTCGTCCGAGCCGATCTTCTCCAGCCGCTTGTCCACCTCGGTGTCGACCCGGGAGACGAAGAACGAGGCCACCGAGGCGATTGTGGACAGGTCGTGGCCGTTGGCCCTGGCCTGCTCCAGGCCGGCGAGGAAGGCCTCCATCACCTGCGAGTAGCGGTCCAGGCCGAAGATCAGCGTCACGTTGACGCTGATCCCCTCGGCCAGGGTGGCGGTGATCGCCGGCAGGCCGTCCTCGGTCGCCGGGATCTTGATGAACAGGTTGGGCCGGTCGACCAGCCACCACAGCGCCTTGGCCTCGGCCACGGTGCGCTCCGCCTCGTGGGCCAGCCGCGGGTCCACCTCGATGGAGACCCGGCCGTCGACCCCGCCGCTGGCGTCGTACGCCGGACGCATCACGTCGCAGGCCCACCGCACGTCGTACGTGGTGAGCATGCGGACCGCCTCCTCGACGTCGACGCCCCGCACGGCCAGGTCACGCAGCTGCCCGTCGTAGGTGTCGGCGTCGCTCAACGCCTTGGCGAAGATCGTCGGGTTGGTGGTCACCCCGACCACGTGCTTCTCCCGGCGCAGCTGGTCCAGCCCACCGGAGGACAGTCGTACCCGGGAAAGGTCGTCGAGCCAGACCGCCACCTTCGCGGCGGACAGCTCACCAAGCCTGTCGGTCGTCATGTGCGCCAACGCTCCCCTCAGTTGCCGGTGGTGAAACCGGTGATGTCCCCGACGCGGGTCAGCGCCGCGTGCGCGGCGGCGACAATCCGGTCGGGGGTGAAGCCGAACTGCTCGAACAGCACCGAGTGCGGGGCGCTGGCGCCGTAGTGCTCCAGGCTGACGCTCTCGCCGCAGTCGCCGACGATCCCGCGCCAGGACATCGCGATGCCCGCCTCCACGCTCACCCGGGCCTTTACCCCGCGCGGCAGCACCGACTCCCGGTACGCCTCGTCCTGCTCGAAGAACCACTCCTGGCAGGGCATCGACACCACCCGGGTGGGGGTGCCGTCGGCCTCCAGCCGCTCCCGGGCGGTCAGGCAGAGCTGCACCTCGGAGCCGGTGCCGATGATGATCACCTGCGGCTTGCCGTTGGACGCCTCGGCCAGCACGTAACCGCCCTTGGCGACGCCGTCCGCGCCGGCCAGCTGGGAGCGGTCCAGGGTCGGCAGCGGCTGGCGGCTCAACGCCAGCGCGGTCGGCCGGTCGGTGTGCTCCAGGGCCTGCCGCCACGCCCACGCCGTCTCGTTGGCGTCGGCCGGGCGGACCACGTCCAGGCCGGGGATGGCGCGCAGCGCGGTCAGGTGCTCCACCGGCTGGTGGGTCGGGCCGTCCTCGCCGAGACCGATCGAGTCGTGCGTCCAGACGTAGACCACCGGCAGCTTCATCAGCGCGGCCAGCCGCACCGAGGGCCGCATGTAGTCGCTGAACACCAGGAAGGTGCCGCCGTACGGGCGGGTGCCGCCGTGCAGGGCGATGCCGTTGAGGATCGCGCCCATGGCGTGCTCACGGATGCCGAAGTGCAGCGTGCGGCCGTACTCGTGGCCGGGGAACTCCTTGGTGGCGTACTGGCTCGGTACGAAGGAGGGCTCGCCCTTCATCGTGGTGTTGTTGCTCTCGGCCAGGTCGGCGGAGCCACCCCACAGCTCGGGCAGCACCGGGGCGAGGGCGCCCAGCACCTTGCCGGAGGCGGCCCGGGTGGCCACGCCCTTGGCGTCGGCCGGGAACTCCGGCAGCGCCTCCGTCCAGCCCTCCGGCAGGGCCCGCGCGGCCAGCCGGTCGTAGAGCGCGCGACGCTGCGGGTTGGCCTCGGACCAGGCGCCGAAGGCGGTCGTCCACTCCTGCTGCTCGGCCTCGCCGCGGCGCAGGGCGCCCCGGGTGTGGGCGAGCACCTCCTCGGTGACCTCGAACGAGCCGGCCGGGTCGAAGCCGAGGATCTCCTTGGTGGCGGCCACCTCGTCGGCGCCGAGCGCCGAGCCGTGGATCTTGCCGGTGTTCTGCTTGTTCGGTGCCGGCCAGCCGATGATGGTGCGCAGCGCGATGAACGACGGGCGGCCGGTCTCCGCCCTGGCGGCCAGCAGCGCCGCGTACAGCTCCTCGACGTTCTCGTGGTAGTCGCCCTGGTCGGCGTCGCCACGCCGCCAGTCGACCGTCTGCACGTGCCAGCCGTACGCCGCGTAGCGGGCCGACACGTCCTCGCTCATCGCGATGCGGGTGTCGTCCTCGATCGAGATCTCGTTGTCGTCGTAGATCACGCAGAGGTTGCCCAGCTGCTGGTGCCCGGCCAGGGCGCTGGCCTCGTGGCTGATGCCCTCCTCGATGTCACCGTCGGAGGCGATGCACCAGATGTGGTGGTCGAACACCGACTCGCCCGGCTCGGTCTCGGGGTCGAACAGGCCGCGCTCGCGGCGCGCCGCCATGGCCATGCCGACGGCGTTGCCCAGACCCTGCCCGAGCGGGCCGGTGGTGGTCTCCACGCCCGGGGTGTGCCCGTGCTCCGGGTGGCCCGGGGTGAGCGAGCCCCACTGCCGCAGCGACTTGAGGTCGTCCAGGCTGAGCGGGTAGCCGGCCAGGAAGAGCTGGATGTACAGCGTCAGGCTGGAGTGGCCGGCGGACAGCACGAAGCGGTCCCGACCGGGCCACGACGGGTCGGCCGGGTTGTGCCGCATGACCCGGTTGAACAACAGGTATGCCGCGGGGGCGAGACTCATCGCCGTACCGGGGTGGCCGTTGCCGGATTTCTCCACGGCGTCCATGGCCAGCACGCGGACGGTGTCCACGGCACGGCGGTCGAGGTCGGACCAGTCAAGTGCGGGGTGCTCGGGTCGTTTGGCAGCCACGGTGGTTAGTGCTCCTCGGCGAGATGGGCGGAACCCTCACTGGTGACCCTATCGAGCGTCCCGGAACGTGCGCCCGAGGATCTCAGCATGCTGGTCTGTACGGTTCGGCCCGGCCGGCCGGTTCAGCTGGGACGATCAGCCTTCGGTGTGACGGTTCGCACCGTTGCCGGGTCGCCCGGGCAGCCAAAACGACAACGCGTAGTGTGTGGGGCGGTTGTGTGTGGATCCGACGGGTCCGACCGCCTCGATCTCCCCTGCCGACGCCGGAAGGTGGCAATCCGTGAGCATGATCACCGAGCGCCCGGTCAGTAACCCTGCCGGGGAGTCGCCGGTGTGCTCGGCGGAGGACTCGCCGGCCCGGTCCCGCGACGTGCGGGCGGTGGTGGCCGCGTACGTGTCGCTGACCAAGCCGCGCATCGTCGAGCTGCTGCTGGTCACCACCGTGCCGGCGATGATGCTCGCGCACGGCGGGCTGCCGTCGCTGTGGCTGGTCGCGGTGGTGCTCGTCGGCGGCTCGCTCGCCGCCGGTGCCGCCAGCGTCCTCAACTGCTACATCGACCGCGACATCGACCAGGTGATGCGGCGGACCAAGCGTCGGCCGCTGCCCGCGCACACCGTGACGCCGCGGAACGCCCTGATCTTCGGTCTGGTGCTGGCGGTGGTCTCGGTCGTGCTGATGGCGGCCTTCACCAACCTGCTCGCCGCCGGGCTGACCCTGGCCGCGATCGTCTACTACGACCTGGTCTACACGCTGTGGTTGAAGCGGACCACCACGGCGAACACCTTCTGGGGCGGGGCCTGCGGGGCCGCGCCGGTGTTGATCGGCTGGGCGGCGGTGACCGGTTCGCTGTCGCCGGTGGCCTGGGCGCTGTTCGCGGTGGTCTTCTTCTGGCAGATGCCGCACTTCTACCCCTTGGCCATGAAGTACAAGGACGACTACGCCCGTGCCGGCATCCCGATGCTGCCGGTGGTGGCCTCCGTCCGGCGGGTGAACGCCGAGATCGTGTTCTTCGCCTGGCTGACGGTGCTCTCCTCGCTTGCCGTCTGGGCGCTGGGCCTGAGCCCGGTGTACGGCGTACCGACGCTGGTGGTGGGCGCGATCTTCATCGTGGAGGCGCACAAGCTGGCCGGACGGGCCCGGCGGGGCGAGGCGGTCAAGCCGATGCGGCTGTTCCACTGGTCCACGACCTACCTGACCATCGTCTTCGCCGCTGCCGCCCTCGACGCGCTCCTCTGAGGCGCGATTCCGCCGAGACGCCCCGGTAAGGCCCGTTTCGGCACCGCAGTATAGGAAGGATTCCTTCTTATCAAGTGGTATCAGTCGATGTGCGTGTCTGAATTGTCGCCGTAGGTAGGCCGCGACGGATTCTGCGTGTTCCCGGCCGATTGAGCCCCATCTGACCGGTGGTTATGGCCGATTTAGCCCGGATAAATACGGGCGAAAAGGTATCCCGTTTCCCTAAACCTTGGCGTTATCGGTATCACAAAAAGCTTACGGTTCTCCTACCTACGGCCCCTTGTTTGCTTAGGCTTCGCGTTATGGCAGATGGTTCCGATACGACGCTGACGGCTGAACAGACCCCCTCCGGCTCGGCCCCCAACGGGCTGGTCGCGGGGATCAGGTCGTTCGCCGCCGGACATGGCGGGGCGAAAGCGGTCATCGAGTACGTCGGCAAGCGCGGTGCCCGGATCGTCCTGGTGGGTTCGGACGGTGCCTGGGGAGACCAGTTCGCAGAGGACACGGTCGTCGCCCGGGAGGCCTGCGCGCAGGCCGGGGTCGCCGTGGAGAACGCCTGGGAGCGGGAACTGATGGACCAGATGCGCCCGAGCAACGACCTCTGGCGTTCGATGGCCCGTCGCACGATGGCCCGTTGAGATAAATTGACCGACCACCACCAGCCGGCCCGGGGGAAACCCCGGGTCGCTCTCGTCACCTGTACCGAATTCGCCGAACTCGAAGCGGACGATCGCCTCGTGATCGCACCGCTGGCCGCCCGCGACATCGCCGCCGAACCGGTCGTCTGGGACGACCCGGCCGTCGACTGGGCGGGCTACGACCTGGTCGTGCTCCGCTCGCCCTGGGACTACATGTCCCGCCGCGACGACTTCGTCGCCTGGGCGGCCGGGGTGCCCCGACTGGTCAACCCGGCCGACGTGGTGCGCTGGAACACCGACAAGCGCTACCTCGACGAACTGCGCGCCGCCGGGGTGCCGACCGTGCCGACCGGCTGGGTGCTGCCCGGTGAGTCGTGGCAGCCACCCGCCGACGGCGGCGAGTACGTCATCAAGCCGTCGATCAGCGCCGGCAGCCAGGACACCGGCCGCTACGACATGGCCGATCCGGAGCACCGGGAACTCGCCGTGGCGCACGTACGCCGGCTCGGCGACGCCGGTCGGATCGCCATGATCCAGCCGTACCTGAGCGCGGTGGACGCCGCCGGGGAGACCGCGCTGCTCTACTTCGCCGGCCCGCAGGGGCTGGCGTTCAGCCACGCCATCCGCAAGGGGCCGATGCTGTCCGGTCCCGACCTGGGTACGGAAGGGCTCTACAAGCCCGAGGAGATCAGCCCGCGTACCGCCACCGCGGACCAGCTCGCGGTGGCCGAGCGCACCCTGGCCGTGGTGCCCGGCGGGACGGACCGCCTGCTCTACGCCCGGGTGGACCTGATCCCCGGCCCGGACGGCACGCCGGTGCTTGTGGAGTTGGAGCTGACCGAGCCGTCCCTGTTCCTCGGCTACGCGCCAGGTGCCCCGGACCGCCTCGCCGAGGCCATCCACACCCACCTGACCCACGCGGCCACCTGACGCGGCCCCTGACCTCCGCCCCGCTCGCCCCTATCGCCCGACTTCGTCGGTGAGGGGCGGACGGGGCGGAGTCGGCTTGCTCGATCCCGGATCGAGCGTGATCTTGCGGCGATCCGAGCGCCGGCCGTGGTCAGGCTCGGGCGGGTCAGGCTCGGGTGGGTCAGGCGTGGGCGGTGACCGGCTCCTGGGCGGGGGTGACGATTGCGGGCGGCGTGGCCGGGTGGCCGGGGTGTGCGGGGCGGCGTTCGCGGATCGACCAGAGCACCGACAGGGTGGCCAGCCAGACCAGGCAGGAGCCGAGCATGTGGGCGCCCACCAGCAGCACCGGCAGGTTGGTGAAGTACTGCACGAAGCCGATCACGCCCTGGGCCAGCTCGACGAGCAGCAGGGTGCGGACGGCCCGTACCGCCCCGGCGGGGGCGCCGAGGGCGCGCAGCGCCAGCCACAGGCCGACGGTCAGGCCGATCAGCAGGAAGACCAGGTCGGCGTGCACCTGCGAGATGGTCTGCGGGTCCAGGCCGTTGCGGACCGCGTCGGCGTCACCGGCGTGCGGGCCGCTGCCGGTGACCAGCACCCCGACGACGATCACCGCCGCGCTGACCACCACCGTGATCCAGGTCAGGGCCCGCAGCGCCGGGGGGACCAGGGCGACCTTGGGGCCGTCGGGTTCGCGTACCTGCCGCCACAGGGCGTACGAGACGAGCAGCAGCAGCATCGAGACCACGAAGTGGATGCCCACGATCGAGGGGTGCAGCTGGGTGCGTACGGTGATGCCGCCGATCACGGCCTGCGCCACGATGCCGAGCACGACGGCCAGCGCCAGGGGCAGCGCTCCCCGCCGACGCGGGCGGTGCGCCAGGACGGCCAGCAGGGTGGCGCCGGCGATCAGCACCAGGACGAAGGTGAGCAGCCGGTTGCCGAATTCGATCACCCCGTGCATGCCCATCTCGGCCGTCGTGGTGTAGGAATCATCGGTGCACCGGGGCCAGGTGGGGCAGCCGAGGCCCGAGGCGGTCAGCCGGACCGCCCCGCCGGTGACGACGATCACCACGTTCGCCACGATGTTGGCGAACGCGAGGCGGCGGAGCAGCGTGCTGGAGACCGGGAACCGGGCAGGTCGCTTCACGGAGCGAATCCTACGCACCGTAGTTGTCCCCGATCGGGTGACTCCGCCCTTTCGGTGGCTCGGATCACCGGACCCTCGTTTGCAGGGCCTGATCGAATTACGTAACGTGGGCGTTGTGAAAAAGGCGGCAGGGTTCCCCGAGCACCCGTCGACGGCCGGTTCGGTCGTCGACCGCTCGACGCCACCCGCCTCCACCAGGCCGGGTGCGGATGCTACTCCCAGCGCCGACCTGTCGACCCGGAGCCGGGTCACCCAGCTGCTGCTGGAGCGCCGTGCCGCCACCGCCGCCCAGCTGGGCGGCGCGCTGGGGCTCAGCCCGGCGGCGATCCGCCGGCACCTCGATGCGATGCTCGCCGACGGTGACGTCATCGCCCGCGAGCAGACGGTACGCGGTCACCGGGGGCGGGGTCGTCCGGCCAAGGTGTTCCTGCTGACCGATGCCGCGCGCAGCCGCTGCGGCACCCACCACTACGACAACATGGCCACCGCCGCGCTGCGGTGGATCGCCCGCACCGGTGGCCCGCGCGCGGTGGAGGAGTTCGCCGCCGAGCAGGTGGCCGCCCTGGAGGCGCGCTGCCAGGCAGCCCTGGCCGACGCCGGGGACGAGCCGATGGCGCGGGCGGAGGCTCTCGCCGCCGCGCTGACCGCCGAGGGTTACGCTGCGAGTGCGTCCACGATCGCTTCCGGCGGCCAGCTCTGTCAGCACCACTGCCCGGTGGCGCACGTGGCCGCCGAGTTCCCTGCGCTGTGCGAGGCCGAGACCACGGTGATCTCCCGCCTGGTCGGCACGCACGTGCAACGTTTGGCCACCATCGCGCACGGTGACGGGGTGTGCACCACGCACATTCCCGGTTCGCCGCCTGCCCAGTCCGGTATGACCGTCACCACTGTGAGGACAGATAGATGACCGAGCAGATCGTCCAGCCCCTGACCCAGGAGGAGCAGCTCGCCGCCCTCGGTAACTACGAGTACGGCTGGGCCGACCCGGACGTCGCCGGCGCTGTGGCTCAGCGTGGCCTCAACGAGGCGGTGGTGCGGGACATCTCGGCCAAGAAGAACGAGCCGGCCTGGATGCTCGACCTGCGGCTGAAGGGCCTGCGGCTGTTCGAGCGCAAGCCGATGCCGGCCTGGGGCGCCGACCTCACCGGGATCGACTTCGACAACATCAAGTACTTCGTCCGGTCCACCGAGAAGCAGGCCACCAGCTGGGAGGACCTGCCCGAGGACATCAAGAACACCTACGACAAGCTGGGCATCCCGGAGGCGGAGAAGCAGCGGCTGGTCGCCGGTGTGGCGGCGCAGTACGAGTCCGAGGTGGTCTACCACAAGATCCGTGAGGACCTGGAGGAGCAGGGTGTCGTCTTCCTCGACACCGACACCGCCCTCAAGGAGCACGAGGACATCTTCAAGGAGTACTTCGGCACGGTGATCCCGGTCGGCGACAACAAGTTCGCCGCGCTGAACACGTCCGTGTGGTCCGGTGGCTCGTTCATCTACGTGCCGAAGGGCGTGCAGGTGGAGATCCCGCTGCAGGCGTACTTCCGGATCAACACCGAGAACATGGGCCAGTTCGAGCGGACGCTGATCATCGTCGACGAGGGCGCGTACGTGCACTACGTCGAGGGCTGCACCGCGCCCATCTACTCCTCGGACTCGCTGCACAGCGCGGTCGTCGAGATCATCGTCAAGAAGAACGCCCGCTGCCGCTACACCACCATCCAGAACTGGTCGAACAACGTCTACAACCTGGTCACCAAGCGCGCGGTGTGCCACGAGGGCGCGACCATGGAGTGGATCGACGGCAACATCGGCTCCAAGGTGACCATGAAGTACCCGGCGGTCTACATGACCGGCGAGCACGCCAAGGGCGAGGTGCTCTCGGTGGCCATGGCCGGCGAGGGGCAGCACCAGGACGCCGGCGCCAAGATGGTGCACGCGGCACCGCACACCAGCAGCACCATCGTGTCGAAGTCGATCGCCCGGGGTGGCGGCCGGACCTCGTACCGGGGCCTGGTGCAGGTGCTGGAGGGCTCGCACAGCAGCGCCAGCACGGTCAAGTGCGACGCCCTGCTGGTGGACACCATCTCCCGCTCGGACACCTACCCGTACGTCGACATCCGCGAGGACGACGTCTCCATGGGGCACGAGGCCACCGTCTCCAAGGTCAGCGAGGACCAGCTCTTCTACCTGATGAGCCGGGGCCTGAGCGAGGACGAGGCGATGGCGATGATCGTGCGTGGCTTCATCGAGCCGATCGCCAAGGAACTGCCGATGGAGTACGCCCTGGAGCTCAACCGCCTGATCGAGCTGCAGATGGAGGGCGCGGTCGGCTGACCCCGCCCGGCGGGGCGGCACGCGCCCGGCCCGCCACCCCAGCACCTTCACCGTCGTCGCAAGAACAGACCAAGGACGAGATGACTATCCAGGCTTCCGCGCCGCCGACCACCAAGTCGCAGGCGCTGCGCTCGTACGACGTCGCCGACTTCCCGGCCCTGACCGGCCTGGAGGAGGAGTGGCGATTCACCCCGCTCAAGCGGCTGCGCGGGCTGGTCGGCGACGATCGCATCGCCACCGGCACGGTCCGGCACGAGTACGCCGACCTGCCCGAGGGCGTGCTGGTGGAGCGGATCGGCCGCGACGACCCGCGGGTCGGTACGGTGCTCACCCCGTTCGACCGGGTCAGCGCGCTTGCCTACGGCGGCGTCGAGCAGGCGCTGCTGGTGCGGGTGGCCCAGGACGCGGTGGTCAGCGGCCCGGCCGTGCTGCGGGTGGTCGGCGAGGGCAGCGAGGGTCTGGCCTTCGGGCACACCGTCGTCGAGGTGGGCCGGTTCGCCGAGGTGATCCTGGTGCTGGAGCACGTGGGTTCGGCGACGCTGGCGGACAACGTCGAGGTGACCGTCGGGGACGGGGCGAAGCTGACCCTGGTCACCGTCGCCGACTGGGCCGACGACGCGGTGCAGGCCCAGCACCTGAAGGTGAAGCTGGGCCGCGACGCGCGGGTGCTGCACGTGCAGGTGAGCCTCGGCGGTGACCTGGTCCGGCAGTACACCACTGTCGAGTACACCGACCGGGGTGGCGAGGCCGAGCTGTACGGCGTCTACTTCGCCGACTCCGGACAGCATCTGGAGCACCGCCAGCTGGTCGACCACACCGTGCCGGACTGCCGCAGCTACGTCGGCTACCGGGGCGCGTTGCAGGGCGCCAGCGCCCACACCGTCTGGGTCGGTGACGTGCTGATCCGGGCCGAGGCGACCGGCACCGACACGTACGAGATCAACCGGAACCTGCTGCTCACCGACGGCGCGCGGGCGGACTCCGTACCGAACCTGGAGATCGAGACCGGCGAGATCGCCGGCGCCGGTCACGCCAGCGCCACCGGCCGCTTCGACGACGAGCAGCTGTTCTACCTGATGGCCCGGGGCATCCCGGAGGCCGAGGCCCGCCGGCTGGTGGTGCGCGGCTTCTTCGCCGAGCTGCTGAACAAGATCCCGGTCGAGGAGTTGCGAGAGCGGCTGGGGGAGACCATCGAGGCGCGGCTCACCAAGGCGGGCGCCTGATGATCCGGATCTGTGCGGTCGAGGACGTGCCGAAGGGCACCGCGATCAGCGCCGATGTCGAGGGCACCCAGATCGCGCTGGTGCACGGCGAGGACGACCAGTTCTACGCCGTGCGCGACGAGTGCTCGCACGCCGCCGTGGCGCTCTCCGAGGGCGAGGTGGAGGGCTGCACGCTGGAGTGCTGGCTGCACGGCTCCCGCTTCGACCTGCGTACCGGCGAGCCGACCGGCCTGCCCGCGACCGAACCCGTCCCTGTCTACCCCGTCGAAGTCCGCGACGGCGACATCTACGTCAGTCTGACGCCGAGCAATGGAGTGACCCGATAATGAGCACCCTGGAGATCCGTGACCTGCAGGTGTCGGTCAAGCTGCCCGAGGGTGAGCTCAAGCCGATCCTGGCCGGTGTCGACCTGACCGTCCGCTCGGGTGAAACGCACGCCATCATGGGCCCGAACGGCTCCGGCAAGTCGACCCTGGCGTACTCGATCGCCGGTCACCCGAAGTACGAGATCACCGGCGGTTCGGTGACCCTCGACGGCGTCGACGTGCTGGAGATGTCCGTCGACGAGCGGGCCCGCGCCGGCCTCTTCCTGGCCATGCAGTACCCGGTCGAGGTGCCCGGTGTGTCGGTGGCGAACTTCCTGCGTACCGCCAAGACCGCCATCGACGGCGAGGCGCCCAAGCTGCGGACCTGGGGTGCCGAGCTGCGCGGCGCGATGGAGCGCCTGCACATGGACCCGGCGTTCGCCCAGCGCAACGTCAACGAGGGCTTCTCCGGTGGTGAGAAGAAGCGGCACGAGATCGTGCAGCTGGAGCTGCTCAAGCCGAAGGTGGCCATCCTCGACGAGACCGACTCCGGCCTCGACGTGGACGCGCTGCGCGTGGTCAGCGAGGGCGTGAACCGGGTACGTGACACCGGTGACACCGGCCTGCTGCTGATCACCCACTACACCCGGATCCTGCGCTACATCAAGCCGGACTTCGTGCACGTCTTCGTGGCCGGCCGGATCGTCGAGCAGGGTGGCCCGGAGCTGGCCGACAAGCTTGAGGAAGAGGGCTACGAGCGGTACGTGGCCGGGGCCGGTTCGGCGCGGGCCTGATCCCAAGGAAAGGCTGGTCACGACGATGACCACCATCGCGATCCCGCCGGGGATGCCGCAGTACGACGAC
Organism: Verrucosispora sp. FIM060022; assembly: GCF_003977705.1. NCBI lineage: Bacteria > Bacillati > Actinomycetota > Actinomycetes > Micromonosporales > Micromonosporaceae > Micromonospora > Verrucosispora sp. FIM060022. The sequence continues at coordinate 342,073 of NZ_RQIV01000001.1, forward strand.
GTGCCGCGCTACGACGTGGCGGCGGTACGCGCCGACTTCCCGATCCTCGGTCGGGAGATCAACGGCCATCCGCTGGTCTACCTGGACAGCGCCAACACCTCGCACAAGCCGCGTCAGGTGCTCGACGTGCTGCGCGAGCACTACGAGCAGCACAACGCCAACGTGTCCCGGTCGGTGCACACGCTGGGCACCGAGGCCACCGAGGGGTACGAGACGGCCCGGGCGAAGGTGGCCGGCTTCATCAACGCGCCGAGCGTCGACGAGGTGGTGTTCACCAAGAACTCCACCGAGGCGATCAACATCGTGGCGTACGCCTTCTCCAACGCCTCGCTGCGCGCGGACGCCGACCCTCGGTTCCGGCTCGGCCCGGGTGACGAGATCGTCATCTCCGAGATGGAGCACCACTCGAACATCGTGCCGTGGCAGTTGCTGGCCGAGCGCACCGGCGCGACGCTGCGCTGGTTCCCGGTCACCGAGCAGGGCCGGCTGGACGAGTCAGGGCTGACGGACCTGGTCACCGAGCGGACGAAGATCGTCTCGCTGGTGCACATGTCAAACATCCTGGGCACGGTCAACGCCACCGCGCGGATCACCGAGCGGGTCCGCGAGGTCGGTGCGCTGCTGCTGTGGGACTGCTCGCAGTCCGTGCCGCACATGCCGATCGACGTGGTCGACCTGGACGCGGACTTCATCGTCTTCACCGGGCACAAGATGTGCGGCCCGACCGGCATCGGGGTGCTGTGGGGGCGGTCGGAACTGCTCGCCGCGATGCCGCCGGTGCTCGGCGGCGGTTCGATGATCGAGACGGTGACGCTGGCCGGCTCGACGTTCGCCGCGCCGCCGGCCCGGTTCGAGGCGGGCACCCCGCCGATCGCCGAGGCGGTCGCGTTGGGTGCGGCCGTGGACTACCTCACCGCGCTCGACATGCGGGCCATCCAGTGGCACGAGAAGCAGTTGACCGCGTACGCCCTGGATGCTCTGGGTAGCGTGCCCGGCCTGCGGATCTTCGGCCCGGAGGTGCCGGTCGGCCGGGGTGGCACGATCTCCTTCGCCCTCGGCGACGTGCATCCGCACGACGTCGGGCAGGTGCTCGACTCCCTGGGTGTGCAGGTGCGGGTGGGCCACCACTGTGCCCGGCCGGTCTGCACCCGCTTCGGGGTGCCGGCGATGACCCGGGCCTCGTTCTACCTCTACACCACCACCGAGGAGATCGACGCCCTGGTGGCGGGCCTGGAGCAGGTGCGGAAGGTGTTCGAGTGAGCGGCGACGCAGGAGTCCGCGAGTCGACAGGAGCTCAGCCTGATGCAACTTGATGCTCTTTATCAGGAGATCATCCTGGATCACTACAAGCACCCGCAGGGGCGCGGGCTGCGCGACGCCGCCGAGCCGACCGACCGGGTGGCCGAGGCGCACCACGTCAACCCCACCTGCGGTGACGAGGTGACCGTCCGGGTGGCCACCGACGGCGAGGTGCTGCACGACGTGTCGTACGACGGCATGGGCTGCTCGATCAGCCAGGCGTCGGCCAGCGTGCTGCACGAGCTGCTGACCGGCCGGGAGGCGGCAGCGGCGTTCCAGGTGCACGAGGCGTTCGTGGCGCTGATGTCCGGCCGTGGCCAGGTCACGCCGGACGAGGAGGTGCTCGGCGACGGGGTGGCGTTCGAGGGTGTCGCCCGCTATCCCGCCCGGGTCAAGTGCGCGTTGTTGCCGTGGATGGCGTTCAAGGACGCTGCGGCACGCGCCGGTGTGGGCGCGAGCCCGACGGAGGTGAAGGCATGACCGAGGAAACCAGCACGCCGGAGTCGGGCGCCGTGGCGACCGACAGCGCGGCGACGCCGGCCACCGATGCGTCGGCGACGCCCGCTGCCGACGGTACGGCAGCGCGCGGCAAGGCCGCCGTGGCCGACGTCGAGGAGGCGATGAAGGACGTCGTCGACCCGGAGTTGGGCATCAACGTGGTCGACCTCGGCCTGGTGTACGGGGTGCACGTCGACGACGAGAACGTGGCCACCCTGGACATGACGCTGACGTCGGCGGCCTGCCCGCTCACCGACGTGATCGAGGACCAGGCCCGCCAGGCGCTGACCACCGGCCCGGGTGGCGGTCTGGTCAACGACATCCGGATCAACTGGGTCTGGCTGCCGCCGTGGGGACCGGACAAGATCACCGACGAGGGTCGGGATCAGCTCCGCTCCCTCGGCTTCAACGTCTGAGGCGGATATCCAGACGCCCGGAGCGCCGGCCACGGCCGGTGCTCCGGGCGTCTTTGCGTGGGTTTGCCGAGGTCAGCCCAGGATTCGCGGGATGTTTAACCGCTGGCGTGAGGCGGCCGCCTCGTGCAAGATCATGTCCGTGTGCGAGGCGCTTCCGAATGAGTCGTCCCCGGTCACCGTGACCATCGTCGCGGGTCGACAGCGGGACTCGGCACGTTTCGTCTCGATCCCTTGTCGACCGTCGTGAGCGGCGCGTTCCTGGCCGGTGTGGTCGCCGGCTACGGTGTGGCCATTCCGGTCGGCGCGATCGCCGTACTCATCCTCGGGCTCGCTGCGCGGACCTCGTTCCGGGTCGGTGCGTCCGCCGCGCTCGGGGTGGCCACCGCCGACGGGATCTACGCCGGGGTGGCGGCGTTCGGCGGGGCCGTGGTCGCCGGCTGGCTGGCACCGTTCGCCACGCCGCTGCGGCTGGTCGCGGCGGCGGTGTTGTTGGGCCTGGCCGGCTACGGGGCGTGGCGGGCGCTGCGGCCGCGCGGTTCGGCCGACCCGGCAGCGGGCGTCGGCCGGGCTGCGAGGCGGGGCCTGGACACCCCGATCCGGGCGTTCGCCGGGATCCTCGCGCTGACCCTGCTCAATCCGGCCACCGTCGTCTACTTCACGGCGCTGGTGCTCGGTCGGGTGGAGCTCGGCGGTTCGGGGTTCGCCCTGGCGACCCTGTTCACTCTCGGAGTGTTCCTCGCCTCGGCCAGTTGGCAGTTGCTGATCGCCGCAGGCGGCACGATGGTCGGGCGGGTACTCACCGGGGTGCGGGGCAGGCTGGTGACGGCGCTGTCGTCAAGCGCCATCATCGCCGCGCTCGCCGTCGCCATGCTGCTGAATGGACACTAAGCGACTGTCGTCACGACCGTGATGACGGTCGTCATCTGCGATGGACACCACAGATGTGACGGTTGCATGTTGGTCGTGTGGCAGCCAGGTAAAGAAGGCTGCTGGAGGGACGGTCGGTCCCACGCGCCGAACGGTTGGATCATGGTCGTCCCCGCAGTCGGGCTTGATCATCCGTTCGGTAATGGCTGAGGCCCGAATCAGTGGAGCTACGGTCCATTCCTGACTGCCGAGCGGCTGTCGGTCAACGTCCTGCCAGGTGGACCTCACCCTTCCGTCCGATGCCCTGAATTCATCTCGTGTTTAGGGTGCTGGCAAATCCCTGATCATCTTGCCCTCTCCATCAGCGAAGGAGAGGGCACGTTTGGTCATTCCCCTTCACAGCTGGGAGCAACCTTGAGGATCATCCTCACCCCACAAGCGCGGGGCGGGCGCAGCAACGGCCCGCCACGTCGTGGTCGCCTGGCGGGCGTCCTGGCCGCCGCGCTGACCGCAGCGATGCTGCCGGTCCTGGCCGCCCCCACCGCTGCCGTCGCGGCTCCGTCGAGCGAGAGCCTCTGGCGCAAGGTGGACGGCAAGCCGGCTCCGACCAAGTCGGGCAAGAAGGCCGCCATCAAGGCGAAGAAGCAGAAGACCTTCACGCTCGACCGGGCCGGCATCGAGAGCCTGCTGGACAAGGCGCCGGCGGAGAACCGCCTCGCCGCCCGTCAGCAGCGGCAGTTGGTGTCGCTGCCCGCCCCGGACGGCACGTTCCAGCGCTTCGAGCTGGTCGAGTCGCCGGTGATGGAAGCGGACCTCGCCGCCGCTCACCCGGAGATCACCACGTACGCGGGCAAGGGCGTGGACGACCCGACCGCGACGGTGCGGGCGGACCTCACCCCGCTGGGCTTCCACGCCTCGGTGCGCTCGTCCGACGGCACGTGGTACATCGACCCGTACTACCACCGCGACCAGAGCCTGTACGCGAGCTACTTCGCCAAGGACCTGGAGGACACCCACGGTGAATTCCACGAGCACGAGGACGTCGAGACGGCGGCCCACGCTCTGAAGGAAGAGCTCGGGGCCCAGGCGGAGCCGACCATCGGCCCGCTGGTGTCGCTGCGGACCTACCGGCTCGCGATGGTCACCGACCCGTCGTACGCCAACTACTTCGGTGCGGAGAACGTGACCGCGGCGAAGGTGACGCTGATCAACCGGGTCAACCAGATCTACGAGGACGAGACCGCGATCCGGCTCGTCCTGGTCAACGCCACCGACGAGACGAACCTGAACACCCCGGCGCTGGCCACCGAGCCCAACGGCCCGTGTGGCGCGGCACCCTGCTACACCCCGGCCCAGCTCGCCGGGTGCAGCAGCGGTCTGCTGAACCGCAACCGGATCGTCCTCGGTCAGATCGTCGGCGCCAGCAACTACGACGTCGGACACATCGCCCTCGGCCTCGCCGGTGGCGGTATCGCCGGCCTCGGCGTGGTCGGTGGTGACGGCAAGGCGCGCGGTTGCACCGGTCTGCCGAACCCGGTCGGTGACTATTTCGCGGTCGACTATGTCGCACACGAGATCGGTCACCAGTTCGCCGGCAACCACACCTTCAACGGCAACCAGCACAACTGCTCCGGCGGCAACCGCAGCGCGGCCAACTCGTACGAGCCGGGCAGCGGTTCGTCGATCATGGCGTACGCCGGCATCTGCCGCCAGGACAACCTCCAGCCGCACACCGACCCGTACTGGTCGCACCGCACCTTCACCGAGATCACGACCTTCGTCACTGCGACGCGGCCGGCGATCAACGAGGTGCAGACCGTTTCGCTGCTCGACTTCGACGCCGACGGTGACTCCTTCACGATCAGCTACGGTGGCGCGAACTCGGCCCCGATCGTGCGTGGCGTCAACTACACCACCGCCGGCATCAAGGCCGCGATCGAGGCGATCCCGGGCTGGCCGGCGGGTGCCACGGTGAACGTCGCCGCCTTCGGCGGCAGCGGGACGCTGAACGACACCGGCTTCCAGGTGACGTTCACCGGCGCGCTGGCCCAGACCAACGTCGAGCAGCTCGCCCTGACCAACGTCTTCGGTGCCTCCGGCTTCGTCGGCGAGACCTCCAAGGGTGGCGCCATCGACAACGGCGGGCACCTGGTGCAGGAGACGGCCAACCACGCTCCCGTGGTCACCGTGCCGGACAGCGTCACGATCCCGGTGCGTACCCCGTTCGCGCTCACCGGTAGCGCCACCGACGCCGACGGCGACGTGCTGACCTACCTGTGGGAGCAGAACGACCGGGGTGGCTCCGCCGGTACCGCACTGATGAGCAACACCAAGACCAACGGTCCGTTGTTCCGGGTCTTCGGCGAGGCGGCGAACGTGACGCCGGAGGACGCCCAGCAGTACCACTCGCCGGGTCAGAACGTGGTCACCACCAACTCGACCCGGGTCTTCCCCGACATGAAGCAGATCCTGGCCGGCAACACCAACGCCAAGACGGGCGCCTGCCCGGTGGCACCGGCGCCGCCGACCAGCGGGAGTGCCTCGAACGTTCCCGCGGAGATCGTGGACTGCTACTCGGAGTTCCTGCCCACTCAGGACTGGGTCGGTTTCAACAATGACCGGACCATGAACTTCAAGCTCACTGCCCGCGACGGGCGGCTGGGTGGCGGTGGCGTGGGCAGCGCCAACGTCGCCGTGGCCCTGGCTCCGCAGGCCGGGCCGTTCCTGGTCACCTCGCAGGGCACCGACGCCGGCCTCGACGGCGGTTCGACCCAGACGGTGACCTGGGATGTCGCCGGCACCGACCAGGCGCCGGTGAACGTCAGCGAGGTGAAGATCACGCTTTCCGCCGACGGCGGGGAGACCTTCCCGTACGTGCTGGCGGAGCGCACCGCGAACAACGGCAGCGCCGACGTGCGCCTGCCGAACGTCTCGACGGACAAGGCTCGCATCAAGATCGAGGCGGTGGGGAACGTCTTCTTCGCCGTCAACGAGGCCGACTTCACCATCCTGCTCAACGGTGGGGACGCGCAGCAGCAGATCACCACCACCGTCAAGCCGGGTCCGCTGGCGCTGTCCGTCGCCGGCTCGACCGTCGCCCTGCCGGCGGTCAACCTCGGTGACATCACCACCGGTGCGCTGAACCAGGCCACCGTCGAGGACCTGCGGGGCACCAGCGCCGGCTGGAGCCTGACCGGCCAGGTCTCCGACTTCACCTCGACCAACGGTGCCAGCATCGCTGCCGGTAACCTCGGCTGGGTGCCGTCGGCGGAGGCTCAGACCGAGCGGTTCATCGGTACCCAGGGTGTCGTCACCCCGGGTGCCGTCGCCGAGCCCGGCGCCGGTCTGGGTGAGGCACGTGCCCTCTGCACCTCGGCTGCCGGGGTCAGTGGTGGCGTGTTCACCTGTGACGCTGAGCTCAACCTCGGTGTGCCGTCCTCCGCACGGGCGGGCGACTACATCGCGACCCTGACCCTGACCCTCTCCTAGGTTCGGGTAGTCGGGTCATTCCGGTGGGGCGGAGCAATCCGCCCCACCGGTGGCGGGACGGGGGCACAACCCCGTCCCGCCGTCCCGACCCGCTGAAACACACGATCTTCCGGAGCACCGGTATGCCCTCTGCAACGTTCCTGTCCCGGTTCCGACCCGCGCCCGACGCCACGGCGTCCCGGGCGCGTCGGTCCCTTGTCGCGGTCGCGACGCGCATCGGCGTACCGCTCGGCGCGGCGCTGCTCGCACTGAGCATCGCGCCGCCGGCCGCCGCCGCTCCGGCGACCCCGAGCCCGTCCGCGCCGGGCGCCACCGGGAGCAGCGCCGGGCAGCAGGTGGATCGCTTCTCGGTGCAGCCCTCCGGCCCGAAGGGGCCGACCGGACGTAACCACTTCATCTACGACGTGGCTCCCGGCAGCACCCTGTTCGACTACGTCGGGGTGACGAACCTCAGCGACCGGCCGCTGACGTTCCAGGTGTACGCCACGGACGCCTTCACCACCGTCGACGGCGCCTTCTCGCTGCTGCCCGCGAACCAGGAGCCCACGGACGTCGGCTCCTGGACCCGTGTCGAGAAGAAGAGTGTCACCGTCAAGCCGGGCAAGCGGGCGGACATCCGGTTCGAGATCAGCGTGCCCACCAACGCCACCCCGGGCGACCACATCGGCGGGGTGATCGCCGCGGTCCGGCAGACCGGTGTCACCGCCGACGGGCAGCAGGTCCAGATGGACCGGCGGGTTGCGGCCCGCGTCTACCTCCGGGTCACCGGCGATGTCGCTCCCGCTCTGACGGTCGAGTCGATGGACATCGAATACCAGACGCCGATCAATCCCTTCGGCCGTACCGACATGGTGGTCACCTACCGGTTGCGCAACAGCGGCAACGTCCGTCTGGGCGGCACCGGCAACGTGACAGTGAAGGCCCCCTTCGGTTGGAAGCTGGCGCAGAGCGAAGGGCTGGCGCTGCCGGAACTGCTCCCCGGCTCGGTCTTCACCATCACCGAGCGGGTCACCGGTGTACCGCCCGCGGTACGGCTGACCGCCGAGGTGGAGCTGACTCCCGCCATGGCCGACGGCACCGTCCTGTCGTCGGTGCGCACCGACAAGAGCATCTGGGCGATGCCGTGGCTGCTCCTCGCGGCACTGCTGGTGGTCGGCGTCACGGTGTACCTGCGGATCCGTCGTCGCCGGGCCGCAGCCGCCCAGGCGAACCCGGGGGAGAAGCCCGTGTCTAATGGCCCTGCACCCTCGGGTGAGGCCGCGGTGTCGACGCCGGCCGCACCCTCGGGTGAGGCCGCTGTGCCGGAGCAGGCGGCGCCGTCGGGTGAGGCGCAGCAGGATCCCGCCGTACCCGCGCAGCCGACCGCAGCCACCGATCAGCCCGCAGCCCGGTAGCCCGACGAGCGTCGCGGTGGCGGTGGGACGCGTGGGGTGATGCCGTACGGTCGGGGCATGACCAGTCGACCCGCTGCCGGCGGCGGCCGGTGGGTCGAGGTCGACCCGGCCCGCATCGCACGCTGGGTCGCCGGTTTCGCCGACCGGCACGGCCCGCCCACCGTCACCGGCCAGGAGTACGGCCTGCTGCTGGCCGCCCCGGACGGCGCCACCGCCGAGCTGCACCGCCCGCCGGGCGCACCCGCGACGCCCGACCTGGACGCCTTCGTCGGGCAGGCCGTGGCGTCCCGCCGGATCGGGCTGCTGCTGGCCCGTAAGGGCGCGGTGGCCGTCGGCGTCGCCGAGGGGGAGCGGCTGCCGGTGCACAAGGTGGACACCCGTTACGTGCAGGGGCGTACCGCCGCAGGTGGTTGGTCGCAGCAGCGGTTCGCCCGCCGCCGGGACAACCAGGCCAAGGCGGCCCTGGGCGAGGCGGCGGACCTTGCGGTGCGGCTGCTGCTGCCGGAGGCCGGCCGCCTGGCCGCGCTGGTCGTCGGCGGTGACCGACGGACGGTGGACGGGATCCTCGCTGACCGCAGACTGGCCCCGCTGGCCGCGTTGCGCGCCGAGCGGCTGCTCGACGTGCCCGAGCCCCGATACGCGGTGCTCCAGGACGCGGCCACCGCCGCCCGTGCAGTCCGCATCCTCGTCCGCGACCCCGCCTGACCACCCCCGCCTCAGACCGCGCCGCTGCCCGATCGTCCTCCGCCTCAGACCGCGCCGCTGAAGGTGTCGCAGGTGGCCGGGTCGCCGCTTTCGTAGCCCCGGTTGAACCAGCGCTTGCGGTCGGCCGACGAGCCGTGGGTGAACTCGTCCGGGTTCACCGGCCGGTTGGCCCGCTCGGAGATGGCGTCGTCGCCGATCGCCTCGGCGGTGTCGATGGCCTCGGCGATGTCCCGCTCGGTGATGCTGGTGAAGATCTTCTGACCGCGGTCGTCGGCGGTGCCGGTGGCGTTCTTGGCCCACGCGCCCGCGTAGCAGTCGGCCTGCAACTCCAGCCGTACGGACAGTTCGTTGGCCGCGCCCGGGTCGCGCTGCTGGGCGCGGCGGACCTGCTCGTTGGTGCCGAGCAGGTTCTGCACGTGGTGGCCGTACTCGTGGGCCAGCACGTACGGCTGGGCGAACTCGCCGCTGGCACCGAGCTGCTCGGAGAGCACCTCGTAGAACGACAGGTCGATGTAGACAAGCGAGTCGGCCGGGCAGTAGAACGGGCCGACACCGGAGTCGGCCGAGCCGCAGGCGGTGTTGACGGCCCGATCGAAGAAGACCGTACGGGTGGGGCGGTACTGCTCACCGAACGCCTCCGGCAGGGCGGTACGCCAGTACGCCTGGATCGAGTTGACGTACAGGTTGTTGCGGCAGTCCAGGTGCTCCAGCGCGTCCGGGGCCTCCTCGCAACGCTGCTCCAGCGCGGCGTTGTCGCCCTCCTCGCCGGTCATCGCGTTCAGGCCGAGGCCACCACCGACCAGGGCCACCAGCACGGCGATGACGATCCCGACGATGCCGCCCCGCCCGCCACCGATCGGGATGGGGATGCCCATCCCGCCGCCTCCGCCGCTGCCGCGTCGGTCGTCGATCTGGCTGGTGTCGATGCGGGCGTTCTCGTTCAGCTCCATGGTGACCCCGATCGGTCGGTGATCAGTTGAGGGTGGTCGCGGTGCCGGAAACGGAATCCGGTGGGCGATCCGGTACCCGACGATCTTGGTTGATAATCCCCGGTGCCCGGCAACCGGGGCCGAGTACACTTGTCGCCGTGCTGCTCTGCGAAGGCTGAACGCCCCGCGCCGACGGGTCACCACGATCCGCCGGCGCTTTCGTGTGCCCTGAGTCAGCCCTCCGGATCCCGAGAGCGAGTACCCCAAACATGATCACTGCCACCGGCCTGGAACTGCGCGCCGGCGCCCGGATCCTGCTGTCCGACACGACGCTGCGGGTGCAACCCGGCGACCGCATCGGCCTGGTCGGCCGCAACGGCGCCGGCAAGACCACCACACTCAAGGTGCTGGCCGGTGAGGGCCAGCCGTACGCCGGGCAGGTCGACCGGCGCAGCCCCGTCGGCTATCTGCCGCAGGATCCGCGTACCGGCGATCTGGAGGTCACCGGCCGCGACCGGGTGCTCTCCGCCCGCGGCCTGGACGCCCTGATGGCCGGCATGAAGGACCTGGAGGCGAAGCTCGCCGACGGCGGCGACGAGAAGCTGGTCCGCCGCTACGGCGCGCTGGAGGATCAGTTCGCCGCCCTCGGTGGGTACGCCGCCGAGGCCGAGGCGGCGCGGATCTGCGCGAACCTGGGGCTGCCCGATCGGGCTCTGGCCCAGACCATCGGCACCCTCTCCGGCGGTCAGCGCCGCCGCATCGAACTGGCCCGGATCCTGTTCCGGGACGCGGGCGACGACGGCGGCGGCATCCTGCTGCTCGACGAGCCCACCAACCACCTCGACGCCGACTCGATCACCTGGCTGCGTGGCTTCCTGGCCAACCACAAGGGCGGCCTGGTGGTCATCTCCCACGACGGTGACCTGCTGGAGTCGGTGGTCAACAAGGTCTGGTTCCTCGACGCCACCCGGTCCGTGGTCGACGTCTACAACCTGGGCTGGAAGGCGTACCTGGAGGCGCGGGAGACCGACGAGCGGCGTCGCCGCCGGGAGCGGGCCAACGCCGAGAAGAAGGCCGGCGCGCTGATGGCCCAGGCGGACAAGATGCGGGCCAAGGCCACCAAGACCGTCGCCGCGCAGAACATGGCCCGCCGGGCCGAGCGGCTGATGTCCGGCCTGGAGGAGGTACGCGTCTCCGACAAGGTGGCCAAGGTGCGTTTCCCCGCACCGGCCCCCTGCGGCAAGACCCCGCTGACCGCGACCGGCCTGTCCAAGTCGTACGGCTCGTTGGAGATCTTCACCGACGTCAACGTGGCGGTGGACCGGGGTTCCCGGGTGGCCATCCTCGGGCTCAACGGTGCCGGCAAGACGACGCTGCTGCGGATGCTCGGTGGTCTGCTGGAGCCGGACACCGGCGAGGTGCACCCCGGGCACGGGCTGCGACTGGGCTACTACGCCCAGGAACACGAAACGCTTGACGTGCAGCGGACCGTGCTGGAGAACATGCGGGCCGCGGCGATCGAACAGACCGACACCGAACTGCGCAAGATCCTCGGTGCGTTTCTCTTCTCCGGCGAGGACGTGGACAAGCCCGCCGGGGTGCTCTCCGGTGGGGAGAAAACCCGGCTGGCCCTGGCCACGCTCGTGTGTTCCGGTGCGAATGTGCTGCTGCTCGACGAGCCGACCAACAACCTGGACCCGGTCAGTCGGGAGCAGGTTCTCGACGCCATCGCCCGCTATCCCGGCGCGATCGTCCTGGTCACCCACGACCCCGGCGCGGTACTCGCCCTCAAACCCGACCGCGCCATCCTGCTGCCCGACGGCGACGAGGACGCCTGGAGCGACGACCTCCTCGAACTCGTCGAACTCGCCTGACCCACCCATTCCCACCCACCTGTTGATCAAGAAATTTGGGTCTGAAATCGCCTTCGGATCAGACGAAAAGCTCTTGATCAACGGGGCGGCCGGTGGGGTGGGGTGGGTTACCTATCGGGAAGCTGACATTGCATAGCGTGTCGGTTGGCGAATAGTTGATATCTGGCGCATGATCGTTCGAGACGGTCTAATAGGTGGGACCGTATCCGAACCGCACAGTCTGGGACGTGAGGACACAGCATGGCAGCCACGGGCACAGCCACCAGCACTGAGAAGGGTCGCCGGATCGTCGGAGCCGAGCGCCAGACGCTCGCCAAGGACCTGGTCAAGCGGTACACCGGGGGAGAGAGCATTCGTGCCCTCGCGGCCTCAACCGGCCGTTCCTACGGGTTCATCCACCGGGTACTCACCGAGTCCGGAGTGCAGCTGCGGCAGCGCGGCGGCGCGCGACGGCGTAAGAAGGCATGACGCGCCGGTTGACGGCGCCCATCGCCGTGACCCGGGCCGCCCGGTGACCACCGAGGCGACCGGGGTCCGGCTGGACTGCGACGGGCCGGTGGCCACAGTCACCCTGTGCCGGCCCGACGTGCTCAACGCGCAGACCCCGGCGATGTGGCGCGCGCTGAGCGAATTCTCCCGGGCCCTGCCCGGCGACGTACGCGTCGTGATCCTCCGTGGTGAGGGGCGCGCGTTCTCGGCCGGACTGGACCTGTCGGTCGCGGGTGCCTCCGGCCCGGATTCCTTCGCCGATCTGGCCGCCCTCCCCGAGTCGGAGTGCGCCGACCGGATCGCGGTCTACCAGTCCGCGTTCACCTGGCTGCACCGGCCGGACATCATCTCCATCGCCGCCGTGCAGGGCCACGCGATCGGTGCCGGCTTCCAACTCGCGCTCGCCTGCGACCTGCGGGTGCTGGCCACCGACGCCAAGCTGTCCATGGCCGAGGCGACGATCGGGCTGGTGCCGGACCTGGCCGGCACCAAGCGCCTGGTCGAACTGGTCGGCTACGCCCGGGCGCTGGAGATCTGCGCCACCGGCCGGCGGATGGACGCCGCCGAGGCGGACCGCATCGGGCTGGCCACAGTCGTCGTGCCCAACGCCGAGCTCGACGACACGGTACGGGATCTCGCCGCGGGTCTGCTCGCCAACAACCGCAACGCGGTCGTGGAGATCAAGGCGCTGCTCACCGGTGCTGCCGGGCGCAGCCATGCCGAGCAGCAGCGGGCCGAGCGGGAGGCGCAGACCCGGCGGCTGCGCGATCTCACGGGGCGCGGAGAATAGTAAGGACCGATCGGGAAGGTCCGGGTTACGTACGAGGTTGTCGTAGTCATCGGGAGAATCGACCCGACGGCAGTTTGACGTGCCGGCTCGAATGACGTGACGACCCCGGAGGTGGCGGTGTCCAACCACATGGCCGCTGGCGGCATGGGCGGTTGGGGCATGCTCCGGTCGATGCGCAGCCGTGACGAGATCTCCACCCACCGGCTCCAGCGCGGCGTGGCCGGGCGGATCGTGGCCTTCGCCCAGCCCTACCGGCGCGACATCGTCGTGTTCCTGCTGACGGTGGTCATCGCGGCGGTGATCGGCGTGGCCACCCCGCTGCTCGCCGGCGACGTGATCGACGCCATCACCCAGGGCGGTCCCGACGGCGGGTCGGTGGTGACCCGGCTGGCGCTGTTCATCGCCGGGCTGGCCGTCGCCGACGCGCTGCTCTCGCTGGCGCAGCGGTGGTATTCGGCGCGCATCGGCGAAGGCATCATCCTCGACCTGCGTACCCGGGTCTACGACCACGTGCAGCGGATGCCGTTGCAGTTCTTCACCCGCACCCAGACCGGTGCGCTGGTCAGCCGGCTCAACAACGACGTGCTGGGGGCCCAGCGGGCCTTCACCTCCACGCTGTCCGGCGTGGTCAGCAACGTGATCCAGCTGCTGCTCACCGCCGCGGTGATGTTCACCCTGTCCTGGCAGATCACCGCGTTGTCGCTGGTGCTGCTGCCGGTGTTCATCATCCCGGCCCGGCGGGTCGGGCGGCGGCTGGCCGAGATCACCCGAGAGTCGTACAACCTCGACGCCAAGATGAACGCGACAATGACCGAACGGTTCGGGGTCGCGGGCGCGTTGCTGGTCAAGCTCTTCGGCCGCCCGGACGCGGAGGCCGACCGGTTCGCCCGCCGCGCCGAGCGGGTCCGCGACATCGGCATCCAGTCGGCGATGTACTCGCGGACCTTCTTCGTGGCGATGATGCTGGTGGCCTCCCTGGCCCAGGCGCTCACCTACGGTCTCGGTGGTTGGCTGGCGGTCCGTGGTGACGTCAGCGCCGGCACCGTGGTCACCCTGGCGTTGCTGCTCACCCGGCTCTACGGTCCGCTCACCGCGCTGAGCAACGTCCGGGTGGACGTGATGAGCGCGCTCGTCTCCTTCGACCGGGTCTTCGAGGTGCTCGACCTGAAGCCGGCGATCACCGAGCGGCCCGGCGCGGTACCGGTGCCCAAGGGCACGGGCACGGTGGAGTTCCGCGACGTGCGGTTCCGCTACCCGAGCGCCGCGGAGATCTCGCTGGCCTCCCTCGAAGAGGTCGCCACGCTGGACCGTACGATCAACGAGCCGGTGCTCAAGGGCGTGTCGTTCAAGGTCGAGCCGGGTCAGATGGTGGCGTTGGTCGGCCCCTCCGGTGCCGGCAAGTCCACCCTGTCCATGCTGATCTCGCGCATCTACGACGTCACCGACGGGCAGGTGCTGGTCGGTGGGGTGGACGTACGGGACGCCACGCTCGCGTCGCTGCGCGACGAGATCGGCGTGGTCACCCAGGACTCCCACCTGTTCCACGAGACCATCGCGGAGAACCTGCGCTACGCCAAGCCCGACGCCACCGACGACGAGTTGTGGGCCGCGCTGGCCGGTGCGCAGGTCGCCGACCTGGTCCGGTCCCTGCCCGACGGGCTGGAGACGACCGTGGGTGAGCGCGGTTACCGCTTCTCCGGCGGCGAGAAGCAGCGCATCGCCATCGCCCGGTTGCTGCTCAAGGCGCCGTCGATCGTCATCCTCGACGAGGCCACCGCACACCTGGACTCCGAGAGCGAGGCGGCGGTGCAGCGGGCGCTGTCGGTGGCGCTGACCGGGCGTACCGCGCTGGTGATCGCGCACCGGCTCTCCACCGTGCGGGACGCGGACCAGATCCTCGTCCTCGACGGGGGCCGGATCGTCGAGCGGGGCCGTCACGAGGAACTGGTCGCCGTCGGCGGCCTCTACGCCGAGCTGTACCGCACCCAGTTCGCGGTGGCGGACTCGCCCAGCCCGTACGCCGACGCCGCGCACCCGGAACCGGTAGTCATCCCCACCCGCGAGTACGTCGCCGACGAGGCCCTGCCGCCCGCCGCCGCCAACTGACACGCGGGCTACCTGACCCGCGGGCTACCCGCCGGCGGGCTGTCTGCCGGTGGCCTCGCGGAGGGCGGCGAACGCCGCCGCGAGGGTTTCCGGCGTGTAGTGCGCGTTCAGACCGCTCGGATTGGGCAACACCCAGAGCTGGGCGGCGGCCAGCGGCTCAGGCTGCCGACCGAAGGTCGCCTTCGGTCGGGCGAACCCCACCCGGTACGCGGTCACCCCGACCACCGCCACCCAGCGCGGCCGGTAGCGGGCGACCTTGCCGGTCAACTCCCGCGCACCGGCCACCAGTTCGGCGGCGGTCAGCTCGTCGGCCCGGGCGCTGGCCCGGGCGACGATGTTGGTGATGCCCAGCCCGAGTTCGGGCAGGCTGTCCTGCTCACTGGGGTGCAGCAGACGCGGGGTGAAGCCGCTGCGGTGCAGCGCCGGCCAGAACCGGTTGCCCGGGCGGGCGAAGTGCCAACCGGTGGCCGCCGACCACAGCCCCGGGTTGATGCCCACGAACAGCACGTCCAGCCCGGTGCCGATGACATCCGGCAACGTCCTGTCGACGGCCGCGGCCAGGTCTTCGCGGCTGGGACGTGGATGCGGGCGGGGTGTCAACGCCGCACCCGACCCGGTGCCGCGTCGGGCCTTGCGGTGCTGCTCGGCGGGCGGTTCGACGGTCACAGGCCGCGCAGCGCGCCACCGTCGACCGGGAGGGTGATCCCGGTGAGGTAGCTCGCGGCAGGGGAGAGCACGAACGCGGCGACCCGCCCGAACTCTGCCGGCTCGCCGATGCGCCGCAGCGGGATGCCCGCCTCCGCCTCGGCCTGGGCCTGTTCCGGGTCGCCGCTGGCGGCGAAGAGTTCCCGGTTGCGATCGGTGAGGATGCGTCCCGGCAGCAGTCCGACCACCCGTACGCCGCGAGGGCCGTACTCGTCGGCGACGTCCTTGGCCACCCCGGCCAGCCCTGGCCGCAGGCCGTTGGAGATGCCCAGACCGGGCACCGGCGCACGGGCCGAGGTGGACAGCACCAGCGCGATCGCGCCGCCGTCGGGCAGCGCCGCGGCGACCGTCCGCACCATCCGTACGCTGCCCAGGAAGACCGTCTCGAAGGCGTGCCGCCACTGCTCGTCGTCGACCGAGGCGGCGCTGCCCGGCGTCGGCCCGCCCACCGAGACCAGGGCCCCGTCGAGCCGGCCGAAGTGCTGCTGCGCCGCCTCCACCAGCCGGCCGGGGGTGGCCGGGTCGGCAAGGTCGGCGGCGATGCCGACGGCCCGGTCCGGCCCGCCGAGGGCCGCGGTGGCGGCGGCCACCTCGTCGGCGCGTCGCGCCGAGAGCACCACCCGGGCACCGTCGGCCACCAGACACTGCGCGGTGGCGTAGCCGAGGCCACGGGAGGCGCCGGTGAGCACGTACACCCGGTCGGTCAGTCCCAGATCCATACCGCCGATCCTGCCGCAGCGCGCCCGCGCCGAGCGACCGGGGGTTGCGTCCGGGTGCGCTGCGGCAGGCGGTGTCGGCGCTGCTACCGGGCGGTGCGAAGCAGGCGTACCCGACCGGCGAGTTGCACGGCGACGGCCGCGCCGGCCCGGCCGACGGCGGGCCACCGGCGGCGGCGCGGTGCCTTGTCCCCGTCGTAGCGGTAGGCCGCCTCGCGGACGGCCAGTTCCTCGGCGCCGAGCGCCGGCAGCGCGTGGCGGGCGTGCAACGCGCGGGCCAGGTCCCAGCCGTCACGGAGCCCGCCGAGGGTGGGTCGATCCGCCGCCCACTCGGTGAAGGTCGCCGGCCAGTGCGGGGCGAGCCCTGCGGCCAACAGCGGCCAGTGGCGTGCCACCTCACCGGCCCGCTTGCGCAGCAACGCGGCCCGGGCAGCGACCAACGGGGCCGGCGCGAAGCCCGGCGGTGGCGGCCCGCCGGCCACCAGCGCCGCGACGAGTTCCGCCTGCCGTGCGGCAAGCGATCCGGACGGTGGCCGGCGGCTGTCGGGTGTGGCCGGGCGGTCGCCGGTGGGATCCGTCCCGTCGACGGGCGGGGCGCTCATGTGACCAGCGGGAAGCCGGTGGCGGCGGCCACGGCATCCAACTCGGCACGGAGCTCGGGGGCGGGTGGGTAGCGCCCGTCGCGTTCCAGCAGCACCGCCGGTGGGCGGTGCCGCGCGCACAGCTCGGTGAGCAGGTCCAGCACCGCCGGGGACACCGGATCGGTGTGTGTGTCGTGGTAGAAGCCACCCTGCTCGGCGCCGCCGGCCACGTGCAGGTACGCCACCCGTTCCAGGGGGAGGCGGTCCAGCAGGGCGAGCGGGTCGGTGCCCCGGTTGACGGCGTTGGCGTGCACGTTGGCGATGTCGAGCAGCAGCAGCGCGTCGGTGCGGGCCAGGATCTCGCTGAGGAACGCCGCCTCGTCGAGTTCGTCGTCGGGCCAGTCGAACAGCGCCGCGATCGGCTCCAACGCGATCGGCACCGGCAGTTCGGCCTGGGCCCGCGCGACGTTGGCGCAGACCGCGTCTACCGCCTCACGGGTACGCGGCAGCGGCAGCAGGTGCCCCGCCTCCAGCCCGCCGGCCCGGACGAAGGCGATGTGCTCGCTGACCAGTGGCGCGGCCAGCAGTTCGGCGACCGCCGCCAGGTGGGCCACCCGGGCCGGTTCGACCGGCTCGGCCCCGCCGAGGGAGAGCCGCACCCCGTGCGGTACGACGGTCACGCCGCGCTGTCGCAACTCGACAAGCGCGTCAGGCGGCGGACCGGTAATGGGCACCGACTCGGCGATCACCTCGACGAAGCGCAGGCCGGGCAGTTCGGCGACGAACCCGGCGATCTCGGGTCGCCAGCCGATGCCCACCCCGTGCGGGCCGGTCATCCGCCACACCCACCGCCGCCGCAGCCACCACCACCACCGTCACCGCTGCCACAGCCGCTCGCGCCGGCGGTGCTGCCTCCGCCGCAGCTGCCGCCCACCGTGCCTCCGCCGCCCGTCACCGCCTCACGCTGGATTTCGGCCTGCTGGGCGAAGGCCGGGTCCAGCGCCCAGAGCGAGGCGGTGCCGTAGAGCGCGACGGCCATGGCGGCTCCGGTGGCTCCGTAGACGGCGTACGCAGGGTTCGAGGCGGGCGCGAGGTGGCGGTTGCGTTGCCGCAGGCTGCGCAACGCGGCGTCGGCGGCCCTCGTCCGGCGGGGCACCCGGACGAACAGCACCGTGGTCAGCACCGCCAGCGCGCCGACGATGAACACGAGGTACCACACCGGACGGTCGTTGGCGATGCCGGCGACGATCCGTGCCACGCCGAGCGCCACCATCGCGGCCAGCAGCAGGGCGCCCAGCCGCAGCGCCGCCCGGCGTTCCGGGGTGACCAGCAGGTCGTGGCGGGACAGACCGTCGCGCAGTTGGTCGAGTGCTCGGGTCACCCATTCGGTACGCCGCAGTTGCCGGGCGGAGCAGCGCTGGCTGGCCGCGTAGTGCACGGCCTGGTCGAGTGGAGTGGCACCGGTCGACAGCGGGCCGTCGGCGGTGAGCTCGCCGCCAGGGCCTACGCCGAGCACGCCCTGGCTGCGCAGGCTGCTGACCGAGGACCAGACGGCCCGGTCCTCCCCGCCGGTGAGGTAGGCGACCTGCTGCGGGCCGAGTTGGTCGGCGGGCGGCGCGGAGCGGCCGGTCAGCGTACGCCGACGGAAGATCAGCACGCCGACGATGAGCACGACGGTGGCCAGCAGGTAGATGATCAGAAAGGTGCGACTGGGAACGCCCCAGGTGTCGAAATCGAAGTCTGCCGCGGGCTCGATCATGGCCAGCTCCTGTCGGGCGAGGGGACGCGCTTCATTGTGCGGCGACGATGCCAGCGATCGATGGTGGCCGAGGCGGGGTTACCTCGTCGTTACTTGCGGCGTACCGCTTCCTCGACCAGGTCGAGCACCGGACCGAGGTCACCGGCCGGTCGTCCCATCGCCAGGTGCAGCACCAACCCGTCGTAGGCGAGTTCGAGGAAGCGGGCCAGCACGTCGATCGGGATGTCCTCGCGGAGTACGCCGGCGTCGCGCTGGCGGGCCAGCCGCTCCCGGGTCGCCTCGGCGATGGCCGCGGACCGTTCCGCCCAGCGCTTGGCGAAAGCCGGGTCGGTACGCAACCGCCGGGACACCTCCAGTTGGCTTCCCAGCCAGCCGGTGGTGTCCGGGGAGACCGCCCGGGCGAGCAGGTCGCGCATCACCTGCACCAGACCGTTACGGGCGACCGTCTCCACCATGGTCGCCGCGTCGTCCTCGGCGACGGCGAGGAACAACGAGTCCTTGTCGCGGAAGTGGTGGAAGATGGCGCCTCGGGACAGCCGGGTCGCCTCCTCGAGGCGGCGTACGGTGGCGCCCTCGTAGCCGTGCCGGGCGAAACAGGCCCGCGCGGCGGCGAGAATCTCCTGTCGGCGGGCGTCGAGCTGATCCTGACTTACTCTGGGCACATCCTGATCGTCCCAGCCCACCAGGGGTTATGCAAACCGTACGTACGGCTTGGTACATCTGTCGAACAGGAAACCCGAATCATGCCCCGGTCCGTCATCAGCGCGTAACGTCCGGCCCTGTCGGGCGGGTACCCGATTACCGTAGGGTTCCCGAGTGCCGCTGCTCCTGCTGGACCTGGACAACACCCTGCTCGACCGGGCCGGGCCGTTCCGCACCTGGGCAGAGCGCTTCCTCGACGGCATCGGCGCACCCCCGGCCGACATCGACTGGCTGCTGTCCATCGACGCCGACGGCCTCACCGACCGCTGGGACGTCGCGGACGCCATCCGGGACCGCTACCGGCTGCGCATCCCCTCCATCGACCTGGTCGAGGAGTTGCACGACGGGGTCGTCGAGTTCACCCGACTCGATCCGTTGGTCGCCTGCGCGTTGCGGATCGCCGACGGCGCGGGCTGGATGCCGGTGGTGGTGAGCAACGGGGCGGTACGCCAGCAGGACGCCAAGATCCGGCGTACCGGCCTGGACCGGTACGTGGCGGACTGGGTGATCTCGGAGGAGGCCGGGGTCAGCAAGCCCAACCCGCGGATCTTCGCCCTGGCCGCCCAGCGGGTGCGGATGCCGCTGCGTGGTGCCTGGGTGATCGGGGACGGCCCCGAGGCGGACATCGGTGGCGCGACCGCCGTCGGCCTGCCCAGCATCTGGCTGCACCGGGGGCGGCGCTGGACGGACGCCCGTTTCGCCCCGACCGTCACCGTCGACACGGTGATCGCCGCGGTCGCCGCGGTCATGGACGCGTGAGACCAGCCGACGGTCGGTGACGAGAAAAGCGATTGACGCTGCCCCAGGGGCGCAGCGAGCATGGTCCGCGCATCGTGCACCCGGGCGCTCGCCCGGTCGAGGAGAGGGGGTCGGTCATGGCCGTCTTCGCAGGTCACTTCCTGCCTCCAGTCACCTCGACCAAGGGATACCAGCATCGTGCGCGATCACGATTTCTCGGCGCGGGAGCGCCACACCCGCGGCAAACGCCGCTTCGATGACGACGAACCACAGTTCCTGAAGCGCGGGCGGGCGCGCGGCCCGGTGCCGGCCGATGCCTCCGACGAACCCGACCCGGACACCGGCGCCGTCTGGTCCTCCTGGGACGACGCCGTACACGGTCCACAGCCTCATCCGGCCTGGCTGGTCACCGACCTGGCCGCGAAGGACACCGAGCTGGGGGTGCTCAAGACCGGCAAGGAGGCGGACGTCCACCTGGTCCGCCGGGCCGTCCCCGACAGTGACCGTTCCTGCGTGCTGGCGGCCAAGCGCTACCGCGATCCCCGGCACCGCCTCTTCCACCGCGACGCCGGATACCTGGAGGGACGCCGGGTCCGCCGGTCCCGGGAGATGCGTGCGATGACCGGTCGGACGGCGTTCGGCCGCCAGATGATCGCCGGGCAGTGGGCGGCGGCCGAGTTCGCCGCGTTGGCCCGGCTCTGGGAGATCGGCGAGCGGTACGGGACGGTGGCGGTGCCGTACCCGGTGCAGTTGCGGGACACCGAACTGATGCTGGAGTTCCTCGGCGATCCGGACACCGGGCAGGCCGCCCCTCGGCTGGCCGAACTGCGGCCGGCCGGAGCCGAGCTACGCGGGTTGTGGGAGCAACTGGTCGAGGCCCTGATGGTCCTGGCCCGGGCCGGGTACGCGCACGGCGACCTGTCGCCGTACAACCTGCTGGTGCACGCCGGGCGGCTGGTGCTGATCGATCTGCCACAGGTGGTGGACGTGGTGGCGAACCCGCAGGGGCGCGACTTCCTGGCCCGTGACGTCCGGGTCGTCAGCACCTGGTTCGCGGCCCGTGGCCTGCCGGCGAGCCTCGCCGAACCGGCCGCGCTCACCGGACTGCTGGCGCGCGAGGCGGGCCTGCGCTGACGGCCGGCTCCGGGTGGCGGCATCGGCAACCACCCGGAGCCGGTCCATCGCTACTGGAGGTACCGCTCGACCTCCGACACCGGTCGGGCACCTTGCGCCTCCGGGTCGCCGTGTGCCTGCCGCGCCGCACGGCGGCGGCGGAGCAGGTCCCAGCACTGGTCGAGGGACGCCTCCAGCTCACGGAGCCGGGTGCGTGCCTCGTCGTCGGTGCCCGCCTCGGTGGCCTGCGCGTCGGCGCGCAACCGGTGCTCCTCGTCGACCAGTTCGGAGATCCGGCTCAGGATGGTCTTGTCGTCCATCTCCTGAGCGTGGCACAGCGAGCCGGGCCACGCCTGGATTCTCCGGCGGTCAGCCGTGGCGCGGCGGGCCGGCCGGTGCCGATGACTTACATGCCGGACATGAAATAGATCACCCGGTCCGGACCTGAACCCACAGCCATCGATCGGTGCCTGGCCGTGGTCGCTGCCCCACGAAGGCCCTGCTGAGCTGGGCGGACGCGGTCGGGTCGCGCGCCGGGCCGGCCGGCGGCGCCCAGATCGGACCGGCCGGTGCCCGCCGGACGACGCTAAATCGGTTGTGGACAGCGGGAATGTCGACCATGAAGATTTCTCAGCACGCGACTAGTGACGGATGCCATATCGATGTCATGCTCATCGCAACCGTGGCATTTCGAAGAGTAACCCACACCCCGGGGGTCTGTGCGAGTGGGAACACACCACGTGACGACTGTCCAAACCCGACGAGCCGGATCCGTGCCGCTGCGGCACGTGTTGCCAGGCCTGTTGCGGGATCCGGCCCGCGCCCTGGTGGAGTGTGGTGAGCGGTCCGGTGGCGACATCGTGAAGCTCAACCTCGGCTCCTTCCGGCCCTTCCTCATCACCCACCCCGAACACCTCCAGCGCGTGCTGCGGGAAAAGGCCGAAAACTACGTCCGGGCCGGTGACGGGCTCCAGTGGCGGCCGCTCAAGCGGCTTTTCGGCGACGGCATCCTCAGCGACGGTGAACACTGGACGAACAGTCGACAGATCCTCCAGCCGCTGTTCACCGCCCGGCGCATCGACGGGCTGGTCGACCGCCTCGCCGTGGCGATCGAGGAGTCGATCGACGAGCTGGCCGAACCGGCACGATCCGGCCAGCCGGTGGACATGGGCAAGGTCCAGGCCCAGGTGGTCTGCTCAGCGATCATGCGGGTCTTCTTCGCGGACAAGATCTCGGTGCCGGACGCGATGCGGATCATGGAGGCGCAGGACGCCATCGCCTGGTCGGTGATGCCCCGGATCCTGGTGCCCTGGGCGCCGCTGGCCGCACCGATGCCCGGTGACCGCACGTTCCGCCGCGCCGTGCAACTCATCGACGACCTGCTGCTGCCGACCGTCCGGGCCGTGCGGGACACCGCCGACGAGGACGGCGACGACATCATCTCCACCCTGTGGCGAGGGCGCACCGAGGACGGTGGTCGGCTGACCGAACGTCAGGTGCGCAACGACACCGTGGCGATGGTGGCCACCACCACCGAGACCACGATCAGCGTGCTCACCTGGCTCTGGCCGCACCTGGAGCAGAACCCGGACATCGCCACCCGGCTCTACGAGGAACTCGACCGGGTCGTCGGCGACCAGCCGGTACGCGGACAGCACCTGCGCGAGCTGCGCTACACCCGGCAGGTGCTCGACGAACTGCTGCGGCTCTACCCGATCGGCTGGCTCTTCCCCCGGCTGGCGGTGCAGGAGGACGTCATCGGCGGGGTCCGGATCCCGGCCGGCTCCACCCTGGTGGTCAGTCCGCTGATCACTCACCGGATGACGCAGTTCTGGGACCGACCCGAGGTCTTCGACCCGGACCGGTTCCAGCCCGAGCTGGTCCGCGGTCGCCCCAAGTACGCACACTTCCCGTTCGGCGGCGGCCCGCACCAGTGCATCGGGATGCACCTGTTCTACCTGGAGGCGACCCTGATCGTCGCCACCCTGCTCAGCCGGTACCGGTTCCGGATGAGCCGCCCGAGCATCCCCGGGATCAAGGTGGCAGCCGCGCTGCGTCCGATGGACCGGGTCGAGGTCACCCTGCGGCCGGTGGCGGGTGTCGCGGCGTGACCCCGTTGACCGAGACGCCGCCGAGCATCGGCGGCGACCAGATGAGCGTGGCCGCGGAACAGGGACGCATCTGCGCCCTGGCCGCCAAGGGCCAGCGGGACCTGGCGAAGGTCGCCGCCGCCTACCCCGAACTGTTTCCCGCCAAGCCGTTCGACGCGACCCTGTTCGGCAACGTGGCCATGGCCATCGCCTTCGGCGCACCCTGGTGTGACGTCGCCCAGCTGCGGCTGACCAACCGGGCGGTGCTGTGGGGGTTCGCCGTCGACTGGCTGGTGGACCACGAGGCCCGCGCACGCGACGAGATCGACCGGCTGACCGCCCGCTGCCTCGCGGTGGCCGACGGCGCCACGCCGGAGCCCGGCGACGCCCTCGGCGGCTTCCTCGCCGAACTGCGCGACGAACTGGCCACCGTGCCGGCCTTCGCCGCCCATCGGGACCGCTGGCGGGAGGAGACCCGCAAGGTGCTCGCCGCCATGGCCCGGGAGTGGGACTGGAAGCAGAATCCCGACCAGCTGCCCAGCTTCGAGGAGTACCTCGACAACGCAGACAATCTGGCCTGCACGGTGGTCAACGTCGTGCACTGGATCCACACGGCCGATCCGGCGACCCTCACGCATCTGGACGCGATGCTCGCCGCCAGCGACCGGGTGCAGCGGATTCTGCGGCTCGTCAACGACCTCGGCACGTACGAGCGCGACCTGCGCTGGGGAGACCTGAACGCCCTGCTGCTCGTGCCGCGTACCGAGGTCGAGCAGCGCATCGCCGAACTGGTGGCGCAGGCCCGCCAGCTGCTGGACGGGCTGCGCGAGAACTGTCCGGTGCAGGCGGACTACCTGGCCCGGCAGATCGGCTTCAGCAGCGGCTTCTACCGCTCCACCGACTTCTGGGGGGTGCCGTGACGGCACCGACGCTCACCCTCGGCGCGGTCGCGGCGCCCGGGCTGACCGATGCGGTCGGTGACCTGCTGGCACAGCTGGAACAGCATCCGTACGGGCAGGTCAGCACCTCGGTGTACGAGACGGCTCGGCTGGTCGCCGACGCGCCGTGGGTGGACGGACACGCGCCGCGGCTGGCGTACCTGCTCGCCGAGCAGGGTGCCGACGGCAGTTGGGGCCCGGCCGGCGGGTACGCCCTGGTCCCGACGGCGAGTGCGGTGCAGGCGCTGCTCGCCAGCCTCGTCCGGGCTGATCCGCCCGACCCGGCCGGGCCGGGCCGGAGCGAGGTCGTCGCGGCGGCCACCCGAGGGCTGGCGGCACTGGTCCGGTGCCTGGGAGACGACGCGGCCGTGCCGGACACCCCGGCCGCCGACCTGATCGTCCCGGCCCTGGTGGCGCGCATCGAGGCGCACCTGACCGAGTTGGCCGGCGCGCCGACGCTGACCGACGCACCCGGTGCGCTGCCCGGGGTCGACAGGCGTCGGGTGGACGCGGTGGACGCGCTGCTGACCAGCGGTCGGCCGGTGCCCAGCAAGCTCTGGCACGCGTACGAGGTGCTCGGCCCGGCCGCCGCCACCCGCGACGACGTCGCCCCGGTCGACGGCGCGGTGGGTGCCTCGCCCGCCGCGACCGCCGTGTGGCTGGGCCATCGGCGCACCGACGACCCGGCGGCCCGGAGGTACCTCGACGCCGTGGTGGCCCGGCAGGGTGGCCCGGTGCCGTGCTGCACACCGATCACCGTCTTCGAACGGTCCTGGACGCTCGCCACGCTGGCCCGGGTGGGTTTGCCGGTCGACCCGGGCGCGCGACTGCTGGCCGAGCTGGCCGCCGCGCTCGGTCCGGACGGGGCGGCCACCGGGCCGGGCCTGCCCGCCGACGCCGACACCACCTCGACCGTCCTGTACGCCCTCGCCCGGCTGGGCCGCCCGGTGGACCCGGCCAGCCTGCTCCACTACGACCTGGGCAGTCACTTCTGCACCTGGCGCGGTGAGGACGGGCAGTCGGTCACCACGAACGCGCACGTGCTGGAGGCGCTGGGCTGGCACGCCCGACACGGCGCCGACCGGTACACCGCCCGGGTGGCGTCGTTGGCCGGCTGGCTGCGCGACGTGCAGGGACCGGACGGCCTGTGGACGGACCGCTGGCACGCCTCGCCGTACTACGCCACCTGCTGTGCGGTGTCGGCGCTGGCCGGACACGCGCCACCGGAGGTGGCCGACACGGCGATCGACCGTGCGGTGGAGCGTATCCTGGCCGACCAACGCGACGACGGCGGTTGGGGGCGGTGGTCCAGCACGGCGGAGGAGACCGCGTACGCGGTGCAGATCCTGCTGGGCAGCGGCCGGCCGATCCGGCCGGCGGTGACCGCGGCGGTGTGCCGAGCGGTCGGGCACCTGCGAGCCGACCGATCCGACTACCCTCCTCTGTGGCACGACAAGGATCTGTACGCGCCTATTCTCATTGTCCGGGCAGCGGTCATCGCGGCGCGAAAACTGGTCCTTGCCGTGGCACCGACGATTAACCAGGCTTTGTCGACGACGACACCTGAAGCCGGGCGGAGCAGGGCATGATCACCAGCGCTTGAGTTGGCGCGGTGACGCTGTTAGCGTGCGCCGGGGTCGATGTGCGTGACGCGCTGCTGACCGACCGATCAATTAGCTCAGGGCCAGGGACGGTGTAATGGGTTCCCGCAGTTCGAATCTGCGTACCAAGGTCGTGGCCCTATTGGCCTCGCTGGTGGCACTCTGGGGCTTCACCGCCTGGGTCACCGTCCGAGAGGGAGTCAACCTCGTCGGTGTGCAGGCACTCGACGTACGGGTGTTCGACCCCACCGAGCCGCTGTTGCTCCAACTGCAGCTGGAACGGCGCAACTCGGTGGTCTACCTGGGGCGGCCGGAGGAGTCACAGCGCGCAGAGCTGGAGAAACTGCGGCAGCGTACCGACGAGTTGGCCGGCGAGTTCGTCGAGTCCACGGACCACTGGCAGGTGAGCCTGCTCGGCAGCAAAGATCTGCACGAGCGAATCGACGCGCTGAACCGGGGACTGTCCGTGCTCTCGGAAACCCGCACCGCCGTCGATCGGCGCAATATCAGCCGCAGCGAAGCCATGACGGCGTTCACCGAGCTGATCGAAGCGATCTTCGAGGTCTACGACGAACTCGGCAATCTCGATGACGACGAGGTCGCCGAGAACACCGCTCAGCTGATCCGCCTCAACCGCGCTCGGGAACTGGTGTCCCAGGAGGACGCCATGCTCGCCGGAATCCTGGCCGCCGGTCGGATCACCCAGACCGAGCGGGCCGAGTTCACCCGCGTGGTCGGTGCCCGACAGTTCCTCGCGGAGCAGGCGGTCGTCCGGCTGCCAGAAACCGACCAGCGCCGTTACGAGCAGATGATGGCCGGCGCCAACTTCACCCGGCTGGCCAACCTGGAAAACCAGGTCATGCTCGCCACCGGCACCTCACGCCCGCCGTTCGACAGCCAGAAGTGGAACGAGGCCTCCGCCGCCGCACTCGTCGAGATCGGCGACGTCGTGCTGGCCGGTGGTGACGAGATCGTCAAGCGGGCCACTCCGGTGGCCATCGGCGTCATCGTCCGGCTGGTCCTCGCCGCCGGCCTCGGCCTGCTCGCCGTCATCGCCTCGGTGGTCGTCTCGATCACCACCGCGCGGGCCCTGGTGCAGCAGCTGCAACGGCTGCGTGACGCCGCGATCCAGCTCGCCGACGAGCGGCTGCCGAGCGTGGTCGAGCGGCTCGGTCGCGGTGACCAGGTGGACGTGGCCAAGGAAGCGCCGCCGTTGCGGTTCGGTGACGACGAGATCGGCCAGGTGGGTAAGGCCTTCAACGTCGTGCAGGAGACCGCCATCCGTACGGCGGTGGAACAGGCCGAGCTGCGTCGGGCGGTACGCGAGGTGTTCCTCAGCCTGGCCCGGCGTACCCAGGCCCTGGTGCACCGCCAGCTCACCCTGCTGGACGCGATGGAGCGGCGGGAGCACGACGCGGAGGAACTGGAGGACCTGTTCCGCGTCGACCACCTCGCCACCCGGATGCGGCGCAACGCCGAGAACCTGATCGTGCTCTCCGGCTCGACGCCGGGCCGCGCCTGGCGACGCAGCGTGCCGATGGTCGACGTGATCCGTGGTGCGGTCGGTGAGGTCGAGGACTACACCCGGGTCACCGTGTTGCCCATCGGCGGGGTGTCGCTCGCCGGCCGGGCGGTCGGTGACGTCATCCACCTGCTCGCCGAGCTGATCGAGAACGGGCTGTCCTTCTCCCCGCCGCACACCAGCGTCGAGGTACGCGGGCAGTTGGTCGCCAACGGTTTCGCCATCGAGATCGAGGACCGCGGTCTGGGCATGACCGAGGAGGACCTCGCCGCCGCCAACCACCGGATCGTGGACCAGTCCGAACTGAACCTCGCCGACGCCTCCCGGCTGGGCCTCTACGTGGTGAGCCGGTTGACCGACCGGCACGGCGTACGGGTCCGGCTCAAGGAGTCCGCGTACGGCGGCACGACCGCCGTGGTGCTGATCCCGAGCAACCTGATCATCGTTGACGGCAGCGAGCCGGAGGCCCTCGCCGGACCGGACGCCGACACGTCGACCCGGTCCGCCGAGCCGGTGCCGGGGACCGCGGTGCAGCGGTCGGCCGCGCCGGTGGCGTTGGCCGCCCCGGCACAGCCGCCCGCGCCCCGTCCCGACCGCGACGTCGACGATGAGCACCGGGGCGCGGACCGACGTGCGGCCGACAGCCCGGCGGAGGTCCACCTCAGCGCGACCGACACCAGCGAAGGTGGGCTGCCGACCAGGTCCCGGCGTCGACCCGGACACTCCGCACTGGACGGGCCGACCATTCCTATCAGCCTGCCGGTCACCGGATCACCCGGGCCCGGGCTGCCGCAGCGTCCACTCGACACCCGTGACCAGCCGGCCGATGTGCCGGCCCCGGCGGGCGGTGCGCCGGCGGCGACCGAGCCCGGTGAGGCCGGCCTGGTCGAGTCGGTCCGCACCGAGTCGGGCCTGCCGGTCCGCATCCGGCAGGCCAGCATCACGCCGGCCCTGCGGGCCGAGCCTGAGGCCGCGGAGGAGGACGAGGACGTGATCCGCGAACCCGAACAGGTTCGACGAATGATGAGTTCGTACCAGACGGGCACCCGGCGTGGCCGCACCGACGCGGCCCGGCTGCTCGGTGGTGGCGGTCGGCCCGGCGACGCGGACGAGTCTGACGGCGCCGACCAACAGGAGTCCTGACCGGGGTGCAGGTCGTGCGGCGATCCGCCCGACCGACGGTCAGGACCAGATGAGCACGGCGATGAGCCGGGGGAGAAGAGGACGACGAAGTGGCGCAGAAGACGGCTTCGAGTGCCGACCTGACGTGGTTGCTGGACGATCTGGTCGGCCGGGTCAAGCAGGCCGAGCACGCGGTCGCACTGTCCGCCGACGGTCTGCTGATGGCCTCGTCGCAAGGGCTCAGCCGCGACGACGGCGAGCACCTGGCGGCGATGGCGGCCGGCATCCAGAGCCTGGCCCGAGGCGCGGGAAAGCGGTTCGGCGGCGGGCAGGTGCAGCAGACGATCATCGAGATGCAGTCCTCGTTCCTGTTCGTCACAGCCGCCGGTCGCAACGCCTGTCTCGCGGTCCTGGCCAGTGAGGACGCGGATGTCGGACTGATCGCGTACGAGATGGCCATGCTGGTCACCCGGGTCGGCAAGTTCGTCGCGTCGCCGACACGATCAGCCGAGCAGACCAACGGGGAGAAGTAACCCAGATGACGGTGCAGGGAGAGCCCGCCGACCACCAGTGGGTCGATGACCATGCCGGTCCGGTGGTCCGCCCGTACGCGGTCACCGGCGGCCGGGCTCGCCCGGTGACCGGCACGTTCGACCTGATCTCGCTGGTGATGGCGACCCGGACGGACGTCTCGCCGGAGATCGGGTTGGGCCCGGAGCACCTGGCGATCGTCGGTCTGTGCCAGCGGATGCAGTCCGTCGCCGAGATCGCGGCCCACCTCGACCTGCCGGTCGGCACCGTGCGGGTGCTGCTCGGTGACCTGGTGGCGCGCAGCTTGGTTCAGATCCGGGAGCCACACGGCACCGTCGGCGTTCCCGACAACAGCATCTTCGAGGCGGTTATCAATGGACTACGGGCACTCTGAGCGGCCGTCGGGCGCGGTCGCGTTGCCCACGGCGATCAAGATTCTGGTCGCGGGTGGATTCGGGGTGGGTAAGACCACACTGGTCGGCGCGGTCAGCGAGACGCGTCCACTGCGGACCGAGGAGGTGCTTACCGAATCCGGGGTGGGCATCGACGACCTGTCCGGCGTCGAGGCCAAGCGCACGACGACCGTGGCGATGGACTTCGGTCGCATCACCATCAGCGACGACCTGGTGCTGTACCTGTTCGGCACCCCCGGGCAGGACCGGTTCTGGTTCGTCTGGGACGAGTTGGCGCTGGGCGCGATCGGCGCGGTGGTGCTGGCCGACACCCGCCGGCTCGCCGACTGCTTCCCCTCCATCGACTACTTCGAGGGGCGTGGCACGCCGTTCCTGGTGGCGGTGAACTGTTTCGAGGGGGCGCGGCACTACCGGCTCGACGAGGTGCAGGCCGCGTTGAACCTCGACCCCGAGGTTCCGGTGCTGCTCTGCGACGCCCGGCAGCGCGAGTCGGCCAAGGAGGTGCTCATCACGCTTGTGGAACACGCGATGAAGCTGCGCGAGGCCCGCCGCAGCGCCGACTGAGCGGTGTCGACCTGCACCTGAACGACCGAAGGGGCTCCTTCCCGCCTGCGCGGGAGGGAGCCCCTCGGACTGTCGGACGTCAGTTGGCGATCATCCGCCGCAGCACGTACTGCAGGATGCCGCCGTGGCGGTAGTAGTCCGCCTCACCCGGGGTGTCGATCCGCACCACCGCGTCGAACTCCACGCCGGTGTCGGTGGTGACCTTCACCGTACGGGGGGTCGAGCCGTCGTTGAGCGCGGTCACCCCGGTGACAGTGAACGTCTCGGTGCCGGTCAGCCCCAGCGAGTCGGCGTTCTCGCCGGCCGGGAACTGCAACGGCAGGACGCCCATGCCGATGAGGTTGGAGCGGTGGATCCGCTCGTACGACTCGGCGATGACCGCCTTCACGCCGAGCAGCATGGTGCCCTTTGCCGCCCAGTCCCGCGAGGAGCCGGAACCGTACTCCTTGCCGGCCAGGATGACCAGCGGCACGTCGGCGGCCTGGTAGGCCATCGAGGCGTCGTAGATGGAGGCCTGCTCGCCGGTCAGGTGGTTGACCGTGTAGCCGCCCTCGACCCCGGGCACCAGCTGGTTACGCAGCCGGATGTTGGCGAAGGTGCCCCGGATCATCACCTCGTGGTTGCCCCGACGCGAGCCGTACGAGTTGAACTCGTGCCGCGGCACGCCGTGCGCGGCGAGGTACTCGCCGGCCGGGGAGTCGGCCTTGATGGAGCCGGCCGGGGAGATGTGGTCGGTGGTCACCGAGTCACCAAGCTTGGCCAGCACCCGGGCACCGGCGATGTCGGTCACCGGGGTCGGCTGCTGCGCCATGCCCTCGAAGTACGGGGGCTTGCGCACGTAGGTGGAGTCACCGTCCCAGGCGAAGGTGTCGCCGGTCGGGGTGGGCAGCGACTGCCAGCGCTCGTCACCGGCGAAGACGTCGGCGTACGCGGCGCTGAACCCGGTGGCGCCGATCGCCGAGGCGATCACGTCCTGGATCTCGGCGGTGCTCGGCCAGATGTCGCGCAGGTAGACCGGGTTGCCCTCGCTGTCCTCACCGATCGGCTCGTTGGCCAGGTCGATGTCCATCGTGCCGGCCAGCGCGTACGCCACCACCAGCGGCGGGGACGCCAGGTAGTTCATCTTGACGTCCGGGTTGATCCGGCCCTCGAAGTTCCGGTTGCCGGAGAGCACCGAGACGACCGCCAGGTCGGCCTC
This sequence comes from Verrucosispora sp. FIM060022, assembly GCF_003977705.1. NCBI lineage: Bacteria > Bacillati > Actinomycetota > Actinomycetes > Micromonosporales > Micromonosporaceae > Micromonospora > Verrucosispora sp. FIM060022. The sequence goes on from NZ_RQIV01000001.1 coordinate 373,222, forward strand.
GTTCACCGCGGCGGAGATCTCCTCCGGCAGCGGGCCGGAGTTGCCGATGCAGGTGGTGCAGCCGTAGCCGACCAGGTGGAAGCCGAGCTTCTCCAGGTACGGGGTGAGGCCGGCCCGCTCGTAGTAGTCCATGACGACCTTCGAGCCCGGCGCCAGGGTGGTCTTCACCCACGGCTTGCGGTTGAGGCCCTTGTCCACCGCGTTGCGGGCGAGCAGCGCCGCGCCGATCATGACCTGCGGGTTGGAGGTGTTGGTGCAGGAGGTGATCGCGGCGATCACCACCGCGCCGTGGTCCAGCTCGTAGGTGTTGCCGTCCTCACCGGTGACCCGGATCGGGTTGCTGGCCCGCCCGCCCGCGCCGACCGCGGCGGTCACCAGGTCACGCGGGGCGTCGGCCGGGTCGTTGACGCCGTTGGCGGGGGAGTCGCTGGCCGGGAAGGACTCGGCGCTGGCCTCGTCGGCCGGGCCGGCGGTGCCGAACGGCGTCTCCTGCTGCGGCACACCGGGCTCGCGGCCCGGGTCGCCACCGGTCTCGTCGGCGGCCACGTAGTCGGTCAGCGCGGCGCGGAACAGCGTCTTGGCGCTGCCCAGCGGCACCCGGTCCTGCGGGCGCTTCGGACCGGCGAGGGAGGGCTCGATGGTGCTCAGGTCGAGCTCCAGGCGCTCGGAGTACTCCGGCTCGGCCGCCGGGTCGTGCCAGAGGCCCTGCTCCTTGGCGTACGCCTCGACCAGCGCGACCTGAGACGCGTCGCGGCCGGTCAGCTCCAGGTAGCGGACGGTCTCGGCGTCGATCGGGAAGATCGCCACGGTGGAGCCGTACTCCGGGGACATGTTGCCGATGGTGGCCCGGTTGGCCAGCGGCACCGCGCTCACACCCGGCCCGTAGAACTCGACGAACTTGCCGACCACCCCGTGCTTGCGCAGCATCTCGGTGATGGTGAGCACCAGGTCGGTGGCGGTGGTGCCGGCCGGCATCTCACCGGAGAGCTTGAAGCCCACCACCCGGGGGATCAGCATGCTGACCGGCTGGCCCAGCATCGCGGCCTCGGCCTCGATACCGCCGACGCCCCAGCCCAGCACGCCCAGGCCGTTGACCATCGTGGTGTGCGAGTCGGTGCCGACCACGGTGTCCGGGTACGCCTGACCGTTGCGCTCCATGATCGTACGCGCCAGGTATTCGATGTTGACCTGGTGCACGATGCCGGTGCCGGGCGGGACCACCTTGAACTCGTTGAACGCGGTCTGGCCCCAGCGCAGGAACTGGTAGCGCTCCTTGTTGCGGGCGTACTCCAGCTCGACGTTGCGCTCGAAGGCGTCCTCGCGGCCGAACAGGTCGGCGATGACCGAGTGGTCGATGACCAGCTCGGCGGGGGCCAACGGGTTCACTTTGGTGGGGTCGCCGCCGAGGTCGCGGACGGCCTCACGCATGGTGGCGAGGTCGACCACGCACGGTACGCCGGTGAAGTCCTGCATCAGCACCCGCGCCGGGGTGAACTGGATCTCGACGTTCGGGTCGGCGTTCGGGTCCCACGCGCCCAGCTGGCGGATGTGCTCGGCGGTGATGTTCGCGCCGTCCTCGGTCCGCAGCAGGTTTTCCAGCAGGATCTTCAGGCTGTAGGGGAGCCGTTCGTGGCCCTCCACCTGGCTGATCTTGAAAATCTCGTAGCTCGCGTCTCCGACGCGTAGCTGGGTCTTCGCACCGAAGGTGTCGAGGCTCGCCACGTCGTACTCCTTCACACCAGCGACCGTGAGTAGTCCTGAGCAGTCTTTCGCACCGGCCGGGGCGCCGCCGTGGTTAGGGGACACTTACCGCCGATTCTCCCTGTCAACAAAACCGTACGTCCGTCTTGCTATGAGCGCAACCCGGTGTCATCGTGTGGACGGGAGGTGCTCATCATGATCCATCACGTCCAACTCGCCTGCCCGCGCGACTCCGAGGACCGGTCCCGGGCCTTCTACGTCGACCTGCTCGGCCTGACCGAATTGGCCAAACCACCGACCCTCGCCGCTCGCGGCGGTTGCTGGTTCAGCGGGTACGGCGCCGAACTGCACCTCGGCGTCGAGGACGACTTCCGCCCGGCTCGCAAAGCCCACCCCGCCCTGCTCCGACCTGACCTCGACGCCCTGGCCACCCGCCTCACCGCCGCCGGCTGCCCCGTCACCTGGAGCGACGACCTCCCCGGCCTACGCCGCTTCCACACCACCGACCCCCACGGCAACCGCCTGGAGTTCCTCACCCCCACCCACCCCACCCCCTCGCCGCGTTGATCAAGAGTTTGCGTCTCATCCCGCCCTCCGGGCGACGCAAACCTCTTCATCAACCTGGCGGCGTGTGGGTTATGCCCCGCCCTGCCTCGCCCGCCGGTGTTGTCCGCGGCGATCTTGCAGTTTTGGTCGGGGCGAAGGGTTCATTCCGGGCATTTCGGCGACCGAAAATGCAAGATCGCGAAGGGCTTGGTGGGGTGGGGTGGGGTGGGGTGGGGGACAGGAAGGGCCGGCCCCCGGGGTGGGGGTCGGCCCTTGCCGTTCGCGATGGTGGATCGTCAGCTGGTGGCGGTGTAGCCGCGGGTGGCGATCCAGTCGGCGAGGTTGTCGGTGGTGAGCCAGTACTCGGCGGTGGCGGGGTTGGCGGAGTCGGCGATCTTGACCTGCTTGCCGGCGTCGCGGTAGCCGGTGACGCTGATGTAGTGGCCGCCTTCGAAGCTGTGGGTGGTGCCGGTGGTGTCGGTGGTGGTGCCGGCGATGTTGGCGACCACGGCACGGCCGTCGTCGACGGTGCGCTTGATGTCCTCGCGCAGCTTGTCGGTCTGCTTGTCGTCGGCCTTGGTGCCGGGGATCTCCACCGAGCGGTAGACGTCCTTGCCGGTTTCCTTGTTCAGGACCGGGGTGATGTCGTTGATGGAGTCGGTGCCGTTCTCGGTGGTGCCCATGCGCTTGGCCATGTCGTGCTGGTCGATGTTCTTGCCCTGCACGGACAGTGCGTTGCGGGTGGCGGCGGGGCCGCAGTAGTAGAAGGTGTCCTGGGCTTCGTAGCGCACGTCGAGCTGTCGTTCGGTCTTGTGGTCGCGAGCAGCGGCGACGCCGGGGGTGGTCTGGGCGGCGATGGCGGGGGCGGCGATGCCACCGGCGGTGGCGGCGGCAGCGGCGATGGTCAGGGCGGTCTTGCGCAGCATGGTGGTACGCATGGTGGTGTTCCGCCTTTCGTTTCGGGGGTGCGCGCGGCAGCGATGGGGGTCGCGGGTGCCGCGCGAAAAGGGGGAGATTGTGATGGGCCGTCTCAGGCAGCATCGTGTGGGGCTGCTGCTGTTGGCCTTGTTCGGGCGTGAGGCCCGGTACGAACATCGCGGGAGAGGCTGCTGGGCTGCTCACCGGCCGGGGGCCGTTCACGATGTCCGGGAGATGTGTAACGCCGGATGGGGGGCGGTCATTCCGGCCCGGTCCCGGGGGCGTCGCCGTCGAGGGGGCGTCGCGGTTACCCCCTGTACAACGCCCGGGCTGGGGGCATGATTCCGCCGCCACGGTGACCCGGCACACGCCCACCTGGGCATGAACCGGTCAGCCGTCACGATCGTCGGACTCACGCCAGGCGCGGGGCGGTGGGGAAGTCGCGGTGGGGCGTTTTCGGACACCGGGAGCGGGAAAGCCGGGCGGGCAGGTAGCCGACACAATCGGGGGAGGGCCCGTGGTGCAGCAGGGCCGATCCGTGGCCATCCGTCAGCATCCGGCGCCGGTGGCCGGGGCGCCGTTGTGGTGCGACGCGCGGGAGTACGGACTACAGGGCGACGGGACGACGAACGACCAGCCCGCGCTGGCGGCGCTGGTGGACCGCCTCGGCGAGGGGTACGCGGCCGACGGGCGGGCCCGGGTCATCTACTGCCCGCCCGGAATCTACTCGATCCGGGACGCGGGCACCGTGTGGCGCAGTGGGGTGTCCCTGATCGGCGCGGGGTCGGGTGCGACCCGATTCCTGCTCAGCAACGAGGGCAACCGTGCCGAACCGACGCCGCTGGCGTACTGGACGACCGTCCAGCACGGCGCGGACCGCGACCGGCACATCGCCGACTGCACCTTCGCCGACTTCGAGATCGACGGCTCCGGCGTGGCCATGACCCAGTACGACTATCTGGCGAAGGGACTGGGGCTTCAGTACGTGGTGCGAGGTGTGTTCCGTAATCTGTACATCCATCACACCGGGGCCACCGGGCTGGGTTGCGACTTCCTCCAGGACTGCCTGATCGACGGGGTGGTCGCGGTGGGCTGCGGCCGGCTGGACAACGGCGAGCAGATGGGCGGCGCGGGGATCGGCGTCGGCATCGGTGGTTGGGGTGACGTGGAACGCTGCACCATCTCCAACTGCACCACCCTCGGCAACGGCACCAACGGGATCTTCCTGGAGTTGCAGAAGCCGTACTGGACGCCACCGCGTGGGTATCGCATCATCGCCTGCCACAGCCAGGCCAACCGGTTCGGCATCTCCGACTGGGGTGCGGACGGGCTGATCGTGTCGGCCTGCACCATGACCGGCAACCTGGAAGCCGGGTTCGACGTGTCCGCCAACGGCACCGCCGGCATCGCCGGACGGGGCGGCATCCTCACCAGTTGCGTCATCGACCGCAACGTCGGCGACGGGATCAGTGTGGGCAACACCCCCGGGCCGTACACCATCGAGGGCAACCGGATCAGCGGCAACGGGCGTCATGGCTATCACCAGCACGACCTCGGCAATGGGTTCGAGGGCCCGGCCATGGACATCGTCATCGACAGCAACCAGTTCTGGGACAACGGCCTGGACGGAATTCGGATCGACCGGCCGACGATCGACACGGTGGTGGTGGACAACCGGATCCGTAACAACGGGCGGCAGTGTGCCCCGGCCGCCACGGGCGCCGGAGAGTCGGTGCACTACGCACGCCGTGCCATGACGGACCGCTCCGCGCACTGGCCGATCGACGGCCACCGGGGCAAGGTGCTGCGGGTCGGCACCCGTTACGCCGTGGTGGTCGCCAACACCGATACCGACCTGTCCCTGGCCGACCTGCGTCCCGATGCCGAGAACGCGTGGAACGAGGACGTGCCGCCACCCGGCGCCGCCTACGAACTGCCCAGCCCGGTGCCGATCCGCGCCGGCATCACCATCAACAGCGAATTGCGCTCGGCGACGGTGCGCGGAAACCGGATCTGGGACAACCGGGAGAACCCGACGCAGGGCTACGGCATGTGGATCACACCGCAGGGCAGTTGCGTGTCCTGCCGGGTCGAGGACAACGACCTGGCGGGCAACGCCGAGGGAGCGCTGCGGCTGGAGAACCCTCCGGAGGGTGGTCGCTGGGAACGCAACCACGCCGAGGCGGACTGAGCCTCCGGTCGGGCGGTCGTCAGTCCTGCTCGCCGGCCGGGGAGAAGGAGTTGGCCTCCGCGTGCCGGTTGCGCAGGCGATCCCGGATCTCCTCCGGGGAGTACGCGCGTCGCCGTCGCTCGGCTCGCGCGATGACCACACCGGACGCCGCCACACCGGCCAGACCAGCGAGACCGAGAACCTTCCACCACCGCACTCGTCGCCGCATCCGCCTAGGGTAGACCCTCATGAGTATCAGCCTGGACGAGGCGGTCGAACTGACCCGTACCGGCGACGTGTGGGTGTTCCGGGGACGCAGCGTGCCCGACCGGGCCATCCAGTGGACCACCAACAGCCCGGTCAACCACGTCGGCATGGCGGTCGTGCTGGACGACATGCCGCCGCTGATGTGGCACGCGGAGCTCGGCCGGTCGCTGCCGGACATGTGGACCGGCACCCACCAACGCGGCGTGCAACTGCACGACCTGCGCGACGCGGTCTGTGTCTGGGCCAACCGGTACGGGCAGCGGGCCTGGCTGCGCCAGCTGGAGCCACCGGCCGACCCGGAGATGGAACGGGCGGTGTTGCGGACCATCGCCCGGCTGGACGGCACCCCCTTTCCGTCCACCGCCCAGTTGGCGTGGCGGTGGCTGCGCGGGCGGGTGCCCACGCCGCAGCTGCCCATGCCGCGCCTGCCCATGCGGGCTGCCCGGCAGCGTCCCGCCAACTCCGGTGAGTCGACCCTGGAGACCGCGTACTGCGCGGAGGTCGTCGCGGTCACCTACGAGGCGATGGGGTTGCTGCCCGCCGGCCGCCGACCGAACTGGTACGACCCGGGTCGTTTCTGGAGCGGCGACGACCTCGGTCTTCAGGGCGGCGCCCGGCTCGGCAGCGAGATCGAGGTACGGATGCCGGCCCGCTGAGGTTTGCTCGGCCGGCTGACCGGCAACTTCCTGCGGTGTGACTGCCTCCACCGATCTCGATGCCCTGACCGACTTCTTCGACCGGTACGGTGTGGCCCTGACCTCTGGCGACCTGCCGGCGATCGCCGGCTGTTACACGCTGCCGGGGCTGGTGGTCGCCGACACCTACAGCTTCTCGTTCACCTCGACCGCGGCGGTGGCACTGTCCTTCGTGGGGGCCGCGCCGGACTACAGCGAGCGGGAGCTGGTCGCCGCGCATGCCGACATCGAACAGATTCAGCCCATCTCGGCCCTGCTCACCCTGGTGGCGGTCCGCTGGGAGTTCCTGGACAGCCAGGGGCGGCAGGTGCCGGGCGAACGGTACCGCTACCTGCTGCGGACGACCGATGACGGGCCGGTGATCTGCACCGTCGTGCGGACCGGCTGAGGCCGCCGTCCACGGCACGACCACGCCGGTACGCCGAGCGTCTGATCCCGCCCGCACCGGTGGTTTTGTCCCCGGTTTCCACGTGGCTAGGCTGACGCATCGGTGACCGTGAGGGGGCCTGGATGGCAGTGCGTCCGGTGGGCGACGAGAGCGGCGAACCGACCAGCCGGCGGATCGTGCCCAACGTGATCGCCTCGGCCCCGTGGGTGGCGACCCTGGTCGGTGTCGCGGTGCTGGCCCTGCTGCTGGTGGTGGCGATGCTGTCGTTCCGCGAGCCGGAGCAGCCGACGGCCTGGTCTCCCGGCCCGCCGCTGGTCCTGCCGCAACAGGAGTCCACATCCACCACGACGCCGACCCGTGGCTCCGGTCCGACCGCTACGCCGACGACCGTACCGACCCGCTCGGCACCCACCCGCAGCGCCACGTCGGGCCCGTCCGTTCCGCCGTCGCCGAACGCCTCGTCGGCACGGGCGGCCGACGAGCCGTCCGCGTCGGCCGCACCGACTGCGAAACCGTCGACGTTCCTCGACCTCGGCGGGGTGGAAGCCACGTACCAGGTGATGACCAGCGACCCGGGCTCCTTCCAGGCGGAGCTGGTGATCAGCAATGACACCGCCGGGGCGGTGGGTTGGGTGGTGGATCTGCGCTTCACCAGCGAGGTCACCGGCGTCCGAGCGTCCAGCGGCCCGGGTGTGTCGGTGGGCATCAAGGGCGCGGGCTGGTACGTGCTCAGTGGTACCGGTCAGCTTGCCGCCGAGGCACAGCAGACGGTACGGCTACGGGTCAGCCGTACCGGGGGTGGTGAATACCCGGCACAATGCACGGTCAACGGCTCGGCTTGCGCGCTGTCCTGACCGTCCTGCCGGGTCGCTGAAGACGCGGTCGGGTACTTTCCGAGATCACCAATGATCGTTACCCTTGCCGGGCTGCCCGCTGAGGAGAGACATGTCCGGTATGCGTCGCGCTCCGCGTCCGATGCCGCCCCGTGGAGCTACCGCCGTGGCGTCCTCACCCTGGATCCTGGTGTCGATCGGGCTGGGCGCGATGGTGGTCCTGCTCGTCATCGCGGTGGGGGCGTACCGGGGGCCCGGTCCGGACTTCGACCCCGCCCCGCCGCTGGGCGCCGTGCCGGTGCCGGAGCGTGCGACATCGGCCGGACGGGGTCCGTCGGCGCTGCCGTCGCAGGTGGTGCCCGGGCTCACCCCGCGCCGCACCAACCCACCCCGACCAGCCGGTACGACGGTGGACTCACCCAGGCCGTCGGCCTCGGCCGTACGGTCGTCGCAGCCGCCCCGTCCGGCGATGCCGACCAGTAGCGCGCCGACCGGCAGCACGCCGACCCGCGCACCCGCCGCACCTGCCTCACCGTCCCCGTTCGAGGCGCGCTACCGGGTGACCGACTCCTTCTCCGGCGGCTTCATCGCCGAGGTGTGGATCCGCAACACCTCTCGGCGCGACCGTGAGTGGGTGGCCCGGATCGAGTACCCGGGCGGACGGGTGGTCACGGCCTGGTTGGAGGGAGTGCCACAGGGGACGTTCCGGGGTACCGGCGGCACGCTGACCTATCGCAGTGGTCCGGATCTGCCGGCGGGATCGGCCGTCGCCCTGCGCTTCCACATCGAGTTCGCCTCGCCCCGCCCGGCGAGTTGCACCGTCTCCGGACGGGCCTGCACCGGCCTCTGAGGACGCATCGGCTCCGCACCGGCTTTCAAGCTTGCGCAAACTGTCGGCAATGTTGCCGGCTGGTTTGCAAGGTATTGCAGAATGTTTCGGCAAGGGCTAGCGTGCGGGCCATTCAGCGACCAGAGGAAGGCCGTCGATGAAACCCCCGCCGAAACCGCGCAGAGCCCTGCTCGCCCCCGTCTTCCTGCTCATCCTCACCCTGCTCGGCGCGCCGGTGGTGGTGCACCAGAGCCCCGCCGTGGCCGCGAACAGCACCGGCTCGCCGAGCCCCACCGGGGCGGCGACCTGGCAGTCCGAGCCCAGTGCCAAAGCCCTGCTCGACGCCGGCAGCAGCCGGTCGCGTGCCGAGCAGTTCTACTTCGTACTGCCCGACCGGTTCGCCAACGGCGACCCGCGCAACGACCGGGGCGGCCTGACCGGCGACCGGCTGCGCACCGGGTACGACCCCACCGACAAGGGGTTCTACCAGGGCGGCGACCTCAAGGGGCTGATCGACCGGCTGGACTACGTCCAGGGGCTCGGCACCACCGCGATCTGGCTCGCACCGGTGTTCAAGAACCGGCCCGTGCAGGGCAAGGGCGACGACGTCTCGGCCGGCTACCACGGCTACTGGATCACCGATTTCACCCAGGTCGACCCGCACTTCGGCACCGCTGCCGACCTGAAGAAGCTGGTCGCCTCGGCGCACAAGCGCGGCATCAAGGTCTACCTCGACGTGATCGTCAACCACACCGCCGACGTGATCACCTACGCCGAGGACAGGTACAGCTACATCGACAAGACGACCGCGCCGTACCGCGACGCGCAGGGCCGGCCCTTCGAGGACCGCAACCACGCCGACGGCAGCCGTACCTTCCCGCAGGTGAACACGCGGTCGTTTCCGTACACCCCGAGCTTCGCGAGCCCGGCCGACGCGAAGGTCAAGGTGCCGGGCTGGCTGAACGACCCGACCATGTACCACAACCGTGGTGACTCGACGTTCGTCGGGGAGAACAGCGAGTACGGCGACTTCTTCGGCCTGGACGACCTGTGGACCGAGCGTCCCGAGGTGGTCCGAGGCATGACCAAGATCTACGCCGACTGGGTACGCGACACCGGTGTGGACGGGTTCCGCCTGGACACCGTCAAGCACGTCAACATGGACTTCTGGCCGCAGTTCAGCCAGGGCATCGAGCAGGCCGCCGCCCGCGCCGGCAAGAAGGACTTCTTCATGTTCGGCGAGGTCTACAGCGCCGACCAGGAGATCACCTCCAGCTACGTACGTGAGGGCGCCCTGCCGGCCACCCTGGACTTCGCCTTCCAGGAGGCGGCCCGCGGCTACACCGCCAACGACGGCTCCGCCAAGGCCCTGGCCGACGTGTACGCCCGCGACGACCTCTACGCCGCCCGGGACACTCACGCCGGTCGACTGCCCACCTTCCTGGGCAACCACGACATGGGTCGGATCGGCTCCTTCATCGCCACCGGCCCCACCGACCCGGCCACCCACCTGCGCCGCGACCAGTTGGCCCACGAGCTGATGTTCCTCACCCGGGGACAGCCGGTGGTCTACTCCGGTGACGAGCAGGGCTTCACCGGCGCGGGCGGCGACAAGGACGCCCGGCAGCCGATGTTCGCCTCGCGGACCGCCGACTACCTCGACGACGACCTGCTCGGCACCGACCGCACCCACGCCGAGGACCAGTTCGACCGCAGCCACCCGCTGTACCGCACCATCGCCGGGCTGGGCACGCTGCGCCAGGCACACCCGGCGCTGCGCGACGGGGTGCAGGTGACCCGGCACGCGGCCGACGGGCCGGGCGTCTTCGCCTTCTCCCGCTTCGACCCCGACAACCGCACCGAGTACGTGGTGGCGGTCAACAACGCGGCGACCGCGCAGACTGTCACCGTGGACACCTGGTCGGCCGGCGCCACCTTCGCCGGCATCTACGGCACCACCGGCCGTTCCACCGCCGCCGGCGACGGCAAGCTGACCGTGACCGTGCCGCCGCTGTCCGCGGTGGTGCACCGGGCCGGCAAGCCCGTCCCGCTGCCCACCGCCAAGCCGGGCCTCACCGTCACCGCCCCCGACGCGCCGGCCACCCGGGCCGAGATCACCGCAGCGGTCACCGGGGACCCGCTGGCCACCGTCACGATGGCCGCCCGGGTCGCCGGTGGCCGGTGGACGCTGCTCGGCACCGCCCACCGGGCGCCGTACACCGTGCACCACGACCTGACCGGGCTGGCCGCCGGCACGAAGGTCGAATACCTCGCGGCGGTCCGCGACGGCCGGGGCCGCACCGCCACCACCCGCGCGACCACCACCGTCGGCACCCCGGAGCAGACCGGCTCGTCCCGTGACTGGCTGGTGGTGCACTACCAGCGGCCGGACGGCGACTACACCGACTGGGGCCTCTACACCTGGGGCGACATCGACCCCGAGTACGCCACCGACTGGCCGAAGGGACAGCCGTTCGCCGGCACCGACGCGTACGGGCGGTTCGCCTGGGTGAAGCTCAAGCCGGGCGCGAAATCGGTCGGTTTCCTGGTGGTCGACGCCGACGGCACCAAGGACGTCGAGAACGACCGGACCGTGGACGTGACACAGACCGGCGAGGTCTGGGTCAAGCAGGGCGACCCGGCGACGTACCCGAGCCGGGAGGAGGCGGCCGGTGAGCCGGCGCCGCCGGTCGAGGACGGCACCGCGGTGATCCACTACCGGCGAACCGACGGCAACTACGACGGGTGGGGCCTGCACCTGTGGGACGGCGCCGCCAACCCCACCGACTGGGCGCGGCCGATGCCGCCGACCCGGATCGACTCGTACGGCGCCGAGTTCCGGGTGCCGCTGTCCGAGGGTGCGACCGGGCTGAGCTACATCATCCACCGGGGCGATGAGAAGGATCTGCCGCAGGACCAACGGCTCGACTTCGCCGACGCCGGACGCGAGGTGTGGTTGCTGGCCGCCACGCCGGGCCGGCTGCTGCCGAGCACGGCCACCGGCACCGGTACGGACACCGACATCGGCAAGCAGAAGGCGCACTGGATCGACAGGTCCACCGTGGCCTGGCGCACCGGCGCAGGCGACGGCAAGGCGTACGCCCTGGTGACCGCGCCGGCCGGTGGGGTGCGGGTGGTCGACGGCGAGCTGGTCGGGGCGTACACCTCGCTGCCGTTGACCGCGCAGCGCAACGGGCTCACCGAGGCCCAGCGCGCGGCCTTCCCGCACCTGTGGGACCACCGGACCTTCAGCCTGGACCGGAAGGATCTGTCGAAGGTGCCGGCCGCGTTGCGCGGGCAGTTGCTGGTCACCGAACGGGCCGCCGACGGCACCCTGCTCGGTGCGACCGGGGTGCAGATCCCGGGCGTGCTCGACGACGTGTACGCCCCGGCGACGGCCGCCCGACTGGGTGCCACCTTCACCGGTGGCGTACCGACGCTGGCGGTCTGGGCCCCGACGGCCCGGAACGTGTCGCTGGAGCTGTTCGACTCGCCCACCGCGACACCGCGCCTGGTCGAGATGCGCCGTGATGACCGCACCGGAGTCTGGTCGGCACGGGGGGCCCGGGACTGGACCGGTCGGTACTACCGGTACCGGGTGCAGGCCTGGCAGCCGGCGACGCAGCAGGTGGTCACCGCCTCGGTGACCGATCCGTACTCGGTGGCGCTGGCGGCGGACTCCACGCACAGCCAGATCGTCGACCTGGCCGACCCCAAGCTGGCCCCGGCCGGCTGGGCGAAGCTGCGCAAGCCGGCCGCGCCGCCGGCCGCCAAGGTGCAGATCTCCGAGCTGTCGGTACGCGACTTCTCCATCGCCGACAGCACCGTGCCGGCCGACCGGCGGGGCACCTACCTGGCCTTCACCGACCCGAGCACCGCCGGGATGAAGCACCTGCGGGCGATCAGCGACGCGGGCGTCAACCACCTGCACCTGCTGCCCGCGTTCGACTTCGCCACCATCCCGGAGCGGCGCGCCGACCAGCGGCAGCCCGACTGCGACCTGCCCGCCCTGCCAGCGGACTCGGAGCGCCAGCAGGAGTGCATCGCCGCGGTGCGCGACACCGACGGCTACAACTGGGGGTACGACCCGCTGCACTACACCGTCCCGGAGGGCGGCTACGCCGTCGACCCGAACGGTGCCCGACGCACCACCGAGTTCCGGCAGATGGTCGCCGGGATCAACGGGGCCGGTCTGCGGGTGGTGCTGGACGTCGTCTACAACCACACCTCGGCCGCCGGCACCGACCCCCGCTCGGTGCTCGACCAGATCGTGCCCGGCTACTACCACCGGCTGCTCGACGACGGGACGGTGGCCACCTCCACCTGCTGCGCCAACACCGCACCCGAACACGCGATGATGGGCAAGCTGGTGGTCGACTCGATGGTCACCTGGGCCACCGCGTACAAGGTCGACGGGTTCCGGTTCGACCTGATGGGTCACCACCCGAAGGCGAACATCCTGGCCGTACGTAAGGCGCTGGACAAGCTGACTGTCGCCCGCGACGGGGTGGACGGGAAGAAGATCCTGCTCTACGGCGAGGGCTGGAACTTCGGCGAGGTCGCCGACGACGCTCGATTCGTGCAGGCCACCCAGGCCAACATGGCCGGTACCGGGGTCGGCACCTTCAACGACCGGCTGCGGGACGCGGTGCGCGGTGGTGGCCCGTTCGACGACAACCCGCGCCAGCAGGGCTTCGCGTCCGGGCTGTTCAGCGACCCCAACGGCGACCCGATCAACGGCACCACCGCCGAGCAGCGGGCCCGGCTGCTGCACCAGCACGACCTGATCAAGGTCGGGTTGGTCGGCAACCTGCGCGGCTACCGGTTCACCGACTCGGCGGGCCGGACGGTCACCGGCGATCAGGTCGACTACAACGGCTCACCCGCCGGCTACACCGACGCCCCTGGCGAGGCGATCACCTACGTCGACGCGCACGACAACGAGATCCTGTACGACGCGTTGGCGTACAAGCTGCCGCAGGCCACCCCGGCCACCGACCGGGCCCGGATGCAGGTGCTCGCGTTGAGCACTGTGGTGCTGGGCCAGGGTGCCGGCTTCGTCACCACCGGCACCGAGCGGCTGCGGTCGAAGTCGCTCGATCGAAATTCGTACAATTCGGGTGATTGGTTCAACCAGATCCGTTGGGACTGCGCGCAGGGCAACGGCTTCGGTGCCGGTCTGCCGCCCGCCGAGGACAACCGGGACAAGTGGCCGTACGCGAAGCCGCTGCTGGCCGACCCGAAGCTGGTGCCGGACTGCGGTGCGATCGAGTTGACCGACGCCCGTTACGCCGAGCTGCTGCGGATCCGTAACTCCTCCCCGGTGTTCGGGCTGTCCACGGCGCAGGAGGTGCAGCGGCGGGTCAGCTTCCCGCTGTCCGGTACGGGCGAGACGCCGGGGGTGCTCACCATGACCCTCGACGCGCGGGGTCTCGGCGGGCAGTGGAAGTCGGTGACCGTGGTCTTCAACAGCACTCCGAAGGTGGCGACCCAACGGGTCAGCGGGTTGCGGGGTGCGGACGTGGCGTTGCACCCGGTGCTGCGTACCTCGGCCGACCCGGTGCTGCGTACCGCCGGCTTCGCCGCGTCGACAGGCACGTTCACCGTCCCGGCGCGCAGTGTGGCCGTCTTCGTGCAGCGGTAGGCCGTGCCACGCGAACGGGGGCTGGACCGCACGGTCAGCCCCCGTTCGTGCCCGCAGCGGTCAGACACCGAGGGCCGCCCGGGGGCGGTTCCGGTAAGCGGTGGCAAAGGCCCCGACACCACGCCGTACGTCTCCCGGGACCGGCGTGGACCGGCTCCCTTCCGTGGTCGGAAGGGAGCCGGTCTGCGGTCGGAACCGGTGCCAGTGCCGATCAACCGTGTGGATCAGCCGAAGCAGCCGTCCGGAATCACCGGGCTGCCGAGGCAGTTGGTGGGGCGGTTGTCGGTGATGACGGACTTGTCGTCCAGCACCACGCCGTCGTTTGTGGTGAAGACACCACCCGGCTTGTTGGTGGCGGTGTTGTGGGCCACCTTGGTCTTGGTCAGGTAGACCCAGCCGCCCTTGTTGAAGATGCCAGCACCGGTGGCGTACGGGCCGACGGCCCGGTTGCCGGTGACCTCGGTGTCCCGCAGCGTGGTCTTGCTGTCGTCGTTGAACAGGCCGGCGCCGAAGAACCCGGCGACGTTGTCCTTGATGACGCTGTCGTCGACCGTGGCGGTGCTCCAGTCGACCACTGCCAGGCCGCCGCCAACACCTGCGGTGCTGTTCTTCACGACCGCGCTGTGCGCCAGGGTGAGCTGGCTCTTCTTGGCCGCGAGGATGCCGCCACCGGCGATCAGCGCGGTGTTGTCGGAAACCTTCGAGTGCTTGACGGAGGTCTGACCGCCGATGTCGAGGATGCCGCCGCCGAAGCCGGTGGTCTCGTTCCCCTCGATCTCGGACTTCTCGACGTACAGCGTGCCGTTGTCGATGCCGGCGTGGTGCAGCTTGCCCTTGTACGGCTTGAACTTGACCAGACCGTTGGAGACGCCCGCGCCGCCGATGATCGCCTGGTTGTGCTTCACCAACGACTTCTCGATCTTGAGGACGCCGACGTTGAGGATTCCGCCGCCGAAGAGGAAGGCGGTGTTGTCGACGACCCGGCTCTCGTCGAGCAGGGTCTGGCCGTAGTTGGCCACGGCGCCACCGCTGGCACCGGACCGGTTGTCGACGAACTCGGTGTCGTGGACATCGGCCCGGCCGCCCGGCTGCACCAGCAGGCCCGCGCCGTCAAAGCGGCCCGGCTCCCAGTCGCCCTCGGTTTCGACCTGCCCCTCGGACTGCCACTCCTGCTCCCCGTCGACCTGGGCGGTGGCTGGCGCCGCCGCCGCGTCGATCTCGGCCGGTGGCGCGGCCGGCGCCTTCGGCGCCGCCTGCAACGCGGTGACCAGCGGCTTGCCGCCCTGTACGGCGTCCGTCGCCTCGCCCGAGCCCGAGAACTGTGACCACGTCTCCCGCGGCTCCGGCGCCGACACCTTCTTGGCCGGCGCAGTCTGGCCGCCCTTGATGGTCAGGCCCTTGAGGGTGAGTTCCCCGCCGGGGCCGACGTTGAGGATGCGGAACGGCTTGGCCGTCGAGTCCCGCTCGATCTTGGTCTTGTCGCCCTTGAGGGTGATCGGCTGGGTGATCTTCGGTAGGCCGTTGCCCCACTTGTCGTGCCGGGTGAGCTTGTAGGTGCAGTGCTCGGCCAGCTTCAGCGTGGCACCGTTCCTGTTGTTGGCGAGGGTGATCGCCTCGATCAGCTTGTCGCTGTCGCAGGGCACCTCCCGCGCCCGCTCGTCGTGCCGATCGCGGTCCCGCTTCTTGCCGTCGTGTTCCGCCTTCTTGCCGTGGTGTTCCGCTTCGCCCTGGGCGTCGTCACGGCTGACCTGCTGGGTGGTCGACCACTTCACACCGTTACTGCCGCCGACCGCCCCGGCGCCAGCGACGCCGACCGCGGCGATGCTGACCACGCCGGTCAGTCCGGCAACGCCGCTGGCCACCCAGAGCTTGCGGCGACGCTTCGGCGTCGACCGATCATCGTTGTTCGCTAGGTAGTTGGACATCGGAGCTCTCTGCCCTCTCCTCGTACCAGACAGGGTCGCTCCGCCTCAGGCGGGCGTCCCCTGCTACAAATCGGTTGTAGCTCCCAGAACCCACGGTATGAGAATCTTCCTCACCTCGCGGGCAAATGCGAAACGAACCCGCATTAGGGTCATTACCCGTCCCGCCACCGCAACCCACCCACCTCAACCCACCCCCGGCGCCGGCGGCTGATCAAGAGCTTTTGGTCGTGCTCCTCGCAGTTCGTGACGCAAACTTCTTGATCAACGCGACTGTGGGGTTGGGGAGCGGGGTTGGGGGAGGGCTCCTTCGGGGCGCCGGGTGGCGGCCCGGAGGAGCCCTCCGGCTATGTGGTCTGGCTCTCGGTGTGTCTCAGCCGAAGCAGCGGTCCGGAATGACCGGGCTGCCGAGGCAGTTGGTCGGGCGGTTGTCGATGACCGTGGACTTGCTGTCGATCTCGACGCGGTCGTTGTTGGTGAAGATGCCGCCCGGCTTCTTGGTGGAGAAGTTGAAGGCCACCTTCGACCGGATCAGGCTGACCTTGCCGCCGTCGTTGAAGATCCCGCCGGCCTGTGCGTACCTGCCGACCGCCTGGTTGGCGAGTACCTCGGTGTCCCGCAGCACGGTGAAACCGAAGTTGAAGATTCCGCCACCGTCGCCGTCGGAGACGTTCTCCTTGACGAGGCTGTGCTCGATGACGGCCTTGGTGCCCTCACCGATGCCGATGCCGCCCGCGCGACCCTGGGTGGAGTTCTTCGCGACGAGCACGTGCTTGAGGGTCAGCTGGCTGTCGACGTTGGCGAGCACACCGCCGACATCGGAGCCCGCGGTGTTGTCGGTGAACTCGCTGTGGCTGGCCGAGGTGGTCCCGCCGTTGTCGGCCAGGCCGCCACCGTCACCCGCGGTCCGGTTGTGGCTGATCTTGCTCTTGAAGATGTAGACGGTGCCGCCCTCGATCCCGTACTTGTCGGACGAGCCGTTGGCGATGCCGCCGCCGCCTTCCTCGGCGCTGTTGCGAACCACCTCGGACTCCTCGACCTGGAGAGTTCCGGCGTTGAAGATGCCGCCGCCGAAGCCGCCAGCGCTGTTGCGCTCGATCAGGCTCCGGTCGATGCGCGTGGCGCCGAAGTTGGCGATGGCACCGCCGTCGCCGGCCGCGTGGTTCTGTACGAAGGTGCTGTGCTCGACGACGGCGCGACCACCCTGGTGGACCAGGAGGCCCGCGCCCTCGGTGGGCGTGTGACCGTGCCCGCCGGTGGGCCAGGGAGCCGGCGTCGCCTCCGAACCGGGCCCGGCTCCGGGCGCGGCTGCCGCCTGAGGCGCGGCTGCCGGTGCGGCTGCCGCCTGAGGCGCGACCGCCGGTGTCCCGGGCGCGGCGTCAGCCGCCTCCGGCGTGGCCGTGGGGGCCGTCGCTTCCCCCTTCGACCCCCACCGTACGCGGGGCTTCGAGTCGTCCTTCTTCTTGTCGTCCTTGAGCTGGCCGCCCTTGATGGTCAGGCCCTTGAGGGTGAGTTCCCCGCCGGGGCCGACGTTGAGGATGCGGAACGGCTTGGCCGTCGGGTCCCGCTCGATCCGGGTTTTGTCGCCCTTGAGGGTGATCGGCTGGTTGATCCGTGGCAGGCCGTTACCCCACTCGTCGTGCCGGGTCAGCGTGTAGGTGCAGTGCTCGGCCAGCTTCAGGGTCGCGCCGTCGGTCCGGTTGGCCAGGGTGATCGCGTCGATCAGCTTGTCGGTGTCGCACGGCACCTCCTTCACCCGTTCTCGGCCTTCGAAGCGCTTACCCTTGCCGTCCCGGTCGTCCTTGCCGGCCCGGTTGCCCAGGTCGTCCTTGCCGGACTCCTCGCCACCGGTCTCCTCGGCCTTGTCCGCGTCGCTGACGTGCTGCTTTGGCGCCGACGCCGGCATGTTCGACGCCTCTTGCCGCTCGCCGGACTTCTGGTTACGGGCGGCCACGCCGCCCACGGCGGCCAGGCCGACGACACCGGTCAAGCCGGCTACCCCGGCGGCCACCCAAAGCTTCCGTCGTCCTCGTCTCGGTGAGGCCATGGGGGCCTCGCCGGAGGGAGTCGTTAGGTCGTTGGACATCAGAGCTTTCCGCCCTTTCCTGCTACCAAACGGGCTCGCACCACCCGAAGGAGGCGCGGGCAGCTACAAATCGGTTGCAGCCTCCGACGACCACCGTATGGGAAGGATCCTCGCGACAAGGGCGTATCCGAAGAAGCCCCACATTTTATGTATTCAGGGCATCTGCCGGTCAAGATGCCAGCCTGGGTAGGAAGCGGGTGACCAGGGTGAACACGGACGGGCCCCGCTCGGGGTGTGCTGGACGTACGAAACGTCGCACACCGCCGGGCGGGGCCCGTCGCGGTCGTGGTGCGGTCAGCCAGGCAGTCGCGGCCCCGCCTCACGCTGCGCGGCCAACCAGGTCTCCACCTCGTCGGACCGGCGGGGCAGGCCGGCCGACAGGTTCACCGCCCCGGAGCTGGTGACCAGGATGTCGTCCTCGATCCGGATGCCGATGCCGCGCAGTTCCTCGGGGACCAGGTCGTCCTCCGGCTGGAAGTACAACCCCGGCTCGACGGTGAGCACGTACCCCTCACCGAGGCTGCCGTCGCGGTAGGCCTCCTTGCGGGCGTTGGAGCAGTCGTGCACGTCGATGCCGAGCATGTGCCCGAACCCGTGCAGCGTCCAGCGGCGGTAGACGGTGGAGGTCTCGTCCATCGCCTCGTCCACGCTCACCGGCAGCAACCCCAGGTCGGCCAGCCCCTCGGCGAGCACCCGCATGCAGGTCAGGTGGACCTCCTTGAAGGCCACGCCCGGCTTGATGGCGTCGATGCCGGCCTGCTGCGAGGCGTACACGATGTCGTAGACCTGCCGCTGCAGAGCGGTGAACCGGCCGTTGACCGGCAGCACCCGGGTCACGTCGGCGGTGTAGAGGTTGCGGCCCTCCACACCCATGTCCATCAGCAGCAGCTCACCCGGTCGGGTGACGCCGTGGTTGTGCACCCAGTGCAGGATCGTGGCGTGCTCGCCGGCACCGACGATCGAGCCGTAGCCGACGTCGTTGCCGTCGTGCCGGGCCCGCAGCGCGAAGATCCCCTCCAGCAGCCGCTCCGAGACCCCGCGGTCGGCCGGCAGCACCCGGGCCACGTCCTCGAAGCCGCGTACGGTGGCGTCGATCGCCTCCTGCAGCTGGCCGATCTCCCACTCGTCCTTGACGAGCTTCTGCTCGGAGATGGCGATGGCCAGCTCCCGGTCCCGGGCCGGCTGGCCCTCCTCGCGTGCACCGTCGTACGCGCGCACCGCGGCGTCCACCCGCGGATCGAACCCACGCAACACCCGGGTACGCGCCGGGGCCAGGTCGGCCAGCGCCCCGTCCAGCTCGGTCAGGTCGACGGTGGGCAGGCCCAGCTCGGTCGACTTCTCGGTAAGGGTGTGCCGCCGCCCCACCCACAGCTCGCCGTGCCGGCTGCGGAAGAACTCGTCGTTCTCCCGCGAGCTGCGCGGCCGCATGTACAGGATGGCGTCGTGCCCCGAACCGTTGGGCCGCATCACCAGCACGCTGTCCGGGTCCTGGTCACCGGTCAGGTACGCGAAGTCGCTGCCCGGACGGAACCGGTACTCGGTGTCGTTGGCCCGGATCTTCTCCCCGCCGGTGGGGATCACCAGCGTCTCGCCCGGGAAGGCGGCCGACAGGGCGGCCCGGCGCTTGGCGTAGTTCGGCACCTCCGGTCGGGGTCCGACCGGCAGCGTGGTGTCCCGCCAGCCCTGCCGCATGAACGCCAGGAACGCCGGGGGAAAGTCCGGGTCGTGTGACTCGGTGCCGTCGGCCGGCTTGCCGTCGGTGCGTTCCTCGGTCATGCCCGCTCCCTTCATGTAGTTGCTGGCCCCGACCGTACCGCGAATCCGGCTCGTTCCGGCCGGGGTGATCACCCCGGGCGGCCCGCGAGACCGCACCGGAGACCGCACCGGACGGCGCGCGGCGAGGTCGGCCCGCCGAGCCCGCCCGTGCCGCAACGCCCGATTCGTACGCGTGGAAAGATGGCAAACATGTGCGGACTCCTGGCTTTTTTCAGTGCACGCGGCGACGCCGCCGCTCACCGCGACAGCATCGCCGGAGCGTTGGAATGCCTGCACCACCGCGGCCCGGACGAGACCGGTGTCGAGGTGGTCGGGGACGCCACCGGTCGGTACGCGGACGGGGTGTTCGCGCACAAGCGGTTGGCGATCATCGACGTCGCGCTCAGCCACGAGCCGCTGCCCTACGCCGACGGGCGTTACCTGCTGACCTTCAACGGCGAGATCTACAACTACATCGAGCTGCGCGAGGAGCTGATCCGCGAGCACGGGGCCCGGTTCGCCACAAACGGTGACGGCGAGGTGATCGTCGCCGGCTACCACTACTGGGGCGAGCAGGTGCTCACCCGGCTACGGGGCATGTTCGCCTTCGTCATCTGGGACCGGCAGGCCCGCCGCGCGTTCGGCGCCCGCGACTACTACGGCATCAAGCCGCTGCACTACCTGGAGACCGCCGACGGGCTCTACCTCGCCTCGGAGAAGAAGGCCCTGCTGCCCTTCGCGCACTCCGCGCACATCGGCGACGCCGGGGTCGACACGGCGAACCTCAGCCACTACCTGACCCTGCAGTACGTCCCCGAGCCGGGCACCCTGCACAAGCAGATCAGCCGGATCGGGTCGGGGGAGTATCTCACCTGGACCCCGGGCGGGCGGATCGACGTACGCCGCTGGTACCGCCCGGTGTTCCGACCCGCCCCGGTCGCCGACGAGCAGAAGCTCTACCACGAGATCCGGGAGACGCTGCGCGAGAGCGTACGCATGCACATGCGCTCCGACGTGCCGGTCGGCTCGTTCCTGTCCAGCGGGATCGACTCCACCGCGGTGGTGGCCCTGGCGCGGGAGTTCAACCCGAACATCCTCACCTTCACCGTCGGTTACGACGTGCCGGGTTACTCCGAGATCGACGTCGCCCAGGAATCGGCCCGGCACCTCGACGTGACCACCATCCCGACCAAGATCGGGCCGGAGGACATGATCGAGGCGCTGCCGAAGATCGTCTGGCACCTGGACGACCCGGTGGCCGACCCCGCGCTGGTGCCGCTCTACTTCGTCGCCAAGAAGGCCGCCGAGCACGTCACGGTGGTGCTCTCCGGCGAGGGCGCCGACGAGTTCTTCGGCGGGTACACGATCTACCGCGAACCGCTCTCGCTGAGCGGCGTCAACGGCCTGCCCGGCGGGGTGCAGAAGGGCCTGCGGGCGGTGTCCAAGGCGATCCCGCAGGGCGTCAAGGGCAAGAGCTTCCTGGAACGCGGCACCACCCCGATCGAGCAGCGCTACTACGGCAACGCGCGGATGTTCACCGAGGAGGAGAAGCAGCACCTGCTGCGTCGCTACGACCCCTCGGTGCGCTACACCGACGTCACCGCGCCGATCTACGCCGAGTGCACCGAACTCGACGACGTCACCAAGATGCAGTACGTCGACCTCTACACCTGGCTGCGCGGCGACATCCTGGTCAAGGCCGACCGGATCTCGATGGCGCACTCGCTTGAGGTGCGGGTGCCGTTCCTCGACCGCGCGGTCTTCGAGGTCGCGGCCAAGATCCCGGTGGATCTGAAGCTGCCGCCGCGCTCCGACGCCACCAAGTACGCCATGCGTCAGGCGTTGCAGGGCGTGGTGCCACCGGCCATCGTCAACCGCAAGAAGCTCGGCTTCCCGACCCCGACCCGGGTCTGGTTGCGCGGCGAGATGTACGAGTGGGCCCGGCACGTGCTGAGCACCTCGGGCGCCGGTGACCTGCTCGACCTGTCGTACGCGCTGCGGCTGCTGGAGGAGCACAAGCGGGAGGAGGCCGACCACTCCCGCAAGGTGTGGACCGTGCTGATCTTCTGCATCTGGCACGCGATCTTCGTGGCGAAGACCCTGGACCCGGGCATCCAGCGCAACCAGTCCGCCCTGCTCACCAAGCCCGTCGTCGGCTCGATGGTGCGCTGAGGCTCAACCGGCGCTGATACGTGCAAGCGGAAGGGGGCCCCGATCGGGGCCCCCTTCGTGGTGCTTGATGGTCAGCTGGCGGAGCAGGTGACCGTCGGAGTCGAGCTGCTTCCACTGGCAAGGAAGCCGAAGCTCGTGGTGCCGTTGGCCCCGAGGGAGCCGTTGTACGACACGTTGCGGGCCGTCACGGTCGATCCGGACGTGGTGTGCGTCGCGTTCCAGACCTGGCTGATCTGCTGGCCGCTGGACAACGTCCAGCTCGCAGCCCAGCCGTTCAACGGCGAGGTGCCGGTGTTCTTGATCTCCACCTCGCCCTGGAATCCACCGGACCAGCTGTTGGTCACCTTGAAGGTGGCCGAGCAGCCACCGTTACCCGCCGGCGGCGGCGTGGTGGGCGGCGGAGTGGTCGGCGGAGGAGTGGTGGGCGGCGGGGTGGTCGGCGGCGGGGTGGTGGGCGGCGGGTTCGTGCCACCGTTGCCGATGCCGGTCACCTCACCGTTGCCGCCGTCGAAGGTCACGTCGGAGCAACCGAAGAAGTTCTCCTGGCTGTCCGAGCGGACCCAGCGGGAGTAGATGATGTGCCGACCGCTCTTGTTCGCCGGCAGCGTGCCGGTGAAGTAGTAGTGGCCGTCGTTGGTGCCGACCGCGCCGCGCTGCGGCGGGTTGGTCACCGTCAGGAACGGCTGCTCCTCCAGGTCGCTCCAGGCCAGCGCGCGGTTCGGGCTCCAGCTGTTCTTGGTCACGTAGAAGTAGAACGTGCCCGGGTGGTGCGCCCAGTTGCTGTACCGGAACTCCATGGTGCGGCCGGCGGTCAGGTGGGTCAGCGGCCAGTCGTCGCGGGCCAGGTCGAAGCCGCGGAAGCCGGTGGCGCCGCCGCTGCACAGCTGACCGTCGGGGATGAAGCCGGTGGTGCGACCGCCGGCGTCCGAGCGCAGCACGCTGAACCAGTTGTACAGGGAGTTCGCACCGCTCTGCGCGACCGCGGCCGAGCAGGCCGGGTTCTGCGGACGGATCTCGCCGGTGGGGGAGAGGCCGTCACGCCAACAGAGGTAGGTGCGGGCGCCCGGCGTCATCGCCGCGCCGTGCGCGGCGGCCGGGTCGGGGCTGGCGGTCACGGCGACGACCGCGCTCGCAGCGAGGGTGACGGCCGCGAAGAACATCGCGGCCAAACGAGGACGGTGCACAGGTTCTCCTGACTCGCGGGGACACCGGTTTGGTGGCCCCGCCGGAACGCGCGGGGTGACGAGGTACGTCTGACCCGCTGCTGTGGCGGATGCGATCGATGCGGCGACCTGCGCCCAGGGCGGATGGCCCAACAGGCGGGTGCCGTCAGCATTCGGTCGACGCGTAAATGCCCTCGCGTGCGATGAACCCGGCGCCGGTGGCGCGCAGCCCCGCGTCACCCGGCACTACCTATCCCAGCATGCCGGGCGCAACGGCGCAATAGTCATTTCTCGATGTCCGATTTCCACCCACATCCAATACCGCGGCTTGCGCGCCCGAGCCGCCCGCACTGTGCCAGCCTGAGCATCACGACTGCCGACGGGAGGGACCGGCTCGATGGGATACGCGGTGGTGCTCGGCGAGGCCCTCGTCGACCTGCTCGACACGGAATGCGACGGCGTACCGGTCTACCGGCAGGCCATCGGCGGTGCCCCGCTGAACGTCGCGGTGGGCATCGCCCGGCTCGGTGGTGCGGCGCAGTTCGTCGGCTCGCTCGGCGACGACGCCCTCGCCGAGCGGATCCGCACCTTCCTCACCACCACGGGGGTCGGCCTGGCCGGCACGGTCACCGCCGCCGTACCGACCACGTTGGCCGTGGCCACCTTCACCGGCGCCGAGCCGGACTTCCGCTTCTACGGCGATCCGCCGTCGTACGCCCTGTTGAAGCCGGACGACCTCGACGTCGCGCTGATCGAGGGCGCGGACGTGCTCTCCTGCGGCTCGATCGTGCTGCTGTCGCCGGGGCCGCTGGCCGCCGCGCGGCGGGCCTGGTCGCTGGCGACCGGCCTGCGGGTGTTCGACCCCAACGTCCGGCCACGGCTGCTGTCCGACCCGGCGGCCCTGGCCGCCCTGCGCGAGGTGGTCGCCGAGTTCGCCGCCGGGGCACACCTGGTCAAGCTGAGCAGCGCCGACGCGGAGGCGCTCTATCCGGGCGAGCCGGTCGAGGGTGTGGCCGCCTACCTGCGGGAGCTGGGGGCGGGCACCGTCGTGGTCACCCTCGGTGCCGCCGGCGCGGTGCTCGCCGCCGCCGGTGCCGATCCGGTACGGGTGCCGGCGCCGAGCGTGACCGCGGTCGACGCCACCGGAGCGGGTGACTCGGTGCTGGCCGCCCTCGTCGCCGACCTGCTGGTCGCCGGTGAGCCGAGCGACCCGACGGGGTGGACCGAGCGGGTCGCCTTCGCGCTGCGCGTCGCCGGGCTGGTCTGCGAGCGTGCCGGCGGCGCCGTCGCCATGCCCACCCGAGCCGAGGTCGCCGACCGTTTCCCCACCTGACCGGGCCAGGCACGCCCCGCACCGGGCCGAGCGGGCCCGGCGTCAGGTCAGGCGGTGCCGTCCAATTCGGCGTAGCCGCGGTGGGCGGCCAGCAGCGCGGGGCGGGCCGGGAACGGTGCGTCGGCGGCGACCCGTTCCGGTGGCGTCGAACCGGTGTGCCCGGCCCGGATCAGCCAGGCCAGCTCGACCAACTGGGCGTGCTGTGCCCGGACGAACTCGGTGTCCACCGGCGCACCGTGCCCCGGCACCACCACCGTCGAGTCGGTCGTCCAGCGCAGCAGTTCGGCCACCGCCTCGGGCCACTGCAACGGGTAGGAATCCTCGAATGCGGGCGGCCCGGACTGCTCGACCAGATCACCGGCGACCAGCACGTCGGCGTCGGGTACGTGCACCACCAGGTCGGCGTCGGTGTGCCCCCGACCGGGATGGCGCAGCACCACCTGCCGGCCCCCGATGTCGAGGGTGGCCTCGGTGTGGACGGTGTGGGTGGGTGCCAGCACGGTGACCTCGGCCAGTTCGTCGGCCAGCTCGGGGTGCTCGTCGCGCAGTTCCGCGTACGCCTCGCGGCGGAGCCGTTCCGGGTCGTCGCGCAACGCCGTCGCGGCCAGTTCATGCGCCCAGATCGGGCGCGGCGGGTCGCCGGCGAGGGTGGCGTTGCCGAAGCAGTGGTCGAAGTGGTGATGGGTGTTGACCAGGGTCAACGGATCACCGGTGACCGCGCGTACGGCGGCGCGGAGCTCGACCGCCTGCCCGACGGTGGACAGGGTGTCGACCAGCAGCGCCTCCCCGTCGCCCAGCACCAGCGTGACGTTGACCGCGAGCAACGGCTCCCGCAGCACCAGCACCCGGTCGGCGACCTCGACGAAACTGCCGCTCATGACGACCGGCCCGCCCGCTCGATGAAGCGCTGCCGGTCGAGCACCACCCGCTCCACCCGTCCCTGCGCGACCGTCTGCTCGCCCTCCACGACTGTCACCTCGAAGGTCAGCCGCCGCTTGTCGACAGCCGTCAGTCGGGCCTGCGCCGTCACCGTACGACCGACCGGTGTCGCGGCCAGGTGCTCCAGTTCGACGCGGGTGCCGACGGTGGTCGTCCCGGCGGGCAGGTGACGGGCGGTCGCCGCCACCGTCGCCGCCTCAGCCAGCGCGAGCACCCGTGGGGTGCCGAGCACAGGTACGTCACCGGAGCCGACGGCCTGGGCGGTGTCGTCGTCGGTGACGGTCAACTCGACCCGGGCCGCCAGGCCCGGCGTCAGGACACGATCCGGCTGCTCCTGCATGGCCACAGCGTAGGTGCTCGCCCCGACCCGGGCGCGTAGCCGGCCACCATCACGCTCGATCAGGGCCTGAACAACCGCGACCCGCCGACGTCGGCCGGTGTCGCGTGGTCACTCCTGGCGGCGGGCGGCGTGACCGCGCGCGGACAACTCCGCCGCCAGCGCCCACGCCTCGGCGAGATCCCGGTCCACCGCCGCGGCCCCGGCCCCGCCCGCCGTGTCGGCGTGCACCGTGGCCAGGCGCAGCCGGCGCTGCAACGGCCCCTGCACCACCCGGACGCTCTGCAACCGGGCGTACGGCACGACCGTCACCTGGCGGGTGAGCAGGCCGGAGCGTACTGCGAAGACCTGCTCGGTCAGGCCGGCGCCGAGCACCCGACGGCTGAGCGGGTTGAGCCAGCGGGCCCGCTCCGGCGGCGGCGTCAGTGGCAGCGCCGACAGGTCGACCCCCGGCAGCACCTCGGCCACGATCGCCTCGGCGGTGGGCAGGTCACCGACCGGCAGCAGGCGATCCGGCCGGCTGCGTTGGTCCGGCTCGCCGGCGGTGTAGCCCGCTACCTCCAGGCGCAGCCGCAGCCAGCCCTTGAACCGCCAGAGCAGCGGCCAGGTCACCCCGATGGTCTGCACCCGGTGCAGCGGTACGGTCTGCACCCTGGTCTCCAGCAGGCCGTTGCGGATCCGCAGGCGGTCGTCGTCGCGAGCCAGTTGGAACTGCCAGTCGTCGAGGACCCGGCGCACCGGTTGCAACACGATGCCCGCCATCGCGGTCAACGTGCTCGCCACCGCGATGAACGACCAGGTGCCCTCGGACAGGAACTGCGCGGCCACGAAGACCACACCGAACGGCAGCAGGAACGCCTGCGGGGTCAGCAACTGGCTGACCAGCAGATCCTGATTGCGTACGGAGTGCAGTGGCCGGCCGGTCGACGGCTCGGCGTTCGGCGTCGCCGTCGGTGCGTACGGTGGCGCGGCACCTGTCACCCCGGCAGCCGGTGCCCCGGCAGGCGGTCGGCCCGCCAGCGACAGCAGGCGTTGCCGCAGCGCGGACGCCTCGGTGACGCTGAGGAAGGCCAGCGGCGCCTCGGTCTTGCCTCCGCCGACCACCTCCAGCCGCAGTTCGGCCAGCCCGGTCAGCTGCGCGAGCAGCGGCCGGACGACCTCGACGGCCTGGAGGCGTTCCAGCGGAATCGCGCGGGTCCGCCGCCAGAGCAGCCCCTCGTGGATCCGCAGCTCCCGGCCCACCACCTGGTAGCCGGTGTTGTACCAACTCACCACGGCCAGCACCGCAGCGCCCAGGACGATCACGGTCACCATCGCCGCGAACCAGCCGAAGCCGACCCGGGACAACGTCGACCAGGACAGCCCGGCGATGACCACCACCAGCGACCTCGCGCTGTGCAGCACCGGGCTCAACGGATGCAGCCGCTGTCGGGTCTGCGCCGTGCCCGGCTGCCCCGACCACCCGTCGGGTGGATACTGCGGCGGCACCGCACCCGGCACATACCCGAGCGGATACCCCGCCGGCGCCTGCCACCCCGGCGGTGGCCCAGCGGGTGCCTGCCACCCCGCTGGTGTCCAGCCTCCTGGCGCTCCCGCCGGTGGCCAGCCTCCTGGCGCTCCTGCCGGTGGCGGCCCGACTGGCGGCGGCCCGACGGGTGGTGGCGCGGCCGCTGGTGGCCTGAGTGGTGGCCCGGCCGGGGGGAGACCCGGCGGCGAATCGGAGGGCGGTGTGGTGCCGGGTGATGGCGTGGCGCGCTCCGAGTCCCAGCCGGTGTGGTCGCTCACAGCCCTTCCGCCCGGTCCTCGCCGAGCGCCGTGAGCCGATCGCGCAACCGGGACGCCTCCGCGGGCCGAAGACCCGGCACCCGGGCGTCGCTCGCCGCCGCGGCGGTGTGCAGCTGCACGGTGGCCAGATCGAAGGCCCGCTCCAGCGGACCCGCGCTGACATCGACGAACTGCATCCGGGAGTACGGCACGATGGAGAGCCGGCGGACCAGCAGCCCGTGCCGCACCAGCAGGTCGTTCTCCCGTTCGGCGTAGCCCCAGGCGCGCACCGCACGGACGATGGTCACCGCCCGCCAGACGGCGAACACCAGGACCACGCCGAGCGCCAGGCCGAAGGGCCAGGCACCGGTGAACCCCCAGGCGACCCCGATCATGATCGACAGTACGACCACCACGCCGGACAGGCGCAGCAACTCCACCCAGATCAGATCGGACGAGATCGACTGCCACCGGACGGTGTTCGGCCACGGCTCAAGTGGGCCGGGCTGCCCGGCAGCCGACGCTGGCACCTGGCCGCCCACCTGCTCACCGCTCACGGGGCACGCCTTTCGTTCGCGACTGCGGGGCTCGCAAGCTCACTCCTCGCGCTCACGGTGCTGGCTCTGTTCGCGACTGCGGGGCTCGCAAGCTCACTCCTCGCGCTCACGGGACGGGCCTTCCCTTGTACGCGTCCACTCTTGAAGCGTAGGCGATTCGGCCAGCGGGGCGACCTCGCGCAGGAAGCCCCGCGCGGTGAGGAAATCGCCGAGATGGCCACGGTGCGCGTTGCAGGCGAGCCAGGTCTTGCGTCGCTCGGGCTGGTGCAGGCGCGGATTGTTCCACCGAAGTGACCACTCGGCCGGGGCGTGACAGCCACGGGCCGAACAGACCAGGGTCGTGGCGGTGGAGGGATCGGGCTCGCTCATCCCGGCCAGTCTAGGTCGGCGAATGAGGAGAAGAATTGAGCGCCGGGCGGCCACGGGGGAAGCCGCCCGGCGACGGATGAATGGTACACACGCCGGGGCGCAATCTGTCCACTGGTGATCGGCGATTGGCGTGGCGACGGACGGCGTGGCGAAAATCGGTCGCTCCCGCCGTCCGTACTGAGCCGGGCATGCGAGGCTTGGTAGCGCACACGCCGCGACGACCGATTCATGCTGTGGAGGACCGGTGGCCCAGCCGACCACGCCCGACGCCCCGACACCGAACGGGACCCAGCCGCAGACGCCCGGCGCGCCGACCACCCCGGCGCAGGACGCGGGCCTGCTGGAGCGGGCCCTGTTCGAGATCAAACGGGTGATCGTCGGGCAGGACCGGATGGTGGAGCGGATGTTCGTGGCCCTGCTCGCCCGGGGGCACTGCCTGCTGGAGGGCGTGCCGGGGGTGGCCAAGACGCTCGCGGTGGAAACCCTGGCCAAGGTCGTCGGTGGCTCGTTCGCCCGGGTGCAGTTCACCCCGGACCTGGTGCCGGCCGACATCATGGGTACCCGGATCTACCGGCAGTCCAGCGAGAAGTTCGACGTCGAGCTGGGCCCGGTCTTCGTCAACTTCCTGCTCGCCGACGAGATCAACCGGGCACCGGCCAAGGTGCAGTCGGCGCTGCTGGAGGTGATGAGCGAGCGGCAGGTCTCCATCGGCGGGGAGAGCCACCGGGTGCCGAACCCGTTCCTGGTGATGGCGACGCAGAACCCGATCGAGCAGGAGGGGGTCTACCCGCTGCCGGAGGCGCAGCGGGACCGCTTCCTCATGAAGATCGTCGTGGGTTACCCGACCGACGCCGAGGAGCGGGAGATCGTCTACCGGATGGGTGTCGCGCCACCCGAGCCCACCGCCGTGTTCGACACCGACGACCTGATCGCCCTGCAGAACAAGGCCGACCAGGTGTTCGTACACAACGCGCTTGTCGACTACGCGGTGCGGCTGGTGCTGGCCACGCGTACGCCTGCGGAGCACGGCATGCCCGACGTGGCGCAACTGATCCAGTACGGTGCCAGCCCACGGGCCTCGCTCGGGCTGGTCCGGGCGACCCGGGCGCTGGCCCTGCTGCGCGGCCGGGACTACGCCCTGCCGCAGGACGTGCAGGACATCGCGCCGGACATCCTGCGGCACCGGTTGGTGCTCAGCTACGACGCGCTCGCCGACGACGTGCCGGCCGACCACGTGGTGCACCGGGTGATGTCGACCATCCCGATGCCGTCCGTGGCGCCCCGGCAGCAGGCGACCCCGACGCCACCGGCAGCGGTGGCACCGACCTCGGGGTGGCCCGGGCAGCGGCCGTGACCTCCACCACCCCTCCCGCCGGCCACCGGCAACGCGCACCCGACGCGACGGACAACCGCTCCGGCGCGGTGCTGTCCCGGCTGCAACTGCTCGTCACCCGTAAGCTCGACGGCCTGTTGCAGGGCGACTACGCCGGCCTGCTGCCCGGGCCGGGCAGCGAGGCGGGGGAGTCGCGGGAGTACCGCCCCGGCGACGACGTACGCCGGATGGACTGGCCGGTCACCGCCCGCACCACCACCCCGCACGTGCGGCGTACGGTGGCCGACCGGGAACTGGAGACCTGGCTGGCGGTGGACCTGTCGGCGAGCCTGGACTTCGGCACCGGACGATGGCTCAAGCGGGACGTGGTGATCGCCGCGGCGGCGGCCATCACCCATCTGACCGTACGCGGCGGCAACCGCATCGGCGCGGTGGTCGGCAGCGGCGACGAGGTGCCCGCGCCGCGCCGGGGTCGCCGGTCGGCACCCGCGCCGGTCGGGCCCGGGCGGCTGGTCCGGATGCCGGCCCGCTCCGGGCGCAAGGAGGCGCAGGGCATGCTGCGCGCCATCGCCGCCACCGAGAGCCGACCCGGCCGCAGCGACCTCGGCGCGCTTGTGGACATGCTCAACCGCCCACCCCGACGGCGTGGCGTCGCGGTGGTCATCTCCGATTTCCTCGCCCCGCCGACCCAGTGGGCCCGCCCGCTGCGCAAGCTGCGGGTACGCCACGACGTGCTGGCGATCGAGGTGGTCGACCCGCGCGAACTGGAACTGCCCGACGTCGGGGTGCTGCCGGTCGTCGACCCGGAGACCGGGCAACTGCACGAGGTGCAGACCGCCGACCCGAGCCTGCGGCACCGGTACGCGGCTGCGGCAGCCGCCCAACGGGCGGAGATCTCCGCCGCGATGCGGGCCGCCGGTGCCGCACACCTACGACTGCGTACGGACCGAGACTGGCTGCTGGACATGGTGCGCTTCGTCGCCGCGCAACGGCACGCGCGTACCCGGGGGACGACACGATGATCCGACTGCTCCAACCGTGGTGGCTGCTGGCCGTACTGCCGGTGCTCGCCCTGGCCGCCCTCTACGTCTGGCGTCAGCTGCGCCGCCGCGAGTACGCGATGCGGTTCACCAACGTGGACCTGCTGCGTACCGTGGCGCCGAAGGGGCTGGGCTGGCGCCGGCACGTGCCGGCGACCGCGTTCCTGCTCGCCCTGCTGGTGCTGGCCGGCGCCCTGGCCCGCCCGGCGATGGACACCCGGGAACCGCTGGAACGCGCCACCATCATGCTGGCCATCGACGTGTCACTGTCGATGCAGGCCGACGACGTGCCGCCGACCCGGCTGGAAGGGGCCCAGGAGGCGGCCAAACAGTTCGTCCGGGAACTGCCCGAGACGTACAACGTGGGCCTGGTCTCCTTCGCCAAGTCGGCGAACGTGCTGGTGCCGCCGACCAAGGACCGCCCGGCGGTGACCAACGCGATCGACGGCCTGGTGCTGGCCGAGGCGACGGCGACCGGTGAGGCGGTCTTCACCTGCCTGGAGGCGATCCGGTCGGTCCCGGCCGACGGCGCGGCCGGCATCCCGCCGGCCCGGATCGTGCTGCTCTCCGACGGCTTCCGCACGGCCGGCCGGTCGGTGGAGGAGGCCGCCGCCGCGGCGCAGGCGGCGAACGTGCCGGTCTCCACCATCGCGTTCGGCACCGACGCCGGGCACGTCGCCATCGGCGGACAACTGCAACGGGTACCGGTGGACCGGATGGCGCTCGCCGCACTGGCCGAGACGACCGAGGGCTACTTCTACGAGGCCGCCTCGGTGAGCGAGCTGAAGCAGGTGTACCAGGACATGGGCAGCTCGATCGGCTTCCGCACCGAAGCCCGCGAGATCACCCAGTGGTACGCGGGCATCGCGCTGCTGCTCGCCCTCTGCGCCGGCGCCACCAGCCTCCTCTGGTCCTCCCGCATGCTCTGACCCCACCCTCTGCCCCCGGCCCTGCCTACGCGGCGACGACTCCCACGGGTTCGGCTGACGACGAGCGTGGGTGGTCAGTGGTTGCCGCTGGCGAGGACGAAGAGGACGGCAACCCAGACGGCGGCGAGGGTGAAACCCAGCGGGGCGACGTAGCGGCTCATGACAGGCTCCGGGGTGAGCGGTTCGTCGGCCCGGGACACGGGTGGGCCGGCGAGGAGTGAATCGGGGACGCGCACACACGAAGTCGTGACCGGGGGGCTTCCGGTTGGCACCCGCAGGATCGACCACCCCGGCTTGTGGGCCGGAGGGCGGTGGCGGGATGCGCGGGGAGCGGGCCAGCTCAGGCGGAGTGACGCTCAGCGTGGCTGGCGGTCGGCCCGGCCACGACTGGGAGGATCGCTATCTGGCACAGCGATCACCTCCTGGAGTCGGCTCAGTCCGGGCGATACGGGCCGCGTGCGACCCGCAAACGGGAGTCAGCGTACACCCGCGATCGAAGCGGGCGCATCCGGCCGACCCGCGGTCGGACGCCGGGGTGAACGCCCGTCGACACCGTCCGTCGTCCGAGGCGGAAGTGATCACCGTACGTGCGGTGACGTGGGTCGGGTTAGCGATTACTGTGCGGTAGCGCCTAGTCTCCAACCCGCAGCGATCTTTGGAGGGGACGTACGTGTCTCGAACTGTCTTGGTCACCGGCGGCAACCGCGGCATCGGTCTGGCCATCGCGCAGGCCTTCGCCAAGCAGGGTGACCGGGTGGCGATCACGCATCGGGGCAGCGGAGCGCCCGACGGGATCTTCGGCGTACGTTGCGACGTCACCGACAGCGAGTCGGTCGACGCGGCGTTCGCTGCCGTGGAGGCGGAGTTCGGCCCGGTGGAGGTGCTGGTCGCCAACGCCGGCATCACCGACGACACGCTGCTGCTGCGGATGTCCGAGGAGCAGTTCACCCGGGTGCTGGACACCAACCTGACCGGAGCTTACCGCTGCGCCAAGCGGGCGTCGTCGAAGATGCTGCGGGCCAAGTGGGGTCGCATGATCTTCATTTCGTCGGTGGTCGGCCTCTCCGGCGGCCCCGGCCAGGTCAACTACGCGGCCAGCAAGGCCGGCCTGGTCGGAGTTGCCCGCTCGATCACCCGCGAGCTGGGCACCCGCAACATCACCGCCAACGTCGTCGCGCCCGGCTTCATCGAGACCGACATGACCGCCGTACTCTCCGACGAGCGTAGGGCGGAGATCCTCAAGTCCATCCCGGCGGGTCGGATGGCCAGCCCGGAGGAAGTCGCCGCGGTCGTCACCTGGCTGGCCGGCGACAGCGCCGGTTACATCTCCGGCGCGGTCATCCCGGTCGACGGCGGCATGGGCATGGGTCACTGAGCCGAGCAGGCCACCGAGAACCGAGCGGGCCACTGAACGTGAGTACGGAGGAATGAGCATAATGTCCGGACTGCTGGCCGGTAAGCGGCTGCTCGTCAGCGGCGTCATCACCGACGCCTCCATCGCCTTCTCGGTGGCGAAGCTCGCTCAGGAGAACGGCGCCCAGGTCGTGCTGACCGGGTTCGGCCGGCTTTCGCTTGTGGAGCGGATCGCCAAGCGGCTGCCCGAGACGGCGCCCGTGATCGAGCTGGATGTGACCAACCCGGAACACCTCGCCGGGCTCGCCGACAAGGTCCGTGAGCACGTCGACGGCCTCGACGGGGTGGTGCACTCGATCGGGTTCGCCCCGCAGAGCTGCCTCGGCGGTGGGTTCCTCGACGCCTCCTGGGAGGACGTGGCCACCGCGCTGCACGTCTCCACGTACTCCTACAAGTCGCTCGCCACCGCGGCGCTGCCGCTGATGTCGCCGGGCGGTGCGGTGGTCGGGTTGACCTTCGACGCCACCCAGGCCTGGCCGGTGTACGACTGGATGGGTGTGGCCAAGGCCGGCCTGGAGTCCACCTCCCGCTACCTCGCCCTGCACCTGGGCAAGCAGGGCATCCGCAGCAACCTGGTCGCCGCCGGGCCGCTGCGGACGATGGCCGCCAAGTCGATCCCCGGCTTCGAGCAGTTCGAGGACGCCTGGTCCGAGCGGGCCCCGCTGGGCTGGAACCTCACCGACCAGGAACCGGCCGCGCGGGCCTGCCTGGCGCTGCTGTCGGACTGGTTCCCCGCCACCACCGGCGAGATCGTGCACGTCGACGGGGGCTACCACGCCATCGGCGCGTAGGTGCAAGGAAGGGCCCCCTGTTAACGCCTGCGGTAGAGCAGGGGGCCCCTCTTAACGGCCGGGACCCGGGGGCGTTGCCGGGTCGCCGCCCGGCAGGGGCAAGAATGGGACCATGGCGTACGACGCGGTGGTGCTGGTGTCCTTCGGCGGCCCGGAAGGGCCCGACGACGTGCTGCCCTTCCTGCAGAACGTGACCCGGGGGCGGGGCATCCCGCCGCAGCGCCTGGCCGAGGTGGCCGAGCACTACCGGCACTTCGGCGGCGTCTCCCCGATCAATCAGCAGTGCCGGGACCTGCTCGCCGCGATCCGCGCCGACTTCGCCGCCCACGGTCTCGACCTGCCGGTGTACTGGGGCAACCGGAACTGGCACCCGATGCTCGCCGACACCTTCGCGCAGATGCGCGACGACGGCGTACGGCGGGCGTTGGCCTTCGTCACCAGCGCCTTCGGCGGGTACTCCTCGTGCCGGCAGTACCAGGAGGACATCACCGCCGCCCGAGCCGCGGTCGGTCCGGACGCGCCGGTGATCGAGAAGATCCGCCAGTTCTGGGACCATCCCGGCTTCGTCGAGCCGCACGTCGACGCGGTACGGGCAGCGCTGAGCCAGCTCGACCCGACCCGCCGGGACCACACCCGACTGGTCTTCACCGCACACTCCGTACCCGTGTCGATGGCGGACAGCGCCGGCCCGCACGGCGGCCGGTACACCGCGCAGCTCGCCGAGACGGCCCGGCTGGTGCACACGGCCGCCGCCCCCGACCTGCCCTACGACCTGGTGTGGCAGAGCCGCTCCGGGCCGCCGCACGTGCCGTGGCTGGAGCCGGACATCAACGATCACCTGACCGCCCTCGCCGCGAAGGGCGTCACCGCCGTGGTGGTCAGCCCGATCGGCTTCGTCTCCGACCACCTCGAGGTGATCTGGGACCTCGACACCGAGGCGCGGGACACGGCCACGCGGCTCGGCCTGGAGTACGTCCGCGCGCAGACCCCCGGCACCGACCCCCGCTTCGTGACCATGGTTCGGGAGTTGGTGCAGGAACGCATCGACCCGGCCGGGGTCGACAGGCGTCGCCGCCTCGGCGAGCTGCCGATGTGGGACAGCTGCCCCTCGGTCTGCTGCGTCCCGCCCCGCCGTCCGTCCTGACCGGCCCTGGCGACCACCCCCCGACATCCCTGCGGAGACGAGCATGCATGACCGTAAACCCGTCGAGAGTTGGCTCACCGACATGGACGGTGTGCTGGTGCACGAGGGCCAGCCGGTGCCGGGCGCCCCGGAGTTCATCAAGCGGATGCGTGCCTCCGGCAAGCCGTTCCTGGTGCTGACCAACAACTCCATCTACACCCCGCGTGACCTCCGGGCCCGCCTCGCCCGGATGGGTCTGGACGTGCCGGAGCAGGCGATCTGGTCCTCCGCGCTGGCCACCGCCCAGTTCCTGGCCGATCAGCGGCCGGGCGGCACCGCGTACGTGATCGGGGAGGCCGGGCTGACCACGGCGCTGCATGCGGTCGGCTACGTGCTCAGCGACTTCGCGCCCGACTACGTGGTGCTGGGGGAGACCCGCACCTACAGCTTCGAGGCGATCACCAAGGCGATCCGGCTGATCAACGACGGGGCGCGGTTCATCTGCACCAACCCCGACGCCACCGGCCCGTCGGTGGAGGGTGCCCTGCCGGCCGCCGGCTCGGTGGCCGCGATGATCTCGAAGGCGACCGGGGTGGAGCCGTACTTCGTCGGCAAGCCCAACCCGATGATGATGCGCTCGGCGTTGAACACCATCGACGCGCACTCGGAGAGCACCGCGATGATCGGCGACCGGATGGACACCGACATCCTCTGCGGCCTGGAGGCCGGGTTGGAGACCATCCTGGTGCTGACCGGCATCAGCACCCGCACGGAGGCGGAACGCTACCCGTACCGGCCGTCGCGCATTGTCAACTCGGTGGCCGACCTGATCGACGAGATCTGACGCGACGGGCGTCAGTCGCAGGCGTCAGTGCTGCGCCGGGTCGCGGCGGAGGAAGCCGGCGACGACCGGGGCCCCGGTGGCCGCCGGTACGCCGTGCCACTCGCCGGGCAGGCTGCGTTGTTCGGCGGCGGGCAGCAGCGCGGCCGTGGTGCCGTACCTGCCGCCCGTTTGCCGTCGCGTCCGGGGTGAACGCGGCGGCCGGCCGGGTCCACGGGACGGGAGCCGGCCGGCCACCACTGCGACGAGCAGTCAGCTCTGCGTGATGTCGGTGCTGAAGGCGAGGTCGCGACCGGCCTCGATGTCGCTGGTCAGGGCCTCGACGCGGTTCCTGGCCAGACCGTACGAGTCGGAGCCGAGCAGTTGGTGCAGGGGTGCCTCGCCCGTGTCGGCGACCGTGATGATGGCGGCGGCCGCCTTGACCGGGTCGCCGAGCTGGGTGCCCGGCATGGCCAGGTGCGCCTCGGTCATCTCGCGGATCGCCTCGTAACCGCTCGCCGTCGCCCGGGGCAACCCCAGCGACGACGTACGCAGGAAGTTCGTGCGGGTGTAACCCGGCTCGACCACGTTCACCTTGATGCCGAGGTCGGCCACCTCCGCCGCGAGCGAGTCCGACAGACCCTCCAGCGCGTACTTGGCCGAGCAGTACAGGCCCCAGCCGGGGAAGGCGGTCAGCCCCAGGATCGACGAGACGTTGATGATGTGGCCACGGCGGGCGGCGCGCATTCCGGGCAGGACCGCGCGCAGCACGTTCCAGGTGCCGAAGATCTGCACCTCGAACATCTGCCGCACCTCGGCGTCGGAGGCTTCCTCGACCGCGCCGAGAAAGCCGTAGCCGGCGTTGTTGACCACCACGTCGATGCCGCCGAAGCGGTCGGTGGTGGCGCGTACCGCCGCGTTGACGGCCTGCTCGTCGCCGAGGTCGACGCCGAGGGGCAGCAGCCGCTCGCCGGCGGCGGGGCCGAGGGCGGTCAGCAGACGCTCGGTCGAGCGGGTGGTGGCGGCGACGTTGTCGCCCCGACCCAGCAGTTGCCGTACCAGTTCGAGGCCCAGCCCTTGGGAGGCACCGGTGACGAACCAGGTGACCGGGCGGGTGGCGGAGGCCATGTCGTGCTCCTTGTGTGGGTCGTTGCGGGAACATCCTCAATGTTTCGGCGCAACGGCGGTCGCCACCACGGCGAGTCAGGCCCAGCCGTACCAGGGAACGGCATGCCCACCCAACACCTGCCGGTGGGCGCCCGGACGACAGATCATTGGCTGATGAGGCGACGCACGGAACTAGGTGATTTCCTGCGGAAGTGCCGGGCCGATCTGAGCCCGGCGGACGCCGGCCTACCTGACTCGCAGTCCGGCCGACGGGTTCGCGGCCTGCGCCGGGAGGAGGTGGCCGCGCTCGCCGGGGTGAGCGTCGACTACTACACCCGGCTGGAGCAGGGACGTCACAGCAGCCCTTCGGAAGCCGTCCTCGACGCCCTCGCGCGGGTCTACCGGCTCGACGCGGTCGGACGCGCCCACCTGGCCGACCTGGCCCGTCCGGCACGGCGCGGCACCGCACCACCGCCCACCCAGCGGGTACGGCCGGCGATGCAGCAGCTGATCGCCTCGATGACCGACCAGCCGGCCCTGATCCTCGGGCGTCGCACCGACGTACTCGCCTCGAACACTCTGGCCCGGGCCCTGCTCACCGACTGGACCCAGCTGCCACCTCGGCACCGCAACTACACCCGCTGGATCTTCCTCGACCCGGCCGCGCGGGACGCGTTCCTCGACTGGTCGACCGTGGCCGCCGAGGTGGTCGGAACGCTGCGCCTCTACGCCGGCCGCAACCCCGACGACGTCCGGCTGAACGAACTCGTCGGCGAGTTGACCATCAAGAGTGCCGACTTCCGTCGCTGGTGGAACGGGCATCAGGTGCACGAGCGCACGTACGGTGTGAAGCGGATGATGCACCCGGCCGTCGGCCCGATCACCCTGCGCTTCGAGGCGCTGTCGCTACCGGGCGACCCGGAGCAGACCCTGTTCCTCTACCACACCGACCCCGGCAGCCCGTCACACGACAACCTGCGCCTGCTCGGGCTCCTCACCGCCCAGCAGGGCACCGCCACCACCACCGCTGCCGTGTCGGACCCGCCGCCGGTGCCCGACGCGTCGCAGACCATCGACCCTTCCTGACTACGGACGCAGCGGGACGTTGCCGGCGGCGACGAGCCTACGGGCGTAGCGGACGTAGCGGCGACGAGCCTACGGTCGTAGCGGGGCGTTGCAGGCGGCGACGAGCGCCTGGCGGCAGGCGGTGGTCAGCGGGCGCAGGGCGGCGTCGCGCTGCTGGGCCTCGTAGTTGTTGACCGCGCCGCCGGGCGCGGCGTGCCCGGCCAGGGCGAGTACCCGGTCGAGTACGGCGGCCCGGGCGAACAGCCGACGGGCCCGCGGGTCGAAGCCGGGCGGCAGGTCGGTGGTGCCGTCCGGGCGGCGCAACGCCTCCAGGGCACCGGCCAGCTCGGGACGCCACTGGGCGACGTCGAGTCGGGTCAGCGCCGCCGTCGTGTCGGCCAGCGCAGCGGCCAGCTCCGCCTCCGCCTCGGCAGCGCCGGGCAGGGTGAGCG
The DNA here is from genome assembly GCF_003977705.1 of Verrucosispora sp. FIM060022. Lineage (NCBI taxonomy): Bacteria > Bacillati > Actinomycetota > Actinomycetes > Micromonosporales > Micromonosporaceae > Micromonospora > Verrucosispora sp. FIM060022. Next base: position 411,683 of record NZ_RQIV01000001.1, read on the forward strand.
AAGCGGCCGGGGCGTTCGCCGGCAGCGGGTAGACCCGCCAGAGCACCGTCTCGAAGGTGTCCCCGGAGCCGGAGGTGTGCACCCGTACCTCGGGGATCAGACCCATCGCGCCGGCGACGACCGCCTCACCGGCGAGCAGGGCGGCCCCGGCGAAGTCACCCGGACCGGGCAGGCCACGAGGGTCGCCCGGTGCCGGCAGCACCAGCCGGATCTCGTCCGGCGAGAGCTTGGCCAGGGTGGGTAGGGCCTCCCGCAGCGGCACGTCCGTCCAGGTGCCGGGCGCGTCGGCGACGTGGTGCTCCTCGTCACCGGCGACTTCGTCGGCGACCTCGTCAAAGGGCACCAGCCCGGCGCGCCATGCGCGCACCCAGGCAACGAACCGGCTCGACCGGCGCGGCGCGAGGATGGCCGCACCCGCAGCGGGGGTGGACATGCCGAAAGAGTACGTGCTCACGCCCGCCCCTGTCTCGGCTGCCGCGCCCCACCCCCACCCACCCACCCACCCTTCGCCGCCCCTCCACGCCGTGGATCTTGCAGTTTTGGTCACCTTTACATCCGCTATATACCTTTCGCGGCGACAATTTCTGCAAGATCGACGATCCATGGGGCGGGGGTGGGCGGCGGGTCGAGGTGTGGGGTGGGGGTGTTGGCACTAGCGTGCGAGGGATGGGGCGGCGGTATGGCGAGGACGTGTTGGCGGGGAACTGGCGGCGTCGGACGGTGATTCCGGAGGTCGACGCCGAGACCGACCTGGTGGTCGAGGACGCCGATTCGGGCTTCTGTGGTGCGGTGGTGGGCTTCGAGTCCGGTGCGGTCGTGCTGGAGGACCGGCACGGTAAGCGGCGCAACTTCCCGCTGCGTCCGGCCGCGTTCCTGCTCGACGGTCGGCCGGTCACCCTGCGCCGGCCCGCCCCGGCGCCGGTGCCGGCCGCGCGCCGGCGTACCGCTTCGGGTTCGATCGCGGTGGACGGGGTACGTGCCCGTGTCGCCCGGGCCAGCCGGATCTGGGTGGAGGGTGTGCACGACGCCGCCCTGGTCGAACGGATCTGGGGCGACGACCTGCGCATCGAGGGCGTGGTGGTGGAGCCGTTGGAGGGCATCGACGACCTGGACGCCGCGGTACGCGAGTTCGGGCCGGCGCCGCACCGGCGGCTCGGTGTCCTGGTCGACCATCTGGTGCCCGGCTCGAAGGAGAGCCGGATCGTGGCCCGGGTGACCTCGCCGCACGTGCTCGTCACCGGGCACCCGTACGTCGACGTGTGGCAGGCGGTGAAACCGGCGGCCCTGGGCATCCGGGCGTGGCCGGTGGTGCCGCCGGGGCGGCCGTGGAAGGAAGGCGTCTGCGCGGCGCTGGGCGTCGCCGAGCCCGCCGACATGTGGCGGCACATCCTGTCCCGGGTGAACACCTACGCCGAGGTGGAGACCCCCCTGATCAACGCCATGGAACGATTGATCGACTTCGTCACCGAGCCGGCCTGATCCCGGTCACTCGCGGCGTACTCCTACGTCGACCGCCCACCGCCGTCCACGTACCGCGGCACGCCGCCCCGGGTGCGCATGTCCCGGTTCTGGCAGCGGAGCGCTACGGTGTACCGCCTGATCCCTACCATTCCCCGGGGGTGCCGGTTGAGTCGGTTCGAGCAGCCGCGACGGCGGGTGCGTCAGGCGTTCCAGGCGGGGCGTGAGTCGGTCCGCGCCGCCCGCGAGCGGCAGCGCGAACGGGCCGCGATCCGGGCGGAGGAAGCCCGGCCCGACCCGCTGCCCTGGCGACCGGAACCGCCCGTCGACGGTGGCGGCTCGACGACCAGCCGCGACGACTCCGACGTGCCGAAGGCGCTCCGGATCGCCGCCGCCTGGTCGTGGCGCCTGATCGTGATCGGGGTCGTCGGCTGGGCGCTGTTGCGCTTCATGGGTGCCATTCGCATCGTCATCGTCCCGCTGCTGGTCGCCCTGCTGCTCACCGCGTTGCTGGCGCCGGCCGTGGGTTGGCTGCTGCGCCTGCGCGTTCCCCGGTCCCTGGCCACCGCCGTGGTGCTGATCAGCGGGCTCGGCGCGGTGGTCGGCACGCTGACGCTTGTGGTCAACCAGTTCATCGTCGGTCTGCCGGATCTGAGCGTACGGGCCGCGGCCGGCATCGGGCAGATCCAGGACTGGCTGCGCGACGGCCCGCTCGGGCTCTCCGACGGTCAGCTCAACGGGTACGTCGAGGCCGGGCAGAAGTGGATCAACGAGAACAGTCAGTCGTTGACCAGCGGAGCGATCAACACCGCCGGCACGGTGGTCGAGGTGTTCACCGGCACCCTGCTGGTGCTCTTCGCCATGTTCTTCTTCCTGCGTGACGGTGACCGGATCTGGCGGTTCCTGGTCGGGATGCTCCCGGTCGCCGCCCGTTGGCGGACCGACGACGCCGGTCGGGCCTCCTGGCTGACCCTGGTGGCGTACGTCCGGGCCACGGTGCTGGTGGCCTTCATCGACGCGCTGGGCATCGGCATCGCGCTCGTGCTGTTCGACGTGCCGTTCGCCTTCCCGCTGGCCGCGTTGGTGTTCCTCGGCGCGTTCATCCCGATCGTCGGTGCCACCCTGTCCGGCGCGGTGGCGGTGCTGGTCGCCCTGGTCGACAGCGGCTGGGTCACCGCGCTGGCCATTCTCGGTGCGGTGATCGTGGTGCAGCAGGTGGAGGGCAACGTCCTCCAGCCCTGGATCATGGGCAGGGCGGTGGCCCTGCATCCGCTGCCGGTGGTACTGGCGGTGACCGCCGGTGTGGTGCTCGACGGCATCGTCGGCGCGCTGGTGGCCGTACCGTTGATCGCCGTGCTCAACACGGCCGTGCGTCGCCTGGCCCGCCGCCCACCGGAACCGGCCCCGCCGATCCCCGACGCCGTCGTGGTCCGCTCCACCGCGCCCTGAGCCACCCGACCCGACCGGCCGGCCCCGACCCGCGTGCCGTGCCGGCCCCGGTCGCCGGGTCGGGACCGGTTACGGCGCGTCGCCGGGTCGGGACCGGTTACGGCGCGTCGTCGGGTCGGGACCGGTTACGGCGCGTCGTCGGGGGAGCGGGTGAAGACGAAGGTGGCGATGTCCAGCGCCACCGGGGTGCCGTTGTCGTCGCGGAGCACGGCCAGCACCTCGCCGTTCTCCTCGCCGCGGACGGCCCGCCACCGGTCCGGACCTTGCGGGACGAAGTGGCTGACCGGATCACCTGGCATGGTCCCGAGCAGCTCGCCGGTCGCGGCGTCCCAGGTGACGTCGAGCGGAAGGCCCATCCACCACCAGCGGCCGGTGAGGGCGGCCACGTCGGCCGGGGGCGGTGCGTCGACCGGGCGCCACGGCCGGGCCGGCATCGGTTCGGCATCCAGGACCTGGGTGAGCAGCTGCCGGCCGAGCGTGCCGAGACCGCCGCTGCGGAAGGAGTACGCGTTGGTGAAGCCGACGACCCCGGTACGACTGGGCCGGTGCACCTCCAGCACGGCGAGGTAACCGGGCATCGAGCCGCCGTGTCCGGTGTACACCCGCTCGCCCTCGCGGTGCAGCGCCAGGCCCAGTCCGGGTCCGGCCCGCCAGGAGTCCGGGTCGATCATCGCCATCGGGACGCACATCTCGTCGACGGTCTCCGGGGCGAGCACGGCCGGATCGGGCTCGGCGAGGAAGGCCGCCCAGCGGGCCAGGTCCGCGACGGTGGACCAGAGCTGCCCGGCCGGTGCCATCGCGCCGGTGTCCGCACGCGGCTCCTCCCGCAGCGTGTCGTGCCACGGGTGCACCACGTAGCCGGGGGCGAACGGTGCGGTGGCCGCGTACGTGGTGCGGTTCATGCCCAGCGGGTCGAGGATCCGCTCGGACAGCAGCTGCGCCCACGGCGTCTTCGTGATCCGTTCCAGCGCCCCGCCCAGCAACCCGTACGCCAGGTTGGAGTAGTGGAACGTGCGGTGCGGCGGGTAGGCGATCTTCGCGGCGGAGAACCCGGCCAGCAGGGTGGGCAGGTCGACGCCGGCGTTGCGTTCCCACCACGGTCCGTCCGGCTCCCGCTGGAGACCGCTGATGTGCCCGAGCAACTGCCGCAGGGTGACCGGCCCTGCCGCGTCGGCCTCCGGCAGATGCCGTCGCAGCGGGTCGTCCAGGGCCAGCCGACCGGCGTCGCGTTCCTGCATGATCAGCACCGCGGTCATCGTTTTGGTGATCGAACCGATCCGGAACTGGAGATCGGCATCGGGTGCCGGGTTGCTGCCGGCGGCGGTCACGTGGGCCAGCGTGCCGTCGCGCACCACACCGAGAATCAACGACGGAACGTGACCGGCCGCCTGGGCGTCGGCCACCACGGTGTCGACCTGTCGGGTGGTTTCGGGACGCAGAGACATCTTTCTCCCTCGGATAGTGGTGACCGGGAGCTTACGATCATGTCAATTCGATGACACGTGCATTGTCATGTCACGATCGTGTTATGGATGCCGTGTTCTGGATCGTGCTGGGCGTGGTGCTGGCGGTCGCTGAGATCTTCACGGCGACCCTGTTTCTGATCATGTTCGCGGTCGGTGCGTTCGCCGCTGCCGGCGCCGCCGCGCTCGGTGCTCCGGTGGCGGTGCAGGCGGTGGTCTTCGCCGCCGTGTCGGCGCTGACCGTGCTCGCCGCGCGGCCGGTCATCCAGCGACACAAACAGTCGGCGATGGAGAGCGGCGACACCGCGTTCGGCATCGAGGCGATCGAGGGCTCCACCGCCCTGGTGTTGGAGCAGGTCGACTCCGACAAGGGCATGGTGAAGATCGACGGCGAGGTGTGGAGCGCCCGCGCCTACGACGCCACCCAGGTTTTGGTCCCCGGCGAACGGGTGCAGGTTATTCAGGTCAAGGGAGCGGTAGCCCTGGTCTGGCGGGATGTTGCGACGCCCGCTGAGCTACCCGAAGCGGAGAGGTGAACGGATGGAATTCGTATTCCCCGTCCTGTTGATAGGTATCGCGCTGATTTCGGTGATCACCCTGGCGAAGGCGCTGCGGATCGTTCCGCAGCAGCGCCAGGACGTGGTCGAGCGGCTGGGTCGCTACAAGCGCACGCTGAACCCGGGTCTGAACCTGCTCGTACCGTTCATCGACTCGGTGCGTACCAAGGTCGACATGCGGGAGCAGGTGGTCAGCTTCCCGCCCCAGCCGGTGATCACCTCGGACAACCTGGTCGTCTCGATCGACACCGTCCTCTACTTCAAGGTGGTGGACTCGGTTCGGGCCACCTACGAGATCTCCAACTTCCTCCAGGCCATCGAGCAGCTCACCGTCACCACGCTGCGTAACGTGATCGGCTCGCTGGACCTGGAGCGCGCGCTGACCAGCCGCGAGGAGATCAACCGGCACCTGTCCGGCGTACTGGACGAGACCACCGGCCGGTGGGGCATCAAGGTGACCCGGGTGGAGATCAAGGCGATCGAGCCGCCGCCGAGCATCCGCGACTCGATGGAGAAGCAGATGCGCGCCGAGCGGGACCGCCGTGCCGCGATCCTCAACGCCGAGGGGCACAAGCAGTCGCAGATCCTCACCGCCGAGGGTGAGAAGCAGGCCGCGGTGCTGCGCGCCGACGGTGACCGGCAGGCCCGGATCCTGCAGGCCGAGGGTCAGGCCAAGGCGATCCGTACCGTCTTCGACGCGATCCACACCGCCAACCCGAGCCAGAAGGTGCTCGCCTACCAGTACCTCCAGGCCCTGCCGCAGATCGCCAACGGCACCGCCAACAAGGTGTGGATCGTGCCGGCCGAGCTGACCAAGGCCCTGGAGGGCATGGGCGGCGCACTCGGCGGGCTGAGCCAGATGGTCGGCGACGCGCCGAGCCCGAAGGCCTCCGACGACGCAAGCGCCGTCGAGCGCGAGGCCGCCGAGGCCGCCCAGGCCGCCGCCGCGGCAGCCCAGGAGATCCACAACGAGGTACGGGTGGCCGAGGCGCAGGCCACCGGCGGCAAGGCCCCGCAGGGGCTGCCCGCGCCGGAGCCGGTCTCGCCGACCAGCCTGCTCAACGACCCGGCCGACCAGCGCGAGCGCGGCTGATCCACCAACCGGCGGGCGCGCCCACCCTCACGGGCGCGCCCGCCGTTTCGCCGCTGTCCGGCCGGCGTCGAACCCGCCGTTTCGCCGTAACGGCGCGGTCCGGCCGACCTTGACTCCGCCGTTTCGGCGTAACGGAGTCGATCTCCGCCAGACAGTAATGCGAGAAAGCCTCATGGGGCGCTCCGGTGTTTGCCACCATCGGTCCTAGGGCCGGTCTGGTCAGGCACCGGGGCGCTTTTTCCTGCGCCCCAGGGAATGCCCGTGGATGAGCGAGGTGAGGCATGGAACCGCTGCGCCGCTTGTGGTCCGCGCCGGAGGTGCCGGGCAGGCACGACCCCCAGGGCCCGTTGGGCACCCGGCGGACCGGCGGCGGCTTCGGCGTACTGCCCTTCATCGACGAGCCCGCCGCGCCCGGGCCCGCCACCAACGCCAGTTGGGCGTGGTCACTGCGCCGGCTGGCCCGCGCCGCGGTCTGGCTGCTGCCGGCGTACGCGATCCTCTACGGCCTGGTCGCGATGGCCAGCGACGGTGGCGTCGGCAACGACCCGTACCCGGCCGACGGTCGGGCGCTGTATCTGATCGGCTGGGTGGCCGCGGTCTGGCTCGGCCTGCTGGCCCTGCTCGGTCTGACCGGCCTGCTCGCCGCCACCCGCAGCCGCCATCCCGCCGTGGCCGGGCTGCTGGTCAGCATCGCCGGCACGGTGTTGATGCTGCCGTTCGCCGGGCTGGCCGAACAGACACCCGTCTTCGGCACCACCGCCCGGACCCTGGTGCTGGTCGGCGCGACCTGCTACAGCCTGGGCTGGCTGCTCACCGGCTGGGCGGTGGCTCGATCAGGCATGTTCAGCATCGGCGACGGCACCATGCTGATGATCGCGAGTCCGCTGCTGGGCCTCGGCGGTGCGCTGATCGGCTCCCTGCAGACCTTCGGCGCGATCTTCGTACTGATCGCCGGCATCGGCATCGCGTACCGTTCCGGCCGGCTGATGCCCCGGGAGATCCTCAACGACGCGGCCAGCGCCAGCGTGGCCACGGCCGGCCCACCCGGCCCGCTCGGCCCCGGCGGCGCCGGCCCACTCGGCGCGGCCTGACCCGACCCGTCTGCCTGTGGGGCGCGGCCGGACCACCCTTCCGGCCGCGCCGTCCCTGGCGTCCCCTGCGTCGCTCGGCGTTCCCGTCGTGCCGAGCCGGGCGGTGGTGTCCGTGTTGCCGGCCGCAACAGCGCTGACCAGCGCACAAGCGGCTGGCAAATGGCGGTGAATTGGCTGACAACCACCGCGTACGGGTGGTCGGAAGGTGGCATTCGCGGCAATCCTGGTGACCATGGCCACCCCTACGCCGCTGTCGCGGCTGTTCACCGTGCTGCTGACCGGCGTGCTCGCCGGACTCGTGCTGGCGGTCGCCGTACTGCCGGTCAACCTGGTGTTCGGCTTCGCCGCCCGGGCCGCGCTCGGTAACTACGCCGCGCTGCCGGACGCGCTGCGGACCCCGGCCACCCCGCAACGTTCCTACCTCTACGCCAACGACGGCAAGACGTTGATCACCACGTTCTACGACGTCAACCGCACCGACGTGACGCTTGCGGAGATCGCGCCGGTGATGCGGCAGGCGATCGTGGCCGCCGAGGACCGCCGCTTCTACGACCACGGTGGCGTCGACCTGCGTGGCATGTTCCGGGCCCTGGTCAGCAACGTCACCTCCGGCACCGAGCAGGGTGGCTCGACGCTGACCATGCAGTACGTGCGCAACGTGCTCAAGACCGACCCGAACCGCACCGCCGAGGAACGGGCCGCGGCCACCGAGCAGACCATCGGGCGCAAGGTCCAGGAGATCCGGTACGCCAACGCGCTGGAACAGCGCCTCGGCAAGGACGAGATCCTCAACCGCTACCTCAACATCGCGTACTTCGGTTCCGGGGCGTACGGCATCTCCGCCGCCAGCCAGCGCTACTTCTCCAAGGCCCCGGCCGACCTGACCCTCGCCGAGGCGGCCTTGCTCGCCGGCCTGGTGCAGGCGCCGGAGGCGTACAGCCCGATCGACGGTGACGCCGACGCGGCGCTGACCCGGCGGGCGTACGTGTTGGATTCGATGGTCGCGACCGGGGCGATCACCGCGGAGCAGGCGAGAAGCGCGAAGGCCGAGAAGGTGAAGCTGGACCCCAGCGAGCAGGCCAACGGCTGCGCGGCCACGGTCAGCTCCCGCGACGGGTGGGGCTTCTTCTGCGACTACCTGCGCCGCTGGTGGATGGAACAGCCCGCGTTCGGCGACACCGTCGCCGAACGTGAACAGGCGCTGCGCCGGGGCGGCTACAGCGTGGTCACCACCCTCGACCCGCAGCTCCAGAAGACCGCCCAGCAGCAGGCCACAAGCATCTACGGGTACGACAACAAGCGCGCGGTGCCGATCGCCGCGGTCGAACCGGGCACCGGTCGGGTGCTCGCGATGGCGGTCAACCGGCACTACAGCCTCGACGACAACCCGGACGGGCAGCTCAACTACCCGAACACCGTCAACCCGTTGATCTCCGGTGGCGGCAGCGTCGCCGGATACCAGGCCGGCTCGACGTTCAAGCTGTTCACCATGCTCGCCGCGCTGGAGTCCGGCCGTACCCTGTCGACCGGGTTCGACGCCCCCAGCCGGCTGCCCACCCGGTACGCCGCCGGCACCGACGACAGCAGCTGCGGCGGCCAGTGGTGCCCGGCGAACGCCAACCCGCAGTGGATGGACGGCTACCGGATGATGTGGGACGGCTTCGGCCGCTCGGTCAACACGTACTTCGTCTGGCTGGCCGAGCAGGTCGGCCAGGACAAGGTGGTCGAGATGGCCCAGCGGCTGGGCATCACCTTCCGGGCCGACGCCGACGCGCGCTTCGCCGAGAACAACGCGGCCAACTGGGGGGCCTTCACTCTCGGCGTCTCCGCCACCACCCCGCTGGACCTGGCCAACGCGTACGCCACCGTGGCCGCCGAGGGCACGTACTGCGCGCCGGTGCCGGTGGTGTCGGTGACCGCGCCGGACGGGCAGCGGCTGCCGGTCGGCGACCCCTCCTGCCGGCAGGTGCTCGACCCCGACGTGGCGCGGGCCGCCACCGACGCGGCACGCTGCCCGGTCGGCCAGCAGTCGGCGTTCGCACAGTGCAACGGCGGTACGGCCACGGCGGTCAATCGCATCCTCGAAGGCCGCCCGGTGGCCGGCAAGACCGGCAGCTCCGAGCAGGCCGCCACGGAAACCTTCGTCGGCTTCACCCCGCAGGTCGCGGTCGCCGGCATCGCCGCCAACCCGGACGACCCCACCGACCTGGTCGGCTCCGCCGTGCAGGCCCGGGTGATCGAGGCCGTCGCCCGGATCATTGCCACGGCGGTCGATGGTGAGCCCGCCCAGTCGTTCATCGCCCCCAGCCGCGCTCTGGTCGGCGATCCCCGCCGTCCGGTCGAGCGCAGCCCGCTCGACGAGCGTCGCCCGACCACCGAGCGAGGTCAGTCCGGCCTGCCCCGTTGGCTGCAGAACCGGGGCTGACGGCCGCAGCGCCGGCGTGCTCTGTTAACAAGGGGCCCTTCCTATACACGAGGCGTTAATAAGGTGCCCTTCCTTTCACGCTCGGCGGGGGCGGTAGGTGGTGACCATGGTGGGGAGGCCGCGGCGGATGATGCCGGCCCAGTCGGTGTCGCCGCGCAGCATGGCGGCGGCGGTCTTGCGGACCTGGTCGGCGGTGAAGTGCGGGGGCATCATCAGCTCGGCCGGGTCGACCAGGGCGTTGATGACGGTGGGGCGGTCCGCCTGGAGGGCTCGGTCCCAGGCGTCGTTCACCTGATCCGGGTGGTCGACCAGGTCGCCGCGGAGCCCGAGCACCTCGGCCCAGCGGTGGTACGCGATGTCGGGTAGCTGCTGGCTGTCCGGGAACATCGGGGTGCCCTCGGTGGAGCGTTGTTCCCAGCTGACGAACGCCAGATCCCGGTTGTTCAGCACCAGCACCACGAAGCGGGGATCGGCCCAGTCGCGCCAGTACTTCGCCACCGTGATCAGCTCGTTGACCCCGTTCATCTGCATCGCCCCGTCACCGATCAGGGCCACCAGCGGCCGGTCCGGATGGGCGAGCTTGGCGGCCAGGGCGTACGGCATGCCGCCGCCCATGGACAGCAGGGTGCCGGAGAGGCTGGCCAGCATCCCGGGGCGGACCTTGATGTGGCGGGCGTACCAGGCGGTGGTGGTGCCGCAGTCCACGGCGAGCATCACGTTGTCGGGCAGCCGTTCGCTGAGGCTGACGAACAGCCGCTGCGGGTTGACCGGGTCGGCGTCCTGCTCGGCGAGTTCACGTTGCGCCTGCCGCCAGGCGGCGGTGGCCCCGGCGATGGTCTGCCGCCAGCCGGTCGGTCCGGGGCCGGGGCCCAGCTCGTGCAGCAGGGCCCGCAGGGTGGGCGCGGCGTCGCCGGTCAGGTTCACCTCGGTCGGGTACCGCAGGCCCAGTTGGGTGCCGTCGTGGTCGATCTGCACGGCCCGGGCCTGGCCGGGTGGCGGATAGAACTCCGAGTACGGCATGTTGCTGCCGACGATCAGCAGCCGGTCGCACTCCCTCATCAGCTGCCAACTCGGTCGGGTGCCGAGCAGTCCGATGGCACCGGTCACCCACGGTTCCCGGTGGTCCACGACGGTGAACCCGAGCAGGGCGGTGGCCACCCCCGCGCCGAGCCGGTGGGCGATCTCGCGCACCTCGTTCTCGGCGCCGATCGCGCCCTGGCCGACAAGCATGGCCACCCGTTCGCCGCCGCGCAGCACCTCGGCGGCGTGCCGGACGTCGGCCTCCGGTGGCACGGTCGGTCCGCTGCTGGGCACGCTGCTGGTGTGGTAGAAGCCGTGCGCGTGCGGCGGATCGGGCACGGCGGCCTCGTCCTGCACGTCGAGGGGGAGGACCAGCGCGGTGACGGTACGCCGGGCCAGCGCGGTCCGGCACGCCCGGTCGACCAGGTGCCGTACCTGGGAGGGGTGGTCCAGTTGGGCCAGGAACGCCGCCGCGACGTCCTTGTAGAGGGCGAGCAGGTCCACCTCCTGGTAGTAGCCGCCGCCCTCGGCGGTGAGCGCGGTGTGCCCGACCAGCGCCACCACCGGCTGGTGGTCCAGTTTGGCGTCGTAGAGGCCGTTGAGCGCGTGGATGGCCCCCGGCCCGCTGGTGACGAGTACGGCGCCGAGCGGCCCGCCGCCGTACTTGACGTGGGCGGAGGCGGCGAAGCCGGCGGTTTCCTCGTGCCGTACCTGAATGAACTGCGCCTGCTGGTGGGTGCGTTGCAGGGCGGAAGTCATGCCGTTGATGCCGTCACCGGGATAGCCGAAGTACCGGCGTACGCCCCAGCAGGCGAGCCGCTGCACGATGTGATCCGCCACGGTGGGGTTGCGGGGCAGGGGCCACGGGTCGGCCGGCACCAGACTGTCGACGTTCGCTGCGCTCACCTGGGTCGCCTCTCGGGTAGTACGGGCGAACGCGCATTCCCGTTACTATCCGGACAAAACCCTCTGGCTGTGGCGATTCCCGACGTGCCGTCAGACCCGGCGCGGGTGGGCGGCGAAGAACGTCCAGATCAGTTCGGTGGCGTTCACCTCGACCTCGGGGGCGCTCAACCGGTCGCCCGAGGCACCCGGCCAGGAGTGACCCATGCTGCCGATCAGGTACACGTCGAGGTCGCTGCCGTCGGCGCAGCGTGCCCGGCTGAGGGTGACGTCCTCGGCCGGAGCAACCGGCGGCGGGGTCACCGGGGTGCAGCCCAGCCGCTGCCGCCAGCGGTCGATCCCGGTGCGGAACGGCAGGGCGTACCGGTCCCGTTCGCCGATGAACGTGACCACCGATACGGGCTGCTGCGGCGCGTACTCGTCGGCGTTCGTCCGTTCGCCGATGAACCCGCCACTGACCACCCCGATCGCGGCGAACGTGCCGCCGGCCTCCACCGCGGCCCGGAAGCTCAGGTCACCGCCGTTGGAGATGCCGGTCAGGTAGACCCGGTCGGGATCGACGTGCCAGGTGTCGACCAGGTGGCCGGTGAGCGCGGCGAGGAAACCCACGTCGTCGGCGTTGCCGCAGCAGACCATGGCGTTGAACCCACCGTCGACGCCGTCCGGGTAGGCGACCAGGAACCCCTCCCGCTCGGCCACCGTGTCCCAGCCGAACAGCTGGCTCATCTCCAGACCGGTGCCCGGGTACGGGTGCAGCGCGATCACCAGCGGCACCGGCCGCGCCGGGGCGTATCCGGGTGGTGCGTGCAACCGGTAGCTGCGACTCAGCCCGCCATGGTCCAGGGTCAACGCATGTTGCCCCGGCCCAGGCGACACGGCGGGAGCCGCCCCCGACGTCGTGGGCGGCGCTGCTCCGCCACCACCACACGCCGCGGCCCCCGCCAGCAGGAAAGCCGACACGCACCACCCGAGCATCCGACGCACGCCGCCCCCTCCCGGCCGTAGGTCCACCACACCGTCGCCGCTGGGCCGTCACCGCAACAACCCTTTCGGCGTACGCCGAAAAGCTGGCACCCTTGAGTAGTGATCACCTTGCGGCTCGGCGCGGCGGACCTGACCCGGATCAGGTTCGGTAGCCGCCCCCACCCGGTCGGCACCGCGATCCTGGCCAGCCAGGCGCTGCGGGATCCCGTGGTGGCCGCGCGGATGCCTGGCCTGGCGGCCCGCGCGCAGGCCGCCTCGGCGAGCACCGCCGCGCTGCGGCACCTGCTGCCGGCGCGGGGCCTGCTGCCCGACTTCCTGACCCCGCTGCACGGGATCGAGTCGGTGGCCGCCGGCATTGAGTCGATCATGGCCACTCCGCGTCGCCGGATCACGGCCGAGCTCACCGAGGCGTACGCCGAACTGCCGCCCAGCCTCTGGCGGCGGCGTTTCGTGGCGGCCGACCCGCAGATCCTGGAACTGCTGACGAGGGCGGTGGACCGCTACTTCGACGCGGTGCTCGCCCCGTCCTGGTCCCAACTGACGGCGGCGCACCGGGGCCACGTCGAGCACCGCTCCCGCACGTACGCCCGGTCCGGAGTGGACGGTCTGCTCAACGAGCTGCACCCGTCGATCCGGTGGCGCCCGCCGATCCTGGAGATCGACAGTTGGTGGAGCGCGGAGCTGACCGGCACCGGCGAGGGCATCCTGCTCATCCCCGGCCCGCTGGCCGGTCTGCGTCCCCGCGTGCTGGTCCGACCGGGCCAGCCGGTGCTGCTGGTGTACCCGGTCGATCCTCCGCCCGAATCGCCTCCGACCAGGCACGATCCGCTCGCCCAGCTCCTCGGTGGGACCCGTGCGGCGGTGCTGCGGCAGCTCGGCGAACCCGGCCGGCACACCACCACGACGGTGAGCCGGCTCGTCGGAATCAGCGTGTCGTCGGCCTCCGAGCACACCGCCGCGCTGCGGGGTGCCGGCCTGGTCGACAGCGAGCGCGTCGGCGGTGCCAAGGTGCACCGGCTCACCCCGCTCGGCATCCACCTGCTCGCCGGCGACGTCAGCTCAACGACGGGCTGACGCCCGCCCGCCGACGGGATGCCGTCCGCTCGATGAGGGGGTGACGGGCGGTGCCTCGCCCGGGTGGGTGACACTCGAACCATGTCGCTCAGCGCGCACGACCTCGACCTGTTCGAGCAGTCGAGAGCTCGACTGGAGGCGGTGGCCTATCGCCTGCTCGGCTCGGCCGGCGACGCCGAGGACATGGTCCAGGAGACGTTCCTGCGCTGGCAGGCCGCCGACCGGGCAGGGGTCGAGCAGCCCGCCGCGTGGCTGACGAAGGTGCTGACCAACCTGTGCCTCAACCAGCTCACCTCGGCCCGGGCCAGGCGGGAGAGCTACGTGGGCATGTGGCTGCCGGAGCCACTGCTGGCCGGGGACCGGATGCTCGGCCCGGTCGACACCGTCGAGCAGCGCGAATCGGTGTCGCTGGCGGTTCTCACCCTGATGGAGCGGCTCTCGCCCAACGAGCGTGCCGTGTACGTCCTGCGTACGGCGTTCGGCTATCCGCACGCGGAGATCGCCGAGATCCTCGACCTCACCGAGTCGAACTGTCAGCAACTCTACCGGCGGGCCCGGCAGCATGTCGCCGCCGGCCGGGCCCGGGTCGAGGTCGACGAGGCCACCGCCCGGACCATCGTGACGGAGTTCCTCGCCGCGGCCAGCAGCGGCGAGACCGCACGGCTTGTCGAGTTGTTGACCGATGACGTGATGAGCACCGGTGACGGTGGAGGCAGGATCCCCGCCCGGGGCACGCCGATCGTCGGTGCGGTGGCGGTGGCCAGGTTCCTGCGCGGCGTCTTCCGGGCCACGGATCTGCGCCGGCAGGTGCTCGGCGGGGCGGCGACACTGTACGCCGAGATCGTCAACGGGGTGCCCGCGGTGCTTGTCGTCGTCGCGGACCGGGTCGTCGGGGTGCTGTCGCTGGAGATGACCGCCGAGGGCGTGTCGGACATCCACGCCCAGGCCAATCCCGACAAGCTTGACCGGGTCACCCGGCTCTGGTCGGCCTCCGCGCGCTCCGCGCCCGTCGTCGACAGCTGGTGACCCAGGCCACAGCCGAATCCTGTCAGCAATCGCGGCGCTGCCCGGTTCAGGAAGCGTACGCCGCCGACCGGCCCGTTCCGTTCGACGGCACCGCACGCAGACAGGGAGTGGAAGCATGACGCATCGCATCGTCGTCCTCGGTGCCGGCTACGCCGGGGCGACCGTCGCCGGTCGCCTCGCCCGGCGACTGCACCCCGACCAGACCGAGATCACCGTCGTCGACGCGTCCGCCGACTTCGTCGAGCGGGTCCGCCTGCACGAGTACGCCGCCGGGTCGGAGCTCAAGCGTCGTCCGCTGCGCGACGTCTACGCGGGCACCGGCGTGCGGGTCCGACTGGCGCGGGTCACCGGCGTCGACGTCGAGGCCAGGACCGTCACGCTGACCGGTGCCGACAAGATCGACTATGACACGCTGGTGTACGCCCTCGGCAGCGCCTCCGCCGACCACGGTGTCCCCGGCGTCGCCGAGCACGCGTACGACGTCGGCAGCGCCCGGTCCGCGCTGCGGTTGCGCGAACGCCTGACCGACCTCGGCGCGGGCGGCACCGTCCTGGTCGTCGGTGGGGGACTCACCGGCCTCGAAGCGGCCACCGAGATCGCCGAGGCCCGACCCGACCTCGCCGTCGCGATCGCCACCCGGGGCGGTCTCGGTGACTGGCTCGACGCGCGGGCCGGCCGGTACCTGCGGGAGGTGTGCGACCGGCTCGGCATCACCGTCCACGAGCGCACCGACGTCAGCCGCGTCGAGGCGAACGGCGTCGTCACCGGCACCGGCGAGGTCATCGCGGCCGAGGTGACCGTCTGGTCCGCCGGCTTCGCCGTATCGTCGCTCGCCACCACGACGGCCTTGCAGGTCGCACCGACCGGGCAGATCGTCGTGGACGCCACGATGCGCTCGGTGTCGCACCCCGACGTGTACGCGGTCGGCGACGCCGCTCTCGCCGGGGGCCCGGGCGGCAAGCCGTTGCGAATGTCCTGCGCCACCGGAATCCCGACGGGCTGGCAGGCGGCCGACGCCATCGTCGCCCGTCTGACCGGGCGACCGGTCCGCAGGATCCCGATCCGCTACTTCAACCAGTGCATCAGCCTCGGCCGGCGCGACGGCATCATCCAGACGGTGACCGCCGACGACCGGGCCAAGGCGACACACCTGCGGGGCAGGCTGGCGGCCCGCTACAAGGAACTCGTCTGCCGGGGCGCCGCCTGGGCCGTGTTCCACCCGACGCTGCTGGTGCCCTTCCGCCGTCGCCGCATCATCAGCCCGGCGGCCACCGCGCAGCGCCACGCGCGTTCGGTGAGCTCCGATGTCGGGGGTGCCCACTAGAGTCCCGGTATGGCCGATGGTGAGCTGCCGGAGCACGCGCGGCGCCGGCAGCTGATCCGCCGGTACGTCGACCGGAAGGTGGTCTGGCGAGCCCGGATCTACGCCGCGGTGTTCGTGGTGACGCTTGGCGTCACCCTCGTCGACGCGGTGGTCGCCGGCGGCTGGACGTGGCTCCGGGCCCTGGTCGGGATCGTTGCCGGCGTCGTCGTCGGCGTCGCGGCGAGCCGGATGTCGCGACTGCGGTGGGACGGCTTCGAGCAGCGGGTGGTCGGCAGGATCGACGCGATCGGCGTCGTCGTGCTGGTCTGCTATCTCACGTTCAGCTTCCTGCGGGCCCGCATCGTCGGCCTGTGGGTGCCGGCCTCGCAGGTGGCGGCGACGAGCATGGGCCTGCTGAGCGGAGCGATGCTCGGGCAGATCCTCGGCATCCGCCGAGGGCTGCGCCTGCTGGGCCGCCGCCTGCTCGCCCAGCCCACCGAGACGACGGCGACCGGGTCGCCGGCCGATGGAGATCATGACCGTGACCACACGCGATGAGGCGGGCTGAATGGCACCTTTGCGATATTCCATAAACATCACGGTGGATGGCTGCTGCGATCACCTCGCGGTCTCACCGGACGAGGACCTGCATCGGCACCACATCGAGAACCTCGCCCGGGCCGATGCGCTCCTCTTCGGCCGGGTGTTGTACGAAATGATGGAGGAGGCGTGGCGGCCGTCCGCGTCGGCGGTGTCGAGACCCGACTGGATGGAACCCTTCGCCCGGACGATCGACGCGGCGAAGAAGTACGTCGTGTCGAGCACCCTGGAGCAGGTCGACTGGAACGCCGAACTGGTGCAGGGCGATCTGGGTAAGGCCGTCGAGCAGATCAAGCGCGAGTCGCGCACCGGCGTGTTCGTCTCCGGTGTGCAGCTTCCGCTGGCGTTGGCCGAGCTGGGCTTGATCGACGAGTACGAGTTCGTGGTGCATCCCCGGATAGCGGGTCGTGGACCGCGACTGTTCGAGGGCCTGGCGAAGCACGTCGACTTGAAGCTCGAAAGCCGCTTCGAGTTGGCCTCCGGCGCCTCGGTGATGCGGTACGTGCCAACCAGTTGACAGCGTCAGCGATCGCCGCCCACGACGACAGCGACCCGGCCAGGCATCCGTGCCCGGCCGGGCCGATGTACGAGGCGATGCGCGACCTCTACCACCTCAACCCGCACGACGGCCCGGACCCGAGGACGCTGTTCAACCGGTTCCTCGCCTGGGGGCCGCCTCGCAGGCGGGGGTCAGAAGCGAGTCGATGACCAGGCGTTCGACGTCGGCCCAGGTGGGCGTGGGGTGACCGTAGTCGGGGACCGGGCGGCGCTGAGGGCCGAAGAAGTACTGGTGGGTGACGGCACCCCGGATCGCGGCGTGTACCTCGGGATGGTCGTCGACGAAGTGGGTGAGCGCCAGGTCGAGGCAGTGTTGCCGCTTGTCGGCGCGGGCCCGGCAGAACCGTACCTGTGCGGGGTCGACGCCGCTGCGTCGGTGAAAGTCGTGGGCGGCGAGCCAGCGCAGGGTGCGGGCCTGCACCCGCGGGCCGCACTTGGAGACCAGCCAGACCCGGCCGCCGAAGCGGGGGACCAGGCGGGCGATGGTCTCCACCGCACCGGGTACCTCGGGGGTGGCCAGCATGGTCGCCTCGTCGCCGCTGAAGAAGGCGGTGTCGTCGCCGCTCGGGTGGGCGGAGCCGTCGATGATGACCCGGCCGATGTCGATGCCGAGTCGGGGAATGTCCTCGTTCACGTCACCCAGCATCGGGTCGGATGAGCGTACACAGAACTATTGTTTTGTCGGTGATCTATAGTGCTGGGTTATGACCGGGCGGGAGTTGCTGGAGGCCGACGCGCTCCGCTGTTTCGCGGTCTTCGCCGAGCACCGCAACTTCACCGCCGCCGCGGCGGCACTGCACATCAGCCAGCCCGCTCTGCACGTGAAGATCCGTAAGCTGGCGGCGGCCCTCGACGTCGACCTGTACCAGCGCGACGGGCGGCGACTGACCCTGACCGTCGCGGGTGAACGCCTCGCCGCGTACGCGCTGGACTCGCGGCGGCGGACCGACGAGTTCCTCCGGGAACTGCACCACGAGTCGACGCCCACGCTGACCATCGCGGCCGGTCGGGGCGCGCTGCGCTGGGTGGTCGGCGAGGCGATCCGGCAGGTCGGTCGGCAGGGCCGCCGGGTTCACGTGATCACCGCTGACCGCGATGCCGCACTCGCGGCCCTGCACGCAGGTCAGGCCGACCTGGCGGTCATCGCCCACGACCCGCCGACCCGCCAGGTCGAGGCGGTCCAGATCGCCGCGTACCGGCAGGTGCTCGTGCTCGGCGAGCGGCATCCGCTCGCCGAGCGTCGGCAGGTCCGGCTGCGCGACCTCGACGGCCTCGACCTGGTGGTACCCCCGGCCAATCGACCGCACCGGCGGGCACTGGACCGGGCGCTGCTCGACGCGGGCGTACGGTGGCAGGCTGCCGCCGAGGTCGACGGCTGGGACCTGCTGGTGCACCTGGCCGGGCTGGGTGTCGGGGCCACCGTGGTCAACGGCTGCGTGGGGCTGCCCGACGGTCTGCGTGCCGTGCCGATCGACGGCCTGCCGAAGATCCGCTACTGGGCCACCTGGCGGCAACCGCGAGCCCAGCTGGTCCGCGACTTCCTCAGCCAGTTCCCGCCGCCCGACAGCACCGGCCGGGCCGGGGTGTCCCCGCCCGTCGAGCCCGACCGGGCCGGTACGCCCCGATGACCGACCGGCTCACCTCGACCAGCAAGTTCCTGTCGTACGTGCTGCGGCATCGGCCGGATGCGGTCGGGGTCACCCTCGACGAGGCGGGCTGGGTGCCGGTGGACGTGCTGCTCGCCGCGTTGGCCCGGCACGGTCGACCGGTCACTCCGGCGTTGCTCGACCAGTTGGTCGGCAACACCGACAAGCAGCGGTTCGAGGTCCGCGAGGGCCGGATCCGGGCCGCCCAGGGCCACACCATCGCGGTCGACCTGCAACTGGCACCGGCGGTGCCGCCGACGGTGCTCTACCACGGCACGGTGGCCCGGTTCCTGCCCGGCATCCGCGTCGAGGGGCTGACGTCGGGTGAGCGTACCCATGTGCATCTGTCGTCCGACCTGGACACCGCCGCGCGGGTCGGTGCCCGGCGTGGCAAGCCGGTCGTGCTGCGTATCGACGCCGCCGGGATGCACGTCGCGGGCCTCGTCCTCTACCGGGCCGCCAACGGCGTCTGGCTCACCCGGCACGTGCCGCCGCGGTTCATCACCCTGCCGAGCTGACTCGGTGCTGACGGGCCGCAAGCAAGACATCCACAAGTCTTGATATGTTATCGCTCACACGATACGGTCCGAGCGGGAGCCGGGCACACGCTTGACGCGCCCTGAGCCGGTCCGGGATTCCGGCGAGTGGGCGAGACCGCGACGCCGACCGACGGGCGACGCGGATCCCGACCGGGTGCCGCCGAATCTCTTCACGGCCGCCCCGGGGTCCGCGGTGGGCACGTCCGTGCCGGACGGGTACGCGGAGCAGGGCGAGCTCATCGACCACCACCAACGGTGCAGCGGCACCTTCCGCGCGTCCGGTGCGACGCGGAGACGGAGCAACATGATGGTGAGACCCAGATCGATCTTCGGGCCCGCCGCGATCGCGGCGATGCTCGTGCTGAGCGTGGGCGGGGTGGCGTTGGCCACCGGCCCCACCGCGACGGCGTCGACCACCGACGTCGGCACCTTGGCGGCGACCGCGGGCTGCGGCCGCGCGCCGGGGCTCAACAGCGGTACGCACACGATCCAGAGCAACGGCAAGAGCCGCAGCTACATCCTGCGGATCCCGGCCAACTACAACAACAACCACCCGTACCGGCTGGTGCTCGGCTTCCACTGGCGCGGCGGCTCGGCCGTCGACGTGGACACCGGGCAGACGGTGCAGCGGGACACCTGGTCGTACTACGGGCTGCGGCAACTGGCCAACAACAGCACCATCTTCGTTGCGCCGCAGGGCCTCAACGCCGGCTGGGCCAACTCCGGCGGCGAGGACGTCACCTTCGTCGACGACCTGCTCCGGCAGGTGGAGGCGAACCTCTGCGTGGAGACCACGCAGCGCTTCGCGCTCGGCTTCAGCTGGGGCGGCGGGATGAGCTACGCGCTGGCCTGCGCCCGACCCAACGTGTTCCGCGCGGTCGCGGTGTACGCCGGTGGCCTGATCAGCGGATGCAGTGGCGGCAACGGTCGGATCGCCTACTTCGGGGCGCACGGCATCCGGGACAACGTCCTCGGCATCTCCGGTGGACGGTCGCTGCGCGACCGGTTCGTCAACAACAACGGGTGCACCCCGCAGAACCCGCCGGAGCCGTCCCAGGGCAGCCTGACCCACCGCACCACCACGTACTCCGGCTGCGCGGCGGGCTACCCGGTGGTGTGGGCCGCCTTCGACGAGGGGCACATCGCCGCACCGCAGGACGGCGCGCCCGGTGACAGCGGCTCCCGGACCTGGCTGCCGGCGGAGACCTGGCGGTTCTTCACCCAGTTCGGCAGCAGCACCCCGCCGCCGACGGACCCGACCACCCCGCCGCCGACGGACCCGACCACTCCGCCGCCCGGCCCGACGACCCCGCCGCCGGGCGGTGCCTGCCGCGTCGCGGTGACGGTCAACGCCTGGAACAACGGCCTGACCCAGGACCTCACCATCACCAACACCGGTGGCAGCGCGATCAACGGCTGGTCGCTGGTGTTCACCCTGCCCGGCGGGCAGAACATCACCGGTGGCTGGAACGCCAGCTACTCGCCCACCTCCGGGCAGGTGACCGCCCGCAACGTGTCGTACAACGGCAGCATCGCCCCGGGTGCCTCGGTCGGCATCGGCTTCCAGGCCACCCACACCGGCAACTCGGCGAGACCGTCGTCGTACACGCTCAACGGCGCCACCTGCACCATCGCCTGACCCCTGACCGACGGTCCCCGGCCCCGCCACCAGCGCGGCCGGGGACCGCACCGCGCTGGGACCGGCGTGCCGAGCAACAACGCCGAAGTTGCGGGGTGCGGGCCGGGTCGATACCGCAACATCGCCGTACCTGACGACGTCCGGGGCGCACCGGTCCGGGGCCGGGCCGGCGAGCCAGACGCGAGGCGGCAGAATTGCCGGGTGCCTGTGGAGCTGATCACCGAGCCGGACGACGAGCGGATCGCCGACTATCGCGCGCTCACCGACGTGGAGTTGCGCACCCGGTGGGAGCCCCCGCACGGGCTGTTCATCGCCGAAGGGGAGCTGGTGCTGCGCCGGGCGCTGCGGGCCGGCTACCCGGCCCGGTCGTACCTGGTCGACGCCAAACGGGTCGACCAGCTCGCCGACCTGGACACCGGCGACGCCCCGGTGTACGCCGCCACCCCCGACGTGTTGCAGGAGGCCACCGGCTTCCACGTGCACCGGGGGGTGCTCGCCTCGTTCCGCCGCAAGCCGCTGCCCAGCGCCGCCGAGGTGCTGGCCACGGCCCGTCGGACGGTCATCCTCGAAGACGTCAACAACCACACCAACCTGGGGGCGATC
The DNA here is from genome assembly GCF_003977705.1 of Verrucosispora sp. FIM060022. Lineage (NCBI taxonomy): Bacteria > Bacillati > Actinomycetota > Actinomycetes > Micromonosporales > Micromonosporaceae > Micromonospora > Verrucosispora sp. FIM060022. The sequence continues at coordinate 433,114 of NZ_RQIV01000001.1, forward strand.
TTCCGGGCCGTCGCCGCGCTCGGGGTGGACGCGGTGCTGCTCTCGCCGTCCTGCGCCGACCCGCTCTACCGGCGCAGCGTACGGGTCAGCATGGGCGAGGTGTTCGCCGTGCCGTACGCGAAACTGGATCCCTGGCCGACGGCGTTGGCGCAGGTACGCGACGCCGGCTTCACCGTGCTGGCGATGACCCCGGCCCCCGACGCGGTACCCATCCAGCGGCTGACGCCCGCCCAGCGGGCCCGGGCCGCGCTGCTGCTCGGTGCCGAGGGCGCCGGGCTGACCCAGGCGGCGATGGCCGCCAGTGACGTGCGGGTGGTGATCCCGATGCGGCGCGGTGTCGACTCGCTCAACGTCGCCGCGGCCACCGCCGTGGCCTGCTGGGAACTGGGGCGCGACGACCCGCTCTGAGCTGACCTGCGGTTACCGGCAGCGGAATCACGGACGGTAACGTGTCGCGGGTGTTCCCCACCGTCCGTCAGGTCCTGGCGCTTGACCCGGTCCGTCGTGGCGCCCCGCGTCTGGTCGCCGGAGAGGCGGGACTGGACCGGCCGGTGCGGTGGGTGCACGTGGCCGAGGTACCCGACATCGCCACCCTGCTCGGTGGTGGCGAACTGGTGCTCACCACCGGCATCGGGTTGCCGGCCGACGACGCCGGGCTGCGGGCGTTCATCGCCGACCTGGCCGGTGTCGGCGTCTCCGGACTGGTGGTCGAACTCGGTCGCCGCTACCTCACCGGGGTACCGAAGGTGATGGCCGCCGCTGCCGGGCGGCACGGCCTGCCGCTGGTGGAGCTGCGCCGGGCCACCCCGTTCGTACGGATCACCGAGGCGGTGCACGCCCTGATCGTGGACGCCCAGCTCACCGAGTTGCGGGCGACCGAGGAGATCCACCAGCGGTTCACCGAACTGTCGGTGGAGGGCGCCGAACCGGACGAGGTGATCCGGCAGGCCGCCGAGCTGTCCGGCTGCCCGGTGGTGCTGGAGAACCTGTCCCGTCAGGTGCTCGCCTACGACCCGGCGCGGGACAACGCCGCACTGCTGCTCGACGGGTGGGAGCAGCACTCGCGTCGGATCCGGCCCGCCGGGCGTACGGCGTACGACCCGGACAGCGGCTGGCTGGTCACCATGGTCGGGGCCCGGGGCGAGGACTGGGGTCGGCTGCTGCTGCGCTGGCCGGGCGGCGTCGACCTCAGCCCGGGCGGCACCGACCCGAGCGGACCGGGCGACGGCGAGTCGAACGACGCGGACGACGTGGTGGGTGGCCTCGCCGTGCCGCCGACCCGGCTGACCATCCTGGTGGAGCGGGCCGCGTCGACCCTGGCGCTGGGGCGGCTGATCCGCCGCGACGCCGAAGGGTGGGAACGGCAGATCCACCGCACCCTGCTCACCGCGCTGCTGGACCGCACCCGGCCGGTCGACGAGGTGGCCCTGCGGGCGCGGGCGCTGGGGCTGACGCTGGACCGCCGACACCTGGTCGGGGTGGTGGTGCGGCATCGCGGTGAGGACCCGGCAGACAACGGCCCGGCCGCTGACCCGGGTGGTGATCCTGGCCTGGCCGGCGCCGAACCCGGGGCGACCCGCCTGCGAGACCTGGCCGAGACGGTAGGTCAGGCGCTGCGCGAGGCGAAGCTGACCGGGCTGACCAGCGCGGTCGACGACCAGGCGGTCGGGGTGCTGCTGGCGCTCGCCGACGCGGCGGGGGAGGAGCGGGCCCTGACGGCGTTCGCGGCCGCGCTGCGCCGTACCCGCCCCGACAGCCGCCCGCCCGACCCGGCGTCGCGCCGCCCCGGCGGCCTGATCATCGCCGCCGGTTCGGGGGTGGGCAGCCTGCGGGAGGCGGGACGGTCGCTGATCGAGGCCCGGCAGGTCGCCGAGGCGGCCCGGCGGGACCGGCGGGACCTGCCGATCTTCCGGCTGCCGCACGTCGGGCTCGCCGGGCTGCTGCACCTGCTGCGCGACGAGCCGCGACTGCAGACGTTCGTCGAGCGCGAGCTGGGGGCTTTGCTGGCGTACGACGCCCGGCATCCGCGCGAGCAGCTGCTCGGCACCCTGCGCGCGTACCTGGAACAGGGCCGGAACAAGTCGGCGGCGGCCTCGGCGGCGCACCTGTCCCGACCCGCCTTCTACGAACGGCTGGCCCGCATCGGTCGGATCCTCGACGTCGACCTGGACTCGGTCGACGCCTGCCTCTCCCTGCACGTCGCCCTGCTCGCCCTGGACGCCATCCGCACCCCCTGACTCTCTTGCGGTTACTGGAGAACCGATGGAGAGTTACGAGGTGGGAACCAGAGCCGAGATCAGCGAGCTGCCCCCGGAGGCCGACCTGGCCCGGGCCGACTCGCTGGCCCGCGAGATCTTCTCCGACGTGGCGAACAAGTGGGCGTTCCTGATCATCGAGTTCCTCGGGCAGCGCACCATGCGCTTCAGCGAACTGCGGGACGTCATCGGCGGCATCAGTCACAAGATGCTCACCCAGAACCTGCGCATGCTGGAACGCAACGGCCTGGTCGAGCGGCAGGTGTACCCGACCGTGCCGCCCCGCGTCGAGTACACCCTGACCGAGGCCGGTCAGGCGCTGCGCGGGGTGGTCGACGGCGTGTGCGCCTGGACCCAGCGCCACCTGGGTCACATCGAGGCGTCCCGCCGCCGGTTCGACGCCGACTGACGGTCCCGGCCGCCACGCGCGATCAGCGGTCCCGGCCCACCGCCGGGCCGGGACCGCTACCGGTCAATCGAGCACGGCGGTCGCCTCGACTTCCACCAGATGCTCCGGTACGTCCAGGGCCGCGACCCCGAACAGCGAGGCCGGTGCGGCCGGCGTGTCGCCCAGCTTGGCCGCCGCCCGGGCGATGCCGTCCAGCAGTACGGGCATCTGCTCCGGCGTCCAGTCGACGACGTGCACGGTCAACTTCACCACGTCGGCGAAGCTGGCCCCGACCCCGGCAAGTGCGGTGGCGACGTTGAGGTAGCACTGCTCGACCTGCGCGGCGAGATCCCCCTCGCCGACCGTACGGCCCTCGGCGTCCCAGGCGACCTGCCCGGCGACGTGGACGATCCTCGACCCGGTCGCCACCGACACCTGCCGGTACACGTCGATCTCCGGCAGCCCGCTGGGGTTCACAAGTGTCACGGCCATGACGAAGCGCCTCCTCTAGCTCTCCAATGGTTACTCAGGAACCGTAAGAGAGTGCCGTCGACCTGGGAAGAAGGCACTTTTCCGAAACCAGGGCACCTTTCGGTGACCGCGCGGCACCCACCGCCCCCTCGTGTGGCGCTCACGGCCTCTTCATGCGGTGAGCGAGTTCAGGGCCTTGGCGTAGGTGGGCGGCACGTAGAAGGGGCTGCCGCTCGGGGTGAAGGTGTCGGAGATGGCGGCGGTCTCCCAGGCGGTGTCCGGCAGGGCGGCGACCAGGGCGGTCACCACCGGGGTGTCCCGCCACTCGGGCTGCTGGGCGAGCAGGCTCAGCGCGACCACCGACTCCTCCACCTCGCCGACACACTCGAACGGCTTGTGCCCGTCGATGCCGAGCAGTTCCCGGTAGCCGGGGATCTGAGTGGCATCGGCGAGCAGGTCACCGCCGAATATGTGGGTGATCCGCTCGCGGGACATGAACGGCGCCAGCGCCAGGAAGACGAACCGGCACTTGGGGCAGTCGCGGCACCAGCGTTCACTCGCGTCGCGCAGCTTGAAGGCGGCGTTGCAACTGGTCACCACATCGTCGTACCGGTCGATGGTGGCGAACAGTCGGGCGATGTGCAGCTCCGACAACGGACGCAGCAGGGAGAAGTACGGCTCGGTCAACCCGGCGTGCTCGGCCAGGGCGGCCCGCAGCAGCCCCTCGGCCGCCACCCCCTTGGACCACTGGTGGTTGATCTCGTGACCGTTCCAGATCAGGTTCGGGTCGGACGCCGAGCGCTCGTTGGACATCACCACCGGACCCAGCCCGTGCAACACCGCCGTGGCGACCGCAATCAGCGAGTTGATCGCAGTGACCGGAATGTGCCCGTTACGGGCCCCGGCCGCGTTCAACTCGAACAGCACCGGATCGAGGCGTCGCCGCGCCGCCAGCGCGGTGAGCCCGGAGGCGGCGTTCACCGCCTTGATCACATGGTTCGGGTTGACCGAGAAGGGCACCGGGTCGAGACCGGCGCGGCGCAACGCCTCCAGGCTGACGATCGAGTCCTTGCCGCCACCCACCGCAGACAGCGGCCGCCGGTCGGAGTTGTCGTACTCGGCGGCGGGGCGTACCCGGCCCTGCGGGATCTGCGGCGTCAACTCCAGCACGTACGGCAACTGGTTGCGGTAGGCGTACTCGGCCAGGCCCTTGGTGTAGACGGCGGTGACGAATTCGGCGGCGGCCGGGCCGAGCGGCGCCGGCAACACGAGTTGCCCCGGCGCGGCGGCCTTGTAGTAGCTGACCCCGGCCACCACGTGCAGCAGCTCCAGGACCCGGCCGAGGGCCGCCACGGCCGCGTCCGACGGTGACTGCTCGGGCACCGGCAACGTGATCACTTCGGTGAACCGCTGCTCGCCGTCCGGGCCGGTCAGCGCGTAGTCGAACAGCGCCTCGCCGGTGGAGAGGTCGATCGAGTAGGACGGGAAGGTGAAGGAGTCCATCCGCGCCAGCTGCGTGTTGGGCACACGCCATACTAGGCCCTGGTTCGTCCGGCCGTGCCCGGCTCCGCCGGACCGCGTACGTGCCCTGTCGTCGTCGCCCCCGAGGAGAAGTTGTGCGCCTGTCTGACCTGCGCGGACGTACCGTCGCCGTCTGGGGGGCCGGCCGGGAGGGCCGGGCCGCGGTGATCGCGATCGCCGCCCACGGGCCGGCGGACCTGGTCGCCGTGGACGACAGCGCGAACTTCCTCACGCTGCCCTGGGAGGGGCCGCTGGCCGAGGCCGCCCCGCTGATCACCGGCGAGGAGGGCTTCGCGCGGCTGGCCGCCGCCGACGTGGTGGTCCGCTCGCCGGGCGTGCCGCAGACCCACCCGTGGCTGGTGGAGCTGCGTCGCCGGGGCGTCACGATCACCCAGGGCACCGCGTTGTGGATGGCCGACCACGGTGACCGCACCGTCGGGGTGACCGGCAGCAAGGGCAAGAGCACCACGTCCAGCCTGATCCACCACCTGCTGACGGCGATGGACCGGCCCAACGTCTTCGGCGGCAACATCGGCGTACCGACGCTGGACCTGCCGGAGGCGGAGCTGTACGTGCTGGAGCTGTCCAGCTACCAGTGCAGCGACCTGACCGACTCGCCCCGGGTGGCGGTGGTGACCGCGTTGTTCCCCGAGCACCTCGACGCGCACGGCGGCGAACGGGAGTACTACCGCGACAAGCTCAACCTGATCGCGTACGGGCCGCGCACGGTGGTGGTCAACGGCGCCGACCCCCGGCTGGCGTTCGAGCTGGGCGACCGGGCGGCGATCCGCGCCGGCACGGCGGACTCGGTGAACGTGGCCGGCGGGCCGGACGGCACCCCCTGGTTCCACCTGGTCGACCGGCCGCTGTTCCCCCGGGCGGTGCTGCCGCTGGTCGGCCGGCACAACGAGGGCAACCTCTGCGTCGCCCTGGCGGTGCTCGACGCGCTCGGTGTGGACATCGTCGGCCGCAAGGACGCCCTGGCCGTGGCGGTGGCCGAGTTCCAGGGGCTGGCCCATCGGCTGACCGAGATCGTCGACCCGTCCGGCCTGACCTTCGTCGACGACACCCTGGCCACCAGCCCGTACGCGGCCATCCACGCCATCGACGCGTACGAGGGACGGCCGTTGACCGTGATCGTCGGCGGCAACGACCGAGGTGTCGACTACACCCCGCTGCGGGAGCACCTGGCGGAGCGGGAGTTGACCGTGATCGGCATCCCCGACAGCGGCCCGCGCATCATCGAGGCGCTCGCCGGCCTGCCGAAGGTGCGTACCGACCTGGTGGACGACCTCGCCGCCGCCGTCCAGTTGGCCCGCCAGGTCACGCCGGTCGGCGGTGTCGTCCTACTCTCCCCGGCCGCTCCCAGCTACGGCCGCTTCCGCAACTTCGAACACCGCTCGGAGGTCTTCGCCGAAGCCGTCCGGGCCACCGCCCCGAGGTAGTCCATCTCCGCCGGCTTCCGGCTCGATCGACCTGCCCGATTCGGGCGGGTCGATGAGTGTTGTATTGGTGAACATCCCTTGAAGATGGTTGCGGATCGTATGTGAGTCAATTACGGTCGGCAGCACGGCAAGCGTGATCATCGATGTATCGATGTGTCGCACCACAGTCAACACTTCGGGGAGTGTTCATGGGAAAACGCCTGTCTGCCTTACGTCCGGCCGCCCTCGTCACGGTGCTGGCGGTCGCCGTGGCTGCCACCCCCTCGGCCGTACTGGCCGCTCCAGGACCATCCGCATCGGACAGATCCGTCATCAGCAACGTTGACGATCTCCTGGCGAAGACGCCCGGAATGACTCCATCGCTGCTCGCCGCCATGCGGGCACAGGAGGAGCTGAGCGGGGTCGTCACCACCATTCGAGACCTCGCCGCGAAGGGCGCGACGGCCTCCGGCGACGTGGCGGGGATCGTCGTCGAGCCGGAACGCAACACGCTGCGGCTCTACTGGCACGGCACGATGCCCGAGACGGTCGCGGCCGAGATCGGGCGTGCCCGCAGCGCGGGCATCACGGTCGTCGTCCGGTCGGCCGCCTACACCGAGGCGGAGCTGCGTCGCGAGGTGGAACGTCTCGTCCGGCTGCCGCTGCATTCCGGCAAGCCGTCCGCGCAACGGGTGATGGCGGCGATGCCGATGCCGGACGGCAGTGGCATCAAGGTCAACATCGGTGGTCTGCCGGCCGGCACGAGTGTGGCGTCCGCGCTGCGGTCGGTACCCGCGCTCGACAGCAAGTACCCGCTCACCGTCGACCTGAGCAGCGAACTCGTCCCGGCCAGCCGCTGGTACGACTGGGGCCCCTACTGGGGTGGTGGCTACATGGACCGCACCGCCGGTGGCAGTTGCAGCAACGCGTTCGGGGTGACCGGGCTCAACGGTGTCGCGACGTACCTGCTGAGCGCGGCCCACTGCGGCCAGGGTGAGTGGCGTACGGGCGCGGTGAACTTCGGCAACGGCCCGGAGCGGAACACCTACGGAAGCACCATCACCAGCCGCGCCCTCGCGCACGACGGGCACGCCATCCTGACCCCGGACGGCGCGGGTAACGCGGTCTACCACGGCACACCGGTCAACCCGAACAACAACGACCTCGGTGCGACGAGCGGAATCCGGGTCGGCGGCGCGAGTCGGAGCACCATCGGGGAGCTGGTCTGCACCTCCGGTTCGTACACCGGGACGGTGTGCGGCATCCGGGTCGCCGCGACCGGCATCTCGTACCAGTTCGACCCGCCGGCGCATGGCGTCGGCGTGATGACCAACATGGTCAACGCCCAGCTGCCCGGTGTCTCGGTGGCCGGTAACGGGGACAGCGGCGGCCCGGTCTACGCGATCCGCACGACGGACCAGCGGGCCATCGCCCGGGGCGTCATCTCCGCCATCGACCTGAACCAGGAGCGACCCTGCACCGGCTACGTCTACCCTGGCCGGGCGTGCTCGTCGAGCGTCCTCTACGGCGAGGTCGTGGACATCATGAACACGATCGGCGTACGGATCAACGTCGGCTGACCGGCGACCCGGGAGCCCGGCCGAGAGATCGGTCGGGCTCCTGCTGATCCCGCCCATCGGTCGGTGCGGCCTGCTCAGCCGATCACGATGTCGGACGGCGGCTGGTGGGTCGGCGGCACGATCGTCCGCTTCTGGACATCGAGTGGCATCTCCGGATAGCGCTCGGACAACGCTGTGCGCTCCGCCTCGTCACCGGTGCGGGTGTAGACCGAGACTCCCGAGCCGTCCGCCCGGGGTGCCGCCCCGGTGATCGTGATGCCCCGTTCGGCCCAGTATCCGCTGTCGGCGACCACGCGGTCCACCGTGCGACGCATGGCGGCAAGCGAGTACGCCGCGTCCCGCAGATCGACGGTGACCGACGCGGCCAGCTCCCGTACCCGGGCGTCCAGTCGAGGGTCCGGCCGCCGGTAGACGATCAGCCGGTTCGCCGCGTGGTCGAGTTGGAGCCCGGCAAAGGTGTCCTCGAACGACTGCCGCAGCTCCGCCTCCACGACCTGGGCCGCGCTCACCAACTCCGGATCCTGCGCCCCCGCGCCGGGGGCCGCCGGGTCTGCGCAGCCGGCGGTCAGGATCGAGCCGGTGACGGCCAGCGCCAGCAGCAGCACTGCTCGCCTGCCATGGCGAGGCGGGTGAGCCATCCACTCCTCCTGTTCACGTCTTCGGTGCCGTCACGGATCCGACGACGGCTGCGCCGTACCGGTTCCGCCCCGGCCGGCTCGGACACGGTGCAGCCCGCTCTGGGCCGTGGCGGGTGGTGTGCCGACGGCGGTGTGCAGGGCGCGCAGGGAGCGGATGGCCGAGCGGATCTCCTGGAGGTAGCGGCCAGGGGTGAGGGTCGGCTCGGGCAGCCGGTTCAGGTCGGGCAGCATGGGGTCGACGCCGACGGTCTCGACCTCGCAGGCGTACGGCAGGGCGAGGGTGCGTAGCGCGTCGCAGTGCTGGAACGGCACGTAGATCGGCGCGGTGACCAGCAGCACCTCGTCGGCGCGGGCCAGTTGGGCGTGCTCGGCCCAGAAGCGCTGGGTGTCGGCGGTGTGCGCGCGGCGGCGTTCCGGCTCGCTCGACGGGGCAGCCAGCACCCGCACCGGCGGCTGCCCGGCCGGCCGGTAGGTGCGTGACGACCAGGAGTGGTGCGGGTGGTCGGCGTCCAGACCGTCCTCGGTCTCCGGCTCGGACACCGCGAACGTACGACGTACCGCCGCGTCCAGCGCGTCGACCTCGGTGTCGCAGCCGGTCACCCCGACCTCGGCGAGGGTACGCCGTTCCACCTCGGACAACTGCCGGAAGCTGCCCAGCACCGCCACCTCACCGGCGACGTCCATCCCGGTACGCAGCAGATGCCCGGCGTACGCGACCCGGCGCAGACAGGCGTGCGCCAGGCCGCCCAGCACCACCAGGTGGGCGTACCGGCTGCGGGCCGGTGGCCGGGCGCGGACCAGGCCGAGCGCGTCGGCGCACCGGTACACCAACTCCACGGTGGCCGGGTCGAGGTTCGGCTCCCGGGCCTCGGGGCGTTCCCGGCCGGCGCGGAAGTCCCAGCACCGGGCGGAGAAGGCGTCCAGCCCGGCGAGCACCGCGCCGAGATCGCCGTGCGGCCATCGCCCACCGAAGTGCGCCACCAGCCCGCGTAGCGGGGCACTGCCGACCCAGCCGGCGATGCCGTCCACGCGCACATCCCCGCCGGTCTCAGCGGCCCAGGTGGCCTGCGGCAGGGGCACGGTCGGGGTGCTCGGCGGCGCCGGGGACGAGCGGTTGGGGTCGGTGGTGCCGGGCGACGGAACGGCACACTCAGACACGGATCGGATGCTACCGGCCGACGGCGGCACCCCGTCGCAGTAACGAGGTGTCGACCCGGCAGGCAACGGAAAACGCGGCCCGGGCCCAATGCGGCCACCGGAAGCGCGGCGGTATGGCGGAAGTACCACGGAAAGCGTTGACGTTGTGTCAGGCAGTGTGGGTCCATCCGCGACACGTTGACTCTTGTCCGGGCAGCGACGGTGGTGAAAGCGTGCCGGTACCGCGAACCGAAGGGTGCGACGATGACCTCCGACGACCTGCTGGCTCGACACCGGGCCGTGCTTCCGTCCTGGATGCCGCTCTACTACGCCGATCCGATCGAGGTGGTCTCCGGCGAGGGCCGCCGGGTCACCGACGCGCAGGGCCGCACCTACCTGGACTTCTTCGGCGGGGTGCTGACCAACATGATCGGGTACGACATCGCCGAGATCCGGGAGGCGGTGCAGCGGCAACTGGCCACCGGGATCGTGCACACCTCGACGCTCTACCTGATCCGTCAGCAGGTCGAACTGGCCGAGAAGATCGCCCGACTCTCCGGCATCCCGGACGCGCGGGTCTTCTTCACCAACTCCGGCACCGAGGCCAACGAGGCCGCCCTGCTGATGGCCACCAACCATCGCCGCTCCCACCAGGTCCTCGCGGTCCGCAACAGCTACCACGGCCGGTCGTACGCGACGATGGGCATCACCGGCAACCGGGGCTGGTCGGCAAGTCAGCTCAACCCGCTCCAGGTGGCCTGGCTGCACTCCGGTGAGCGGCTGCGCGGCCTGCTGTCCCGGCTGCCGGAGGCCGACCGGATCGACGCGGCCGTGGAGGATCTGCGGGAGGTGCTCGCCACCCAGACCAGCGGGGACGTGGCCTGCCTGCTCGCCGAGCCGATCCAGGGCGTCGGCGGTTTCGTGCACGGCCCCGACGGTCTCTTCGCCGCCTGGAAGAAGGTCCTCGACGAACACGGCATCCTGCTCGTCTCCGACGAGGTGCAGACCGGTTGGGGACGTACCGGGGAGCATTTCTGGGGCTACCAGGCGCACGGCGTCACCCCGGACCTGCTCACCTTCGCCAAGGGCATCGGCAACGGCTTCGCCCTGGCCGGTGTGGTCGGTCGGGCCGAGGTGATGGAGTCGGTGCCGGCGATCAGCTTCTCCACCTTCGGTGGCAACCCCATCTCCACCGCCGCCGGCAACGCCGTGCTGGACTACCTGCTCGACCACGACCTCCAGGCCAACGCGGCCCGCACCGGCGCGATCCTCGTCGACGGCCTGCGCGCCGCCGTGGGCGGCCTCGACTGCGTCGCCGAGGTACGCGGCAAGGGCCTGATGCTCGGCGTCGAGTTCGTCCGACCGGGCACCGCCGAACCGGACGCGGCACTGGCCGCCGGCGTCTTCGAGGCGTGCCGGGCCGGTGGTCTGCTCGTGGGCAAGGGTGGCCTCTACGGCAACGTGCTGCGGATGGGACCGCCGCTGACCCTGACCGAGGACGAGGCCCGCGAAGGACTGGCCATCCTGGTCGAGGCGATCCGCTCCTGCGCCGCCGAGGCGGTGGCACCGTGAGCGCGATCGGGCACTTCGTCGACGGCAAGCGGGTCAGCGGCAGTTCGGCGCGGCGTGGGGACGTCTTCGATCCGGCCACCGGTCGGCGTACCGCGCAGGTGGAGCTGGCCTCCGCCACGGACGTCGCGGTTGCGGTGGAGGCCGCCGAGCGGGCGGCCCGCAACTGGCGGGACGCCTCGCTGGCCAAGCGGACCGCGGTGCTGTTCGCCTTCCGTGAGCTGGTCCACGCCCGCCGCGACCGGCTCGCCGAGGTGATCACCGCCGAGCACGGCAAGGTGCTCGCCGACGCCGCCGGCGAGGTGCAACGCGGCCTGGAGGTCATCGAGTACGCCTGCGGCATCCCCTCGGCGTTGCGCGGCGGCTACAGCGAGAACGTCTCCACCGAGGTCGACTCGTACAGTCTGCGCCAGCCGCTCGGGGTGGTCGCGGTGATCAGCCCGTTCAACTTCCCGGTGATGGTGCCGCTGTGGTTCGTGCCGGTGGCGGTGGCCGCGGGCAACGCGGTGGTGCTCAAGCCGAGCGAGAAGGACCCGAGCGCGGCCCTGCTGCTGGCCGAGTGGTTCGCCGAGGCCGGCCTGCCCGACGGGGTGCTGAACGTGGTCAACGGCGACAAGGAGGCGGTCGACACGCTGCTGGAACACCCGGCGGTCAAGGCGGTGTCCTTCGTCGGCTCCACCCCGGTCGCCCGGTACGTGTACCAGCGCGCCACCATGGCCGGTAAGCGGGTGCAGGCGCTCGGCGGGGCGAAGAACCACATGGTGGTGCTGCCCGACGCCGACCTGGACCTGGCCGCCGACGCGGCGGTCAACGCCGGGTTCGGTTCGGCGGGGGAGCGGTGCATGGCGATCTCCGCGCTGGTGGCGGTGGAACCGGTCGCCGACGAGTTGGTGGCGCGGATCGCGCAGCGGATGGCCGGACTGCGTACCGGTGACGGTCGGCGCGGCTGCGACATGGGGCCGCTGGTCACCGCCGCGCACGCCGACCGGGTACGGTCCTATGTGGAGGCAGGGGTGGCCGCCGGTGCGGTGCCGGTCGTCGACGGCCGCGACGTGACGCCCGACGGCGACCCGGACGGCTTCTGGCTCGGCCCCACCCTGTTCGACCACGTCACCCCCGACATGTCGATCTACACCGACGAGATATTCGGGCCGGTGCTGTCGGTGCTGCGGGTCGCCTCGTACGACGAAGCGGTGGCACTTGTCAACGCCAGCCCGTACGGCAACGGCACGGCGATCTTCACCAACGACGGCGGTGCCGCCCGGCGCTACCAGCACGAGGTGGAGGTCGGCATGGTCGGCGTCAACGTGCCGATCCCGGTGCCGATGGCGTACTACTCGTTCGGCGGCTGGAAGTCCTCGCTCTTCGGTGACCTGCACGCGCACGGCCCGGACGGCGTCGCCTTCTTCACCCGGGGCAAGGTGGTCACCAGCCGCTGGCTCGATCCCCGCCACGGCGGGGTCAACCTCGGCTTCCCCACCCAGACCTGAGCAGCCGCAGGGCACCCGCCCCGACCAGGTACGCCACCAGCGCGGCCACCGGCAGGCCGAACGGGTCCGGCGCGGTCTTCGCGGCGACGCTGTTGGCCGCCATCGCGTACACCACGGCCGCGTAACCGGCGACGGCGGTCGCGCCCCGGGCCACCGCCCACCGGTGGCGCTGCGCGGTGTTCGGTCGGTGCTGGCTGGTGGACTGCTGGTCGGCGGGCTGGTGTCGGGTCGCTGTTGAGCGGCCGGTGCGGGCTTCGATCGGGCCGAAGATCGTGACCAGTACGGCCAGCACCGCGCTCAACATCAGCAGCCAGGGCAGCCGCCAGGCGAACCAGGCACCCGTGCCGGCCGCCGGGGTGGGCAGCACCCCGAGCGCGTCCAACGCACCCACCAGCAGGATCACCGCGCTGAGGTGCCAGAGGAAGACGGTGAGCACGACCGAGTTGACGCCGATCACCGCCTGCCACGGTCGGCTGCGGTGCAGCCACCATTCGGCCCGTTCCCGCAGCAGCAGGATCAGCCCGAGTTGGGCGGTGGCCACGGCGAGCAGCACCACGCTGGGCGGGGCGGCGTTGTCCAGCCGCTCACCCGGCACATTGATCATGCTCACCGGGTACGGACCGGGTCCGGTGAGCAGCACCGCGACGGCCAGCCCACCCGCGATCATCAGCAACGCCGCCCGCCTCGACATCGGCAGGCAACGGGTCCGGACCCAGGCAAAGCCACCCGTCGGTTGGCAGTTGCCCCGGCGGGCGTCGTACCAGGCGAAGCCGAGCTGGTGAATGGCCAGCCAGCCGAGCAGGTAGTTGGGTAGCGCCAGCTCGGTCGGGCCGAACGCTCGGCCCAGGTCACCCAGCGCGACCAGCAGCGCCAGGGCCACCGGCACCGCCAACCCGAAGCGGCGGTGCAGCGCGTACATCACCGGGGTCAGCGGCACCACCGCGAGGTAGGCGGCGAGGAACCACAGCGGGACGGTGGAGAACCAGACCACCGTACGCACCTGACCCGGCTCGGCACCGACCAGCCGGGCGATCAGGGCGCCGCCGGCGAGCACCAGCACCAGTGCGGTGGTCGGGCGTAGCAACCGGGCGCTGCGTCCGAGCAGCCACCCGGTGGCGTCCCCGCCCCGGGCCCGCTGCGATGCGAGGGAGGCGGCGTTGGCGTACCCGCCGACCAGGAAGAACACCGGCATGACCTGGACGACCCAGGTCAGCGGATAGGCCCAGGGCATCGCCGGCAGAGCCGAGTGCCCGTCGGGCCGCCCGTGCGGGCCGTAGTAGATGGTGGCGATCATCCAGTGACCGAAAACGACCAGCACGATCGCCAAGGCCCGGAGCAGATCGAGATAGCGCTCGCGGTCGGCCGGCGTCCGTGCGGCGAGTCGGGCCAACCGGCGCATGCACCGAGCGTATGCGAGCTGTCATGATCATCCGAGGCGATGTCGGTGCCCGGCTGGCATCACACCCTTGAGCGGGCCGCGACCACGGCCGTCACCCTCCTCTGGCCTCCCACCAACCCGGCCGTCACCCTCCTCTGGCCTTCCACCAACCCGGCCATGGCCTCTGCTGGCCCTTTGCTCTGCTTCAACCCACGCAACAGTGCCCGCCGACGCCCTTCCACCCCGAGCCCGCGGCCAGCCCCCGGCCCAGGCAGGGGTGCCTGCGCAGGGGAAGCCCGCGGAGGCGCGACTTCAAGATCACGCTCGATCCTGGATCGAGTGGTACGCCATCGTCTCCGACACCACTCGATCCCACATCGAGCGTGATCTTGACGGCCTGACACGCGTTTCCTGTGTGTAGTGACAGGGGGGACGGTCTGGGGGTGGGTGCGGTCTGGGGGTGGGTGCGGTCAGGGCGTGAGTGGGCGCGGGGTCAGGGGGTGGGTGGGACCAAACGGGTGTGGAGGGTGGTCGGGTCGGTCGCCTCGGGTAGGTCGCGGGCGGCGAGCCAGGCGGCTGCGGCGGCGCCGTCGCCGGCGGGGACGATCGGTGCGTGCGGCCAGTGTCGGCGGGCCTGGGCGTGCACCGCAGCGGCCAGCGGGTTGTCGCCGGTCAGCAGGCCACCTCCGAGCACCAGGGCCCGTACGTCGTCGGGGGGACGGATCCGTCCGAGCGTGGCGATCAGCAGGGTGGCGGCCTCGGTGATCAACGTGGTGGCGGTGGGGTCGGCGGCGGCGTCGAGGACGAGCGGGGCGAGGCGGGCCAGTTCGACCGGTGGGCGGCGGGTGACGGTCTGGATGAGGGTGTCCACGGTGACCCGGGGGTGGGGGGCCACCTCGGCCGAGCCGGTCAGTTCGGTGAGCACGCGTCGGCCCAGGTCGCCGGGGTCGGTGCCGGTGTCGAGGGCGGTGAGCAGTCGGCGTACCGCCTGTCGGCCGAGCCAGAAGCCGGAGCCGGCGTCGCCGAGCAACCAGCCGTGCCCGTCGGCGGCGCGGTCCAGCCGCAGGTCGCGTACCTGTGCGGCGACGGCGCCGGTGCCGGCGATGAGGATGGTGCCGTCGGGGTCGGCCGTGCCGGAGGCGTACGCGATCAGGGCGTCGCCGTGCACGGCGTACGGGCAGCGTAGTCCGGCGGCGGTCCAGGCGTGGTCGACGGCGGCCCGGGCGGCGGGGTCGGCGTGTAGTCGGCCGGCTCCGGCCAGCCCGATCACGCCGGCCCGGACGCGGGTCGGGTCGACGTCGGTGAGGGCCTGTCGTAGCGCGATCAGGAGTTGCTCGGCGGCGTGGGCGGCACCGTGGCTGGTGGGGTTGCCGCCGCCGGCTCGGCCGGTGCCGAGGCGGTCACCGTCGAGAGTCACCGCGAGCGCGCGGGTGGACGTACCGCCGACGTCGAGGCCGACCACGACGCTGCCGGACACCGTCCCACCTCCTTGATCGATGTGCGTTCAGGCTGGTCACGGTCGTTGGCCGGGGCGCTGTACGCAACTGTCGGGGCCGGAATGTCCCAGGTAACAGTTTGAAAACTTCGCCCACGGTCTTGACATGGAGGTGGCTTCAGTAAGAACTTTTACCACTAACAGTTAACAGTCTTTTCGGAAAGGCGTCCCATGGTTGATCACGAGGCGGACACCTCCGCGGGCACCGCGGTGGCCGATGCCGACGGGGTCGACCGGCGAGGGGTCGGCGTCGCCTCCGACGGCGTGCTGGCCCGGGTACGGGCCGGTGTCGACGAGCTGACCGGCGCGCTGCGTCGCGTCGCCGAGCATGTGCTCAGCGACCCGGAGGCGGCGGCCCGCGCCACCATCGTCGAGCTGGCCGAACGCAGCGGCACCTCACCGGCCACAGTCACCCGGTTCTGTCGGGCGATGGGCTTCGAGGGCTACGCCGACCTGCGACTGGGCATCGCCGCCGAAACCGGCCGGGCCCGCTCGGCGGGCTGGAGCGTCGACATCGGACGCGAGATCCAGCCGAGCGACCCGCTGGAGCGGGTGCTGGAGCAGATCATCGTGGCCGACACCCGAGCCATGCACGACACCGCCGCCCTGCTCGACCTCGGCGAGGTGGAACGGGCCGCGGTCGCCATCGCCGGGGCCAGCCGGGTCAACATCTTCGGTGCCAGCGGCAGCGCCCTGGTGGGCGAGGAGATGCAGTTCAGCCTGCACCGCATCGGGGTGGCCGCGTGGGCGTGGAACGACGTGCACTCCGGCCTCGCCGCCGCCGCGCTGCTGCGGCCGGGCGACGTCGCGTTGGGCATCTCGCACAGCGGCCAGACCCGGGAGGCCATCGAGATGCTCGCCGAGGGCGGCAGCCGAGGCGCGACCACCGTCGCGCTGACCGGGTTCCGCCGCTCCCCGCTGGCCGAGCTGGCCGACATCGTGCTGCTCACCGCGAGCCAGGCCACCACCTTCCGCCCGGACGCGCTGTCGGCCCGGCACCCGCAACTGGTCGTGCTGGACCTGCTCTACATCGCGGTCGCCCAGCGCACCCACGACCGCGCCCACGCGGCCTTCCGGCGTACCGCCCAGGCCGTCGACGGGCACAAGGCCGCGAGGGGAGCCACCGCATGATCAGTGCCCAGGGGTACGCCGACGCCGTCCGGCCGGTGCTCGACCACATCGTCGACGCCGGTGCCGAACCACTCGGCCGGGCCGCCGACCTGATCGCCGACAGCCTGCGGGCCGGCGGGGTGCTCCAGGCGTTCGGCGCCGGGCACTCCGAGGCGTTCGCCGCCGAGCTGGTGGCCCGGGCCGGCGGGCTGGTCCCCGCCAACCGGCTCAGCCTGCACGACCTGGTCCTGCACGGCGACGCCCCACGCGACGTGCTCACCGACCCGAAGCTGGAACGCGATCCGGCCGTCGCCCACCAGCTCTACGAGATCGCCGCACCGCAGCCACAGGACGTGTTCGTGGTGGCGTCCCAGTCCGGCATCAACGGGTCGGTTGTCGAACTTGCCCTGCTGGCCACCGGACGCGGTCACCCCTTGATCGCGGTCACCTCGGTCGAGCACACCGGTCGGGTCGCTCCGCGCCATCCGTCCGGTCGGCGGCTCGTCGAACTCGCCGACGTCGTGCTGGACAACGGCGCGCCGTACGGCGACGCACTGCTGCCGCTCGAGGGCGGCGGCGCGGTCTGTGCGGTCTCCTCGGTCACCTCGGCGCTGCTGGCGCAGCTGTTGACCGCGGAGGTCGTACGACGGTTCCACCAGGTCGGAGAGGTGCCCCCTATCTACCTCTCCGCCAACGTCCCCGGTGGGGACGCGCACAACCTCGCCCTCGAGTCGCGGTACGCCGGGCGTCTCCGGCGCACCGCCTGACCCGACACCACAAGGAGAGACGAACGATGTCCGTTAACCCCGATCTCAACCGCCGGACCCTGCTGCGCCGCGCGGCGGCCGCGGGTCTCCTGGTGACCCCCGCCGCGGGTCTGCTCAGCGCCTGCGCCGGCAGCACGCCGAGCCCGAGCACCGACAACACCGGGGAGAAGAGCAACGACAACCCCTTCGGCGTGCAGGAGAACAGCGCCGTCAAGGTGGTCATCTTCAACGGTGGCCTGGGTGACGCCTGGGCGCAGGAAGACAAGGCGATCTTCAACGCCAAGCACCCGACCGTCACGGTCAACATGAGCTCCACCCAGAAGATCAAGACCGAAGAGCAGCCGAAGATGGCGACCACGCCCAGCGACGTGGTGATGAACTCGGGCGCCGACATGATGGACGTCAGCACCCTGGTCAACGAGGGCGCCATCGAGCCGTTGGACGACCTGCTCGCCGCCCCGGCCTGGGACAGCCCGGGGACCGTGGCCGACACCCTGCTGCCGGGCACCGTCGCCGACGGCACCTTCCAGGGCAAGTTCTACGTGGTCAACCTCGCCTACACGGTCTGGGGCAACTGGTACAACGCCGCCCTGTTCAGCAAGGAGGGCTGGGTGCCGCCGAAGACCTTCGAGGAGTTCTTCGCCCTCGCCCCGAAGATCAAGGCCAAGGGCATGGCACCGTACGTGTACGACGCCGTGCACGG
Source organism: Verrucosispora sp. FIM060022 (assembly GCF_003977705.1). Classification (NCBI taxonomy): domain Bacteria; kingdom Bacillati; phylum Actinomycetota; class Actinomycetes; order Micromonosporales; family Micromonosporaceae; genus Micromonospora; species Verrucosispora sp. FIM060022. The sequence continues at coordinate 451,040 of NZ_RQIV01000001.1, forward strand.
TTACTACCCGCGTTGGGCGCTGATGGCCACCATCTGGAAGTCGGCAGGTAAGCAGGCGGTCATCGACATCGACAACCTGAAGGAGAACGCCTGGCGGGCCGAGGGCGTGCTGCCCGCGTTGGAGCAGTGGGAGAAGGTGGTCAAGGACAAGCTGGTGCTGCCCGGCCGGCTCGACCACACCCAGTCGCAGCAGGCCTGGCTGGACGGCAAGGCTGCCTTCATCCAGGTCGGCACCTGGCTGAAGAACGAGATGGCGGCGACCATCCCGCCCGGCTTCGAGATGAAGATCTCCGACTACTGGGGTCTGGGTGCCACCGACAAGGCCCCCAACGACGTCTACGCCGGTGCCGGCGAGAACATCGTGGTGCCGAGCAAGGCCCCGAACAAGGCGGCGGCGAAGGAGTTCCTGCGGGCGGTGCTCTCCAAGGCCGGTTCGGCGAAGTTCGCCGAGCTGACCAAGTCGCTCGCCTCGACCGCGGGCTCCGGCGACAACGTGGACGACCCGACGCTGGCCAGCGCCAACGAGCTGATGAAGAACGCGCCGAAGGACCTGATCTCGACCAAGTTCTGGGACTTCTACGCCGACCTGGACAAGGAGAGCCAGAACCTCTCCCAGGAGCTGATGGCCGGTCGGGTCACCGCCGCGCAGTTCGTCGACAAGATGCAGGCCGCCGCCGACAAGGTGGCCAAGGACTCGTCGATCAAGAAGCAGACCCGCAACGCGTGACATCCCGATCTGACCGAACGAGGAAGTGAGCGGAAATGCGGCACGGTGTTGCGCGTTTCGTCACGGGTTTTCTGGCGCTGCCGGTCGGGCTGTACCTCTTCTACGTGGTGTGGCCCTTCCTGCAGGCGGCCGGATACTCGCTGACCGACTGGGGAGGCTACTCCGACCGGCAACAGTTCGTCGGGCTGGACAACTACCTCCGGCTGTTCTCCGACGAGCTGATCAGAAAGGCGTTCTGGCACAACGTCTTCTTCCTGGTCACCGTGCCGCTGTTCACCATCGCGCTGGCCCTGTTCCTCGCGTTCCTGCTCAACGTGGGCGGGCGCGAGGACAAGGCCGGCATCCGGGGCGTCTTCGGCTCCGGCCTGTACAAGGTGATCTTCTTCTTCCCGCAGGTGCTGTCCCTGGTCGTCATCGCGGTGATGTGGCAACAGATCTACCGCGCGGACGGCCAGGGGCTGATCAACGGCGTACTGATGAAGATCGGTCTGGTCGACCCGGACGACCCGATCACCTTCGTGTACGACCCGGAGCCGTTCCTCGGCGTACCGGCGGTGTTGTGGTGGCTGCTGGTGATCGCGGTCTGGAGCGGCGCCGGCTTCTACATGGTGTTGTTCTCCGCCGCCATGCAGTCCATCCCGAAGGACATCTACGAGGCGGCCATCCTCGACGGCGCGGGCCGCTTCCACACCTTCTTCCGGATCACCCTGCCGCTGCTGCGCGACACCGTCTCGGTGGCCTGGGTCTACCTGGGCTTCATCGCGCTGGACATGTTCGCGCTCGTCTACGTCATGACGCCCAGCCAGGGCGGCCCGAACCACGCCAGCGAGATCTTCGCGTCGGTGATCAACTTCAACGCCTTCCAGAAGGGCCAGTTCGGCTACGCCTGCGCGATCGCGGTGGCCCTGGCGATCTTCACGATCCTGCTGGCCGCGTTGCAGCTGCGGATCACCCGTCGTGAGCGCATCGAGTACTGAGGAGACACCGACGATGAGCACGGTGACCCACACCCCGGCCGGGTCCGACCAGGCCCCACCGCCGGACCGTACGCCGGGCCCACGCACCGCCGTCGGCGGCAGCCGCGCCGGGGCGAAGATCTTCAACGGCTTCTCGCATCTCTTCCTGGCCGTCTGGGCGATCATGGTGGTCTACCCGCTGCTGTGGGTGGTGATGTCGGCGCTCAAGACCGACTCGGAGGTCATCCGCAAGCCGCTGTCGCTGTTCCCCGAGACGTTGCAGTGGGGCAACTTCACCCGGGCCTGGACCGAGGGCCACATCGGCGACTTCTTCCTCAACACCGTGCTGGTGCTGACCGGCAGCGTCTTCCTCACCATGCTGCTCGGCTCGATGGCCGCCTACGTGCTGGCCCGCTACGACTTCCCCGGCAACCGGTTGATCTACTACATGTTCCTGTCCGGGCTGACCCTGCCGGTCTACCTGGCCGCGGTGCCGCTGTTCAAGGGCGTCTACAACATGGGCGTCACGCTGCCCTTCCTCGGCCCGAACAAGCACCTCATGCTGATCCTGGTCTACGTGGCCTGGTCGTTGGCGTTCACCGTCTTCTTCATGCACTCGTTCTTCCGTACCCTGCCGAACGCGATCGCCGAGGCGGCCCTGGTCGACGGGGCGTCGCACAGCCGGATGTTCTTCAGCGTCATGCTGCCGATGGCCAAGCCCGGCCTGATCAGCATCGGCATCTTCAACGTCCTCGGCCAGTGGAACCAGTGGTACCTGCCGACCCTGCTGATGCAGTCGGTGGCCGGCGAGCCGAAGAACCAGGTGATCTCCCAGGGCCTGATCGAGCTCTCGGTCAACCAGGGCTACAAGTCCGACTGGTCCGGCCTGTTCGCCGGGGTCACCATGGCGATGTTGCCGGTGCTCATCGTCTACATCGTCTTCCAGCGTCAGGTGCAGTCCGGCCTCACCGCCGGCGTGAGCAAGTAACGGGACCCGGTTGATCAACTCCGTTTCGGCGGAATGGCGGGTTCTGCACGGGCGGAAGACCGCCATTCCGCCGAAACGGTTCCGCACTGGCGGCCGGTGTCAGTCCCAGCTTGTCCCGGCGGGGACCCGGAGGGTGGTGTTGATGCGGTTGAAAAGGTTGGTGATGCCGACCATCAGCACCAGTGCTCCGAGCTGCCGTTCGTCGTAGTGCTTCGCGGCGTCGGCCCAGATGTCGTCGGTGACCGCGCCAGGCCGGTCGGCGAGCCGGGTTGCGGCCTCGGCGAGCGCCAACGCGGCCCGCTCGGCGTCGTCGAAGAGCGGATTGTCGTACCAGGCGGCGAGGGTGAGCAGCTTCTCGTGGCGGACACCGGCTTTGGCCGCGCTTGTGGCACCGGCGTCGACACAGGCGCTGCAGCCGTTGATCTGACTCACTCGCAGGTGCACCAACTCCAGCGTGTGACGCGGCACACCGCCGGCGTACACCTGCTTGAACAGTTGCTGAATCCCGGCGGTGAGGTCGGGTTGGCTCGCCGCGTTCTGGATACGTGCTGTCATGTCTCCTCCAGGAACAGGTGGTCGGATCGTCGATGGACGGCACTACGACGTCTGGCCGGGGTGGGAGGTAACACCGGCTCCGGCGTTACCTCGCCGGCGTGCGCCACGTCATGGTGGTGACACCGCCGTCCGCCGAGGAGAACCGTGACCGAGGAAGAACAGCTCGCCGCGCAGTTCGACAGCCACCGCTGCTACCTGCACGCGCTTGCGTACCGGATGGTCGGCTCGGCTGCGGACGCGGACGATGCCGTTCAGGAGGCGTGGTTGCGGCTGGCCCGCACCGGTGGAGATGAGATCGAGCACCTGCGTGGCTGGCTCACCACGGTGATCACCCGGATCTGTCTGGACGCACTACGCAAGCGCAGGGTCCGAGGCGAGCAGCCGCTCGAGTTCGAGCTCGGCTCGCTGCCGTGGGAGGCGGTGACGGGACCACGCATGGACCCGGAGGAAGAAGCCGTGCTGGCCGAGTCCGTCGGCCTTGCGCTGTACGTCGTGATGGACGCCCTCACTCCGGCGGAGCGGGTGTCGTTCGTGCTCCACGACGTCTTCGAGATCCCGTTCGAGTCGATCGCGGCCATCCTCGGCCGCAGCACCGCCGCCACCAAGATGCTCGCCAGCCGGGCCCGAGGACGGCTGCGGCTCGGTGTGCCGCCGGCAGGTTCCCAGAGCGCAGCCCGGGACATCGTCGAGGCGTTCTTCGCGGCGGCGGGCAGGGGTGACGTCGCCGCACTGCTGGCCGTCCTCGCCCCCGACGTCGAGATGCGGGCACGCGGTCCCGAGATCAACGTCGTCGTGCGTGGCGCCTCTGTGGTGGCGGGCCGAGCGACGATGTTCGCGCGCCCGGACGCCCGGATACATCCGGCGATCGTGGACGGCGTTCCAGGTGTCCTGGTCACCGTCGAACGGCGGCCCGTCACGGTCATGGCCTTCACGGTCACCAGCGGTGTCATCACGGCGATCCGCACCCTGACCGCCCCGAGCTGGCTGGCTCAGATCGTCCCGTCGTGGGTCACCTGACGCGAACGCGGTCAGGTCGTGGCGCTCTTCGCTGTCGGTAAGCGGATCACACCAGGTTCTTGACTCGTCAATATCTTAACGAGTAAGTTCGATGGGCATCGATATTTGTCTCACAGAAAGCAGGTGAAGGATGCTCAAACGCTTCGCTGCCGCCGCGGCCGTCGCAGGCGTGCTGGTCGCCGCCCCGCCCGCCTCGGCGGCAACCGCCGAGTCGGGGTGGGGGAGATACCTGCCCGGAAACTGCCTGCCGGGCACGTTCTGCGGCTGGCCCAACTGGGACCACCCGCCGGAGGGGCCCACCGCGACGCCCTCCCTGGTGACCACCACCGACTGGTCTGGCAGCGTCACGGTGTTCAACTTCTACAACTACACCTCCCGCAACGTCGACATCGACTGGTACCTGCCGGGGACGTCCTACGCCGGCACCGTCTGCGCCACCCCTGGCGACGCGGACCTGTACGTGCCGATGACCGTGACGAGGGTGGTCTTCCACACGCGCAACTGCCGGTGAATCCCCACTACGACAAGTAGGTGAATCGTGCTGAAGACCATGCTCAAGTCCCTCGCTGTCGCCGCGGCTGTCGCAGGCGTGCTGGCCACCGCCCCGCCCGCCTCGGCGGCAACCGCCCAGGCCTCAGACGGAATGTGGCCGTCCGGGAACTGCCCGCAGGGCGTGTTCTGCCTCTGGCCCGAATGGAACGAATGGATGACGCCGGCCCTGACGACCAACACCGACTGGTCCGGCGAGATCCCGGGATACCTGTTCTACAACAACACCTCTCGCAACGTCGACATCACCTTCCGCTGGCAGCATGACTCGCCGTGGGGCCCCTTCACCATCTGTCTCACCCCCGGCAACGGGCAGGACACGTACTGGCCCGGGATCGTGACGAACGTGAAGGTCCACACGCAGCCCTGCGTGTGGTGATCCCGTAGCACCTCCCGGACGGACCGAGACGCGCGAGCGTGTCGGTGGGTACGGGCAGGATGGGGGTGTGCTGGTCGCGGTGGTGGCGGGGGAGGGCGGTGCGGGCGTGCTGTGCCCGCTGCGCGCCGACGGGCAGTGTGCCGGCCAGCCCGAGCCCGTCACCGACCTCGCCGCCGCCGTCGCCGCACGGGAGGCCGCAGACCGGCCCCGCTGGGTCTGGGCCTGCGGCGCGACCCTCTACCCCACCCTGCTGCGCGCCGGGGTCCGGGTCGAGCGCTGCCACGACGTCGAGCTGACCGAGTCGCTGCTGCTCGGCCACGCCGGCCGCTGGGGCGAGCCGCGTTCCCTGGCGGCGGCCTGGGCCCGGCTGACCGGCGCACCGGTGCCACCCGATCCGCCGCCGCGTGCCCCCGCCCCACCCGGGGCCGGGCAGGCCGCACTCTTCGACGCCGTGCCCGGGCCGCCGGGCCCCGGCATCACCGCGTTGACCCGGGTGTACGCCGACCAGCTCGACCGCATCGCGGCCACCGGGCATCCCGGCCGGTTCCGCCTGCTGGTGGCCGCCGAGTCGGCCGGCGCGCTGATCGCCGCCGAGATGGGGGCGGCCGGGCTGCCCTGGCGGGCCGACGTGCACGACGCGATACTGGCCGAACTGCTCGGGGAGCCCTCCCCGGTGGGTGGCCCGCCGCGCCGGCTGGCGGACCTCGCCGCGCAGATCGCCGAGGCGTTCGGCGTACGACAGGTGCACGCCGATTCCCCAGCCGAGCTGCTGCGGGCGTTCGCCCGTGCCGGCATCGACCTGCCCAACACCCGGTCCTGGGTGCTGCGCGGGGTCGACCACCCGGCGGTGCCACTGGTCCTGGAATACAAGGAGCTGTACCGGATCTGGACGGCGCACGGCCGGGCCTGGCGGGACGCCTGGGTCCGTGACGGCCGCTTCCAGCCGGAGTACGTGCCCGGCGGGGTGGTGTCGGGCCGGTGGGCCACCCGCGGCGGTGGCGCGTTGCAGATCCCGAAGGTGATCCGCCGGGCGGCGATGGCCGACCCGGGCTGGCGGTTCGTGGTGGCCGACGCGGGCCAACTGGAGCCCCGGGTGCTCGCTGCGGTCTCCGGTGACGCCCGGCTGGCCGCCGCCGGCGCGACCGGTGACCTCTACCAGGCGCTGGCCCGGGACGCGTTCGGCGGTGACCGGGGTCGGGCCAAGCTGGCCCTGCTCGGCGCGATGTACGGGCAGACCGGCGGGGAGGCGGTGCCGGCGCTGGCGGTGCTGCGGCGCAACTATCCGACGGCGTTCGGTTACGTCGAGGCGGCGGCGCGTACCGGTGAGGCGGGTGGGTTGGTGCGTTCGTGGCTGGGGCGTACCTGCCCGCCGGGTTCGGCGGGGTTCGCCACCGACGAGGGGGTGGCCGATCCGGACGCGGCCGGCGACCCGCAGTCGCCCCGGGCCCGGGCGGCGCGGTCGCGGGGTCGGTTCACCCGCAACTTCGTCATCCAGGCCACCGCCGCCGAGTGGGCCTCGACGCTGCTGGCGGTGCTTCGCGGCGAACTGGCCGGCACCGAGGCCGAGCTGGTCTTCTTCCAGCACGACGAGGTGATCGTGCACTGCCCGGCCGAGCAGGCCGAGCGGGTCGCCGAGGCGGTGCAGCGGGCCGGTCGACGGGCCACCGTGCTGCTGTTCGGTGACACCCCGGTGCGGTTCCCGCTCGACCTGTCGATCGTCGAGTGCTACGGCGACGCGGCCTGAGCAAACCGACGCACCCACGCTTTGCGTGTTGTTCATGTCCGGCTGCCAACCTGACCACCGCGATCGACATGGTGAAGGAGGCGGCATGGCCAGACGCGTGTACCTGCACATCGGTGCGCCGAAGACCGGCAGCACCTATGTGCAGAACGTGCTCTGGAGCAACCGCGACCGGTTGGCGCAGACGGGCATCCTGTTGCCGGGCAGCGCGGTGGCGCAGGACCAGGCGATGGCCGACCTGCGGGCCGCACCGTGGCGGGACCCCGAGGTGTACTGGACCTGGGATCGGCTGGCCGAGAAGGCCCGGCAGTGGCCCGGCGACGTGATCATCAGCAACGAGGGGCTGGGCGCGGCCACCGGTGAGCAGGCGGCCCGGGCGGTGGCGAGTCTCGGCGCGGGCGAGATCCACGTCATCGTGGTGGGACGTGACCTGTGGCGTACCTTCCCGTCGTTCTGGCAGCAGAGCGTGCGGGCCCGCAGCGGATGGCGTTTCGAGGAGTTCCTGCGGGCGGTCGAAGAGGGCCGGTGCGAGGTCTTCTGGGAGAACCACACCGCGGTACGGATGCTGCGCCGCTGGGGTGACCTGGTGCCCGCACAACGACGACATCTGGTGACCGTGCCGGCACCGGGTGCCCCGCCCGAGGTGCTGTGGCACCGCTTCGCCGGCATCGTCGGCATCGACGACGGACGGTGCGAGCTGACCGTACCGGCCGCGAACCCGTCACTGGGCGCCGCCGAGATCGAACTGCTGCGCCGGGTCAACCGGAAGCTGGGCGACCGCTACCCGCTACGCACCCCCTACCGACGGGTGGTGCACCGCCACCTCGTCGACGCGGTGCTCAAACAGCGGGCCGGCCAGCAGCGCTTCGGCATCGGCCTGGACCGGGCCGACTGGGTGCTGGACCTGGCCGAGGCGCAGATCAAGGAACTGCGCGACTACCCCTGCCAGATCGTCGGCGACCTGGACGACCTGCGGCCGGCGAAGCTGACGCCCGCCGGCACCCCGGATGCCGTCGACGACGATCACCTGCTCGACGTCGCCATCGAGACCATCGTCGACCTGCTCGGCCACGCCCACACCCTCGACGAGCGGGCGGAGCAGCAGCCCGACGACGTCCTCTCCCGGCTCAAGAACCGGGCGGCCGGCGGCGTGAAGCGCCGGCTGCGGCGCGTCATCCGCCGCGACGGGCGGTAGCTCGCGGGCGGTGCCGGGGGTCCGGGTGGCGAACCGGATCACCGTGCCAGGCAACCTTTCCTCGGATGCGGCCGGTACTACCGGTGAGGCGTCTTGCGGGGGAAGGGCGGGCACGGGTGAACACACCGGAGGGTTTCGACGACTTCGTCGCGACCCGGTCATCGCGGTTGCTGCGTACCGCCTTTCTGCTCACTCGGGACTGGACGCTGGCCGAGGACCTGTTGCAGACCGCGCTGGCGCGGGCCTGGGAGGCGTGGCGGCGCATCGACGGCGACCCGGAGCCGTACGTGCGACGGATCCTCGTCAACACGTACGCCTCCTGGTGGCGGCGGCGGTGGCGCGGAGAGCTGCCCACGGCCGAGCTTCCCGAGGTGAGGGTGGCGGCGGATCCGCAGACCGGCTTCGACGACCGCGACCAGCTCTGGCGGGCTCTGGGGCGGCTGCCGCGCCGGCAGCGGGCCGTGTTGGTGCTGCGCTATTTCGAGGAGTTGTCCGAGCACGAGATCGCTGAGGCGCTCGGCTGCTCGGTCGGCACGGTCAAGAGCCAGGCCAGCCGGGCGCTGGCCAAGCTGCGACTGGACGAAACGCTGGCTCCGGAAGGGATGCCGCGATGAACCTGACCGATCTCAAGCGGGTGCTCGACGAACGCTCCCGGGAAACGGCCGAGCAGGCCGTGCACCGGTCCCGGCTGCATGGCGTACGCGCCAAGGTGCGCGCGCGTCGTCGGCGGCGGATCGCGGCCTGGGCCACCGCCGGGGTCGCCGTGGCGGCGGCCGTGACCTTCGTCCTCCCCGGACTGCGTCCGGACCTGACACCCACTCCTGCGGTCAGTCCCTCGTCGACCCCGACCATCGAGGGATTCCCGGAGTACGCGAACGGTGCCCGCGTGGTGGCCGCCCGCAGTGCCCCGCTGTCGGCGCGTCAGGTCGAGGTGACCGTGGTGCCGACCACGCTCGACCTGGTCATCTTCACCCGCTGCGACGGCGTCGACGAGAACATCGCGGTGGAGCGGACGGTGCGGGTCGGAAGCCGGGTCGTCGCCGACGGAACGTGCCACGACGGCAGCCTGCATCCGGCCGACTGGGCGGGTCTGGGCGTCACGGTCGGCCAACCGGCCACCGTCGTGCTGACCATCACCGGTGCCTATCAATCCGGCGACGCGGGCGAAATGGGGGTGCCGGTCCCCGAGCGCGGGGAGGTCGGGCTCGCCATCGGCGCGCGGATGCCGTTCGACGACTATCCGCTGCCGCCCCGGCCGGGCGTGCTCACCCCGCTGAACCAGGCGTCGTGGCCGGCCGGGTGCAGCGAGGCGGTGTGCCAGAACGTCATCGTCATCCGGTCGGACCCGGACGACCCGACCCGCCCGGTACGCACGGAATTGGACTGGCCGACGGTCACGTCGATCGACATGGTTTCCCAGACACCCGGTCTGCTGCGCGTACAGGTCGCCGGCGTGCAGGTCGCCGTGGGCGAGTGGTGGGACTACCAGTTGACCGGCGCCCAGATGTACGGCGACGCGGACGGCCAGTGGAAGCGTGACTTCGACCTCGACCTGCGCCGCGGTGACCGGGTACGGATCGAGGTCGTACCCGCGCAGGTCACCGGTGCCTGGCAGGTCGTCCTGACTCCGGCAGTGAGCACCGGCGGATAGGCCCGACCCGCTCCCTATTTGCTGCTGTGCTGTTTCGTACCCTGCGCCGCTTTCAGGATCAGATCCGCTATCGCCTCGGGGTGGGTGACCATCGCCAGGTGCGACGACTCGACTTCGATGGTGGTGGCATGCATCCGTTGCGCCAGGAACCGTTCGAGTTCGGGTGCGGTGGTGCGGTCGAGGGTGGAGATCGAGTAGTAGCAGGGTTTGTCCCGCCAGGCGGCGGTGGTCGTACGGGCTTTGAACAGGTCACCGGCGATCGGCCCCTGCACCGCGTAGAGGGCCCGGGCGCGGGCCTCGTCCACCCCACCGGCGAAGTCTGCGAGGAATGCCTCTTCGCTGAGCTGGGCGAAGCCGTCATGGTGGACGAGTCCCGCGTTGGCCGGTGGGGTCGGATACGTGGCGGCGAGCGCGGCGTAGTCCTCGCCGACGTCCGGTGCCCGGGCGGCCACGTAGACCAGCGCGCTGACGTTCGGGTGGTCACCGGCCTCGGTGATGACGGTGCCGGCCCAGGAGTGACCGGCCAGCACGGTCGGACCGTCCTGGCGGTCGAGCGCGCGTCGGGTGGCGGCCACGTCGTCGGCCAACGAGGTAAGCGGGTTCTGCACCGCGGTGGCGTTCAGCCCGGCCCGCTGAAGGATGGGGATCACGTCGGACCAGGACGATCCGTCGGCGTACGCGCCGTGCACCAGTACGACGTTGCGGGCCGGTTCGGGCGGCGACACGTCACTCACGTCAACCTCCAGGTATCGGGTGGGCGGCGGGCGGTAACCCTTGTCCCGCACTGTCTCCCAGCCCCGTCGACCCGCGGAGCGAATCGCCAAGATTACGAACAGCCGGCGCGACGTTGCGCTAGGAGCACTCCGCCGGAGGAGTAATTGGCGAAGGATACCCAATTTATGCGATTTGCCCCGCCACCCTCCTTTGGCACCAGTCGTTGCAATCGGTGTGCGCAGGAAGGGGACGGCCGGGGCCAGGCCGCCCCACGTGGGAGGGAGCCCGGCTCTGAACCGGATCGCAGGAATGATCATCGCCGCGGGGGGTGGTCGCCGCATCGGCGGCCCGGAAGCCCTGCTGCACCAGGACGGTAAGCCCCTGGTCGACCAGATGATCGACACGCTGACCGAGGCGGGATGCGGGCCCATCGTGGTCGTTCTCGGTGCCGCGGCCGACCAGGTGCGCGAGACCGCTGACCTGGACCGCGCCACGGTGGTGGTCAACCGCGCGTGGGGCACCGGGGTCGGTTCCTCGATCCGCGCCGGCCTGGCCGGGCTCGACGACGACCGGATCGAGGCAGTCGTGGTGGTCCCGGTCGACATGCCCGGGCTGACCGCCGCCGCGGTGCGCCGGGTGACCGCGCTGCCCTTCCCCGACGTGCTGGTCTGCGCCACCTACAACGGCCTGCGCGGCTACCCCATGCTGTTCGGTCGCCGCCACTGGGCCGGCATCGCCACCCTGGCCAGCGCCGACGTCGGTGCCCGCCCCTACCTGCTGGCCCACAAGGACCAGATCGTCGACATCGCCTGCGACTCCGTAGCCGACGGCAGCCGCGTCGACACCCCCGAACTCATGGCCCTCTACGGCCTCTCCGTCCCCGAACAACGCGTCCCCGCCTAACCCACCCTCCCCACCCCTCCCCACCCCACCCCCACCGCCCAGCCCCGTCGATCTTGCACTTTCTGTCCCCGCAAAAGGGGCCATTGCGCCTATTTCGGCGACCAAAAGTGCAAGATCGACGGGGCTGGCGCTCGCGTGCGAGCGCCTCGCGTGCGAGCGCCTCGCGTGCGGGTGGCTCGCGTGGGGGTGGTGAGGGAGGGGGTTAGGGGAGGGTGTTGGTGGTGGTGAGGGTGCGGTACCAGTGGGCGGAGTCTTTCCAGGTGCGTTGCTGGGTGTCGTAATCGACGTGGATGATGCCGAAGCGGCGGTCGTAGCCGTACGCCCACTCGAAGTTGTCCAGCAGGGACCAGACGAAGTAGCCGCGCACGTCGGCACCCGCCGTCATCGCGTCGTGGGTGGCGGCGATGTGGCGGCGTAGGTAGTCGACCCGGCGGTCGTCGTGGACGGCACCGTCGGGGGAGACCTCATCGGGGAAGGCGGCACCGTTCTCGGTGATCATCAGCGGCAGGTCGGGATACTCGCGGTGCAGCCGCAGCAGCAGTTCGGTCAACCCGGCCGGTTCGATGTTCCAGCCCATCGCGGTGTGCGGGCCGGGCTGCGGCAGGAACTCCACCTGCTCCGAGCCGACCCACGCCGAGTGCGCCGAACGGCCGTGCCCGTCGGAGTCCGACTTGGTCGACACCCCGTCCCAGGCGCGCACCAGGGTGGTCGAGTAGTAGTTGACGCCGAGCACGTCCAACGGCACCGCCGCGATCCGCTCGTCGCCGTCGCGGACGAACGACCAGTCGGTGACCCCGGCGGTGTCGGCAAGCAGGTCGGCCGGGTACGCCCCGTCCAGCATCGGGCCGAGGAACGCCCGGTTGGCAAGCGCGTCGATGCGGCGTACCGCGTCGGCGTCGGCGGCCGAATCCGAAGCCGGCCGGATCACGTGCAGATTCAACGTCACCGACAGCTGCGCGGCGGACGCCAGCTCCCGGATCACCCGCCCGGCCAGCCCGTGCGCCAGGTTCAGATGGTGTACGGCGGCAAGCGCCGCAGCCGGCTCGGTGCGCCCCGGCGCGTGCACCCCGGAGGCGTACCCGAGGTACGCCGAGCACCACGGCTCGTTGAACGTGGTCCAGGTGTGCACCCGGTCGCCGAGCGCCCCGACGATCGCGGTGGCGTAGTCCGCGAAGCGTGCCGCGGTGTCCCGCGCCGGCCAACCCCCGGCGTCCTCCAACTCCTGCGGCAGGTCCCAGTGGTACAGCGTGGCCACCGGCCGGATGCCCAGCTCCAGCAGCCGATCCACCAGCCGGGAGTAGAAGTCCACCCCGGCCTGGTTGACCGGCCCGGAGCCACCGGGCTGCACCCGTGGCCAGGCGATCGAGAACCGGTACGCCCCGACGCCGAGCGCGGCCAACTGGTCGAGGTCGTCGGCCCACCGGTGGTAGTGGTCGGCCGCCACGTCGCCGGTGTCCCCGTTGAGGGTGCGTCCCGGAGTGTGGCTGTAGGTGTCCCAGATCGACGGTCCCCGGCCACCCTCCTTCGCCGCCCCCTCGATCTGGTACGCCGCCGTGGCCGTACCCCAGACGAAACCCGGGGGGAACACCACTTCGCTCACGTTGCCACCTCCGTTACCTCGCAGCCGTATCCGGACGAGACCCCCGCCACCACCTCGGCGGTGGCCGTCCCGTCCTGGTAGCGCACCTCGAACTCGGTGCCCGGACCGCCGTCGGGCGACGGGATCCGGACCCGGGTGCGTTGCCCCTGCGCCGGGGCGTACAGCCGCAGCTGGACGCCGTCGGCCCACGGGTAGTCGGGTCGGTCGGTGACCGAGCCGAACGGGATGACCGCGCCGGGCCGGGCCAGCACCGGCACGGTGTCGAAGCCGTGCTTCTCGTTCACCCAGCCCGGACCGGTGACCTGCGCCCCGGTCATCAGGTTCGTCCAGGTGCCCGCCGGTACGTAGTAGGTGACCTGCCCGTCGGGGCTCATCACCGGGGCGACAAGCAGGTCCGGGCCGAGCATGTACTGCCGGTCCAGGTAGGCGGTGGTCGGGTCGTCCGGGAACTCCAGGATCATCGGCCGCATCACCGGTATCCCCTCGCGGTGCGCCTCGTCGGCCGCCGCCGCCAGGTACGGCATCAGGCTCAACTTGAGCCGGGTGAACCGGCGCAGCACCTCGACCGCCTCGTCGTCGTACGCCCACGGCACCCGGTACGAGCCGGAGCCGTGCAGCCGCGAGTGCGAGGAGAGCAGCCCGAAGGCGATCCACCGCTTGAACACCGCCGGATCGGGGGTGCCCTCGAACCCGCCGATGTCGTGGCTCCAGTAGCCGAAGCCGGAGGCGGCCAGGGACAGCCCACCGCGCAGCGACTCGGCCATCGCCACGAATGTGGACTCGCAGTCGCCGCCCCAGTGCACCGGGAACTGCTGCCCACCGGCGGTCGCCGAACGGGCGAACACCACCGCCTCACCCGTCCCGCGTTCGGCCTCAAGCAGCTCGAAGACGGTCTTGTTGTACAGGTAGGAGTAGTAGTTGTGCATTCGCTGCGGGTCGGCGCCGTCGTGCCAGAGCACGTCGGTCGGGATGCGCTCGCCGAAGTCGGTCTTGAAGCAGTCGACACCCATGTCGAGCAGGACCTTGAGCTTGTCGGCGTACCACCGGGCGGCGTCGGGGTTGGTGAAGTCGACGAGCGCCATCCCGGCCTGCCACTTGTCCCACTGCCAGATCGACCCGTCCGGGTTACGCACCAGGTAGCCGGCCTGCCGTCCCTCCTCGAACAGGTACGACCGCTGGGCGATGTACGGGTTGATCCAGACGCACACCTTCAGGCCACGCTCGTGCAGCCGACGCAGCATCCCCTCCGGGTCGGGGAACGTGGCCGGGTCCCAGATGAAGTCGACCCAGTGGAACTGCCGCATCCAGAAGCAGTCGAAGTGGAACACCGACAACGGCAGGTCCCGCTCGGCCATCCCGTCGATGAACTCGGTGACTGTCTTCTCGTCGTACGACGTGGTGAACGAGGTGGACAGCCACAGCCCGTACGACCAGGCGGGCACCCGGGCCGGGCGACCGGTCAGCGCGGTGTAGCGACGCAGCACCTCCTTCGGGCTGGGACCGTCGATCACGTGATAGGTCAACGACTGCCCCGGCACACTGAACTGGGTCTGCGACACCACCTCGGAACCCACCTCGAACGACACGTGCTCCGGATGGTCCACGAACACCCCGTAGCCGGCGCTGCTGAGATAGAACGGCACATTCTTGTACGCCTGCTCGCTGGCCGTACCCCCGTCGGCGTTCCAAATTTCCACCGTCTGACCGTTCTTGACGTACGCCCCGAAGCGCTCGCCCAGCCCGTAGATCGTCTCGCCGACGCCGAGCGCCAGCCGGTCGTGCACGTACTTCTGACCGTCGGCGTCGGTGACCACGCCGATGCTGCGCTCGGTGGAGGAGGTGACCAGCCGGTCGCCGCGCAGGAAGTCGACCTGCCACGGCCCGGTCAGCGCCACCCGGACGGTCAACTCACCGGTGGTCAACCGGGCGCTGAGCCCGGTCACCTCGACCTGCACCGGATGATCCGTGTCCTCGGCGAGAACGAAGCGGGGCTGCTTGGGCAGCCCACCGCTGTGGTGCCCGACGGTCACCCCGACCACCCCGGGCGCGGGGGAGAAGAAGCGTACGGTGACCACCGGACGGTTGAGGGTGTCGCCCCGCCCGGTGATCCGGCCGATGGGCGCGAAGACGGTGAACGAGCGTTCGTCGGGCTCCACCGATTCCACCGCGCCGGGTCGCAGCACCGTGACGCCGGGACGCAGTTGCCAGTACCCGTCGGTGAACTTCACTTGTCGGCTCCTGCCTGATGTGTGTCGAGCCCGTTCCTTCGTCAGGGCCGCCGTGCGGTGGCAGCGCTGCGGCGAGCTGCCCTGCTGCCCGGGCCTGGCCGCTGGCGGCCACCGGCGCCCGGGTACGCCGTGCCTGCCGTACGCGGTGGGCCGCTGGATCCGCGGACCTGGAGCGCGCAGGGCAGCAGTTGCTGGTGAATCTCGCGGTGACCGCCGTCGACGTGCCGCAACAGCGTCTCGATGGCGATGCGGCCCAGCGCCGTACCGGGCGAGTTCATCGCGGTCAGCGCCGGGGTGGCCAGCTCGGCGACCTGCGGCGAGGTCACCATCGAGATCACCGACACGTCGTCCGGCACCCGCAGTCCCCGACGGTGCAGCTCGCCGAGCAGCCCGAAGACGGCGCTCTCGTTCATCGCGAGGATCGCCGTCAGATCGGGTGCCTGCCGCAGCGCGGTGGCCAGGGCGGTACGCCCGCCGGCGGCACTGTCCTCGGCGGGGATCATCAGCGGCTCCAGGCCGTGCGCGGCCATCGCGGCGGCGAACGCGTCGCGGGTACGCAACGCCGGGCCGTAGCCCTCGGCGATGGTGCCGGCGGAGTGGTTGACGTAGACGATTCGCCGATGGCCGAGATCCACCAGGTGACCGACCGCCTCCGCCACCGTCCGATCGAAGTCGATGTCCACGTACGACAATCCGGTGGTGTCGGCGGTACGGCCGATCAGCACCAGCGGCACGTCCAGCTCACGCAGCACGTCCACCCGTGGATCGCGCAGTTGCACCTCCATCAGCAGCGCACCGTCGAACATGCGCTGGCTGGCCAGCCGCCGCAGCTCGTCGCGGTCGCCGACACCGATGGGCGCGAGCACCAGGTGGTAGCCGGCCGCGCTGGCACCGGCCGCCGCGCCGGTGACAAAGGCGGTCTCGGTGGCCCCCAAGCCCCGCTCGTCCATCGGCAGCAGCAGACCCACGATCCGACTGCGCCGACTGGCCAGCCCCCGCGCCATGGCGTTGGGCTGGTAATCCAACTCCGCCATGGCCGCCAGCACCTTGTCCCGGGTGGCCTGGGAGATCGGGCGGGCACCGGTCAGCACGTACGACACCGTGCTGACCGACACCTGGGCCAGGCGCGCCACGTCCTGCATGGTCGCCATCGCGGCACCTCCCCGTGGTGAGCCGGCCGCCGTGCGTACGCCGTCGAAGCGGTTAGTCGAAGCGTTTCGACGAACGTATGTGACGAATCCCGTCCCCGTCAATAGGCAACCACGAATGAAAGGCCGCGCTCGGCGAGGGCCTTGACCAGCGCGCGGGTGCCGTCCGGGCCTGCTCAGCCGTCGATGTTGAACTTGTCCAGCAGGGAGGGCGCGAGCAATCCGACGGAGGCCAGGACCGAGATGACGGTCAGTGCGGGGCGGACGATGGCCATCTCGGTGCGCCCGCCGGCCCGCAGAGCGATCTTGTTGGGCAGGCTGATCGGCGTCCACATCCGGCGTTTGATCGGAATCGGCCAGAGGATCGGCACCCCGGCTCTGGTGATCATGTCGCCGATGATGTGCACGAAGGAGCCCACCCCGACCGCCAGGCCGATCATCGGGTACCCCCGATCACCGGGCAGGTTGGCGGCGGTGACCACGGCCCCGCCGGCCGAGATCAGGGTGACGATGAGCCAGCCCGCCCGCTCGGCCCACTTGTCGAACAGCCCGCGCAGCGCCAGACCGATCATGAAGAACAGGATGCCGACGACCGCCCACTTGCCGAACCTCGCGCACAACGTGGTGGTGCCCCAGCCGACAAGCACGGTGAACGGAATCGTGTGGGTCAGCGTCCGGTGACCGTTGTTGCGCTTCGGATCGCGGCTGAGCTTGGTGGCGTAGTAGACGCCCAGCGAGATCTTCTCCACCACCTCGGCGATGAACAGCGAGAAGACGCCGAAGGTACGGGCCACCGTCGCGCCGCCCTTGTTACGGGTCACCTTGCCGGACAGATCAAGGTCGGGCAGCAACGCCCCACCCGCACAGACGGCGGTGCCCACGGCGAGAGCCAACGGAGACTGCTCGTAGTCGTAGAACTGCTGTAGCGCCCAGGACCCGCTCAGCCATACCGCCGCGCCGGACAGCGCGTGCGACGGTCCCATCATCTCGGTTGCCCTCCCCAGGGATCTTGAGCGCCAAAACTACGTCACTGTAGTTCGCCGCACCGCCGCAGGGGCATCACTGTTATGTCCACAAGGGACAGGATCGGAGCGTCTTCCGGAGACCGGGCCGACCACCAGGGAGTATGGCAGTCAGAGCCGGCTCGCCAGGGCACTGTGTCGGCCATGGGACGCGGCCTGCCGCCCAGGCGCTACCCGAGGAGACCGCACGGTTCTTCCGGCTGCTCGGGGGTTGCACGCGGGCCGGTCAGGCACCGGAATCGACGTGGCCCTGCTTCTCCTCGCCGGTGTCGAAGAACCTCGTCAGGTAGGCCGGCGGATCCAGTTCGCTGACCCGAACCAACGAGAAGACCTCAGCCCCATGCCCCGGCTCCTCAAACAGCCGGTATGCCTGAGCAAGTCCCACAAATTTCATGCCGGGCTGCTCCGCCGCATAACCGAGCGCCTCGCCCTCCGCCAAGGAAATCGCCTCGTCGAATCCCTCGGCGCGCCACAACGTCAGCCGCTCCTCGTACATCCGACTCGCCGAGTCGCCACCCGAGCGAAAGACGCAGCGTACGCAGAACCAGCCAACCTCGCCCTGCGTCTCCTCGTCTGGTCCTGTCACCCACACATCCTCGCGCTCTGGACAGCAGGGCCCGCAGCGAAGCCCATGTCTGCTGGACATGGCCGTACTCAGCCTGCCAACCAGCACCCCAAACTGGAATCACCCAAGTCACCCCACGCCGACGAGATAGCTCGCGACACAGCCTGACCGGAGAGACCATGAACCTGGCCATCTCCACGAGCGGTTGACCCAAGATCGAGTGCAAGCACATGCTGTCAACCTGGCGTCACGTGGGTGGCAGGCGCCGTGGTCGGTCGACTGCTTGGTTGTGCCGACGAGCGGATCGCACGTCGTTGGATCCCGACCAACGCCGGCTCTCGTTCACGTCGTCCGGTAATCGCGAACATGCAAATGCCTGGACGTCCCGTGGGCGGCAGACGAACGTCGATACCCCGCTGCATTGGACCTCTGGTATGAACATGTCGTCGATACTGGCGTCCACAGGACGGAATCGAAAGGCTTG
Organism: Verrucosispora sp. FIM060022; assembly: GCF_003977705.1. Lineage (NCBI taxonomy): Bacteria > Bacillati > Actinomycetota > Actinomycetes > Micromonosporales > Micromonosporaceae > Micromonospora > Verrucosispora sp. FIM060022. Next base: position 469,462 of record NZ_RQIV01000001.1, read on the forward strand.
ATGTGGGAGAAATTCTCCGCGCAGACGACGGAATGCTCTACGAAGGCGACGACAAAGTCAGCGCTAAGTCCTTCGGCCGTCACGGCAGGCCAATACGATCCGAGACAGATATGGGCCGCGCTGTGGAAGGTGTCGTTCGCGAGGCGCGGCGCGGGCTTGCCATCAGTGGTGTGCGAGCAGGAAGCATCGAGTTTGGCCTAAAGCTAGATGCAGAGGCAGGGTTCGTAATCTCCAGGGGAACTGCTGACGCCAGCATTGTCTTCAAGCTCAACATCGAGGCCGACGGCCCAGCCACTCATCAGGGCATCTGATGTCTGTCGAACGTATGGCCAAGGTAATCGGCGTAGTCGGAGTCGTAATCATCTTCGCCTACTGGTATCCGGCGGACTGGTCCGGCAGTCAGTTCATCCGGGACTTCTACGCGAACACAGCTACGACCCTGCTGAGCATCTCGCTCACGGTGCTCCTCGTGGACCGCCTGTACGCCCGACGAGAAGCCGAATACCAGAAGCAGCAGTTGATCCGCGAAATGGGCTCAAGTGACAAAGGGTTCGCACTTCGTGCGGCGAAAGAGATTAGTGCGCAGGGTTGGCTGACCGATGGTAGCATACGCGACTGCGACCTATCCCAAGCAGCCCTTAGTGGAGCGTTTCTCAACGGCGCTGTCTTCAGTAGGGTGACGTTCGATGGAGCGTTCCTTGATCATGCCAGTATGAAAGGTGCGCGAATATCCGGGGGAACCTATCGTGCAACCCATTTCACCGATGCGGTGATGGACGATCTTGTTGTCGAAGATGGCGCGGACTTTATTGGTGCATACTTAGCGGGAGCCACGTTACGTCACGCACAGCTGGCTGGGGCGACGCTTGAGGAAACGGATTTTTTCCGCAGCGACCTCTCGAATGCGAACCTCACAGGTGCTCGCCTGCGACGCGCAAATCTTGCCGAAGCGGTTCTCGACGGAGCGAACCTCGAACGTGCGAACCTCGCGGACCTCCTGAACTGGGAGCAAATTTCGTCGATGAGGGGAACCCGCATCGCAGCGGTGGAGGAAGCGCCACCCGGATTCCGTGAACATGCGCTGAAACTCGGTGCGATCGGTGGGGCGGCAGACGGCACCGGAAAAATTCCACAGCCCACCCGCTCCGCCGGCGCCACGGTCCCCACAAGGCGCACAGGTCCAGCTGAAACTCAGAGCACAAACACCGACGAGGCCCCTGCTCCTACCTGAGGCTGCCTGCCCGCAGATCCTCGCCCGGCGCAGTGGCCGGGCGCAGTGTCAGTGGTGAGGCTGCGTTGTTTTCGCGGCCGGAGCTGTTGCGATCCTCGCCCGACGCAGTGGCCGGGCGCAGCTACTCATGAGCAGTTATAGCGATCCGGCGATGCGACTTGTGGTCACAGCCAGTCCGCGTTGCCCACCTAATCTACATCTCCCAGTTCGGAACCTCCCTAGGCCAGGGCGCCGTCCCCGGTCCCACGACCCGGTGTCCGCCAATGCTGAACCGACGAGGTTCCGTGCTGGAAATCAATCGGAGATAAGTGCTGGTGGTGGCCGCTGACCCAGCGGCCACCACCAGCTCAGGGATGGGGCTGCGGGTTACGGGGTGGGGGCGCGCAGGCTGGTGGTGAAGATGGTCCAGGAGGTGGGGGAGAAGGTCAGTACGGGGCCGTTGGGGTTCTTGCTGTCGCGGACGCCCACGCCGCCACCGGGCAGCGCGTCGGCGACTTCGACGCAGGCTCCCTGGTTGCCGCTGCGGCTGCTTTTGCGCCACTGGACAGTAGTGTCAGCCACGGGTGAATGCCTCCATTGTTGCGGTTATCAACGTCCTCGACGACTTCTCGTCGAGTGCTCGTGAGGTCACGTCGTCCCCACGCGAGTTTGTACGCTGCTACCTCGGTTGCCTTGTCGAGGTAGAGCGCACCGGTGAGGCTGTCGGCGTAGACCAGCGGAGGTTCCAGCGGTTCCGAGGTGCCGGGCACGGGCGGGAACGTACGTCGCGCGCTGTGGCCTAAAGACTGCATAGCGCGGCGTCCTGACCCGCCGACCGCCGTAAGCCTAGAGCTCGTTGATCCAGACGTGGTCGGGCAGGCCGAGGAGCAGGGCTCGCCGGGTCACTATCGGTAGCGTTGCCACACTGCGGAATTGTCGCCCGTCAGATAGGTACGTAGCCGATGGCCCAGCGTTTGCGCGACTTCGGGCCTGCCGGGAAGCTTGTCCATCACGCTGGTGACGAGTTGGAGTTCGCGCACCTCCCGTAGGAGTGGCCAGGACGGCGACGTTGCGAGGTCGAAGCCGTAGACCTCGGCGAACCTCTCATACGGCTCTTTGGGGTCACCGAAGCGGGTGACGCTGTGCACCAGTGGGACGAGGTCCCACTCGCGTGGCCCGATCGACAGCGAATCGAAGTCACACAAACGACCCGAAAGGACGTTGCCTACGTGAGCGTCGCCGTGCACGACACCGGTCGGCAGTTCCCACGTGGCAGCCGCGACCTGGGGCTCCAAGTCCTTACAGCGCTCGTGGAGTCGTGCCACGAGGTCGTCGAGAGTTAACCCGACTTCTCTGAGTGCCCACTGTTGTGTGAACAGGAGGTCGTCAGCGGGAAGGCTGGCTAGCCCGGTCAGCCGGCGTCGAGCCGTGGCAACTGGTGACCAACGCGGCAGGAACGACGGCACCTCGGCGATGGCGTGCAGCCTCGCCAGCGGTTCGGCCAGTTCGACGGGATCGGGGCGGCCTGCCGGATGCGGGAGGTAGTGCCAGATTGTGGCCACCCACTCATCCACCACCACCGGTTGCGCGAGGCTGGTATCCAGCTCGACCGCCGGCACCTCGTGCTCCGTGAGTAGCGCCATCGCTCGGACGACGCGCCGTGCCCGCTCCTGTGCCACCTGGCCATGCGAGAGTCGCAGCACTCTGTCGCCGATCCTGTAGACCGCGTTGATCGTGTATCGCATGAGGTGCGCCTCGCCCGAGGCGAGTCCGGCCTGCTGGCGGACGGCGTCGAGTCCCCGCTGAATCTCGTCGGCAGCCTCAGCGGTCAGGGTGGTCGCCATACCCGCCAGGTTAGGTCACGCAGCCACCCGCGCCCGGATGGCTGTCACCACCTCCGACAACTGCTTGTCGCGACGCGCTTCGATGACATCCGCGACATCGCTGAGCCGATCGAGTAGCCGACGGGACCGCACATGTCGCGCAGCATCCAGGACTGCTTGGACGTGGGGCGCAACCTTGTCTTGTTCTCCGAGATGCGCGTACCCCAACGCCATCGTCACGTGGTCAAACGCGCCACTGCGCGACGTCTCGGTTCGCCGCTCCAACGCCCGGCCTGCATGCGTCAGCGCGAGGGCGGCATGTTGCTCGCGGTATTGGGAGTAGCGAGCCAAGGCCGAGTGGACAACCCCTGACATACCCTCCAAGTCGGCTGGCTCGCAGAAGAACCGAGTCCATTGGGGTGCTTGCGCCGTGTCGGCTCTGCCGATTTCGTCGCGAGCGCGTGCAAGTGAGTCGCGCATCGCAGGCGCGTTTCCCGTTCGGGCATGTGCCCAGGCGATGTTCGCGTGCAGGATCGCCACCGAGGTCAGACAGTTCGAGTTCGTGGCAACGATCTGACCGAGCTGGAAAAGGTGCAAGGCTTCAGCGGGGTCGCCTTGGTGGATGCTGACTCGACCGAGCCGATAGTAGGCGTCCGCCATCAGTGTTGAATCACCCGCCTGGTGGGCATAGACGAGGCCTTGCGCTAGGTGGCGGCGTGCCTCCATATGTTCACCCAGATCATGGGACATCCACCCAACAAGATTGTGCAAGTCCGCCAACTCGGCATGCAGCTCCGCAGACAGTTCGGGAGTTTGGCAGCGGCTGCGGGTGAGACAGCGCGCCCACACCAGGTAGCCCAATGCTGAATCGCGACAGGAGCCACCGCCGTATGTGGCATCCAACTCTCGATGACGTTGAGTAATGTCCCGCACGGTGGCTATGGCCTCCGGGCTCACGACCTCCGGCACTGAAACGGGTTGCTCGTCGACCCTGGGGAGCCAAACCTCGACGTTCGGTGAGCCGCCAACGGCGAAGCCGGCCAGTGCAGCAATGAACTGCCTTCGCTGCTCGGGCTCACCCAACGGCAGTGGCTCGGGGCAATGCTGCTCAGTCGATTCTGTCCCGTATCCGAGGCCCATCAAACCGCGCGGAATCTGGAGGCCCTCCGCGATGCGCGCAAGGACGTCGTAAGCCATCACCTGTCGGCCGCGCGTTATTTCGTAGACCTCGGACGCCGCGAATCCAGCAAGATCGGCAATGCGGCGTTGTGTCATGCCGTGACGCCGGTTCAACAGCATGAAGATTTGGCCTACATCTCGACGCGCCAAGGCACTTCGCATCGCCGGTTCATCCCACCACGAGTGGTCGGGGTACGTCATCTGCGAAAAACGATCTACGTTCACGACAGCCCCATCGACGGAGGGAAGTGAGAGCAGCATAACGAACAGTCATCGTTCGGCCACCCCCGCTCGCCGCCGCACTAGTCAAGGCGACTAGTCGCGCTAGTCGTCAGGATCAGCCCGAACTACTCCGGACAGCCTGACCCGTCGCGCGGGTTCCCTATCACCGGCACCGGTTGCCATGGTCAATGCGCTTCCACGTTGGTGCCGACGCCCTTATTGGCAAGGGACTCGTCGCGGAGGCCACGAACAAGCCGGCGCAGTATCCGTGCCTCTTCGTCGGGCAACAGGACGCTGCGTCCAATCGGTCACGTGCGCAGCCGGTGTCGGGGAGGGGCCCGGCCGCGCATCTCTCGCAGAAGGGTGATGGCAGTGCGCATCAAGTGGTTCGTACCGGCCAACGCCGACCACCCGTTCCCCCCGTTCGGCCTCCACCCCACCCGCCGCGTCTCGGCTTCCACCCGCCCGAGTGATCAAGAGGTTTTGGTTGCCGAGGGGCACCCCCGAAGGCCAAAACCTCTTGATCAACCCCGAAACGGCGGGGGCGGCGACCAGGGCAGGCAATCCGACCAGAGCGGACGGCAGGAGGTGGAGCATGGGGCGGGCGGTGCCTGAGGTCGCGGCGGGGACGCTGCTGCGGCTCGATCCGGGTGACTGGTCGTACGGCCGCGACCTGACCCCCGGCACCCCCGTGGCCGTCACCGTCGTCTGCGTCCGTGACCTACCGAATCGGGCGGACGAGTGGGTGTGGGTGCTCGGTCACCGGCCGGAGTGCGACTACCCGCACGTCGACCGGCATCCGCCCTGCATGGAGGTGCGGGTCAAGGTCGCTGCGCTGCATGACCAGAGGCGGGCGAGGTGACCGGCACAGACGAGAGCGACCGGGATGTGGATCGCTTCGAGTCCGCGCGAAACACCGTGCTCCAGCACCGCAACGAGCGCACCTGCTTCCACTGTCAGGGCGACGGGTGCGGGCAGCACACCTGGGCGATCGAGGAACTCGGTCGCCATCCCGGCGGCCGAAAGCTCCTTCGGCAGCTCGGGTTTCCCATCGACGATTCGACCGAGGAAGGCCAGCCGCGGTGAACAGCACACCCCACGGCGACCACCATGCCCCACACCTGCGCGAGCATCCGACGCCGGTCGAGCCGGCCCGGCCGGTGCGCGCCGTCGGCAGCGCCGCGATGCCGAGCACCGTACGTCTCGCCGACGAGTTCTTCTACCTGGCGCACGACGACCAGACCGGCCGGTCGCGGCTGTTCGAGTCGGCGACAGCGTACGGCCTGGCCGCCGCGCTGCTCGCCGAGCTGTACGGCGAGGGCCGGGTCACCTTCGAGGGCCGGCGCCTGCGGGTGATCAACACTGTCCCGCCGAAGGACTGGCTGCAACACCTGGTCCTCGATCGCCTGGTGGCGGAGCCGCGTCACACCGAGACCCGTACCTGGTTGGCCTATTTCGCCACGGCCGCCTACCAGCAGGTGGCCACCCGGATGTGGCAGTTGGGGCTGCTCCGCCAGCAGCAGGTCGGTCGGCTGTGGCGACAGCGCACCGTCTACGTGCCGGCGGACATGAACACGGCCGCCTGGTCGTGGGCCCGGCTCTCCTTCCAGCTGCGCAACCACCAACGCCTGAACGCCTTCGATGTTGCTCTCGCCGGTCTGGCGATGCACACCCAGCTCGATCCGATCCTGCTCGACGGCACATCCCTCGCCGTGCGTGCGTTCCTGCGCCAGCAGGTCGAGCAGGCCCCGCCACCGCTGCGGGACCTGCTGGCCGACCTCGGTGCCGTCGTCGGCAGCGCCGTACTGAGCCACCGCACCACCTGACCGTCCTGCATTCATCCCTTCTCGTCGAGAGAGAACCCATGTCCCACTCGAAACCCGACACCGTCTCCGCCGTCCTCGCGCGCGGGCGGCTCGGTATCCCGTCGGTGGTGTTCTTCGTGATCGCCGCCGCCGCACCGCTCACCGTCGTCGCGGGCGGCGCGACCACCGGGTACGCCGTCACCGGGGTCACCGGCATCCCGGTGTCCTATCTGCTGGTGGCGGCCGTGCTCGCGTTGTTCGCGGTCGGCTACGTGGCCATGTCCCGCCGGATCGTCAACGCGGGCGCCTTCTACACCTACGTCACCCGAGGGCTCGGTCGCCCGGCCGGCGTCGGCGCTGCCATGGTCGCGCTGCTCGCCTACAACGCCATGCAGATCGGGCTCTACGGTGGGGCCGGCGCCGTCACCGCCCAGTTCCTCAACGACCGGTACGGCATCGGCCTGACCTGGTGGAGCTGCGCCCTCGCGGTGTGGGCGGTCGTCGCGGTGCTCGGCGTCGCCCGGATCGACCTCAACGGCCGGGTCCTCGCCGTCGTCCTCGTCGCCGAATGCGTCGTCGCCCTGACCTTCGACGCCATCATGGTCACCCACCCGGCCGACGGGACGGTCAGCCTCGACACCCTCGCCCCCTCGCACGTCTTCGCCGCCGGTATCGGCGCGGCCCTGGTCACCGCGATCACCGGGTTCGTCGGTTTCGAAGGCACCGTCGTGTTCAGCGAGGAGACGAAGGACCCACGGCGCACCATCGCCCGCGCCACCTACATCGCGGTCGCCGTCACCGGCCTGCTGTACGGGCTCTCCGCCTGGGCGATGTCGGTGGCCACCGGCCCGGACCGCATCGTGGCGGCGGCCCGCGCCGACGGCACCGACCTGATCTTCAACCTGGTGTCGCCGTACCTGGCCGACAGCATCGTCACCGTCGCCCGGGTCCTGTTCATCACGTCGCTGTTCGCCGCGCTGCTCAGCTTCCACCACACCGTGGCCCGGTACCTGTTCGCGCTCGGCCGGGAACGGGTGCTGCCCGCCGCGTTCGGTCGCACCAGCCGGCGTACCGGCGCCCCGAAAGTCGGTTCCCTCGTCCAGAGTGGGCTCGCCTTCGCCGTGCTGGTCGGCTATGCCGTGGCCGGGGCCGATCCGATCGTGCACCTGTTCTTCTGGGTCACCGTCACCGGTGGGCTCGGGGTGCTGATCCTGATGACGGTCACCTCCGCCGCCGTGATCGGTTTCTTCGCCCGCAGCACGCACACCGAAGGACCATGGCGCTCACTTATCGCACCGGGCCTGGCCACTGTCGCGCTGGGCGGGATCCTCACCGTGACGCTGCGGGAGTTCGCCACGCTGCTCGGCGTCGCGCCGGACTCGCCGCTGCGCTGGACGTTCCCCGCCGCGTACGCCGCCGTCGCGCTGCTCGGCATCGCATGGGCGCTGGTCCTGCGCACCACAAACCCCGACGTGTACGCCGCAGTCGGCCTGGGCGCGGACCGTGACACCGGCCCCCGGCTCGCCCCCGACACCGTCCGCCAACCCGCCTGACCAGGGAGCTGCCGTGACCGTCAGCAATCACGACCTGCTCGTCCGCCCCGCCACCGCCGCCGATGCCGGGCCGCTGATCGGCGTCCTCGCCGAGGCGTTCCACGAAGGCCCCCTCGCCGACTGGCTCATTCCCGACCCGGCCGACCGGCGGACCGTCTACTACAGGTACTTCAAGGACGCCGTCTATCACGGCCTGGAGCACGGGCAGGTCTACACCACAGGCGACCAGAAAGCCGTCGCGATCTGGTATCCGCACCTCGAACCCACCCCGGTCGACACCCACAGCCGGCTGGCCACGTTGGAACACATCGCGGGCCCGTACGCCCCGAAGTTCGTGCTGCTGGAGGAGATGTTCGACGCCTTCCACCCCGACGAGCCGCACCACTACCTCGCCTACCTCGCCGTCGACCCGACCCGGCAGAACCAGGGCATCGGTGCCGCGCTCCTCGCCGACCAGCACCGTCGTCTCGACCAGCTCGGCCTGCCGGCGTACCTGGAAGCCAGCAACATGCGCAACCGGCGGCTCTACCTCCGCCTCGGCTACCACGCCGGCCCCACCATCGTGCTTCCCACGGACGGGCCCGTCATCTGGCGGATGTGGCGCGGCGCACCCACCGGCGGCGGCCGGAGCCCGTTCCCGCGCACCCGGCCACACCGGCGCTCCCTGTGACCGCCGCCCTCGGCAACGTCCTGCTCGTCGCCCCGACTCATCGGCTGCACTCCACGGCATGCCGACCACTGACATCCGCGAGGTCACCCGAATGCGTTTCGTCACCTACAACCTGCACGACCTGACCCTGACCGCCGACAACCTCCGGGAGGCCAACCGGCAGCGGCGGGTCATCGACATCATCCGCAGCCTCGAACCGGACGTCGTCGCCGTGCAGGAACTCAAGAGCCCACCTGCCAGCGCCGCCCGCCTCGCCGCCGATTTGGCCGAGCGCACCGGTCTGACCAGCACCGTCGTCACCAACGGGAGCGCCCGCGCGATCCACGCCGTCGCCGTCGGCGACCACACCGCGCACACGGCACTGCTCTGGCGGCCCGGCCTCACGCCGCTGCCGCACACCTTCCGGACCTACAGCCCCGCCGTCCACTACGACGGCGGGTGGCGCGGCATCGGCTACGGCTCCATGGTCCGGCTCGCCTTCCAGATCGACGGCCAGCCGATCACGTTCGCCTCCTACCACGCCCCCGCCTACGGCCGGCACCGCCGCATCGACCAGGCCGAAGCGGTCCTCGCCGCCCTCACCCGCCCGCACGAACTGGCGCTGATCGGCTCCGACTTCAACTCGATCGGCGCTGCCCGCGCCAACGGCGCCGACTACGACCCCGACCCCTACACCGGCCGACCCTGGTGGCCCGACCTCGTCCACCAGTGCCACGAACCGACCCACCCCAGCCAACGGCACCGCGCCGACCGCCGACCCGCACAGGTCTGGGAAGCCGGCGGTCTCCACGACGTCGCCGCCGCCACCCGCAGCCCCTGGAAGGCCACCACCGGGCACTGGCCCACCTGCCCCTACGGCGTTCGGGGCATCGCCCGGCGCGTCGACACCATCCACGCCACCCAGCCGGTTCTCCGGGCGGTCAGGTCGCTCACGGTCGTCGACAACCCCACCACCCGCGCCGCCAGCGACCACCTACCCGTCACCGTCGACCTCGACCCCCGCAAGCTTGCCGTCAACCCGGGTGATTCACGGCAGGTCGGTCAGCGTGGCAGGTGATCAGGCACCGGACAGTGTCGGGAAAGGTCGCAGTCGGAACCGATCAGCGGACGGCGTGCCGGCGCGACGTCATCGCGCCGGGCTGATGCCGGTGATGGCCAGGTCGAGCAGGCGGGCGGCCGCGGCGGCGGGGTCGGGGTGGTGGGTGGTGGCCAGGGCGATGCCGGTGATCAGCGTGAGCAGGTCGTCGATCGTCACGCCGGTTGCGAGGGCACCGTCGGCGGAGGCGCGCCGTACCAGTGGCTCGCCTGCGGCGGTGAGCTGCGCGCAGGCGCAGTAGACGTGGGTGTCGTCGGGGCCGGCCACCCGGTCACGATTCAGGGCCTCGGCCAACCCGCTGATGGTGGTGGCGGAGGCGATGACTGCCTGGAGCCACTCCAGCAGCGCGGCACGTGGGTCGGCTCGTTCGGTCCGGTCGGCGGCGTGCGCCGCGAGGGCCTCGACGCGCTCGCGGAAGACCGCCGCCAGCAGTGCGTGACGGCTCGGGAAGTGCCGCCGCACGGTGCCGGAGCCCACGCCGGCGACGCGGGCGATCTGCTCCAGGGACGCGTCAGCGCCGTGTGCGGCAACCTCCTCCACCGCGACGGCGAGCAGGCGTGCGTAGTTGCGCCGCGCGTCGGCGCGCTGCGCAGCGGTCATGGTCTCTCACCTCGGAGGTTGCTAAGTGGCGGGGTCCGCCGTATCTTACCGAAGTGAAAACGGCGGGCCACGCCGTTTAGTGGAGGTTCTCATGTCCAACGATCCCGCACCCGTTCTGGTCGTCGGCGCCACCGGGCGACAGGGCGGCGCGACAGTCCGCGCGTTGCGCACAGCGGGCGTACCCGTCCGGGCGCTGGTCCGTGACCCGGAGACCGACCGGGCACGCGCCGTCGCCGCGCTCGGCGCGGATCTGCGGACCGGTGACCTCAACGACCGTGACTCCCTGATCGCGGCCGCGACGGGAGCCCGCGCGGTCTTCTCGGTCCAGATGCCCCAGCTGAAGGGGGAGTCCCTCGACTTCGACGGCGAGGTGACCCAGGCCGTCAACCTGATCGAGGCGGCACGTGCCGCAGGTGTGCCACAGTTCGTGCACACGTCGGTCTCCGGTGCCGGGCAGCACGTCGAGGCCCCCGGCTGGGGCGAAGGCCGGTGGGCGGGCCTGCGGCCCTACTACGACGCCAAGACCGCGATCCAGGATCGGGTACGCACGGCCGGATTCACGCACTGGACGCTGATCAAGCCGGGGTGGTTCATGGAGAACTTCCTGCCCTCGATGGCCTATCTGCTTCCCCGAGGCGTCGAGGGCGGGCTGGTGACCGTGCTGCGGCCCGAGACCCGGTTGTCCCTGGTCGCGGTCGACGACATCGGTCGGGCGGCCGCGGCGGCTGTCGCGGCACCGGCGCGCTTCCACCAGGTCGAGCTGGAGTTGGCCAGCGACTACCGGACGATGACCGAGATCGCCGACGTCATGTCGCGCGCACTCGGTGTGCCGCTGACCGCGCCGAGGATGACCGACGAGGAGGCGCTGGCGGCCGGTATGCCGGCCTTCGGCGCGGTTTCCCACCGCTTCGTGGAGGTGGCCGGGCAGCCTGCCCGGCCGGAGTTCGCCCGGGACCTCGGCATCCCGCTCACCTCCTTCGAGCAGTGGGCCGCGCAGTACCTGTCCCGCGATGCCGTCGCGCCGGCCGGCGCAGCCGGTTGACGCGATGATCGACTCCGTTTCGCCGAAACGGCGGGTTCCCACCGCGTCGAACCCCGCCGTTTCGCCGAAACGGCGGGGTCGTGCGGGCGGAGCACTATCCGGCGGTCGCCGTCAGATCACCACCAGCGCTTGCGGGGCGGGCGGACGGTCACGTCACCGAAGACGACGCGGCAGCGCACCTCGACGACCGGACCGCCGGGGGTGACCGGGCCACTCATCTTGGACTTCTTGTCGCCGAAGACCGCGGAGCCGGTGAGCCGGACCTCGGTGCCCTCCGGTACCACGATGGTGATGCTGCCGAAGATCACGTTCGCGTCGACGGTGGTCACCTGCCGGGGCAACTGGGCCTCGTGCAACTCGATCCGGCAGTCGCCGAAGACGGCCCGTGCCTCGATGTGTTCCGGCACCGGCCAGGCGCCCTTGCGTACGTCGCTGCCGAAGACCGCCAGCAGCTTCTCCGACGCCGGCGCGAGTCCCCCGCCCGACCGGGCGGGGGAGCGGCCGGGCGCTCCCGGCAGATCCGTGGTGAGCCGGGCCAGCTCACCCCGGGTCTGTGCGGCGTGGGCCGCACCGACCCGCTCGGTGTATTCGTCAAGGGTGAGCCGGCCCTCGGTGGTGGCCTTGCCGAGCAGTTCCACGACCTCCTCGCGCTCCCGGTCGGAGACGCGCAGCCGGTCCTCGTCGTTGTGCCGTTCCCACTCCACGAGGCGAGCCTACTGGTGCCCCGCACCCGCCTCACCAGCCACTGCTGGCAGCGGTGGGCACGGAGTCAGCAGGCAGCGGCGGGCACGGAGTCAGCAGGCGGCGGTGCCGACGAGCAGGTTGCCGTGCGGGATGGTGATCGGTCGGCGGGGGGCCGGCAGGTCGACGGCGGGACGGCGGGCCCGCGCCGGGGCGTGTTCGCGGCGGGCGACGGCGTAGCTGTGGGCGGTGCGGGCGGCGATGGTGGCCCAGCCGTACCGCCGGCCGACCATGCTGCGGGCCTGGCGGGCTACCCGGCGGGCGAACACCTCGTCGCCGATGAGTTGGCCGACCGCGCCGGCCAGCGCCGGTGGGTCGCTGTGCGGGAAGGTCACCCCGGTGACGCCGGGCTCGACGATCTCGGCCAGGCCGCCGGTACGGGCCACGGCCAGGGGGGCGCCGGCCGCCGCCGCCTCCAGGGCCACCATCCCGAACGGCTCGTAGAGACTCGGTACGACCGTCGCGTCGGTGGCGCCGAGGACCGCCGGCAGCTGGGTGTTGTCGAGAAAACCGGCGAAGCGTACGGTCCCGCCGAGCCCGAGCTGCCGGGTCCGCTCCTCCAACTCGCCCCGGTACGGCCCGTCACCGGCGATCAGCACCCGCAGCCCCGGGTGCCGGTCCCGCAGTTGTGGCACGGCGTCCACCAGGTGCTGCACGCCCTTCTCGTAGACCAGCCGGCCGGCGTACCCGATCAACGGGCCGTCGCCGGCGAAGCGGGCGCGGGCCGAGGCGACCGCGCGGGGGCGGGCCCGCCAGGCCCGGTCGTCGACGCCGTTGGGCACCACCGCCACCTTCTCCTCCGGCACCTCGAACAGGGTGGTGACCTGGTCACGCATGTAGCCGGAGCAGGCGATCAGGCGGGTGGAGGCGTTGCTGAGCCAGTGCTCGACGCCGTGGATGGTGCGGTTCATCTCCTCGGGCAGCCAACCCTGGTGCCGGCCGGCCTCGGTGGCGTGCATCGTGGTCACCAGCGGCAGGTGCAGGTGCTCGGCAAGCGTGATGGCGGTGTGCGCGACAAGCCAGTCGTGGGCGTGGATGACGTCGAACTCGGCGGTGTCGGTGGCGTGCAGCGCGGCCCGGGTCAGCGTGTGGTTGAACGCCATCGTCCAGGCCAGCAGCGATCCGGTGGCCAGCGGGAAGGTGACCGGATCCTCGGCGGCCCGCAGGATGCGTACGCCGTCGCGGCGTTCGGACAGCGGTGCCCCGTCGGCGTGGCGGGTGACGACGGTGACCTCGTGGCCGGCGGCGGCCAACGCCACCGACAGGGCGTGCACGTGCCGACCGAGGCCGCCGACGAGGACCGGCGGATACTCCCAGGACAACATCAGCACCCGCTGCGGGCGTACGGGGTTGATGTCGATCACGTCGGCGTTCGTTGACATACGCGCCCCCTTTGAGTTGTCTGCGCGCAGCCTCGTTCCGCCCCCCGGCGGGCGGTGTCACAGCTGGCGCGGCCGGACCACGACCCATCCTGCTGGTAACCGGATAACCAGCGGAGACATCCCGGTTGCGGGGCTGTAAAGCCGGCCGGTACTCCCGATCACATCGCCAGGAACGGACGCGACCCGACATTGCGGCCACCTCTGCGACAGGCGTAGCACCGGGCGGCCCGCACCTCCCACAACTGTCTGATGACCTGCCACGGCCTGGTTCGTAGGTTCTGTCCGGACGCAGCATCGAGGCTCGTGGTCCGCGCGTCAGCACCGGCGTGCGGCGGTCGGCGCCCGGTGCCTGGAAGGAGAAGCATGCGAACCACGAGGCGATGGTTGGGCACCACGGTGGCGGTCGCGGTGACCGCCGCTGTGCTGCCGGTGACCCCTGCGCTCGCGCAGCCCGTGCAGGCAAACCAACTGGTCATCGCGGACGGTGTCACGCAGCCGGTCTTCGGCTACGCCGACGCGATCCGCGAACGGATCTTCGTCACCTCCGATGTCGACACCGACTCCAACGGTGAGCTCGACATCGTGGCGATGGACATCATCCGCCCGAAGGCCAGCGACGCCGGCCTGCGGGTGCCGGTGGTGATGGACGCCAGCCCCTACTACTCGACGGTGTGCCGCGGCAACGAGACCGAGTGCAAGGCCGACCTGGACGGCGACGGCCTGCTCGACAAGTGGCCGCTGTTCTACGACAACTACTTCGTGCCGCGCGGCTACGCGGTCGTGCTGCTCGACATGATCGGCACCAACAACTCGACCGGCTGCCCGGTCACCGGTGGTCTCGGGGACAACATCAGCGCTCCGACCGCCATCGACTGGCTCAACGGCCGCCGCAAGGGCTTCGACGCCGACGGCAACGAGGTCGTCGCGAACTGGCACAACGGCAAGTCCGGCATGATCGGCAAGTCGTACGACGGCACCCTGGCCAACGCCGCCGCCGCCACCGGCGTCGACGGCCTGTCCACCATCGTGCCGATCTCGGCCATCTCCAGCTGGTACGACTACTCGCGTAGCAACGGTCTGGTGACCCGGGCCAACAACTACTCGGGCAGCCTGTCCAACACCGTCACCAACCCGAACCGTCGGGCGTACTGCGCCCCGGTGCGGACCCAGCTCGGCGTGGGCGGCGACGACGCCACCGGTGACTACAGCGACTTCTGGGCCGAGCGGGACTACGTGCCGCACGCCGACAAGGTGAAGGCCAGTGTCCTGCTGGTGCACGGCATCAACGACGACAACGTGCGGGCCGACCACTTCAGCAAGTGGTGGTACGCGCTGGCCGAGAACAACGTGCCGCGCAAGCTGTGGCTGACCGGCACCGGTCACATCGACCCGTTCGACTTCCGTCGCGCGGAGTGGGTGAACACCCTGCACCGTTGGTTCGACTTCTGGCTCCAGGGCATCGACAACGGCATCATGCGTGAGCCGATGGTCGACCTCGAGCGGCTGCCGGACGTCTGGGAGACCCACGCCAACTGGCCGATCCCCAAGTCCCAGCCGACCCAGATCTGGCTGCGCCCCGGCACCAACGGCAACCCCGGCGACATCTCGGTCAAGCCAGGCCCCGGCAACAAGAAGGCCACCTTCACCGACACCCCGTCGATGAGCCAGGCCAACGCGATCCGGCACCCCTCGGACCCGGCGGCGAACAAGGACAACCGGCTGGTCTTCCTGTCCGAGCCGCTGAAGGCGCCGCTGCACATCTCCGGCACCCCGATCGTGCGGATCAAGGCCTCGGTCAACGGCGAGGACACCAGCTTCGCCGGTCTGCTCGTCGACTACGGCACCCGCGAGCGGTTCAGCACCTCCGGTGACGGCGTCCGCACCGTGACCACCGAGGACTGCTGGGGCGAGTCCGCCAACTTCGGCGGCCACCACGAGGAGGCCTGCTACCGGCAGGTCGTCAAGAACGTGGCCAGCAACCCGCAGGAGCTGGTCACCAAGGGCATCTACGACGGGCTCAACCTCGACTCGCTCTACACCTCGACCCCGCTGGTGCCGGGTGAGAAGAACGCCGTCGACATCCCGCTGCAGCCCGAGGACTACGTCTTCGAGGCCGGCCACCAGATCGGTGTGGTCCTGCTCGGCTCGTACTCCGGCTACAGCAGCCGGGCCAAGCAGACCCGCGCCGAGATCACGGTGCACTTCGACAGCACCCGGATCACCCTGCCGATCGTCGGTGGCCGTCAGGCCGCCGTGGCAGCGGGTCTGAACTGATCGGTTGGTGGGGCGCCCGGGGGGCGTCCCACCAACGCCGCGCTCAGTAGCGCGAGGGCCCGTCGGTGCGCGTCACCGGCGGGCCCGCAGCAGTTCCGCCACCGACCAGGCCTGGAAGGGGCAGCCGGTGGCGGTGTGCGGGGCCGAGCCGTCGGCGGTCTCGCTGACCGAGCCGAGGCCGTACTCGCTCAGGTGCGCCTCCAGACCGACGAACAACTCGCCGACCGGCAGCCCGGCCCGGCGGGCGGCGTCGGCGTACGGGCCGATCAGCCACGGCCAGACGGTGCCCTGGTGGTAGGCGCCGTCCCGCTCGGCCGGCCCACCCCGGTGCCCGCCGAGGTAACCGGGGCACTCGGGGGACAGGCTGCGCAGGCCCAGCGGAGTGAGCAGCGCGGCACCGACCAGGCCGACCGCCCGCGGGTCCGGCGCAAGTGGCGCGTTCGGCAGCGACCAGGCCAGCAGCTGGTTCGGTCGCAGCAGATCGTCGTCGTGAAAGGCCGCACCACCCAACGGGTACGCGGGCGCAGGTGCGTCGAGCACGTCGTGCAGCCATCCCGCCGGGGCGGGGAAACGCTGGCGGAACGCCTTGACCGCCTGCTCGTGCAGCCGGTGCAGCCCGTCGGCGTCCTGCCCGGCCAACTCGGCCAGCTCGGCGACCCCGGCCACCCCGTTGATCCAGAGTGCGTTGACCTCGACCGGCTTGCCGTGACGGGGGGTGACGGGCACCCCGTACACCCGGGCGTCCATCCAGGTCAGCGCGGCCCCCGGGGCACCGGAGGTGAGCAGCCCGTCGGCCGGGTCGACGGCGATGCCGTACCGGGTGCCGGCCAGGTGGGCGTCGACGACGCCGCGCAACGCCGGCAGCAGCTCGTCACCGAGGTCGGTGTCGCCGGTGACTGTCACGTGCCGACTGACCGCGTGCAGGAACCACAGGGTTCCGTCGACGGTGTTGTACTCGACCCGACCGGTGTCGGCGGTGTTGGCGAGCATCCCCTCCGACAGCGTCGCCGCGTACGAGCGCAGCAGCTCCCGGCCGAGATCCGCGCGACCCGTGCACAGAAACAGGCCCTCGTAGGAGATCATCGTGTCCCGCGACCAGGCACCGAACCACGGGTAGCCGGCGACCACGTCCACCGCGGCGTCGTTCGTGCGTACGACGAACGCGTCGGCGGCCAACGCCAGGGTGGCCTCGACGTCGTCGGCGGGCTTGGCCGACGCCACCACCTCCCGGTTACGTCGCCGCGCCGCCGCCACCACCTCGGTTGCCGGCGGAGGGGCCGGGGCGGGATCGTGGGCCCAGGCCAGCACCGACACCGTGTCGCCCGGCTGGCGCAGCGTGTCGCGGAACTGACCCGCGTACCACAGGTCCTCCTCCGGATGCAGGCCGCGCGCCGCCTCCTCCCGGTGGTAGGCGCCGCGCCACCAGTGGCCCTGCGGCGTCCAGCCCGGCCCGGACAGCCGGTACGCCCCCTCGATCACCGCGCCACCGTCGACCGGATCCATCCGCAGCGGCGGACCGTCGGCCCGACGCTCACCGTGCGCGTCGCGCCAGGTGCAGGCGGCGGCCAACTCCAACTCGACAGGCCCGCCGCCGACCAGCCGGTGCACCACCGCCACACAGGAGCGACCCGGCAGCATGGCCAACTCCCGTTCGATCACCACGTCACCGATCCGCCACCGCCAGCGGGGCAGCCCGTCGGTCAGGTCGAACCGCTCCAGCAACTCGAACCCGCGCGGGTCGACATCGCCGGAGGCCCACTCGTGCGCGCCCAGCCGCACCCGGGCGCCCGAGGGCAGCAGCACCGCCGGATCGAGACTGGCCAGTCCCACCTTGCGGGAAGCCGGGGTTTCTCCGGGAACCACCAGAAGCCCGTGATACCGGCGGGTACGCAGCCCGGCGACGGTGCCCATGGCGTACCCGCCGAGACCGTCGGGCACCAGCCATTCCCGGCTGGCAGCGCTGGTCAGCTCCCCGCAGACCTGCGAACCGAAGCGAATCTCGATCAACTTTCCTCCACCGGCGGCGAGGTGTAACACGACACGACGACAATGGTCGCTGTGGTGAAGTACCCCAGCGGCATCGAAGATGTAAAGGTGATCACTGACGGTTCGCCCTCCGCCCCGGACGCCGAACGCCTCCGACTCGCCCAGGCCGACGCCGGCGAGCAGGACTGGCGCGCATGGGGTCCCTATCTGTCCGAGCGGGCGTGGGGCACGGTACGGGAGGACTACAGCGAGCACGGCACGGCCTGGGACTACTTCCCCCACGACCACGCGCGGTCCCGAGCCTACCGCTGGTCCGAGGACGGCATGGCGGGCGTGTGCGACGACCGGCAGACGTTCTGCTTCGCCCTCGCGCTGTGGAACGGGCGCGATCCGATCATCAAGGAACGGATGTTCGGCCTCGGCGGCGACGGCGGCAACCACGGCGAGGACGTCAAGGAGTACTGGTGGTACGAGGACTCCACACCCACCCACTCGTGGATGCGCTGGCGCTACCACTACCCGCAGGCCGCCTTCCCGTACGACGAACTCGTCGCGGTCAACGCGCTGCGCGGCCGCGACGACACCGAGTACGAGCTGGTCGACACCGGCATCTTCGACGACGACCGGTACTGGGCGGTGACCGTCGACTACGCCAAGGCCACCCCGACGGATCTGTGCATCGTGGTGACCGTGGCCAACCGGGGCGAGCAGGCCGACCGGCTGCACGTGCTGCCGCACCTGTGGTTCCGCAACACCTGGGGCTGGGGGCTGCCCGGCACCGACGACCGGGTGCCCCGCCTCGTCGGGCAGGGCAGTCGGCTGGTCGGCGACCACTGGGTCCTCGGGCAGATCGTGCTCGAAGGCGACGGTGAGCCGACGCCGCTGCTGTGCGACAACGACAGCAACGCCGAACGGCTGTGGGGGCTGCCCAGCCGCACCCCGTACCCGAAGGACGGCATCAACGACCACGTGGTCACCGGAGCCGACACGGTGAACCCGGAACTGACCGGCACCAAGGGGGCGCTGCACTACGTCCTGGACGTGCCGGCCGGCGCGCAACGGCAGATCCGGCTGAGGCTGACCCGTACCGCCCCACCGCCCGGCGACGGCGACCCGCCGCCGGCCGACCTGGGCGACGGATTCGACGCCGTGGTCTGGGCCCGCCGCGCCGAGGCGAACCGCTTCTTCGCCGGGATCATCCCGGCCAAGGCCAGCGCCGACGAGGCGTCGATCGCCCGACAGGCCATCGCCGGGCTGATGTGGGGCAAGCAGTTCTACCACTTCGACGTCAAACGCTGGTTGGAAGGCGACCCGGGCTCGACACCGCCGGCCGGACGCCGACACGGGCGCAACAGCGCCTGGTGGCACATGACCAGCTTCGACGTCATCTCCATGCCGGACCCGTGGGAATATCCCTGGTACGCCGCCTGGGACCTGGCCTTCCACTGCGTGACAATCGCCCGGGTCGACCCCGGCTTCGCCAAGGAGCAACTGCTGCTCCTGCTGCGCGAGTGGTACCTGCACCCCAACGGGCAGATCCCGGCGTACGAGTGGGCCTTCGGTGACGTCAACCCGCCGGTGCACGCCTGGGCCGCGTTGAAGGTCTTCGAGATCGACGGCAGCCGGGACCACGACTTCCTGGCCCGGATGATGCACAAGCTGCTGATGAACTTCACCTGGTGGGTCAACCGCAAGGACACCGGCGGCAACAACGTCTTCGAAGGCGGCTTCCTCGGGCTGGACAACGTCGGCCCGTTCGACCGGTCGGCGGCGCTGCCCGTGGCCGGGACGCTGGAGCAGTCCGACGGCACCGGCTGGATGGCGATGTACGCCCTCAACCTGCTCGACATCGCCATCGTGCTTGCCGAACACGACCGCACCTGGGTGGACACCGCGACGAAGTTCTTCGAACACTTCGCGTACATCGCGGCAGCAGCGTACGACCAGGGGTTGTGGGACGACGAGGACGCCTTCTTCTACGACGTACTGCGGCTGGCCGACGGCACGAAGGTCCCGCTGAAGGTGCGCTCGGTCGTCGGGCTGCTGCCACTGGCCGCGGTGACCCGGCTGCCCGCGCGTACCCTGCACCGGCTGCCCGAGCTGGGCGCGCGGCTGCGCTGGTTCCTCACCAACCGCCCCGAGTACGCCTCGGTGATCGGTGCCCGCCGCATCGGCCCGGACGGCCGCCAGCAGCGCCTGCTGTCCATGTGCGGCCCGGAACAGATCGTCCGGCTGCTCGCCCGGATGCTGGACACCGACGAATTCCTCTCCGAGTACGGCCTGCGTACGCTCTCCCGCGCCCACCTGGACAAGCCGTTCACCGTCACCCTCGGCGGGCAGGAATTCTCCGTCGGCTACGAGCCGGCCGAGTCGACAAGCGGCCTGTTCGGCGGCAACTCCAACTGGCGCGGCCCGATCTGGATGCCGACGAACTTCCTGCTGATCAGCGCGTTGCGCGACCACGCGGCGTTCTTCGGCGACGACCTCCAGGTCGAGTACCCGACCCGGTCCGGAGTGAAGCGGACCCTCGACGAGATCGCCGACGACCTGTCCGCCCGGCTGATCGCCCTGTTCACCCGCGACGGCTGGGGACGCCGGCCGATCTACGGTGCGGCGCAACTGTTCCAGACCCACCCGGACTGGCGGGACCTGATCGCCTTCCCCGAATACTTCCACGGCGACAACGGCGCCGGCCTCGGCGCCTGGCACCAGACCGGGTGGACCGCCCTGGTCGCCGACCTCATCCTCACCCTCCGCCGCTAGTCCGGGGCCGCCCCAGCCTGCGCCTGCCCGGCCCTGCGCCTGCCCGGCCCTGCGCCTGCCCGGCCCTGCGGTGGGCTGGTCTGGGTGGGTGATCGACTCCGTTACGCCGTAATGGCGGTGTCCCGGCGGGATCAACCCCGCCGTTACGGCGTAACGGAGTCGATCATTCACTTGCCATCGCGGAGAGTCGCCAATCCGTCGCGAAGAGTTGTGCGGAGAGTGTCGCAACTAGGCTCGGCGGGGTGTCCGGAGCTGAGCACGGAGACGTGAAGCGCGGTGGCGATGCGATCGTCGCCACCGCCTGGCAGTTGGCCGAGGCCGAGGGCTGGGCGGCGGTGACGGCCCGCCGACTGGCGGAACGCGCCGCTGTCGATCTCGGTGAACTCTACGAACGCTTCGCCGACCGCGACGCGGTGGTAGCTGCGGTCGCGGTGCGCGGCTTCGCCGACCTGGCCGCCGCGCTGGCCGCCGCACGTACCACCGCCGACACCCCGACCCAGGGCTGGCCAGCAGTGGTGGCGGCCTACCTGGATTTCGCGTACGCCAACCCCGAGGTGTACGACGCCATGTTCGCCCACACCCCCGACCTGACCCTCGGCGCCGAACAGACCCCCGAGACGGTCACGGCGACCTTCGGCGAACTGCGTGCAGCCTTGGCCCCCCTGGCCGCCGGCCGGGACGAGGACACCCTCTCCGAACTGGGCTGGAGCCTCCTGCACGGCATGGTGATGCTCACCCGCGGCGGCCGCCTTCGCCCCGAAGCCCAAGACCACCGCGAAACCCTCCTGACTCACCACCTCTTCCCCCCTCCCTAACCCACCCCACCCCCGCCTCACCCCACCCCCCGCGCCCCTCTACCCCACCCCCGCGCCCCTCTGCCCCCGCGATCTTGCACTTTCGGTCGTGTGTATGTCCCGTTTTCGGTTGCTTTGCGAGGACAGAAAGTGCAAGATCGCGGGGGCGGGGGCGGGGGCGCAGGGCGGGGGCGGGGGCGAGGGCGGGGGACCTCGGCCGCCAGTGGTGTCGGGTGGTTATCGGGTCGTGGGGAGTGGGGTGGGTCTTCTAGAGTCGCGGCGTGATTGTTGACGGGGTGGGGATCGAGCCGGGTCGGGTCCTTGTGTTCGATGCCGACGACACGCTGTGGGAGAACAACGTCGTCTTCGAGCGGGTCATCGACGACTTCCTGGCCTGGCTGGATCATCCAACGCTGGACCGGGTGCAACTTCGGGCCGTACTCGATGACATCGAGCGGGCCAACGCGGTTGCTCACGGGTACGGCAGCAAGGTCTTCCTGCGGAGTTTGCGGGAGTGCCTGGAGCGGCTACGGCAGCGACCGGCCACCGCGGCGGAACAGCGCGAGATCGACGAGTTGGCCGTGGCGCTGGTGAACCACCAGGTCGAGTTGATGCCGGGGGTGGCCGACGCGTTGGACGAGTTGGCCGGCCGGCACGAGTTGTTGTTGCTCACCAAGGGAGAACGCGAGGAGCAGCAGCGCAAGTTGGACGCCTGCGGACTGTTGCACCATTTCCGAGCCGCTCACATCGTGGCGGAGAAGAACGTCGAGACCTACCGCTGGCTGGTCCGGGAACATGCGATCGACCCGGCTCGGGCTTGGATGATCGGCAATTCGCCGCGGTCGGACATCCTGCCGGCCCGTGCCGCCGGGTGGCGTGCCGTGTTCATCTCCAACGCCAACACCTGGGTCTTGGAGCACGACGAACTGGACCCGGCGGACGAGGGCGTGCTGCACCTCAGCACCTTCCCCGAACTGCTGCGGCATTTCTGACCGAACGGTTCAGCGTGGTCGAGCCACACGCTCGGCCGCGCGTCCAGCCGTGCGTCTGGGGTCCGATCTTGATCAGCGCCAATGGGTGGTCGGGTGTTACAGCGACCTGCCACTTTTTGGCTGTGCTGGTAATCGTCCAGTCTGGAGAGCGCGCATTGTTGTCCGCCTTCGTAGCGCCGCCTACCCTCGCCTTCGGCGCCGCGACTCGCCGGGGTGTGTCGCGGTGCTGCGGTTCGGTGTGGGGCACCGTGGAGCTGAGTGCGGGCGGGCCGGTCACCGTGCTGGGTTGGTCGACACGCCAGGTCAGCGCCAGGCCTGGCCCGCTGCCACGTCGAACTGGGGGTCAGGGCCGGGACGTGCGGGCCCGGTCCTGACCCGGTCACCGGACCTGCGCCATCGGCGGCCCATCTGGCCGGTCAGGGCCGGAACGTGCGGGCCCGGTCCTGACCGAGATCATCATTTCAGGACTGCGAGCTGTTTGTCGGGGGCCTCGTCTAGCGTGGGCCGCACACTGAGCCGACGGGGGAGTCATGAGCACTCTTGAGAACCGCCCGCACACCGCACTACTGGTCATCGACGTGCAGAAGGGGGTTGTCGCTGGGGCGACCCGACGGGACGAGGTCGTCGCCAACATCGCCGTCCTGGTCGACCGAGCCCGCCGGGAGAGCGTGCCGGTGATCTGGGTCCAGCATTCCGACAACGGGCTGGCCCGGGGCAGCGACGACTGGCACATCGTCCCGGAGTTGGAACGGGCCGACACCGAGCCGCTCGTGGAGAAGAGCTACGCGGACTCGTTCGAGGCGACTGACCTGGAGACCGTCTTGTCGGGGCTCGGTGTCGGGCGGCTCGTGGTCACCGGCGCGCAGACCGACGTGTGCATTCGTTCGACCCTGCATGGTGCGCTCGTCCGTGGCTACGACGCGACACTGGTCAGCGATGCGCACACCACGGAAGACCTCACGGCCTGGGGTGCGCCGCCGCCGGAGCAAGTCATCGCGCACACCAACCTGTACTGGGCGCACCACTCCGCGCCGGGTCGCACCGCCGGCACGGTCGCCACCGCCGACGTCACCTTCACCGGAGCATCCTGACCCGGATAGCCCGACCCACCCGCGCCGGCCCTTCTCAGGGGGCTTCGCCTCGGACGATGGCGACCGCGACCCGGCAGAACTCGTCCATGTCGGGTTCGAAACCGGCGGCGATGTCGGGGTGCAGCCCGGACCGGGTCTCGTCCAGGAGCCGTTGGCACACCTGCTCCACCGGCTCACCGGCGTAGTCGCTGCGGACCCGGACGGCGGCTGCCTGAAGCGCCGAGGTCAACTGCTCCTCCAGTGGCCCGCGCAGCTTCTCCTGCACCGGGTCACGGGGTTCGAGCGTGACATGTGGCTCCGACATCGGCGCTCCCTTCATCGGCGGCTGCGGTACCCCACCGCGGCCGTCGGTCAAACCGCCTCTGGTACGGCCGCGACCCGAACCTGGTACGAGAATTCCTCGGCCGGTTCCTCGGCGTACGACAGCCGGCGGATCTGCTTGTCGTCGCCGTAGACGGCGACATCGACCAGGACACCGAGATGGGCCAGCCCGATGTTGGCGACCCGCTTCTTGTCCTGCAACACCGCGCACACCCCGCCCAGCAGTGTGCTCGCGTCGGAGGTGCGATGTCCGGGCGGGCAGCGCAGGGTCAGGTCCACCTCGATCGGCCCGGACAGTGGGGTCCAGCCGGTACGCTGCGCCGCCTCGCAGGCAGCCTGCAGCAGTGCGCGTACTCTCGTCGCCTGCCGGTGTCCGGCGGCGAAGATGGACAACGCCTCGGTCTTGACCGGTGGCAGGCCGCTCACCTCGAACGTCAGGGCGAGAGTGCGGGTGTCCTGCACCACGACGGCACCTCCTCATTGGAGATGATCCTGCCCAACCGGTGCAGCGGTGGCGTGCTGTTCCCGGGAGAACCAACCGATCGGGCGGATCGGGGGTCGGCCGGTGGCGTATCGACGGCGACGGCGTACGCGCTGACGGCGATGCGCGTTCAACGCTAGTGCACCCGACGGCCACCTCGGTAGCACCCCGCACCACTGCACCCCGACGCCGCACGAACGGCTACCCCACACAACCCACCAGACGAACCACCATCCACCACTCGCCGACCCGCGCCCACCCCACCCGCGCCCACCCCACCCGCGCCCACCCCACCCGCGCCCACCCCACCCGCGCCCACCCCACCCGCGCCCACCCCACCCGCGCCCACCCCACCCACGCCCACCCCACCCACGCCCACCCCACCCGCGACCCGCAGACAACTTCGGGGAAGATGTCGCCTTCTCGCGTGGCGAGGCGACATCTTCCCCGAAGTTGCTGGGCGATCTTGACCGGAGGAGGGGGCAGGGGGGGGCAGGGGGGGAGGGGAGGGGCTAGCGGCGGGCGCGTTTGATTTCGTGGAAGGCCGGCATGCGGAGCAGGGGGAGGAGGTTGTCCCAGAGGGTCAGGGCGTCGTCGGTGGCGGGGACCTCGGTCAGGATCGGTCCGTGGATGCCTCGGTCGGCGTCGGGGACCATGAGCACAGGTGAGCCGATGTCGGGGCCGGCGGAGCCGTACGCCAATGCGTGCGAGGCGTGCACGGCCTCGTCCCAGCGCTCGTCGTCGAGGGCGGCTGCCAGGTCGTCGAGCCCGGCCGCCTCGACGGCCGCGTCGACGATCTTACCGCTCGGCGGGTTGCCGGCGTCGTGGGTGCGGGCACCCAACTCGGCGTAGAACCGACCGGCGTCGGCGTGGCGGCCCTCGGCACGTAGCGCCTCGACCAGGCGCAGCGCCCGGGTGGAGGCGGCCACCGCGTCGGCGTACTCCGGTGGGATGTTTCCGCCGTTGAGGATGCTGAGGCTGAACGCCCGCCACTCGATGCTCAGGCCGCGAGCTTCGGCGACGGCGACCAGCCAGCGGGAGGTCCGCCAGGTCCACGGGCATGCAGGGTCGAAGAAGAAGGTGGCATCCACCGCCCGAGGGTAGCGCCGACCGCGCGCCCCCACCGAGGCGTGTGATCTGGGCCACCGGTGTGCCGGCCCGGCGCGTGTCACCTGGGTCAGGTTTCGCGACTTCGCAGGTCGGGCAGTGTTGTCGCCACGAAACGTGGGGCCGGAGAACCAGCAGGTCACGGGCCTTGATCGTCTCGCCGTGCGCCGGGGCACGGGTGCCTTCCCCCGGTTGTTGGCCGACCTAGGAGGGGGAGGGGGATGCCGACATGAGCGACCCAGACCAGGGCGAGCGCCGGCGCCGACCCCGGGTACGCGTGGCGGCGGCGGCCGCAGCGCTGACGTTGGTGGCACCGATGGCAGCCTGTGCCTCCGGCGACGACACCGGTGTGCCCGTGATCAACCTGTACTACCCACCGGAGCAGAACCTTCAGCAGGTGGTCGACCGGTGCAACACCGAGGCCGCCGGGCGGTACCGGATCGTCAACCGGGTGCTGCCGCGCGAGGCCGACGAGCAGCGGGTGCAGCTGGTCCGGCGGCTCGCCGCCTCCGACGACGGCATGGACGTGCTCGGCCTCGACGTGACATGGACGCAGGAGTTCGCCAGCGCGAAATGGATCCTGGAGTGGACCGGATCCGACCGCGCCGAGGTGGAGGAGGGCACCCTCGAAGGCCCGTTGGAGACCGCCCGGTACGAGGACAAGCTCTACGGGGCGCCGAAGAACACCAACGTGCAGCTGCTGTGGTACCGCAAGGACCTGGTGCCGGAGCCGCCGACCAGCTGGGACGAGATGATCTCGACGGCGCAGCAGCTCAAGGAGCAGGGCAAACCGCATCAGGTGCTCACCATGGGGGCCCAGTACGAGGGCCTGGTGGTGCTCTACAACACCCTGGTGGCCAGTGCCGGCGGCAACCTGCTCAACGAGGACGGCACCGAGGCCGTGGTCGACGAGGGTGCCGTGCGGGCCCTGGAGGTGCTGCGTACCTTCGCCACCTCGGGGGTGGCCTCGCCGTCGTTCAGCAACGCCACCGAGGACCCGGTACGGCTGGAGTTCCAGTCCGGCTCCGGCGCGTTCCAGGTGAACTGGCCGTTCGTCTACCCGGCGATGCAGGAGGCCAACCCGCAGCTCGCCGAGCAGGTCGGCTGGGCCCGGGTGCCGGGCGTCGACGGGGACACCCCGAGCCGGGTGACCATCGGCGGGGTCAACCTCGCGGTCAGCCGGTACTCCACGCATCCCGAGGAGTCCTTCGAGGCGGCCAAGTGCCTGCGCAACGCGGAGAACCAGAAGTTCTCCGCGATCAACGACGGGGTGCCGCCGACCATCGAGAGCGTCTACGACGACCCGGAGATGGACGAGGCGTACCCGATGAAGGAGACCATCCTCGAACAGCTGCGGGATCCGGCCGTCCGGCCGCTGACCCCGGCGTACCAGAGCATCTCGACCGTGAGCTCGGCGATCCTGTCGCCGCCGGCGGCGATCGACCCGCAGACCACCGCGAAGGAACTGCGTGCCGCGATCGCCGACGCCCTGGAGTCCAAGGGGGTCCTGCCATGAGCCAGCGACACCACACGGGGGTGAGAGCATGAGCGTCAACGCCACCCCGGCGGGCGCGGACGTGGCCGCCGACGGGACCGACACCCGCAGCACCGGTCGGCACGCCGCCGTGCCCGCGCAGCGCAACAACCGACGGCGCAAGCCGCCGCTGAGTGAGAACAAGCGGGCCGAGCGTCGGCTGGGTCTGCTGCTGTGCGCCCCGGCCGCGCTGGTCATGCTCGCGGTGACCGCCTACCCGATCCTCTACTCGGTGTGGTTGTCGTTGCAGCGCTACGACCTGCGCTTCCCCGCCGAACGCGAGTTCGTCGGTCTGCAGAACTACGTCACCGTGCTGACAAACGAGTTCTGGTGGACCGCGTTCGGGGTGACCATGCTGATCACGGTGGTCACCGTGGCCGTGGAACTCGTGCTCGGCATGGGCCTGGCGCTGATCATGCACCGTACGCTCGTCGGTCGCGGCATCGTCCGGACCTCGGCCCTGATCCCGTACGGCATCGTCACGGTCGTCGCCGCGTTCTCCTGGCGGTACGCGTGGACGCCCGGCACCGGCTACCTGGCCAACCTCTTCTCCGACGGCGCGCCGCTGACCGAGCGGGCCAGTTCGCTGGCGATCATCATGCTGGCGGAGATCTGGAAGACCACGCCGTTCATGGCGTTGCTGCTGATGGCGGGCCTGGCCCTGGTGCCGGAGGACCTGCTCAAGGCGGCCTCCACCGACGGTGCCACCGCCTGGCAGCGGTTCACCAAGGTGATGTTGCCGGTGATGAAGCCGGCCATCCTGGTGGCGCTGCTGTTCCGCACCCTTGACGCGTTCCGGGTCTTCGACAACATCTACGTGCTGACCTCCGGGGCCAACGAGACCTCGTCGGTGTCGATGATCGCCTACAACAACCTGATCCGGGGCCTCAACCTCGGCATCGGCTCGACCATGTCGGTGCTGATCTTCATCACCGTGGCGATCATCGCGTTCGTCTTCGTGAAGTTGTTCGGTACCGCTGCCCCCGGCAGCGACGACGGGGAGAGGCGTTGACATGGCTGACACCACCGCCCGCCGCGCCAAGCTGCAATGGGGCCTGCTGAACGCCGTCGTGGTCGTCTTCGCCCTGATCCCGGTGCTGTGGATCATGTCGTTGTCGTTCAAGACGCCGGCCACTCTCACCGACGGGAAGTTCATCCCGCGGGAGTGGACGCTTGACAACTACCGCAACATCTTCGGCACGGACCAGTTCGTCCGGGCACTGATCAACTCGATCGGCATCGCGATGATCGCGACAGTGATCGCCGTCGTGCTCGGCGCGATGGCCGCGTACGCGATCTCCCGGCTGGACTTCCCCGGCAAGCGGCTGCTGATCGGGGTGTCCCTGCTGATCGCGATGTTCCCGCAGGTGTCGCTGGTCTCGCCGCTGTTCGAGATCGAGCGGCAGCTGGGTCTCTTCGACACCTGGCCGGGCCTGATCCTGCCGTACATCACCTTCGCGTTGCCGCTGGCCATCTACACGCTGTCGGCGTTCTTCAAGCAGATCCCGTGGGACCTGGAGAAGGCGGCCAAGATGGACGGCGCGACCCAGGCGCAGGCGTTCCGGCGGGTGATCGCCCCGCTGGCCGCGCCGGGCCTGTTCACCACGGCGATCCTGGTCTTCATCTTCTGCTGGAACGACTTCCTGTTCGCCATCTCGCTGACCTCCACCGAGCGGTCCCGCACGGTGCCGGTGGCGCTGTCGTTCTTCACCGGCGCCTCGCAGTTCGAGGACCCGACCGGGGCCATCTGCGCCGCCGCCGTGGTGATCACCGTACCGATCATCCTGTTCGTCCTCTTCTTCCAGCGCCGCATCGTCTCCGGCCTGACCTCCGGCGCCGTCAAGGGATAGGTGGGTTTCTCATGGCTGACATCGTGCTCGACAAGGTGAGCAAGAAGTTCCCGGACGGCACCACGGCGGTGCGGGACGTCGACCTGGAGATCGCCGACGGCGAGTTCGTGATCCTGGTCGGCCCGTCCGGCTGCGGCAAGTCCACCACCCTGAACATGATCGCCGGGCTGGAGGACATCAGCTCCGGCGAGCTGCGCATCGGCGGCCAGCGGGTCAACGACAAGGCGCCCCGCGACCGGGACATCGCGATGGTCTTCCAGTCGTACGCGCTGTACCCGAACATGACCGTGCGGGAGAACATGGCCTTCCCGCTGCGGCTGGCCAAGCTGGATCGCGCCACCATCGACCAGAAGGTCGAGGAAGCCGCCAAGGTGCTGGAGCTGACCTCGCTGCTGGACCGCAAGCCGGCCAACCTCTCCGGCGGCCAGCGGCAGCGGGTGGCGATGGGCCGGGCCATCGTGCGTCAACCCAAGGCGTTCCTGATGGACGAGCCACTGTCCAACCTGGACGCCAAACTCCGGGTGCAGATGCGGACCGTGGTGTCCCGCCTGCAGAAGCAGCTCGGCACCACCACCGTCTACGTCACCCACGACCAGACCGAGGCGATGACCCTCGGCGACCGCGTCGTGATCATGCGAGGTGGGGCGATCCAGCAGGTCGGCCCGCCGCAGGAACTGTACGACCACCCGAACAACCTCTTCGTGGCCGGTTTCATCGGCTCACCGTCGATGAACTTCCTGCCCGCGACGGTCGAGGAGGGTCGTCTGCGTACGGCGCTGGGTGACCTGCCGATCGGCGACCGGATCCGCCGCGAGTTGGAGGGCGCCGACGCGCCCCGCGAACTGATCCTCGGCATCCGCCCCGAACACTTCGAGGACGCCGAGCTGGTCGACGAGCAGACCCGCGACCGGGGCATGGAGTTCACCGCGCCGGTGGACATCGTCGAGTCGATGGGCTCGGACAAGTACGTCTACCTGACCGTCGAGGGAGGCCGGGCCAGCGCCGCCGAGCTGGAGGAGTTGGCCGCCGATGCCGGTGCCGCCGACCTCGCCGGCTCGAACCTGGTCACCCGGCTGTC
This sequence comes from Verrucosispora sp. FIM060022, assembly GCF_003977705.1. Lineage (NCBI taxonomy): Bacteria > Bacillati > Actinomycetota > Actinomycetes > Micromonosporales > Micromonosporaceae > Micromonospora > Verrucosispora sp. FIM060022. The sequence continues at coordinate 499,056 of NZ_RQIV01000001.1, forward strand.
GGCCGAGTCCACGGTGACCGAGGGGGAGGACCGGCGGGTCTGGTTCAACCTGGAGAAGCTGCACCTGTTCGACCCGTCGAACGGTCGCAACCTGACCCTGCACGAGGGCCGCTCGGCAGGGGCGCTGGCCGGCTGAGACCGCTGTTGACCCGCCGCGTGGGGTGCACCTGCTGTCGTCGGAGCAGGCGCACCCCACGGCGTTGTATCGCGGTGAACCGAGCCACGCCGGGCGACGTCATGAGGGGTACGCACCGTCAAGCCTGCGCCGACATCGAGCGCCAGATGCGGAGGATTGGTATGGACCCTGTGCAACAGATAGGCACCCGCCAGAACGATCTCAACGATCTCTACAGGATCACCGCCGAACGGCTGCACTGGATCACCGATCGTGACCGGCTCCGGCGCATCACCGCTGACCCGGCCAAGGTCAGTGCCATCACGAAGGCCGTCAGCACCTGGCAGAAGCACAACATGCAGCGGGCGGGCGAGGATGAGCAGATCTACGCGGCCGGTTCGACGGAGAGCCGGGATTACGCCTATCGCCAGAAGCACTTCGAGACCGTGTACGGTCCGCTGCGAACCGCCTTGAAGATCCTCAAGGACAAGGCTGAGGAAAAGGGCAACGAGAGGTACTACAACAAGATCAGCTCTGCCCTCGACGGGCTGAAGTTGATCGACAAGGGTGAGCGGGAACTCTTCAAGCTTCGGACGTCGGTCATGGCACCCGTCCAGGCGGAGCTGTCCGAGCGGCGCAGGCCGAACCAGGGGCCGGACTTCGAGGTGAGCGAGGGGGCGGTCTACGCGGACCGGGAGCCGGTCGAGGAGCTTCAGGAGCGCCTGGACGACGAGCGACCCAGCATGCTGCGAAGCTTCGCCCAGACCGATGTCCTTTCCGCCGCAGCCGGCCTGGCCAACTGCAACGACATGGCCGACTCCACCATGGCGGCGGCGAACGCCACGCTCTACGATCCGATGTCCCAGTACGGTGACCCGATCTACCGGGTCACCTACGACCGGGATCACGACGGCGAGGACATCGCACCGGAGTACGCCTTCCCGCACACGAACGTCGTCGTCGGGCCGCCGGAGTATCCCGGGTCGGTCCAACTCGATCCCTGGGTGATGGATCCCCAGATGGTGAATCCGGCGCAATCGACCATTCCCGAACCGCATCTCTACCGCAGGTACGGCGGTGCGGCGACCGGAGTGGACTTCCGGCAGGAGGTGCGCGACGACATGCCGGAGTCGAGCGTCGACACGCCACTGACCCGGGAACAACTCCGTTCCTTGGAGGTGGAGCGCGACGCGCGTGAGGAGCACATCAGGGACCAGGTGGGCCAGGGCTTCGTACCTGTGGATCACCAGACCCAGATGACCTGGCTTGCCGATCGCGAGGACGCAGCCGACATCGTCCACATCCATACCAACAGCCAGGCTGTCTACGACTCGTACCACGGGCCGGGGCAGCCGTTGAGCCCGGCGGGGTTTCTGGCAAACCTCGGCAACGGATACCAGGTGCCGCAGGACCACGGCATGGCGACCAACGCGTACGAGGCCCCCGCTTCGCCCACCGCGTCGGAGATCGAGGACGTCCGGGCGAGGTTCCAGGCGACGCGGGTCTCGTCGATCGGCTCGACCACCGACTGGAGTTCGAGTTCCTCGTCCGAGGCGGATTCGGTCGTCAACATGTCCGGGCCGCAGTTCACCCAGTTTCAGGTGCAACAGCAGTCGTCTCCCCGGCAGCCGGACGTGGCCGCTGCCGCCCGGGCCGTCAGTGGCGCCGCCTCCGGCAGCCGCCCCCTCGCGGGTAGCTCGCGCTCGGGTGAGCAGAGTCAGCCAGGTCGGCAGCACCCGCAGCGGCAGGCCCGCCGCAGGGGACACTGACCGCCACCCGGTCACCGATGTCCGTTGACCGGCCGCTCCGGGTGCATCTGTGGTTGCCGCGGCGACAACAGATGCACCCGGTGGGTGCCGCCCGCACGTACGGGCAACCGTTACGGCACCATCCAGCTCAGCACCGGGGTCGCCTGCAAGCCGACAAGCACCGCCATCGCACAGATCAACACCACGCTCCAGCCGAACATGCGCCGGAACAGATCACCCTCGCGGCCGTTGAGCCCCACCGCGCTCGCCGCGATCGTCAGGTTCTGCAATGAGATCATCTTGCCGACCACTCCGCCTGACGCGTTGGCCGCGGCGAGCAGCACCGGGTCCAGACCGGCGCGCTGCGCGGCGGTGACCTGGAGTGCACCGAACAGCGAGTTGGACGAGGTGTCCGAGCCGGTGAGCGCCACACCCAGCCAGCCGAGTACCGGCGAGAGCAACGCGAACAGGCCACCGGCACCGGCCATCCAGGTGCCCAGAGTCGCGGTCTGCCCGCTGCCGTTCATCACGAAGGCCAGCGCCAGCAGTCCGCACACGGTGAGGATCGCCCAGCGCAGCGAGGCCAGCGTCTGCCCGTACGCGACGACTGCGGTGCGCACAGTGACCCGCAGGATCACCATCGTCACCAGTCCGGCCAGCACCAGCAGCGTGCCGGTCGAGGAGAGCCAGTTGAACCGGAACACCGGCAACGTCGACGGCGCGCCCGAGGTGGTCAGCAGGTGCAGTCCCGGCCAGTTGAAGGTCACCGTGACGGCGTTGAGCGCGTCCGCGATCGCGGGCACCTGCGACAGGCCGAAGATCGCCACGATCACCAGGTACGGGGCGTACGCCCGCCACACCTCGACCGACGTGTCCGGCGGTGGCGACGCCACATCCGTACGGCCGACGACCGCCACCGCCTGCTCTGTCGGCCTGCCCGGTGCTCCCGACCCGCCCGGTGCTCCCGACCCGATCGGGCCGCCCGGCGTGACCGTCGTGCCGGGTCCTGCCGGAGCGGCGGCGTCGATCACCGGGTCGTCGTGGCGCCGAGGCGGCCACACCCGCGCGGTCACGGTCACCACCACGGCGCTGACCAGCCCGGCGACGATGTCGGCGAGGGCCATGGCGAAGTAGTTCGAGGTGAGGAACTGGGCCAGCGCGAACGACACGCCGCAGGCGAGGGCGATGTGCCAGGTCCGGCGCAGCCCTCGGCGACCGCCGACCATGCCGACGAGCAGCAGCGGAATGAACAGTGCGATCACCGGTACCTGTCGTCCGGCCATCGCGCCCAGGTCGCCCGTCGGCAGGTCGGTGACCCGGGCCAGTGTGGTGATCGGCAGGCCGAGCGGCCCGAAAGCGGCCGGCACGGTGTTTGCCACCAGCGCCACGGTGGCCGCCTTCATCGGACGGAAGCCCAGCGCCAGCAGCATCACCGTGGTGATCGCGACCGGCGTACCCTGGCCGGCCAGCCCCTCCAGCAGCGAACCGAAACAGAACGCGATCACCAACGCCTGCACCTGCTGGTCGTCGCTGACCCGGGCGAAGGAGCGCCGGAGCACGTCGAAGTGTCCACTCGTCACCGTCATCCGGTAGATCCAGATGGCGGTGCCGAACGTCCACACCAGCGGGAACAGCGCGAACGTCGCACCCTGACTCGCGGTGAGCAGCGCCTGCCCGGTCGGCATCGAGTACGCCACGACGGAGACCAGCAGCGCGACGGCGAGTGCGCCGAGCGCCGCCAGCCACGCCCGTACCCGCAGCACACCGAGCAACAGGAACAGGGTGACGATCGGCAACCCGGCGACGAGGGCGCTCAACGCCAGCGAGTCGGCGAGCGGGTCGAGGGTCGGACGGTACACGCGCACCTCCGGGGCAGGTCGGCCGGCCGATCGCCGCACGAGAATGCTCAGTGTGCCCGGCCGGCTACACCGCCCTTTCTTCAGAATTGCGCTGTCCCGGCAACGAGAGCCCGGAATCCGCGACGTGTCCGAGGCGTACCGCCCGCCGCTCGCCGATGGTGAGTGCGACCACGGCACCGAGCAGGATCGCCGATCCGGCGACGGCAGGCACCGTCAGCCGCTCGTGCAGCAGGAGCACAGCGATCACGGCGGCGGTGACCGGTTCGACCAGCGCGACGACCGACGTGGTGGTGGCCCGCACCGTCGCCAGCCCGGCGAAGAACAGACGGTACGCCAGCGCGGTCGGCACGAGTCCGAGATAGGCGAGCAGCCCCAGGACCTGACCGGTCTCGCCCGAGGTGGGCAGGAGACCTTCGACCAGGGCCAACGGGAACAGGCAGACCATCCCGACGGCGAAGCCTCCCAGGGTGGTGATCTGCGGGCTGCCGCTGGTGCCGTCGCGGCCTACCTTCCGGCCGAGCAGGGTGACGCCGGCATAGCCGGCTGCGGACAGCAGCGCGCAGAGCAGGCCCGGCATGGGTGCCGATCCGGCACCGTCGGTACCGCCGCCGACCAGCAGCACCAGCCCGGCCAACGCCATCGCCACGAGCACGGTCCCGCTGTGGCCGAGCCGTTCGCCGACCAGCAGGTGAGAGCCGGTGGCGATGAGGATCGGCCCGGCGCCCAGGGTCACCACCGTGGCGATGGCCAGGCCCGCGTAGCCGACGGCGGCGAAGTAGGCGGTCTGGTAGACCGCCAGCCCCACTCCGGTCACCACGACCTGTCGCCAGTTGACCTCGCCCGATGCCGGGGTGCGGCCCCGGACGAGTAGGTGGACGGTGAGCAGGAGCAGGACCCCGCTGGCGAACCGCCAGAAGGAGACCGCGATCGGCCCCAGGCCACTGGTGGCGTAGAGGATGGCCGCCACGGCACCGCCGGTACCCCAGGCGATTGCCGCGACACAGATGTAGAGGATTCCTCGCCCGATCGAGGGCGTACGCGTGTTCACACAATTCTCCGATGTCATCGCCGCCCGGGCAGCACAACAGCGCCCGGGCTCAGGAAGGTGAGAGCCGGGCCGGTCAGCTGGGATTACCGGGTGGCCGGTGGCGGCGAGACAACGACGTTCATCAGGACACCGTACTCGTGACGACGGGCACGGATCAGCTCGACAGGAGTGGACGCGACACTGCGGCGGGCACGCTCTGGTGGCCGTCGGAACTGCTCACTGACTCCAGGTGATCCGGGGCGGCAGGGCGAGAAAATCGGCGTACCGATTGAGGGCCTGCTCGACCTGCTCGCGCCGAACGGGATCGAGGTCGACCAAAGGCTGCACGGCGAGGGTGACGCGGGTCTTGGCCAGGCTTCGTTTCCAGGTGCCGACCACCCGGCCCCCGACCACGACCGTCGCCTGGAAGACACCGTTGCCACCAGGGATGATGGCCTGCTTGTGCTCCGGGTCGAGCATCAGCGTGCGGTCCTTGTAACCGAGCAGGTACTCGTCGAAGCCGGGCAGGGCCAGCACGTCGTCCACCTCGCTGCGGGGCGCGTCGAGCAGCGGGGTGTGCAGCACCGCCTCGGCGCCGTCGACCACAACGGTGGTCAGATCGTCACCGGCGGCGGCGATGCCGCGCTTCGCGTCGGCGGCGGTCAGGCCGGTCCAGCCGGCAAAGTCCTGCCGGGTGGTGGGGCCGTGGCTGCGGAAGTAACGCAGCGCCAGGGCGGCCAACGCCTCGTCGCGGTCGAGCTGGTGCTGGTCGGGTGCCCACTCGTCGAGCAGTGCGAAGGTCTGTTCGGTGCCGATGTTGGGGGCGATGCAGGTGACGCCGCGCTGGGCCGCGTACCACAGCAGGTGGTAGCCGCGTTGGCCGGCGCCGTCGATGCCGGCCGCGACAAGTGCGGCGACGCACTCGGCGCGGGTGAGCCGGCCGCCGCCGGCCAGCGCCGCGCCCAGCACGTCGACCGCGCGGTCGGCCTCGGCCTCGGACAGGCCGAGGAACTCCCGCCGCTTCGCGGCACCGGCCAACGCGCGTACGCCGGTCAGCTCCAGCAGCCAACGAGCGTCCCGGGCCGGAACCAGGTGGATGGTGCCGCGCATCGGCCAGGTCCGCAGCGCCTCCCGGCGCTCCAGCGCGGCGTGCACGTCCGCGTGGGTCGAACCGGGCAGTCGTACGCCCAACGACCACATGCCGCTGGCCAGGTCCTGCGCCTGCATGGCACCGAACCACTCCACCACCTCGGCGACAGTGGTCAGCGGCGGGGCGGTGGCGTGCGGGCGCAACCGGAGACCGGCCATCCGCAGGGCGAGCGCCTCGGCGCCGGTCAGCGCCGTCGAAACGGTGGGTGCCACGAGGTGGGCCGCCTTCCCTTGCTGCTGGTCCACCGCAGCATAGGAGTGCCCACCGACATCAGCGGGCCACGACATCCAGGCCAGCGGGCACGACTCCAGGCGAGTCAGCATCCCCCTGATCGCGCTACGCCGGTACCCCCCTGATCGCGCTACGCCGGTACCCCCTGATCGCGCTACGCCAGCTTCGTCGGTGGCGGAGCGCGATCCCCCGTTCAGGTTCGCCGCCGCGGGGCGGCGATGCGAAGTCGCCGGCAGCGGTCTTCTCAGGATGGCGCTTTCCAGCCCGGTCGAGAACCATCCGAAGGGCACCTTGCGGAACTCTTGAGCAAAGGCGCGAGCTGACCGGCCGCCCGGGTGGTGTCCCGCGCCGCACCGCTCAGCCCTGGCGCGGCTGCGGCACCCGTACCGCCGCCATGCCGGCGGCCGTGGCGGATTCGATCCCGAGGTCGGCGTCCTCGAAAACCAGACAGGCCTCCGGGGGTACGCCGAGCAGTTCGGCGGCGCGCAGGAACGGTTCCGGGTCGGGCTTGGGTCGGGTGTAGTCGCCGGCGCAGACCAGCACGTCGAACCGGTCGAGGATGCCCAGCGCACCGAGGGAGGCGGTGACCGCCTCGCGGGTACTGCCGGAGACCACCGCGAACGGGATCCGTCCGTGTGCGTCGTCGATGTGGTGCAGCACCCCGGGGATGCCGGCCGCGCTGGGCAGCAGTTGCTGGTAGAGCGCCTCCCGGCGGGCGATGACCGCCTCCAGCGGCATGTTCAGCCGTTGCTGCTCGTTGAGCGCGGCGACGATGTCGGCGGTCGGCCGACCGGCCCAGGCGTAGAACAACTCCTCGGGGAACTCGCAGCCCCACTCGTCGAGGGCCTGCCGCCACGCCGTGTAGTGCTGGGGCATCGAGTCGACGATGGTGCCGTCGCAGTCGAACAGGTACGCCTTGAAGTCGCCGGCTGGCAGGGGGAGCATCACGCGGCCCAGGCTATCCGGCCGTACGACGAGCGCCCGGATCAGAGCCGCTGGTACATCACGAGCAGGTCGACGTAGCCCTCGTCGGGGTGGTGGAAGCCCTCCGGGATCCGCCCGACCACCTCGAACCCGAGCGACCGCCACAACGCCACCGCCCGGGTGTTGCTGGCCACCACGGCGTTGAACTGCATCGCCCGGTAGCCGTCGGCCCGGGCCAGGTCGAGCACGTGCCGCCCGAGCGCCCGACCGATGCCACGCCCGGCCGCCCACGGGGCGACCATGAAGCTGGCGTTGGCGACGTGGGCGCCGGGGCCCAGCTGGTTGGGGGTCAGCTTCGCCGAGCCGAGCACCGTGCCGTCGGGTTCGACCGCGACCACCGTACGACCGGGCGCGGGTACCAGCCACATCCCCCGTGCCTGTTCCTCACCGACGTCGCGGGGCCAGGTGTACGTCTGACCGGCCGCGACGATCTCCCGCAGGAAGGGCCAGATCCCCGACCAGTCGTCGGCCGTCGCAATCCTGATCTCCATGGCCGCGAGCATGCCAGCCGGCAGGCTGCCCGAGCCAACCGTTATCGCCGCGTGGGTCAGCGCTTACCGCCGCGATCGCGACCAGGTCAGGCAGTGCCGCGAATGTTCACCGACGCGAAGTTCGGGTAACTGCGAAGCCTGCTCATGATCGAGGAAGGGGGCGTGTGATGGCGGCACAGGTCAAGGTGGCAGTGATCTACTACAGCGCGACCGGCATCACGTATCAGATGGCTCAGGCGGCCAGCGAGGCCGCCGGTGACGCGGGGGCCGAGGTACGGCTGCGCAAGGTGCGGGAGTTGGCACCCGACGAGGCGATCCGGTCGAACGCAGGGTGGTCGGCGCACCACCTGGAGACACAGCACATCGAGGAGGCCCAGCTGGACGACCTGAGCTGGGCCGACGTGGTGATCCTCGGGGCGCCGACCCGGTACGGCATGGTCGCCGCCCAGCTCAAGCAGTTCATCGACACCACCGGCCCGCTGTGGGCCAAGGGTGCGCTGGTCAACAAGGTCTACTCGGCGTTCACCTCCACCGCCACCAAGCACGGCGGGCAGGAGTCGACGCTGCTGTCGTTGTTCAATGTCTTCTACCACTGGGGTGGGATCGTGGTCACCCCCGGTTACACAGATCCCAGCCAGTTCGTCGCCGGCAACCCGTACGGTGCGTCGCACGTCAGCAACAACGGCGAGACCGCACCGGATGACATCGCCCTGACCGCGACGGCACTCACCGCCCGCCGGGCGGTGCAGATCGGCGCGGCGGTCAAGAAGGGCCTGGCCGGTTGAGCGTCGACGGACCGGTGGCCCGGGCGGGGGCTCTCAAACCCGCCCGGGCCACCGGCCGTCAGCAGCGCTACCCCGGATCGGCGCCGCTATGCCTGCACGGTGGGGGAGAGTTCACCGGCCGGTGCCGGCAGCAGGTCCCGCAGCAGGTCGGCCAGCACGGCCAGACCGTCCGGGCTGAGCACCGATTCGGGGTGGAACTGCACCCCGGCGAAGCCCGGGCCGCGCAGCGCGTGCACCGCCCCGTCGGCTTCGTCGCGGGCCAGTTCGACCGGACCGTACGGGCTCCCCTGCCGGTCGGCGGCGGCGCGGGCGGTGAAGGTGGCGTAGAAGCCGAGGCGTCGGGGCGTACCGAACATCGGCACCGTGCGTTGCAGGCCCTGGTAGGGCGCGGCTCGACGGTCGACCCGCAACCCGAGCAGCCCGGCCAGCAGCTGGTGGCCGAGGCAGACCGCGAGCGTCGGTCGGCCGTCGGCCAGCAACACCCGCAGCAGGGCCCGTAACCGCTGCATCTTCGGGGTGTCGCTGTTCGGGTCACCGGGCCCGGGCCCGACCAGGACCAGGTCGTACCCGGACAGCGGGGCGTCGGCGTGCCAGGGCTGCACGGTGACCGTCAGACCCAGCGCCCCCAACTGGTGGGCGAGCATCCCGGTGAAGGTGTCCTCACCGTCGACGATCAGCGCCCGACGGCCGGTCAGGGCGGGCACGGCGAGTGCCCCCGGCGGCCGCTGGTCCAGCCAGAACCGGGACAGCGGCGCGTTGCGGGCCGCCAGCGCCGCGCGTACCTGCGGATCGTCGGCCAGCCGGCCCACCGGGCCGGTGCCGGCGGTCGGTGCCTGCGGTCCCAGGCCCAGGGCGGCCAGCACGCCGGCCGCCTTGGCGTGGGTCTCGGCGACCTCGGCCGCCGGGGTGGAGTGCCGCACCAGGGTGGCACCGACCGGCACCCGCAGGGCACCGTCCGGGGCGATCTCGGCGGTACGGATGAGAATGGGTGCGTCGAGGGTCTGCCGGCCCGTGTCGTCGTGACCGAGCAGGGCCAGCACGCCCGCGTAGTAGCGGCGGCCGGTGCGCTCGTGTCGGGCGATCACCCGACAGGCGTTCTCCATCGGGCTGCCCGTCACCGTCGGGGCGAACATCGTCTCCCGCAGCACGTCGCGGACGTCCTTCGAGCCGCGACCGGCGAGCAGGTACTCGGTGTGCGCCAGATGGGACATCTCCTTGAGGTACGGCCCGACCACCTGACCACCGTGCTCGGCCACCGTGGCCATCATCTTCAGTTCCTCGTCGAGGACCATGTACAGCTCCTCGACCTCCTTGGTGTCGGCGAGGAAACGCAGCAGCGCCGCCCGGTCCGCCGCCACGCCGGTGTGCCGGAAGGTGCCGCTGATCGGGTTCATCATGACCAGCCCGTCGTCGACGCTGACGTGCCGTTCGGGGCTGGCGCCGACCAGCGTGCGGGCACCGGTGTGCACCACGAACGTCCAGTACGCGCCGCGTTCTCGCAGCAGCAGGGAACGCAACGCGGCCAGCGCGGCGGTCAGCGGCGCACCCTGCACCTGCGCGTGCAGGGTGCGGTGGATGACGAAGTTGGCCCCCTCGCCGCGGCCGATCTCGTCGGCGAGCACCCGGGCGACGGTGTCGGCGTACTCGTCGTCGCTGATGTCGAAGGCCGCGCCGGTGGTGCGTACCGGACCGTCGGGCAGCGCGTCGAGGACCTCGGCCAGCGGCAACCGTGCCCGACTGTCGATGCGCAGGCATTCCAGCGGTACGCCGTCGTCGACGCAGGCGAAGCCCCGCTCCGCGACCTGCCGGAACGGCACCAGGGCCAGTGTGGTGGGGCCGGCCGGTCCGGCGGGCAACGGGATGTCGGCGAGTCGGTCGACGGTGCCGACCGGGCCGGTGAACAGGTCGAGATGCTCGGCACCGTCGCGGCGGATCAGGGCGAACGGGCCCGGGTCGGTGCCGTCGGCGAGCGCGGCGAGCAGGTCGGTCAGCGGTGTCATCGGGTCTCCTCGGGCCGGATGCCGCCGTCGGGGGCGGCCCACGGGCCGGAAGAGTTGACCGGCGGCCGCCTCGTCGGGCGGCCGCGTGGGGAAAGCTACGCGCGGGGGTGGGCCGCCGGGTCGGCGGGCCACCAGCAGGACAGTCGCGCGAGCATGCGCTCACCCTACGCGCGGGGCGGGCGCTGCGGAAGCCGTTCGGCGTACCCGGGCACGCGGCAGGGTTGTGCTCGCCGAGCCACCGGGTACGTTGACCGGCGATGAACATTCTCGCGCTGGACCTGGGCACCTCCTCGGTGCGTGGGCTCGTGCTGGGTGACGACATCCAGCCGGTGCCGGGAGCGTTGGCCCGGCGTCGGATCGACCTGACCGTCGACGACGAGGGCACCGGCACCCTCGATGCCCGTGGCTACCTGACCTGCCTGCTCGACTGCCTGGACGAGTTGAACGAGCAGGGCTGGCTGCGCGAGGTGGAGATGGTGGCGATAAGCGCGCAGTGGCACTCCGTCCTGCCGCTCGGCGTCGACGGTCAGCCGCTCGGCCCGGTGCTCACCTGGCTGGACACCCGGCCCGAGCCCGCCCCGACGCAGACCGGCCCGGCCGATCCGGACGCCTACCACCAACGCACCGGCACCTGGTGGCACCGCTGCTACTGGTCGGTGCGGCTGCCCTGGCTGCGGGCCCGGTGCGGCAGCCCGGTGGCCCGGTTCGTCGGCCTGGTCGAGTACGCCCTCAGCCAGCTGCTCGACGACGCGCCGATGTCGATGTCCCAGGCGTCCGGCACCGGCCTGCTGGACATCAGCACCCTCGACTGGGACCCGGAGGCCTGCGCGTTGGCCGGTGTCGGCGGCGACGAACTGCCGCAACTGGCACCGTCTCACTGGCGGGGACGGCTGCGTCCGACGTACGCCCGCCGGTGGCCGGCGTTGGCGCGGGCGTCCTGGTCGCCGCCGATCGGTGACGGTGCCGCCTCCAACGTCGGCTCCGGCTGCATCGACCACACCCGGGCGGCGGTGACCGTGGGCACCTCGTCGGCGGTGCGGCTGCTGCAACGGATGCCCGCGCACGCGCCGCTGGCCCCGCTGCCCCCGCGGCTCTGGCGCTACCGTGTCGACCACGAGCACGTGGTCACCGGGGCGGCGTACTCCTCCGGGGGGAACGTGTTCGCGTGGGCCGATCGGGAGTTGCGGCTCCCCGAGGGCCCGGCGCTGGAGGCGGCGCTGTGGGGGCTGTCGCCCGGTGACCGGCGCCCGGTGAACGTGGCCCTCGGCGGTGACCGGCCACCGGGCAGCCGTCGCGCCGGCTCGGGTGAGCTGGGCGGGTTGAGCTTCAGCACCACCGCGGTGCAGATGCTGGCCGGACTGATGTACGGCGTGTGCGAGCAGGTCGTCGACGACCTGGCCGCGCTGGAGTCCACCGTCGGCGCGCCGGTGGAGGTGGTCCTCGGCGGCGGGGCGATGGCCGCCTCGCCGTGGTGGCGGGCGGCATTCGTCGAGGTGCTGGCACCCCGGCAGGTACGTTTCGGGCGGCATCCGGAGATCGGCGCGACAGGTGCCGCGCTGGTCGCCTGTGACCGCATCGCCGACGCCGTCGAACTGGCCGATATCGGCCAGACGGATGATCAAAGCTCGCCGGGCACGGCATAGGGTGACGCCCGGCGGTGCCCTCCTGAACCAACGTAAGGGCAGGGCGTTGACACTGGTCCGGGACCTGGTTGGATAACGGGCGCTCCCCGGGCCGCGGCGGACGCGTGGGAGGAGGAGCTCGTGGCAGCAGGACCGGACCAGGCCTCGACGGTGTCGAACCATCGTCGGCGACGGTTCGATGTCCGGGTGGTGCCCCACCGCCGCCGTTCGGCGCTGCGGCTGCGGGACTGGCGGATGCGCACCAAGCTCGCCACGGTGCTGGTGATCCCGTCGGTCGCCTTCCTGGTCCTGGCGGGGGTGCAGACCCAGAGCCTGGTCAGCCGGGCCAACACGTTGAGTGACTTCGCTGCGCAGGTGGGCATCGGGCCGGAGATCGCCGACCTGGTGCACTGGTTGCAGCAGGAACGCGACCGCACCGCCGGTGAGTTGTCCGCGTTGCGGGCCGCCTCCTCCGAGGAGGAGAGCGCGCAGGTGGTGGAGGTGCTGAGGCCGTACCGCGACGGCGTCGACCAGGCAGCGCAGGCGTTGCACCGGGCCGCCGAGCCGGTGGGCAAGGGCGACTCATCCTGGGCGGAGACCTACTCGGTGGCCCACCAGGCGTACCAGCAGATCCTCTACATGCGCAACGTGATGACCACCGTGGTGTTGAGTGACGACACCATCCTCGGCAACTATCACCGGGCGGTCGACGCGCTGCTGACCCTGCTCGCCCAGCCGTCGCCGGGCGCCGAACGGCCGGAGTTGTCCGACGCGGTGCTGCGCTACGTGCAGTTCGCCCGGGCCAAGGATCTCTCCTCGCGAGTACGCGCGGAGCTCTACGCGGCGGCCCGCAACGGTGGGTACCAGGACAACGACCGGGCACAGCTCAACGATCTACGATCGCGGCAGCTGACGGCGTTGGGCGCGTTCCGTGTCGCGGCGAGCAACGCGCAGGTGGCCCGCTACGACCAGATGAGTCAGCTGGATCCCTTCGTCCAGGCCGGCCGGCTGGAGGAACGGGCGCTGACCCAGAACCCGACCGCGCTGACGTTGCTGGCCGACGACGACTGGTGGACGTTCAGTGAGGTCCGCCATGACCTGCTGCGGGATTTCGAAGCGGGGATCCTCGCGGACTCGGCGACCCAGGCGGACCGGGCCAGCGCCGCCCAGCTGCGGGAGACGCTGCTGATGGTCGGCGTGATCATCACGGTGCTGCTGGTGGCCGTGCTGATCTCGGTGCTGATCGGCCGGTCGATGGCCCGGTCGATCCGCCTGCTGCGCTCGCAGGCGTTGCGGATCGCGCAGATCGAGCTGCCCGACGCGTTGGCCCGCTTGCGGTCGGTCTCCGGCGGTGTGCCGCAGATCGAGGTCTCGCCGGCGGTGGTGCGCTCGCTCGACGAGATCGGTGAGCTGGCCGAGGCGTTCGTCGCGGTGCACCGCAGCGCGGTCGGGGTGGCCGTCGAGCAGGCGAACATGCGACGCAACGTCAACGCGATGTTCGTCAACCTCGCCCGGCGCAGCCAGGTGCTGGTGGAGCGGCAGCTGGAGCTGCTCGACGACCTGGAACGCGAGGAGAGCGACCCGGACCAGTTGGAGAACCTGTTCAAGCTGGACCATCTCGCCGCCCGTATGCGACGTAACGACGAGAGCCTGCTGGTGCTGGCCGGTACCGAGTCGACCCGCCGCTGGAACCGGCCGGTCGGGTTGAACGCGGTGCTGCTGGCGGCGAGTGCCGAGATCGAGCAGTACCAGCGGGTGCGGCACGAGGCGGTGGCCGACCTGCATCTCGTGGGGCATGCCGTCGGCGAGGTGGTGCACCTGCTCGCCGAGCTGCTGGAGAATGCCACCGCGTTCTCCCGTCCCGACACGATCGTGCAGGTGATGGCCCGCGCGGAGGGCGCCGGCGCGACGGTCGAGATCGCCGACCAGGGTCTGGGCATGAGCCCGACCGCGCTGGCCGAGGCCAACGCCGTACTGGCCGAGCCGCCGGCGGCGGACGTGGCGACGGTCGAGCGGATGGGTCTGTTCGTGGTCAGCCACCTGGCGGCCCGGCACGGCATCGAGGTGCGGTTGCACGGCGGGACCGGCGGGCTGGTGGCCCGGATCCGGCTGCCCGGTGCGTTACTGGCGGCCCCACCGCCGCCGGGTCTGGACCCGGTGCCGTCGCCGCGCGCGCTGCCGGTGCCCCGCTCACAGGCACCGGTGACCGCCGCGCAGCCGGTGGAGTTGCCGGTGGCCGGGCGGCGACCGACCACCGTGCCCCGACAGGCTCACCCCGTGCCGGTACGCGCGGAGGACGTGCTCGCCCCGGCGGCCGCGCCGGCGTCGACCGGCAGCGGCTGGTGGTCCCGGGAGGGGCCGTCGTCGCCGGCGACCGCCGGCAGTCCGGCACCGCCGTCGGTGCCGGTGACCGGGGGCACCAACGACCGGGGACTGCCGATGCGGGTGCCGATGGCCCAGTTGCGCAGCGTCACCCAGCCGGCCCAGCCCGGGCAGCAGCAGGTGGCGCGGCACGACCCGGACCCGGAGGCGGTCGGCGGCATGTTGTCGAAGCTGTACAGCGGTGTGCGACGTGCCGAGGCCGAGGAGACCACCGAGATACCCGTGCCACCGCCCGGGACATGGAGTGAAGGAGGACCCAAGTGACAACGTTGTCTCAGGAGGCCCGGGACCTCAGCTGGCTGGTCAGCGGGTTCGCGGAACGGGTGCCCGGTGTGGCGCACGCCGTGGTGGTGTCCTCCGACGGACTGCTGGTCGCCATCTCCGATCACCTGCCGCGCGACCACGCGGACAAGCTCGCCGCGGTCACCTCGGGCCTGATGAGCATCACCGCCGGTGCGGCCCAGATGTTCGACGGTGACGTGGTCAAGCAGACCGTGGTCGAGATGGGCCGTGGCTACTTCCTGGTGATGCAGATCCGCGACGGCTCGATCCTGGCCACCCTGGCTGCAGCGGATGCCGACATCGGTGTGGTGGGCTACGAGATGGCCCGGCTGGCGAAGCAGGCGGGGGAGATGCTGACCCCGGCCCTGCGCGCCGAGCTGCAGCAGGCCCTGCCCCGCTGACCCGGGCCCCTCGCCCAGCGGCCGGGGCCCTTCGTGACATCGCGCTCAGCGCAGGCCGAGGGCACCGGGCGTGGCGGGTCGGGAAGCGAGCCACCAGGCTGCGGTGGCAGCGACGGCGACCGCGCCGCTGAACACGAACGGCGCGCCCAGGCCGGCGCGGGCGGCAAGTGCGCCGCCGGCCAGCGCGCCGAGTGCCGTGGCGCTGTAGGTGACCAGGCGGGCAGCGGCGATGACCCGACCCAGCAACCCGCCGGGCACCAGCCGCTGCCGTACCGACAGGGCGGCGACGTTGAGCACGGCGAACGCCGCGCTGGTGGCGACCACCACGACCACGGCCACGGTCCGGTCGGCGACGACCGCCAGCAGCACCGGTACGCCCGCGGTGACCGCCATCGACCAGGTGAGCACGGTGCGGTGGCGGAACCGGGCGATCAGCCGGTCGGCGGTGAACGAGCCGAGCAGACCGCCGACCGCCCCGGTGGCCAGCAGCAGTCCGAAGCCGAACGCGCCGAGGTCGAGGGCGTCGCGGGCATAGAGCACGAAGATCGCGAACCAGGCGGTGTCGGCGGCGGCCACGGCGGCGGTGACGAGCACCAGGGTTCGTAGCATCGGCTGGCGCACCAGCCAGCGCAGGCCGGCCAGGACACCGTCGCCGTCGGCGACCGGCGCGTCGTCGTCGCTGCCGCGCCGGTGGGCCAGGGTCAGCGGCAGGGACAACACCAGCATCACCGCCAGGGCGAGCGTGGCGCCGTTGACGGCGAACGGGATGGCGGCACCGACGACGAACAGCAGCGCCCCCACCGGGGGGCCGACGAACTCGTTGCCGACGATCTCACCGGCGACGAGCCGCCCGTTCGCCTTCTCCAACTGGGCGTCCGGGACGAGCCGGGGTACGGCGGTCTGGGCAGCCGTGTCGCGGATGGTCTCGCCGACGCCGAGCAGGAACGCGGCGGCCACCACGAGGGCGATGGTCGCCCAGCCCAGGGCGATCGCGGCGGCGAGCGTGCCGAGCACGACGACCCGGCCGGTGTCGGCGACGGTGAGCAGGCTGCGGGCCCCACGGCGGTCGGCGAGGGCACCGGCGAGCAGACCGGACACCAGCCAGGGCAGGAACTGGGCGGCGGCCACGGCGGCGACCGCCAGCGGATTGTCGGTGAGCGTCGCGGCCAGCAGCGGGAAGGCCGCCACCCGGATGCCGTCACCGAGGTTGGCCAGCGCGGCCGCGCTCCAGAACGTCCAGAACGGCCGGCCCAGCGATCGTCGATTCCGATCCATCCCGCGAGCCTAGGCGCAGCCCGCGTCCGGCGGGACACCACCCGGGCCGTCGATGGGTCAGCCCGGCAGGCCCCGGTCGCGCGGCGGGATCCGATCGTCGTAGCTCCCGGATCGCCCGGAGTAGCGGCGACCGTCGAGGTACGGCAGGCCGTTTGGCGTGCAGCCGTGCAGGCCGAGGGTCTGCTGCTGCATCACCGGCGCCGGTCGGCCACGGCCCGGGCACAGTTCGTGGCCCATGCCGAGACGGTGACCGACCTCGTGATTGACCACGTACTGGCGGTAGTGGTCGACGTCGGTGCCGAAGCCGGGTGCGCCCTTGACCCAGCGGGCGACGTTGACGACCACCCGGTCACCGTTGCGGCAGGAGGTGTAGCCGTCGGGGACGTCCTGGCACAGCCGGTCCCGGGTGACCGGGGTGGCCAGATAGATGGTGAAGTCAGGACGACGGTCCGGGCCGACCCGGCGCAGCCGCCACTGCCCACCGGCGCTCCAGCCCTGCGGGTCGGAGAGGATCCGGCTGACCTCGGCGGCGAACTCGGTGAGCGCGATGCCCTCGATGCCCCGCTCGATCGCCACCTGGTAACGCAGCAGCCGACCCGGCCCGGTCCTCGGTGCCGCCTCGCCACCGGCGACGTCCCAGCGGTTGGCGCCCCGCGCCGGGTAGCTGACCGGCGCAGGGGGCGTGGACGCGAGCGGTGCGGCGGCCACTCTCGGTCGGCCGGCCGGCGACGCGGTCACGACCGGCGCGAACGGCGCGGCGGGCGCGGGCATCGCCGGGGCACAACCGGCCAGCACGACGGCGACCAGCGGGGACGCCCACGACCGGCCGCGACCGGCGGGCATCCGAGGGGCGTACGACATCATGGTTCTCCCTCCACTGCCTGCCCGGGTCGGGGCGGCGGGGAGGAAGACGACCGGCATCGGTGGAAAGTTCATCCGCCGACGGCTCAACCTTTTCGGGGCCTCGCTCGTCAGGACCGGTCGTGGGGCAGGCAAGAGGTGACGATGGCCAGGGGTGACGCCGAGTTTGTGGAGTTCGTCCAGGCGGCCTCCGGCCGGTTGGCTCATGCCGCGTACCTGATGACCGGCGACCACCATCAGGCCGAGGACGCCGCACAGACCGCGCTGGTGCGTACCTATGCGTCGTGGTCGCGGGTACGTCGCGACGACCCCTACGCCTACACCCGACGCGTGATGATCAATTACATAGTGGACAACTGGCGGCGTCCGATCCGGGAGTACCCGGTCGACGAGGTTCCGCACCAGCGACGCGGTGACGTCGCCGACGAGGTCACCGCCCGGCGCTGGCTGCAGCTCGCCCTCGGCGCACTCACCGCCCGTCAACGGGCGATCGTCGTGCTGCGCTACCTGTTCGACCTGCCCGAACAGCAGGTCGCCCGCGAGCTTGACGTTTCCCTGGGCACGGTGAAGAGCACCACCTCCCGGGCCCTGGAGAAGCTGCGGCAGACCCTTGTCGAACTGCCGACCGCGCCGGGAGGCGACCGATGAACGAGACAGATCGCCTCCGCGCGGCCATCCGGGCCACCGAACCGGACGACCGGGGTCGGTTCGACGTGGACACGATCATGCGGCAGGGGCGTCGGCTGCGCCGCAGGCGACGGGTGGTCCGGGGCGGGACGGCCCTGCTCTCGGTCGTCGTGGTGGCCGTCGGTGCGGCGACCGTGCTCCGCCAACCCGATCCGTTCGAGCGCGGGCCGCAGCCCGCAACCACCTCGTCGACGGCCGCCGAGGTCACCGAGCCGACCGTCGGCGCGGCGACGCCGCCACCGGCACCGCCGCCGATCGGTACGGTCCTGAGCACCGGCATCCGGTACGGCGGCGACGAGCGGGTCTTCTACTTCGTCGAGGTCGACGTCCCCCGGGCTTCCGAGGTGACGATCGGTCTGGTCGCCGGCCGGCGTTCCGCCACCGGCGCGCTGATCGTGGATTACCTCATCAACGACGTCGAGGGCAGCGACCGCCGACCCGGCTTCCACGAGATCGGGTACGAGCCGTCGGCGCAGCTGCTCCCCGACGATCCGGTGCCCACGTTCGGGTATTTCGTCGGACCGGCCACCCGGATCATGGGATCGATCGGCGGGCAGCGGCTGAAGGCGGAGTTGGCCAGGTGGAGCGAGGACGACGACGTGGTGGTCTTCTGGTTCCATCCGCAGGTGCTGCGCCCGGGGCAACGGCTCGACGGCATCCTCGCCTGGGACGCGCAGGGCCGGCGGCTCTGATCCGTACGCCGGCCCGGCGCGTCACCGGGTCTCACACCGCGTTGTCGGCGATGACCTGGCGGTACCAGTGGGCGCTGCGCTTGAGCACCCGCCGCTGGGTGGGGTAGTCGATGTAGATGAGTCCCCAGCGCTGGTCGTAGCCCTCGGCCCACTCGAAGTTGTCGAGCAGCGACCAGACATGGAAGCTCTCCAGGGGCACGCCGTCGGTGACGGCGCGGTGGGCGGCGGCCAGGTGGTCGCGCAGGAAGGTGACCCGGCCGGTGTCCTCGACGGTGCCGTCGGCGGCGAGGACGTCGGGGGTGGGCAGCCCGTTCTCGGTGACGGTCAGCGGGATCGGGCCGTAGTCGCGGGTGACCCGGGTCAGGATGTCGTACATCCCGTCCGGGTAGATCTGCTGCCAGCTCGCCTCGGAGGTGGGCCAGCGGCGCACCGTGCCGCCGTTGGCGGTGACGTAGATCGGGGTGTAGTACTGCACCGCGAGCACGTCGACCGGGGAGGAAATGATCTCCAGGTCGCCGTCGCGGATGCCCCGGACCATCCGGCTGGTCGGCCCGAGGTCGGCCAGGACGTCCTCCGGATAGCTGCCCTTGAGGGCGGAGTCGAGGTAGAGGCGGTTCTCGTACCCGTCGTACAGCCGGGTGGCCTCGGCGGCGGCGGGCGAGTCGTCGGCGGGGTAGCAGGGGTGCAGGTTGAAGGCCGGCCCGATGCGGCCGGTGCCACCCTCGGCGCGCAGCGCCTGCACCGCGAGGCCGTGGGCGAGTTGCAGATGGTGGGCGACGAGGTAGGCGGCGTCCGGGTCCTGCCGGCCGGGGGCGTGGTGGCCGAACAGGTAGCCGTTCTGCACGACGGTCTTGGGCTCGTTGATGGTGAGCCAGACGGGCACCCGGTCGCCGAGCGCCTCGAACACGGTCGCCGCGTAGTCGGCGAAGCGGTACGCCACGTCGCGGGACTCCCAGCCGCCGGCGTCCTGCAGGGTCTGCGGCAGGTCCCAGTGGAACAGGGTGGCCATCGGGGAGATGCCGCGCTCGTGCAGCCCGTCGACGAGGCGACGGTAGAAGTCGATGCCCCGCTGGTTGGCGGCGCCGGTGCCGTCGGGCTGGATGCGCGGCCAGGAGATGGAGAACCGGTAGCTGCGCAGCCCCAGGTCGCGCATCAGATCGAGGTCTTCGGCGTAGCGGTGGTAGTGGTCGGCGGCGACGTCACCGGTGTCGCCGTTACGGATGCGTCCCGGCGTGTGGCTGAAGGTGTCCCAGACCGACTCGCCCCGGCCGTCCTCCTTGGCGGCGCCTTCGATCTGGTACGCCGAGGTGGCTGCGCCCCAGCCGAAGTTCACCGGGAACTGCAACCGGGTGGCGGAGCTGGCGGCCGGCTCGGTGGGTGCGGCGTCCTCGCCGGGCTGGCAACCGGCAAGGGCGGTGGCGCCGGCTGCGGTGGTGACCGCGCCCAGTGCGGCGCCGGCCGGCGTCACGGCGGTGGCCGACAGCGCCGCGCGGCGCAGCAGGTGGCGCCTGGTGAGCATCGACATGGGTTCTCCTCGTGGGTGGGGTGGCCGCCGCGCCCCTCGGGAGCGCTCCCAATACAGCGTAAAGGGTGGGCGGCCGCCGCTGGCGCATGATCGTCACAGATCACGGACGACCGCGGTGGCGGCGGAGACAAAGGTGGGGGTTCTGGCGGTCAGCCGGTCGGGCGTCGGGTGTGGCGGGACCGGGGTGCGCCGAGTTCCGCGGGCGGACCGGCGGCGTGCTCCCGGAGGTGGTCGGCGGGGCAGCGCACGGTCGGCGGGCGGGGCATACTGCCGTGCGGGGCGCGCGGGTGATGCGCGTCTGACCCGTCGGCCTCTTTTCCCATCGTGAACGGGGGTTTAGTGTGGGGACGGGGGAGGGCAACCCCCGTCCCCACCGTGTTGCGGTACACGCACGTGCGGATTGGCGTCCCAGTCGTGCGTGTCGCGCGGGAGCCGGGCCACGCGAGTGGCTTGAGGATCCACCTCCCCTCACTGTGGTGGGGTGACGGCTGACGGCGGTGTCCGGGCTGGCCCGCCGTCGGCCTGCGGTCTTAGTACCCGTTGCTGTGGGCACAGCGCCGGGTAATCCAATGCTTGGAGCTCCGTCGATGGAAGCGCTCCCATCGACGTTGTTTGCGACTGTAACGCCCGTCACGGCTTTGTGAAAGCCCCAAAATAAGATCGAAACAACCGAGTGCTTCCGGAAGTGTGATCTCTGGTGCTGGGAGCGCTTCCATGGCACACTGTCGATCGACCACGTGGAGCCAGGTATGCGTGAGCGTGGGGCCGCCGAGGGCTTCCGGTGTATCCGGTACGGCGCCCTGATCGCAGTGGGTGTCTGACGACGACCTGCTGCGTTCCGGCCGGTCGGCCGGCCCACCACCATCCACCGGCGTCTCGCGTCCTGTCGTCTGCGAGGCGTCCCGCCGGGGCGGCACCGCACCCGGCCTGGTTCGAGGAGACACCGCGCAGATGAGAAATCTGGCAAGACGTCGCCGCCTGGCGTGGCTCGGCGCCGCGGCACTGGCGATCGGCGGGGTGACCGTACCCGCCGGCGCCGCGCAGGCCGCACCGGCCTGCGACGTGGTCTATGAGACCAATGACTGGAGCAACGGCTTCACCGCCAACATCACCCTCAAGAACCTCGGCGACCCGGTCAACGGCTGGACGTTGCGGTTCGCCTTCCCCGGCAACCAGCGGGTCACCAACGGCTGGTCGGCCCGGTGGAGCCAGAGCGGCAACCAGGTCACCGCCGTCAACGAGGCGTGGAACGGCAGCATGGCCACCGGCGCCAGCACCACCATCGGCTTCAACGGCTCGTACACCGGCAGCAACCCGAAGCCGACCTCGTTCTCCGTCAACGGAGTCACCTGCGGTGGCGTCGCCCAGCAGCCTCCGACGGTGAGCCTGTCGGTCCCCGCCGGCCCGTTCACCGCTCCGGCGACCGTGCCGCTGACCGCCACCGCGAGCGACCCGGACGGCACCATCGCCCGCGTCGAGTTCTACCGCAACGGACTGCTGGTCAACACCGACACCACCGCGCCGTACGCGTACACCCTGGAGAGCCTGCCGGCCGGTGACTACACGGTGCAGGCCCGGGCGTACGACAACAGTGGACTGTCGGCGATCGCCGAGCGGTCGTTCAGCGTCACCGCGTCCACCGCGCCGGCGGTGGTGGCCACCCCGACCGCGCTGACCGTGCCCGAAGGCGGCAGCTCGACGTTCAACGTCAAGCTCAGCCGCGCGCCGTCGGCGAACGTCTCGGTGAGCCTGACCCGCACCGGTGACACCGACATCACCGTCCCGTCGACGCCGCTGACGCTGACCACGAGCAACTGGAACAGTGGCGTCGATGTGACCGTCCAGGCCGCCGAGGACGCCGACACTGTCGGTGGCACCGCGACGATCACCGCCTCGGCCGCCGGTCACACGCCGGCGACGGTCACCGTCACCGAGATCGACAACGACGTGCCGGGCGGCGACGGCGAGTACGTGCAGCGCTTCCTCACCCAGTACAACAAGATCAAGAACTCGGGCTACTTCAGCCCGGAGGGCGTGCCGTACCACTCGATCGAGACGCTGATCGTCGAGGCGCCCGACCACGGCCACCAGACCACCTCCGAGGCGTTCAGCTTCTGGCTGTGGCTGGAGGCGTACTACGGTCGGGTCACCCAGAACTGGGCGCCGTTCAACAACGCCTGGACGGTGATGGAGACCTACATCATCCCGTCCACGGCCGACCAGCCGACCGCCGGTTCCGCCGGTGACGCCACCTACGCCGCCGAGAACGACCTGCCCAGCCAGTACCCGTCGCAGCTGAACGCGAACGTGCCGGTCGGCAAGGACCCGCTGCGCGCGGAACTCCAGCAGACCTACGGCACCGGCAGCATCTACGGCATGCACTGGCTGCTGGACGTGGACAACGTCTACGGCTTCGGCCGCTGCGGCAACGGCACCACCCGTCCCGCGTACATCAACACCTTCCAGCGGGGCACCCAGGAGTCGGTGTGGGAGACCGTGCCGCACCCCTCCTGCGACACCTTCGCCCACGGCGGCCCGAGCGGCTACCTTGACCTGTTCATCAAGGAGTCCGGCACCCCGGCCAAGCAGTGGAAGTACACGAACGCCCCGGACGCCGACGCCCGCGCCGTGCAGGCCGCGTACTGGGCGCTGACCTGGGCCAAGGAGCAGAACAAGCAGGCCGACGTGGCGGCGACCGTGACCAAGGCCGCCAAGATGGGTGACTACCTGCGGTACGCGCTGTTCGACAAGTACTTCAAGCGCATCGGCAACTGCGTCGGGGCCACCCAGTGCCCGGCCGGTAACAACCGCGAGTCCGCCCACTACCTGCTCTCCTGGTACTACGCCTGGGGCGGCGCGTACGAGACCAGCCAGAACTGGTCGTGGCGGATCGGTTCCAGCCACAGCCACTTCGGCTACCAGAACCCGTTCGCGGCCTGGGCGCTGACCAACGTCAACGAGCTCAAGCCGCGCTCGTCGACCGCGGCGGCGGACTGGAACAACAGCCTCACCCGGCAGCTGGAGCTCTACACCTGGCTCCAGTCGGCCGAGGGTGGCATCGCCGGTGGCGCGACCAACAGCTGGGGCGGGCACTACGGCACGCCGCCGGCCGGCACCGCCACCTTCTACGGCATGTTCTACGACGAGGACCCGGTCTACAACGACCCGCCGTCGAACCAGTGGTTCGGCATGCAGGCCTGGTCGATGCAGCGCATCGCCGAGCTGTACCTGGTCAGCGGTGACGCCCGCGCCAAGGCCCTGCTGGACAAGTGGGTGCCGTGGGCCATCGCCAACACCACGCTGGGTGAGGACTGGTCCATCCCGGCGGACCTGAAGTGGACGGGCCAGCCCAACAACTGGAACCCGACCAACCCGCAGCCGAACACCAACCTGCACGTCGAGGTGATCGCCAAGGGTCAGGACGTCGGCATCGCCGCCTCCTACGCCCGTACGCTCATCGCCTACGCGGCGAAGTCGGGCAACGTGGCGGCGAAGAACACCGCCAAGGGCCTGCTGGACGCGCTGCACGGGGAAAGCGACGCGCAGGGTGTGTCGACGGTGGAGAAGCGTGGCGACTACCGGCGCTTCGACGACGTCTACGACGCCTCCACCGGGCAGGGCCTGTACATCCCGCAGGGCTGGACCGGTCGCATGCCCAACGGTGACGTGATCGCCCCGGGCAAGAGCTTCGTCGACATCCGGTCGTTCTACAAGAACGACCCGGCGTGGCCGAAGGTCCAGGCGTACCTCGACGGTGGACCGGAGCCGGAGTTCCGCTACCACCGGTTCTGGGCCCAGGCGGACGTCGCGATGGCGTACGCCGACTACGGGAAGCTGTTCCCGAACGGCTGACGAACAACGTCCTCCGGGTGGGCGGTGACCCACCCGGAGGCTCCGGCCGGGCCTCGGGGGTAGAGGCAGGACCGGCCGGCGGCCTGACGCCCACGGTCAGGCCGGGGTGGGTCGGCCCTCTGGCCGACGCAGCGGAGTAGTCGACCCACCCCACCGCCCCCCGATTCGACAGTGACACCGCGCAGATCGTGAAAAAAAGTGACCGCCTCGGGATAACAACACCGCCGGGGACGGAGTAACGTACATCACCGGAGAGGCCGCTCCCCCCGTGGCGGCCTCTCCCTTTTGCTGTTGCGGCCACAATCCTCCTCGCCGTCGGCCCGACGCCTCGCAACATCTCCGTCCGGCCGCCGTGCCGCCCACCGTTGCCCCTGCTCAGCTGCGCCTGACGCCGGTGCCGACGCGGTCGGCGGGCCACTGGTGGACCTGCGGGCAGCGGCGGCTAAGTTGTCCGGGTGCGCGTGACGCCGAGGGGTGGGACTGCGGTCTGGTTGGTCTTGTTGGCCCTTGTCCAGACGGCGGCCTTCATCGTCGTCTGGCGATTCGCCCTCTACACCGACGTCGGCCAATGGATCGACACGGCGGCGTTGACCGGCAACCGGATCGGCCGTGACCACATTGAGGATCCGGTGGACCGGATCCTCAACGCGATGTCCGTGGTGTCGCTGCTGGCGGCCACCGTGACGATCGGGTTCATCGCGTTGATCCGGGGCCGGGTGGCCCTGGCGGTGGCGGCCACCCTGCTGATCGCCGGGGCCAACGTCACCACCCAGTTGCTGAAGTACGGCCTGGTCCGGCCCGACTACGGCATCGACCCGGAACGGGCGTACGTGGGCAACAGCCTGCCCAGCGGGCACACCACCGTCGCTGCCTCGGTGGCGGTGGCGCTGGTGCTCGTCCTGCCGCCCAAGGGTCGAGCCTTCGCCGCCGTGGTCGGTGCCGCCTACGCGGCTCTCGCCGGGGTGGCGACCCTCTCGGCGGGCTGGCACCGCCCCAGCGACGCGGTGGCCGCGTTCCTCGTCGTCGGCGTGTGGGCCGCGCTGGCCGGCCTGCTGCTGCTGATCACCCAACGGGAACAGGCGAAGGTATCCTCGGCCGACGCGCACCGGGGCGTCGCTCTGCTCCTCGGCATCGGTGGACTCCTGGCGATCGCGGGCTGCGCGCTGGCACTGTCCTGGCTGGCGGGGCAACGCGCCACCGCGGCGGCCGAGTTGCCCCGCCACCCCCTGTTCGTCGGGTACGCCGGCAGCGCCGCCGGCATCGCCGGAACGATGGGGGTGGTCATGGCGCTGGCCCTCTCCGCCGTGCACCGCATCGTTCCTCGCCACAAGGGCTGACCACCCGCGCCGACTGCGAACCTGGTCGCGGTGGGGCTGACCGCCTCCACGCAGACCGCGTACCCGGTTACGACGGACTGGCAATGCCTTCTGGCGCGCCCTGGGTGGTTACCGGGCGTCGGTGGAACTCCAGGTGATCGGCCCGCCCGTCTTCACCACCGACCGGGTGAGGTACCCGTGTTCCGCGCCGGCTTCCACCTGCACGACAGCCTGACAGCGCGGGTCCTGCCGGACGCCGGCCTTCACCCGCTCCCGGCTACGGGCACCGACCACGTCGACCCGTCTCATCCGTGCCCCCACACCACGGCGTCCGGCCCTTGCCTGCAAGATCATGCTCGATCCTGGATCGAGTGGGTTGAGTATGAGAACGAGACCACTCGATCCGGGATCGAGCGCGATCATGAATCGTGGGTCCAGTGGAAGGTGGAGAGGTGCGATGGACGGGCGATCGGCGATGTTCGTGACAGGGCCGCCCGAGAGGGGGCCGTCCCGGCCGGGGTTGTCCGAGACGGAGTTGCCCGAGCCGGGGCTGTCCGACGCAGGGCTGTCCGAGGTTGGGTTGCCCGAGCTAGGGCCGTCCGACGCAGGGTTGCCCGATGTGGGGCTGTCCGAGGTGGGGGAGCGCTTGGGGGACGCCGATCTGGTTCGGGCGGCTTTCCGCGAGGAGTGCCTGCGGCTTGGGGAGGTGCTGGCGACCCTCGATCCGAAGGACCTGGCCCGGCCGACCGGCTGCGTGCCGTGGACGGTGGCTGAACTGCTGGCACATGTCCGCACCGGTGCCGGCCGGCTGATCGACATGCTGGCTGCACCGGCGCCGAACGGCGCCCTGGTCGACGCCGCCGGCTACTTCGGTGCCGCCAAGTTCACCACCGAGGTCGATGCCGCCCGCATCGAGTCGGCCCGCGCCGAGTCGGCTCGCATCGAATCGGCTCGCATCGAGGCGGCTCGCATCGAATCGGCTCGCATCGAGGCGGCTCGGGTGGGAGACGGGCGGGTTGAGGGTGGTGGGGAGAGGTTCGGCTCGGAGGGCACGCGCCGAGGGGGCGGATTGGGCGAGGACTTCGACCGGGCCTGGCGCGCTGCCCTCGCGGCCGTCGAGGCGAACCCACCGGATCGGGTGGTACGCACCCGGCACGGCGATGCGATGACGGTGACGGAGTTCCTGCGTACCCGGGTGGTGGAGGTCGGGGTGCACGGCCTGGACCTGGCGGCGGCGCTGGACCGGCCGCCGTGGCTGACCACGGCCGCCAGCCGGGTCATCGCCGATCTGCTCACCGCGGGCCGCTTCCTGCCGGCGGAGCTGGGCTGGGACCGGCTGACCCTGATCGCCAAGGTGACCGGGCGCATGCCGTGCAGTCCTGCCGAGCAGGCCGCCCTCGCCCGGGTCGGCCTGCCGCTGCTCGCCTTCGGCCGCTGATCCCCGTCGAGCGGGCCGGCCCCGTCGAGCGGACCGGCCCCGTCGAGTGGGGCTCGTTACCGTGCCGACTCAGGCTCGCTGCCCACCGGGGCCGCGAAGTCTCCGCCCGCGCCGACGGCTGGGTCGCGATTCGTTGAGGCCGCACCTCGGGGTACGGGTACGTGGGGGAGGGCGGCACGCAGCCGGGCCAGCACCACCGGGTCGATGCGGCCGGGGGCCAGCCGTTCCTCCAGGTTCTCCAGGCCGGCCCACTCGACCAGCGCGTCCTGCGGATCGGCCGGGTCCGCCGGGTGGCCGAGGGCGGTGAGCAGGCCGGCCACCTCGGCGGCCACCGCGCCGGTCAGGTCGAGCAGGGTGGCCGGGTCGGGGCGGCTGAACATGAGGGTGTGCACGGCCAGCAGCCGGTCGAGTTCGGTGATCGGGTCGGGGTGGTCGTCGACCCGAAGATCGATCATGAGGTCGCCGGTGCCGCCGTACCCTCCGCCGCGACGGACCACGACGAGCCCGGCGCTCTGCTGGCCACGTCGATCGCCGCCGGCCTGCTGGCCGGCGCGCAGCGCGGCGAGCAACCGCTGCGCGAACGGCAGGTCGGTACGGGCCAGCCAGGTGTCGCGCAGCGCGTCGATCACCTCGGGGCCGGTGAGGATGTTGCCCTGCGCGGCCCAGCCGTCGCCCGCCTGGCCGCCCGCCCAGTCCCGGCAGTGCTCCCCGGTGTACGTGGCACCGGGACCAGTGGCGGCGACCACACCGACCTGGCGGTGGTCACGTTCCGGGTCGGCGGCGACCAGACCAGCGACCACACCCGCCGCCGTCACCCCGGTACGCAGCAGGGCGAGTCCCTGCGGCCGGTAGGCCAGGTTCACGTGCGCCTGGCTGGCGATCGCGCCGACCTGCGCCTCGGCCGCCGGCACCAGCGCGCCGGCGGCCAGGAAGCGGCTGGCCACGGCGACACCGTGCAGGTGGCCGTCGGCGGAGCGGGCGACGAGTGAGAAGGTCACGTCGGCAAGGTTAGCGCTGGTCACGGCCGGGTCGCCGATTCGGCGAGCGGCTTCCCGGCCGACCGGGAAGCCGACAGGATCTTGCCTGGGAGACCGCGCGGCGGGCACCATCGATCGATGACGACGCGATGGGCGATGACGGTGCCGTTGGACGGGGTCGCGCTGGCCGACCATGCCGCCGTGTACGAGGCTCTTGCCGATGCCGGGTTCACCGACCTGTGGTCCTCCGAGGTCAACGGCGTCGACGCCTTCACCCCACTGACGCTGGCCGCCGTCTGGCAGCCGGGGCTGCGGCTGGGCACCGCGGTCACGCCGGTGTTCACCCGTGGGCCCGGCCTACTGGCGATGAGCGCCGCCGCGCTCGCCGACGTCGCGCCGGGCCGGTTCGCCCTGGGCATCGGCGCGTCGTCGCCGGTGGTGGTGTCCGACTGGAACGCCGTCGAGTTCACCGAGCCGTTCCGGCGTACCCGTGACGTGCTGCGGTTCCTGCGGGCGGCGTTGCGGGGGGAGACCGTCGACGGGGCGCTCGACACCTTCGCGGTGCGGCGGTTCAGCCTGCAACGTCCGCCGGCCGTACCGCCGCCGTTGCTGCTGGGCGCGTTGCGCCCGGGCATGCTGCGGCTGGCCGCCGCCGAAGCCGACGGGGTCATTCTGAACTGGCTCGCCGCCACCGACGTGCCCCGTGCCGTGGCCGAACTCGGCGAACGCCGTCCGCAGTTCGAGGTGGTCGCCCGGATCTTCGTCTGCCCCACCGAGGACGCCGGGTACGCCCGCACCCTGGGCCGCCGCATGATCACCAGCTATCTGACGGTGCCCGCGTACGCGGAATTCCACAGGTGGCTCGGCCGCCAGGAGGCGCTGTCGGCGATGTGGGAGGCCTGGGCGGCCGGTGACCGGCGGGCCGCGCTCGCCGCTGTGCCGGACGAGGTGGTGGACGCGCTGATCGTGCACGGCTCACCCGAGCAGTGCCGGGCCAAGGTCCGCCGGTACGCCGAGGCCGGGGTGGACGTCCCCGTACTGGCGCTGCTGCCCACCCCCGAACTGGCCGCTGGGGACACGGCCGCCCTGACCACGATGATCGCTCGGCTCGGCCTCGGCTGATCGGATCGTCCCGTGTCGCGCTGAGCCCGGACGGGCCGCAGCGAGGGGTGACCGGCCAGCCGGTCAGCGCCCCGCCGGGCGACGCCGGTCTCAGCGTCACCGGCGGGCGGCGTCGTCTCAGCGTCGCCAGCGCAGCGGCCCTGGATGCACCGACCAGAGCAGCCGCCGCCACCGGGACCGGGCGGCGCGCAGCGCGCCCGTGTAGCGGGTGGCCGCGTCGGCGGCGGCGTCGGCCTGCGCGTCGGTCACCTGACCGGGGGCGAACCCGACCTGGTTGACCAGCCGGGCCAGATCGTCCACCGCCCGGTACGCGGCCACCGACTGATGCCCGGCCGGTCCCGCCCCAGCGACCGGCGACCCGGCGACCTCCGACGGGGCGGCTGGCGACGCGGCGGACAGGGCACGGCGAGCCGCGTCGGCGACCTCGGTGGCGGACAGGTCGGTGGGGACCGGCCGTCCGGCCAGCCGCAGCGCGTCGGTCAGTTCCCGCCAGGCACCGGCGACCCGCAGGTCGGCCGGGCCCCGGTGCAGCCGGTTGCGGGTCAGCGCGCGGCGCAGGCCGGCCAGGGTGGCCAGCGCCGCCACAACCAGCAGCAGGAAACCGGCGGTGGCGCCGGCGGCCAGCATCGGCGTGGACAGCCCGGCCTGATCGTCACCGCCCTCGGCAGCTGCCGGGGGCGCGGAGGACGCGGACGGCTCCACGGTCGGCTCCGGCTGCTCCGACGGCGGTGGCTTCTCCGGCTGCGGCCGGAAGTCCTCCTCCACCGGCCGTGGTTCGTCGTCCGGGCGGGGCAGCGGGTCGAACGGCACCCAGCCCACCCCGTCGAAGAGCACCTCCGGCCAGGCGTACGCGTCACCGGCCCGCACCGGTCCGTCGCCCGGCGCGGCGAACCCGACCACCACCCGCGTCGGCAACCCGGCCAACCGGCCCAGCACCGCGAACGAGGCCGCGAACTGTTCGGAGGTGCCCCGCTGCCCGCCACCGTTACGCGGCCCGAACAGGAAGAACGCCAGATTCGGGTACGCGTGGCCACTTGGTGCGTCGGCGACCAGCCGGTAGTGCTCGGCCAGCCACTGCTCGATCGCCGCCGCCCGGGCGTACGGGGCGCCGTTCTCCTCGGCCAGCTGGGCGGCGAGCCGGCGCAACTGGTCGGGTGCGCCGTCCGGCACGTGCAGTACCCGGGCCACCTCGTCCCCGACCGGGGTGTTCGCGGTGGCCAGCAGGTTCGCGTCCGGACGTTCCCGAGCGGAGATCACCGTGTAGCGTAGCCCCGGACTGAGCCCGTCGGGCCGGATCAGGGTGCCGGTGCCCGGGTCGTAGGCCACCCGCGCGCCGGTGACCTCGCGTGGCGTGGCCACCGCCGGCAACAACCGGCCACTCAGCTCGTCGACGGTGATCTCCTGCCGGACCGTCTCCACGGTGGCGTACGTCGCCGGCTGGACGGTCGGCAGGATCCGGCCGGCGTTGCGGTAGGTGGCACCGACCCGCCAGGTCACCCCGTCGTAGTCGCTGAGCACGGCCAGCCGGATCCGGTTGCCACCGCCGGCTTCGGTGCGCACCTGGAACAGTTGCTGGTCGGGGCGCAGCGCCCAGCCGGAGATCCGGATCAGCGGGTTCTCGTCCAGCGTCTCGACCTGCGGCGGCTCGACGTAGCGGCGCGGGTCCACCGGTCGTACCTCCACCAGTGCGGCCACCGCCGGGCCGAGCAGCGTCGCCGCCGCGACCACCACCGCCGTACCGGCGGCCGAGGCCACCGCCAGCCGGGCCCGTACCCGCGAGCGCACCGCCGGGGCCAGCGTGTCGAGCGGGTCGTCGCCGCGCCGGGCCGAGGCGGCCAGGCCCAGCCCGGCCAGCACCACCAGCGCCACGGTCGGGCCGATCGCCGGTTCGGCGTTGGGCCCGACGACGTACACCGCGCCGATGTGGAGCAGCACCGGTGGGAGGTAACCCAGCAGCACCCGCCCGGCGCGCAGGGCCACCTCCGCGCCGGCCAGCCCGGCCAGCCAGGCACCCACCAGCGGCACCAGAACCGTGTCCGGGGTCGGTTCCACCGGGATCATCGCGGTCAGCAGCCGGGGAATGCCGTTACCGGCGGCGTCGGCGGCCACCTGGGCGAACCCGCCCGGCAGACCGGCCCGATCGGCGGTCAGCCGCAGGCACCACGCCGTCCAACCGGCCATCACCAGCACCGACACCGGCGCGACCAGCCACGACGGCAGCCGCCGCGCCGCGACGCTGACCAGCACCGACCCGAGGGCCGCGCCGGCCACCAGCGCGGTCAGCAGCGATCCCGCGTACACCCGGTCCAGCGTCACCCCGGCCAGGACGACCATGCCGACCAGCGCCGCCGGCACCGGCACCGCCCGCAGCAGCCTCACCACCGGCGCACCCCGTCCCACTCGGCGGCGAACCCGGCCCCGTCGGCCGCGTCCACCACGAGCAGGCCGCCGGTACCCGGCGGTGTCGGTTCCGCCGCGCCGAAAACTCCGACCACCACCGAGGGGTACGCCCCGCGCAGCGCACCGACGTGCCCCAGGTCGTCGCGCCCACCGGGCCCGGTGAGTACGACCAGGGTGTCGCCGAGGCGGTCGCGGCGCAGCCGTGCCGCCGCAGCCTCCAGCGTCCCCTCGTACGACAGCGACACCGCCGCCAACCGGTCCAACGGCACGGTCGGTCCACCGTCGCCGGGCCCGTCCGCTGCGGTGCTCGCCCCGGCGAGGTCGTCCGGCGCGGCGACGAAGAGCAGCGTCACGGGCAGGTCCTCGCGTACCGCCGCGGTGACCACCGAGGCCGCCGCCTCACATGCCGACTCGAACGACTCGGCCACCAGGCGTACCCGCTGCGGATGCGCCGCCAGCCGGTTGTCCAGCAGCACCACGATCCGGGGCAGGCTGGTGTCCACGTTCTCCCGCACCATCAGCTCACCGATCCGGGCACTGGTACGCCAGTGCACCCGCCGCAACTCGTCACCGACGACGTACTCCCGCAAAGAGTCGAAGGTGATCGAACCGTGCGGTACGGAGTCGACCCGGCCGTCGAGACTGCGGCCCGCGCCGGTGGGCACCGCGCGCAACGGATGGATCTTCGGGTGCACCCACACCGGCACGCTGTCGCCGTAGCTGCGCGCCACCACGACCAGGCCGAGGGGATCGCGGCGGGTCACCCGCAGCGGACCCACCGGCACCACGCCCCGGCGGGCGGTCGGCACCTCGTAGCGGACGGTGGTGTCGGCCCCCGGGCGCAGCCGCAGCACCGGCACCGGCACCACCTGGTCGCCGCACCGGTCGGCGGCGAGCAGACTCGCCGACCGCAACCGACCCATGTTGCGTACGGTCAACGTCATCGCCGCCGGCTCACCCCGCGCCACCCGGTCCGGATCCGCCTGCCGGCGTACCTGCAACCTGGGCCGCCACGCCGCGCTCAACACCGCGACCGCGACCGCGACGCCGGCCGCCGCACCGAGCACCGTCAATTCCGGGTACCCGAACCGGAAGCCGGTGCCGAGCAGCAGCACCCCGGCGACGAGCAGACCGATACCCCGGGCGGTGATCCCCACGCCGCTCCTCGCGATCAGGGCTGCGCCGGCGCCGGCTGCCCCGACGGCAACGGCACCGGCACCGACGCGACGGCCTGGCGCAACACGTCACCGGCGGTCACGCCACGCACCTGCGCGTCCGGAGTGAGCAGCAGCCGGTGGGCGAAGACCGGCTCGGCGAGCGTCTTGAGATCCTCCGGCATGATCCAACCCCGGCCGTCGATGAGCGCGTACGCGCACGCCGCCCGGGTCAACGCGATCACCCCGCGCGGGCTCACCCCGACCCGCACCTGCGGATGGGTACGGGTCGCCGCGGCCAGCCGCACCGCGTACGTGTACAGCGGCTCGGCGATGTGCACCCGGCGGGCCATCCGGACCATCTCCCCGATCGTGGTGGTGTCGGTGATCGCGGCCAGCGCCTCGGGGGAGCGGACCGTCGCCCCGCGCAGCACCTCCACCTCCACCGACTCGTCGGGGTAGCCGACGGAGAGCTTGACCAGGAACCGGTCCAGCTGCGCCTCCGGCAGCCGGTAGGTGCCGTCCATCTCCACCGGGTTCTGCGTCGCCACCACCAGGAACGGCTGCGGCACCGGATGGCGTACGCCGTCCACGGTGACCGTGCGCTCCTCCATCACCTCCAGCAGCGCCGACTGCGTCTTCGGCGACGCCCGGTTGATCTCGTCGGCGATGACGATGTTGGCGAACACCGGACCCGGATGGAACTCGAAGCCCCGGGTGGCCTGGTTGAAGATGGTCACCCCGGACACGTCCGACGGCAGCAGGTCCGGCGTGAACTGGATGCGCCGCCACTGCCCCTTCACGGTCGCCGCGATCGCCCGCGCGAGGGTCGTCTTACCCACCCCGGGCACGTCTTCGAGCAGCACATGCCCCTGGGCGAACAGCGCCGTCAACGCCAGCCGGACCACCTGCGGCTTACCGAGCACCACCGCGTTGACGTTCTCCGCCAGCCGGGCGGCCAGGGCGGCGAAGCCCTGCACCTCCTGGTGGTTGAGGGGTTCCTGGCTGTTCACGGTGGTGCTCCTTGCCTGGGGTGGATCAGCAGGTGGGCAGAACGTTGATGTTGTCGCCGTCCTCCAGGTTCAACCAGACCCACGGGATGTAGTTGCGCCCGCTGTACTCGACCCGCACCCACCAGGTGCTGCGCTTGTCGTTGTTGTAGACGTACGCGTACACCTCCTCGCCGCGGACCTTGCACAGCGCCTTCAGCCGGGTGCCGGGTCTGGCCCAGCCGACCTGCCGGTCGTTGTCCTGCCGGGGCACCGAGAAGATCTCGTTGCCGTTGCGGCCGTCGCGGTCCCGGTCGCAGTAGGTGCGCTGCTCCGGCTCGTCGCCGTTGACACAGGTGGCGATGCCGTAGAGCGCATCGGTCTCCTGGGCCCGGGTCGCCGTACCCGAACCGGCGGCGTTGGTGGCCGTCACCGTGAACGTGTAACCGGTGCCCGGCGTCAACCCACCCATGGTGATGCTGGAGCACGGGCCGCTGGTGGCCGGCTGACCCGACCGGGCCAGCGTGCACGTCGCCTGCCCACCGCCGGCATCCACGGTGAACGCCACAGTCGCCGACGTCGCGGTCGCCGACGAACCGGTCACCGTCACCCGGGGCGGCGCCACCGTCCGCGCCGTCGTCGTCGCCTCCGGACCCGCACCGGCCTCGTTGACCGCCCGGACCCGCACCGTCACGTTCTGCCCGTCACCCAGGCCACCCACCGCCGTGCGGGTGTCGGTCACCTCGCTGCGCCGTTCGCCCACCTCCACCACGTACCCGGTGACCGGGCGGCCGTTGGCCTCGGCCGGGGCCCACTGCACCGACACCGTGCCCGGCCGATCCGCCACCGTGCCCGCGGTCAACTCCGCGGGCGCACCGGGCACCGTGAACGGCACCACCGTGTCGCTGACCGGCGACGACTCCGACGCCGCACCCTTGTCGTTGACCGCCACCACCGTGAACGCGTACTGCGTGCCGTACTCCAACTCACCGGCGGCGATCACGAACTCGGTGCCCTCCGACTCGCCGGCCGGGGCGTTCGTCCCCGCCGACGTGGCCGTCACCGCGTACCGGGCGATCTTGTTGCCCTGCCCGTTCGCCTCCGGCCAGGTCACCACCACCGTGCCGTCCGGCCGGGCCTGCGCCGAGACGCTGGCCGGCGCGTCCGGCACCTCCGCCGTCGGGGTCACCGGGTTGCTCTTACGGGCCGGTCCCGCGCCCTTGGCGTTCACCGCGTGCACGGAGAAGGTGTACGTCTCCCCGTTGGTCAACTCCTCGACCTGCACCGACCGCTGGTTCGCCCCCACCTCCAGGCGCTGCCCGGCACCCTCCACCACGTAGCGGACGATCTCCGCGCCGTTGGCCGCCGCCGGCCGCCAACTGACCCGCGCCTGCGCGTCACCTGCCGACGCGGTCACACTGCGCGGCGCGCCCGGCTTGCTCACCTGCGGCTTGCGCGGCGGGGGAGGCGGCGGCGGTGGCGGCTCCTCCGGCGGATCACCACCGAGCACGTCGTTGGCGTACTTGTCGACCTCACGTACCTCGTGCCGATCGTTGACGACCCGGGCGGTCGCCGCGTTCGGTGCGTTGATGAACAGGTGGTTCTCCCGCACCTCCAACTCCAGCGGCCCGCCCCAGCGGCCCCGGATGGTGTCCACCAACTGGCCCGCCGCGTCGAACGCGTACACCACACCCGCCGCGTCGTCGGCACAGTAGATCCGACCCGCCCAGGCCACCGCAGCACCCAGCCGGTCACCCTCACCCGGCACCGTGAACGACCGCACCTCGCCGTCGGCGACCGCGTGCACCTGCCGCTGCCCGGCCACCGTCACCGGCACCACCGGCCCGCTGGTACGCGCCGGCACCGTGCCCGGCCCGGTCAACTGCTCACCCAGCACCGTACGACGGGTCTCGCCCCGCACCACCGTCACCAGCGCCCCGGCCGTACGGTCCAGCACCGCCACACCGTCATCAAGCGTGGACACCATCAACTCGTGGCTGGGCTCGGCCACGTCATGGGTCTCGACCTGCTGCGGCGACACCGGCGCATCCGGTGCCCCCGACGCCGGCAGCCGGGCGGCGGTGATCGCCGACACCGTGCCCTCGGCCGGCACCGCGATCCACAACCGACCCTCGCCGTCGAACGTGCCACCGGTGATCCCCGGCGGGTACCGCACCGGCTCACCCACCGGCGTCAGCGACCGGGGATCCAACTGCCGCACCACACCCTGCACCGCGTCCACCACGAACGCGGCATCCTCGTGCAGCGCCACACTGACACCCAACCCGGGCGTGGTCGGCGTGGTCGCGGTGATCTGAAGCGTGGCCAGGTCAAGCGCGCTGATCTGGCCACTGTGCAGGTCGCGCAGCACCAACATCCGATCCGTCTGCACCACCTGCATCGGATGCCGCCGCGCCGCGGGCACCTCCACCCGGGTGTCCACCCGGGCGGTCACTCCGTTGACCCGGGCCAGTTCGCTGCGCGCCGCGCTCCACAGCCAGGAACTCGCGTCGTAACTGGCCACCGCGTTGTCCGCCGAGCCGAGACCGAGCACGGTCAGACCCATCGCCGCCAGCAGCGCCAGCACCGTCGCCACGGTGACCAGACCACCCCGCAGCCGGGACCGGGACCGGGTCGTGCGGGTCGGAACGACCTCGTCCATGCTCGCCACAGTTGGCGCCTCCCGTGTCGTCCTGGCAGGTGGCGCCCCCGTACGGCAACCCCTCCCCTGAGCCGGGAGCCATCATATGGTCACGCTACGGACGCCGGGAACCCGCATTGTCCGCCTGTGGACACCCTGCGTGGCGTGTCGTCGGCGTGTCCTCGGACCACTGTCGAGCTGCGACGGCGTACCGGTCAGTTCGTCGGCTCGCCGTCCTCCCGGCTGGTACACACCTGGCTGGAGGTGGCGAACTGGTCGGTGCCGTAGACGGCGAGCACGGTGAAGCAGTAGTCCACCTGGGAGTTCAGCCCGTTGACCGTGTACCTGGTCTCCCCGGGCCCCACGGTGGCCATCACGCCCAGCGCCTGACCGGCTCGCCCACCGGCCACCATGAACGGCACCAGCCCGTCCGCCGGATCGACCCAGGTCAGGGTGATCGTGCTCCGGTCGTCGCGCAACGCGAGATCCGCAGGCGGCGCACCGCCCTGCGGCCTCGCCGACGAGTCGGGCACCGTCGGCGACGCGGCGGACCGCCGGTCGAGGAGCAACAGCCCGACCCCGAGCATCGCCGCGAGAGCGACCACCACCGCGACCACGGCCACCACCACCACGACCCGACTCCGGCCGGGTGCCGGCGTCATCATGGGATTTTGGTGCGGCGGCGTGACCCCCGATCGCGCCGGCATCCCCGCCGGCGGCTGGCCGGGCGGTTGCTGCCCCCACCCGACTGGCGGGTACGCCGGCCCACCGGGCGGTGAGTATGCCTGCGGTGCCGCCGGTTGCGTCGGCAGCGGGTAGGCGTGCGGTGTCGCCGGTGGTGCGGGCGGTGGGAAAGCCTGCGGTGTCGCTGGTGGTGCGGGCGATGGATGAGCCTGCGGCGTCGTCGGTTGCGGAGGCGGTGAGTAGGTCGGCGGAGAGGGCGGGATCTGCTGGGCTGACCGCTGCGGATGCTCGGCACCGAAACCACCGTGTTGCTGCGGCCCGCCCGCGCTGCCGTAACCACCCGAACTGGCGGGTGGGTCGCCAGCCGGCAGGTGGTGCGGCGGCCCACCGGTCGGACGGTACGCCGGTGTCTCTGCGGCAGGGCCGGGCAGGGTGCCGGCGGCTGCGCGCGGGAACGGCACCCTGCCCGGCGGCCCACTTGTCGGTCCGGGCTGGGGCAGCGGCGCGGTCAACTCGTGCGCCGCGGGGCTCACCGGCGCGGCCTGCCTCGCGTCGCCGAACCCCGGCACCTGGTGCGCCTGCGGCCGGGACAGATCATCACCCGGTACGGAGGATGGCGCACTGGTCGGTGCTCCGCCGAGTGGGGGCGCGCTGTGCCGGGGTTCGTTGGCCTGGGGTGCGCTCTGCGGTGGCCCGCTGACGGGGAGCGTGCCGGGGGGTGCGCTGACCGGGGCTGTGCCGTGTGGTGGTCCGCTGATCGGGGCTGCGCTGTGCGGGGGTCCGCTGACCGGGAGGGTGCCGTGTGGTGGTCCGCTGACGGGCGGCGCTGTGTCGTCGGGCGGCGTCGTAGCCTGCGCCCGGGAGCCGAGGCGAGTCGCCTCCTCCGCCAACAGCGGCCCGATCTGCTGGACCGGAATCGTCGGATTTGCCCATTGCGGCTGGGATGGCGCGGCCAGCTGGCCGTCCTCCGGCTCCGCCGGCTCGGTGGCCGGCGCAGGTGCCGTCAGGCCCAGCACCTCCGTCGCGTCGACCATCTCCGGCGAGGTCTCCGTTGGCGACGATGCTCCCGTTGCCGTCGCTCTGGGCGACGTCGCCTCGGGCGGCAGCGCCAGACCTGGCTCACCCGGGCGGGTGGCCTGGTCGTGGAGGGCGGCCCTGGGCGCAGGTACCACCGGAGCAGGCGGCACCGATGCCGCCGGGCCGGGAATCGGCGGTGCCGTCGGTACGGGGCCAGGAGCCGACGGCGCGGACAGCGCTGGGCCAGGGGTCGGCGGTACCGGTGGGGCGATCGGGACGGGAGGCGGCAGGTCGGGCGCAGAGGGGACGGCCGGGGTGGCCGGCGCAGCGGGGGCCACCGGGCGTAGTGGCGCGGTGGCGATTGACGCGTCGTGCGGCTGCCAGGCGGTCGACAGAACGGCCAGCGACACCGTCGGCTCGGCAAGTGCTCCATGCGGCGACTGATCGACCGGAGTCGGTTGACCGGCCGGGGGAGCCGCCGGCTGGAGGGCGGGTGCGGCGTCGCCGAGATACTCGCGTGCTGCGCGTACCGCGGGATGATCCACACCGAGCACGGCGGGGCCGGCGGTCGCGACGCGCATGTAGTTCCGGCGGGCCTCGTGGCGGTTGCCCAGCTCGTCCGCGACGGATCCCAGCTCGTACGACAAGGCCAGCATGAGCGGGTCCGACAGCGGCCACCGGCGCTCCCCGGCGGCGAACGCCTCCTCCAGCACCCGGCGGGCGGCACTCGGCTCGTCCGCCTCCCGGTGCAGCCGAGCCAGCAGGTGCGCGGTGCTCAGGACATCCGGATGATCCTTGCCGAACGGCGGCCGAGCAGACTCGAACGCGTCACTCAGCAGCTCACGGGCGGCGGCAAGGTTGCCCGCCCCACGCAGTGCGAGGGCACGCTGCTGGGCGACGGCCAGGGGAGAGGCATGGGGCACGTGGCCCATGCTGCCGGGTGCCGCCGCTGCACCGCTACCCGACCCGCGGGCCCGGTACGCACGCGTCCCGGACCCCGGCCCGTCCGGCCTGGGCGGGCGGCGGATGCCGATGTGCATGATCCATCTGCGGCGTGTACAGTAACTCCCCGTGCGGCCCGCTGGGCGGCCTTCGGATGGTGGACCACCGAGGCCGGCAGGGTAGGCTGGACAGAGCAGGTCCGGGTGGCGGAATGGCAGACGCGCTAGCTTGAGGTGCTAGTGCCCGTATAGGGCGTGGGGGTTCAAGTCCCCCCTCGGACACGAACCAAATCCCAACGGTGCGCGGCAAGGTCAACACTTGCCCGCACCGTTTGTGTGAGGTGGCTGGCCTTGTCTGGGGTCTTGGCCGCGGTTGCTGCCTGCTGGTGTTGTTCGGCACGGAGTCGTTCGGCTTGGGTTTCGGCGACCCGGCGGGCCAGTAGTCAACTCCAGCGTGGGTGTGGCACGCGGCCACCGCGCGATCTTCGGCTGTCCTTGTCAACCATTGGTGATCACGCGGTGGCCGTCCTACGTCCGCAGCGCGCCTGACGCCGGGGCCGGAAGACGTTGGAGTGCTACGGAGTGCACTTCTGGCCGGCTGGAAGGTGGTACTTGCTGTCGGCGCCGAAAACCCGCTTCGTCACACAGTCGCTACCGAAGGCGGAGCGGTACGGAGGATTGGTCTGGACGAACTTGCTGCAGTTCTGGTTCCCGATGGTGCAGGTGCGCTCGAAGCGGTTGTAGACGGTCGCAGCGCTGGCCGGCACCGCGGCAGTGGTCAGGCCGATTGCGGTGACAAGCAGCCCAGCCAGCAGTGCGGTGATCCGCTGGGGTCCGGTTACAGATGGACGAAGCATCATGGCCTCCCTTCTTGAGCAGCGTTCGAGTCTGAACGTGGTCGGCGTGACTGTCGTGGCGGACTAGGAAAGCTCCATGCCGTACGAGTGGCGGGTGTCGCCCCAGTGGCACGCGGAGATGGACTTGTTCCCGCTGCTCGGCGTCTGCCAGTTGCCGTACCGCATGTACCAGTTGTGGGGCCAGATTCCTCCCCGGCACTGCGTCCAGGAGCGGTAGGCTCCGTTACCCTTCGTGCAGATGACGAAGGAGCCGCGCGGCCCGTCCAACCCTGTCAGGCAGGAACTGGCGACCGGGGCGGCCTGCGCGGGTGATACACCCGTTAGTGTCGCCGCGATCCCCGCCGCCGCCAGAGCGGCGACGACGCCGAGTCGCCGTACAGGCGACATCACCGCAGTTGCGGTCCTGATCGGTTCGAATGCGCTTCCCACTTGTCCTCCATCAACCTCGAGGCTCGTCTGGCCTTTGAGACATTGAAGCGGCTGAGGTCGGGGGCCCGGCGTGATCCTGGAAAACGTTGGAAGAACCGCGAGAGCAGCCCGCGTCTGCGACTACTCTCCGTAATGGTGATCGCTGTCCCGATTGGACGCGGCCGGCGACGCCGAGCCTGTCTTCTTGCTCAAGGATCGTCCTACTCGTAGTCCCATACCAATCCGACTATGCGTTCTGGGGCCAGCGCGTCCTGATCGAACGTGTTGCTGTACCTGCCGTCCTCGCCCTGCGGTAGGACATTGCCTTCCGGAAAGGAGTACCCGTCGGGAAAATGGCCTATCGGGAACGGCGCCGCAAACCATCGCACGCGGTGTGGGTGTGCCTTGGGTGAGAACCCAACGGAGAGGCGGACGACACGTGTCGTGACGAACTGGCGTTTGCCGTAGATGCCTCGTGGCTCACGGTTTCGATTCTCGACGGTGGTGATCGCGAACTCGAAGGAGTGCGCCTCGTCGACGGTGAGTGCGTCGGCGAATTCGAGATGGAAGACGTACGAGCCTTCTCCCACTTGGATCACTCGGGGAACTCGAACGGTGCCTCGCGGATCCACGACGACACGACGCAGGCCTGAGTCGGGCGGACACTCAAATGCGTACAGGAAGCGGCGCAGCCCGGGTGCGGTGGCGCGGATGGTTCGTCGAAAAAGCACTCGGGACGTGTTCCTGAGCTCGTCCACGTCGATATGCTCATCGAGCTCGATGATCTCGAATGGTCCGGCAAGGTTGTAGTCCTCGGGGCTCACCTCGTGGGTGCCTTCGATGTTCGCGATCTCGACCTCGTCGCCATGCGCGACTTCGATCACCGGCTGCCCCGGGCCACGCCGGAGGTCTCGCCGTACGGCCAGGTCGTCTCGCAGTTCCTGAAGCTCTTTTCGCTCCGTCGGAGTGGCCTGAAGAACGGAGAGGAGGTCGTCGAGCGTATCCACGGGCGGCAGCGTGGTGCCGTTCAGGTAGTTGTAGAGGGTCGCCTGGGAGACCTTGATCATCGCCGCTATCGAGCCAACAGCCACCGATCCTTCGCGCCGCCTCAGGCGTTGCAGGAGCAGGCTGAGTTCTCTGGCCAAGCTGGCGCGGGTGTAGGAGTTTGATCTTCCTCCATCGGTAGCCCGCCTTGCCACGCAGCCTCCTCGGATTCTTGATCACTTGCGCGCCGTTCTGGCTCACCTTATCTCCGTAACGAATCAATTGCGGTCGGTCTATCGGAAAGGTGTCGCAGGCCCGTCAAGGCGACCAGGATCGCTTAGGTTCACCGATTCGGGTGACCGGCACTGGAAACCGGCGGATGGTGAGACTGGGGCGATTCGTCTCCAAATGAACGCGTTGGTTATCGCGGACAATCGAACGAAATGAGATGCCGTCGATAATCGCGGGGGCAGACCGGCCGTTTGACGCATGGCTGCGCAGCGGACAGCGGGGGACCGGGCTGAGGAGACCACCAGTCAGGTAGCTGACATGCCGACCCTGTATCGGGTGGCGACCTCCGTCGTCTTGGTGGTGGCGCGGTTCGCGCGCCTTCGTCGTACGGGAGGTTCTCATGTCACATCAACGTTCTCGCAGCCGGTGGTGGCGGCTCGGCTTCGGTCTGGCCCTTGCCGGCACGACCGGAGCCGCAACCCTCGCGGCGTCCGGCGCGCCGGTCTCCGCCGCCGCGAGCGACGAACTGCCGACCTACCAGGTCCGCGCCACGGGCATCAGTGAAGCCGAGGCCGCCGAGCTGGGTGAGGCGTTCGGCATCAAGCGCCTGTCCCGCTCCGAGGATGGCAGCGTGCGGTTCGCGGACGAGAAGGGCTTCCTCGACATCCCGTCGATCTCGGTCGGCGACACGGGTAAGGACGAGGACGGCAACCCGACGGTCGGCAGCGTCCTGGACAAGGCGGCGTTGGCTCGGCTGCGTCCGATCGACGCCGAGAAGGCGCTGGGCCTGACCCGCGAGGCGCTGGCCCGTGTCGGTCTCTACCCGGATCAGGCCCGGCCCACCGTCGGCCACACCAGCCTGGAGATGGTCGACGCCAAGGGCAAGCCGACGGCGTCGGCGGCGCTGGACACCACCGTGTCGTTCTCGTTCAGCCTGGACGGGCTGCCGTACGAGGGACCGGGCGCGAAGATCCGGGTCGGCTTCGGCCCGGACGGCGAGGTCACCCAGTTGTCGTACAGCACGCGGCTGCTGGAGAAGGGCGAGCCGGTGCGGGTCCTTGACCCCGAGGCCGGTCGGGAGCGGTGCGCCAAGGCCATGCAGGGCGCCGTACGGATCCGGCAGGCCGACTACGCGTACGCGGCACCTGCCCTGGACGCGAAGCTGGATCGCATCGAGCCGAGCTTCCGTTGCTCGGGGGTCAACGCCGACGGTTCGGCGGCGCAGAT
This sequence comes from Verrucosispora sp. FIM060022, assembly GCF_003977705.1. Lineage (NCBI taxonomy): Bacteria > Bacillati > Actinomycetota > Actinomycetes > Micromonosporales > Micromonosporaceae > Micromonospora > Verrucosispora sp. FIM060022. The sequence goes on from NZ_RQIV01000001.1 coordinate 541,411, forward strand.
CATCTTCGTTCCGGCAGCCGTGGACGCCGAGTTGCCCGAGATCGATCCGGTGCCGGTGCCGCCGCGGCGACCGGCGACGGCGTTCGCGGCACCGGGCGTGCAGTCTCTGGGTGTCGTCGACGTGGGCAGCGAGGGCACCGGCCCGTGCTCCGGTCTGCCGTGGACCGGCACCAACCTCGCCTCGTTCAACGGCCAGTTCAGCTCGCGCGGCATTCCGGTCGAGTTCAGCTGGCTGAACGGCAACGCCTGGGAGCGGGACTTCAAGGACCCGAAGTTCGGTGGCACCGACAGCAACTGGACCGACCACGTCGACATGACCTACTGGCAGGGTCACGGAGCGCCCACCGGGTTCAGCTTCTCCGGTTGCAGCAGCAAGGACGACACGTTCCTGGCGAACACCGAGGCCCGCTGGGGTAACGGGGATGTCGAGTGGATGAGCCTGTTCACCTGCCTGGTGCTCGCCAACGACTCCGGCGGGCAGCGGTGGTGGCAGCGCTGGGGTGGCGCCTTCGACGGCCTGCACCAGCTCAACAGCTTCCACACCGTGTCGTACCACAGCGCCAGCCACGGCGGAACGTTCGCCAACTACATGCTGCGTTCGCCGTTCCTCTGGTGGAACAACCCGATGCCGGTGCGGAAGGCGTGGGCGCAGGCTTCCATCGACGACCAGCCCCCGTCGGTGGTGTGGGCGACAATGGGCCCGGTCGGGCCGGGCGGTCTGGTCAACTTCGACGACTACTTCTGGGGCAAGGGCAACGTCGGCCCGGACGTGCCCGCCTCGTCGTTGACCGGCTGGTGGTACATCTCCGGCACCTCCTGAGTCGCTGACCCGCCGGGGGCCCCGGGCGATGCCCGGCCCCCGGCGCGGTCGTTTCAGGCAGCGCCGTAGGCGGTCAGGCCGCACCAGGTGACGAAATCGGCGGGGGAGGCCGGCGGCTCGGCGGCCCGCACGGCCCACAACGCGCCGGCCAGCGACTCGCCGCGGACGACCCGGTCGTGCAGCCGTGGCATCAACGCCAGCGACGCGCCGTCCGGCAGCGGTACGCCGGACGCGATCACTCCGGCGGTACCGCCGGCCATCAACGCGCTGACGAAACCCAGCACCTCGCCACCCTCGTAGTCGCGTTCGACTCCGGAGTCGCAGGCGGCCAGCACCACCCGGTGCGGGGCGACGGCGCGGCTGTGCAACTCGTAGACGGTGAGCGGGCCGTCGCTGAGTTCGAGTGCCGAGAACAGCGGGCTGTCCGAACGCAGGTGGCCGTGGCAGGCCAGGTGCGCGAGGTCGGCCTGCCGGAGGGCAGCGACGACGGCCTCGACGGTGCTCTGCGGTGGCAGCAGCGTCGTCGCCCGGGGGTGACGGGCTTCGAGGGCCTGCACCTCGGCTACCGCACCGTCCAGGTTGGGGCCGGCCACCAGCGCGACCCGCTGTCCCGCCGGCCGGGACTCGGCCGCTCGTCGGCTCCGCGCCCACATGGTGGCCGACGGCGCGCCGCACACCGGACCCGGGTGCAGCGGGGACCAGGGCACCCGCAGCAGCTTCGCGGGCGGCACCACGACCAGCGGTGCCCCCGGTGGCACCCCGAGTGGCGCGATGAGCAACTCGGCGAGGGTGTCCAGGCAGGTCCGGGCGGCCGAGCGGGCCTGGTCGGTGTAGCGGCCGCCGCGCAGCAGCCGCCGCAGCGCGAAGTGCAGCGCGACGGTCTCCTGTTCCACCCTGGACAGCGCGCCGAGCTGGATCCGGCGGGTCCGGTGCGGACCGACGAGGACCGCGACGATCGTGTCGTCCACCGTCGCGAACTCGGCGAGCCACTCGCCGTCGAGCAGATCACGGAGTTGGCCTGCGGTCACGATCTCGGCCGACCGCGTCGTCTTCCCGTCGCGGCCCCACGATCGTCGCCGGATCTGCGCCTCCAACGCGGCCTGACGGGCCAGCAGGGTGCGCGGTAGTGGGCCACGTTCGCGCCGCGCCGCCCGCAGTTCCTGCTCGACCGTACGCAGCGCGATCACGAGGTCGTCGAGGTCGTCGTGAGCCGCGGGTTGCACGGTCAGCAGGGCAGCGGCCCGGGTGCGTTCCAGCCAGTGCAGCACCCGACTCGGGGGAGCGGTACGCAGCAGGTGACGCAGACCGAGGTCGCCGAGTTCCACGCCGTGCCCGGCGGCCAGCACCCGCAGTTCCACCGAGGGCAGCGCCGCGCGGTGGCGGGCGAGGTCGGCCAAACCGGCCCCGCAGTGCCGCACCACGGCACCCGCGTCGGGCGCTGCCCGGCGGGTCGCTGCTTTCTGGCGGTACGCCGATGTCGTGCGGGGTCGAGCGGTGGCGTCGGCCAGCAGGGCCAGCGCCAACCGTCCGCGTAGCCGCACCAGCAGCGGTTGCCCGTCCGCCAGGGCACCGGCCGCTGCCAGGTGGCGTCTGCCTCGCCGCTGGTCGTCCGTGGCCACCGCCGCCCGTCCGGCCACCAGATGCGCCTCCACCGCGTTGGCCCGTAGACCGAGTCGATGCAGGGTGGCCGCCGCGTGACCGAGTCGGCGTACCGCGATGGTGGTGAAACCGTCGGCGACGGCGTCCGCCTCCACGGCGGTGACGACGGCCCACGCCGCCCAGGCGGTGCGGCGTTGCCGCCGGAAGTCACGCACGGCGCTTGTCGCGTCGGCGCGGGCCGCGTCGATGTCGCCCAGCGCCAGCGCCAGCCGGGCACAACGCAGCCGCGCCTCCGCGGCCATCAGCCGGGCACCGTGCCGTTCGAGGTCGGTGGCGGCCAGCCGGGCTACCGTCGCGGCCTCGTCCAGCAGACGCAGTTCGGCAAGCGCGTCGGTGTAGTCCAGATAGTGTTCGCCGAGCGGCAGCCCGGCCGCGGTGTAGAGCCGGCCGGCCTCGGCGAACCGGCGCAGACTCTCGGTGAACCTGCCGGCATGGAAGCTGGACCAGGCCCGACTGTTCTCGATGACCGCCGACAGCATCGGTCCCAGCTCGCTCGCCAGCGAGGCGGCCCGGTCCAGGTAGGCCAGCGCCGCCTGCGGACGACCGAGCTGGGTCTGCGCGTACGACAGGTTGTTGGCCGCCTTCACCCAGATCACCGGCGGGCAGGCGGGCTCGGCGAGCACCACCCGGTACTGACGCGCGGCCGAGCGCACCCGACCGGCGTTGTGGTCCAGGATGGCGAGCTGCATGAGCAGTTCGGGACGCTGCTGCGGGGACACCAGGCCCGCCGCCCGCCGCAGATCCCGGGTTGCCGCGGGATACCGGCCGAGTTCCTGCAGCGCCACCGAGCGGGTGAGGAGCACCTCCCCGAGGCGACGGTGCAGGCCACGGCGGGTGGCCAGCCGGGCCGCGGAATCCAGCAGACGCTTGGCCGTCTCGTTGTCCAGTACCGCGTGGCGGGTCCAGGCCAGCGCCCGCAGACCCACGATCAGCGCCTCGTCGTTTCCCGCCCGGCGGGCGAGGTCGACGATTTCCCTCGCCGTCGCGGTGTATCTCGCGGGGTCGAGGACGACTCTGGAGTACGCGGCATCGGCCTCTGCCACGAGATCCGCGCAAAGCTCAGCGGTCATCGTGGGACCGCTCGTCGCCGTACGTCAATGTCCGCAGTCTATCCGTACCCAGCGTCGGGTTATTGCTGGTGGTACCGCGAGCCGTGACCGAATCTGATTGCCGTCACCGCACCGGGAACCACCACGATCCTCAATAGGAGCGTCACTGTGACCATCAAGCCCAGGCATCCTTCGGCATCGGCCCCGGACGAGTTCCCGGAGCACCGCTCCGGGAAGCAGCTGAAGATCGACGCCGCCCACGTCCGCCGGCAACTACAGGTGATGCTCGTCGACGCGAGACGCGGGCGCACCAGCGAGATCATCGACCAGATGCGGGAGCGGCAGGAGCGGGCGCCGCGGCAGTTCGCCCTGCCGTTCGACAGGTATCCGGTGACCGACCTGGCCGGACGACGGACCTACGTCCTCGTCGCGCGGGGTCAGCTGGTGGTCGACTTCGAAGCGAGCCGACCGGAATCCGACCCGCAACGAGTGCTGCGCCGGTTGGGCTACCGGCCGTGGCAGCGCGGCTGGTCGCCGGAGCGGCCCACCAGGGTGTTCGAAGGTCGCAAGACCCCACAGGAGTTGGCCGGTGACGTCGGCCAGTTGACGAAGCTGGGCATCACCGCCGCGCCGCACCTGGTCGTACCGCTCGGACACATCATCAAGGGCGACGACTATCCGTTCGCCACCGCCGCCCTCGGCGACTTCCCGCAGACCGCGGCTGCCGGCAGACCGGGCGCCCCGGCGGTACGGGTGGCGGTCATCGACACCGGCATCACCCCGGAGGACCGGACCGACAGCTGGCTGGACAGCATCGTCCGGCGGTCGGACAACACCGAACTGCTCGACGTACTGCCGGTCGTCAACGGCCGCGCGGGGGACGGCCGGCTCGACTGGTCGGCCGGGCACGGCAGCTTCGCCGCCGGCATCGTGCAGCGGGTGGCGCCCCGCTGTGAGGTGCGGGCGTACCGGTTCACCCGCAGCGACGGGCTGGGCACCGACAAGGACGCCGCCGAGGCGATGTTGCGCGCCGTGCACGAGGCCGCCGCCGACGGCGTACGGCTGATCATCAACGCCTCGATCGGTACGCCCGCGGTCGACGGTGTGCCGCCGCTGGCCCTGCAGAGCGCGGTGCGGACGATCGTGGACCGGTTCCCGGAGGTCCTGATCGTGGCGAGCGCCGGGAACAACGGCAGCAAGGATCCGATGTATCCGGCGGCCTTCGACGGTGTGGTCGCGGTCGGTGCGCTGACCGCGGACCTGCAACCGGCCCCGTTCTCCAGCCACGGCGACTGGGTCGACTGCTCCTGCGTCGGCGTCGGCGTGGTCGCCACGTTCGTGACCGGCACACTGCCGCCGGTGCCGGACCCGGCGGTGGCCGACTACACGTTCCCGGCGAACTCCTGGGCGGTCTGGAGCGGCACGTCGTTCTCCGCCCCACAGATCAGCGGTCTGGTCGCCAGGGCCTGCCTGAACGATCCCAAGCTGACTCCCCGGGACGCGTGGGACGCGTTGCTGGCAGGGCAGCACACCCTCCCCGACTACGGGCGGGTACTGCGGGTGCTGCCGGGCACGCCGCTCTGAGGACCACGGCTGCCGGCCGGCGTCACGCCGGCCGGCACCGTCAGTCCAGTCTCACCCAGGCCGTGGCGATCGCGCTGCGTCCGGGGCGATGCCAGGTCAGCCGCATCAGCCCGACAGCGACCGCCGCCACGACGAACCGACCCTGGTCGTCGGCGTCCACCGGGGCGGCGTCACCTCCGGGCTGCCGTACCTCGATCCGGGCCGCCCCGGGCGGATGCAGCTGGCCGAGCAGCCGCCGGTACCGGCCGGAACCGCTGACCTCCACCTCGACCGCCTGCGGGGTGTCGTCCGTGCCCTCGACCTCGAAGGTGAGCAGCCGGGGGAGGGTGCCCTGCTCGCCGGCGCGTACCGCGGACCCGACCGGGTCCAACGCCGAGTCGGCCACCAGCGCCGCCAACTCGGTGTCGACCTGGCGCAGACCGAAGCTCTGCTTGGCCAGCTCCACCGCCGTGGCCGGCGGTGGGTCCGCCGTCCGGATCAGCTCGCCGAGGGGGGCCAGCAGCCGATCGTCCGCCCCCGGCGCCGGCGTCTGCGGCCCCGTGTGCTCGTCGTCCACGATTCCTCCCTCAGTGCTCGGGTTGCCGTTTCCTCCTACGAGTCGCGAAGCGCGTCACTGATACCCTCCGCGTCGAGGAGGCGGCGTAGTCGTGCCAGGCACCGCCCCCGGATCGGGCCGAGACTACCCACCGGCATCTCCAGCGCCGAGGCCACCAACTCGTAGGAGACCCGGTCACCGTCCGGATCGATCAGCAGCAGTCGCAGGATCCGTTGACAGCGGGCGTCGAGCCGGCCGAACTCACGCCACAGCCGGGCGTTGCGGTCCGCGATCAGCACCGGCTGGTCGGCTGACGAGGACGGTCCGCGCAGGCGATCCAGCAGCCGGTCGTCGTCCGTGGGCCGGACCCGCTTGGTGGGCCGCAGCAGACCCAGGCACTCCCGGCGGCAGGTGGTGCCGAGCCAACCGGGCAGGCGAGCCGGATCCTGGATCGTGTCGAGATTCTCCAGCAGTCGCAGCCAGGTGAGTTGGAACGCGTCCGCCGCGTCGGCCGAACTCAGCCCGAACTGCCGGCAGATGGACCAGATCAGCGGGCTGAACCGGTCCACGAGGTCGTTCCAGGCCACCTGATCGCCGGCGGCGGCGAGCTGCAGCTGGTGCGCGATGTCCTGCTGTCCAGCGGCCACCGGTCGGGGCGAATCCGCTTCGGTGTGCCGCTGTCTCATGCGAAGCCTTCCGACGTGCCGGCCGCGCAGCTGTCAGTGGGCGGGCGGGACTCCGGCCGCACACACGTCGAGGTGAGAGCTGAGCAGACCAGCGGATCCTATCGGATGCAATGGATGCGACGAGGACAGGCTGCGGACGGGCCGGGGGCACGCCGGGTGGCGTGCCGCCGCGGCCGCACCGCACCGTCAGACCCGGACGTCGAGAGCGCAGAGCTGGGCCGCGCGTACCAGGTGCAGGATCCGGAACCGGGACTGGCCGCCGGTGTACCAGGGGCGGACCAGACCGCGCAGCACCAGAGCGCGGACCGCACGGCCGCTGTCGGGCAGGCTGCGGCCGGTCAGCGCCATCACCTCGGCCAGGTCGAAGGTCTCACCCTGGCCGCAGAGCGCGTCGAGCAGGTCGCGTTCGGCGGTGGGCAGGGTGGTCAGCCGGCGTTCCAGGGCGTCGCGCAGGCTGGTGCCGCCGTCGGGGCCGGCGAGGTGGTGCAGCAGTCCGGACGGACCGTCGTGCAGGCAGTGGTGCAGGGTCGCGATGTCGTAGACGACGAGCCAGGAGGCGGCGGCGTGGATGGCCTGCGGTATCCCGTCGAGGCGACGGCAGATCTCCGCGATCAGGGCGGTCTCCCGGGCATCCGGGTCGACGTCGGGACGGTACCGGCGGGCCCGCTCCATGAAGATCCGGACGGCGGGCGCGTGCGCGTCGAAGGGTTCGCCTTCGTCGGCGACGGCCAGCGGGTTGAGCAGGAAGTGTCGCTCACCGGGCACCCCCAGCGGGAACGCGGCGGTGACCAGGATGCGCAGGCCGGGGCAGTCGCGCAGCAGCTGCACCAGTCGGCCGGGGTGGGCGACCTCCCGTACCCCGTCGAGCACCAGCAGCGGCGGCCGGTCGGCGACGATCTCGACGAGGGCGGCGATGGCGTCCGTGCCGTCCGCGGGGTGCGTACTGTCGCCGAGCAGTTGGTCGGCGGCGGCGCGTACCAGGGTGGAGAGCCGGTCACCGCTGGTCGGGCCGGTCACCGGACACCAGAGCACCGGGGTACGGTCCGCCGCGTGCATCCGGGTCGCCACCTCGATGGCCAGCCGGGTCCGGCCGACCCCGTCTATCCCGACGACGGTCACCAGCCGTTCGGCGCCGGTGGCGAGTTCGTCGACGATGACGGCGGTCTCCGGTTCCCGCCCGAGCTGCACGTCGATGGCGAAGGGGGGCGCCGGCGGGTCGGCCTCGTAGCCGGCCTTCACCGCCCAGCTGGTCCGACCCTCCCCGGCGGCCGACTCCAGGTCGGCGCGGGCCCGTGCCCCGAGCCGCAGGCCGTCGGCGATCAGCCGGACGGTGTCCTGGCGCGGTCGGCGGGCCCGGCCCTGTTCGAGGTCGCGGATCGCCCGGACGCTGACGGTGGACAGGTCCGCCAGTTCGCGCTGGGTCAGCCCGATACGCATGCGATGTTGGCGTACCAGTAATCCGAACAGTGGCACGGTGTCGCCGGTCGGCAGGTCGATGCTCATCTGGTGTCCCACTCCCTATCACGATGTCGTGGCGCGGGGGTAGCGCGCCTGGAAGCGCCGCCCGGCACCGCTCACGACACCGGGACAACCGCCGTCACACACCATGGTCGGGATCTCACTATCGGCCGGCCATCATGCCGCCAATCGGCAGCATTCTCGCAGCTCAGGGTGGATTTCCCAGGGGTTTGTCGAGGGTGGGCGCGCCGCTGGTGCGCCGCGCCGTGATAACCGTGATAGCGGCGAGGTCAGCCGGCGGACGGGTCCGCGGCGGTCAGCTCCTGCGCCAGCCGTTCCGCCTCACGCAACTCGGCCCGCATGCCCCGGGCCCGGAAGGTCTCCGTGGCCTGTTCCAGCAGCCCGCCGGCCTCGGCGAACTCGCCGATGTGGAACAGCAGCCGGGCCAGGTCGAGGCGTACCAGCGCCGCACCGCCGAGGTCGATGATCTTCTCCCGTACGGTCAGTGCCTGCGTGTACGCCTCGCGGGCCTGCTCGTGGCGGCCACTGGCCTCGTACACCTCACCGAGGTTGCGCAGCAGGTGCCCCTCGCCGATGATGTCGCGGCTGCGGCGGACCATCTCCAGCACCCTGGTCAGCACCTGTTCCGCCTGCGCGTGTTCACCCCGGCGCAGCAGCACCTGCCCCGCACGGCGCAACGCGTGCGCCTCCCCGTGCGAGTACCCGACGGAACGGAAGGCGGCCAGCGCCTCGTCGAGCTGCTCCTGCGCCATGGCGGTGTGACCGCGGCGCATCCACACGTACGCGCTCTGGGTCAGCACCGTCGCCCGGCCGATCACGTCCCCGACCCGATCGAAGTCACGGGCCGCCTGCTCGTAGAGCACGAGCGCGCGGTCGTCCTCACCGATCTGCCGGTCCAGCAGGGCGAGATCCCGGCGGCACAGGGCGAGGCCGTGCAGATCCTCCAGGTCGTCGAAGATCTCCAGCGCCGCGGTCAGCGACTGCCGCGCCTCGTCCGGCTGCTGCCGGCTCAGGTGCATCGTGCCCAGCGACGCGAGGACGGCGGCGATGCCGCGTCGGTTGCCCGCGTCCCGGGTGGCCTCCAGTGCCCGCTGGTGCGTCCGTTCCCACTGGTCGAAGTAGCCGCGCGCCTCGAACAGGGTGACAAGCGTGGTGGCCAGGTTCCAGGAGAGCTCGTGCAGACCCGCGTGGGCGGCCTGCTCGACGGCCAGGCAGAGGTTGGGCTGCTCGCTGTCGAGCCATTCGAGCGGATCGGTCAGCAGGTTCTCCACGTAACCGGCCGGCGGATGCCACCGCATGCCGTCGCCCTGCAGCAGCGTGTAGGCGCCGCCGTAGATGCGGGCGTGCGCCTGCTCGGCGATCGACAGCCAGCCGCCGATCATCCGTTCGGTCGCCGCGCGCTGCACGGCTTCGCCATCGTGCAGGGTGAGCTGTTCGCGGGCGAACAGCCGGATCACCTCGTGGAACCGGTAGCGGAACTCCCCGGTGCGCTCGATCGCCACCGCGTCCAGCATCTGCACGTCGACCAGGGGCTCCAGCAGGTCGGACGGGAACGGCCGGTCGTCGTCGAGCAGGGCACCCGCGATCCAACCCGGCACCGTCGGCCCCTGCGCCAGGCTGAACAGCCGCAGCAGCCGCCGGTCGGGGCGGCGTAGACCGTCGTGGGTCAGCGACAGGCTGGCCCGCATCGTCATCTCGCCGTGCGCGAGCTCATCGAGCCGGTGCCGCTCGTTGGCCAGCCGGTGCACCATCGACGCGAGGTTCCAGTGCGGCCGGGCGGCCAGCCGCGCGGCCACGATCCGCAACGCCAGCGGAAGCCCGCCGACCGTACGGACCAACGCGATGGCCGCCTCCTTCTCCTGGCTCACCCGCTCGACGCTGATCACCCGGCCCAACAGTTGCAGGGCCTGCTCCTGGTCGAGCACGTCCAGCTCGACCCGCTGGGCGCCGGGCAGCGCGGTCAACCTCGACCGGCTGGTGACCAGGACCGCACAGCTGCTGCTGCCCGGCAGCAGCGGCATGATCTGGGCCTCGTTCGCGGCGTCGTCCAGGACCACAAGCATCCGGCGGGAGGCCAGCAGCGTCCGGTACATCTCGGCGCGTTCGTCGGTGCTGTCCGGTATCACCGGGCCGGGAATGCCGAGGGCCCGCAGGAACCGGCCGAGGGCGTCCTTCGCGCTGACCGTGTCGACGCCGACCCCCCGCAGGTCGCAGTAGAGCTGACCGTCGGGGAACCGCTGGGCGCCGAGCCGGTGCGCGACATGGGTGGCCAGTGCGCTCTTGCCGATGCCGGGTTTGCCGGCGATGACCACGAGCCCGAGTGCCCGCTGCCCGTCGCCGCCGACCAGCGCGGCCTCGATCGTACGCAGGATCGGCTCGTTGACGACGAAGTCCGCGGTGTCGGCGGGCAGCTGGTGCGGCTGCTCCTCGCCGTACGGGGACAGCGGCGCGGTGGGAACCTCGGGGACGCGCGGTGCCGCGGTCACCGGGGCCGGCGTCGCCGGCAGGTGCAGGGCGGGATCCCTGGTGAGAATGGCGGTCTCCAGTTGCCGCAGCTCCTCACCCGGCTCCAGCCCCAACTCGTCGTTGAGCAGCTGCCGGCCGGCCCGGTAGATGTCGAGCGCCTCCGCCTGCCGGCCGGAGCGGTGCAGCGCCAGCATCAGCTGTCCGCGCAGCCGCTCGCGCAGCGGATGCTCGTGCAGCAACTGGCTGATCTCACCGACCAGCTCGTGGCCGCGCCCGAGGTTCAGTTCCAGACCGAGGTACGTCTCGATGGCCGCCAGCCGCTCCTCGTCCAGCCGCAGCCCCCGGGTGCGCAGGGCGTCACTGGGTACGCCGCTGAGGCAGGGTCCCCGCCACAGTGCCACGGCGGCGCGCAGCCGCTCGGCCGCCTCGGCGAGCCTGCCTTCCTTGACCAGCACCCGCGAGGCCATCACCTGCCGGTTGAACACCTGCAGGTCCACGCTGTCGTCGTCGGTGCGCAGGAGGTAGCCGGGGGCGCGGGAGATCACCGAGGCGCTGACGCCCGCCTCGGTGAAGCTCTTGCGCAGGCGTGACACGCAGATCTGGATCTGGGTGCGGGCGGTGTCCGGTGCCTCGTCCGGCCAGACGAGGTCGAGCAACCGGTCGGTGTCGACGAGTCGGCCCGCTTCCATGAGCAGGCAGGCGAGGATGACTTCCTGACGCCCCGGTGGGATCCGAACCGTCTTGGTCGGCCCGTCGACCTGTAGCGGACCGAGAACGCGGAAGACGATTCCAGCCTCAGCGACCGGGCTGGCGAGGATCAGGTTGCGCATGGTACTCCCGGGCCGACACTGTTTCTGTCGAAACAGTGCACTCCATTGAGGATGCATTTGTCCAGCAGTCGAAACGAATGCGCGATGCTTCTATTGCTATCTATGGATATTGCCCGTTTCTGTTGTATTTCTGCAGCTCTGCAGGCTGTCGCCCCGCGGGAACGGCGTGAAAATGCAACTCCCGCACGGCGTGCCGCCGCCGTTACCGTAGGCGGAACCACCCGGACCACCCGCCGGCACGGATAGCCACGACGGCGAAGAAAGCGCCGTGATAGGCGGGAGTTGTCCGTCTCGTGGAGATTGTGTTCGCCGGCCGCACACACGGGTGGGGGCCAGCTAGCCAGACAAGAGGAGACCGCCGGATGACCTGCCATGGGGGTTCGCTGAAGTACAGTGCCGCCACTGCGGTCGGGGTCGACCACGTGCGCCTGTCGTACCACTATCTCAACATCGGCGACATTGACGGATACGGCTCACTGCTCGACGAGAACGTGCAGGTCCAGCGACCGGACATGGCGCACGGCTGCGGGCGTAACGAGGTGCTGCGTACCCATGCCCTGGTAGCCGGGCCGCCGAGCCACCACCAGATCTACAAGGTGATCGCCGACGGTGACGGTGTCGCCGTCACCGGCCGGTACACCGATCTGCCGGGTCGGACCACGCTGGACTTCGTCGACGTGTTCACCCTGACCGACGAGGGGATGCTGCTGGGCTACCGGCGCTTCTACTACGTCGCGCCGCACTGACGGAACAGCGGCCGGGATCCGGGGCGTCAGCCCACGGATCCCGGCCGCTTCACCATCCGGGGCACCAGGTCACGGTGCACCCGCGTCGGGTCATGCGGTGCGACTCGCGGCGACCAGGACCTGGTCGGCAGGGTCGCGATCGGATCCCTCGAAGGCCACCGGCACCGGCTGGGCCTCGGGCGTCGGCTGCGAATCCGGAGTCGGCTGCGCCTCGGCGGTGGCCGGCTCGGGCTCGGGGGACGGTGCCGCCGTGTCGGTGCCGCCCAGGCTCTCCGGTCCGGGCGGCGGCTGACGCAGTGCCCGCAGCGCCGCCACCGGCGCGGCCAGGGCGACGAAACCGCACACGAACCAGGTGGCGGTCACCCCGATCACGGCGGAGAGTGCGCCGAAGACCACGATCGACACCGGAACGGTGCCGATGCCGGCCAGCGTCAGCATCGACATCGCCGTGCCCATCCGGGCACGCGGAGAGGCCTGCTGGTAGACGGTGACGATCGCCGGGCCGTTCAGGCCGGCCATCAGACCGACCAGCGCGCCGACCGCGGCGAGGGTGAACACCGAGTTCATCGCCGCCATCGCCAGGATGCCCAGACCGATGCCGACGCCCGTGACGACCAGGCGCACCATCAGCGGGATGCGGTGGGCGAGCAGGGCACCGGTCACCCCGGCGGCGATCGCGCCGCAGCTGAACGCGACCACGACCACGGCCACCGAACCGACACCCCAGCCCCGGCCGTCGACGATCAGCGGCAGGGCCACCTCGATCGGCCAGCCGAAGGCCATGTCGAGCAGGAACGCGCAGATGAACAGCCAGCGCAGGCGGCCGTACGTGCGCAGCAGGCGGATGCCGTCGCCGGAGCGTCGGAGCATGTTCTCGCCCGGCGTCCGGTCACCACCGGCCATACCACGGGTGACCACCCACATCGCGGCGAACGAGACACCGCAGGTCGCCGCCACCACCGCCATCGCCTCCCACAGCTCACCGGTGGCGATCAGCCAGGCGCCGATCGGGGTCCCGATGATCGGCGCGAGCCGGGTGACCAGGGACGACAGTGAGTTCGCCCGGGCCAACTGCTCGCCCTGGGCCAGCCGGGGCATCAGGGTGCCGGCGGCCGGGCTGCCGATGCCCAGCAGCACCCCCTCGATGGCGGCGACGACCACCAGCGGCCAGAACCACGGCGTGGTGAAGACGACCACCGCGCCGGCGGCGAGTAGCACGGCGCGGGCGGAGGTGGTGCGCAGCAGGACGAACCGGGCCCCCAACGAGTCGGCGATGGGGCCGGAGAAGACCAGCGTCAGGGCGCGGGGGACGGTGCCGGCCAGCATCAGGGTGGTGATCGCGCCGACGCCGCCGAGTTGGACCGCGGTCCAGGCCAGGGCGACGAGCAGGACATAGTCGGCGGTCAGCGACAGGCCCTGGCTGGCGGTCAGGGTGATGACCTTCCGCCACTGCACCGCCGCCTGGACTCCGTCGGGTGCGGTCTTCGGCAACTCGGTTGATGTCATCGGAGTTCCTCGCTCTGGTAGGGAGTCGCTGGTCGGGGCCCGGGCGGTGGCGTGGTGTCCCGGCTTTGCCGGTCCGGCGGGTAGGGCGGCGGGAGCAGCACGCTTCCGCAGCCGCCGTGCAGCGCGTTCTCGACGGCCCGCCGTGCGGCGAGGCGTTCGGCGGCGGCGTCCACCGGACCGGGAGCGCTGACCCTCAGGCTGCCGCCCAGATCCGAGCGCCCCAGGCGGGCCAGTGCCTCCGCGGCACCCCGCAGCGCCGCTTCGTGCCGAGCGGGCGTACAGGTCAGGACGGGTATCGCCGAGGGGGTGAAGCGGACCCGCGGCGCAGCGCTCGGCGGGTACGGTCCACCGGCGGGCCGTCGGGTGCCGCACCGGTCGTCGTGCTCACCGCAACGGCTCCGGCCCGGCCTGGTGGAGTTGGTCGGCCGGCATCGCCGGCCGGTGGGTTCCGGATGGTGTCTCATGCGGCCCTCCTCGAAAGGTCGGGCGGGGACGAGTCCTCGTCGCCCGGTGGTCGGGTGATCTCGGGTCGGTCCGGCGGTTGGCCGGTCGGTCCATCGGTGCGGGTGCCGTACGGGTAGCCCCGCCAGTCCCACTCGAACATCCGTAGCCGCCGGGGCCGGTCACCGACGGTGGCCAGGGTGGCGACGAAGCCGGGCGGGGCGGGCAGGTCCCGCAGCGACCAGCGCTGCCCGACGAAGGCGCCGGAGCCCTCGACGATCCCGGGTACCAGGACGCCGAGGCGCAGCCCGTCCAGCAGTCGCCCGCCGCTGGCCTTCACGCACGCCTCCTTGCGCGACAGCAACCGGTGATAGGCGGCGTTGCGCGTCGCGTCGTCGGGCTGAGCGGCGACCTCGGCGGCCTCCTCGGGCGGCATGAACCGGGCCGCGAGGGCACCGGCCCGCACGTCGTCGCGGATCTGCTCCACGTCCACCCCGACCGGCTCGTGCAGGCGAACGGCGAGCAGGGCGTGCCCGCCGGACCGGCTCAGGCTCCACTGCCACCGACGCCACTCGCCGTCGAAGTACGGCTTGCCGTTGGGGCCGCGCGCCCAGTGCAGTGCGTAGCCCGCGACGTCGAGGTAGCTGCCCAGCACCGACCGCACCGCTCCGTGCGCCGCCACGAAGCGGTGCGCCGCCTGCTCGTCGCGCAGCCGGTGCGCGCGCCGCATCTCGTCGGCGTCGAGCAGCGCGATGAACGGGTCGACGATCTCGCGTTCCACGTCCAGGACGATGTGCCACACGTCGGTGCCCGGCGGCGTCCCGACGTCGACCCAGACGGGCTTACCCGGCGCGGACATCGGTCAGCCGTCCCTGGAGATAGCCCTCGGCGAGGGTGAGTCGCTGAATGTTGCCGGTGCCCTCCATGAACTCGAAGGCCCGCGCGTCGCGCAGGAGCTTGTCCAGCATCGGGTGCTCCCAACGGGCCCCCGGTCCGAGCAGCCGCACCGCCGTGGTGGTGATCTCCTCGGCCAGCCGGGTGGCACGCAGCTTCGCCGCGGCCGCGAGTGTGCCGTCGCGTGGATCCGCGTCCACGGCGCGGGCGGCGGCCAGCACCAGGGCGCGGGTGCCGGCGAGGCGTTGCTCCCAGCCGGTGAGCAGGTGGCGCTCGTCGGTCCGGTACCGGCGGCGCTGCGTCACGACCAGGTCGTACGCGGCTTGGGCGACGCCGAGCGCGAGACAGGACACCACCGGGCGGTACCGGTTGAAGGTGCGGGTGGCCGCCCACATGCCCTGCCGGGTGGCGGAGCGCTGCCGGCCGAGAACGTCGGCCTCGGTGAGCGGTACGTCGACCATCCGCAACTCGCTGAGCTGCAAGCCGCGTAGACCCAGCGTGGACAGCGGTGCGGCGGTGAACCCGGGCAGGTCGGTGTCGACGAGTACCGCCACCACACCCAGTGGACCGGCGTTGCGGCGGGCGAAGACGACGCCGAGGCGGGACCGCACACCGTTGCCGACGTACCGCTTCGTGCCGTGCAGCCGGAAGTCGTCGCCGTGGCGGCGCAGCGTGGTGTGCATGCTGCCCGGGTCGGAGCCGTGCGCCGGCTCGGTCATCGCGAAGAACGTCCAGGTGGGTTCGGTGGCGACCGTCTCCCAGTACCGTTGCTGCTGGTCGTCGTCGGCGAGGTCGGCGATGACCGACGCGGACATCGACGGGCCGGGCAGGGCCAGCACCGCGGCGGCGTCGGCCCGGGCCAACTCCTCCAGGACGACGACCCGTTCGACGCAGGTGTCCAGCAGGACGGGCCGACCGTCGACCCGCAGCGGGTCCGGGTTGTACTCGGCGGGCAGGCCGGCGAAGCGACGCCACGGCAGTCCGCAGCCAGGTGCCGAGACCGCGAGATCCGGGTTCCGGTCGAGATCCAGTGCGGTGGGGCGCAGCAGGTCCGCGTGGGCGCGGGCCTGCGCACGCAGGTCGGTGAGAAAGTCGGTGCTCATGGCGCCTCCTCGTGCGGGGGCGGGTAGGTGTCGGCGAGCAGTTCCGACACGCGCAGGTGGCTGCCGGGCCCGTCGGTCAGGAAACCGGCGGCACCGAACAGGTGCAGGCAGCTACGACCGGTCTCGTCGAGCGCGCGGTGTACCTGGTGCAGATCGGCCCGGGTGTCCAGCAGTGCCTGCGCTTCGGCGATGCCGGTGGCCGCGTCGGCGAGGATCCCCCTGACCATCGGCAGGTTCAGCGTGACGACCCCGGCGACGGTCCGGCCGCGCAGGTGCGCGGCGGCCAGGTCGAGCAGCCGGGTGGTCAGGCCGAGGCGGATCCAGGCGATCCCGGCCGTCCAGGCCGCCCCGGTGTCCGGGTCGGGGCCGCCGTCCGGCACCCGCCAGGCGATCAGCTCCCCGTCGCTGGTGACGACCCGGTCCAGTACCGTCTGCCCGTACGGCTGCGGCCGTGGACCGTCCGGTGTGGCGCACCGGTCGCTGGCGGCGTAGACGGCGGCCGGTAGGAACGTGTGGCCGCCCGGTCCGACCGGCACCACCCCGGGGCTGGTGTCCGCGTGGAGCGCGCCCAGTGCCGTGACCGCCCCTGCGGTGTACGCGAGTGTGCGGTACCGCCGCAGGTCGGCGGCGGTGGCCGGCGTGCTGACGGTGATGGTCATCGGACCAGTTCCCTCACCTTCTGGGGACGGTGCCGCAGGGCGGGCGGCGCGACGACGCCGGCCGGTTGCCACGGCGTCTCGGGGCGTTGTGCCGGCAGGGTGACGGTGACGGCGCACCGGTACGGCAGCACCGGATCACAATCGGCGACCAGGACGTGGCCGCCGTCCGGCGGGCTGTCGAGCAGGTCGGCGAGGGCCAGCCACACCCCGGCGCAGGGGTGCCCCGGTTCGGCCCACCGGACAGGTACCCCGGCCGGCAGGTCGGCCAGGCCGGTGCCGGCGACGAGCAGGTCGACGTCGGTCTCCATCGCCGCAGCCGCCCCGGTACGGGTGACCATCACCGTCGGTACGCCGAGCCCGATGGTGCCCTCTGCTCCGAGTAGCAGTGCCACCACGACGTCCTGCACCGGCCGGACCGCCGCGTCGTCGGGCGGCAACGTCGACTGCTCCATGATCAGGATCAGGGCTCGGGTGGCCGCGCCGGAGCGCAGGTACCGGTGGGCGATCCGCAACGCGGTGAACGGGCCCGCCACCCCCTGCTCCGACACCCCGAGCATGATCGGGTCGCCGGTCAGGACGTGTGACAGGACCGGCCCCGGGAAGCTCTGGTGCCGGCAGTCAGGACTGGCGTCCACCGTGATCGCCAGGTCGACGCCGACGAGTTCCGGGCCGAGTTCCGCGACGACGGTACGGACCATGTCGTGGTAGCTGACCATCGGACCGTCGGTCAGCCAGGACACGTCGGTGAAGTCGCCGTACAGCGCCGACATGCGTTCCAGCAGGTTGCTCCGGTCGTCCGGATCGCACGGGATCTGCGGCGGGGTGAACGTGCGGGTGACGATGCGTTCCAGCGTCGGGCCGGCTCGTCCGTCGGGTTGTCGCAGGGCCGACATGGTCAGCGGCTCTCGGCGAGGAAGGCGGCCAGCGATCCCACCGACTCCAGGTGGGCCTGTTCCAGGCTCTCCGGGTCGACCTGGGTGTCCAGGGCGTCCTCCAGGGTCATCAGCAGGGCGAGGACGCTGGTGGAGTCCAGGTTCAGGTCGTCGAAGAGTCGGGTCTCGACGGTGACGTCGGTGAGTTCCTGGCGCAGCACCTCCTCGAGCGCGGTGACGATGACGCTGACGATCTGCTCGTTGCCGGTCTCGACGGTGGTGGCGTTCATTGCGGGCCTGCCTTTCGGGCGTGAGGTTGGGGAGATGACGCGGTAGGAAAGAGGGCGGTGCAGGTGGTGCGGAGTCGAGCCGGGGTCAGCGGAAGTCGTGCAGGATCTGCGCGGCGAGCATGCTCTCCACGTCGTCGCGGGTGCGGACCAGCCGGGGCTCGCCCTCGTGGATCAGCACCTCGGCCGGATAGCCGTGGCTGAGGAAGTGCACAGGCGAGGCGGTCGGGCCGTACGCGCCGGAACGCTCCACCCCGATCACGTCGCCGGGGCGGACGTCGGCGGGAAGCTCGACGGCCTTGCCGATCGTGTCGTTGGGGGTGCAGAGCGGCCCGGTGACGTTCCACTTCACCGGCTCGGCGGTGCTGTCCCGGTTGAGCAGCCGCATCGGGAAGTTGCGTTTGACGAACGAGCCGATGCCGACCGCGGCCATGTGGTGGTTCGTGCCGCCGTCGGCGACCGCGAAGCGCTCGCCCATCGACTCCTTCACGTACCGCACCTGCACGGCGTAGGTGCCGCTGTGCCCGACGAGATAGCGGCCGAGTTCCATCACCAGGACGGTCCGCGGGTGGCGGGCGTGGAACGCGGCGAAGACGGGGTTGAGCTGGTCGGTCAGTGCGGCGACGTCGAGGTCCTGCTCGCCGGCGAAGTACGCCACGCCGAGCCCGCCACCGACGTCGACGACCTCCAGGTCCACCGCGAGGTGTTGGCTGAGCCGTTCGGCCAGGTCGAGGATCCGCGCGGTGTTCTCGACGATCATCGCCTCGGAGAGGAACCGGGTGCCCAGGTACGCCTGGAAGCCGCACAGCCGCACCGACGGGTGCCGGCCGGCGAGGTCCGACTCCGCCAGCAGGGCGGCCTCGTCGATGCCGAACTGGCGGGGCTTGCCGCCCATGGTCAAACCGCTGCCCTTGACCGCGAAGCTCGGGTTGACCCGCAGCACCACCCGGGCGGTGGTGCCCAGCTCCGCGGCCAGCTCGTCGATCAGGGCGAGTTCGCCGAGCGACTCGCAGATGAGGGTGACCTCACCCTTCAGGCACGCGGTGAGCTCGGTGCGGCTCTTGCCGGGGCCGAGGAACATGATGTCCTCGGCGGGGACACCGGCGCGCTCCGCGGTGACCAGTTCGGTCAGGGAGGAGACCTCGGCGCTGGCGCCCAGCGAGTGCAGCAGCGCGCAGACGCTGATGTTGGGGTTGGCCTTCAGCGAGTAGAACATCCGCACCGCCGGATGCAACCGCTCGCGCAGTTGCTGGTACCGGTCGGTGATCGTCGCGCCGTCGTAGACGTACAGGGGTGTGCCGAACCGTTCCACAAGTTCGGTGACGGGGACACCGCCCAGCGCGGTCGACTCAGACATGGACGGTCTCCTTCTGGACAGCCGCGACAACGGCGTTGTCGAGGTCGGTCAGCTCCTGTTGGGTACGGGCCAGCAGCAGCCCGTACAGGCGTCCCACGTACGGGCGGGTGTCGCCGGGTTCGGGGGTCGCGGCGTTGACCGTGGCGAAGTTGTTCACCACCAGGCCGGTGCCCCGGTCCCGGTCGAACAGCAGGTCACCGAGGCGGTCGCGGAAACGCGCGAAGGTGACCGGCCCGGTCAGCCGTAGGTCGTACTGGCGGGCCAGAGCGACGCTGTCCGGGCCCATGAAGCGCTCCTGCAGCCCGGTCTGGTACGTCGACATGTTGTTCCGGGCGTTGATCTCCAGCACCGGCAGCAGTCCGCCGTCGGTGGTGGTGATGGCGTCCACCCCCACCACGCCGTGGAAGCCGTCGGCGGCCAGCCGCGCGCCGAGCCGTTCACCGGCGATGACGAGTTGCGCGGCGTGCTCGGTGGAGAGTCGGGCAGGGAAGCGGTGCCCCTTGTGGACTCCGTTCTCGGTCAACGCCTCCTTGACGAAGTCGAACCTGACCGAGCCGTCCCGGGCGACGGTGAAGTGGTAGTTGAGGTCGAGCGCCTTGTCCGCCCACTCCTCGATGACCAGGGCGACGCGCTGGTCGCCGGTGCGGTCCGCCCGTCGGGTGACCATCCGGACGAGCTGGTCCATCCGACGGGTGTCATCGACGACCATGATGCCCTTGCCGGAGACCCCGTACGCGTCCTTGACCCCGACCCGGCGGCCGGCGGCGACGGCGCGCGCCGCCTCACCGGCCGCGGCGACGAACTCGTCCACGGTCTCGCACTCCCAGCCCACGGCCTGGGGCAGGCCGAGGTCGGTCGCCACACGGCGGCTGTAGATCTTGCTGTTGACCGCCTTGACCACCGACACCGCCGGCAGTGCCGGGGCAAGCCCGGTCAGCTCGCACAACTGCTGCTCCAACGCCGACATGCCGTGCGGCAGCAGGTACGCCCCCTGCCCGGCCAACGACCGCAGCGCGGCCAACAACCGGGGCGAGCGCAACGCGTCCTCGCTGACCGTGGCCGCCGGGTCGTACGCATCGGTGAGCAGGATCCCGGGAAGCTCGATGCCCAGCCCCTCCAGGTAGTCCAGGTAGTCGGGGTCGGGGGCGGACTTCAACACGACGTGATCGCCAGGGCCGGCCAGGAGGACGGCGAACTCGTCCATCCGATTGACGATCGCCGTGGACGCCCGACCGCCGAAGACCGGCAGCCCCACCTCGTCGCGGGCCCACTCGTCCTCGACCTCGAAGTTGCCCAGCAGGACGAACGGAGTGCCGGTGGCTCCGGTGCAGGCACTCTTGACACCCTCGAGGAACGTCGGATCCGGAGGTGACATCGGCTGTTTCCCTTTCTGCCGGCGGGTCGACGGCTCAGTGCCGCAGTACGGCGGCGGTGAACGTCGCGCCGAGCCCGACGGCGGCCATCAGGTACAGATCGCCCGGGCGCAGCCGGTCAGCCGCGCGGGCATGGACGTAGTTGACGAATGGATCGGCACCGAAGCAGTGCCCGGTGACCGCGATGTTGTCCAGGTAGACCCGTTCCAGCGGCACGTCCAGCAGGCGGCAGGTCCACGACCAGGACAACATGTTGACGTTGTGGGGCAGCAGCAGTGCCAGGTCGTCGATGTCGACCCCGGCGTTGCGGCACGCCTGGCGGATCACCTCGGCCAGCACCTCGTTGTGGTCCTTGACGAAGTCCGGGTGCAGGGGCTGCGGTGGGACCGACTCGGCGAACTGGCCCAGGGTGCGGGTGGCGACGCCGAGCAGCCGGTCCCGTTCACCGTTCGCGGTGACCAGGCAGGCGGCGGTGGCCTCGCCCATCACGGTGCTCTCCGGGATGGTCTCCAGGATCGGGGCGAAGGCCTTCTCGCCGGTGAGCACCAGGGCCAGGGCGTCCGGATCGCCGTCTGCGGCGAGTAGCTGTCCGGCGAGATCCACGGCGAGCAGACCCGCGGCGCAGGCGTGCTGGGTCAGGGTGAACGCGACCGCGTTCGGTAGGCCCAGCGTGACGCAGACATCCTCCAGCAGGGTCTCCCCGGCCCGGACCGCCGGCACGATGGTCCGGCCCAGCACCACGTAGCGGACCCGGTGTTCGTTGCCGCGCAGCTCCGTCAGCGAATCGACCGCCGCGACCAGCAGCGGTCGCAGGTCCTGCCCGGGGTCGCGGAGCACCTTCTTCAGCCCGAACAGGCGCCGGTAGGTCCACAAGCGTTTCGGGTCGGCGTCGACGCAGATGTCACCGATGTCCACGCTGCGTGCCGGCAGGTGGCATCCGACGTCCAACAGCGCGGTCATGCCGCACTGCCGATCGGTGCGGTACGCGCCGGCCACGCGGCCGTCGGGGCGGCTGTCGGCCACCACAGGTCCTCTGCCGTCAGGGCGTCGGCGCGATACTTGCCGACCGCGCTGACCAGCAGCCGGGCCTCCAGCGCCAGGGCCTCGACCAGGCGGATGAGCCCGTTCTCGGGGTCCTCGTCGACGGCGAGCAGCGCGGCGCGACCCAGCCCGACGGCGGTGGCGCCCAGCGCCAGCGCGCGGACCGCCCGGCCGCCCTCCCAGATCCGGCCGGTGGCCAGCAGACAGCCCTGGGGGTGGCCGATACGGCGCAGGCACTCGCCCAGCGGCAGTCCGACCTGGTCGAGGAACGCCCGAGGCGCCCACCCCGTGCCGCCCTGCGCGCCGTCGACTGTCACCGCGTCACTACCGGCCTGCCAGGCGGTCGTCGCGGCCTGCGCGACGTCACGTCCGGGGTGGAACTTCACCCACACCCGGGCCCGCGGGAAGTTGTTGCGCATGAACCGGACCTGCTGGCGCAGGATCTCCTCGGTGAAGGTGCCGGGGGTGGCGCAGCGCAGCCACCGATCTGGACCGAGGACGTCCCGGACGGCGAACTGACCGGCCAGCCGGGCGGCTTCCTCGGCGTCCACCGCGGTCATCCCACCCAGTCCCGGCTTCGCACCCTGACCGGTCTTGAGTTCGAAGCCCAACCGGCCCGAGTCGCGCAGCTCGCGCACCGACGTGTCGCTGTAGACGAGGTTCCACACCTCGGAGTCGGCGTCCTCGGTGCTCTGCTGCACGACCACCCCACCGACGCCGGGCGGGCACTCCTGCGCGTAGGCGCGCAGCCGGGCCAGGATCGGCGACTGCGCGGCCTCGGCCCGCCGGTACCCGCCGACCGGCACCATGTTCTCGCCGATCACCATCGGGATGCCGAGCCGGCCGGCCTGCCGGCTGGCCGCGATCCCCGCGTCACCGGAGGCGACCCGGGTCGAGCCGAACGCCGAGACGTACACCGGCAGCGGTGACCGGAAGCCGCCGATGACGGTGTCCAGGTCCACGTCGTCGTGCAGCGGCTCCCGGCCCAGATCGATCAGCTTCTCCAACCGCCGGGGCATGAACACCGGCGGCACCAGGCGGGCCTGGTCCAGGTCGTCGGAGACGGAGGCGGGGCCGGGCGATTCCTCGTCGCCGGCGCCGTGCAACTGTCGGCCGTACGTGTCGACGGGCGGGAACACCGCGGCCACGCCCTCGCGGGCCCGCTGCCGGATCAGCCCCTCGGGCAGCCCCGGCGCGTAGACCCCGCCCCGCTGCGTTGCACCCTCAGCGCTCACGGCGAGACCACGCCGGGAAGCTTCGGGTACGCGCTGACCTGCCAGAGCGCGTCCAGGCCGGTCAGGAACCGGACCAGGCGCTGCAAGCCCATGCCGAAGCCGGCGCTGGATGGCAGGCCCTCCCGCATCAGCCGCAGGTACCAGTCGTACTTGGCCGGGTTCTCGCCGCTCTCCCGCATCCGGGTCACCAGGGTGGCGTAGTCCGCCTCCCGCTCGCTGCCGCTGACCAGCTCCCCGAAACCGCCGTGGGCGATCAGGTCGAAGTTGCGCAGCACGCCCGGGTCCTGGGGGTTCTCCCGGTCGTAGAAGCCCCGCGATCCCTTGGGGTAGTCGGTGATGAAGAAGGGCCGGTCGGCCTCCCGGGACAGGATCTCCTCACCCGCCCAGTTGATCTCGGCGTCCGGGCTCTGCGGGTGACCCTGGTCGCGCAGCCGCTGGACCGCCTCGGTGTGGGTGCAGCTGTCGAACTTGCCGGTCAACAGTTCGGCGAAGTCGAGCGGGTCACGGCCCAACTGCCGCAGCACGTCCGGCACGGTGTCGAACACGTGCGCGACGACGTGGGTGAGCAGCCCGGCGGCGGTGTCCATCGCGTCCTCGCGGGTACCACCGGCGATCTCCACGTCGATCTGGTGGAACTCCACCAGGTGCCGGCCGGTGTCCACGGTCTCCGGCGGTTCGACCCGGATGTTCGGGGCGATGTAGAACAGCTTCGGGAAACCGCGCAGCGACGCCTGCTTGTAGAGGATCGCGCTCGTCATGATCTTGTACGTGTGGCCGTAGAAGTCGACGTCGAGGGCCTTGGCGCCCCGGGCGCCCGGGTCGGTGACCGGCCCGATCAGCGGGGGCAGCAGCTCGGTGAAGCCCTGACCACGCAGAAACTCCCGCGCGGCGTACAACGCCTCCTGCTGGACCGCCATGGCGGCCCTGGTCTTCTCGGCGATCAGGTGCTCGCCGAGGAGACCGGGATAGGCGGCGGCTTTTCTCACCGCCACCGTTTGCTCTGCCTGGTACATCTCGCCTCCCGGGGTCTTTGCTCGTACCTGGTTACGACGGCCGGCAGCGCCGACAGCAGACGTGTCGAAGTGTGCGAATCACGCACCGGAGATTTGCGCCGGCTCGCGGTCGACCCATTCGGTCGCGCTATTTCCCACACGTCGAATATAGGAGTGCCCGGTGGCGGCAGACGGTAGTTGGACGGGCAGAAAGGTGGGCAGTCGAAGCGGCAGTGACCGGCGTGTGGACACGACTGAGCGGCCCCTGCTCACGAGGTGAGCAGGGGCCGCTGGAGGTGATCTGACCTGGCGTTTCCTTACGCGTACTGGGCCACCAGGCTCCGCGGTCGGATGTCGGTCCAGGAGCTCTCCACGTACGCCAGGCACTCCGCCCGGCCGGCCGGCCCGAAGGCCGTCTGCCAGCCGCCGGGTACGGCGGCGAAGACCGGCCAGAGGCTGTGCTGGGCCTCGGCGTTCACCAGCACCAGGAACGTGCCGTTCTCGTCGTCGAACGGATTCGCCATGTCATTTCCCTTCTAGAAGGTTTCCGGAGTTCTCTTATGCCAATTCGGCAAGTCTTGCGGCGAGCTTCTCGCCGATTTCCGCGAGTGGTTCCCGTTCGGTCATCCGAAGATGAGTGGTGGCCACGTCGTGCCACTCGATGACGCCGCTGAAGTGCTCTTCCCACAGTTTCGGTGCCGGGCCGTCGGCCACGCCGGCCCGGCCGGCGGAGAAGAACAGCAGGTCACCGGCGACCACCCCGGGCCGGTACGCGGCCATGATGTCGGCGTGATTGACTGCGGCCCGGACCAGGGCGTGGACCTCGCCGGGGGTGAAACCGGCGAGCACCGGGTCGCGACGGCGCAGGACCTCGACCACCGCCGCCGGGTCGTACCGGTCGAGGAGCCCGTCCGGCAGCTCACCGGTCTCTCCGTCGTCGTCGCCGAGCAGCATCAGCATGGTCTCGCGCTCGGTGCGCGGCCGGGCCGCCTCCTCGACGGACACCGGGTAGGCGTCCATCATGGCCAGCAGTTCGACCTCTTCGCCGGTCTGTTGCAGCGCAGTGGCCATCGCGTGTGCGACGACCCCGCCGAAGGACCAGCCGAGCAGCCGGTACGGGCCGTGCGGTTGCACCCGACGGATCTCCGCCAGGTACTCCTCGGCCAACTCGGGTACTCCTGCGGCCCGGTAGCCGGGCAGGCTCAGCGCCCGGGTCTGCAGGCCGTAGATCGGCTGCTCCGGGCCGAGGTGCCGGGCGAGTCCGGCGTACGACCAGCTCATGCCGGCGCCGGGGTGGACACAGAACAGCGGGCGGTGTCCACCGGACGGTTGCAGCGGCACCAGGACCTCGGAGGCTTCCCCGCGCCGCGTGCCGTCGAGCAGCCCGGCGACGGTCGGCCGGTCGAACAGGTCGCGGACCCGGATGTCGAGGCCCAATGTGTCGCGGATCCGGCTGACCAGCTTGGTGGCGAGCAGTGAGTGTCCGCCGAGTTCGAAGAAGTTGTCGTCGACGCTGACCGCTGCGACGTCGAGGGTTTCGGCGAACAGGCCGCACATCAGGTGTTCGTCGGGGGTCCGGGGGGCTCGTCCGCTGCGTTGTCCCTGCTGGGGGGCGGGCAGGGCACGCCGGTCGAGTTTGCCGTTGGCGGTGACGGGGAGTTGGTCGAGTACCACCACCGCGTTCGGCACCATGAAGTCGGGCAACGTGCGGGCGGTGAGCTGACGTACGGTCGCCTCCCAGTCGCGTGGGGCGGCCGCCTGGGTGGGGACGACGTAGGCGACGAGTCGCTTGTCGCCTGGCCGGTCCTCGCGGACGATGACGGCGACCTGCCCGATGCCGGGGTCCTCGCCGATGGTGGCTTCGATCTCGGCCGGTTCGATGCGGAAGCCCCGGATCTTGACCTGACCGTCGGCTCGACCGATGAAGCGGAGTCGTCCCTGGCTGGTCCAGGCGACGAGATCGCCGGTGCGGTACATGCGAGCGCCGTTGGGGTCGTACGGGTCGGCGACAAAGCGCTCGGCGGTCAGCCCCGGCCGTCCGAGGTAGCCGCGGGCGACCTGGTCGCCGGCGAGATAGAGCTCGCCGGTGGCGCCGGGGGGTACGGGGTTGAGGTGTTCGTCCAGGACGTAGGTGCGGTTGTTGTCGAGGGGACGGCCCAGGTGGATGCCGGGGAATTCACTGCGGTTGGTGTCGAAGCGCTGGTGGTGTGAGGCGAAGGTGACTTCGGTGGGGCCGTAGCTGTGGACGACGACGGTGTTGGGGCAGTGGTCGAGGACTCGCTGCATGGCGGCTGGTGAGGCGGTGTCGCCGCCGGTCCAGACCTCTTCGAGTCGGGCCAGGGTGTCGAGTCCTTCGTCGGCCATGATGTGGAACAGGCCCATGGTGAAGTAGGCGGCGGTGATCTGGTGCCGGGTGATGGTGTCGGCTAGTTCTGCCAGGTCGGCGCCTTCTCCGGAGGCGATGACGAGTTCGCCGCCGAGGAGTAGTGGTACCCACATCTCGTAGGTGGAGGAGTCGAAGCCGTAATTCGAGTGGACGAGCATCCGGCGGTGGTGGGCGGCGTTCCAGCACCGGTCGGCGGCGAGTTCGCGGACGTTGTGGTGGGTGACTCCGACCCCCTTGGGCCGGCCGGTGGAGCCGGAGGTGAACATGACGTACATCAGGGAGCGGTCGTCCAGGGGCAGGTTCGGGTCGTCGTCGCGGCCACCGGTCGGGCCGTCGAAGGGCACGATCACGGTGCCGTGCTCCCGCTCCGCGTCCAGGGCCGGGTTGGTCTCGGCGTGCCGGTCGACCAGCAGCACCGGAGCCGCCGAGTCCGTCATGATCGTGCGTACCCGGGCCGGTGGGAGGGTGGTCCCGACCGGCACGTACGCCGCACCGCACTTGAGGACCGCCAGGCTGGCCGCGATCAGGTCCGCACCCCGGTGCATCAGGACACCGACGGTGGACTGGGGTGTGACGCCGGCCGCGATCAGACGGTGGGCCAGCAGGTTGGCGCGTCGGTTCAGCTCGGCGTAGCTGATCCGCTGCTCGCCGAAGGTGACGGCGATGTGGTCGGGGGTGCGCCGGGCCTGCTCCTGGAAGGCTTCGTGGACGCAGCCTCGGGTGGCGGGGACGGTGGTGTCGTTGTAGGCGATGAGGAGTTGGTGGCGTTCCTCAGCGCTGAGGAGGTCCAGTTCACCGACGCGCTGTTGCGGGTCGGCGACGGCCGAGTGCAGCAGTCGGGTGAGTCGTCCGGCGAGGAGTGCGGCGGTGTGCTCGTCGAACAGGTCGGTGGCGTATTCGAGGGCGCCGTCGAGTCCGGCGGGTGCGCCGGTGGCGTCGGCCAGCTCACCGACGGACAGGGTCAGGTCGAACTTGACGGTACCGATGGCCAACGGGATGTCGCTGCCGGCGAAGGGTGAACCCGTGGTGTCGGTCGGAGCGGTGTTGTTGACCATCAGCATGATCTGGAACAGGGGGTGGTGTGCGGTGGTGCGGGTGGGGTTGAGTTCTTCGACGAGGCGTTCGAAGGGGAGGTCCTGGTTGTCGTAGGCGGCGAGGTCGGTGTCGCGGACGCGGGTGAGTAGTTCGGTGAAGGTGGGGTTGTCGGTGAGGTTGGTGCGTAGGACGAGGGTGTTGACGAAGAATCCGACGAGGTTGTCGAGGGCTTCGTCGGTGCGTCCGGCGACGACGGTGCCGATGGGGATGTCGGTGCCGGAGCCCATTCGGGACAGCAGGGCGGCGAACGCGGCCTGCAACACCATGAACACCGACGTACCGGTGGTGCGGGCCACCCGCAGCAGCGCCGCATGGCCGGCCGCGTCCAGGGTGAACCGGACGGCGTCGCCACGGTGGCTGGCGCGGGCCGGCCTCGGCCGGTCGGCCGGGAGGTCCAGTACCTGCGGCGCGTCGGCGAGGGTGGTGCGCCAGTAGTCGAGTTGCCCGGCGAGCAGGCTGTCGGGGGCGTTCCCGTCGCCGAGGAGATCGCGTTGCCAGCGGGTGTAGTCGGTGTAGCTGACCGGCAGCGGAGTCCAGTCGGGTGCGTGGCCGGCGGTGCGGGCCTGGTAGGCGATGGTGAGGTCGCGCAGCAGGGGCGCCATGGAGGCGCCGTCGCCGGCGATGTGGTGGAGGACGACGACCAGCACCTGGGGAGCGCCGGCGGGTCGGAAGAGCCAGGTCTTCAGCATCGGATCGGTGCTGAGGTCGAAGACGTGTCCGACAGCGGCCTCGACGGCCGCGGGTAGCTGGTCGGGGGTGAGGTCCCGAACGGTCAGTCCTGGTCCGGGGTCATCGAGGATGACCTGGTGGGGTTCGCCGTCGATGGTGCGGAAGACCGTACGCAAGGCGTCCTGGCGGTGCAGGACGTCGGTCAGGGCGGCGGCCAGGACGTCCGCGTCAAGGTCGTGGTCCAGTTGGAGTGCGACGGGGATGTTGTAGACAGCGCTGGGGCCGTTGAGTTCGTTGATGAACCAGAGCCGGTGCTGGGCGTACGACAGCGGCACCGGACCGGTCGACTCGGTTGCCACCAGCGCGGGCCGTACGGGCGTGCCGGCCAACTCCCGGATGCGGTGCAGCAGTCCGGCCGGGGTCGGAGCTCCGAACACGTCCCGCACCCCGATCTCGGTGCGGAAGACCACCCGGATCCGGTTCACCAGTTTGGTGGCGAGCAGTGAGTGTCCGCCGAGGTCGAAGAAGCCGTCGTCGACGCCGACTGCGGGGACTACCAGTGCCTCGGCGAACAGGTCGCACATGAGGTGCTCGTTGGGAGTACGGGGGGCACGTCCGGTGCTCCGGCCGTATTGCGGTGCGGGCAGGGCGCGACGGTCGAGTTTGCCGTTGGCGGCCAACGGCAGCCGCTCCAGCACCACGAAGGCGGCCGGCACCAGATGGGCGGGGAGTGTCTCGGCGGCGGCGCGGCGCAGCTCGCCCTCGTCCAGCTCCGACCCCTCCGCAGCGGGCGTCAGGTACGCCACGAGCCGTTTGTCGCCGGGCCGGTCCTCACGGACGATCACGGCCACCCCGCCGACGCCAGGCTGTCGGGCGAGCACCGCCGCGATCTCACCGGGCTCGATGCGGAATCCCCGGATCTTGACCTGGTCGTCGGCCCGTCCGACGATCGCCACCGCGCCATCGCGGGTCCAGCGGGCCAGGTCGCCGGTGCGGTACATCCGGGCGCCGGCCGGATCGAACGGGTTGGCGACGAAGCGCTCGGCGGTCAGCGCGGTCTGGCGCAGGTACCCGTCGGCCAGCCCGGTACCGGCGACATAGATCTCGCCGGTGACGCCGACCGGGACCGGCCGCAGCTCATCGTCGAGGATGTAGCAGGCGCGGTTGACAAGTGGCGCACCGACCAGGACCGGCGCATGGTCAGGCGGTGCCTGGACCTGGTGGCAGTTGGTGAAGATCATGCTCTCCACCGGCCCGTAAGCGTGGATCAGGCGCTGTCGGGGCAGCAGGCGGCGGGCCCGGGCCAGGTGCTCCACCGAGGGCGCCTCACCACCGGTCATCACCTGCCCGACGGCGGCGAGCGTGTCGGGGTACTCGTCGAGCATGACGTTGAACAGCCCGGCCGACAGCCACATGGTGGTGATCCCGTGGCGGGCGACCAGTTCGGCGATCCGGGCCGGCTCCGGCCGCTGGCCGGGGTGCAGCACGCAGCTGGCGCCGTGCAGCAGCGGGCCCCAGAAGTCGAGCGCGAACGCGTCCCAGGAGACCGGCGCGCTCTGCAACCACACCTGATCCGGTCCGAAGTCGACGAAGTCCTGGCCGGTGAGGGTTCCGACGATGGCCCGGTGGGACGCGAGCGCCCCCTTGGGCGTTCCGGTGGAGCCGGAGGTGAACATGATGCAGGCCGGGTCTGCGGGGTCGCCGGCAGGTAGCGCGGGCTCATCCGCAGGTGGCACACCGGGGACGGCGCCCGCCTCGTCGACCAGCACGGTGACTGCGGGACGCGCGGTGCCGAGCCGACCGGCCAGGTCGTTCGCGGTGACCAGCGCGGCCGGTGCGGCGTCGTCGGCCAGGGCGGTCAGCCGGGCGTCCGGAAATTCCGGATCGAGCAGGGCGTACGCGGCACCGGCGCGCAGCGTGGCGAGGACGGCGACGGCCATCGGCAGGCCACGCTCCAGCAGCACACCCACGATGTCCCCGCGCCGTACGCCGACCGTCACGAGATGCCGGGCGAGCCGGTCGGCGGCGATGTCGAGTTCGGCGTACGTCATCCGGGTGTCGCCGTCGATAAGCGCGATCCGGTCCGGGCCGGCGGCGACCTGGTGGGCGAACACCTCGGTGACCCGCAGGTCCGGTGCGGAAACCCCGGTGTCGTTGAAGGCGCTCAGCAGGGTGTGACGCTGGTCGGCGGTGAGCAGGTCGTGCCGCCCGACGGGGGCGTCGGGTTCGGTGGCGAATGCGCCGAGCAGCCGGATGAAGGTGGCGCAGAGGTCGTGGACCGTCTCGGTGTCGAAGAGGTCGGAGGCGTACTCGAGGATGCCGTCCATCCCGTCGGGGCCGCCGGTGGGGTCCTGCCGTTCGGCGACGGAGAGGGTCAGGTCGAACTTGACGGTGCCCACCTCGAACCCGACCTCGGTGCCGGCGAACGGGGATCCGTCGGAATCGGCCCCGACGGCGTTCCGGACCATCAGCATCACCTGGAACAGCGGGTGATGCGCGGTGGTGCGGGCCGGGTTGAGCTCCTCGACGAGACGCTCGAAGGGAATGTCCTGGTGCTCGTATGCGGCCAGGTCGGTCTCCCGAACCCGGGCCAGCAGTTCGGTGAAGGTGGGGGCACCGGAGACATCGGTCCGCAGCACGAGGGTGTTGACGAAGAACCCGACCAGGTCGTCGAGGGCCTCGTCGTCCCGACCCGCCACCACAGTGCCGATGGGGATGTCGGTGCCGGAGCCCATCCGGGACAGCAGCACCGCGAAGGCGGCCTGCATCACCATGAACATCGACGTGCCGGCGGCACGGGCCACCTGACGCAGCGCGGCATGGGTAGCCGGGTCCACAGTGAACGGGACGCCGTCGCCCTGGTGACTGGCCCGCGCCGGGCGGGGCCGGTCGGCGGGCAGCTCCAGCACCTGCGGTGCGCCGGCCAGGGTGTGCCGCCAGAAGTCGAGCTGCCGGGCCAGGAGGCTGTCCGGGTCGTCGGCCGCGCCGAGCAGATTCCGCTGCCAGAGGGTGTAGTCGACGTACCGTGCCGGCAGGGGCGCCCACTGCGGTTGCTGTCCCACGGTCCGCGCTGCGTACGCCGTCGACAGGTCCCGCAGCAGCGGTGCCATCGACATGCCGTCACCGGCGATGTGGTGCAGGACCACCACCAACACCTGGGGCGCACCGGCCGGGCGCAGCAGCCAGACCCGTACGGGGATCTGCGTGGCCAGGTCGAAGACGTGGCCGGCCGCCGCATCCACCGCCGCCGGCACCTCGTCGGGGGTCAGGTCCCGCACGGTCACCTCGGGGCGTACCCCGTCGAGAACGACCTGATGGGGCTCGCCGTCGGTGACCTGGTAGACGGTGCGCAGCACCTCCTGCCGTTCGACGACGTCGGCGAGGGCCGCCGCCAGGACGTCCGGGTCGATTGCCTGGTCCAGTCGGATGGCGACGGGGATGTTGTAGATCGCACTCGGGCCGTCGAGTTCCCCGAGGAACCAGAGACGGCGCTGCGCGTAGGACAACGGCACCGGGCCATCCGGTGCGGACGCCACCAGCGCAGGCCGCACGGGCGTACCGGCCAGCTCACGGATCCGGTCGAGAAGCCCCAGCGGGGTCGGCGTTCCGAAGACGTCCCGGACACCGATCTCCGCTGCGAAGACCGCCCGGATCCGGTTCACCAGTTTGGTGGCCAGCAGGGAGTGTCCGCCGAGAGTGAAGAAGCCGTCGTCGATGCCGACCGTGGAAACTCCGAGGACCTCGGCGAAGAGGTCGCACATGAGCTCCTCGTTCGGGGTGCGGGCGGCACGGCCGACGCGCTGCTGCTGCTGGGGGGCGGGCAGGGCGCGGCGGTCGAGTTTGCCGTTGACGGTGACCGGTAGCTGATCGAGGACCACCACCGCCGAGGGGACCATGTAGTCGGGCAGGGTCCGTGCGGTTCGTTGCCGTACGGCCGCCTCCCAGCCGGCGTCGGTCCGGGCGGCTACCCCGTGAGCGGGCGCGATGTACGCGACGAGCCGCTTGTCGCCGGGCCGGTCCTCGCGGACGATCACGGCGACCTGACCGATGGCCGGGTCCGCGGCGATGGTGGCCTCGATCTCGGCGAGTTCGATGCGGAAGCCGCGGAGTTTGACCTGTCCGTCCGCGCGGCCGACGAAGCGCAGCTCGCCCCGGCCGTTCCAGGCGACGAGGTCACCCGTGCGGTACATCCGGCCGCCGGCCGGGTCGAACGGGTCGGCGACGAAGCGTTCGGCGGTCAGTCCCGGCCGGCCGAGGTAGCCGCGGGCGACCTGCTCGCCGGCCAGGTACAGCTCGCCGGTGCCGCCCAGGGGCACCGGGCGCAGCCGCTCGTCGAGCACGTACGTGCGGTTGTTGTCCAGCGGCCGGCCCAGGTGGACCCCGCCGAACTCGCCCCGGTCGGTGTCGAACCGCTGCTGGTGGGAGGCGAAGGTGACCTCGGTCGGGCCGTAGCTGTGCACCAGCACCGTGTCCGGGCAGTGTTCCAGCACCCGCGCGACGGCGGCGGGGGAGGCCACGTCACCTCCGGTCCAGACCTCCTTCAACCGGGCCAGGGTGTCCAGCCCCTCGTCGGCCATGATGTGGAACAGGCCCATGGTGAAGTAGGCGGCGGTGACGTCGTACCGGGTGATGGTGCGCGCGATCTCCGCCAGGTCGGCGCCTTCCCCGGCCGCGATGACGAGTTCGCCGCCGAGCAACAGCGGCACCCACATCTCGTAGATGGAGGAGTCGAAGCCGTAGTTGGAGTGCACAAGCATCCGCCGATGGTGTGCCGCGTTCCAGCAGCGGTCGTTGACGAGTTCGCGAACGTTGTGGTGGGTGACACCCACGCCCTTGGGTCGACCGGTGGAGCCGGAGGTGAACATGACGTACATCAGGGACTGGTCGTCCAACGGCAGGTTCAGGTCGTCATCGCGACTGCCCGTCTGATCATCAGTGGGGCTGTCGAAAGGGACGATGACGGTGCCGTGTGTGTGCTCTTCGGCCAAGGCGGGGTTGGTGCTGGCGTGGCTGTCGACCAGGAGTACGGGGGCGTTCGCGTCGGTCATGATGGTGCGTACGCGGGCTGGTGGCAGGGTGGTGCCGACCGGTACGTAGGCGGCTCCGCACTTGAGTACGGCGAGGCTGGCGATGACGAGGTCGGCGCCACGGTGCATGAGGACGCCGACGGTGGACTGTGGTGCGACGCCGGCCGCGACGAGTCGGTGGGCCAGCCTGTTGGCGCGTCGGTTCACGTCGGCGTAGGTGAGTTGTTGTTCGCCGAAGGTGACGGCGGTGTGGTCGGGGGTGCGCCGGGCCTGTTCCTGGAAGGCGTCGTGGACGCATCCCCGGGTGGGCGGGACGGTGGTGTCGTTGTAGGCGACGAGGAGCTGATCACGCTCCTCGTCGCTGAGCAGGTCGAACTCGCTGACGCGTCGGCGCGGGTCGGCCACGGCGGCGGTCAGTAGCCGGGCGAACCGGTCGGCCAGCATCGCGGCGGTGTGCTCGTCGAACAGGTCGGTGGCGTACTCGAGGGAGCCGTTCAGTCCGGCGGGGGCGCCGCTGGTGTCCACCTGTTCGCGGATGGAGAGGGTCAGGTCGAACTTGACGGTGCCGATGTCGAAGGGGATCTCCGTACCGGCGAAGGGCGATCCGTCGGGATCGGGCTGGGCGGTGTTGCCGACCATCAGCATGATCTGGAACAGGGGGTGGTGTGCGGTGGTGCGGGTGGGGTTGAGTTCTTCGACGAGGCGTTCGAAGGGGAGGTCCTGGTTGTCGTAGGCGGCGAGGTCGGTGTCGCGGACGCGGGTGAGTAGTTCGGTGAAGGTGGGGTTGTCGGTGAGGTTGGTGCGTAGGACGAGGGTGTTGACGAAGAAGCCGACGAGGTTGTCGAGGGCTTCGTCGGTGCGTCCGGCGACGACGGTGCCGATGGGGATGTCGGTGCCGGAGCCCATTCGGGACAGTAGGGCGGCGAACGCGGCCTGCAACACCATGAAGATGGTCGTGCCACTGCCATTGACGAGTCGCAGCACCGCCCGGTGCAGGTCCGCGTCGAGCCGGAACGGCACCGCACCCCCGCGGTGGCTCGCCCGGGCCGGGCGGGGCCGGTCGGCGGGCAGGTCGATGACCTGAGGGGCCCCGGTCAACGTCTCCCGCCAGAAGGTCAACTGCCGATTCAGCAGGCTGTCGGGGTCGTCGGCGTCGCCGAGGAGGTCGCGTTGCCAGAGGGTGTAGTCGGTGTAGGTGACCGGCAGTGGGGTCCAGTCGGGCGTGCGGCCTACCAGGCGGGCCTGGTAGGCGGTGGTGATGTCACGCAGCAGGGGAGCCATGGAGGAGCCGTCCCCGGCGATGTGGTGCAGGACCACGACCAACACCTGGGCGGCGTCGGCGGGGCGCAGCAGCCAGGTCTTCAGCATCGGGTCGGCACTCAGGTCGAAGACATGTCCGACGGCGGCTTCGACGGCTGCGGGTACCTCATCGGCGGTGAGGTCGAGGACGGTCAGCCCTGAAGCGGGGTTGTCGAGGACGACCTGGTAGGGCTCGCCGTCGACGGTGCGGAAAACGGTACGCAGCGCCTCCTGGCGGTGGATGACGTCGGCCAGGGCGGCGGCCAGAACCTCCGCGTCGAGGTCGTTGTCGAGTTGGATCGCGACGGGGATGTTGTAGATGGCGCTGGGGCCGTTGAGCTCGTTGATGAACCACAGCCGGTGCTGCGCGTACGACAACGGCAACCGCTCCGTCGGCGCCGCGGCCACCAGCGCGAGCCGCTCCCGAGCGGTCAGCTCGCCGAGCCGGTGACCCAGCGCGGCAGGGGAGGGGGCGAGGAAGATGTCGCGGATGCCGACCTCGACGTCGAGTACCGACCGGATCCGGTTGACCAGCCGGATCGCGAGCATGGAGTGTCCACCGAGGGCGAAGAAATCGTCGCCCGGGGCCACCGTGGTCAGGCTCAGCACCTCGGCGAACAGGTCACACAGGACCGGGGTACGGGGAGAGCCGTCGTGCCCGCCGACGAATGCGGGGACCCCGACCGGGCGGGTACGGGCGGCGCGGCGCCGCTCGTCCAGGCCCGCCTGCTCGGCGTCGGTGAGCACGTCGAGGGTGCTGACCGGGGTGCTCGGGTCGGTGGTGGCGGCCCGCAGCAGCCGCAGGTACGTCTCCAGCATCAGGGCCGCGGTGTCGGCGTCGAACAGGTCCACGTCGTACTGGAGCCAGATTTCGACCTCGGCGTCGTCGGCGGTGGCGATGCAGGAGAAGCTGAGGTCGAACTTGGCGGTGTCGAGGCCGGCCGGGGCGATCCGGCCGTCGAGGTCGAGGATCCGCAGCTGGTCCGGGGTGGACGTGTTGACGGTCAGCATCACCTGGAAGAACGGATGGTGCGCCAGCGACCGGACCGGGTTGAGTCGCTCCACCAGCAGGTCGAACGGGACCTCGGCGTGCGCGTACGCGGCGAGATCGTTGTCGCGTACCCGGACGACCAGGTCGGCGAAGCTGGGGTCGTCGGAGAGGTCGGTGCGCAGCACGGCGGTGTTGACGAAGAAGCCGATGAGGTCGTGCAGCGCCTCGTCGCCGCGTCCGGCGACGGGGGTACCGACCGGCACGTCAGGGCCGACGCCGAGCCGGGTGAGGGTGGCCGCGAGCGCGGCGTGGAAGAGCATGAACGCGCTGGCCTGGTGGGTGTTGCCGAGGTTGCGCAGGCGCTGGTGGGTGTCGGCGTCGAGGACCGCGCACAGCGAGGCGCCCCGGTGGCCGAACTCGACCGGGCGGGGCCGGTCCAGTGGCAGATCGAGCACGGCCGGCAGGTCGGCGAGGGTTTCGCGCCACCAGGACAGGTGCCGCGCCATCAGGCTCTCCGGCTGGTCGGCGTCGCCGAGCAGTTCCCGCTGCCAGAGGGCGTAGTCGGCGTACTGGACGGGCAGCGGCTCGAAGTCCGGTTCCGTTCCGGCCAGGCGGGCCCGGTAGGCGATCTCCAGGTCGCGCAGCATCGGGGCCAGTGACCAGCCGTCGGTGGCGATGTGGTGCACCAGCACCACCAGCACCGAGCGCTGCGGCGTGTCGACGAGCAGCAGGGACCGCAGTGGCGGCTGCGTCGCGATGTCGAAGGTGCCGTCGACGAACTCGGCCAACCGGGTGTCGACGTCGTCGCCATGGCAGTCCTGCACGACCAGCAGCCGGGGGTCGGGGTCGTCGAGGATCCGCTGGACGGGTGTGCCGTCGACCGAGGGGTACACGGTGCGCAGCACCTCGTGCCGGGTCACCAGGTCGGTCAGCGCAGCGGCCAGTGCCTGCTGGTCCGGCACCCCGTCCAGTTCGATCACCAGCGGCATGTTGTAGGTCGCGGTCGGGCCCTCCATGGCGTGGAGGAACCACAGCCGGTGTTGGGAGTAGGACAGCGGGATGAGTTCCTCGCCGGGCTCGGGCAGGTACTCGGCCGACCCCGAGCCGGCGTACGGCTCGGCGGCGGTGGGGCCACCCGGCCCGGACGCCGGAGTGGCCCGCAGCGTGCCCCGGTCGATCTTGCCGGTGCTGCTGCGGGGCAGGGCACCCACGAGCCGGACCACGCCGGGCACCGCAGCGGCGGGCAGCCGCTGCGCGAGATAGCCGCGGACCTCGTCCGCGCTGACCGTGCCGGCCACGTACGCCACCAGGCGCTTCATGCCGTTGCCGAGGTCCTGGGCGACGACGGCGCATTCGCGCACCCCGTCGAGGCCGAGCAGGACCGACTCGACGGCCGCCGGATCGATCCGGTGCCCGTTGATCTTGACTTCGTCGTCGAGGCGGCCCAGGTAGTCCAGTTGACCGTCGTCCCGGACCCGGACCCGGTCACCCGTGCGGTAGGCGGGCTGCCCGCCGAGGGTGGTGAACCGGTCAGCGGTCAGTTCCGGGCGACCCAGATAACCGTCAGCGAGCGCGCCGCCGAGCAGCCACAGCTCACCGTCCACGACGGCGGCCCGCACCCCGGGCAGGGGCAGCCCGATCGGAACCTCGTCGGCGTCGTCGTGCCCGGACAGGTCGGCCACCGTCGCGACCACGGTCGCCTCGGTCGGCCCGTACGTGTTGAGCAGCCGTACCCGGTCGCCGACGGCCTGCCGCCAGCGGGCCACCCGCTCGGGTAGCGCCGCCTCACCACCGATGATCACGGTCCGCAGGGTCGGGGGCAGTTCGGCGACCCCGGTGGCGAGCGCGTACGCCAGCTCGTGCCAGTACGCCGTCGGCAGGTCCAGCACGGTGATCCCGTGGCGGACACAACCGGCCAGCAGCGCCGGTACGTCGAGCATGTCGTCGTCGCGCAGCACGAGTGTGCCGCCGGCGGTGAGGGTCAGGAAGATCTCCTCGACGCTGGCGTCGAAGTGCAGGGGGGCGAACTGGAGCATCCGGTCGTCGGCGGTGACACCGTACCGGCAGGTCGCTCCGGCGACGAAGTGTGCCAAGGCGGCCTGTCCGACGAGGACGCCGTTGGGCGTTCCGGTGGAACCGGAGGTGTAGATGACGTAGGCCGTACCGGCTGGCACGCCTGCCCCGCTGAGCACCACCTCGCCCTGCGCGATCACCTGGGCCAGG
This sequence comes from Verrucosispora sp. FIM060022, assembly GCF_003977705.1. NCBI lineage: Bacteria > Bacillati > Actinomycetota > Actinomycetes > Micromonosporales > Micromonosporaceae > Micromonospora > Verrucosispora sp. FIM060022. Next base: position 578,715 of record NZ_RQIV01000001.1, read on the forward strand.
GCCGGCGGCGTCCCCGCGCAGGCGTCGGCGAGGATCGCCTCGTTGCGGGCGGCCGGCGCGGCCGGGTCCAGCGGCAGGTACGCGGCCCCGGTACGCAGCACGGCCAGGACCGAGACGATCGCCTCCACACTGCGGGCCCGGCAGACGGTCACCAGCCGGCCAGGTCCGGCACCCTCGGCGTGCAACAGTTCGGCGCGCAGCGCGACAGCCGCGTCCAACTCCGCGTAGCTGAGGCGGGTCGCCCCGGCGACCAGGGCCGGGCGGTCCGGGTCGACGGCGACCCGCTGCGCGAACGCCTGCGACACGCCGACGACCGGCCCGGTGAGCGGCCCGCCGTTGAGGACCGTGCTCGCCCGACGGTCGTCGCGGCCCGGCCCGGCCTGGACAACCGGTTCCGCGTAGTCGATCGATGGCATTGCACTTCCTCCTGCGGTTTGCGGACGGGGTGGGCCCCGGACGGTCGCGTGTCTAACTCCAAAGTGGACAGAACTGGTGCCGCGTCCGGCCGTCGACTGCCGGCGGAGAGGGCCCGCCGGAAGGAAAAAGCCCCGGCGGTGCGCTGACATCAGGCTAGTCAGCACACCACCGGGGCAGCGGCAGTCGGCGCGGCAGGATGCTCCCGCCGCCGGGGCAGGTCTACCGCACGCCGGCTCGACGGCGCAGGGTCGGCCGGGCCGGCGTCACGGTGGCCGTCAGCCGTTCCACGAGCGCCGCCACGGTCGGCGCCTGGAACACGTCCCGGATCGTCACCTCGACCGACAACGTCGACCGAATCCGGTTGACCAGTCGCACCGCCAGCAGCGAGTGCCCGCCGATGCGGAAGAAGTTGTCGTCGAGACCGACCGGACGCCCACCGAGCAACTCCGAGAAGATGTCCCGCAGCACCTCCTCGCGCGGATCCCGGGCGGTCTTCCCGGCACCGGTGTCCTCCGGGTCGGGCAGCCCACGGTGATCGAGCCGACCGTCTCCGGTGAGCGGAACCGTCGTCAACACCACGACCCGCGCGGGCACCAGGTGCTCCGGCAGAAGCTGCGCGACATGCCGCCGCACCTGCGCGACATCGACCGACGACGTCGTCGGCACGACGTGCGCCACCAACTGCTCGCCACCATCGGCGTCTGCCCGGACGGACACCACCGCCCAGCGCACCGACGGATGGCTGATCAACGCCGTACTCACCCGCTGCGGGTCGACCGGCACCCCGTTGCAGGTCGGCGCGGCGACCGGCCCGTGCACCCGCAGGCCACCCTCGGCGGACCAACTCGCCGAGGTGCCGGTGGCGAACATCCGGCCACCACCCGCATCGGCGACGAAGCGGGCGGCGGTGGCACCGGGCCGGTCCGGGTAGCCGTCGGCGAGTCCGGGACCGCACAGGAACAGCTCGCCCCGGACCCCGGCGGGCACCGGCCGCAGCCGATCGTCGAGGACGTGACAGCGCAGCCCGTCCTGCGCCACCGGCACATCCGGACCGACCGGCGGTGTGTCGACCACCCGGCCCAGCGCCCACCATCCGCCCTCGACGCCGCCGTACCCGTGCACCAGGCGCAGCGTGGGATGACGATCACGGGCCAGGGCCAGGTGGGCCGCCGCCGTACGACCGGTGACGAGGATCTGCCGTAGCCGGGTCAGCACCTGTGGGTGTTCCTCGACGAGCAGCGCGAACAGCTCCGCGGTGACCGTGAGGCTGGTGACGCCCTGCTCGGCGACCAGCCGCGCCAGCCGGGCGGCGGACGGCGGGGCCGGTGCCGGCAGCACGCATGTCGCTCCGGTGCTCAACGCGGACCACAGCGGCATCATGAACTCGCCACCGGCCGGTGCGGCCCATCCCAGCCAGACCTGAGCGGCGTCGGTGTCGAGTCCGGCGCGCCGTGCCGCGCCGACCAGTGCCCGATGCGGATATCGCACCGCACGCGGCCCGTCCGCGTCATCGACCACCAGTACGACGGCCCCGTCGCCGGGGTCGCGTGGCCCGGGCGGTGGGGCGGCCGGCCGCTCACGCCAACCATCCACGTCGGTCAGCACCGTACGGCCGACCCGCAGCCCGGCCAGCCGGGTCGCCTGGTCCGACGTGGTCACCACCGCGGCGAGCACGACCGTACGGATGTGGGCGGCCAGCCTGTCATCGCGTGCCGCCGGGTCGAGCGGCAGGTACGTCGCCCCGGCCCGCAGCGCGGCGAGCACGGCCACTGCCAACGTCGGACCCGCCTCCAGGAGCACACCGACGGTGTCCCCCCGACGTACGCCGCGCGCGGCCAGGTGCGCGGCGAGCCGGTCGGCGTCGGCGTCCAGTTCGGCGTACCGGATCCGGTCGGACCCGGACACCACCGCGACGGCCTGCGGGTTGTCGGCGGCGTGCCTCGCGACCAGGTCGGCGAGCCCGACCGACTCGGCCCGGCAGCCGTGTTCGGCCGCGGGGCCGTAGCGTCGGCGCTCGGCGGGGGTGAGGACGTCGAGGTCGTCGATCCGGGTGCCGGGGTCCGCCGTCACCGCACGTAGCAGCTGGACGAAACGGTCGGCCAGCAGCTGCGCCGTGGCCGGGTCGAACAGGTCGGCGGCGTACTCCAGCGCACCCTTGAGGCCCTTGGGCGTACCCCCGTCGAACTCCTCCCGTACTCCCAGGGTGAGGTCGAACTTCGCGGTGCCGGTGTCGAACGGGACCTCGGTGCCGGCCAGCGCGCTCGGCCCGGCCGCGCCGTTCTGCACGCTGCCGGTGTTCTGCAGGACCAGGGTGACCTGGACCAGCGGGTGGTGTGCGGTGGACCGGTTCGGGTTGAGTTCCTCGACGAGGCGTTCGAAGGGGAGGTCCTGGTTGTCGTAGGCGGCGAGGTCGGTGTCGCGGACCCGGGCGAGCAGCTCGGTGAAGGTGGGGTCGCCGGAGACGTCAGTACGCAGGACGAGGGTGTTGACGAAGAAGCCGACGAGGTTGTCGAGGGCTTCGTCGGTGCGTCCGGCGACGACGGTGCCGATGGGGATGTCGGTGCCGGAGCCGATTCGGGACAGCAGGGCGGCGAACGCGGCCTGCAACACCATGAACACCGTCGTACCGCTGTCGCGCGCCGTACGCAGCACCGCACGGTGCAGATCCGCGTCCATTCCGAACGGCACCACGTCACCGCGGTGGCTGGCCTGGGCCGGGCGGGGCCGGTCTGCGGGCAGGTCGAGGACCTGCGGTGCCCCGGCGAGCGTGGTGCGCCAGAAGCCGAGCTGCCGGGCCAGCACGCTGTCCGGATTTCCGGCACCGCCGAGCAGATCACGCTGCCAGAGCGTGTAGTCGGCGTACTGCACGGGCAGCGGCTCCCAGCCCGGCGCCGTACCGGCCAGCCGTGCCTCGTAGGCCACGGCGAGATCCCGCAGCAGCGGGCCGGTCGACCAGCCGTCACCGGCGATGTGGTGCACCAGGACCACAAGCAGTTGACCGCCGTCGGACAGGCGCAGCAGCCACACCCGGAACGGGATCTGGGTGCCGAGGTCGAAGACGTGTCCGGTCACCGCGTCGATCACCCCGGGCAGGTCGGCGACCGGCACGTCCAGCACGGTCACCTCGGGCTGGGCCCGATCCAGTACGACCTGGCACGGCTCACCGTCGATGACCGCGTACACGGTCCGCAGCACCTCGTGCCGGTCCGCCACGTCCCGGACCGCCTCGGTCAGCGCCGACGGTTGCACCGGCCGGTGCAGGCGCAGCACCACCGGGATGTTGTACATCCGGCTGGCCCCACCCATCTCGTCGAGGAACCACAGCCGGCGTTGCGCGTACGACAGCGGCAGCAGGTCCGGCCGGACCGCAGGAGCCAGGGGCGGGCGCGCCCCGGCCCCGGCCAGGGTCCCGATCCGGCGGTCCAGGCCGGCGACCGTGGGGTCCACGAAGAAGTCCCGCAGCCCGACCTCCACGCCCAGCACCGCCCGGACCCGGTTGACCAGTTTGATGGCGAGCAGGGAGTGCCCGCCCCGGCGGAAGAAGCTGTCGTTGCGGCCGATGCGGTCCACGCCCAGCGCGTCGGCGAACAGGCCGCAGAGGATCTCCTCCCGCAGGCTCGCCGGCCCGTCGTCCGGCAGGTCCGGTCGGCGTACCCCTGCGGGGGCGGCCCGGGCGATCCGCTCGGCGAACCCGGCACCCTCGGTGTCGGTGACGACCTGAAGGGCCCCGACCGTGCTGGTCGGGGCGAGGGCCACGGCCCGAAGTAGCCGCAGGTAGACCGCGAGCATCGACTCCACAGTGGCCCGATCGAACAGGTCCACCGGGTACTGGAACTCCACCTGCACACCTGTCGGTGTGCCGTCGGAGTCGCGCAGCTCGGTGCAGTAGACGGTCAGGTCGAACTTGGCCACCTCGAGGTCGACCGGGAGGGTCCGGGCGGGCAGGTCACCGAGGCGCAGGTCGGTCGGGGTGTGCGCACCGACGGTCAGCATCACCTGGAAGAACGGGTGCTGTCCCGGTGCCCGGACCGGGTTGAGCTGCTCCACCACCAGGTCGAACGGCACCTCCTCGTGCGCGTACACCGCCAGGTCCGCGTCGCGGACCCGGGCCAGCAGGTCGACGAAGGTCGGGTCGCCGGCGACGTCGGTGCGCAGCACCACCGAGTTGGCGAAGAAGCCGACGAGATCGTGCAGGGCCTCGTCGGAGCGACCGGCGACCGGAGCGCCGATCGGTACGTCGGTGCCCGCCCCGATCCGGGTCAGGGCGGCGGCCAGGGCGGCCTGCATGGTCATGAAGGTGCTGGCCCGCTGGGACCGGGCGAGGTCGACCAGGCGGCGGTGGGTGTCGGCGTCGAGGTGGCCGGTGACGGTGCCGCCGCGCCCGGAGGCGCCCGTCGCGCGGGGTCGGTCGAACGGCAGCGGCAGCGCCGACGGGGAACCGGCCAGGTTCTCCCGCCACCAGGCCAGTGACCTGGACAGTTCGCTGTCCGGGTCGTCCACCTGCCCGAGCAGTTCCCGCTGCCAGAGGGTGTAGTCGGCGTACTGCACCGGCAGCGGTTCCCAGTCCGGCGCGGCACCGGCCAGCCGGGCCCGGTACGCGGTGGACAGGTCCCGCAGCAGCGGGGCGATCGACGCCCCGTCGGTGGCGATGTGGTGCAGCAGCAGCACCAGCACCGACTCGTCGGGGCGGGCGACGAACAGCCGGACCCGCAGCGGGCCCTGCTCGGCCAGGTCGAAGGTGCCGACGCAGAAGCGCCGCACCTCGGCGTCGACCTCCTGCGGTGCGCACCGCTGGACCGGGACCGCGACGGTGGCCGTGGGCAGGACCCGCTGCACCGGCTCGCCGTCGGCCATCGCGAAGGCGGTACGCAGCACCTCGTGCCGGTCGACCACGTCGGTGAGCGCCGCCGCCAGCACCTCGGGGTCGGGCACCCCGGACAGGGCCAGCACCACCGGCGCGTTGTATGTCGACGACGGGCCTTCCAGCCGGTTCAGGAACCACAACCGGCGTTGCGCGTACGACATCGGGATCACGGGAACTCCTCCTGCTCGGCCACGACCCGACTACCGCCGCGCAGCCGTGGAATTCACGAAAGTCAATGTCCGGTTAGGGGTCGGCGTGCGAGCCGTCCGAGCAGCGCCGGTACGGCTCGCACGCCGGTGGTACGTGCCGGTCAGGCCGAGGCCGACGGCTCCAGCCGGGCTTCGATGGCCCGCGCCAGGTCCCGCAGTCGCGGGTTCTCGTAGACGGCGCGGATGGGCAGACTCAGGCCGAGTTCCGCGCGGACCCGGGAGACCAGCTTGATCGCCAGCAGCGAGTGGCCACCGAGCTTGAAGAAGTTGTCCTCGGCGCTGATCGACGGCTGCCGCAGCACCTGGGACCAGACCCGGGCGATGAGCTCCTCGACCGGGCCGGTCGGGGACACGCCGGTCGGCACCTGCGGTGCGGGGGTGAGGGTGGGGGCGGGCAGGGCCGCCCGGTCGAGCTTGCCGCTGTTGGTCCGCGGGAAGCGGTCGACGGCGACGAACGCGCCCGGCACCATGTAGCCGGGCAGGCTGCGCGCCGTCCACTCGCGCAGGGCGGCGGCGTCCACCGGCGCGGACGGCCGGTAGTAGGCGACGAGCAGTTGCCCGTCCTCCTCGTGCACCAGCACGGCCGTCTCGGCCACCGCCGGGTGGGCGCCGACCACCGACTCGATCTCACCCAGTTCCATTCGGTGGCCGCGTACCTTCACCTGGCTGTCGACCCGGCCGAGGAACTCCAGCCGGCCGTCGGGCAGCTGTCGGCAGCGGTCCCCGGTGCGGTACATCCGGGTGCCGTCATCGGAGTCGAGGTCGGCGACGAACCGCTCGGCGGTCAGGCCGGGGCGGCGGCGGTAGCCGCGGCCGACCCGCGACCCGGCCAGGTAGAGCTCCCCGACCTCGCCGGGGGTGACCGGGGCCAGGGCGTCGTCGAGCACCCGCAGCCGCAGGCCGGGCAGGACGGTGCCGATGTGCGGGGCCCGGTCCGAGGTGATCCGGCCGACGGTGGCGTCGACTGTGCACTCGGTGGGCCCGTACGCGTTGACCGCGCGCAGGATCCCGGCGTCGACCAGTTCACCGAGCCGACCCCACAGGGTCGGGCTGATCGGTTCGCCACCGACGATCAGGGTCAGCGGCCGGCCCTCGGCACCGCGCGGAGAGGCGGCCAGGTGCTCCAGCAGCAACTCCAGATGCGACGGAGTGATGTCCAGGTCGGTGAGGGGATGCTGCTCGACGAGTGCGCCGAGCAGCGCCGGGTCGGTGCGGGTCTGCTCGTCGAGCAGCACCACCGTGTCGCCCCGGCACAGCCGGATCCACTGCTGCACGGAGGCGTCGAACGACGGCGAGGCGTTCCAGCCGACCGTGCCGGGGCCGGGGCGTACGACCCCGGTGGACTCCAGTTCGGTCAGCAGCGACGCGAGCGCGCCCCGGCTGATCTCGACGCCCTTGGGTCGGCCGGTGGAGCCGGAGGTGTAGATGACGTACGCGAGGGTGGCCGGGCCGACCGGCACGGGCGCGTACCCGCCGGTCGGCGCGTCGTCCGCGGTGGTCAGCGCCGCCAGGGACACCTGCGGGGTCGACGCGGTGAGGGGCTCGGTGTCCCCGTCGACGACCAGCAGGTCGGCGCGGGCGTCGTCGACGAGATAGCGGCGCCGGTCGACGGGCAGCTGCGGGTCGACCGGCAGGTACGCCGCACCTGCGGTCATGGTGCCGAGCAGGGCCGCCACCAGGTCGACTCCGCGGGGCAGACCGAGGGCGACGACGCTCTCCGGACCGACGCCGCGGGCGGCGAGTCGGCCGGCGACGACGCCGACGCGCTCCCGCAGCTGGCCGAAGGTGAGGCTGGTGTCGCCGCAGACGACGGCCACCCGGTCGGCCGGCACGTCGGCCAGCCGGTCGAGCAGGTCCGCTGCCGCCGCGACGGTGGGCTCGGCCACCGGGGCGTTGATCAGTGCGCTGGTCATCGTCGGCTCACTTCCCGTCCGACACGGTGGTGGACGGGGGAGTCTGCGGCGCGCAGTCGGCCAGGGCGACCGGGTCGCCCATCGCCACCAGGATCTTGCGGGCGCCGGAGAACGCCTCCCGCCCGTGCGCGTTGAGGATGTTGTCGACCATCAGCAGGTCGCCGACCTGCCAGGTCTCGCGGACGGTCACCTGCTCGTACACCGCCGCGATGCTCTCGACCTCCTCCCGGGTCAACGCCGAGCCGTCGCCGACGTACGTGTCGAACGGCAGCCCGTCGTCGCCGTAGGTGTCCAGCAACACGTCGCGCACGTCCGCGTCGAGGGTCCACCGGTTCCAGAAGGCGTAGTGGTTGAACCAGGACTGCTCGCCGGTGACCGGGTGGGTGACGATCGCCGAGCGACGCTGCCGGGTGCGCAGCTCCTCCTCGTCGAGCCACTCGTAGCCGATCACGTTCTCGTCGCAGTAGGACTGCACGTCGGCCGGGTCGTCGCTGGCGAAACTGGTCTGCCAGGGCAGACCGGCCAGCTCCGAGTAGTTGCGCACCAGCAGCCAGCCGTGCGCGGCGAAGCGCTCCCGCAGGTCGGCGGGCATCAGGCGCAGCGCCTCGCGCATGTCGCCGACGGTCGTCGCGCCGCCCTCCTCGGGCGCGACCACACACCCGAACAGCAGGGTGCCGGGGAAGTCGAGGGTGTAGCTGTTCTCGTTGTGCAGCCGGATCGGCTGGGCGGCGGGCAGGTCGGTGGAGGAGAAGACGCCCTGACCGAAGTCGGTACGCGGGGTGGCCTTCTCCCGGTAGCCGGTCTGCTGCGGCATCAGCACGTCGCGGACCCGGGCGAAGTCGGTGGTGTCCCCGACGGGCAGGCCACGGATCATCAGGCTGCCGCAGTGCAGCAGTTCGGCGCGGATCGCCGCGCGTTGCGCGGTGAGCCACCCGACGGCGTCGTCGAGGTCGTCGAACGACGGGGTGACGAGGATGGTCGGCTTGCCCGGTTCGTGCCGTACGTCGAGGTGGGCTACGGGCGCTTGGGCGGTGAGGGACATCGAGATCCTCCTGAACGAGGTGGAGTGGGTCAGGCGAATTCCGGCCGCACGGCGCAGCCGTCGAGGACACCGGTGACCAGGGTGAGAAAGTCTTCGAGCTGGTCGTTGAAGTAGAAGTGGCCGCCGGGCAACACGTGCGTGGTGACCGGTCCGTCGGTGATCTCGGCCCAGCGGCCGAGGGCGTCGGCCGGCACCACCGGGTCGGTGCTGCCGCCGAAGACGACCACCGGGCAGGCAAGCGGTGCCGCCGGTGGGCTGTGGTAGGCGTCGTCGATGGCGAAGTCGGCCCGGATCGAGGGCAGCACCAGCTCCCGCAGCTCCGGCTCGTCGAGGATGCCGTTCTCCGTACCGCCCCGTTCCTTGATCGCGGCGACCAGGGCGTCGTCGTCGAGGTTCTCCGGATGCACCGGGCTCGGGTTGACCAGGAACGGTGCCCGGCAGGCGGAGACGACCAGGGCGCGGGGCGGGCGGCCGGCCTCGGTCAGGGCCCGGGCCACCTCGTACGCGACGAGGGAACCCATGCTGTGTCCGAGCACGACCAGGTCGTCGGTGTCGGCGGGCAGGCTGGCCAGGACCGGGTCGACCAGGTCGGCCATCGTCTCGGGCAGCGGCTCACTGAACCGGGCACCCCGACCGGGGTACTGCCCGACGAGCAGGCGTACCCCCTCGGGCAGCAGGTCCCGCCAGGGTGCGTACGCGTGTGCGTTGCCACCGGAGTGCGGCAGCACCAGCAGCGACGTGTGGTGCGGGGCGTCCCCGGTGCCGCCGGGCAGCACCCAGACGACGTCGTCGGGGGCGGGCGACGGATGCCGGTCCGGCATCGCGCCGGCCGGGTCGAAGTGGGCATGGTCCACGATGCGCTCCATTCCTGGACGGCTTCACGGTCGGTGGTGCAGGGAATGCGGGTGCGGTCAGGTGCTCTGCGGGCTGCTCGGCAACGCCCTGCCCGCTTCGGTGCGCCGGCGCAGCGTGGGTCGGCTGCGGGCCGGTGCCGCCGAGGGCAGTTGCGCGGCCAGGGCGGCGATGGTGGGGGCCTGGAAGATGTCGCGGATGGTGAGTTGGGTGCCGAGGATCGCGCAGACGCGGGCGGCGAGTTTCGCGGCGAGCAGGCTGTGCCCGCCGAGGTCGAAGAAGTCGTCGTCGATGCTGACGGTCGGTACGCCGAGGATCTCCGCGTACACCCCGCAGAGGATCTCCTCGCGGGCGTCGCGGGCCGCCCGACCGGTCCCGGCGGTGAACTCCGGCTCCGGCAGGGCCCGCCGGTCGAGCTTGCCGTTGGCCGTCAACGGCATCCGGTCCAGCGGGATCACCGCGGCGGGCACCATGTGCTCGGGCAGCCGCTCCCGCAGCCACGGTCGCAGACCGGCCGGGTCGGTGTCGCCGACCACGTAGGCGATCAGGCGCATCGTCCCGGTCGGATCGGGTACGGCGATGACGGCGGCCTGCGCCACCTGGTCGTGGCCGCGCAGCACCGACTCGATCTCACCGGGCTCGACCCGGAAGCCGCGCACCTTCACCTGGCCGTCGAGGCGGCCGGCGAACTCCAGTTGCCCGTCGACAGTCCATCTGGCCAGGTCGCCGGTGCGGTAGAGCCGGTCACCCGGCGCACCGAAGGGGTCGGGGACGAACCGCTGCGCGGTGGTGCCGGGCTGGTTGAGGTAGCCGTGCGCGAGGCCGATCCCGGCCAGGTACACCTCGCCGACCACACCGACCGGTGCCGGCCGCAGCCCGTCGTCCAGCACGTACGCCCGCTTGTTCGCCACCGCCCGACCCACCGGCAGGCCGCTCGTGTCGGTGAAGTCGTCGGGCACCGGATACACGGTGCTGAAGCCCATCGACTCGGCCGGCCCGTACGCGTTACCGACCCGCAGGTCCGGACACCGCTCAAGGATCCGGGCCACGTGCGTCACCGACGACGTCTCGCCGCCGGTGAAGGCGTACCGGACCCCGTCGAAGGCCTGCGGGTACTCGTCGACGAGCAGGTTGAACAGGCCCGAGGAGAGCTGGAGCATGGTGACGCGGTGCTCGCGCACGAGGGTGGCGATCAGGGCCGGTTCGGGGCGCTGCCCCGGTTGCAGCACACACGTTCCGCCGAACAGCAGCGCGCCCCAGAACTCCAGCGAGAACGCGTCCCAGGACACCGGTGAGCACTGCAGGAACACCTGGTCCGGACCGAAGTCGGCGTAGCTCTGGCCGGCGAGGGTGCCGACCAGGGCGCGATGCGAGGTCAGGATGCCCTTCGGCACCCCTGTGGAGCCGGAGGTGAACATCACGCACGCCACGTCGTCCGGGCCGACGGGGACACCGGGGTCGGTGGCCGGCTGCGCGGCGATCAGCGCGGTGTCGGTGTCCACCCGCACCACAGGCGCGTCGGTGGTGATCCGCTCGGCCAGCGCGGCGCTGCTGACCAGCGCGGCGGCCCCGGTCTCGGTGACGATGCGGTGCAGCCGCTCGTCGGGGAACTCCGGGTCCAGCACCGCGTACGCCGCACCGGTCTTCACCACCGCGACGACCGCGACCGCGAAGTCCGTGCCGCGTTCCAGCAGGACGCCGACGAGGTCGCCGCGACGCACCCCGGCCGCGCTCAGGTGCCGGGCCAACCGGTTCGCCGCGGCATCCAGCTCGCCGTAGGTCAGGGCCATCGTCTCGTGGCGCAGCGCCACCGCGTGCGGGTCGGCCGCCACCTGGGCGGCGAACCGGTGCGCCAGCGACTCGTCGGCCACGTCGACGGCGGTGGTGTTCCAGTCGTGCAGGACCGCCGACCGTTCCACCGGGTCGAGGGCGTCGACCTCGTCGACCGGGCGCGACGGATCGGCCAACACCTGCCGCAGGGTGCGCTCCAGGGCGGCGACCAGCCGTTGCACGGTGGCCTCGTCGAAGATGGCCGTGCGGTAGACCAGGCCACCACCGATGCCGTCGGCGCCCTCGTCGCGCAGCAGGAACTCCAGGTCGAACTTTGCCGCGCCGGTGACGACGACACTGCCGCGTTCGCAGCGCAGACCGGGCAGGTGCAGCTCGGCGTCGGTGGCGTCGTCGAAGCCCAGGCAGATCTGGAACAGCGGGTGCCGGGCCAGCGAGCGTACCGGGTTGAGATCCTCCAGCAGCAGGTCGAACGGAAGTTCCTGGTGGGCGAAGGCGTCCAGGTCGGCACCGCGTACCCGCACCAGCAGGTCGGCGAAGGAGGGGTTGCCGGAGGTGTCGGTGCGCAACACGATCGTGTTGACGAAGAAGCCGACAAGTGGGGCCAGGTCCTCGTCGGAGCGGCCGGCGATCGGGGTGCCGATGGCGATGTCGGTGCCGGCACCGAACCGGCGCAGGGTCAGGGCCAGCGCGGCCTGCAGCACCATGAAGGCGGTGCAGCGCTGTTCCCGCGCCACCTCGCGGACCCGGCGCGCCACCTCGGGGTCGATCCGTACCGCCACGGCGTCGCCGCGGTGGTCGGCCACCGCCGGTCGGGGCCGGTCCAGCGGCAGCCCGGTCTCCTCGGGCAGTCCGGCGAGCGCCTGCCGCCAGTAGCGCAGATCGGCGTGGTGCGTGCTGTCCTGGTCGTCGCGGTCGCCGAGCACGGCCCGTTGCCAGAGCGCGTAGTCGGCGTACTGCACCGGCAGCGGCATCCAGTCGGGAGCCCGGCCGGCCCGCCGGGCGGCGTACGCGGTGGCCAGGTCACCCAGGAGTGGGCGCAGCGACTGTCCGTCGGTGGCGATGTGGTGCAGCAGGATCAGCAGCTCGTACTCCTCGTCGCCGAGCGCGAAGAGGGTGACCCGCAGCGGCGCTTCGGCGGCCAGGTCGAAGACGTGCCCGGCGGCGGCGACGAGCTGCCGGTCGAGGTCCTCGGCGGTCGCCTCGCGCCGCGTCACGGTGACCGGCGCCGGTGCCAGGAGCTGTTGGTACGGCCGGCCGTCGACCGCGGCGATGACCGTCCGCAGCACCTGGTGCCGGTCGACCAGGTCGCCGAGCGCCGCGGTGAGGGCGTCGACGTCGAGGGCCCCGCGCAGGCGGAAGGTCATCGGCACGTTGTAGGTGGTGCCCGGTCCCTCGATCGAGTCGATGAGCCAGAGGCGGCGCTGCGCGTACGACAGCGGCAGCTGATCGCCGTGCGTCGCGGCGACGAGAGGGGGTCGGGTCCGGGCCGTGCCGGTGGCAAACAGGCCGGCGGTCAGGGCGGCGACGGTGGGGGACTGGAAGATGTCGCGGATGCTCAACTCGACGCCGAGCACGGCGCGTGCCCGCGCGGCGAGCCGGGCGGCGAGCAGCGAGTGCCCGCCCAGGTCGAAGAAGCTGTCGTCCACCCCGACCTCGGTGATCCCGAGGACCTCCGCGTAGAGGCCGCACAGGATCTCCTCCCGGGCGTCGCGGGGGGCCCGACGGGTCGTCGCGGTGGCACCGAACTCCGGCTCCGGCAGGGCCCGCCGGTCGACCTTGCCGTTGGCGGTCAACGGAATCCGGTCCAGCAGCACCACGACGCTTGGCACCATGTGCTCCGGCAGCCGCTGACGCAGCCACCCGGTCAGGGCGGTCCCGCCGGTGCCGGTGCTCCTCGGCACCACGTACGCGATCAGGCGCAGGGTGCCGTTGCCGTCCGGCGATGCCAGCACCACGGCCTGCGCGACGTCGGCGTGGCCCAGCAGGGTCGCCTCGATCTCGCCGGGTTCCACCCGGAAGCCGCGCACCTTCACCTGGCCGTCGATCCGGCCGACGAACTCCAACTGGCCGTCGGCCGACCAGCGGGCCAGGTCGCCCGTGCGGTACAGGCGTTCCCCGTCGCCACCGAAGGGGTCCGCCACGAACCGCTGCGCGGTCACTGCGGCCTGGTTCAGGTAGCCGTCGGCCAGCCCCACCCCGGCCAGGTAGATCTCGCCCGCAACACCGACCGGTACCGGTCGCAGGTGACGGTCCAGCACGTACGCTCGCTTGTTCGCCACCGCCCGACCCACCGGGACACCCACGCCGGTGATATCCGCCGGCACGTCGAACGTGGTGGTGAAGCCCATCGACTCCGCCGGCCCGTAGGCGTTGGCCACCCGCAGGTGCGGGTGGCGGGCCGCCACCCGGGCGACGTGCGGACCGGAGGAGGGCTCACCTCCGGTGAACGCCACCCGGACCCCGGCGAAGACCTCGGGATACTCGTCGACCAGGACGTTGAACAGCCCGGAGGACAACTGGAGCATGGACACCCCGTGCTGGGGCACCAGCGCGGCGATCACGGTGGGATCGGGACGCTGCCCGGGATGCAGGACGCAGACGCCGCCGAACAGCAGCGCCCCCCAGAATTCCAACGAGAACGCGTCCCACGACACCGGTGAGCACTGCAGGAACACCTCGCCGGGCCCGAACGACGCGTACCGCTGACCCTGCACCGTCCCCACCAGGGCCCGGTGCGGGGCCAACACCCCCTTCGGTGCCCCGGTCGACCCGGACGTGAACATCACGCACGCCACGTCACCCGGGTCGATCCGCGGCTGAGGGTCGCCGGTGGCGTGACCGGCGATGGCCGCAGCATCGGTGTCCACCCGCACCACCGGGCAGGCCGCGTCGATGCGCGACGTCGACGCCTCGCGGGTCACCAGCGCCGAGGCGGCCGTCTCCCGCAGGACGAAGCTCAGCCGCTCGTCGGGAAAGTCCGGGTCCAGGATCGAGTAGGCGGCACCGGTGCGGGTCACCGCGACCACGGCGACCGCGAAGTCGATGCCCCGCTCCAGCAGCACCCCGACCACGTCGCCCCGGCCGACCCCGATCGAGAGCAGGTGGTTCGCCAGTTGCCCGGACCGCTGCGCCAACTCCCCGTACGACAGGACGACCCCGCCGCAGACCAGGGCCGGCGCCTGCGGACTCGCTGCCGCCTGCGCGGTGAACAGCTCCGCCAACGACCGGTCAGCCACCGGCACGGCGGTGGCGTTCCACTCCCGCAGCACCAGCTCGCGATCCGCCGCGTCCAGTGCCTCGATCTCGACGACCGTGACGCCGGGGCGACCGGTCATGTTCGCCAGGATCCGGTGGAAGGTGCGCTGGTACGCGTCGAGGTCCAGCGTCTGGGTGTACGCGGTGTCGGTGCTGACGTCGATGCGCAGACCGCCCTCGGGATGGTGGGTGACGGTCAACCCCACGTCCTCGATGGTGCCGCCGGTGGACAGCAGGTGGTACCGGGCGGGCAGACCCGCGAAGTCGTCATGGTCGTCCCCGGCCACAAAGTTGATCACCGGTCCGAACTGGCGTCCCTGATCGGCGGGCCAACCCAGGTCGCGTCGCAGGTCATCGCCGTCGTACCGCTGGTGCCACTGGGCACGCAGGGCCAGCGCAGCGACCCGGGCCGCCAGTTCCTCAGCGGTCTGCGCCGGGTCGACGCGGCAGTAGAGCGGGAGGATGGTCGCCATCATCCCGGGTGTGGCGGCCGATCGGGGGTCCAGCCGTCCCGGTAGCGGCAGCCCGAGCAGGACGTCGTCGTCGCCGGTCCACATCCGCCGGTGCAGCACTGCGGCGGTGATCAGCGCCTGCTGCCAGGTGGTGCCGGCCCGCTGCGCGAACTCTCGGAGCCGGTCGAATCCCGGCCCGTCCAACCGGGTCACCTGCCGGGTGACCCGGTTGGCGGGTTTACCTGCCGGTGCGGGCGGGGCGTACGCCACGTCGGCCATCAGCTTGCGCCAGTAGGCGGCGTCCCGCTGCTGTGCCCGGGATCCGACGTACCGGTCCTGGTCGTCGAGCATCGCGGTGAACGAGCCGAGCGGTGCTCCAGCCCCGCCACGATCGGTCACCAGAGCGGTGTACAGCTCGGCGGCCCGCCGCCGGAGGATCGTCGCGCTGTAGCCGTCCTGGACCAGGTGGTGTGCCCGCAGGTACCAGAGGTGGTGCTCCGGGCCCAGCCGGTAGATCTCGTGCTGGAACAGGCGGTCGTGCTCCAGGTCGAGAGGCCGGTTCAGGTCGTCGTGCATGTGCCGCAGCGCCACGGCCCGGGGGTCGGCTTCGGCGCTGAGGTCCACCAGGCGGGGGGCGAAGTCCGGTGCCGGCCCGAGCTGCTGTGTCGGCGTGCCGTCCACCTCGGTGAAGCGCAGCCGCAACGTCTCGTCCTCACCGACCAGCACGCACACCGCGGCGATCAGCGCGTCCGGGTCGAGTGGCCCCTGGATCTCCAGGTAGCCGCCCATGTTGTGGACCGGATTACCCGGATCGATCCGTTGGGCGTACCAGACGCCCAGCTGCGCCGCGTTCAGCGGTCGCGAGCCGGCGGACGGATCGGACATGGTGAAACCCCCATCTGGACACGGAATGCGGAAACGGAACGGACGACGACCGGCGACCGTCCACCGCGACCGCCCCGATACGTGCGGAGGCGGGCGGGGTCACCGATGCCATTGCGGCCTGCGGTGGACGGTGTCGAGAGACCCGGTCACCGCGTCTTGTGCTCCACGAGATCGAGGATGTCCTGGACGCTCTGCACGGTGGCGAGTTCGTTGTCGCTGAATTCGACGTCGAACACTTTCTCGATCTTGACGAGGATGTCGACGAAGGTCAGCGAGTCGATGCCGAGATCCTGACTGATCCGCAGGTTCGGGCCGATGGCAACCTCGACGTCCGGCACCTGCTCCAGGACGATCTCGCTGACCTTCTCCAGGGTGTTGGGCATGTCTCTTCCTTTCTTCGGGGCCACTTTCGTGAAGTGCCTGTTCACGTGAAGGTGGTACGGCCGCCGTTGGCACGACGGCCCCGCGCGGCTGTGCTCAGCGGACCGTCTGCGTCGGGGCCAGGGTCAACTCCGGCCAGGTGAGGCCGGCCGCAGCCCAGGTGGCCCCGCCGCCGAACGCCGCGAGCAGCACCTTGTCGCCGGCCGTCAACGCGCCGGACTCCACGGCGTCGACCATGGCCAGCGGGATGGAGGCGGCGGAGGTGTTCGCGACCCGGTCCACGTTGATCACCGCTCGCTCAGGTGCGATCCCGATCTCCTCTGCGGTGGCGGTCAGGATGCGCCGGTTGGCCTGGTGGGCGATCAGCCAGTCGACGTCGTCGGGGGTCCAGCCCAACCGCTCCAGCACCGAACGGGAGACGGTGCTCATCCGGTTGATCGCGTGCTTGTAGACGGCCCGGCCGGACATGGTGAAGTAGCTGCTGTCGATGTCGACGGGCACCCCGGCGGCGCGTTGCCGCGAGCCACCGCCCGGCGTCTTCATGATGTCCAGCAGGTCACCGTCGCTGCCGAGCTGCTGGACGGAGACACTGCCCGTCTCGCCGAGGTGGCCGGCCCGCACGACCACGGCGCCACCACCGTCACCGAAGATCGGCCCGGTGATCTCGTCGTCGTGGTTGAGGATCGACGAGATCGCGTCGGCGCCGATGACCAGACCCGTGCGGTACGCCCCGGTGGCGAGCATCCCGGTGCTTACCGACAGCGCGTAGACGAACCCGGAGCAGGCGGCGTTGAGGTCGAAGGCGGCGATCCCCTTGAACCCCAGCCGGGAGGCGACCGACGGTGCGGTCGACGGAAACAGGTGGTCCGGCGTGCAGGTCGCCAGGATCAGAAAGTCGATGTCCGGGTTGCCGCAGGAGTCGAGGGCCCGTCGGGCCGCCTCCACGGCGAGGTCTGAGGTGGCGCCCTCCGGATTCAGGACGAACCGTTGCTCGATTCCCGTGCGGTCCCGGATCCAGTCCGTGGTGACACCGAGTCTTGCGGCTATCTCCTCGTTCTTGACCACCTGATCCGGCACGTACGCACCGAGCCCGGCGATGACGGCCGTCCTGGTGGTGCTCTCGTACTCGACATGCGACGACAAGGCCACCCCTCCTCTACTGTCGTCCGGTGAGCCGGCCGGCTCCCGGCGGCCACGCCCTGCTGGGTCGTGTTGCCAGTGAACCCGCGGTCGGTGCCGTCGAGCGGCAGTTGTCCCGGCACCCTCGCAGCAGCTACGTCACCGTCCCCGCCCGACCGCAGTGTCCGCGTCGTCGGTGCCCCCCGATGGCCGACCGCCGTGCCGGCGGTCGGTGAAAGGGGTGATAGCGCCGGGATAGTTCCGGGGATAAGGCCAGGATTCCGACCGTTGTTAGCTTCTTTTCAACGCCACAGGGAAACACCGAAAAAGGAGCCGACAATGGGCCGCACCGTCAAGATCTTCGCTCTCGCCGCCACGACCGCAGCCCTCGTCCTCTTCGGTGCCTCGGTGGCACAGGCCGACACCACGGCCCCGGCCACCGCCACGGTGGTTCCCTCGTCCCCGTCCCCGTCGCCCACCGCCACCACCGCCGGCAACAACCCCTGGGACTGATCCCGGTATCAGCGCCCCTCACCGATCCGTCTACCCCCACACAATCGAGGAGTACAGAAATGACGAGCTCGCTGAGCCTCCGCCCCATTACCGGCTGGTCCGGAAACAAGGACTACTTCACTTTCCGGGAATACGACAAGTTCGACCCGGAAGCGGTAATCGACGTTCTCGACGGTAAAGTCGCCGGTGTCATGTTCCGCGGCATGGTCGCCCCGGAGGTCGCCGCCAACATCTCCCAGCGCTTCTGGGACAGCCCGCACCGCAAGGTCCGCGGCGTCGAGGCGCCCGGCTACTACATCGGCGCGTACACCTGGAACAAGCCCACCGGGCAGTACCTGGACGAGGCCGAGGAAGCCAACCCGATCCTGCGCGACCTGCTGGACGTGCCGAACGACCCGATGAAGGAGTTCTACGCCGGGCTCGGCAGCTCCCTGGCCAAGCGCGGCGCCGTCGTCCGGCCCGCCGAGCACGAGGGCCGCAGCGCGGCGATCGCCCTGTTCCGCTCGTGGCACGGTCGGGGCGCCTTCGCCCTGGAGCCGCACGACGACGACTCGCAGTGCTCCGACCCGCAGATGGCGGACTTCGAGCGCAACCGGGTGTTCGGCAACCCGATCGCCGCACTGAACATCTGCCTGGAGAACGAGGGCGGCGGCGGCCGGCTCGTGTACTGGAACATCCAGCCGGACCTGGAGAGCAAGCGTCGGCTCGGCGTGGAGTACACCGGCTCGCCGTACCCGCACGAGTGCCTGGTCGACGTCGAATCCAAGTGGATCGACGTGCACGCCGGTGACGTGTACGTCTTCAACGGCGCGCACGTGCACGCGGTCGAGCCGAACACCACCGAGCGGCAGACCCGCACCACGCTCGCCGCGATGATGGCGTACGCGGACCCGCAGAACGTCGTCACCTGGAGCTGAGCCGACCCCTGCTCCGTCCGTACGAAATGGCCGTCCGTGAGGTGAGGAAGATGTCAGCTGTCCACGACCCCAGAACCGGTGACGTGGTCGGTCACCTCACCCTCCTCACCTCCGACGGCGTACCCGAGATCGCGAACCGAGCGTCAGTGGCGTTGCCCGGGTGGTCCGCCGTTGCGGTGACCACCCGGTGCACCATCCTCAGGGAACTGGCCCGGCTGATCGCGCAGCGCCCCGCCGACCTGGGGGCGCGGTTCGCCCTGGAGACCGGCAAGACCGTCGCCCAGGCCGAAGCCGAACTGGACCGCGCCGCGGAGACCTTCGCCTGGACCGCCGAGGCGGCCGTCCGGGCGACGGCCGGGCGGACGATCGCAGCCGGCGACGGGCTGCACCGGCAGGTCCTCGTCGACCCGGTCGGCCCCGTCCTCGCCATCGTGGCGAGCAACTTCCCCGCCGTCGTGCTCGCCCGCAAACTGGGGCCGGCGCTCGCGATGGGATGCACCGTCGTGGTCAAGGCGCCGGAGACGACCCCGTCGGTGGTACGGGAGATCGCCGACCTGGCCACCAAGGCCGGGCTGCCGACCGACGTGTTGCAGGTGGTGCACACCGACCCGGTCGGCTCGGCGGCGCTGGTGGCCCGAGCCGAGTTCCGACTGATCACCTTCACCGGCTCGCACCGCACCGGACAACTGGTCGCCGCCGGTGCGGTCGGTCACCTGGCCGAGTGCGTCCTGGAGTTGGGTGGCCACGCCCCCGCCATCCTGCTCGACGACGCCGACCTGGCCACCGCCGTACCGGCCCTGGTCGCGTCGAAGTTCAGCTCGGCCGGGCAGAGCTGCGCGGCGCCGAGCCGATTCCTCGTCCACGAGCGGATCCACGCGGAGTTCGTCGACCGGTTCAGCGCGGCGGTACCCGGCCTGGACCACGAACCCGGCGGCACCATGGGACCCCTGCACACCGAGGCCCGGCGGGACGAGGTGCACGCGCTGGTCCTCGACGCCGTGGACCGGGGCGCCACCGTGATCACCGGTGGCCGGCGTCCCTGCGGACCGGGCTGGTACTACCCGGCCACCGTCCTGACCGACGTGCCGGCGCAGGCGCGGGTGCTGCACGAGGAACCCTTCGGCCCGATCGCACCGGTCCTGCGCTTCACCGACGAGGACCAGGCGGTGGCGACGGCCAACGCGACACCGTTCGGCCTGGGCGCATTCGTCTTCGGCGGCCAGGCGCGGGCGACCGCCCTGGCAGAACGACTTGACGCGGGCCGGGTGTCGATCAACTGCGCCACCGGCGCCGACCCGATGTCACCGCTGTCCGGTCGCGGACTGAGCGGGTACGGCTACGAAGGCGGACTGGAAGGCCTGGCAGCGTTCGGTCGACTCAAGGTGCTCCAGCGTCCGGTGTGACCCGTCGCCTGCCCGTCGGCTATCCGGCGCGGCGGGCGAGCACCTCGCGGGCGGCCTTGCGGGCGTCCAGCAACGCCATCAGCACCGGCGGGTCGAGCAGGGTCATCGGGCGCAGCCCCAACTCGGCGTGGACCGCGCGGCCGCGTACCCGCAGCGGGCCGTAGACCCCCACCGCCAACCCGTCGGCGCCGGTGTACGCGTGACTCGCCGCCTCGTCGAGGTCGGTGGTGCCGACGAAATGGGCGAGAAGATACCAGTCACCGTCGGGTACGTCGGTGAGCGCGAACCGGCCGGGACGGTCGAGGACTGTGCAGCGCACCGGCCAGCCGGCGGGCATCCGGTCGGCGAAGAGACCGACGAAGATCAGACCGGGCGGCGATCCCGGAGAGCGGATCTCGCCGTGCACCTGCCCGCGCCCGCCGCGTGCCGCGGTGGTGCCGATGACCGGCGTGAAGCCCTGCTGGCGGCGGAAGGTGGTGGGGGACAGGCCGACGTGCTGTGTGAAGCGGGTGCTGAAGGTGCCGACGCTGTTGTAACCGACCTGCAGGCTGATGTCGGAGACGTAGAGCGAGGTGTCCAGCAGCAGTCGCTTGGCGTGCTGCAGGCGCAGGGCGGACAGGAAACGACCCGGCGAGACGCCCGTGGCGCGGTGAAACATCCGCGCAAAATGGAACTTGCTGAACATCGCGGCCCGGGCCATGTCGTCAATGGTGACGGGGTCGGCGAGATTGTCGTACATGACGGCGATGGCCCGCTCGACGCCCTTTTCCGCGGGGCTCTCCGTGACGTATCGGTAAAGTGACCGGCTCGGGATGTTCACTGCGCGTGAGCTCCTCACTGTAGCGATCACTTAATGATGTGTTTATAGATCATTAGGCCGCCCGATGCTACCGGTCGTCCCTACCCGGGTCAATGTCCACACCGGCGTCGCGCTCGGCGTGGTGGGCCGGTTGGTGTCCTGCTCGGTGCGGGCCGTGGCGGTTGCCGCCGCCCATCTTGCCAGGGTCGAACGCGCGGAGAGCACGAATCAAGGAGACTTCGGGCGTCCTCACCGGCAGGATGCTGATAGCACAGCATCGATTGTCAGGAATGTCGTTGCGTGCCGGGCCGAGTCTTCCCTGACGCGCGATTTACGGCGGGCGTCCGTGCGCCGTTCGGAAAGGGAATTTCTTGCCGTCGCAAATATCGGTCCGGTGTGCCGGCTTTTCGTCAGAGATCGTGCCCGTGCCGGTCGGTGTGCCGTTCCCGATCACCCACATACCGACCCTCCCTGACCGACGAGGAGCGACGATGACCATCGAAACGGGTACCGCTGCACCCGACTTCACCCTGCCCGACCAGCGCAACCAGCCGGTCCGTCTGTCCGACTTCGCCGGTCGACGCGACGTCCTGCTGGTCTTCTTTCCGCTGGCCTTCACCGCCGTCTGCGAGGGCGAACTGTGCGCGGTCCGGGACAACCTGACCGACTTCCTCAACGACCAGGTCCAGGTGTTGACCGTGAGCGTCAGCCCGGCGCCGGTGCACGCCGCCTGGGCAGCGCAGGAACGCTTCGAGTTCCCGATCCTCTCCGACTTCTGGCCGCACGGCGCGGTCTCCACCGCGTACGGCGTCTTCAACGAGCAGATGGGGATCGCCAACCGCGGCACGTTCGTCATCGACCGCGAGGGGATCGTGCGTTTCGCCGAGATGAACGGTCCTCGTGACGCCCGCGACCAGGCGGGCTGGCGTCGGGCGTTGGCCGCGGTGAACGACGCCCGGCTGACCGCGCAATCGAAGAGATGAGACCCGGCCGATGACACCGGACGATGAGTAAGCAGCCTCCCGACCTGCTAAGGAGACTCCCATGCCGACAAGTACCGAGTCCACCCTGGACGCCTACTACGGCTCATTCACGAGCGAGCGGGAAAAGGCGGCACTGAGCGTGCCGCTGCGTCTCGTCGCCGCCTGGGCGAAGAACGACGCGGACGGTGTCGCCGCGGTCTTCACCCCCGACGGTTCCATGATTCTCCCCGGCGACGTGTACAAGAAGGGCCGCGACGAGATCCGGGCCTTCATGGCCGCCGCCTACGCCGGCCCGTTCAAGGGCACCGGGGTCACCGGTCGCCCGGTCGACGTCCGGCTGATCAACGACGACGTCGCCCTGCTGCGTACGCACGGCGGAATCCTCGCCCCCGGCGAGACCGACATCGCCCCGGAGCTTGCGGTGCGCTCCACCTGGGTCGTCGTGAAGCGCGACGACCAGTGGTACCTGGCCAGCTACCAGAACAGCCCGCGTGGCGAGGGCGCCACCCTGCGCTGGTGACAGAAGGACTGGAGGAGGACCACCGGATGTCCAACAAGGCCGCATCTCTGGTCGACCAGGCCAAGAAGTGGGCGACCAACTACGGCGACTTCCCCAACGGCGCGGAGGGTGCGGCCTTGACCGCGTCGTTGCGGGTACGGGCGGCGTGGGACGACAACGACGCGGACGCCGTCGCCGACATGTTCGCCGAGAACGGGAGCCTGCTCCTCGGCGACGAACAGCTCAACGGCCGCGAGCGGATCCGGGCGTACCTGACCGACTGGTTCGCCGGCGCCTACAAGGGCGTACGCATGGTGGACCGGCCGATCGACGTCCGACTGCTCACCGACGAGGTGGCGCTGGCAGTCACCGAGGGTGGCCTGGTTCTGCCCGGTGAGAACGAGCCGGTCCCGCATCACAAGAGCCGGTCGACGTGGGTGTTCGTCCGCTCGGACGGTGACTGGACGATCATGTCCCTGCAGAGCAGCCCGATCGGCAGCTGATGAACCGACAGGCGGAGAAGAGGACGACAGAATGACCACTGTGGCCACGACGACGTGGGGATCCGCTGCGGCACTGCTCGCTGCGACCGGCACTCGTGAGGACACCGACTACTACCGCGGTTTCACCGCCGAGGACGAGAAGGCGGTGCTCACCGTACCGATGCGCATCCAGGCGGCCTGGGCCGCCAACGACGCCGACGCCTTCGCCGACGTCTTCGCCTCCAACGGCAGTCTGCTGATGGGTGACCGCCAGCTGACCAGCCGGGAGGAGATCCGTTCCTACATGGCCGAGGCGTTCGCCGGCGGCTTCCGGGGCGCCCGCGTCAAGGGGTGGCCGATCGAGGTCCGGTTCCTCACCGCGGACGTCGCTCTGGTGATCACCGAGGGTGGGATCATCCCGCCCGGCCAGGACCAGGTCGCCCCGCAGGACCTCATCCGCGCCACCTGGGTCGTCGTGCGGCGCTCGGACGGCACTCTGGAGCTGATGTCGCACCAGAGCAGCCCGGTACGGAACTAGCTCGACACGGCGGTGACGCCGTCGGGGAGACCCGGCGGCGTCACCGCTTCGTGTGCCCTGACCGTGCCGCGGGGGAGCGGCCGGCTGACCGGTGTCGACCAGGAGTGGGAGCGGCCGACCGTCCGGTGTCGACCCGGATGGGGGCGGCCGACTGGCCGGTGTCGACCGGGAGTGGGAACCGGCGGGTGCCCGGTGTCGAGCGGGGTGGGGTCAGGCGGTGGCGACCAGTCGGCGCAGCGCGGCCTTGTCCGGCTTGCCGACCGGGGTGTGCGGCAGCTCGTCGAGGACGGCCAGCCGCTCCGGCACCTTGAAGGCGGCCACCCCGCGCGCCGCGAACGCCTCGGCGACGTCGGCCAGACCCAGCTCGTGGCCCGGCAGGAGCCGGACGAACAGGAAGGCCCGCTCGCCGACCTCCGGGTCCGCGACCGGCACCACGGCCGCCTCGGCCACCGCCGGCAGCTCCTGGACGAGGGTCTCCACCTCGGCCGCCGAGATCTTCTCACCGCCCCGGTTGATCAGGTCCTTCACCCGGCCGCAGACCACGACCTCACCACCCGGCGTACGGCGCACCAGGTCCCCGGTGCGGTACCAGCCGTCGGGCGTGAACGACTCGGCGTTCTGTGCGGGGACCCCGTAGTAGCCCCGCGGCGTGTACGGACCCCGGGTCCACAGCTCGCCGATCTGCCCGGAGGGCACGGCGACCCCGTCGGCGTCGACGATGAGCAACTCGTCGTACTCGCTGATCGGGGTGCCCTGCGTCCGGTGGGCCACCTCGTCGGGGGCGTCCGGCCGGGTGTAACAGATCAGCCCCTCGGCCATGCCGTACACCTGCTGGAGTCGGCAGCCCAGCGCGGGGCCGATCCGCGCCGCGACCTCGGGCGCCAGCGGGGAGCCGCCGACCTGCACGTGACGCAGGCTCGACAGGTCGTACCCGCAGTCCGCGGCGGCCTCCATCCAGCGCAGGGCGACCGCCGGCACCGCCGAGGTGACCGTGACCCGTTCCCGCTCGATCGCGGCGAAGACCGCCTCCGGGCGTGGCGAGGGCAGCAGCACCACCCGACCACCGACGCTCAGGGTGCCGAGGATGCCCGGGTTGGCCAGCGGGAAGTTGTGTCCGGCCGGAAGCACGGTCAGGTAGACCGTGTCGGGGCCGAACTCGCAGGCGGCGACGACCTGCCGAATGTTGTACTCGTAGTCGTCGTGGGTCCGGCTGATCACCTTCGGCACGCCCGTCGTCCCACCGGACAACAGGAACAGCGCCACCTCGGCCGAGTCGGGGGCGGCCCGGTCCAGCCGGTCCCGGCGGGCCGCGACGTCACCGGGGGGCGTGGCGGGTCCACACAGGTCGATCCGCCCCGGTACGGTGTCCCCGCCGGCCACCAGCACGTGCGCCGGATGCGGCCAGGCGGCCACCACCCGGTGGGCCAGGGCCTCGTGGTCGTAGTCGCGCCACCGCGCGGGCACGATCAACGCCCGGGCCTCGACGTGCGCCCCGATGGCGGTCAACTCGTACTCGCGGTGCGGCGGCAACATCATCACCGGCGCCACGCCGAGTCGGAAACAGGCGAGCGTGGTGAGCACGAACTCGGCACAGTTGGGCAGTTGGACGAGCACCGCGTCACCCCGACCGAGTCCGAGACCGGCCAGGCGCTCGGCGAGCTGGTCGGTGCGGACCGCGAGTTCGTGATAGCTCAGTCGGCGGTCGCCGTCGACCACCGCGATCCGGTCACCGTGCCGCTCGGCCCACTCCCACAGGTAGGACCCGAGCGGCCGGCCGCGCCAGCAGCCCGCCGCCCGGTACACCTGCGCCACCTCCGTCGGCCACGGCACCACCCCGGACGGGTTCACTGCGCCTCCTCCGCCACCGCGCCGACCAGATCGGCCAACAGTTCGGTCACCGCGTCCACGCTCGGCCGCTCCCAGAAGATGGTGGCCGGCAACGACATGGCGAGCCGGCGTTCCAGGTTCCGTCGGATCCGGACGGTCATCACCGAGTCCAGGCCGAGTTCGGTCAGCGGCTGCCGGTCGTCGATCTCCGCTGCGGACAGGCCGGTGGTCGCGACCACCTCGCCGCGTACCGTGTCGGCCAGGAACTCCCGCAGCGTCCCGCCGGCCAGCTCGCGCCAGGCCTCGCTCTCCGTCGGCGGCGCGGCGGCGGCCGGCGCGGTCAGCTCGCTGAGCAGGGCCGGCCGCTGCGTCCCGGGGGCCGGTGGCAGCGTTCGCAGCACCACGGCGTGCTCCCGGTCCTGCCGGGCGGCCAGCTCCCAGGCGCCGAGGGCCTCGGCGGCGCTGATGTCGCCGGTGCCACGCGCGGCCAGCTCCAGGTCGATCACCTCGCTGGAGGTGGACATGCCGAGCCCTCGCCACGACGTCCAGGCCAGGCTGAGCGTGCCGACGTCACCGGCCGCGCGACGGTGGGCCGCGAGCGCGTCGAGGAAGGCGTTGCCGGCGGCGTAACTCGCCTGACCGGGCAGCCCGAGCAGTCCGCCGCAGGAGGAGAAGAGCACGAACAGGTCCAGTTCGCCGGGCGGGAACCGGTGGTGCAGCGCCAGCGCCCCGTCGACCTTGGGACGCAGCACCGCGCGCAACGAGGGCTCGTCGAGCTCCAGCAGGGTGCGGTTGTCCAGCACCCCGGCGGCGTGCACGACGCCCCGGATCGGCGGCAGCCCGAGCGGTGCCGAAGACGACAGTTCCGCGAGCGCCGCCGGATCGGCGACGTCCACCTGGGCGGTCACCACGGTGACCCCGAGCCGTTCCAGCGCGTCGATGGCGTCGACCACGGCCCGGTCCCGCGCATCGGTGAGCGTGTGCCAGGTGTCCCGGGGCGGCGGGGTGTGGCGTCCGGCCAGCACGAGCCGACGTGCGCCACGGTCGGCCAGCCAACGGGCCACCGTCAGGCCGAGGGCACCGAGCCCACCGGTGATCAGGTATGTCGCCTCGGGGCGGCAGACCAGCGGGGGACGGGTCGATGGTTCGGTGAGCGGGCGGAGCCGGGGCACCGTCACCCGGCCGTCCCTGACCGCGACGAGCGGGTCGGCGGGCCGGCCGCCGAGCAGGCCGACGAACGTGCCGAGGTCGGCCGGATCGGTGCCGACGTCGACAAGCGCACCCCACAAGGTGGGATGCTCGCCGGCCACGATGCGGCCCAGCCCCCACAGGGCGGCGTGGCCGAGCGCCGACGGGTCCACACTCTCCCGGACCCCCTCGGTCACGCACCAGAGTCGGGTGCCGTCCGACCGGGCCTCGGCGAGACGCTGCGCGGTCTGCGCGAGCAGCCAGGCCGCCTGGGCGGCCGGCTCGCCGCCGACACTGGGCCCCGGTACGACGATCACCGTGCCGGCAACCGTGGACGGCAGCTCCGCCGGCCCGCTGACCACGCTGCGGTGCACCCCGGCCACCCGCAGTGCCGCGGCCACCCGGTCCCGCAGGGCGCTCGGCGGGCCGACCAGCAGCACCCGCGCCGGTGGCCGGTGCCCGCCCTGGTGTGTTTCCGCAGGTGTCCAGGCGACCTCGTGCAGCAGGTTGCGGGGATCGGTGACCGCGTCGCTGTCCTGGTCGAGGGTGCCGTACCGCAACCGGTGCAGCCGGCCGAGGACCACCCCGCCGAGTTCGGCGATCTCGACGGTCAACGTGTCGTCGTCGGCACGATGGACCACGACCCGGACCCGCTGCGGGGCGAGCGGGCCGAGGCTGACCCGGCCGATGTGCGCCGGCATGCGCAGGATCGGCGGCCCGTCGAAGGCCACCGAGGCGATCGACAGCGCGGCGTCGAGGACCGGTGCCCAGCCTCCCGCCGGATCTCCGGCGTCCACGAGGGCGGTAAGCGTCCGGCCGTCCCGGCGCAGCTGCTCGACCCGCCAGTGGAAACCCATCGCGGCGACACCGAGTTCGGCGAGGCGGTCCACCACGTACGTCGTGGGCAGCCGCCCGCCGGTCGGTACGGACAGCACCGGCTCGGGGTCGACGACGGCCGGCGCTGCCGTCACCACCGCCGTCGTGTGGGTGGTCCAGGCGGACTCGTCGCCGTCGGCGATCCGCGAGGACAGTCGGACGATCCCGTCCTGATGCACCACCTGCAGGTACCGGGCGGCCGTCACGCTGACCGGCACCCGCAGGGCCACGTCGGTCAACTCGGGGCGCGCCCCCACCAGCGTCTCGGCGGCGGTCAGAAAGGTGTGCAGCAGCACCGCGGCCGGCAGGATCTCCACCCCCCGGACCGGGTGGTCGCCCGGGTACGGCCGGGAGTCCCGGTCGAGGTAGGTCATCCAGGCGTGCGCCGGTGTCGCCCCTCGCACGGTGATCCGGCCGCCGAGCACCGTGTGGCCCTCGGGGTCGTGCTGCTCGGTCAGGAAGGACCGCACCGACGGCTCGTCGTACCAGAACGAGCGATGCTGCCAGGCGATCGGCGGCAGGGCGGTCGTCGACCCGGTCGGCCACGGTCCCGCCCAGTCCAGCGGTGCGCCGTGCCGCCACAGCCGGCCCACCGCGCCGAGCAGGCTCTCCCGTTCCGGGCGGTGCCGGCGCAGCGTGTGCGCCACCAGGGTGTCCTCGACGCCGAGCAGGTCGAGCGTCTCGGCGATCGAGTGCGTCACGACCGGGTGCGCGGACACCTCCAGGAACAGTCGGTACCCGTCGGCCGCGGCGGCCTCGACGGCCTGCGCCAGACGCACCTGCTCGCGCAGATTGGCCGCCCAGTACGCGCCGTCGCGCGGTGCGGCGGTGCGGCTGTCGGTCGACGCCGTGGAGTAGACCGCGACGGTCGGAACCTCGGCCGGCGGCAGGTCGGCGCAGGCGGCGGCGAGGTCGGCGGTCAGCTCGTCCATCTGCGGGCTGTGGAAGGCCACGTCGGAGTCGACCATCCGGACGTCGAGGCCCTCGTCGGCCCACCGGCGACTGACCGCGCGGACCGCTGCCGCCGAACCGGAGATCACCGTCGCGACCGGCGAGGCGGCGATCGCCACGCAGACGTCGCCGTCGTCGGTGAGCCGCTGTTCGGCCTCCTCGGGTGGCAGGTCCACCATCGCCATCGCGCCCTGCCCGGCCACCCGACGCAGCAGCACCGAGCGTCGGCAGACGAGCCGGGCCCCCTGTTCCCGGGTGAGCAGGCCGGCGGTGACCGCCGCGGCGATCTCACCCACCGAGTGTCCGAGCACCGCGGCCGGGTGCGCGCCGTGTGCGCGCAGCACCGCGGCGAGCGCCACCTGGACCGCGAAGATCAGCGGCTGGATCACGTCGACCGGGTGAGCGGTCTGCGCCCGCAACGCCGCGCCGGGCGAGACATCCAGCTCCGCCTGGAAGATCGGTTCGAGTTCGTCGAGCACCTCCGCGAACACCGGTTCGGCGTGCAGCAGCTCGCGACCCATCCCGATCCACTGTGAGCCGTGACCGGAGAAGACCCAGACCACGCCCCGACCGGCCGGTGCGGAGGCGCGGCCGATCTCGCCGACGCCGCTCGGGGCGGCCAGCGCGCGCAGCCGCTCGACCAGTTCGGTGCGGTCCGCGGCGACCACGGTGGCCCGGTACGGCAGCTCGTCACGGCGGCGGGCCAGGGTGTACCCGACGTCGGCGAGGGCGGGCGGGTGCGGGCGGTCGAGCCGGTCGGCCAGGCGGGCGGCGTACTGGCCGACGGCGGCGGCGGACGCGCCGGAGAGGGGGTACAGCGCCGGCTGCGGTGTCGCCGGGTCGGGCACGTCGGTGGCCGATTGCTCGTCGGCGGCTGGCTGCTCGTCGGCGGCCTCCAGGATGACGTGGGCGATGGTGCCGCCGTACCCGTAGCCGCAGACGCCCGCGCGCCGGGGACCCTCGGTCTGCACCCAGGGGGTGAGTTCGGTGACCACCTTCAGGCCGGCGGTGTCCCACGGGATGGCCGGGTTCGGGGTGCGCACGTGCAGGCTCGGCGGGATGACGCCGTGTCGCAGCGTGAGCACCGCCTTGATCAGTCCGGCCACTCCGGCGCCGGCCTCCAGGTGCCCGATGTTCGTCTTGGCCGAGCCGATCAACAGGGGTCGGTCGGCGGGGCGTCCGGCCCCGAGCACCGCCGACATCGCCTGCGCTTCCAGCGGGTCGCCGGCCCGGGTCCCGGTGCCGTGCGCCTCCACGTAGCCGACGGTCGACGGGTCCACCCCCGCGTTCTGGTACGCCCGGCGGAGCAGGTGGGCCTGGGCCTGCGCGCTCGGGGCCATGATCCCGTCGGTGCGGCCGTCCTGGTGCACCGCGCTGCCCCGGAGCACGGCCAGCACCCGGTCACCGTCGCGCCGGGCGTCGGCCAACCGCTTGAGTACGACGACCCCGCCGCCCTCGCCCCGGCCGTACCCGTCGGCGGCGGCGTCGAACGCCTTGCTGCGACCGTCGGGGGCGGTGGCGCCGGCGGCGTCGAGCACCAGAGACAGACCCGGTGCGGCGATCACCAGGACCCCGCCGGCGAGCGCCACCGGGCACTCCCCGTTGCGCAGCGCCTGCGCGGCCAGGTGCACGGCGACAAGCGACGACGAGCAGGCGGTGTCCAGCACCATGCTCGGGCCCCGCAGATCCAGCAGATAGGAGACCCGGTTGGCCACGCCGCAGTAGCCACCGCCGACGCCGGTCCACGCCTCGATCCGGGGCAGGTCCTCCAGCATCCGCCGGCCGTAGTCGTCGGCGCCGACGCCGACGTAGACGCCGGTGTCGGTGCCGGCCAGCTGTCCCGGCGGAATCCCCGCGTGTTCCAACGCCTCCCATGCCAGCTCCAGCACCATCCGCTGCTGCGGGTCCATCAGCGCGGCCTCCCGTGGGGTGACGCCGAAGAAGTCCGCGTCGAAGCCCGCGATGTCGTCCAGGAACGCGCCCCGGCTGGTCGCTGACCGCACGGCCGTGGCGTGCTCCCGGCCCTGCTGGGCGTACCAGTCCCAGCGGCCCGCGGGCAGGTCGCCGACGGCGTCGCGCCCGTCGCAGAGCATCTCCCAGAAGGCGTCCGGGGAGTCGATCCCGCCGGCGAAGCGGCAGGCCATTCCGACGATGGCGATCGGTTCCAGCGACACCGGGTCACCGCCTACTTGCGGCCGACGACGAGAGCGTGACTGAAGCCGAGGTCGCGGTGCTCCTCGACCTGGCGGAAGCCCGCGTCGCGGACGGCCTGTGCCATGTCCCGTGCCGAGTACGTCATCCCCTCCCCGGAGGCGAGCGTCAGGAAGTACGGCGACACCAGCCCGGCGCTCATCGGCCCGGTGCCGTCGTCGCGGGAGACGAAGCTGTAGACCAGGCAGACTCCGCCCTCCGGCAGCGCCTCCCAGCACCGCCGTAGCAGCTCGGTGTTGCGCTCCAGCGACCAGATTTCGAAGATGTGCAGGTAGCAGATCGCGTCGGCGTCGGTCGGCAGCGGGTCGGTGAGCAGGTCCGCCGGTTGGAAGGCCACCCGCGACGCGACGTCGGGATCGTCCACCCGTTCGGCGGCCAGGGTGGTGACCGTCGGCTGGTCGAAGACGGTGACCCGCAGGTCCGGATACCGCTTGGCGATCGCGACGGCATTCGTGCCGTCGCCGCCGCCGAGGTCGACGACGTGGCGCAGGCCGGAGAAGTCGTAGAGCCCGAGCAACTGCTCCAGCGCCTTGGCCGAGGCGTCACCCATGTTCGCGTAGAACACCTGCTGGAGTTCGGGGTACGCGGTCAGCCGCTGGTACAGCGTGTCGCCGGGTGAGTCGAAGTGACGCAACCCCACGTTGCGGTTCTCCCGTACGGCGTCGGCGAGATCACCCATGGCGGGATTGATGACCCGGGCCTGGATGTCGACAAGCGGGCCGAGGAACCGGTGCGAGTCGCGCAGCAGCTTGCGGCGGACCATCGGCGTGTTGACGTGCCGGCCCTCGTGCACCTCGACCAGCCCGAGGCTGCTCAACCCGAGCAGCAGCACGCGGGCGGCCTGCGGCTGGACGTCGAGCGCGGTGGCCACCTCGTCGACGGTCAGCCCGATCGCCGTTTTCTCCAGCCGCTCGAACAGCTCCAGTTCCAAGGCGGTCCGGAGCAGCTCGAAGGCCGTCGTGCCGTGCACGAGCAGCCGCACGTAGTCGGCCTGGGAAAGCGTGATCGTGTCGCTGGTTGGCATGGCGCTCATCGTGGTGGCGGGGCCGCGACGGGCGCACCTTCAAGAATGCGCGGCTGGCCGACCAGGCTTTCCGCAATATCGAAGGTGCCCACGGTGGAGGGCCAGCCGAGACTGACATGCGATTCATGTCTGCACTGCGACCAGAAGGAGCCCCGATGCGCGTCGCGTTCGTGGTCTGGCCCGCCCCGGCCCACCTCTATCCCGTCGTACCGCTGGCGTGGGCCCTGCGGTCGGCCGGGCACGAGGTGTACGTGGCCTCCCACCCCTCGATCGGCGACGCCGTCACCGGCCAGGGCCTCCCGTTCGCGCCGCTGTGTGCCCCGGACGCGATGCCGCATCCGCTGGGACCGGGCGGGGTCTGGGGGCGGGAGCGGGCGGACGTCGGCCAGATCACCGCGGCCCTGGACCTGCCGGTCCAGGACATCGGCACCTGGATGACCTTCAGCCAGTTCCTGCTTCCCACCATGTGGGACTTCATGCCGTACAAGGCGTCACCGGAGACGCCGATGCCGGCCATGGACGGCCTTGTCGAGTTCTTCCGCGGGTGGCGTCCCGACCTGGTGATCTGGGACCCGTGCATGCCGGGTGCGGCGGTGGCGGCCCGCGCGGTCGGTGCCCGGCAGGCCCGGTACACCGGCCCGGACCACGTCGGCTGGAGCATGGACACCTTCATCCGGCTCGCCGGCGACCTGGGCGCGTCGCGGGTGGACAACCCGCTGGTCGAGACGGTACGGCCGATGGCCGAGCGCTACGGCGTCGACGTCGACCGGGAGCTGCTGCTCGGCGAATGGACCATCAACCCGATGCCCTCGTCGATCAACATGCCGGTCGACACCCGGGTGCTGCCGGTGCAGTGGATCCCGCACGTCACCCAGGAGGCCATTCCGCCGTGGCTGTACCCGGTGCCGGAGCGGCCCCGGATCGCGGTCTCGCTCGGGGTGTCCACCCGCGCGTACATGGCCGCGGACTGGAGCCACGTCGGGTTGCTGCTCGACGCGCTCGGCGAACTCGACGTCGAGGTGGTCGCCACGCTCAACGACGTCCAGCTCGCCCAGGTGACCCGGGTGCCGGAGAACGTACGGCTGATCGACTACTTCCCGCTGGACCAGCTGATGCCCACCTGCTCGCTGCTGATCCACCACGGTGGTCTGGCCAGCATGGTCACCGCGGCGTACTCGCGGGTGCCGCAGCTGGTGGTCGACTTCCTCGACCTGCAGATCGGCGTGACCACCTCGGCGGACGGTGTGGTCACCGGCTCGCGGTACCCGCTGGCCCCGGTCACCGGCGGCTTCGTCACCGCGCACGGCGCCGGCGAGGTGCTCGACCTCAGCAAGCCCGGCGTGGACGTGATCCGTGACCAGGTGGCCCGGGTCGCCACCGAACCGGCGTTCCGCGAGGGCGCCGCCCGACTGCACGAGGAGCTGATGCTCTCGCCGACACCCGGCGGCATCGTACCGATGCTGGAGCAGTTCGCCGCCCGGCGGCGGTGACGCGATGTCGGAGGTGACGGTCGGGGTTCTCGGCCTCGGATACGTGGGCCAGTGCGTCGCGGCCACCCTTGCCGACCGCGGGATGCGCGTACGCGCCGTGGACATCGACGAGCAGGTGGTGGCGGAACTCAACGAGGGATACAGCCGCTTCGCCGAGACCGCGCTGCTCGACCGGGTGGCCCGGTCGGTGCAGTCCGGTCGCCTGACGGCGAGCGTACGGGCCGAGGACCTGACCGACACCGACGTGGTGCTCATCGCGGTGGGCACCCCGGTACGCCCCGACGGGACACTCGACGACACGCAGCTGCGCGGCGCCTGCACCACCCTCGGGCAGCACCTGCGGCCCGGGCAGCTGGTGCTGCTCAAGAGCACCGTGCCACCGGGCACGACCCGCCGCCTGGTGCGTCCGCTGCTGGAAGCCGGTGGCCTGACGGCAGGCACGGACTTCGACCTGGCGATGACCCCGGAACGCCTGGCGGAGGGGAACGCGCTGGCCGACCTGGAGAGCATCCCGATGATCGTCGGTGGGCTGACTCCCCGGGCCACCCGCGCCGCCGCGACCTTCTGGCACGACGCTCTCGGTGTGCAGGTCATCGAGCAGGACTCGCCGGAGGCGGCCGAGATCGCCAAGCTGGCCGACAACTGGTGGATCGACCTCAACATCGCCCTCGCCAACGAGCTGGCCCGGTTCTGCGCGCTGTACGAGGTGGACGTGCTCGACGTCATCTCGGCGGCCAACACCCTGGCCAAGGGCGGTGGGACGGTCAACATCCTGCTGCCCAGCATCGGGGTGGGTGGCTCCTGCCTGACCAAGGATCCGTGGATGGTGCACCGGTCGGCCGCGGATCACGGGCTGGAACTGCGTACCCCGGCGGTGGGTCGGCAGGTCAACGCGGAGATGCCCGGTTGGACGGCACGGTTGCTCATCGACGAGCTGGCCGCCGCCGGCCGGCAGGTGGCCGGCGCCCGGATCGCCGTGCTGGGGCTGGCGTTCAAGAACGACACCGGTGACCTGCGGTCCACCCCGGTCCAGCCGCTGGTCGCGGAGCTGCAACGGGCCGGCGCCGAGGTGAGTCTCTACGATCCGCTGATCGACGAGGCCCGGATCAAGGAGACGTTCGGCGTCCGTCCGGCGAGCAGCCTCACCGAGGCGGTGCAGGACGCGGTCTGCGTGGCCGTCCTGGCCTACCACCGTCCGTTCCGGGACATCGACTTCGCGGCCCTGCCGGTCGCCCCGTCCTGCCTGGTCCTCGACGGTCGGGCCTACTTCCCTAAGGAGACCGTCGTGCGGCTGCGTGAACTCGGCTACCGATACCGCGGTGTGGGGCGATGAGCGGCGCCCGCGCGGTCGTCACCGGCGGCTGCGGGTTCCTCGGCAGTCACCTGGTGGAACGGCTGGTCGCCCAGGGTGACGAGGTGACCGTCTTCGACGCGGCGCCCCCGCCGCCGGAGCAACGGATCGCGCGTCAGCACAGCCGGCACGCCACCGGCGACGTCCGCGACCCCGAGGCGCTGGCCGCCGCGATCCGACCGGACGTCGACGTGGTCTACCACCTGGCCGCTGTCGTCGGCGTCGACCAGTACCTGTCCCGCCCGCTCGACGTCATCGACATCAACTTCACCGGCACCCGGCGTGTGCTGGAGCGGGCCGCCGAGGTCGGCGCGCGGGTGGTCGTCGCCAGCACCAGCGAGGTCTTCGGCCGCAATCCGGCGGTCCCCTGGGCCGAGGACGCCGAGCGGGTGCTGGGCCCGACGACCGCCGACCGTTGGACGTACTCGACGAGCAAGGCCCTGGCCGAGCACCTCACCTTCGCCTTCGTCCGCCAGCACGGCCTGGCCGCGACCGTGGTGCGGTACTTCAACGCGTACGGCCCCCGCCAGCGGCCGGCGTACGTGGTCAGCCGGACCGTGCACCGGGTGCTGAACGGACGTTCCCCGGTGCTCTACGACGGCGGTCGGCAGACCCGCTGCTTCACCTATGTCGACGACGCGGTGACCGGCACCCTCGCCGCCGCGGCGAGCGCCGACGCGGTGGGGGAGGCGTTCAACATCGGCAGCATGACGGAGACGACCATGGCCGAGGTGGTCGCGGTCATCCTCCGCCTCACCGCGAGCACCGTGCCGGTGACCGAGGTCGACACGGCGCAGCGGCTCGGCGCGGCGTACGAGGACCTGTCCCGGCGCATCCCGGACAACGCCAAGGCGCGCAAGGTGCTCAACTGGTCGTGCGACACGCCGCTGGAGGACGGCCTGCGTCAGCTGGTGGCCTGGGCCCGGGCGAACCCGGACTGGCTGGCCCTGCCCGACCAGGGCGCCTGATCGGACCGACGAAAAGGGGCCGGGCATCGTCGCCCGGCCCCTTCGTCGTGCGTCCTACTTGACGCCGCTGACCAGGTAGATCCGCGGCAGGATCGAGATGTTCGTGGGCGAGGCGTGCTCCGGCCACCGGCCGTAGTTGGCCGACGGGTTGCCCGGCTCGACCACCTCGACGCCGTTCCAGCCGGCCGACCCGAGGAAGGCGGGCAGGTCGTCCACCCCGAACTGCCAGGGGCTGTTGGCCTCTTCGAGCCGCTTGAGGAACTGCCGGGTGTACGGGAACTTGAAGATGCCGGTGCCGACCAGGTCGGCGGCGACACGGCTGCCCGGGGCGGACAGCTCGGCCGCGTCGCGCAGCACCTGCCGGGCACCCTCCTCGGGCAGGTAGAACAGCACCCCCTCGGCGAACCAGGTGGTCGGGCGGGAGGGGTCGTGACCGGCGGCGGCGAGCGCGCTGACCCAGTCGTCGCTGAGGTTCACCGGGATCGTCCGGCAGTCGACCCGCCGCTTCGCGCCCGACCCGGCGAGCCGGCTCTCCTTGTACGCCAGCACGGCCGGCTGGTCGATCTCGTAGAGGGTGACGCCCTCCGGCCAGTCCATCCGGTACGACCGGGTGTCCAGTCCGGCGCCCAGCCCCACGGCCTGCGAGCCGGGCGGCAGGTTGGCCAGCAGGTCGTCGAACCAGCGGGTGCGGATGGCCAGGTACGGGTTGCCGTCGTCGTTGGCGTGCGGGGTGTGGAAGTGGGTCAGCAGGGACCGCCCCTTGTCGCCGGCGAGCAGCTCCGCGTACGGGTCGTCGTACAGGCGGTCCGGGCGGCGGCTCTCCCGGGCCCGGTAGGCCGCCATCCACAGTGCGGTGTCGCCGACTCCGCCGAGGTCGTACGCCTGCTCAGACATGGTGCTCGTCATCGTGTGCTCTCCTGTCGGGTGATTGGGGATGGGGTCGGCGGCTGACGGGTCGCCGCCAGCACCTCCTGACGGTCGACCTTGCCCATGCCGGTGCGCGGCATCCGCTCCAGCACGTGCAGGTGGTGCGGCACCTCGTAGGGCATCAGCGCACCGGCCCGGCAGTACGCCAACACCTCGTCGACGCCGGTGTCGGGGTTGAGGACGACGGCCGCCTGGATCTCCTGCTCGCCGTCGTCGCGTTCCATGCCGAAGACGAAGACGTCGCGGACCGCCCGGTGCTGGCCGAGCAACCGCTCGACCCGCTGCGGGCTGACCTTGCGACCGCCCACGTTGATGAAGGCGCCCTTGCGGCCGAGCACGGTGAGGAAACCGTCCGGGTCCAGCCGCACCATGTCACCGGTGTCGTAGTAGCCGTCCGGGGTCAGGTGTGGTGTGTCGCTGCCCGCGTAGCCCTCGAACAGGGCCGGCCCGCGGACCAGCAGCCGACCGGTCGTACCAGGCTCGGCGTGCGCCGGCTCCTGGTCCGTCGGGTCGGTGATCGCCTCGACGCGCAGGCTCACGCCGGGTGCCGCTCGGCCCACGCTGCCCGCCGGCCAGTCCTGCACCGCGTACGGCACGCAGGCGACCAGACCGGCCTCGGTGATGCCGTAGATCTGCCGCACCGGCACCCGCAGCGCGGCCCGGGCCTCGGCGTCGGCGGCGGCGTTCATCGGCCCTCCGGCGGAGAGCGCGATGCGCAGCCGGGGCGGCGCGGGCCGGGTCCGCAGCACCGGTGACAGCAGCCGGTACACCATGGGCATGCCGAGCAGCACCGAGGCGCCCTCGTCGAGACCGGCCAGCACCGACCGGATGCTGAACCGCGACAACGTCATGAGCGTCGCCCCGGCCAGCAACGCGCAGAGCGTCCCGGCCAGCCCGTACGAGTGCGGTAGCGGCACCGTCACCAGGACGATGTCGTCCGCGGTGACCTCGAACAGATCCCGGTACGCCACCGCGCCGGCCAGCACACCGGGCAGTGTCTGCCGGGCTGCCCGCGGCTCACCCGTCGAGCCGGAGGTCAGCTGGTAGATCCGGCTGGACCGGCTCGCGTGGGGACCGGCCGGGCCGGTGTCGGCCCGGTATTCGGTGTAGTGCCACCGGTACGCGAACTGGTCCCCGGCGGCGGTGAGGGCCGCCGGTGGGCCGATCAGCGTGTCCGCGCCGAGCAGGTGGACCGCGGAGCGTGGGTCGGCCAGGTGGGAGGTCTGCTCCTCCAACAGCACGATGTCCACGCCGGCCTCCAGGAGCCCGAGGAGGGTGGCGATCCCTGCCGCGGTGCCGTCGAGCACCAGCACCACAGGGGTCTCGGGCGCCTGCCACCCGGCACGTCGGGCCGCCGCCATGGCGTCCGCGGACAGCTGCGCCCAGGTCGTGTCGACCCAGGACCCGCGGGTGGTGGCGGTCCGCACGGCCACCGCGTCCGGTGCGTCGGCGCGGATGCGGCACAGGTCGCTGAGCATCGTGGGTCAGCTCGCGGAGGCGTACGCCGCTGCGGCGAGAGCCCGCGGCGTGGCCACCTCGAACACCTCCTCCAGCAGGCGCGCCTGAGTCTCCGGCGTGCCCAGCCGGTCGGCCCAGCCGTCCAGGCGGGCCAGACGCTGGAGCATCTCCACCGCGCGCAGCGAGTCGCCGCCGCTCTTGAAGAAGTCCTCGTCGGCGCCGAGTGGCTCGCGGACCAGTACCTCGCCCATCACGCGGCCGATCCGGGCGCTCAGTTCTGCCGGGTCGTTGTTCATGACTCGTCCCTTCGATGCGTGGTTGCCTTGGGGGTGCCACCAATCTGCCCTCCGCCGTGCGGCGAGGGAATCTTCAGACGTGCGCATCCCCACGTAACGCGGCGCGCAGGCCGGCGACCGCGAGGGTTTCGGCGCGGCGGCCCACCGGCACCAGGTCGCCGAGGCCGAACAGGCCGTGGAAGAGGCCTTCGACGAGGTGCGTCTCGACGGGCACACCGTGTTCGGCGAGCCGGACCGCGTACGCCTCACCCTCGTCGCGCAGCGGGTCGTGCTCGGCGAGCAGGACCAGGGCGGGCGGCAGGCCACCGAGGTCGGGGGCGCGCAGCGGCGACGCGTACGGGTGCTCCCCGTCGCTTGGGTGCCGCAGGTACCGGGCCACGTACCAGCGCATGTGCTCGGCGGTGAGCAGGGAGTGGGTGTCGTCCCGGGTGCGGGGTGCCAGGCAGTCGGTCACCGGGTAGACGAGCAGCTGGTACGCGATCCGGGGAAAGCCGAGGTCGCGGGCGCGCAGACAGGTCGCGGCGGCCAGGGCGCCGCCCGCGCTGTCACCGGCCACCGCGAGCCGGTCGGGGTCGCCACCCCACTGCGCCACCCGCCGCTGCACCCAGCAGGTGGCCGTGTAGGCGTCGTCCGGCGCGGCCGGGAACGGATGCTCCGGTGCCAGGCGGTAGTCCACCGACACCACAAGCATTTTCGCCCGGTCGGCCAACTGCCGGCACACCCCGTCGTGCGTGTCGAGACCGCAGAGCACCCAGCCGCCACCGTGCAGGTAGACCACCACCGGCAGCGGCCCCGTCGGCCCGGCCGGGCGATAGATCCGGGCCGGGACGCCGTCCGCGGTCAGGTTCGTCACCTGGGCCATCTGGGGCCCACGGGGATAGCGGGCGCGGTCCTGGATCCGGCGTGCCTGATCCGGATCGGTCACCGTGGCGCCCAGGTCGGGATGGGTGGCGCGCATCCGGCGGAGGAACGCGGCCGTGTACGGATCGAGTGTCACCGAACACCTCCGCCGTCCACCGTGGCAGAACCGCAGCCGTGCGGACACTGCGCGGGCTGCGCATTCTCGGAGAACAAGAGCAACGCCGGGGCAGGCACAGTCGTCGGTAACGATCCCGGTGGCACCGCGCCGGGACCGGGTCTCCGACCGGAGGACACGATGCCAGCCGTACCAACCCGTTTCGTCCGCGCCGAGGACTTCGCCGCCGTCGCCCAGGCCGTGCTCCCCACCGACGTGTGGGACTACGTGGCCGGTGGGGCGGGGGACGAGCGCACCGTACGGGCCAACGAAGAGGCATTCCACCGGCTGACGCTGGTGCCCCGGATGCTGATCGACGTCGGCACCCGGACGCTTCACACCACGGCGCTCGGCGTGCCGCTCGCCGGTCCGATCGGTGTCGCGCCGACGTCGTACCACACCATGGCGCACCCCGACGGGGAGCTGGCCGTGGCCCGCGCCGCCGGAGCGGCCGGGCTGTTGAACATCGTGAGCGTCTTCTCCAGCACCACGCTGGAGGACGTGGCCAAGGCGGCCACCGGCCCGCTCTGGTTCCAGCTCTACTGCCTGCGCGACCGCGGCCTCACCCGCAGTCTGATCGAGCGCGCCGAGGCGGCCGGCTACCGGGCGATCGTGCTCGGCGTCGACCTTCCGGTGATCGGCTACCGCGACCGGGACATCCGCAACGCGTTCCGCCTCCCGCCGGGCGTACGACCGGTCAACCTGCCCGTCGGCACGGAGCAGGACCCGACCCTCGCCGACCTCAACGCCGTCCTGGTCGACCCGCGGCTGACCTGGCAGGACGTCGAGTGGATCCGCAGTGTCACCGATCTGCCGCTGGTGGTCAAGGGGATCGTCGCGCCCTCGGACGCCGAGCGTGCGGTGCAGCTCGGGGCGAGCGGAGTGCTGGTCTCCAACCACGGCGGGCGTCAGGTGGACGGCTCGGTCGCCACCATGACCGCGCTGCCCGACGTCCTGGACGTGGTGGGCGGATCGGCCGAGGTCTACCTCGACGGCGGGGTCCGGCGCGGCACCGACGTGCTCAAGGCGGTCGCGACAGGCGCCCGGGTGGTCTTCGCGGGCCGCCCGGTGCTGTGGGGTCTGGCCGTCGACGGCGAATCGGGCGTACGCGCCGTGCTCGACCTTTACCTGCGCGAACTCGATCTGGTCATGGCCACCTGCGGATGCCCGGACGTGGCGAGCATCGGCCCTCATCTACTGCGCAACCCCTGACGTCAACGGAGGTCTGGTGAACCCGTTCCTGGGCAACCCTGCTGAACCCCTTTACCACCGGATGTGGACGGAGCTGAACCGCCGGCAACCGGCCGAGACCGCGACCGAGAGCCCGCTGCTGGCCCTGGGTCGCAGCTCCGATGTGGACCCGCTGCTGCCGGAGCAGGTCGACGACGCCCGTCGGGTCCTGCTGGATCGGGCGGCACTGATCGATGACGGTCGCACCGAGCTGCGCGACGACGTCCTGGCCGGCCAGCGCCGCGTCGTCGAACGGTTCCTGCGCGGCCGGCGGGCCCGCTTCGGCGAGGAGCAGAGCCGGCCGCTGCCCGACATCGACGCCCTGATCCGCGAGGGCCGGGACATCTTCATCGTCATCAAGTTCATGGACGAGGCACCGCACCTGGCCGCCACCATCGACTCGCTGCTGCACCAGGAGGGCATCGACCTGCACCGGCTGGTGGTGGTGATGGTCGACAACAACTCGTCGGACGGCTCGGACGCCATCGTGGCGAAGGCGATCGAGACCAACCCCGGTCCGGCCCGGCTGGTCAGTCTGCCCCAGCAGATGCCCGGTGCCGGCAACGCGGCCCGGTTGGGAGTGGACACCTGCATCGCCACCGTCTACGAGATGTGCCGGCGGGACCAGCGCTGGGAACGGTTGCAGACCGCCACGATCGCGGTGTCCGACGGGGACACCGTCTACCACCCGGACACCCTGCGGTCGATCGCGGCGATCTTCGACGACAGCCCGACCGTCGACGGCGTCATGCCGTTCCTGACCTACAAGTTCACCGCCGCGCTGCGGCTGTTCCGGCACTACCGGCCGGCGTTCGCCGAGCCGCTCCGGCTGCGCGCCGCCGGCCTGGACCCGTGCGCGGTGCCGGTCGACCTGGCCACCGTACGCGCCCACGCGGAACTGCCCCGGGGCAAGCGGCGGCGCACCGGCGACGCGATGACGGTGACGACGGCGGACGGGACGACGATCACCGTGCCGCTGGCCGGCGTCGACGAGCACGGTCGACGCTTCGGGGCGCTTGTCGACCCGTCCGGCCGGCGGGCCTACCTGTTCGAGGATCGGACGCTGGTGCTGGACCGGGCCCCGGTGAGCGGGTTCGACGCGGCGCTGGTCTTCCTGGAGAACGGCGGGGTGGACCGGGACGAGAAGTGGCGGTGGCACACCCTGATCGGGCACGACCTGTTCCTGTTCTGGGCGTTCGCCGGGATGGGTCTGCCGGAGACCATGGTCTTCCCGGACAGCAGCGACGCGCTCAAGACGTTCCGGGTCTGGAGCTTCGCCATCGGCGGTCAGCACCAGTTGCGCCGCCCGGGCCTGCGGATCGCGACCGGCAGCGACTACCAGTCCGGCCGGGTGCTGCAGGCGGTCGGTTGCTGCCTGCGACTGGGCCCCGCCGAGGTCTTCGCGGAGACGGAGACCGACCGGCTGATCAAGATGGTGCGCAACTTCTTCCACCGGCAGACGGTCTTCTACGGCGAGACCCGCAGCGCCGCGTTGGAACGAGCCACCGGCCTCTACCTGCACATGACCCGGATCCAGGGTGAGATCGAGGAGGAGATGCGGGCCTACCCGGACGTCATGTTCGAGCAGACCGCGTTCCCGGAGCGGGTGCTGTTCCCGCTGCGCTGGATGTTCCAGAACGCGATCCGGTTCTACGCCCACGGCCCGCAGCAGCGCGACATCGTGCGCGAGCGGGTGCTCCGGCGGATCTTCACCCCGGAGACGGTCGAGAGCATCGAGCGTGAGGTGCTCACCGAGGCGACCCTCACCGAGTTGGCCACGGCGGCGTTCAGCGACAAGCAGGTGGTGGCCGAGCAGGCCGCCGAGCGGATCATCGCGGCCCACTACCCGGAGATCATGGCGTTCTACGTGGCGACCCTGCGCGACTTCTGCGAGGCCGAGCAGGTCCGACCGGAGCACTACGAGTGGCTGCTCGACGGGCTGACCGAGTCGCGTAACGCGGTGGTGGAGCAGCCCCAGCCGGTGGACCCGGCCGACGTGTGGAGCGGCGCGGAGTTCGACATCGACGTGGCCCGCGGCCAGGTCGTCCGGATGCACCAGGCAGGTGGGACCGTGCCGGCCGAGGAGGGATCGCTGGCATGAGAGCGGACGTGACGGTGTGCGGCCTGGGTTACGTCGGGCTCGCGCTGGCCCAGCAGATGAGTACCAGCGGCATGGTGGTCATCGGTTACGACGTGGATCCGGTGGTGACGGCCGAGCTTGCCGCCGGCCGCTCGCACATCGACGACGTGCTGGACGACGACCTGACCGCGATGAGCATCGCGGGATTCACGGTCAGCAGCGACCCGGCCGCGCTCGGCGCGTCGGACGCGGTGGTGATCTGTGTCCCGACGCCGCTGGACGCCGAGGGCGCCCCCGACCTCGGGGCGGTACGGTCGGCGGCCGCCGCGGTGGGCGCCCGACTGCGTCCCGGCATGCTTGTGGTACTGGAGTCGACCTCCTTCCCGGGCACCACCGACGAGGTGGTGCGGCCGATCCTGGAGCAGACCTCCGGCCTCACCGCGGGAGTCGACTTCCACCTGGCGTTCTCCCCGGAGCGGATCGACCCCGGCAACCGGGTCCGCACCATGGCCAAGACCCCGAAGGTGGTGGGTGGCTACACGCCCGGCTGCCGGACCCGGGCGATCGAGCTGTACGGCAGGTTCGTGGAGAAGGTGGTCCGGGCCCGGGGCACCCGCGAGGCCGAGATGGCCAAGCTGCTGGAGAACACGTACCGGCACGTCAACATCGCGCTGGTGAACGAGATGGCGATCTTCTGCCACCGGTTCGGCATCGACATCTGGGACGTGGTCGACTGCGCCGCCACCAAGCCGTTCGGCTTCGAGCCGTTCCGGCCGGGGCCGGGCGTGGGCGGCCACTGCATCCCGGTGGACCCGCACTACCTCGCGTTCAAGGCGCGCTCGGTGGGGCTGGAGAGCACGCTTATCGACGCGGCCGAACGGATCAACGCCGGCATGCCCGCGTACGTCGTCCAACGCTGCGCGGACCTGCTGCGCACGCACGGCGGCGAGTTGGCCGGGGCGCACGTGCTGCTGCTCGGGGTGACGTACAAACCGAACATCCGCGACGTGCGGATGTCGCCGGCGTACGACGTGGTGCGTGACCTGCGGGCGCGCGGCGCGCGGGTGAGTTACCACGATCCGTTCACCCCGCGCTTCACCGTCGACGGCGAGCCGGTGCCGGCGACCGCCGACCTGACGGCGGCGCTGCGTGCGGCGGATCTGAGCCTGCTGCTCCAGGACCACACCGCCCACCAGCCCGAGGTGCTGACGGCCCACGCCCGGCTGCTGTTCGACGCGCGCGGCGTGCTGGCCCACGCCGGGGACCCGCACGTCGAGGTGCTGTAGTGGCTGCCCCGGCCCCTTCTTCCAGGTTGCTCAGTGTCGTGGCTGTCCTTTACCCCGCCACCCGCCTCTGATTACGTGGTTTCGCTCCGGCATGCCCGCAAAGAGAGGACCGGCATGGCCACCTACGTCTTGCTCCACGGTGCGGGCTCAGACTCCTGGTTCTGGCACCGGGTGATCCCGCTGCTGCGCGCCCGCGGGCACGACGTGGTGGCCCCGGACCTGCCCTGCGACGACGACTCGGCCGGGCTCGACCGCTACGTGGACGTGGTCGTGGAGGCGATCGGCGAGCGTCGGGACCTGGTCGTGGTGGCACAGTCGCTGGCCGGCTTCGTCGGGCCGTTGGTGTGCGCCCGGCTGCCGGTCGACCTGCTGGTGCTGCTGAACGCGATGGTGCCGCGACCCGGCGAGTCCGCGGGACAGTGGTGGGCAGCCACCGGCGCCGACGCCGCCCGGCGCGCCCAGGACGTGCACGACGGCCGCGACCCCGACGCGCCGTTCGACCCGATGACCACCTTCCTGCACGACCTGCCACCGGATGTGCTGGAGGAGGCGCTGCGGCACCCACCGCGTGAGCAGTCCGACCGGTTGTTCGCCGATCCCTGGCCGCTGTCCGCCTGGCCGGACGTGCCCACCCGGTACCTGCTCTGCCGCGAGGACCGGTTCTTCCCCGCCGAGTTCCAGCGCCGTCTCGTCCGCGATCGCCTGGGGATCGTCCCCGACGAGATGGACGGCGGGCATCTCGCCGCCCTGAGTCGGCCGGACGAGGTCGTCGAGCGACTCGAAGCGGCCCGGGCCCCGCGCCCCACCGTCTCCCATCCGTAGGAGGACAGCGTGTCCGTCACCACCCGCAACCAGACCGAGCCACCCGGTGCGAGGGCCGAGGTCGGGGCCGGCATCGAGGCGGTCGATCTGGTCAAGAGCTACGCCCCGCCGGCCGCCCGGGGTCGCGGCCGTAACGCCCCGCCGCCGGTGCCCGCCCTGCGCGGGGTCAGCTTCGCCGCCCCGCAGGGCACCATCCTGGGCCTGCTGGGTCCCAACGGCGCCGGCAAGACCACCGCGGTCAAGATCCTGACCACCCTCTCCACCCCGGACTCCGGCACCGCCCTGGTGGCCGGCATCGACGTCGCCAAGAACCCGACAGCGGTACGCCGGGTCATCGGCTACGTCCCCCAGAAGCCCAGCTTCGACCCGAACCTGACCGGCCGGGAGAACCTCATCCTCCAGGCGCGCATCTACGGCGCGAACCGCGCCGACGCGGGGCGGGACGCCGACGCGATCCTCGCCCGGTTCGGCCTGTCGGAGGCGGCCGGACGGATCACCCGCAAGTGGTCCGGGGGCATGCAGCGCAAGCTCGACGTGGCGATGGCGTTGATCCACTCGCCCAAGGTGCTCTTCCTCGACGAGCCGACCACCGGCCTCGACCCGGAGGCACGCAGCGAACTGTGGACGGCGATCGCCGACCTGACCCGCGCCGGTGACCTG
The DNA here is from genome assembly GCF_003977705.1 of Verrucosispora sp. FIM060022. Lineage (NCBI taxonomy): Bacteria > Bacillati > Actinomycetota > Actinomycetes > Micromonosporales > Micromonosporaceae > Micromonospora > Verrucosispora sp. FIM060022. Next base: position 623,689 of record NZ_RQIV01000001.1, read on the forward strand.
ACCGTCCTGCTCACCACCCACTATCTCGAAGAGGCCGACCGGCTCGCCGACCACCTGGTGATCGTGGATCGGGGCACGGTGGTGGCCAGCGGCTCGCCCGAGCAACTCAAGGACGGGCTGGCCGGCGACACCATCCACGCCGGAGTCGCCTCGCCCGACCTGGTCGAGTCGGCGCGGGCGGCGCTGCTGGGCGTCGACGGCATCGACGAGGTCACCGTGGACGGCACCGACCTGTACGCCCGTGCGGCCAGCGCCAGCCGGGTGCTGGCCGGCGTGGTCGCCGCGTTCGAGGCGGCCGGCGTACCGCTGGCGACCGTGACCGCCGCCCGGCCGTCGCTGGAACAGGTGTATCTGCACCACGCGGGCCGTTCGTACCGGTCCGCGCAGGAGGACCGGCGCGAGGAGGAGTCAGCCTGATGATCACGACGTTGCGCCACTCCAACTACCTGACCGGCCGCTCGATGCGGATCCTCGCTCGGCAGCCGGCATACCTGTTCTTCACGCTCATGCAGCCGATGGTGTGGCTGCTGCTGTTCAGTCAGCTCTTCAGCAGCGTCAGTGACATGCCAGGGTTCGGCGGCGGCTCCTACATCACCTTCCTGACGCCGGGCGTGATCGTGATGACCGCGATCATGTCGGCGAACTGGGCCGGGACGATGTTCATCGACGACATGAAGACCGGCGTGATGGACCGCAGCCTGACCTCGCCGGTGAGCCGGTCCGGCATGATCAACGGGGCGCTGTCGTACTGGGCGGTGGTCACCGTCGTGCAGGCGCTCATCGTGTTCGCGGTGAGCCTGCTGATCGGCGCCCGATTCGACGGCGGCGTGGTCGGCGTGCTGCTGGCCATCGTCTCGGCCACCCTGTTGGCGCTGATCTTCGCGGCGTTCTCCTGCGCGATGGCGCTTGTGGTGCGCTCGCAGGAGACCCTGATCGGCATGTCCATGTTCCTGGTGCTGCCGTTGACCTTCCTCTCCACCGTACTGATGGCGCCGGCCCTGCTGCCGGGGTGGATGCAGACGGTGGCGAAGTTCAACCCGGTGGACTGGGCGGTGACGGCCGCCCGGCAGGCGCTCGGCGCGGACCCGCAGTGGGGTGTCGTCTTCGGCCGCCTCGGTCTGCTGCTGCTCCTGCTCGTCGTGATGGCTCGGCTAGCTACCGGTGCGTTCCGCGCCTACCAGCGCGCGGTCTGATCCGCGCTCGTGCCGGATATCCCGGTCGCCGTGTCGGGCGCGACCGGGATATCCGGCTGCCTCCGGCACGGCGACACTCGGGCGTCTTCCAGGGTGCTCTATGCGTCCCGGCCTCGTGACGCACGCCGCGCGGCTGCCCGAAACTCGGAGCATGACGCTCACCTATCTGGGCAACAGCCCCTACTGCGCAGCGAACTCGCTGTCGATTCTCTTCGGCGACGAGGGTCCCGGTCCGGCGGTGCTGGAGATCGCCGGCGGCTCGCCGTTCGGCCTCGCCATCCACGGCGACGACATCATCTACTTCTCCTCGCCGGCCTGGCGGCCCGAGTTCGGCATCAACAACGCGATGGAGCTGGCCGGCTGGGAGTGCGACCGGATCCACGGTTCGCCGACCGACGCGGTGGCGGTGCTCCGCCAGGCCACCTGGGACAAGCCGGTGCTGGCCGGCCCGGTGGAGATGGGCCTGCTGCCCTATGTGCCGGGCCTGGGCCAGGCCGTCGGCGCCGACCACAACATCGTGGTCATCGGTGTCGAGGGCGACACGGTGCGGGCGCACGACGTGATCGGGTGGCCGTTCGTCACCGTCGGGGTGGACGCGCTGTTGAAAACCTGGGAAGGCAACACCTTCGCGTACGAGGCGGACGCGTACGCGGTGCGGTTCAACTTCCGGCGGGTCCGCGAGGTCGACCGGGAGACGGTGCTGCGGGCGGCCATGCACACCGCGGTCGACCTGCTCTCCGCGCCGGGCATCCCGGAGGCGGCCGAGCGGGCGGCGCAACTGGTCGAGGGGGACCTGAAGTCGATGCAGTACAAGTACCTCGTCGAGTTCCAGGTGCAGGCGGGCGCGCGGCGGCTGGCCGACGCCGCGATGCTCTACCGTCGACTGGGCAGCCACGGCCCGGCCGAGATCCTGGAACGCCAGGCGCTGCTGGTGGGTTCGCTGCAACTCGACCTGATGACCCAGGAGTACGGCCGTGCGGCGGCGACCTTCCGCGCGCTCGGGCCCACCTACGCCGAGCTGCGGCAGGCCTTCGTCGAGGCGATCGATGACCAGCCCGGCCCGGCCACCTGAGTAACACCAGCAAATCGGTCGGGGTCGAGGATCCCGGCGTTTCCGTAGCGTGCCAAGGCGGCACTGATCAAGGAGTCAACATGTCGAACGGCGAGAAGATCATCGAAGCGAACGGGGTCGACCTGTGTGTGCAGACCTTCGGCAAGCCCGATGATCCGGCCATCCTGCTCATCCATGGTGCCTCGGCATCCATGCTCTGGTGGGAGGCGGAGCTCTGCGAGCGGCTCGCCGCCGCCGGTCGGTACGTGATCCGGTTCGACAACCGCGACACGGGGCACTCGACGAACTACCCGCCCGGCCGCCCGGAGTACTCGCTGCCCGACATGGCCACCGACGCCATCGGCATCCTGGACGCGCTCGGCGTCGACCGTGCCCACCTGGTGGGCCGGTCGATGGCCGGAGCGATCGCCCTGGTCGCCGCAGACCGGTACGCCGACCGGGTCGCCTCCCTGACCCTCGTCTCGACCACCACCGGCGACCACGACCTGCCGCCGATGTCGTCCGACTTCATCGAGTACACCAGCTCCGGCGGCCCGAACCCGGAGGACCACGAGGCGGTTGTCGAGTTCATCGTCGGTCTCCAGCAGCGCTACTCCGGCCCGTCGGTCTACTTCGACGAGAACGCCGCCCGCGCCCTCGCCGAGGCCGACGTCGACCGCACCGACAACGTGGCGGCGTGCCTGGTGAACCACTTCGTCATCGACACCGGCAGCCGCATCGACTTCGGCAGCGTCGCCAAGCCGACCCTGGTCGTGCACGGCGAGCTGGACCCGATCTTCCCCGTCGAGCACGGCCAGGCCCTGCAGAAGGCGATCCCCGGGGCGAACCTGCTGGTGCTGGAGAAGGCCGGCCACGAGGTGCCGCCGCAGACCTGGGACGTGTTCGTCGCGGCGCTCGTGGAGCACACCGCCGGCTGACCGGCGTCACCAGCAGCGCGGGCCCCGGGAGTCCTCCCGGGGCCCGTCGCCGTCACCCCGTGCGTAGCAGCGCAATCCGGAAGTGGATCCGGCCGGTCCGACGGCGGGATGCTGAGGCCCGATCCGGCACGCACGGAAGGAGCATCACGTGACACGCCCACTTGGACGGAACTTTCTGCTCTTCAGCGGGCTGCTCCTGCTGGCCGGGAGCATGCTGCAGATGAACGGCGGCCGGCGGCATCCGGCCATCACCGAGGAGATGGGCACGTTCGGCAGCGACGAGTTCATGCTGTCGTTCGCGAAGCTGATGGTGAACGAGAAGGACTGGCAGCTCTACCACGAGCAGATGCTCGCCGGGCCCCTGCTGTGGGCCATCGGGTGCTGGGCGGTCATCCTGCTGGCCCGACAGGTCGGCGACAGCCGCTGGACCCCGATGGGTTTCATCGCGCTGGCAATGGGCGCGGTGCTGTGGGTGCTGACCTACATGTACGACGGCTGGGTGTCACCCGAGACCGCCAAGGCACTGCTCGCCGCCCAGGGCGACGAGACACTGGCGGCGGCGATCACCCAGACCTACGCGTCGGGGCAGTGGTTCACCATCCGGGTCGGCATCTACTCCTGGCTGCTCGTCGCCTTCGGCACGGCCCTGCTCTCGATCGGCGTGATCAACCTCGCCCGAAGCTACTCGCGCGGCATCGGCAAACCGCTGGCCTGGTTCCTCGGCGGGTTCGGCCTCTTCCTCGGCCTCTGGTCGCTGGTCGGCTGGCTCAGCGGAAACTACTACCCCGGACCGATGGTGAGTCTCTGGTGGCTGCCGGCCAACATCGCCACGCAGTTCTGGTTCACCGGCCTGTCCATCCTGGTCCTGCTGCACGCCTTCGGTCTGCACCAGCGCGGTGACGCGACCCCGGTGTCGCCGGCACCGACCGAACAACCGGTCGCGGAGCGCGCGTGACGTCGATCCTCGCCGTCGCCAGCTATCTGCCACCGCGCAGCGTCGCGGTGGCAGATCACCTGGCGGAGCTCGGGATCGAGGTCGACGCAGGGCTGTACCAGCAGTACTACGGCTTCGGTCGGATCCGCCGGGACCCACCGGGCAACCTCGCGGAGCAACTGGTGGCGGCGGGGCGGCGGCTGGACCGCCTCGCCACCGACGCGCCGCGGGTGCGGTACCTGGTCCACGCACCGACCATCGCGCACACCGCCCCCTATCCGCACACCCCGCTGTGGCAGGCACGCGCGGAACTGGGCCTGCACCAGGCGCTGCCCTTCACGCTGAGCCAGCACGCGTGTGCCTCGGCGCTGCTCGCGATCGACACCTGCGGTCGCCTGCTCGCCGCCGACGGCGACCCGGACGCCCTCGCGCTGCTGCTCACCGGGGAGAAGACCTTCACCGGCGTGGCCCAGTTCATCGCGGACTCCGCGGTGCTGGGCGAGGGGGTGGCGGCCGTCCTGATCGGTCCGGGCGGCGACCGCGACCGCGTGCTGTCGTACGCCACCCGCACGCTCGGGGAATTCCACGAGGCGCCCGAGCTGAGCCCTCGGCTCCAGGAGGAGTTCCAGGGGCGCTACACCGAGGTGCTGGCCGAGGTCATCCTCGCCGCCACCCGGCAGGCCGGGCTGACCACCGCCGACATCACCCTCGTCCTGCCGCACAACGTCAACCGGATCTCCTGGTGGCGGGTGCTGACCCGGGCGGGACTGCCGAAGAGCCGGCTCTTCCTGGACAACCAGGCCGAGCTGGGCCACTGCTTCGGCGCCGACCCCTTCCTCGGCTACCAGGCGGCGCTCGCCTCCGGCCGGCTGCACCCGGGTGACCACTACGTACTGACCGCCGCCGGGTTGGGGGCCACGCTGGCGGCGACGGTCGTCCGGCACTGACCAAGGAAGGCCCCGGATGATCAGGACAGCACCGTGTACGTGACCGGGCCGCCGACGGCGGGACCCGGCGGCCCGGACGGGCGTTTCCCGCTGCCGCTGGCCGGGGTCGTCACCCGCTCGTACCCCCAGGGGCGGCCGTTTCGCGCGCCGGGCGTACGGATCCTCACCGACCTGGGCGTCGCCCACGGGCTCACCGTCGACGTCGCCGACTACCAACGACGCACCCGGAGCACCTATACCGAGATGGTGGCCGACCTGGCCGGCGAGCTCGCCTCCGCCGACCGGCCGATCGGGCTCGTGGTGCTGGCCCACGGCACGCCGGACGCCGAGACCCAGTGGCCGTCCTGCTGGCTCGCGGCGGCCTTGCCGGGGGAGCCGCTGAGCTTCGCGGTGGCCGACCACGGGATCGTCACCCCGTTCCTGGCCCTGCGGGTGGCCGCGGCGTACGTCGGGTCGCACGACCTGTCCCGGGCGGCGGTGGTGGTCCTGGAGCAGACGGCGCTGTTACGCGATCCGGCTGCCGGCGAGGCGCCGGAACCGACCGAGAACCGCGCCACCGCGTTGATCTTCGACCGGGCCGGGGACCTGGGCGAGCTGCGGGTGCAGCTGCGCACCGGGGTCTGCACCGAATCCGCCACCGGGCTGGTCCGGGCGCGACTGGCCAACGGTGACCCCGGCGAGGCGCTGGTGGTCGGCGGCGCGTTGGCGCGGGGCGTACCGGTTTCGGCCGCCGGGGCGGGCAGGGCCGTGGCCGCCCCGGCCGGGCTGCCGTGCACCGGACCGTGGACCGCCTTCGCCGCCGGGGTGGCCGGCTGGCGCCGCGCCGCCGTCGACCGGGTCCGCCTGGTCGATCACGAGCCTCGGCTCGACACGGTGGGCGAGTGTGTCGTTGACCTGGCCCGGCCGCAACAGGTTCGGCACGCATAGACAAGCGCATGTTCGAAGAGGACCGGGATATCCGGCCGTTGCCACCATGTCGGTCAGCCCACTCATGTGAGGAGAAGGGTGTGACGATCACTCCCAACAAGCTCGCCCAGCCCACCATTGCGGGCGGGGCCACCGCGGCCGAACTGGCCGACCTGGACCGCCGCCACCTGATCCGCTCCATGCCCAACGGTGCCGTCACCGAGCGCGTCGTCATCGTCCGCGGCGAAGGCTGCACGGTGTGGGACGCCGACGACAACGAGCTGCTCGACGCCGCGGGCGGCGGGGTCTGGCACTCACCGATCGGCCACGGCCGACGGGACATGGCCGAGATCGCCGCCGCGCAGATGTCCCGGATCGAGTTCTTCACCAGCCTGTACGAGTTCAGCAACGATCAGGCGATCCGGCTCGCCGCCCGGCTGGCCCAGCTGGCGCCCGAGGGCATCGAACGGGTCGCCTTCAGCAGCGGCGGCTCGGAGGCGGTGGAGACCGCCATCAAGGCGGCCCGGCTGTACCACCACCGGCGGGGCGAGCCCGACCGCACCTGGATCCTGGCCCGGCACTACGCCTTCCACGGCGCCACCTACGGCAGCGGTACGGCGACCGGTTTCCCGCCCATGCAGTTCGGGGTCGGGCCGAACCTGCCGCACGTGGAGAAGCTGTCGCCGCCCTACCTCTACCGGGCCGACCAGCTCTACCCGGATCAGGACCCGACCGACTTCCTGATCGCCGAGCTGGAGGAGACCATCGCCCGGATCGGCGCCGGCAACATCGCCGCGATGCTCGGCGAGCCGGTGATGGCGGGTGCGGGTGTGCTGGCGCCGCCGGCCGACTACTGGCCACGGGTGCGTGAGGTGCTGAGCCGGCACGGCATCCTGCTCATCGCCGACGAGGTGGTCACCGCCCCCGGCCGGCTGGGTGAGTGGTTCATGTCGGACAAGCTCGGCATGCAGCCCGACATGATCACCATGGCCAAGGGGATCGCCGGCGGTTACGCGCCGCTCGGGGCCACCCTGATGCGCGACGAGATCGCCGACGCGCTGCTGCGCGACGGCGGCTTCTTCCACGGCTACACGTTCCAGGGCCACCCGGTGGCGTGCGCGCTGGGCCTGGCCACGCTGGACATCATCGAGCGGGAGGACCTGCTGGGCAACGCCCGTCGCATCGCCGGCTGGCTGCGTTCCGGGCTGGCACCGGCGGTGGACCTGCCGGTCGTCGGTGACCTGCGGGTGGAGGGCACGCTGGCGGCGCTGGAGCTGATCAGCGAGCCGGTGCACCGTACGCCGATGGGCTGGGACCAGGTCATCGCGGTCGCCTTCGAGGTCCGTCGGGCGCACGGTGTGATCGTCCGGCCGTACGGCTCCAACCTCGTCCTGGCCCCGCCCCTGGTGCTCACGGAGGCGGAGGCCCGCCGGGCGACCGCCGCCACGGTGGAGGTCCTGCGTCGGCTGCACCCCGACGGCACGCTCGCCCCGTGCTGACGCGAGCCCACCCACCGAATCGACCGATGGAGGACGCCGTGACCCTGGCCACCGCACCCACGCATGCGGAACTGGTCCGCCGGACCGCTGAACTCGTTCCCCTGCTGCGTCAGCACGCGCCGTGGGCCGAGGAGCATCGCCGGCTGCACGAGGAGACAATCGAGGCGATGGCCGCCGCCGGCCTGTACCGGATGCGGGTGCCGGCCCGCTACGGCGGCTTCGAGTCGAGCGCCGAGACCCTGGTGGAGGTGGCGGCGGAGCTGGCGCGCGGCGACGGCGCGGCGTCCTGGACCGCCTCGGTCTGGTGGATCCCCACCTGGATGGTGGGTCTGTTCCCCGACGAGGTGCAGGACGAGGTGTTCGCCACCCCGGACGTGCGGATCTGCGGGACGTTGAGCCCGAGCGGGATGGCCGCACCCACCGACGGGGGCCTCACGCTCAACGGCCGATGGCAGTTCATCAGTGGCGCCTGGCACAGCCACTGGCAGGAGATCATCGCGATGTCGCCGACACCGGACGGCGGCATGCAGCCGCTGATGATGCTGGTGCCGATGTCCGACCTGCAGATCGTCGACGACTGGCACACCTCGGGCATGCGCGGCTCGGGCAGCGTGAGCACCGTGGCCCAGGACGTCTTCGTGCCCCAGCACCGGGTGATGCCGCTGGGCGCGATCCTGCAGGGCCAGTACGCCTCGAAGGCCAACGCGGACTCGCCGATGTTCCGGGCGCCGCTGCTCGGCGTCGCCAACGCCTCCTCGGTCGGCACCGTGATCGGTCTGGCCCGGGGCGCGATCGAGCTGTTCCTCGAACGGCTTCCCGGACGGAAGATCACCTACACCGGGTACGAGAGCCAGGCCGAGGCGCCGATCACCCACCTGCAGATCGCCGAAGCGGTGATGAAGAAGGACGAGGCCGAGTTCCACGGCCACCGCATCGCCACGTTCGTCAACGAGCGGGGGCGCACCGGCGAACCGTGGACGGTGCTGGACCGGGCCCGCTCCCGGGCCGACGTCGGCTCGGTGTGCCGCCTGGGCCGAGAGGTGGTCGACCTGCTCAACCAGGCCAGCGGCGGCTCCTCGATCTACCTCGACGTGCCGATCCAGCGGATGGCTCGGGACATGCACGCCGTCACCATGCACGCGCTGCACTATCCGCCCACCAACATGGAGCTGTACGGCCGAGTCCTGTGCGGACTGTCGCCGAACACGCTCTACATCTAGAGCTGGAGGACACCATGTACGACTATGTGGTGGTCGGTGCGGGCTCGGCCGGCTGCGTCATCGCGAACCGGCTGACCGAGGATCCCGACGTCACGGTCTGCCTCATCGAGGCGGGCGGCGACGATTCGGCCCCCAACATCAAGGTGCCGGCCGCGTTCAGCAAACTCTTCCGCACCGAGTACGACTGGGACTACTCCACCCACGACGAGCCGGCCCTGGCCGGTCGCCGGGTGTACCTGCCGCGCGGACGCGGGCTCGGTGGTTCCAGCTCGATCAACGCGATGGTGTACGTGCGGGGCGACCGCACCGACTACGACGGCTGGGGCCAGCCGGGGTGGTCCTACGACGAGTTGCTGCCGTACTTCCTGCGCTCCGAGGACAACGAGCGCGGCGCGTCGCCGTACCACGGTGTCGGCGGCCCGTTGCGGATCTCCGACGGCCGGTCCCGCAACGTCAGCTGTGGTGCGTTCATCGAAGCCGCCACCGAGGCGGGCTACGCCGCCAACGACGACTTCAACGGCCCGCAGCGGGAGGGCTTCGGCTTCTTCCAGGTCACCCAGCGCGACGGGCGCCGGTGGAGCACCGCCGACGCCTTCCTGCGGCCCGCGCTGGACCGGCCCAACCTGGTGGTCGAGACGAATCTCCAGGTGCACCGGGTGCTGATCTCCGGCGGGCGGGCCACCGGGGTGACCGGGCGACGGCACGGCGCCGAGGTGACCATCGAGGCCGGGCGCGAGGTGATCCTGGCCGCCGGGGCGTACAACTCGCCACATCTGCTGATGCACTCCGGGATCGGGCCGGCCGACCTGCTGCGGGCGTTGGGCATCGAGGTCGTCCTCGACCAGCCGGAGGTCGGGCAGAACCTCCAGGACCACGTGCTGATCCCGCTGAACTACGTGCACTCCCAGCCGGTGAGCCTGCTGGTGTCGGGTGCGCCGGAGAACGTGCAGCTGTTCATGGAACAGGGGCAGGGGCCGCTGTGCTCCAACGGCCCGGAGGCGGGCGGCTTCGTGCGTACCCGTGCCGACCTGCCCGGACCGGATGTGGAGTTCTTCGCCGCGCCGATCATGTTCGTGGACAGCGGCCTCGCGCCGCCCACCGCGCACGCGTTGTCCTGCGGCCCGGTGCTGCTCACCCCGGCGAGTCGGGGAGCGGTGACGGTGGCCTCGGACGACCCGACCGCGAAGCCCCGCATCCAGCACAACTACCTCACCGATCCGGCGGACGTCGAAACCGCGGTCGCGGCGGTCCGGATCGGCATGGAGATCGCCCGGCAGCCGGCGATGCGGCCGTACGCCGAATCGCTGGACCGGGCGCCGGCCTCGGAGTCGGACCGCGACCTGGCCGACTACGCCCGCCGGTACGCACACTCGATCTTCCACGCCGCGGGCAGCTGTGCCCTGGGCCGGGTCGTCGACCCGCAACTGCGCGTGCTCGGCATCGACGGGCTGCGGGTGGCGGACGCCTCGGTGCTGCCGACGGTCACTCGGGGCAACCCGCACGCGTCGGTGATCATGGTGGGGGAGAAGGCGGCCGACCTGATCCGGGGCGGCGCCACGGTGCCGGTACCGGCGACGGCGGCGGCCGCCGGCTGACCCCGGTCGCCCCACACGTGAGCGGTCACCCCCGAGGGATGACCGCTCACGTCGTGGTGGGTACGCCGCTCAGTCGACGCGGACCCGCGGCACGTACCGGATCCACCGGCCGCCACGGTCGCGGAACGCCTTCTCCTTCGCCATGATCTCCTCGGCGTGGTTCCAGGCGAACAGCAGCGCGTAGTCCGGCCGGGCCGCCTCGAACTCCGCCGGTGGCAGCACCGGAATGTGTGACCCGGGAACCAGCAGGCCCTGCTTGGCCGGGGTCGAGTCACAGGTGAACGGCAGCAGGTCGGGACCGATGCCGCAGTACGTCGTCACGGTCGCGGTCTTGCCCGGCGCGCCGTAGCCCACCACCGTGCGACCCTCGGCGCGCAGCCCGCGCAGCAGGTCCACCAGATCCTCGCGGATCTGCGCGACCGCGCGGGCGAACCGGGCGAGGGTGTCCCGCTCGATCAACCCGCTGCTCTGCTCCCGGGCCAGCATGTCCGCCACGGCGGGCCGGATCGGACGCCGACCGGGCCGCGCCAGGGTGTAGCGGATCTCGCCGCCGTGCAGCGGGACGTCTTCGACGTCGACGAGCTCGAACCCGAAGGTACGCGCCATCGCCCGCACCGAGTGCGCGGTGAAGTAGTAGACGTGCTCGTCGTAGACCTGGTCGAAGGCCATGCCGTGCACGATGGTGCCCAGGTACGGCTCCACCATGACGAAGACGCCGTCCGGCGCCAGCAGGGTGTCCACGCCGCGGAACAGCGCGTCCTGGTAGGCGATGTGGCAGATGGTGTTGGCGCCGTAGATGACGTCGGCCCCGCGTCCGGTGCGAATCTCGGCCGCGGTGACGTCGTCGAAGAAGCTGTTGCGGACGGTGACCCCCTTGGCCTCGGCCAGGGCCGCCACGGAGGCCGCCGGTTCGACACCCAGATGGCGTACGCCGGCCTGGGCGATGTGCTCCAGCAGCACCCCGTCGTTGCAGCCGATCTCCACGATGAACGGGTCCGGCCCGGTCAGTTCGGTCTCCAGCAGGCGTCGGGCCTCGCCGGCGAAGAACTTGCGGTGCAGCGCGGAACCGGAGGCCAGGTAGCGGTACGCGGGGTGGTAGCGCACCTCCTGCGGCACGTCTTCCATGAGCTGCACCATCGTGCACGTGTCGCAGGCGCCGATCGCCAGGCGGAACAGGTATTCCTGCGGCGCCTCCTCGGGACTCAGGAACCGGTTGGCCGACGGCTGCCGGCCCAGGTCGAGGAGTTCTCCCACGGCGCCGCCGCAGATCCGGCATGAAGTCATGCGGGCAGCGTAGGGAGCCCTCCGGCGAGGGGCTTCTTCGACGTTGCGGAACGGCTCGGCTGCGCAAAACCGAAGATGTGACGCCGTGGCCCTCGCGTGAGGATGTCGCTACCACCGACGAGGGGACCTTATGATCAACATCTTTCAGCCGTCGCTGGGCGAGGCCGAACTCGCGGCGGTCGCCGAGGTCTTCGCGACCAACTGGATCGGCAAGGGTGCTCGCGTCGACGGGTTCGAGACGGCCTTCGCCCAGCACATCGGGGTGCCGCGCCCGTTGGTGACCTCCTTCAACTCCTGCACCGCGGCCACTTTCACCGCCGTCGAGCTGGCCGGGATCGGCCCGGGTGACGAGGTGATCATTCCGACGGTGTGCTTCGTCGGCGTGGCCAACGCGGTGGCGGCGGCCGGTGCCCGACCGGTCTTCTGCGACGTGGCCACGCGCACCCTCAACCCGTCGGTCGCCGACCTGGACGCCGTACGCACCGAGCGCACCCGGGCGGTGATCGTGCTGCACTACGGCGGCCACCCCGGCGACATCGTGGCGATCGCGGACTGGTGCCGGGACAACGGGATCCTGCTCATCGAGGACGCGGCGATCGCCATCGCCTCCCGGGTGGACGGACGAGCCTGCGGCACCTTCGGTGACATGGCGGCGTGGAGCTTCGACCACGGCAAGATCGTGGTGACGGTGGACGGTGGAATGCTCTACGTGCGCGACCCCGAGCTGGCCGAGCGCGCCCCCACGCTCGCCTACCTCGGCCTCGAACAGTCCAGCGGCTACGACTCGGCGCTGCGGCAGCGTACCCGGTGGTGGGACTTCGAGGTCTCCTCGTTCTCCGGCCGGTCGGTGACAAACGACGTGCTCGCCGCCATCGGCGCCGTGCAGCTGCGCCGCCTGCCCGAGTTCATCGCCCGGCGACGGGAGATCGCGGCGCACTACGACGAGGCGTTGGCCAACGTCGGGGGAGTGGCCTGCCCACCGCCGCTGCCCGCCGGACACGAGACGTCGTACTACATGTACTGGATCCAGTTCGACGGCGACATCCGCGACGAGATCGCCCGGGACCTCTACGAGGAGGGCATCTACACCTCCTTCCGGTACCCGCCGCTGCACCGGGTCAAGGCGTACGGTTCGGACGCCCGGCTGCCGTGCGCCGAGGAGGCGGCCGAGCGGACCCTGCTGCTGCCGATCCACCAGGCGCTCACCGACGCCGAGGTCGAGCGGGTCGCCGAGACGGTGCGCCGACGCGTCCAGGTCCGGTCGGCCCGCTGATGCGCGTACGCGAACGCACCGGCCTGCTCGACGTTCCCGGCGCCCAGCTGTACCACGAGGTGCGCGGCGAGGGTCCCGGCCTGGTGATCGTGCCCACCGGCAACGGTGACGCCACCCCCATGCGCCCGCTGGCGACCAGCCTCGCCGATCAGGGCTTCACTGTCGTCACCTACGACCGGCGCGGCTTCTCCCGCAGCCCCATCGACCTGCCGTTCGAGGTCGATCGGCGGCCCGACGACGACGCCGACGACATCGGCCGGCTGATCGAGCACCTGGATCTGGCCGGGGCGCACGTCTTCGGCGGCAGCTCCGGCGCCATCGTGGCACTGGGCACCCTTCAGCGGGTGCCGGAGCAGGTCGGCACCGTCGTCGCGCACGAGCCACCGCTGGCCACCGCCCTGCCCGACGCCGAGGAATGGCTCGCCTTCTACACCGACCTGTACGACAGGTACCGCCGCGAGGGCGCCGCCGCAGCCCAACGACACTTCCGCGCCACCATGGGCATGACCGCCTCGACCCGGCCGCCGCCCGAGGTGGAACTGCCCGGACCACAGCTCGCCGAGCTGCTCGACCGGCTGCGCCGAAACCAGGACTTCTGGTTCGAGTACGAGATCCGCACCTATCCGTCGGTCGTCTGCGACCTGCGGGTGCTGCGGGCGAACGCGAGCCGGTTGGTGCTGGCCGGCGGCACCGACTCGCGGTCGACCTGGCCGTACCGTCCGGGCCTGGCGTTGGCGGAGCAGCTCGACGCGTCGATCACCCATTTCCCGGGTGGCCACGTCGGCTACGTGACCCACCCGTTCGCCTTCGCCGACCGGCTCGCGGAGGTCCTGGCGGGAGCACGCTGAGAGATGAGGCAGGTATCGGTCCTTCCTAGGCTTGCCGTGGGCGTGTCCGGCAGGCAAGGAGGACCGTTATGGCCACGGCGTCCCCGGGTTCGACACCGCGCGAGGAGCTCCTCCGGCCGGTGGAGGCGGCGACGTGACGGCCCGCCCCGGCCGGCTGCGTGCTGCGCTGCTCACCGTGTTCGTCGCCGCGGCGCTCGCCGCGACCCCCGGTGTCGGGCTGGCCGCCGGTGACCTGACCGCCACCGATCCGCCCGACGGCGCCGCGCTGGACGCGCCGCCGTCGGCGGTGACGCTTACCTTCTCCCGCCGACCGGACGTGGACGAGTCACACGTGTCGGTGCGCAACGACGCAGGTCAGGACCGCACCGCCGGCGCCCTTGCCGGAGACGACGGGAACAGTCTGCGGATGCCGGTGGCGCTGAAGCCGGGCGGCGACTACACCATCGCCTTCCACGTGGTCTTCGCCGACGGCAGCGACCTGACCGGCATCAAGCGGTTCAGCGTCGGCACCGGGGCGCCGCCCGCACCGTTGAGCGCCGAGGTGGCCCAGCGGACCCGCGAGTCGGTGCAGCAGCGGCACTCCGGCCACGGCCCCGACTGGATCAGGTCGAGCATGCTGATGCTGAACGGGCTGGTCCTCGTCGGCGTGGTGGTGCTGCTCGTCGTGCGCCGCCCCAGGAAGACGACGACGGGGGCCCGCTGGGTGTTGCGTGAGCCCGAGGACGAGTCCGACACTCGCGGTTAGGGCCGGTGTCGACGTCCTCGGCCCAGTGCCGGGCAGGCCCAGCGCGCAGAGCGAGATCAGGGCCCGAACGCTTGTGCGTTCGGGCCCTGACCGTTGGTGCCTCAGCTCAGCGGTGCCATCAGCGCCGCGGCGCTCTCGGCACTGAGCATCGTGCTCTGCGGCGACGTGCGCAGCCGGGCGATGTTGCCCTTGCCCGCGACCAACGCGTAGTTGCCGTTGGCGGCGATCATCGTGGCCGGCTTCTCCGCCGAGAGCTCGAGATCAGTGATCCCCTTCATATTCCCCTCCTCTCTGTCCTGTCAGCGAGCGTCCGGTAGTGGTATTCACTCCGTACCGCTCGCAGGAAATCCCGCTGATCGACGAAGCCGAGGGGCCGCCAGTGGCTCTCCAGCGACTGCGGCATCGGCCGGCCGATCATGTCGAAGTACCACCGCAGCTGCTGCAGGGTGGTGTCGCCGTCCGCGGTGGGTCCGGACCCGTCCAGGCCGTGCTCGGTCAGGGTCCTGCGCTTGGCGGCGATGTGTTGGCACAGCGGGGCGTACTCGCCGTCGATGCGCAGCACGTCGAGCACGGCGAGCGGCATCATCTCGCTCAGCTGCTCCATGGTCTCCTCGACCTGCTGCTCGATACCGACGAGCGTGCCGAAGTGGTTGACGTCGATGCCGTTGGTGTCCAGCCACGCCTGGGTCTCCGCGGTGCCGGTCAACCCGTGCAGCCGGCGGAACCGGGCCGCCGCCGCCGGCAGATCGGCGGGCGGCTCCGGGTGCGCCGCGTCGACGGTGGCCCGCAGCGCGGCCCGTTCCCAGACCGTGCGATAGCGGACCGGGTCCAGGCGCAGCTCGTCCAGGATCTCCAGGGCCGTGACCGAGGCCGGGTCCCCGTCGTCCGTGTTCGCCGCCGTACCCGCCACCCCACCCAGCTCGCCCGCGGTCTGGCGGGCCTGCTCGAAGAAGGCGGTGTGCTCGAATGTGAAGTTCGCCGGGGGGACGTCGGCGCCGCGTTCCTGCGCCATCAGCCGAAGCATGGCCTCGGCGTCGCGCGCCTTGCGGTCGACGCGATTACCGGGCAGCCATGCCCGCAGGGCGGCCAACTCGTCGGCGGGCAGACCGGCCGCCTCGCCGGCGGCCAGCAACTGCGGATAGCTGCGACCCAGGTAGTACGTCTGTTTGGCCAGCTGCACCAGATCCGTGGCGGTCCGCTCGGCGACGATCCCGGCGTTGGCCGCCGCCGCCAGGGTGGCCCGTACGTTCACCATGGCCTCGTTGACCGGCCGGTACCCGTCGTCGGCGTCGGCGTGCGCGACGGCGACCTCGTCGTCGTCGTTGAGGCTGCCCTCGTGGTACGCCGTGAAGATCTCACCGACGCCCCGCATCCCGAAGGCGGCCAGCTCCGCGGCGCGGAGGGCACCCATGCTGGCGCTGCCGTAGACCGGGATGCCGCGGCTGATGGCCCAGAGGATCTCCTTGTGCCAGACCGCCGGCACGTCGTGGAACCGGCCGTCGATGATGCCGATGGCGCTGGGCCGGCGCGCGACCGACCGCAGGACGTCGCCCTGGCTGACCGGCGGGAGGAAGGTCGCCTCCGGTAGCAGCTCCTGGGCACGCTCGCGCGGCAGCGTGGGGCCCAGGAAGACGTGGATCGTCATGCGCCGGCCTCCCGCAGTCGGCGGGCCCGCGGGCCCGGGTGGTAGGTGTCCGGCGTCGGGGCGTGCTCGGCGCCGGGCAGCATCACCCGGACGACGGAGATGCCGAGCTGCTCACCGCCGAGCGGCACCTGGATGGCTTCGGTGATGCCGGCCTGCCGCAACGCCGCCAGCTCGTGCTCGACGTCCTCCTGGAAGGAGGCGTTGTCCCGGGTCGGCACGTCGGTGAAGTGGCGCGGGGCGTTCCCGGCGGCACACGTACGCCAGGCCGCCTCGCGGTTGTCCAGGTCGTTCGCCCGTGCGTAGAGGGAGCGGTAGAAGTCGTCGCGGGAGCCGGCGATCACCGTCAGCCGGCTCTGCACCGCCTCGGTCAGCGCCCGCAGCAGTGCGATCTCGCGCCGGGGGTGACAGCCCTGCCCCTGCGCCACGGCGACCCGGCTGATCGACACCCGGGGATCCTCGGCGATGTCGACGGTGAAGCAGGGCAGGCCGATGTCGGTGGTCATGTCCCAGCAGGCGGCGGCGACCCCGGCGGCGGCGAGCGTGTCGAGCACGTACCGGCAGGCCGGATCGTCCACAGTGTCCGGATCGACGCGCAACTCGTCCTGCCGCTGTTTGGGAGTGGCCAACCAGAGCGCCTCGGCGTCGCGTTCGATCACCTCGCAGATGGCGTGGCTCGTCGCTTCGAGCAGGTGGTTGCCGGAGGCGAGACCGTTCGACGTCACCGCGAACGGCGACTGACCGGCCTGGGAGGCGCCCGTGTAGTCGTTGTGCACCAGGTCGAAGGGGAGCCAGACGGGCTCTCCGCTCATCAGGTCGGTGCCCTCGATCCAGAGCAGTCGACGGTCCCGGCGCAGCGGCTCCCCGGCGGCGGTGATCAGGAACGAGGTGTCCACGAGCCGGCGGTGCCGGGCCAGTTCGTCCCACGAGCCCAGCAGCAGGGGAGCCTCGATCCGTTCGGCGTGGTACGCCTCGATCGACTCCATCACCGCCGACACCCGGGCGGCGTCCACGCTGAGACCCTTGCCCTGGGCGACGGTGAGGCCGCGGGAGTTCGGGCGGACGGCCATGAAGACCGGAACGCCGATGTGGTCCAGACCGGTGACGTCGGCGACCCGGGTGATGCCCATCTCGGGGAGCCGGGGGAGGACCCGTTGCCACGTCTCGGCCGGCGCGATCGCCCGGTCCGTACCGTCGCGGTACGTCTTGTCCGTACCGGCTTCCACTGCCGTGCTCAGCACAACCACCCCCGAAGACGTCGACGCGTCCGGTCCGAGGCCGGGCCCGCGGTACATCGATGACCATCCTGTTGGGCCAGGTCGGAGGGCCGCACCTTCGAGGTTGCTGTGCTACCGGCCACGGCCGGGCGCACTCTTGACCCGCCACTGTGGCTGACGCACGCTGCCTGCGTGAGATTTCGGGCGGGTCTGTTGCGCGAGCACGACTTCCGCCAACTCTTCGTTGCCGACGCCGTCAGTCAGCTCGGCATCCAGGTGAGCCTGATGGCGTTGCCGCTGGTGGCGGTGCTCGCGCTGCAGGCCGACCAGTTCGAGGTCGGCCTGCTGGCGGCGTGCGAGACGGCGGCTTTCCTGTTCATCGGGTTGCCCGCCGGTGCCTGGGTCGACAGGTGGCGTCGCCGGGGGGTGCTGATCGCCGGTGACCTGGTCCGCGCGCTGGTGCTGATCACCGTGCCGCTGGCCTGGTGGGGTGGCTGGCTCACCATGCCGCAGCTGTACGCGGTCGCGCTGCTGATCGGTGTCGGCACGGTGTTCTTCGACGTGGCCTACCAGAGCTACCTGCCGCACCTGGTCCGCCCCGATCAGGTGATCGAGGGGAACTCCCGGCTGGAGGCCGTCCGCAGCGTCAACTGGGTGGCCGGGCCCGCCGCGGGTGGTCTGCTGGTGCAGTGGCTCACCGCGCCGTACGCGCTGGTGGTCAACTGCGTCACCTACCTGGTCTCGGCGTTGTTCGTCGTGCGGATCCGCCGCCGGGAGCCACTGCCGGTGCCGTCTCCCGGCGCCAGCCTGCGGCGTGAGATCGTCGAGGGTCTGCGGTTCGTGATCGGCCATCGGCTGTTGCGGGCGACCGCCAGTTGCACGAGTCTCGCCAACTTCTTCGGCGCCATGACCACGGTGATGCAGGTGATCCTGCTGGCCCGGGTCCTCGAACTCGCGCCCGGCGCCATCGGGGTCTTCCTCTCCGTCGTCAGCGCCGGCGCGGTGCTCGGTGCCGTCGCGGTACGACCGATCGTCGCGCGTCTCGGTCAAGGGCCGACGATCTGGATGGCGATGGCGTTCAGTGCCCCGTTCGGGCTGCTGCTGCCCCTGGCCGAGCGGGGATGGCTGCTCTGGCTCGCGGCGGCGGGCTCAGCGGTCAGCTGGTTCGGTTCGGTGGTCTACAACATCACCCAGCTCAGCTTCCGGCAGCTGCTGACCCCACCGCGCCTGCTCGGCCGGATGAACGCGACGATGCGCTTCCTGGTCTGGGGCAGCATGCCGGTGGGCAGCATCGTCGCCGGTGTGCTCGGTCAGCACCTGGGCGTACGCCCGGTGCTGTGGATCGCCGCCATCGGTCAGATGCTGGTCTTCCTGCCCACCTTCCTGTCCCCACTACGGCACATGCGGGTGTTGCCGACGGCGGCGTCCGACTCCCCGGCAAAGGAGCTGAGCACGGCATGATCCAGCGCACCTGGGGTGACCGGCGGCATCCGGCGATCCTGCTGTTCGCCGCGGACCTGCCTGTCGGCCTGTCCGGTGACGACGTGTGCCGCCGGCTCGCCGCAGCCACCCGGTTCGTGATCCGGCTCGACGACGAGACCGACGGCACGGCCGACGACGACCACAGGTGGACCACCGCCGCGCTGGCGGCGCTGGACCGCTGGGAGGTGCGTCGCGCGCATCTGGTGGGCGGCGCCTCCGCCGCGCGGATGGCTCGTCACCACGCCGACCGGGTCGAGTCGGTGTCCGTGCCGGCCGGCACCCACCCGGGGCAGCTGCCGGTGCCGACGATCCCGCTCGACGGACCGGACCCGGTGCTGGCCCTGATCCGGCTGACCAGCGGTGGCTGGGATCCGCAGGGCGACCGGTTGGCGGCGCGGGCGATCGCCGCCGGGGACACCACCGGCTGGTTCGAGGAGCTGTACGCCGGTGGGGTTCGCGGCGAGGTGGACATGCCGTGGGACCGGACCTTCCCACATCCGTTGCTGGCCGAGTGGGCCGAGCGGGAGGGCGTACGCGGTGCCGGCCGCCGGGCGGTGGTGACCGGGTGCGGCCTCGGCGCCGACGCGGAGTTCCTCACCGGCCTGGGGTTCCGGGCGCTGGGCTTCGACGTGGCCGAGAGCGCGATCAAGGTCGCTCGGGACCGTCATCGCGGTTCGGGAACCGAGTACGCGGTGGGTGACCTGCTCGACCCGCCGGCGGACTGGATCCACGCCTTCGACCTGGTCGTCGACGTCATCACCGTGCAGGCGCTACCCGAGCCGCCCCGGCACACGGCGATCGTCAACGTCGGTCGACTGGTGGCGCCGGGCGGGACGCTGCTGGTCATCGCGTACCGGTCGGACGGGTCCACCTATGTGGTGCCGCCCTGGCCACTGACCCGCGCGGAGATCGACGCGTACGGCACCGACGGGCTGGTGCCGGTGCGGATCGAGGAGTTGACCATCGACGGTGGCGACCTCACGGCCCGGTGGCGGGCAGAGTTCCACCGTCCGCACTGATCGGCTGTCCGTTGAGGCGTTCCTGTACGAGGTGTTCCCGGGCCATTCGACGCAGTGCGGCGGAGGCGACACCGAGCAGCACGGACCGCACCGCCGCGGCGGCGCGGTCGTCGCGCTCGAACTGCTCCGGCACCTGGGCGAGCTCGTGCGCGGCGAGCCGCTCGGCCACTTCCGCGTACGGGGTCAGGAAGTCGGTGCCGCACGCGCAGCCCAGCAGCCGCAGGGCCGCCAGCACCTGCGCGAGCCGGATGGCGGCCGGGGTGTCGGCGGGAAGCTGCCAACCGAGTTGATGAACGAATTCGTCGACCTCGGCCTGCGCGTCTTTCAGGTGCGCCGATTCCGGGGTCTCCGATTCGAGGCCGAACACCGCACGATCGGTGACGGCATAGAGGCCGGACAGGGACATATCGTCGTCCGCGATGGCGGAGAGCACGTCCCGAACCGACGAAAGATCGAGGTGGGCGATCGTGGTGAGGGAACGGATCAACAGCAGTTGTCGCAGGTGCTCCTCGCCGTAAACGGCCTGGTTGCGGCCGGTGGGGGTGCCGGCTGGAAGGAGCTTTTCCCGCAGATAGAACTTAATGGTCGCAACGGGTGCGCCCGATCTCCTGCTGAGATCCGAGATTCGCATGCATCCCCCAGGCGATCGGCAACTTGCCCTCCGCAGTATTCCACAGAGGAGCCTGGGTCAAATCTCCCAAATCCTGTCGGATGGGAATTGTGGGTGCCGCGCCCTCGGGCGGATGAAAAAGCTCGGACCGGTCCGGCTGGCCGCGCCGTTCAGGCGGCGGGCCGGTGGTTCTGGGCCGAGGCGAAGTGTCGCTGGGGGCGCAGCTCGGTCGGCGCGGTCTCCGTCCGCCCGATCTCCTCCCGCCCGGTCTTCTCCCGTCCGGTTTCGTCCCGCCCGGTCATGGACAGGGCCAGCTTGCGGGCGTCGAGCAGGGCCAGCAGCACGGGTGGGTCAAGCGCTCCCGCCGGTTGCAGGGTCAGCTCCGCCTCGGTGTCGGTGTCCGGGCGTACGGTCAGCGGACCGTAGGACGCCACCGACACCTGCTGCTCGGGTTGGGAGGCGTCCCACACCGACTGCTGCGGATCGCCCGTCACCGACTGCGCCAGCAGGTACCAGCTGCCGCTCGGCACCTCCTCGAAGGTGAAGTGGCCCGGCTCGGGCAGCACGGCGCAGCGCACCGGCCGGCCCTCCGGGATGCGGTCGGCGAACATGCCGACGAAGATCAGGCCGGGTTCGACGTCGGGCCCGGGAAGAATCTTGCCTCGGACGCGGGCCGCCGACGGTTGGCCGAGTCTGCCGGAGCGGTCGATCGGGATGTGCGTCGCGAACCCGGCGAGCCGCCGGTAGGTGGTCGGTGGCATGCCCACGCTGCGGGTGAAGCGTGAACTGAAGGTGCCCACGCTGTTGTAGCCGACCCGCAGGCTGATGTCCGCGACATTGAGTGACGTCGACTTGAGCAGGTGCTTGGCCCGCTGAAGCCGCAGCGCCGACAGGAACCGAGCGGGCGAGACCCCGGTGGCCCGCTGGAAGATCCGCGTGAAATGGAACTTGCTGAACATGGCCGCGCGGGCCAGGTCGTCCACGGTGAGCTGCTCACCGAGGTTGTCGTGCATCATTCCGATGGCGCGCTTCACCGCAAGCTCAACTGACTCTTCCATTTGCTCCACCTCGGTCCCGATGGCGAGCGGGATCAGGCACGATCCCATACCTGGTGTCACTGCAATTACTGGCGATTTCTGCGTGGGCGACAATTCGGGAGCGCTTTTTCAAATGGTCGGCGCTTCCAATTGTGGCGGTTTGCCGTTTCCGCCCGGCGCTGTGCCTGGCGTCGAGATTAGCGGAGCCGGTCATCTGGTCGCAATGACTGCGCAACCGCCTGCTCGCTGTGCGCAATCGGGAAGTAATGGCCTTCTGTGGGCGACGTTTTTGCAGCTCAAGCGCGTGAGCGGATAGTGGCACGCACTACTTCGGATAGCGCTGATAGCTATTCGGGCAGCTGCCTGGACCACTGTTTCGATGCGGTGCGAACAGCCCGAAAGTGCACCATTCGACCGTCCGTTGCCGGTGGCGAAGTGCGAACAGTGTCGCGACCAGCGGCGATGTCCATTCGTACGAGAGTGGCTTGTCCTGTCGGCGGTCTCCACCGCGAGGTTGCGCAGCTGCGGCGCTTCTTCCGGCTCAACAACGGTTGGTCTGAATTGACCATAAGATAGGAGTTGTACCCCTCGACTACTCTCGCCGTCGTGGATACTGCGGAGATCGATGCACCGGTCGTCGGCGTCACCGTCTATCCGGACCGGGCGCGGGTCACCCGTCGCGGTGTCGCCAGGTTGACCGCCGGCCGACACCGGGTACGCATCGCGCCGCTGCCGCTCGGGCTGCGCCGGGACTCGGTCCGGGTCGGCGGTCGGGGTCCGGCCACTGTGCTCGGTGTGGACGTGACCACCTGGCGGCAGGCCCGCAGCACCGACACGCAGGTGGTCGGGTTGGAGCAGCGGCGCCGCGAGATCGCCGACGAACTGGCCGAGGTGGACGACGCGGACGGGATCGAGGAGCAGCGCGGACAGTTCCTCGCCCGGTTGGCCGAGCGGGCCGGTGGCACGTACGCCCGTGCCCTGGCCGCCGGTGACGCGGCCCCCAGCGACGTGGCCACCTTCACCGACGCGGTGGCCGCGCAGCTCGCCGACTCCCGGGCCCGCCGCCGCGGGCTGGCCCGTCGGCGCACCGAGCTGGCGGAGGAGTTGGCCGCGGTCGACCGGGATCTCGATGCGGCGCAGGGCAAACGGGCACCGGATCGGTTGGCCGTCGAGGTGATCCTGGCGGCGGAGGTCGACGACACCGACGTCGAACTGGAGCTGACCTACCTCGTGGACGGGGCCCGGTGGCAGCCCTCCTACGATCTGCGGCTGGTCGACGACACCATGACCGTGACCTGGTTCGGGGCGGTCAGCCAGAGCACGGGGGAGGACTGGCCGGAGTGTGAACTCCAGCTCTCCACCGCCCGGCCGGCGGCGACGACAGGCGTACCCGAACTGTCGCCGTGGTATCTCGACCGGGTGCGACAGGTGTCGCCGGTCGCGATGTCGGCGGGCATGCCGATGATGATGCCGCCGCCGCCCGGGCCGGCACCGGCCGGCGGCGCTCCGGTCCGCGCCGCAGCGCGGCAGAAGCTGCAGGAGAGCGTCGCCGAGGTGGAGCAGGGGATCAGCGCGGCCACCTACCGGCCGGCCCGGCCGGTGGCGGTGCCGGCCGACGGCAGTGCGCACCGGGCCACCATCGCCGTGCTGGAGCTGCCGGCCCGACTGGACCACGTCACCGTGCCGGTGCGGGCCGCCGACGCCCATCTGCGCGCCACCGTCCGCAACACCTCCGAGCACACGCTGCTGCCCGGGCCGGCCGCGGTGTTCCACGACGCCGACTTCGTCGCGTCCACCAGGCTGCCGACGTGGGCACCGGGTGAGGAGACCGAGTTGGCGCTCGGCGTGGACGACCGGCTGCGGGTGGAGCGGAAGCTGCACCGGCGCACCGAGACCAGGGCCACCCTCGGCTCGACCCGGCGACGGGAGGTGGAATACCTGATCACCGTCGCCAACCACACGCCGCGCCCGGCGACCGTCGAGGTGCGCGACCAGCTCCCGGTCTCGCGCGACGAGGCAGTGGTGGTACGGGAGACGACAGTCGTGCCGCCGCCGGTCGAGCGTACCGAGATGGGCGAGCTGACCTGGCGGCTGTCGCTGGCACCCGGCGACAGCGGCGAGATCGCGCTCGGTTTCCGGGTCGAGTTGGCCAAGGGGGTCGAGCTGACCGGCTGGCGCGAGTAGCTGTCAGCGCGACTCCCCACGAGCCTCGCTGACCGCGGCGGCGAGGGCCTGCACTCCGTCGGCGATGGCGCGTTCGGTGAGGGTGGCGTAGCCGAAGATCAGCCCGCCGGGCCCGGTGGGATCCAGCCGGTACCGGGAGATGCCCTGCACGACCAGTCCGTGCCGGGCGGCGGCGGCCACGACCGTGGCCTCGTCGAGGTCGGGCGGGAGCCAGGTGACGACATGTTGACCCGCCGCGACGCCGACCGCTTCCAGTTCGGGCAGTCGGGTACGCAGTGCGGCCACGAGCGCGTCGCGGCGGCGGCGGTAGATCGGGCGCATGCGCCGCAGGTGCCGGTCGAACTCGCCACGGGTGAGGAAGTCGGCGAAGGTCAGTTGGTCGATGACGCCGGAGCCCCGGTCGGCCAGCACCTTGGCCGCTGTGAGGTCGTCGACCAGATGTGCGGGTGCCAGCAGCCAGCCGAGTCGCAGCCCGGGGGCCAGGGTCTTGCTCGCCGTGCCGCAGTACACCACGGTGTCCGGTGCCAGCCCTTGCATGGCGCCGAGCGGTGACCGGTCGTAGCGGTACTCCGCGTCGTAGTCGTCCTCGATGACCACGGCGCGGCGGCGCTGCGCCCAGCCGATCACCCTGGTCCGCGCGGCGGCTGACAGGACCCCGCCGGTGGGCCACTGGTGCGAGGGGGTCAGCACGACGGCGTCCGCGTCGAGGTGTTCCAGTTCCTCGACGCGGATGCCGTCCGGCCCGACCGGGACGCCGACCACCTCCAGGCCGGCGGTGATCGCGACGGGACGGGCGTCACCGTCGGAGGACGGGTCCTCGACCACCAGCCGGCGCGCTCCGCGCGCGGCGAGCACCTGGATCAGCAGCGCGACGCCCTGTCCGTAGCCACTGCAGATCACCACGTTCTCCGGGCGGGCCGCGGTGCCGCGAACCCGGTTGAGGTAGTCGGCCAGGGCCGCGTGCAGTTCGGGCACCCCGCGCCCATCGGGGTAGGCGAAACGTTCGCTCGGTGTGGTGGTGAGGACCGTGCGTACCGACCGCAGCCAGGCGGCCCGGGGAAACGACGACACATCGGTACGGCCGTACCCGAAGTCGATCCGGGCTGCCGGCGGAACCCCGGGACGGTGATCCTCCGGCGTCGCAGCCGGATCGACCGCGACCCGGGTGTAGCCGCCCGACCGACTGGTGAGGTAGCCCTCGGCGGCGAGTTGCTGGTAGGCCTCGACCACGACACCGCGGGACACGCCCAGATCGGCGGCGACGGTGCGGGTGGGCGGCAGAGACATCCCGAGACGCAACCGGCCGGCTCGGATGCTGCGCCGGATGGAGGAGGCGATCTGCCGGTGCAGCGGTTCGGTCGCTGAACGGTCGACATCGATGAGCAGGTCCGCCGCCGTACTCGAATTGGTCCTGGACAGGCCCATGCAATTGGACCTTAACGGGTGTACCGATTCCTGTCAGGGTCGCAGACATGACGACAGCGAAGAGTCCCCGCCTCGACGGTTGCCTGCTCACTGCGGGCGACCCGGGCTACGACGCGGCCCGTACCGTCTGGAATGCCATGATCGACCGCCGGCCGCGGATGATCGTGCGGGCCGCGAGCGTCAGCGACGTGGTGATCGCGGTGCGGCTGGCCCGCGAACTCGATCTGGAGATCGGGGTGCGCTGCGGCGGGCACAACGTGGCCGGTTTCGCCGTCCCCGCGAACGGCCTGATGGTCGACCTGACCCTGCTGAACCGCGTCCGGGTCGATCCGGTCCGGCGACGTGCCCGGGTGCAGGGCGGCGCGCTGCTCGGCGCACTCGACCAGGCGACACAGCCGTACGGACTCGCCACGACCGCCGGCAACGTCTCGCACACCGGCGTCGGTGGCCTGACCCTCGGCGGCGGCATGGGCTGGCTCGCCCGCCAACACGGGCTGGCCTGCGACAACGTCGTCTCCTACACGATCGTCACCGCCGACGGGCAGGTGGTGACCGCGAGCCGGACCGAGCACCCCGACCTCTACTGGGGACTGCGCGGCGGTGGGGGCAACTTCGGCATCGTCACCGAGTTCGAATTCCGACTGCACCACACCGGTACGCAGACCCTGGTCGCCGAGTTCGACTTCCGCGCCGAGGACGCCGTTGCGGTGCTCGAAGGCTGGCGAGACCTCAACGCCGTCGCGCCGCGGCAGGCGACCTTCACCGCCGAGGTCAGCAGCACGACCAGCGGCCCGGTCGCCACCATCGGCTTCGTCTGGGTCGGCGATCCCGCCGCCGGGCATCGGCTGCTGCCGGCGATGCGCGCGCTCGGGCGCCCGATCGCCGAGCGGGTCACCATGCCGTCCTACCTCGCACTCCAGCAGCGCGATGACACCGTCGCCGGACCCGCCTACCGTCGCTATTCCCGCGCACACTACCTGCAGCAGTTCCCGTCCACGGCGATCGAGGCGTTCCTGCTGCGCGGCGCTTCGGACCTGCACGCCGGCACCCTGTTGCCCGGAGTCGGACTCCAGGCGCACGGTGGTGCCATCGCCGACGTCGCCGACACCGATGCCGCGTTCAGCCACCGCAGCACCCTGTTCGAGTTCGGCGCCGACGCACGCTGGACCGACCCGTCGGAAGACGACAACCGGATGGTGGCGGCCCGCGCGGCCGCAGCCACCCTCGACCCGTACGCCGGCGGCGTCTACGTCAACTCACTCGCCGCCGACGAGGGGCGACGCGGGGTACGCCGCGCCTACCCGGCCGCCAAACTCGCCAGGCTCACCACGGTCAAGACCCGCTGGGATCCGCAGAACGTCTTCCACCTCAACCACAACATCCGGCCCGGTCAGGCATGAGCCCGGCATCGAGCAGGCCGATCAGGAAGCGGCAGCGGGACTTCTCAGATGTCACCGAAGCCGTACGAGCCGACCACCGTGGCCTGCTCGAACTGGGGTGGGGCGGCGCAGCGCGAGCGGATGCCCTCCTGGAAGCGCTGGAACGCGGCCGTGTCGGTGAGCGCGGTCGAGCCTTCCTCGGCCACCAGCACGTGCATGAACTCGGTGCCGTCACCCAGCCGGAACGTCGCGTAGTGCAGCCCGGCCGGCCGGGTCTGCGCCAGTTCGGCGAAGACGTCCTCGACCAGCTTGGCGTTCTCGTCGGCGACCTCTGGCCGGGTGGTGTAGCGAATGACCGTGGTCTGGCGCATCGTCGTCCCTTCAGCGGCTGAAAGGCAAACGATCGCCCACCGTCGCCGGATGCGCATCTTCGGTCTTGCTCCTCCATACCGGCTGCGCCCGCCGGGCGTCGTGGCCGTCGACGGCGTCCCTGGCGCGGACGATCCGCTGGGCCGGAACCTGTCGAGACGGCCGGCGGCGTCGGTCCGGGTCCGGCACGATGGGCTGGTCAGCGAGGTGGCGTGCCGCAGCGGGCGACGTGCCGGTGGTCGCCACGCACCGGAGGTGGCGGACGGCCTCGCCCGGGATGTGGGGGAGTGGACACCATGCAGGGCAGCCAGAAGGTCCGGCACCGGCAGGCCGATGTCGACGGCGTGACGGTGTTCTACCGCGAGGCCGGGCGTCCCGGCCGGCCGACCGTCCTGCTGCTGCACGGATTTCCCAGCTCATCGCACACGTTCCGCCAGGTCATGCCCATCATCGGCGACGCCGCACATGTCATCGCGCCGGATCTGCCCGGCTTCGGCATGTCGTCGTCGCCGACCGTCGGCGACTACGACTACACCTTCGACAATCTGTCGCGTACGGTCGAGCGCCTGCTCGACCAGTTGGGCGTCGAGCGCTTCTTCGTCTACCTGCACGACTTCGGCGCGCCGGTCGGCTACCACCTGGCCACCCGCGCCCCGGCCCGCATCCGCGGCCTCATCGTGCAGAGCGGCAACGCGCACGACGACGGCCTGGGGGAGCAGTGGGACAGCGCCCGGGCGTACTGGGCCGAGCCGACCGACGAGCGGCGCGCCGCACTGCCGGACTGGTTGAACTTCGCGGGCACCCGCGACCAGTATCTCGCCGGGCTGCCCGAACACGTGCGAATCCTGCACGCACCCGAGTCGTGGCACCTCGACTGGGAGCGGATGAGCCGACCCGGCAACATCGACGCGCAGTTCGCGCTCTTCACCGACTACGCCAACCACGTCGCCCGCTTCGCCGAGATCGCCGAATACCACCGCGCGCACCAGCCGCCGGCGCTGGTGCTGTGGGGACGGCACGACCCGTACTTCGACGTCGTGGAGGTTCTCGCCTACCACCGCGCCCTCGGTCGCATGGACGCACACCTCTACGACGGCGGGCACCTGCTGCTGGAGACCCACGCGATCGAGTGCGCCGACCTGATGCGCACGTTCGTGCTCGACAACAGCTGAGCCCGATCCGTCGCCGGGCGCGCCGACCTGCACGGGGTGGCGACCGACTGGCGTCGTTGGGGCAAAGCCCTGCGTGTGGTCAACGGCGGACCGTATGGTGCGAAACGTGCGCCCAGCCGCCCACGCTGCGCGAAGGCCGCGGTGCCGGCGGCTGTGCTCCCGCGACGAAAAGGGCGTGAGGATGAGGGCTGTCGTCTATCGCGACGTGCGCAGTGTCGACGTGTGCGAGGTACCCGACCCCGAGGTGCAGGTGGAGACCGACGCGGTCGTACGGGTCACCTCCACCGCCTTGTGCGGCACCGATCTGCACATGTACGACGGCCGTACCGGCGCACAGCCCGGCCTTGTGCTCGGCCACGAGCCGCTGGGCGTGGTCGAACGGGTGGGGTCGGCGGTGCAGACCGTGCGCCCGGGGACCCGGGTGGTGATTCCCACCCACCTGTTCTGCGGTGTCTGCGCCATGTGCGCCCGTGGCCTGTCCGCGTTGTGTCTGCGCGCCCGGCCCGACGGACTCGGCGCCGCGTACGGCTATGTGGGCATGGGCCCGTATCCGGGTGCGCAGGCCGAACTGCTGCGGGTGCCGTGGGCCGACGCGAACTGCCTGCCCCTGCCGGGCGAGCCGGGGGACGCGTACGAGGACGACTTCGTGCTGCTCGCCGACGCCTTCGTCACCGGTTGGCACGCCGCCGCCACCCTCGCCGACGTACGCGCCGGGGACACCGTCGCCGTGTTCGGCGCCGGCACGATCGGACTGCTCGCCGCGTACGCCGCCGGCCTGCTCGGCGCCCGCACCGTGTACAGCGTCGACCACGTCGACGCCCGGCTGGGCAAGGCCGAGGAGTTGGGCGCGGTGCCGATGGACTTCCGGCAGGGAGATCCGGTCGAGCAGATCCGGGCCGACCGGGCCCGGCGGAGCCTGCCGTTGGGGGAGGAGAAGCTGCCCGGCGTGGACAAGGTCATCGACGCGGTCGGCTTCCAGGCCCACGACCGGGCCCACCCCGACCGGGAACGCGCCGACCAGGTGCTCGCCGACGCGGCCCGGCTGGTCAATCCGGGCGGCGCGGTCGCCGTCGCCGGTGTCTACCCGGAGTTCGACAGCACTCCCCAAGCGGGCGGCAGCGCCGACGGGCACCTCGACGCACCGTGGGGCACCTTCTTCGCCAAGGCCGTCGCGCTGCGGTTCGGGCGTACCCACGATCGCCGCTACACCCGGCTGCTGCGGGACCTGGTGACCGCCGGTCGGGCCCGACCCGGCCGGATCGTCACCCACCATGGCAGCCTGGCCGACGCCCCCGGCTGCTACCAGCGCTTCGACCGGCGGCAGGACGTGATCAAGGCGGTCCTGCACCCGTGACCAGACAGCCGCCCCTGCGGGACCCGCAGGGGCGGCTGATCGGCGTACGGCTACCGGCCGGCGCACAACGCGGCGTCGAAGGCGTCGAGCACCCGGAAGACACCGTCCGGCACCGGACTGGAGTCGGCGGTCACCACGAGGGTCACCGCGCGACCGTCCGCGGTGATCGCGGTCCGGCTGGAGTACCCGTCGATGTCACCCCCGTGCCCCCAGGCCCGACCGCCACAGCTCAGGTCGAACCCGACGGTGCCCAACCCGTAGTGCCACACCAGGTCGGGCAGGGCCTCGCCGCCCGGATAGAACGGGTTGCTGGTCCGCATCTGCGCCAGCGTCGCCGGCTTGATCAGCTTGCCGTCCTGCAACGCCACCAGGAACCGGTTGAGGTCGCTCGGCGTGGAGATCATCTGCCCGGCGGCCCCGCCGATGGAGGGATCGAGCCGGGTGATCTCGGTCCACTTGCCGGTCTCGGGGTGGGGGAGGTAACCGTTCGCGTGCGGCTTGCGGATGCCCTGGTCGCCGACGCCCGGCCAGTAGGTCTTCCGCAACCCGACCCGGTCGATGATCCGGTTGGTGATCACCTCGCTGATCGGCCGTCCGGTCACCTTCTGCACGAGCAGGCCGGCCAGGATGAAGTTGGTGTTGCTGTAGTCCATCGTGGTGCCCGGCACCGGGCTCGTCGGCTCCTTCGCAAAGGCCGAGTCGAGCAGGTCGCGCGCCTCGAAGTATCTGTCGCGCCACTCGAAGACGTGCGGCAGATCGTAGTCCGGCAGGCCACTGGTCTGCTCCAGTACGTGCCGGACGGTGATGGTGCGCCCGTCGAAGCCATTGCCGCGCACCAGACCCGGCAGGTACGTCTCGACCGGCTCGTCCAGGCTGATTGCGCCGTCGTCGACGAGTTGCAGGACGGCGACGGCGGTGAACATCTTGGTGTTGCTCGCCATGCGGATGTAGCCGTCGGTGGGCACCTTCGCCCGGGTACGCAGGTCGGCGACGCCGGCCGTGTAGTGGGTGACGCGACCGTTGCGGTCCCGTACCGACGCGAGCGCCCCGGGCGCGACCCCGGCCCGCACCAACTCGTTCAGGCCGGCCTGGACGGTGTCCTTTGCCGGCTTGGCGGCCGCCGGGTCAGCGAGCCGTACGCCGACCGCGGCGAACCCGACAATCGCGACGGCGGTCAGCGCCGCCGTCACCCGTCGACCGGTGCGGATCCCCGTGGATTTCCCGATGGTGTGCACAGAACCTCCCCTTGACTCTGCGGAGCGCATGCGACCTGCAGCGATCCGTGAAAATGTCGAACCGTCCCGACCCGCGTTCACTCCTTCACCCCGATGCCGTCGACCGGTGGGGTGCGCAGGAGCGCGCCGATGGGCAGGACGGTGGTGGCCAGCGCGAGCAGCGCCGTGCCGCCGATGATCGATATCCAGCCGGCGGTCGGGACGTAGGGCACCGGCTCGCCGGTAAGCGTCCGGACCACCGAGACCAACGTGATCGCGGCGATCGCGCCGCCGACCAGCAGCGACGTGCCGAGCAGACCGACCTGTTCGGCGTGCACCATCCGCTTGACCTGACGCCGGGTCACCCCGACCAGGCGCAGCAGGGCCAGTTCGCGACCCCTGGCCAGCGCCGCCATGACCATCGTGTTGGCCGCCGCCAACGCCGCGTAGCCGACCATGACGCCGATGAGCAGCTTGTTCAACCAGGCGCTGATCGCCAGATCCTTCGCCAACTCGCCGTTGATCGCCGCCGTGTCGATCAGGCTGCTGCCCGGGTGACGGTCGACCAGGTCCGTGAGGGCGGTGCCACCGCCCTCGGTGCGGATCAGGACCTGGTCGTCGAGGTTCGTCGCGGTGTGACCGTCGACCGTCTCCCGGTTCAGGGTCACGTCACCGAAACCGAGCCCCCGTTCGTAGAGGGCGACGACCCGCAACGTCACGGGCGTGCCGTCGCCCAGCCACATCGCCACCTGGTCGCCGAGCTCCGCCCCCTGCGAGGACGCCTGCAGGGTCGACAACGCCACGGTCGCGCCCCGCAGGTCGGCGAGCCGTCCCTCGGTGACTGTGAGATCGAGGGTCCGGTCGGCACCGTCGGGGTCGACGGCCTGCGCGCTGACCTCCTGCGGCTCACCCATCACGCGGGTGATCACCGAGGTACGTCGGATCCCGGTCGCGGCGACGACCCCGGGCACCGCGCGGGCGTCCGCCACGGCGCTCTGCGGCAACCCGACCGGTGACAGCAGCGCGTGCTGGGCCAGCATCCCGTCGCGGGTCTGTGCGACAGTCTGTCGTTCCAGGTTGTCCTGAAGGAACCAGACCGAGCCGCCGAAGCCCACCGCCAGCACCAGCGCGGTCAACACCGTCACCATGCCCTGCGCGTTCGCCCGCAGGTTCGCCGCGGCCAGGTATCCGCTGTCGCCCCAGACGGCCCGCAGCACCGGGCCGAGTGCCCGCGCGGCGTACCGGTTGATCCACGGGGCGAGCAGGGCGGCGGCGAGCACGAAGACGTACAGCATGCCGAGCGCCGCGCCGAGGGCGGCCGGGCCCCGAGCGACCGTGGTGACCATGGTGAGCGAGACGCCGGCGCCGAGCGTGACCAGCCCGATCACCAGCCGGGTCCGGCTGTTGCGCGACGGCTCCACGGCCACCTCGCCGAGCGCCTCGGTGGGCCGGATGCGTACCGTGCGACCGGCGGCGATCAATGCCGCCGTCACCGCCACCAGCAGCGTCACGGCGGTCACCGCCACGGCGGACAGCACGCCGCCGCTGATCGGGAAACCGTCCGGGACGAACCCCCGCGCGATCATCTGCCGGTGCACCCGGTCGGTCACGAACAGCCCGGCCGGGATGCCCACCACGACCGCGACGATGCTCACCTGCACGACTTCGGCGAGGAGCATCCCCCGGACCTGGCCCGGCGTCGCCGCGACGGCCCGCAACAGGGCGAGGTCGCGGCGGCGGTGGCGGACCGCCAGCCCGACGGTGCCGGCGACGACGAACACGACAAGCGCCACGACGTAACCGCCGAAGGCCGCGCCGACCTGGACCAGCAGGTCACGCGCCGCGAGGGCCTCGGACTGCGTCAACGTCCCGCGGTCGGCGCCGGTGTACACCTTCGCCCCGGCCTCGGACGACAGCCGACGCACCTCGGCCACCACGGCGGAGGTGTCCGCGTCGGATGCCAGCACGATCCCGATCGCGTCGGCCCGCCCCGGGTGCGGGTTCAGCGCGGCGGCGTGGCGGTCGGTGAAGAAGAGGGCCGCCGGCCAGTCACCGTCGACGGCGCGTTCCACCACACCACTGACGGTGTACGTGCGGACCGCGCCACCGACGAGGACCGGAATCCGGTCGCCGGGGCGTATCTCGTCCTCGGCCGCCTTGGCGAGCCGCAGGTCGACGGCGACCTCGCCGTCGGCGCTGGGCTGGCGGCCGTCGACGATCCGGTACGGCGTGAGCGCGGCACTGCTCCAACCATGGGCGAGGGTGTGCGACGTCGCCGCGATCGGGACCACCGCCCGGATCGACCGGTCGACGGCGACGATCGTGATTCCGGGTACCCGCCGGAGCTGTTCGGCCAGGTCGACCGGAACGGTCCCCCCTTCGGGCAGCCGCACCCGCGTCGTGATGGTCGTACCGTCGAACTCCTTACCGGTGATCGTGATGTCGTGGTTCGCGACGACGATGTCGGCGGCGGCGTACCGCTGGGGCGCGGGCGTGTAGCGCAGCCCGGACTCGACAAGCAGACCCACCGACATCAGGATCATGACGCCGCAGGCGAGCGCGACGAGGGTGGCGATCGCGGTTCCGATCCGATGCCGCAGCATCCGCAGAGCCAGTCCCAGCATGATTCAGCTCCCCTGCGCGACGAGCTGACGACGCCCGAGCAGCGCCAACTGCTCGGCGATCCGCTCCGCACCCGGCTGCGGCAGGTCCTGCACGATCCGGCCGTCCGCGAGGACCATCACCCGGTCGGCGTACGAGGCGGCCACCGGGTCGTGGGTCACCATGATCACCGTCTGTCGCGTCTCGTCGACAACCGACCGCAGCAGGGCCAGCACCTCGGCGGCGGTCTGCGTGTCCAGCGCGCCGGTCGGCTCGTCGCAGAAGATCACCTCGGGGCGCATGGCCAGGGCACGGGCGATCGCCACCCGCTGCTGCTGCCCGCCGGACAACTCGGCCGGCCGGTGGTGCAGCCGATCGGTGAGCCCGACCCGGTCGATCACCTGCCCGAGCCAGCCCGGGTCGGGACGCGCGCCGGACAGCCGCAACGGCAGGTGGATGTTCTCCTCGACGGTCAACGCCCCGATCAGGTTGAACGCCTGGAAGACGAACCCGATCCGGCTGCGACGCAGCTTGGTCAGCTTGGTCTCCGACAGCCGCGACAATTCCTGGTCACCGATCCACACCTGACCGGAGGTGGGCCGGTCCAGGCCGGCCGCGGTCTGCAGCAGGGTGCTCTTGCCGGAACCCGACGGTCCCATCACCGCGGTGAAGGTGCCGCGGTGAAATTCCACGTCCACCCCGGCGAGCGCGGTGACCGCCTGTGGGCCGGTGCCGTAGACGCGGGTGAGTTGTCCGACGCGGACCGCTGTCTCGGCGGATCCTCCAACGATGGCGGGCATGAATATCGGCCTCTCCGTGTTCTCGGCAAAATCGAGTGCACGGAAAAGCTATGGCGATACCGCTTTACGGACGATCTAGCGTACGGGCCGATCGAGGTACAGCAGGCTGTACTTAATTGCGGCCCTGGGTGTCCTTGAGATAGCGCAGCACCGCGGCCACCCGACGGTCGGCACGGTCGTCCGGAGCGAGGCCGAGCTTGGCGAAGATGCTGCGGATGTGCTTGTGCACGGCCCCTTCGGTGACGAACAACCGCTCCGCGATCGCGGTGTTGCCGAGCCCTTCGGCCATCAGCGCGAGCACGTCGCGTTCCCGTGCACTGAGCAGACTCAGCGTGCTGTCCGGGCGGCTGCGGGCGAACAGTTGGCTGACCACCTCGGGGTCGATCGCGGTGCCGCCCGCGGCGACGCGGTGCAGCGCGCTGAGGAACTCCTCGACCCGGCCGACCCGTTCCTTGAGCAGGTAGCCGAGCCGTACCGCGCCCTCGGCCAGCAGGTCGGTGGCGAAGGCCTGCTCGACGTACGCCGAGAGGACCAGCACCGCGAGGCCGGGGTGGCGGCGGCGGGCCTCGACGGCGGCCACGATGCCCTCGTCGGTGTGCGTGGGCGGCATCCGGACGTCGACGATCGCCACGTCCGGCCGGAAGGTGTCCACTGCGGACAGGAATGTGGTCGGCGAGTCGGTGGTGGCGACCACGTCGAGCGATTCGGCCCGCAGCAGCAGCGCCAGCCCCTCACGCAGCAGGGCGTCGTCCTCGGCGATCACGATCCGCACGTCAACTCCACGAGCATCGTCGTCGGCCCACCGGGTGGGCTGGTGAGGGTGAACCGGCCGTCATGGGCCTCGACCCGCCGTCGGATGCCGCCGATTCCCGAGCCGCGGCCCTCGTCGGCACCGCCGTGGCCGTCGTCGGTGACCGACAGGTACAACCGGTCGGCGTCGCGCCGGACGGTGACCGCGGCCGTACGGGCACCGCTGTGCCGGGCGACGTTTGTCAGCGCCTCCGCCACCACGAAGTACGCCGTCGCCTCCACCGACGCGGCGCACCGGCCCGGTACGTCGACCTCCACCGTGCACGGCACACCGCAGCCGGCGGCCAGACCGTGCAGCGCACCGGCGAGCCCACGGTCGTCGAGCACCGGCGGCAGGATGCCCCGTACCACGGTCCGTAGTTCCGCGAGCGCCGACTCGGCCGCGTCCTGCGCCCGCTCCAGCACCTGCGCGGCCTGCGCCGGATCACGCGCCAGCGCCCGTCGGGCGGCACCGAGCAACACGGTGACCGCGACCAGCCGGTTCTGCGCCCCGTCGTGCAGGGAACGCTCGATGCGGCGCAACTCGACCGCGTGCGCGTCCAAGGCCGCCGCACGGGTGGCGGTCAGTTCGGCGATCCGCAGCGAGGCGTCGACGTCGCGCGGCGGTGCCAGCAACCGTCGGCCCGGCAGCGCCTGCAGGCGGGCCATCCGGGGGCCGAGGGCGATGGCCACGGCGAGCCAGCCGACGCCGATCATCGCGACCACCAGCGCGTCGGGCAGCCCGTCGATGCGCCACATGACGACGCCCGGGCCACCCACGTCCGGCGGCAGCAACCAGAAGTAGAGCGGGAACAGCAGGTACTGCACGGCGGACAGCGGCAGCGACAACCCGAGCACGCCCAGCACGAACCCGCCTGTGCCGTGTATCGCCACGAAGGCGCACTCGCGCCGCACCCACGGGTCGCGCAGGGCGTCGCCCAGGCCGGCGGGGACCGGTGGCGGTGCGGGCAGCGGGAACCCCCACCGGGACAGCCGACCCCGTTCCCGCTCGGCGACCGACCGCACCGCCTTCAACGCGGACGGGACGACCGCGAGACCGATGCCGACCACGCTCGCGATCGTCACCACGAACAGCAGCAGGAACGCCGCCAGCGCCAGGATCGCCGTACCGAGGCCGCCGACGAGGTGTTCGAGAGCGTCGACGGTTATCCGTACGCGCTCGCGCAGGTACCGCCGTACCGCGTGGTCGCGATCCGGCTCGGTCCCGGCGCGGGTTCCCCCGGAATCCCCACCCGCGTCTGTTCTCGGCATGCCCACCTCCCCGGCAGAGACGATAGGCGACCGCCCTCGACGCCGGCCCGCGGCGGCGGAAAAGGTACAGCCTGCTGTACCTGGATCGGGTCGCTGACTGGATCGTCGGTGGCCGGCCGGATCCCTAGCGTTGTCGTCATGGTCAACCACGACACGCAGGGAGCAGCAATGATCGACCAGCACCGTCACGCCTCCGCCGAGACCGCCGCCACGCCGGACAACGACCGTAACCTGCTCCGCCCGGTGTTGTGGCTGCTGCTGATCCTCAGCGCCGCCGCCAACATCACCATGTCCGTGATCGGCGCGTACCTGATCGGTTCCGGGTTCGGGCTGATCACCGTGGCCTGCACGGTGGCGCTCGTCGTGCACCACTACCGCCACCGCCGCGCCTAGCCGCGAGCCGGCGACGGCGTCGGGGGCAGGCGTCCGGGGCCTTCGGAGCTGGGCAGCCTGGAAGATGCCGTGTCCGGCGCGCCGCCGCGACGATGAAACGACCAGCCCGCCGGCCCTGGAGGAGTCCGATGTCCATCCACGACGTACGAGTCGACGTCATGGAGCCGGTCGAGTTCGCCCGGCTGGTCAAGCGCACCCCGATCGAGGAGCTACGCCAGGTTCTCCACGGTGCACGGCGTACCGAGATTCTCGACCACCTGATCGGTGGGATGCCTGCCGCGTTCCGTCCGGAGGTCGCCGGTCGTACCCGGGCGGTGGTGCACTGGCGCATCGGCGACCGGCCCGACGGCGGAGTCGACAGGTACGAGATGGTCATCGCCGACGGGGTCTGCACCCTGTCGCCGCGCGCCGACGGCACGCCGCAGTTGACCCTGGACCTCGCCGCCGCGGACTTCGTCCGCCTGGTCACCGGCAACGCCCGCGCCGTCATGTTGGTGATGAAGGGCAAGTTGCAGACCCGCGGCGACCTCGCGTTGACCGCCCGGTTCCCGAAGCTGTTCGCCGCCCCCCGGCCCTGAGCGGGCGAGGTCCGACCGCGCCCGGACCTCGCCCTCACCGGGTACCGACGGTCAGCGGTACGGCATCATCGGGAACCAGCCCACGCCGAACATCGCGGGGACTCGCAGATCCCAGTAGACGACGGTGAAGACACCCAGCATGAGCATCAGCCCGCCGGTCACCACGGCGCTGCGCGACGGATCGGACGCCCACTGCAGGAAGCGACCGCGGGTGACGAGCACGATGATGGCGAACAGCACCGCCACGATCAGGATGTTGCCCAGCGACTGTAGGACGAACGCCAGGGCCCCGTTGAGCGGGTTCCCGGTGTCCACGGCCCAGTGGAACAGCTTGTTGAACAGCGGGTACGGCCGGCCGATGAGGAAGCCGCCGATGAGGGCGCCGATGGTGACCACCCGGGCCACCGGGCGACGGGCGAACACGTCGGGAAGGATGCCGAGGGCAGCCAGGCCGAGATAGGCCAACGCCAGCCCGATGAGGCCGAACACCACTGACGACTGGATGAGCCGGACCGGCATCTCGCCGACGACCTCTGTCGACAACTGCGGCAGCCGGTCGCCGAGCATCACCCCGACCGCCCCGTACACCGCGGAGACGGCCACCATGCCGACGGTCATCCAGCCGACCGGGCGCAGCAGCGCGGCGACGGTGTGCCGGGCCATGCCGGTGCGTTCCGTACTGGCCTGGGTCAGCGGGCCGACCGACGCCATCATGGCGATGTTGCAGGCGGTGAAGGTGCCCGCCAACCCGGAGACGAAGGCGAAGAGAAGCCCGGCAGCCGTGCCGGCGATGGGTGTGGTCTTGGCGTCGTGGCCGAGCGCCGCGTTGGCCACGGTGTCGCCGATGACCGAGTCGACGAGTTCGAACGACCACACGACAGCCAGCAGAATGCCCCCGAGGACGGCGATGATGGTTGCCCGTACCGGTGGCCGGGTCTTCGTCGCATTTATCGGTAGTGCCTCGCGGCTGTCAAGGTGGGCCATGTCGACCGTCCTTCCGTCGTGCTCTTTTCGGGGGTGTGCGGCCCGGTCGCTGCCGTGCTCGCGCAGATAGCATCGAAGGTTCGTTCGTGGATGACGTCTCGTATCGTGCGGACTTCGGCATTGATCAGCGGCAACGTCCGCCGTTCGGCGGCACTGTGCCGGTTTTCGGGAGAACTGTCGTCCTCGCAGGATCGTCCGAGTGGCCGATTCGCCGTCGCACCGGCACGCAGCAGGGTTGCGGTATGACCGCCGTCTGTTGAGTGGCCGCGCCGTAGAGGAGTGCCGATGGACGCATTGCGAAGGACCTCACTGGTCGCCGGTGGGCTCTACGTGCTCACCTTCGTCTCGATTCCGACCGTCGCGCTCTACGGGCCGGTGCGCGACTCGGATTTCGTCCTCGGCGCCACGTCCGAGACCTCGGTCCTCGTCGGCAGCGTCCTCGAGGTGATCGTTGCCCTCGCCTGCATCGGCACCGCCGTCGTGCTGTATCCGGTGGTGAAGCGGCAGGGTCAGACCCGGGCGCTGGGCTTCGTCAGCGTCCGGATTCTCGAAGCCGCCTGCATCTTCATCGGCGTCGCGAGTCTGCTGACGATCGTGGCGCTGCGGCGGCAGGGAGTCGGCGCGGAGGCCGTGGTCACCGGCCAGATGCTTGTCGCCTTCTACGACTCGGTCTTCCTGGTCAGCCAGAGTCTCATCCCGGCCGCGAACGCGTTGTTGCTGGGCACGCTGTTGTACCAGGCGCGCCTCGTGCCGCGGGTTCTGCCGGTGCTCGGGCTCGTCGGTGCACCCCTGCTCGTCGTCTCGGACCTGTGCGTGCTGTTCGGTCTCTGGGACCGGCTGTCCCCGGTGACGGCGATCGGGGCCCTGCCCATCGCCGTCTGGGAGTTCTCGCTGGGGGTCTACCTGATCGTCCGGGGCTTTCGACCGTCGGAGATCACGGCGGGATCGGCCGCCGCCGGCACGTCTGTCCGGGACGTCGAGCCCGTGACATAACTCGTACAACGGCGTACGGTTTATCTCGAACATGAATGTTCGAGATGGAGGTGCGCGGCATGACCGTCGACAAGCTCCTGCGACGTTGGCCCGCAGCCCTCGGTGTGCTGGTCGCGGTCGGTACCGTGCTGGGCGTCGAGCATGGCGGCCAGATCGCCTCCGTCGTGGCGGCGTCCGGGTTCGTCTACCTCGCCGCGGTGGCGATCGGGCGGCCCGGCGCGGCATGGGCCGCCTTCGGTGTCACCTTCGTGCTCGTCGGGCTGAGCCTTCGTGCCGGTTTCGATGCCGTGCTCTGGATCTGCGTCGCGGCTGCCGTCCTCGCCGTCCTCGGTGCCCTGCGGGCCGGCGTACGGCCGGTGTGGTCGTTGCCGCTGCAGTCGGCGGCGATGCTCGTGCTCGGAGCGGCGGCGCTGCTCGCGGTACGGGCCGATCACCTCGCCGCCGGCGTCATCGTCAGTGTCGCCCTGTTCGCGCACGCCGCCTGGGACGTGTGGCACCACCGTACCGAGCGGGTCGTCACGCGTTCCTTCGCGGAGTTCTGTGGCGTCCTGGACGTGCTGGTCGGGGTGGGCCTGCTCGTGGTCACCCTGACGAGGTGACGGCGAGCGCCGCCAGTACGGTGTCGGTTACCAGCCGGGTGGCGTCGTCGGCCGGCACGTCGCCCCGATGCACTGCGGCGGAGGCCCCGTGCAACACCGCCTGGACGGTGGTGAGCTGCCACGACAGCGGCATGTCCCGGCGGAACACGCCCTCGTCCCGGCCGCGTTCGACAAGGGCGCGCATCCGGCGAGCCGGCTCCTCGTGCACGCGCCGCATCTCCTCCGGCGTCAGCGCATCGCTCGCCGCGACCACGATCGCCCCGAACCGGTACGTCAGCTGCCAGGTCGCCGCCAGCAGGCGGGCCATCGCCTCCCGGGCGTCACCGTCGAGATCGACCGCGTCGAGGGCCTGGTCGGTGCTGGCGATCACCCGGCGGCTGACCGCCTCGACCAGCGCCGCACGGGACGGGAAGTGGCCGTAGAGCGTCACCCGGCCCACGCCCGCCGCCCGCGCGATCTCGTTGACGCTCACCGCCGGGTCGGTGGCGAGCAGGGCGGTGGCGGCCTCCAGGATCGACTCGACGTTGCGGCGCGCGTCCGCGCGTCGGGCCGTCCCGTCGATCGTCATCCCGCCTCACCCTGTTTCTCGAACAACGGTGTACGCCTTGAGTCTAGGGCGAGCCGATCGGACAGGTGACGCTCTGCACTGCCACCCCGGCGGAGGCGACCGTCACGGCGGCGGGCCCGGCCAGGAGCAACGCGATCGCGGTGGCGGCGACGAGGCGGTGGCGGATCCGGGGCCGGGCCGGCGGGGCCAACATCCGGCGTACCCGTTCGACCGCACCTGTCGCCGCGCCGAGCGCGTGCCGGGGGGTGCGGTCGGCGAGCCGCACGATGGCGGTGGCGACCGCCTGCCGCCCGTGGTGCTCACTCGCGCGGTCGTCGGCGAGATGCTCCACCAGTCGCCGGATCTCCCGTTCGGCGATCTCGGCCATCGGCAGTCCGGGCAGCGCGCGGTGGAACGCGGCGGCGAGGGCGACGAGGAGGTGGTGCCGGCCGCGCAGGTGCGCGCGCTCGTGCCGCAGTACGGCCGCGAACTCGTCGGCGGTGAGGGCGTCGAACGCGGCGCTGGTGACGATGACCTTCCCCGGACGGCCGGGCAGGCAGTAGACCGCCGCATCCGTGTGGTCGACGATCGTCCAACCATCGGCGTCCTGCCGACTCAGCGGCAGCAGCGCGGCCAGGTGCCGACGACGCCAGCGGCGGGCGGATAGGAACGTGCGGACGAAGCTGACCAGCAGGCGGGCGACCAGGATCGCGGTGGCCAGCAGCGCGGTCACGGCGAGGGCCCCGTGCAACGCACCCATTCCCGCCAACGCCCGGACGCACGCCGTGACGATGCCGTCCAGGCCGGCGGCCAGCGCAGCCGGCGGTACGGCGACGAACAGCCCGGCGGCGAGGACGGCGACGGTGACGGACAACTCCGCACCGAGCCACAGCCCGACCGTGAGTCGCGGCAGGGAGGTCGTCCACCGCCCGGTCAGGGCAGAAGGTGCGAGCAGCGCCACCGCGGTCGCCCAGGCCAGCAGTACCAGGCTGGTCACGAGCTCGGCCTCCCCCGCTGATCCAGCAGCTCACGCAGCGCAGCCGCCTCCTCGGGCCGCATGGCGTCCACGAACCGGGCCAGCGCGGCGTGCTGGTCGGCGGCCGACGAGAGCGCCTCGGCCATGAGCTGTCCGACGTGCTCCTCCCGGCTGGCCCTCGGTCGGTAGCGGTAGGCCCGGCCGGCGAGATCGCGGTCCGCCCAGCCCTTGCGGTGCAGGTTGTCCAGCACCGTCATCACCGTGGTGTAGGCGAGCCGGCGGTCCGCCATCGCGTCGACCATCTGCCGCACGGTGAGCGGCTCGGTCGCTGCCCACAACGCGTCCATCACCGCGGCTTCCAGCGGACCCAGTGGACGGTCGTTGCCCGGGTCCTTCCGTCGATCTCGGCTCACCGGTCGACCGTACCGTCGGCGGCGAGCAGCTTCGACCCGGCCGGCGTCGGGCAGGCACGCTCGCCGGCGAGGCGACGCCGCAGCGCCCAGCCGAGCAGGACGATCGAGGCCACGGCGAGTACCGGCTGCGCCGGAGCGAACCAGCTCATCGCCCCGCTGTAGCCCAACGCGAGCAGGACGATCTTGTTGCAGACGGGACAGCCGACGGCGAACAGGGACAGGGTCGCCCCGGTCACGCCGGTCCGCGTACCGGTGCGCCCCGCCGCCGGCCCGGCGGGCCCGACGTAGGTCGCCAGCAGCAGCCCGGACAACACCGCGGTCACCACCAGCACCGGCCACGCCCACCAGGTGACGGCCACCTCGCGACCGAAGAAGGGGGTGTCGATCAGGGCGGTGGGTACGGCGATCACCACCGTGGTCACCACGGCGCCGAGGACCGCCACCCACCATCGCCGCGCCGACCAGGCCGCCCGGCCGGGCCGCACGTTGACCCCGGCCAGGCCGGCCGCGGACGGCAACGCGGCGACCGGCCCGGCGCTGGTGCGCTCCATGTCGGTCGCCGGGTCGCTGCTGGTGCCCTGCCGGCTGGTCGCCGATTCGGCGGCGCTGCGACGGCGGCGGTGTATCAGGACCGCTGCCGCGGCCAGCCCCACGACCAGGAGGACCCACTCGTCCGGTACGTCGCCGAGGGTGCCGGTGATCCACTCCTGCGCGGTGCTCTCGATGTCGGTCAGGCCGAAGCCGCCGGTCAGGCCGGCCGTGCCGTCGAAGGCCAGGAAGAACCCGCCCAGCGCGACGAAGAGCAGGCCGGAGAGGGTCGACGTGGTGTGCAGACGCAGCCGACCCACCGCGAACGACCGGCCCCGCAACCAGCGCCGTTCGGCGATGCGCCACCGGTCCCAGACGAGGGCGAGCAGCAGCAGGGGCACCGTCATGCCCAGCGCGTAGACGGCCAGCAGGGCGCCCCCGATCGCCGGCCGCGCCGAGGTGGCGGCCACCGTGAGGATTCCGCCCAGGATCGGACCGGAACA
Source organism: Verrucosispora sp. FIM060022 (assembly GCF_003977705.1). Lineage (NCBI taxonomy): Bacteria > Bacillati > Actinomycetota > Actinomycetes > Micromonosporales > Micromonosporaceae > Micromonospora > Verrucosispora sp. FIM060022. Next base: position 666,202 of record NZ_RQIV01000001.1, read on the forward strand.
GAAGCCGGCCAGCCCGTACACCGCGCCCAGCGCGAAGATCGACAGCGGGGAGTTCCCGGTGATCCGGCCCAGCAGCCGTTGCGCCGGCCCGAAGGCGAACCCCTTGCCGGCCAACTGCACGACTCCGAGCGCGATGATCGACCATCCGGCGACCAGGATCAGCGTGTCGCGGTGTTGGAAGAAGACGTTGGCCACCACCGTGGACCCCACGCCGAGCGGCACCAGGACGGCGGCCAGGCCGAGGTAGAAGACGCCGGTGCGGGCCAGCATCCGACGCGGGTGCTGGAAGGCGTACGCGAAGAAGGCCGGCAGCAGCATGGCGCTGCATGGGCTGAGCAGGGCGAGCACCCCGCCCAGCAGGGCGGCCAGGTAACCGATCTGGCTCACGGCGCGTCCAGCTGCTCGTCGATGGCCTGCTTGAAGGACTCGTACGGCTGGGCGCCGATGATGGGCGTGTCCCCGACGATGAAGGCCGGGGTGCCGGTGAGGCCCATCGAGGCGGCCTCCCGCTGGTCCCGGTCGATCGCCTCCCGGGTGACGGCCGAGGCCCGGTCGGCGTCGAAACGGGCCAGGTCCAGGCCGAGTCGCGAAGCGATGTCGCGCAGGGCGGCGTCGTTGAGCGCTCCGCTGTTGACCCGGCGCTGCTTGGCGTACAGCGCGTCGTGGAACTCCCAGAACCTGCCCTGGGCGGCGGCGGCCCGTGCGGCGCTGGCGGCGGCCCGGGACTCGTCGCCGAGGTAGGGCAGGTCACGCCACTCGATGCGGACGAGCCCCCGGTCGACGTACTCCCGGATCAGCCGGGGTGCGGTCTCCCGCGCGTGCTTGCCGCAGAACGGGCACTGGAAGTCGGCGTACTCGATGACCACGACGGGGGCGTCGGGTTCGCCGAGCGCGACCGGATCGCCGGGTGCGCGCCTCGCCAGCTCGGCGAAGGGGTTCTCCTGCTGACTGCCGGCCGTTCCCGCAGCGGGGGCGGTGGACTGGTCGGTCGGTCTGGCGATGATCGCGAGGACCGCGACGACCGCGATGACCACGACCGGCCCCAACCAGCCGGCTGCCTTGCGGATCGGTGGCGGGGCCTTCCCGGCATCCCCACGGGACCGCTTCATCGGCGCCTCCTCCAGTCCGATCCACAGCTACTAGCTGCTTTAGTACTAGCGAGCATAGTACTAAAGCGGCTAGTAGTTGTCAGGCCTGGTGGTCGCTGCCGGAGATGTCCGCAGATGGGACTGAAAAGCGGCTCCTGTCGCCGGTGTCATGGCCCGTTGGCGCGTGCCGGAGGCAGAGACGGGTAGTCACCTGATGCGAAAAGTCTCCATGCCCACGACATCCCCCCTGGCGTACGTGGCACATGGGAAGGGAGAACGGCAATGGCAGTAGACGTGTACGTCATCGCGACATCCTCACTCGGCGACCGCAGCTACCTGGCCTCGGACGGGCAGCAGGCGGTCGTGGTCGACCCGCAGCGCGACATCGACCGGCTGCTGTACCTGGCCGGCGAGAAGGGGGTGCGGATCACCCACGTGGTGGAGACGCACATCCACAACGACTATGTCTCCGGCGGCCTGGAACTGGCCCGGACGACCGGCGCGCAGTACCTGGTCGCTGCGGCCGACGAGGTCGACTTCGCGCGGACTCCGGTCGCCGACGGCGAGGTGGTGTCGGTATCGGACCAGCTGCGGCTGCGGGTGGTCGCCACCCCGGGCCACACCTTCCACCACCTGTCGTACGTCCTCGACGAGGCCACCGGCGGCGACTGGCGGCCGGTGGGCGTCTTCACCGGCGGATCGCTGCTGTTCGGTACGACCGGACGCACCGACCTGCTCGGCAAGCAGTACGCCCACGACCTGGCCCACCAGCAGTACGCCTCGGCGAAGCGGCTGGCCGACCTGCTGCCCGACGGGGTGCAGGTGTGGCCGACGCACGGCTTCGGCAGCTTCTGTTCGGCCAGTCAGGCCGACGCCCCCGACTCGACGATCGGCCGGGAGAAGCAGGTGAACCCGGTGCTGCGCCTGGCGGCGGACGAGTTCGTCGACCAGACCCTCGCCGGCCTCGACGACTATCCGGCGTACTACGCCCACATGGGCGTGGCGAACCTCGCCGGACCGGCTCCGGTGGATCTCACTCCGGTGACCAGGGCGGACGCCGCCGAGTTGGGTAGGCGCATCGCCGCCGGTCAGTGGGTCGTGGACCTGCGCAACCGCAAGGCGTACGCCGCCTCCCACCTGGCCGGCACGGTAAGCCTCGGGCTAGACGGCCCGATGTCGACCTGGCTGGGTTGGCTGATCGACTGGGGCAAGCCGGTGACCCTGCTCGCCGAGACCCCGGAGCAGATCGCGCACGCCCAGCGGGAGTTGGTACGCATCGGCATCGACCGGCCGGCGGCACAGGCCACCGGCGAGGCCGAGCGGTGGGCGGCGGATCCCGGGCAGCTGCGGGAACTGCCGATGGCCGACTTCCCGGCGCTCGCCGCCGCCCGCGCCGGGCGACTCCCGGCCGGTCTACCCGCCCCGGACGTGCTCCTCGACGTGCGGATGACAAACGAGTGGCGCGGCGGCCACGTGGACGGCGCTGTGCACGTCCCGTTACCGGATCTGCCCGAGCGGCTCGCCGAGGTGCCCGCCGGTACGGTCTGGGTGCACTGCGGATCCGGCTACCGGGCCACCGCCGCCGCATCGCTGCTGGTCAACGCCGGCTGTAAGGTCGTGGTCATCAACGACAAGTTCGACCGGGCCGAGGCGGCGGGCCTCGCCATGACCGCGCCGACGACGCCGACCGGCGGTCGGTGACCGAAAGAGGCACGCCGGGATCAGATGTCTCGTTCCGGCTGCCCGCCTGCCTGCCGCGTGGTCAATCAACCAGCGGCGTCCCAACCTGAGTCCGGCCTCGTGGCGCGGAACACGCTCGAACGGGCCGGTGCCGTGGCATCGGCCCGTTCGAGGCCCTGGTTGGTTACCGGTGCCCTCAGCTACCGCTGCAGACGGCGGCGGTTCCGCTACCGTTTCCGGTGCCCTGGAAACCGAAGCTGGTGGTCTGACCGGCGCCCACCTGTCCGTTGTAGTGCTCGTTCCTCACGGTGATGATGCCGCTGCTGCCGGTGGACACGCCGTTCCAGACGTTGCTGACCGACACGCCGCTCGGCAGGTTCAGGGTGACTGTCCAGCCGTTGAGGGAGGTGCTTCCCGCGGTGACGTTGACGTTGGCGACGAAGCCGCCGTTCCACTGGTCCTGCACGGTGAAGACCGCCGTGCAGCCGCTTCCTCCGGGCGGCGGGCTGGCGGGTGGTGGCGTGGTCGGCGGTGGGGTGGTGGGCGGGGGAGTGGTGGGCGGCGGGTCGCCGTCGAGCGTCAGGTTCTTCTGCTGGACGGTCCACTGCGTACGGCACAGGCCACAGTTGGGGCCGACGAAGTTGGCCCCGGCTGAGGTGTCGCCCTTGAGCCGCCACTTGAAGTAGAGCGTCGCCACCCGAGCGAACTCTCCGCCGTTGGGCTGGTCGTAGGTGGCGCCGTGCCCGACGTTGAGGTTGCCCATGAAGGCGGGCAGCCCGGCCGGCAGCTTGCCCCAGTCGTCCATCGCGTTGGGGTAGGCGATGTCGCTGGGCCCGCCGATGAAGTAGGCGATCGGCTTGGTCAGCCGCCTGAGCTGGTAGTCATCGGCGTCGTTCAACAGGCCGCTGTTGAAGATGCCGGTCGTGGTGACGCGGGGGTCGTTGGAGACGGCGTACGCCTCCACTCCGCCGCAGGAGAAGCCGGCAACAGCGATCTTGGTGGTGTCGAGCTTGTTGTAGTACTTGCTGCCCTGCCGGGAGTTCTCCGCCACCGCCCAGTCGATGGTCTGGGTCAGCATCTGCGCGTTTGTGGAGCCGCCGCCGTTAGGCGCCCCGTTGGCCACGGCGAGGAAGCCGTGCGAGGCGATCTCACGCAGGAAGTTGTGCTGCGAGAGGCCGTTGCCCGAGCAGGCGCCGTTGCCCCAGGCGAGGATGGGCAGCCGCTCGGCCGGGAGGTTCTGCGGCCGGTAGATGGTGTGGTTGGCCAGGCTGGGGGAGGTCTCGTAGTCGGCCGGGTACGGGCCGGAGCCGCCGACCGCGGCGCTGGCCGGACTCACGCTGATCGCCATGATCACAGAGGTGACCGGGACGACGAGGGCGACGAGCCCCGCGTAGACCTTCGATCTCCTTTTCATGCACCCTCCAGGGATGTCAATGGTGGCACTCCCTGCGGTGGCGGTGGCCGCTGTCCAGCCGTGCCCTGACCAAGGTCGGCACCGGCCGCGAGTCGATGTGGCTGCCCTGACCGCCCGGCTGCGGTCCCCACAGGCGACTAAAAGGGGGAGCGGTGTGTGCAGTAACTATTACCAGCGCAACGAAAAGTGTCAATGTGGCGAGCGATTCGGGTCAGCCTGCGACGGCGGGCCGGTCGGTGTCGCCCGGACCGGCTCCGGTCGCGCGGGGTCGCTCGACGCGCGGAAGTGCGTGACCCACGAAACGGCGTCCGGCCAGTACGGCGTGACCACCTCGACGAGGCGGGCCTGGGCGAGCGCACCGAGCGCGGTGTGAATGTCCAGGAAGGTGTCCCGGGCCTGCTGACGCGGCCACGGCTGCGGGAGGAGATGCTGCGGCAGATCGGGGTCGGAGTCCGCGAACTTGCACCAGGAGTCCATGGCGGACGTGCGGGCCACCAGCGCTGCGACCGGGTCCACCTTCCCGTTGCGGGCGGCTTCCCGCAGCTCGGCGTACCGCTCGACGAACCGGGAGTAGTCGGCAGCCAGAGCGGCCAGGTCGTACGCGCTCGCCGGTCCGTGCGGCCCGGACTCCTCGTCGAACCGGACGTGCATGACCGACCACCGGGCATCCTCGACGTGCTGCAACAACTCGTCCAACGCCTGGCGCACGGGCGCAGCGTCGGAGCCCGGCCGGATCCACACGCTGTCGTACAGGCCCACGAAGCGCAGCGCGCTCAACGACCTGCGTACGGCGTGACGCAACGCCTGACCGGAACTCGGAATCGAGAACGACACAAGCACCCAGTCGCCGGCCCACTGCGGGGGACGGGCACCGAAGTTCAGGAAGTGCTGCATTCGCGAGCGATGCTTGGCGATCGCCTGCGGCGTCAGGTGGTAGACCGGCGGCCTCGCGTCCCCACGCCTGGCGATCAAACCGCGCTTGACCAGGCGCGACAGCGCGGCCCGGGCGCTGGATTCGCTGATCCCGAACTCCCGCAGCAGGGCGATGACCGCGGTCGACGGCAGATCGGCGTCCGACGAGTCGAGATACTCGCCGAGCAGGGTCGCCAGCAGGTGTTGCGGGCTGGACCCGGCCTGAGCCCGGGGTAATCGGACGGTATCGACGGATTCTTCGGCGTACACCTCATCAGGGTGCCGCACCGGGTCGCCCACCGTGCCGTCAGGCGGTCGCTCGACCGCCCTCGGTGCTGTCCGAAGAGGAGTGAAGCCCGCCACTCAAGCTTCAAACTTGAACTTGGCGGCCTATGATTCAAGCTTGAAGCTATCGAAGTGGGTGAAGCGGACTCCCGCTGAGTGCCGACGGAAAGTGTGGTGACAGGGATGGACAAGCAGCTGCCCCCCAAGGACGACCCGATCTGGACCGCCGCGAGAGGCTTCGTGGCGCGTGACGACGAAGGCGTCCTCAAATTGGTCAACGGCGGGCAGGAGGCGGCCCGCGTGAAGGTCACCGGCGACCAGACCGACGGCCAGCTCAGTCTCCTGGCGTTCGATATCGCACCCGGGTTCGGGAACCGGGCACACGCCCACGGGGCCGAGAGCGAGGCCTTCTACGTGGCATCGGGTGAATTCCGTTTTCTCAACGGCAACCGCACCTTCGAAGCCGGTCCGGGCGACTTCATCTATGTCCCGAAGAACACCCGCCACGGCTTCAAGAACCTGAGCAGCGAGATCGGCAAGCTTCTGGTCTTCTACAGCCCGGCGGGAGCGGAGCAGTTCTTCCTCAAGTACGGTGACGACCCCGACCCGGCCGGGAACCCGCCGCCGGCGTGGACCCCGGAGAAGTTCGCCGAAATCGCGGGCGCCCTCGACGCCCACCACATGATCATGTTGCCGGACGAGGACTGGGGCTAGGCCCCGGGTCGACGTCCGGTCAACCGCCCCGGCGAGGCGCCGGATTCGTGGGGGTGAACCCGGGTGGTGTCCAGGCTGGTCAGCGCCCGCCTCGGCGGGCGCTGGGCCGGGCCCGGGCGGAGAAGGCAGCCACGCCGCCGCGCGCCGGTGCGGATCGCGTCGACGCTGCCGCCGCCGTGGCCGGCTTGCCGCCGCGTCGGCCCCGGCCGCCGTTGGCGGGCGGCGCGTCGTGCCGAACATCGGCCGCCGGCGTCACCGGCCGGGGGACGAGGGTCCGTTCTCCCGGGGCGAGTTCCCGCAGCAGCGCGTCACCTGGGCGCAGTCGGGTCGTGGTGGCGGTGATGCCGGCCTTGCGGGTCAGTTCCCGCACCTCGGGCACCTGCCCGTCGGTCATCAGCGTGACCACGGTCCCGGCCGCGCCGGCCCGGGCGGTACGCCCCGAGCGGTGCAGGTACGCCTTGTGCTCCACCGGCGGGTCGGCGTGCACGACGAGCGCCACGTCGTCGACGTGGATGCCCCGGGCGGCGATGTCGGTGGCGACCAGGGTGTGCACCTGGCCGTCGGCGAACGCCTGCAGGTTCCTGGTGCGCGCACCCTGGGCCAGGTTGCCGTGCAGCTCGACGGCGGTCACCCCGGCGGCGACCAGCCGGCGGGCGAGCGTCTTCGCGCCCCGCTTGGTGCGCGTGAACACCACGGTGCGGCCCGGCGCGGCGGTCAGTTCGACAAGCACCTCGAACCGGTCCGAGGGCTCGACGTGCAGCACGTGGTGCGCCATCGCGGTGACCGGCGACAACCCCGAGTCGACGCTGTGCACGGCCGGATCGGTGAGGAACCGGCGTACCAGGACGTCGACGCCGGCGTCCAGGGTCGCGGAGAACAGCAGGCGTTGCCCGCCGCGCGGGGTCTGCTCCAGCAGCCGTCGTACGGTGGGCAGGAAACCGAGGTCGGCCATGTGGTCGGCCTCGTCCAGGACGGTGATCTCGACGGCGTCGAGGTGGGCGGCGCCGGTCCCGACGTGGTCGGCCAGCCGGCCCGGGCAGGCCACCAGCACGTCGACACCGGCGCGGAGCCCGGCGATCTGCGGTCGCGCGGCGACGCCACCGAAGATGGTCATCGTGCGCAGCGACAGGGCCTGCGCCAAGGGCGCCATCACGCTGTCGATCTGGGTCGCCAGTTCACGCGTGGGAACGAGGATCAGCGCGCGGGGGCGTCCCGCCCGCCGTGGCGTCCTGGAGGCGGCCAGGCGAGTCAGCACCGCCAGTACGAAGGCGTAGGTCTTGCCCGAACCGGTGCGTCCCCGGCCGAGCACGTCCCGTCCGGCGAGCGCGTCGGGCAGCGTCGCGGCCTGGATGGGGAACGGCCGGTCCACGCCGCTCGCGGCCAGCACGCGGTTGAGCGCGTCGGGCACGCCGAGTTCGGCGAAGGTGGGCGCAGGGGATGAGGTGATCTGGTGTGGGCGGCGTGCCGCCATGAAGGCTCCGAACGTCGAAGGGACGTCCCGCCCGGCGCTGACCATCCGGCCGCGGCGCGTGGCGTGGGACATCGAACCCGGCCGCCATTGCTGGGCGGGCCGTGCTGTCAGTCTACTCGACGTCGCCGCCGGGCCTCGCTGCCCGCGTACATGCGGTCAGCATGGCCCGTGTCGACGGCCGATCAGGGGCTTACCACCTGCCACCGGCTCTGTTCGTCCATCCATGCCCGGGCCAGGATCTCCGCCGACTGTCGGCCGGGGCACTGGTGGATCTTCGACCGGCCGGCTTCGCCGCCGGCTCGGGCCTCCACCTCCCACGACTCACCGTCGGTACGGATGTACACGTCGCGACGCCCCCGCACGGTGCGGTTGCCGTTCCACCAGTGGCGTTCGGTTTTCACCCCTCGACCGTATAGCACAACTTCCGAGGATGGAATGTTGGCGATCTTGGTAGGCGGGGGTGCACGCACAGCGACCGCGCAGGCAGGCGCGGTCGGAGCGGACGGGTAGTGATCAAAGGATCATACCCGGCATACCGGCCCGCCAGCGTGGTCCGGGCCCGGCAGTGGCGATTTCGACAATTAGCGTGAGTTGCAATTGTCGGCTGCGGTTCGTCAATCACGTCGAAGCTGTGACGATGCTGAGTCAAATCGCGATTTGCAAAGTGATTGTGGCGATCGAATGTTGTGCCGGTGTGGGTGGCGCGGTGTTTGTTGGCGCGTCCGAAACCCGTCACTTCTCGTTCATTGCGATCTATGCACGTCGATAAATATGATTTCCGTGTTCCCGATCGGGAGCCCAAAGGACGAGGGAGGTCCTCTTTGAAATCCACCCTGCGCTGGACCGCGATCGCGGGAATGTCGATCGCGTTGGTCCTGGGGGGCGCACCGGCCGTCAGTGCAAGTCCCACCACCACCGAGAGCAACGGCAACACCAGCACCGTCGCCCGGACCCTCGACGGTCGGGCGATCACCAACGACAGGATCGCCAAGGAGGTCGCGGAGTTCTGGACGCCGGAGCGGATGGCCTCGGCCGTCGACCTGACCTTCGCCCGGCCCGGCGGCGTGGTCGAGTCACCGGCTCTCACGCCGAAGCCCACCGGGCCGGCGGGCGCGGTGGCGCCCATGGCGCCGAGGATCGCCGGCACTGACGACGTCCGGACCATGGTCAACGAGTCGCTGGCGGTCGGGAAGGTCTACTTCACCGTGCCCGGCGGTGGCACCGCCTCCTGCTCGGCCAGCACCGTCGCGAGCGGCAAGCGGCGGCTGGTGATGACCGCGGGGCACTGTGTGCACGGGGGTGCCGGCGGCCAGTGGTACAGCAACTGGCAGTTCGTCCCGCGCTACCGCAACGGCGCCCGTCCGTTCGGCACCTTCGTGGCGTCCAGCCTCAACACCCGTACCGCGTGGATCAACAACAGCAGCTACGCCGAGGACATGGGCATCGCCGTCATGAACAACGGCGGCTCCTACGGGCTCAAGGTCGTCGACACCGTCGGCGGTCACGGCCTGCGCTGGAACTACGGCTACAGCGTCTCGGTGACCGCGCTGGGTTACCCGTCCAACCTCGGCGGCGGCGAGAGCCAGTACTACTGCCAGGGCACCACCTGGAACGCCGGCGGTCAGCAGATCCGGATGTGGTGCAACATGACCTACGGTTCCAGCGGCGGACCCTGGCTCCAGGAATACAACGACAGCACCGGGTACGGATTCATCAACAGCGTCGTGAGCCACGGTGACAACCCGGGCAACGGCCAATTCGACGGACCCTACTTCGACGACGACATCAAGAGCCTCTACGACTTCGCCGAAAGCATCTCTCCGGCATAGGGGCACCTGAAATCATCGGCCCCGGCCAATTGGCCGGGGCCGATGATTGTCGATTGCCACGCAGTGCCGTCATCGAATGGCGGTCACAGCCCCGCCGCGGCGTCGTACCGGCGGCGCAGGTCGACCATTTCCGAAGGGCTCAGCGCCTCCTTCTGCGCCGGCTCCGCGTACTTCGGCGGGAACATCTGCCGCAGCCGGTCGATGAAGATGACGTCCTCGGTCGCCTCCACCACCTGGATACCCGGCGGATCGGTCGAGAAGTCCATGATCACTGGACCGGCCAGTTTGACCGCCCAGTCCCAGGTGCGCTTCTGCTCGGCGACCCCGCAGAGGTGGAAACCGTAGACCGTCTGCACGTCGGCGAGCTTGCTCGCCTCGGACGGCTCGTACCCGTAGACATGTACCCCGCAGATCACCGCCGGCTTCGTCTGCTCGCCGTTGGCCACCTGCTGGAGGTCGTGCCCCGCGTGGTTGTGCTGCTCCGGGTCGGCCTGTTCGAGGATGGTCCGCATCCGGGTCAGGATCTGCCCCTGCAGATCCGCCGGCTCCGCCTGCGAGCCGGCCGTCCTGACCACGACGGCCGCGCCGGCCGACACCGCCACCAGGATCGCCGCCACCCACACGTAACGGTGTCGATACCACCCCGCGAAACTTGCTCGGGAAACCATGACTGCTTCTCACCTCGTCGCCGGTACTGCTGAGTTGGCAGGACGTACCCAGGGAAAGGTGCCCGGTCGGGCAATGGCCCGGCGCTACGGCGCGAGCGTCCGCCAAGTGGCGCGCTGCCGGTAACGCGATGCTCCCGCGTGGCCGTTCCCAGCGCGGTTGCCCCCACGCTGCGGCGATGTGAGCCATTCCAGCACGCTTTCACCCGCTCCGGCAACAGTTCGGGCACAGGCCGGTTTGCGCGACGGTGCGCGGTGGCATTGACACGCGCCGTCATGCATTCCATGGTCAATGGATTCATCTCTCAGTCGAAGGGGCCCGCAGGATGGTCAGCAACGAGCACAGGTACGTCATCGTCGGCGCCGGCCCCGCCGGTGTTCAGCTGAGCTACTACCTTCAGCAGCACGGCGCCGATTACCTGACGCTCGAAAGTGGTGACTCACCCGGCGGGTTCTTCCGCCGGTTCCCCCGGCACCGTCGGCTCATCTCGCTGAACAAGGTGCACACCGACAGCACCGATCCCGAGATCCGGCTGCGGTGGGACTGGAACTCGCTGCTCAACGACTCCCCGGACCTGCTCTTCCCGAACTTCAGCAAGGAATATCTGCCGGCCGCCGACGACCTGGTGCGTTACCTCGCCGAGTTCCAGCGGCACTACCAGCTCAACATCTCCTTCGGCACGACTGTCGAGCAGATCACCCGCACCGCCGACGGCTTCACCCTGCGCACCGACCAGGGCGAGGTGCGGGCGCGCTGCCTCATCGTCGCCACCGGTTGGGGCAAACCGTTCGTGCCGGCCATCAAGGGCATCGAGCACGCGATCGGCTACGAGGACATGGTCGTCGACCCCGAGGAGTACGAGGGCCAGCGGGTCCTCGTCATCGGCAAGGGCAACTCCGCCTTCGAGACCGCCTCGGCGATCCTCGGTCGGGCGTCGATGGTGCACCTGGCCAGCCGGCACCCGCTGAAGTTGGCCTGGAACACCAAACACCCCGGCGACGTACGCGGCCAGTACGGCGCGATCCTCGACAGCTACCAGTTCAAGACGCTGCACTCGGTGCTCGACTGCACCATCGACGAGATCCGGCCCGTCGACGGGCGCTTCCAGGTGTCGATCACCTACACCCACGCCGACGGTGAGACCGCCGTGCTCGACTACCACAAGGTGGTGCGGTGCACCGGCTTCCAGATGGACACCTCGCTGTTCGACGAGACCTGCCGTCCCGACATGGTGCGCGACGACCGGATGCCCGACCTGCGCCCGGACTGGCAGTCCACGAACGTCGACGGCCTCTACTTCGCCGGCACCATCGCCCAGGCCCGCGACGTCAAGCACGCCTCGTCGCCGTTCATCGACGGATTCCGGTACAACCTGCGCACCTTCACCCGAATGCTGCGGGAACGCTACGAGGACGTGCCGTTGTCGTACGCGACGACCCCGGCCGACCCCGCCTCGCTGACCAAGCTGATGCTCGACCGGGTCAACTGGAGCTCGGCACTGTGGACCCAGTTCGAGTACCTCTGCGACGCGTTCGTCCGCGACGACACCACCGGCGACTTCCGCCACTACGAGGACCTGCCCGAGGACTACGCCGTGGAACGCTTCGCCGACGCCACCCAGTGGTACACGTTGGCGCTGCGCTGGGGCCGCGACGAGTACGGCGACGTCTTCGCCATCGAGCGCCACCCGACCCCCGACCGCGCCCGGGAGAGCGCCTTCATCCACCCGGTGATCCGGCGCTACCGGGGCACCGAACTGCTCGCCGAGCAGCACCTGCTGGAGGACCTGCTGGCGGAGTGGCGTCGACCGGACCGGCACGTCGAGCCGCTTGTCGAGTTCCTCAGCAAGGACTTCACCAACGGATCATGACCTCGTCGAGCGGTTTGCGGGCCAGGTCCGGGACGCGGGCGTCCGGCGCGGGATAGCCGACCGGCATCACCACGTACGGGCGCTCCTCCCGGGGCCGCTCGCACACCTCGTTGAGGAACCGCATCGGGCTGGGCGTGTGGGTCAGCGTGACCAGGCCGGCGTGGTGCAGGGCGGTGATCAGCACGCCGACCGCGATGCCCACGGACTCCTTGACGTAGTACGGCTTCGGGCTGTGCGGCCCCTGATGCACCTCGAACACCACGATCACGGCCGGTGCGGTCTCCAGGAACGGCTTCTGCCAGTCGGTGCCGAGCCCGGAGATCGCACCCAGCCACTCCGTTGAGGCGCGGTGGTCGTAGAAGGCACGTTCCTCGGCCTCCGCCGCCTCGCGCAGCCGGCGCTTGCGGGCCGGGTCGGTCAGCACGACGAACCGCCACGGCTGCACGTTGGCGCCGCTGGGTGCGGTCGACGCCGCCCGGATCGCGGCCTCGATCACCTTCTCGGGCACCGGGTCGGGAGCGAAGTCCCGTACGGATCGGCGTTGCGCCATCCGTTCCGCGAACTCCTCCGCCTCGCGGACCATGTCCGCCGGATGTCGACGCCGGTGCTGGATCGGAACCCTGGGTAACAGATGCGCGTGGGTCACCTGTGGCCTCCCCTGAAACAGGTGGACCGGCCGCCACCGGGGGCGATGCCCGCCGTGCGACGTTCGGTTCCTCCAGCATCGCGGAGGCGGGTGCCGTTCGTCGTTACGTAAGTGTGCCTTCTTGTTCGGCCAGCACTCCGGGCGCGGTCTGCGCGATGATCTCGTCGACCACATCGGTCAGGCGTCCGCGGGCAGCTGCGGCGGCCCGCTGGCGGGTCGCCCCGTCGCCGTCGGTGCCGAGCCGGGCCAGCCAGTCCTCCACCCGCTGCCGGTCGCCCGCCTCGTCCAGGGCCGGCCGGACCAGGCGTACCAGCCGATCGGCGAGCGCGGCGGCGGGCAGCAGCCGGCCGGTGGCCACGTCGACGCCGTGGCCACCCATCCCGTCGCGGGCCGCCCGCCAGTACGCCAGCCGCAACAGCTCCGGTACCGGCCGGGGCCCTTCGTCACCGCTGTCCACGGCCTGCCCGGCGACCATCACCAGCGCCCGCACCAGGGCGGCCAGCGCCACCGATTCGGCGGCGGTGACCGGCACGTCGGTCACCCGCACCTCCAGCGTCGGGTGGTTCGCCGACAGCCGCAGATCCCAGAAGATCGTCCCGTGGTCAACAAGCGCCCCCGCCTCGATCAGCATGGCGATGTGGTCGTCGTACTGCTGCGCGGAGGTCAGGAACGGCGGGGGACCGGCCACCGGCCACCGACCCCAGGTCACGCTGCGCCAGCTCGCGTAGCCGGTGTCCCGCTCGCACCAGTACGGCGAGTTGGCGGTGAGGGCGAGCAGCACCGGCAGGTGCGGGCGCAGATGGTTGCCGATGAGTACGGCCCGGTCCCGGTCGGGCTCCTCCACGTGCACGTGCACGGCACAGATCGCGAGTTCGTCGTGCAGCCCGCGGAAGGTGGCGTTGCCGCGATCCTGGCGCGGCCCCTCGGTGATGGGCGGTGGCACGGCGTTGCCGAGCACCGGCGAGGCACTGGCGATCACCCGCAGCCCGGCCGAGCTAGCCGCGCTCTGGACCGCCCGCCGGCCCTCGGCCAGCTGCGCCCCCAGCTCGTCCAGGCTCCGGCACGGGTCGGTGCGGGCCTCCACGTGCAGTTTGGTGATCTCGCCGCCCACCCGCGCGCCGAGAGCCGGGCGGGCGCGGTCGATGACGGTGGCGGCCTCCGGGACCACCTCGCCACGGTCGGGGTCGACGACGAAGAATTCCTCCTCGACGCCGATCCGGGGGACGGTCGATCCTGGACGCTGTTCCGTAGCCATGCCGCCGACGACCTCCCGCTGTCGGCCCGTTGCCGACGGTAGGCAGGTTACGGGATTCAGGCGACGAGTTGCGTGCCGAAACCCTCCATCGAGGACACTGTTTCCACGAGTCCGACCAGCAGCGCCGTACGCTCCGGCATCCGGTCCAGGCAGACGTACTCGTCGGCGGAGTGTGCACCGCCTCCGACCGCGCCCAGACCGTCGAGCGTCGGTACGCCGAGCGCGGCGGTGAAGTTGCCGTCGGAGGCCCCGGCGGCGTACGCCCCGACAAGGTCCGGCATGCCGAGCGCCAGCGCGGTCGACCGCGCCATCTCCAGCAGCGGTTGGGCCAGCTCGGCGGGCATGGGGTAGCGGTTGATCCCGCCGCACACGGTCAGCGTCGCCTCGGACAGGTGCGGCTGCAACCGGCGGATCGCGTGGTCGACCCGCTCCAACTCGGCCTTGCTCCAGGCCCGCACGTCCACCGCCAGGCTGGCGCTCTCCGGCACGGTGTTCGTGGTCGTCCCGGCGGAGAGCAGGGTGGGAGTGACGGAGGTGCCCGCGCTGTCCGCCGTGCCGAGCGCGCCCAACGCGAGCACCTGATGGGCGACCTCGACCGTGGCGTTGATCCCCCGCTGGGGTTCCACGCCGGCGTGGGCGGCACGGCCCTGGATGGTGAGGCGGTACACCGAACCGCCCTTGCGGGCCACCTTCACATGCCCTTCCGGGGTGGCGGCCTCGCAGACCAGTACCGCGCCGGAGCGCCGCGCCTCCCGTTCGATCAACGGCCGGGAGGTGACCGATCCGCTCTCCTCGTCACAGGTGAGCAGCACCCCGACCGTCGAGGTGTCCTCGATCAGGCGCAGGGCGGCGAACATCTGCACGATGCCGGCCTTCATGTCGCACACACCGGGGCCGGTCGCCACGTTCCCGCGTACGGTGAAGGGTCTGGTTTCGGTCGTGCCGATCGGGAAGACGGTGTCGAAGTGGCCGAGGAGCAGCACCCGCTGGTCGACCGCCGGCCACAGCAGGTGCGGTAGACCGTCGAGGACGACCCGTTGGGCCGGCCGCCCGAGCACTTCTGTTCCCCAGCGGGCGAGCAGGTCGGCACAGGACTCGAGATGGGGCAGCGAGCCCGGTGCCGACTCGTACGCGACGAGGGTGCCCAGCTGGTCGACCATGTCTGCCTGCAGCTTGTCGGCGGCATGGCGCAGACGACGTGCGTGGTCCATCGATCCCTCCGAACTCACGGGTGACGGGCCTGGCCAGGCGTGTCCATCGACCATCGCAGAGGGGGAGGGGTGTAGCCACCCTTGTCCGTGCTGTGTGCTCAGTCAGTGCGAACCGTTGCCCCGTAACCGAACTCGACGACCTGACGCGCGGACGCGGCGTAGGCGTCCCGACCGGCGGGCGCGAAGGTGCCGAGCCCGTCGACGTACCGGTTGAACATGCAGAACGCGGCAGCGATCAGCACGGTGTCGTGGATCTCCGTGTCGGTGGCGCCCTGCGCGCGGGCGTCGGCGACCAGTTCGCTTGTCACGTTGCGGCCGCTGACCTGCACGGCACCGGCGATGCGCAGCAGCGCCCGCAGCTTTGCCGAGATCGGGGCGCTGTCCAGGTCCGCGCGTACCTGGTCGACGAGGTCGTAACCCTCGTCGAGCTGCGCGGCGGCGAACGCCGAGTGCGAGGCGCAGCAGAACTCGCAGTCGTTGCGTCCGGACACGTACGCCGCAATCAGTTCCCGCTCACCGGCCGGGAGGGTGTTCGGGGCCCGCAGCAGCACCTCGGCCAGTTCGTTGAGCGGCTTCGCCGTCTCGGGGCGGTAGCGCATCGGGCCGGTGATGCCGGGAAATTCCTTCTCATCGATTCCGAGATCGATGTGCGCCATGCTCGTCCTGCCTCTCAGCAGTGCGTCGTGGCCCGGGTGGGCGGCGCTCACCGAGGGGCGCTGCCCCTGTCGAGGATCGCTGCCCGTGCGGGGCGGCGTGAGCGACGCCGCGCAGCCACGATCACATCCGATACCCGGCCGCGCTTCTTCATTCGTGCGCTGTCCGGGCCGGCACGAGGCCACCACCGGACCGGCGGTACCGGCCGGGAGCGACGGCGTGATGGCGCTTGAAGGCGTTGCCGAAGGCGAACTCCGAGGTGTAGCCGACCTTGGTGGCGATGACGTTCAACGCCGCATCGGATTCCTGGAGCAGCCTGGCGGCAGTGGTCATCCGCCACCAGGTCAGGTAGGTCAGTGGCGGTTGACCGAGCAGCGCGGTGAAGCGGCGGGCGAACGGTGTCCGGGACAGCCCGGCCTCGGCGGCCAGTGCGGCGACGGTCCACGGACGGGCCGGATCGCGGTGCATGGCGTTCAGCGCGGCGGCGATCGGCCCGTCGTTGAGCGCCGCGGCCCAGCCGGTGTCGGCCGCGCGTACCGGCTGCCCGTCGAGCCAGGCGCGCAGGATGTGCAGCAGCAGCGTGTCCAGTAACGCGGGGACGATGGCGTCCGTGCCGAGGCGCGGGTGCGACAGTTCGTCGCCGAGCAGCTGCACGGTGGCGTGCAGCTGCGGGTGTCGCCCGAGGTGCGCGGGCAGGTGGATCAACTCGGGTAGATCGGGCAGCAGGGGATGGGTGCGCGCGGTGTCGAACTGGTAGCCGCCGCAGAGGATGATCGTGGCTGGCCTGTCGGTGTCGCTGTCGTGGCGGTGCAGTGTCGGCTGGGCGTCCGGGTCGCAGGCGGGCCCGGTCGCCGGCGTCGCCGGGCTGTCGACGAGCACGTGTCCGCGTCCGTGCGGCCGGAACACCACGTCCCCGGTCGACAACGCAACGGGCTCGCTTCCCGCCTGCACGAGCCAGCACCGCCCTTGCAGGATCACCTGGAATCCGGCGGACCCGGGCATCGACGCGAACTGCTGCGCCCAGGGGGCGTGCCAGGCCACCCGCGCGGAACGAGGCTGTCCCGTTCGCATCACCGCGATCACGTCGCTGAGCACGTCCACCCGCCGAGGGTAGCGCCGGGCAGGACGATCGCGTATGAACGAGAGCCTGCGAAGCATGGTTCGTCCCTGGGGCTCGCCCATAGGTTCGAGCAGTGAGAGCCATGAGAATGCACGAGTACGGTGACGCGTCCGTGATCCGCGCCGACGACGTACCCCGTCCCGTCGCCGGTCCAGGCGAGGTCGTGATCAAGGTCGCCGCGACCTCGTTCAACCCGTCCGACGTGGGGTTGCGCCGAGGGCTGCTGCGCGCGGTCTTCACCGCCGACCTGCCGTACACGCTCGGTGGTGAGGTGGCCGGCACGGTCGTCGAGGTCGGCGCGGCCGTGCCCACCCTCGACGTCGGCGACCCGGTCATCGGTCGCATCGACGGCGGCGGTGCCGCCGCCGAGTACGTCACCGCTGCGGCGGAAAACCTCGTCGCGGCGCCCACCACCATCCCGCTCGCCCACGCCGCCGCCGTTCCCATCGCCGGTGTCACCGCCTGGCAGGCCGTGTTCGACCATGCGAAGGTCATCGCCGGCCAACGGATCCTGGTCAACGGCGCGGGCGGTGGCATCGGCGGGTTCACCATCCAACTCGCCAAGCACGCCGGAGCGTACGTGCTGGCCACGGCGAGCCCACGCAGTGCGGACGCCGTTCGCCGGCTCGGTGCCGACGAGATCATCGACTACCTGGCCACGCCGCTCGTCGACGCGCTCGACGAACCCGTCGACACCGTCGTCAACCTGGTTGCCGGCAGCGCCCGGCAGGCCGGCATGCTGCTGCCGCTGGTGCGGCCCGGTGGCCTCGTCGTGTCCGCCACGGTCCCGGTGCGGCCACCGGCCGGATCCTCCGTGACCGCCGTGCACTTTGTCGCCCGCAACGACACCGACCAGCTTGCCGCGCTGGTCGCGCTCATCGATGCCGGCAAGGTCCAGGTCGACATCGCTGCCGTCCGTCCGCTCGCCGAACTGGCCGAGGTGCACCGCGAGGCCGAGTCAGGTCAGACCCGCGGAAAGATCATTCTCGTGCCGTGAGACTCACCCGCAGGCAGCAGGCAGCAGGCAGCTGAGCGGCGACCCGGAGCGACACGATCAGGGGATCCGTTCGGTTGCCGACGCAGAGCCCTGAGCGGATCGTCCTAGTCTCGACATGTTCATTCCTCGCGTCCGCTTCTCCCCGCCAGGGGCCGGGCGCTGATGGACACCGAGCGGCCTGCTCGGGTCGCGACGGGCGGAGGCTGAGGATGGGCGACAACAGGGCAACCGGGAACATCCACCGACGCCAGTTCGTCAGGCTCTCGGGAGCGGTCGGCGCCACGGGCCTGTGGGGTCTCGCGGGAGGTGGTGCGGCGCTGGCCGACGGGGGACCGGCTCCCGGGCCGCCGGCACCGGACCCCGGCGGCCCGGGTGGCTCGGCCTGCCCCACGCCGTCGCAGTTGTGCGGCTACCCGAGCGACACCGGCGGCCGGTACGACCTGTGGGACCGCGTGCAGGTCTGCGAGGGGACGAAACCCGGCCCGCCGTTCCCGCAGTGCCTGGCCACGACACCCACCTACGTGATCCTCAACGGTGGGTCCGGGTCCAACCACGACTTCCTGCTCGTGCCCAGTTGCCGCATCAGCGGCATCGAGTGCCCGTTCATTGCCACCTCCAGCGCGCCGAACTACTGGCTCGACGCCTGGAACAACGCGCAACCGGGGCAGCCGGGTCATGTGGTCTATCCGCACATCGGACTGGGCGTCAACTCGGCCGATCCGACGATCCGGCAGCAGGACCAGTTGCACATCCACCTGGCCGGCATCCACTCGGGCATCCAGACGCAGCTCAACAACCACGACAGCGCGATCACCAACGACCCGGCGCGGTGGCGTACGCAGATCGTGCCGGTGTGGGGACTGACGAGCACCGGCGCTCCGGCCCCCCGGTCGTACCGGGTGCTGCACGTGGCGAACCTGAACACGAACCTCTTCACGCTGCTGCGCGACAGTGTGGTGCGCCCGACCGGGGCGAGCATGGCGGCGCAGATCCTGGCCGTCACCCCGCGGCTGGTCGGCAACGGTGGGTTCTACGTCCTGAACAGCGAACCCGGCCTACCCGTCCCGCCGGGCCAACCCGGCGGCACCGGCACGGTCGACTTCCTGCTCGCCTACGCGTGATTGCCCGGCTGCCTGGCCCGTGAGCGGGCGGGAACGACCCCCGTCGACCGTCCCCGACCCGCCCTCAGCGGCGCAGGAACGCCTCGATCCGGTCGAGGGCGCCGACCCAGACCTCGTGGGCGAAGAAGTCGCGCATCTCCGCGGCCGGGAATCCGGTCTGGACCACCGTGACGAGGGTGCCGTCCCCGTCGGGTGCGAAGGTGACCTCGACGTGGGTGGTCATCGTGGCGCCGTCCGGGCTGCTGCCCACCGCCTCGGTGACCAGCCGGTGTGGCCGGTCGATCTCCAGGAAGGTCTGCGTCTCGCGGAACAGTTGGTCGCGGCTGGGCCCCCAGACCGCCGTCTGGGTGCCACCGACGCGCAGGTCGGTCTCGATCTCCACGATGCCGGGCTGCTCGTCGAGAATGCTGAACCAGATCTTCTGCTGCTCCGGGTCGGTGTACGCGTCGAAGACCTCCTCGGGAGAGGCCGGCAGGTGCCGGCTCAGGCGCAGGTGCAGGTCGGGCGTCTCGGTCACTGTTGCGTCCCCTTCCGCAGGGTGAAGTAGGCGTCGAGACCGTCGAGGCGACGTTCCCAGAGCCGTTGGTAGAAGGTGATCCACGCCATCGCGTCGTCCAGTCGCTCGGTGCCCAACCGGCATTGCCGCGCCCGGCCGACCTTTTCCGTGACCACCAGGCCGGCCTCCTCCAGCACCCGGACGTGCTTCTTCATCCCGGTGAGGGAGATGGCGAACGGCTCGGCCAGATCGCTGATCGTGGCCGGCGCGGCCCCCAGCCGGGCGAGCACCTGCCGGCGGGTCGGGTCGGCCAGCGCCGAGAAGATCCGGTCGAGGCGCGCATCTTGCTGAACCATGTGGTTCACCATAGCGACAGTGAACCACATGGTTCAACGTTCGTGGGATTCCGCGATGGTCGGTGACGCGAGAAGTGACAATCGCCCGGCCCCGATCAGCGTCGGGGCCGGGCGATGGCGTCAGCGGTGTCGATCAGCGTTGGACCCGGGCACCCGCGCCGCGCATCAGCGCCTCGACCTCCTTGCGGTTGGCCATCGAGGTGTCGCCGGGGGTGGTCATGGCCAGGGCACCGTGCGCCGCGCCGTACTCCACCGCGGTGGCCAGGTCGTGCTGCTCCAGCAGGCCGTAGATCAGCCCGGAGGCGAAGCTGTCCCCGCCACCCACCCGGTCCATGATCTCCAGGCCGGGACGGTGGGTGGCCTCGACGAACCGGCCGCCGCCCCAGGCGATCGCACCCCAGTCGTTGACCGTCGCGCTGCGGACCGTACGCAGCGTGGTGGCCACCACCCGGAAGTTGTCGAACTCCTTGGTGACCTCCTCGATCATCCGCTGGAAGTTGGTCACCTCCAGTTCCGACAGGCTGGCGTCGGTGTCGGGCACCTCGAAGCCGAGGGAGGCGGTGAAGTCCTCCTCGTTGCCGATCATGACGTCGACGTACCGGGCGAGTCGCCGGTTGACCTCCTGTGCGCGGGCCTGCCCGCCGACCGCCTTCCAGAGGCTGGGCCGGTAGTTCAGGTCGTACGAGATGATCGTGCCGTGTCGGCGGGCGGCGACCATGGCCGCCTCGATGGTCTCCGGCGTGGTCTCCGACAGCGCGGCGTAGATGCCGCCGGTGTGCAGCCAGCGCACCCCCAGGTCGCCGAAGAGGTGGTCCCAGTCGACGTCGTCGGCGCGCAGCTGGCTGGCGGCGGTGTGGCCCCGGTCCGAGGTGCCGACCGCGCCGCGTACGCCGAAGCCGCGCTCGGTGAAGTTGAGGCCGTTGCGCACGCTGCGGCCGAGGCCGTCGTACGGCATCCAGCGGATGAACGACGGGTCGACACCGCCCTGCAGGATCAGGTCCTCCAGCAGTCGCCCCACCTCGTTGTCGGCGAACGCGGTGACGATGGCGGTGCGCAGCCCGAAGCAGCGGCGCAGCCCTCGGGCGACGTTGTACTCACCGCCGCCCTCCCAGGCCCGGAAGGCGCGGGCGGTGCGCACCCGTCCCTCACCCGGGTCCAGGCGCAGCATCACCTCGCCGAGCGAGACGAGGTCGTAGCGGCACCGGTCGGCGGGGCGCAGGTCGAGAACGGACATGGCGGATCAGGCCTCCCGGGCGGCGGTCACGGCGGCGGCGGTCAGTGCGGTCACGTCGTCCCAGCGGCCCTCGGCGAGCAGGTTGGGCGCGACCATCCAGGTCCCGCCGACGGCGAGGACCGGCGGCAGGCTGAGGTAGTCGCGCAGGTTGCCGGTGTTCACCCCGCCGGTCGGGATGAAGCGTACGGACCGGAAG
Organism: Verrucosispora sp. FIM060022; assembly: GCF_003977705.1. Taxonomy (NCBI): domain Bacteria; kingdom Bacillati; phylum Actinomycetota; class Actinomycetes; order Micromonosporales; family Micromonosporaceae; genus Micromonospora; species Verrucosispora sp. FIM060022. The sequence goes on from NZ_RQIV01000001.1 coordinate 687,417, forward strand.
GGCGCGGCCAGGGCCTTGATCATCGTGGTGCCGCCGAGCTGCTCGGCGGGAAAGAACTTGACGGTGTCCAGCCCGGCGTCGAGGGCCATCTGGATCTCGGTCGGGGTGGCGGCACCCGGGAAGACGGGCACGCCGACCTGCTGGCAGTGGGCGACCACCCGGGCGCTGAAGCCGGGGCAGACGATGAACCGCGCGCCGGCCGCGACGGCGTCGTCCACCTGGCCGGGGGTGAGCACGGTGCCCGCGCCGACGAGCAGCTGTGGGTCCTCGGCCATGGCCCGGATGGCGTCGGCGGCGGCGTCGGTGCGGAAGGTCACCTCCACACTGCGCAGGCCACCGGCGGCCAGGGCGGCACCGAGCGGGGCGGCGGCACGGGCGTCGTCGAGCACGACGACCGGCAGGATCCGGCCCGCGGCGATGGTCTCCGAGACGTCGGCGGGCTGTTCAGAAGGATGAACGGCAGTCACATATGTGACCCTACTGCTGATCCCGGCAATGTCAATCCCGCTACAGTGAGCGCCATGACAACCGCCGAGGGCTTCCAACCGGTCAAGTCGGCCGGGCGCACGCTGGAGGTACTGGAGACCCTGGCCGCCTCCGGCGGCCGACGCTCCCTCGGCGACCTGGCCCGCGACCTGGGCATCCCGAAGAGCAGCCTGCACGGCATCCTGCGCACGATGATGCAGCGAGGCTGGGTGGAGGCCGACGACACCGGTACCCGCTTCGGGCTGGGCGTACGCGCCCTCCAGGTCGGTGCCGCGTACCTGGACACCGACGACGCGGTCGGGCTGCTCGCCGGGGTGCTCGACGAGTTGTCCCGGCAGTTCGGCGAGACCGTGCACCTCGGCCGACTCGACGGCGCGCACGTGGTCTACACCGCCAAGCGGGAGTCGTCGCACCCGCTGCGGCTCTACAGCGCCATCGGACGACGCCTGCCGGCCCACGCCACCGCCCTGGGCAAGGTGCTGCTCGCCGAACGCGCCACCGAGGAGGTCGAGACGATCCTCGGACCGTCCCCGGCGGCGCTGACCCGGCACACCATCACCGACCTGGCGGCGCTGCACGCTGACCTGGCGGCCAGCCGGGAACGCGGGTACGCCGTCGACCACGAGGAGAACACCGAGGGCATCGTCTGCTTCGCGGTGGCGGTGCCGCTGCACACCCCCGCGGTGGACGCGATCAGCCTCTCCATCCCGGCGGCCCGCCTGAACGAGCAGGTGCAGCAGCGGGTGGTGACCGCGCTGCACCGCGCGGTAGACCAGGTCCGCGCCGCCCGCGGCCTGCTCACCGCCAGCTGAGCCGAGGGCGGATCAGCATCGACCACCGACCGCCCGCGCCGAGCAGGACGTAGGCGGCGGTGCCGGCGACGAACAGCACGCCGACGACCAGCCACGAGACGGTGGCGGACGAGGGCTGCACCGGCCAGGCCCAGATCGCGGTGACCCGGTCGGTGCCGCGCGGGGCGGCGGCGTAGCTGGCGCAGCCGTAGCAGAAGGCGGGCAACCAGGCCAGGCGGACACCGAGCAGCGCCGCCGCGCCCACCACCAGACCGGTGTGTCCGAGCGTGTTGCGCACCAGGGCGTACGCGCCGAAGGTGTGCGGGTCGGCCAGCCCGGCCAGGCTGAGCACTGCCGCGCAGAGGAGGGCGGCGAGCAGGACGTGACAGGCCCGCCACACCCGCCAGGGCAGCGGCGTGCCGCGTTCCAGGTCCTCGTCGGCACCGGCCAGGCTCGGGCCGAGCAGCACGGCGGCCAGCAGGGGAGCGAGGGCCACCACCGGGATCCGGGCGACGGCCCCGCCGAAGTAGGGGCGACTGACCAGCCAACCCCCCGCAGCCCAGGCCAGCACCGCGACAACCGCCAGGCCGACCAGGAACGCGGGCACGCCGCGTGCGATCAGATGCAGCACGAACCGACGACCGCCCGACGCGGCTGCCCGAGGCAAAGAGGTGCCGCCGCCGCTCACCATCGCCGCCCGAGCCGCGCCGCCGCCGTTCACCCGGGCTGCCCGAGCCGGACCAGCGCCGCCACATCGCAGCCGGCCGCCGCGCGCAGGTAGTCGGCGAACCAGGCCCGCTGCGCCGGCATCGGCAGCGCGTAGAGCCAGTCGATCGGGTGCTCGGGGCTCGGCGGTAGCTGGAGCATCCAGGCGCTGGCCAGCCCGCTGGTGAGATGGGCCTGTTGGTGGATCTCGCGGGAACCCATACCGGGAGGGCAGTTCGGCCTCGTCACCGCCCACAGGTTGGTCTTCAGCCAGTCGGGCCGGGCCAGGCCGCCCCGGGCGGTGGACTGCTGGTCGAGGTAGAGCCAGATGGTCCCGTCGCCCGGCGCCTGCGGCTGGTCGACCGGTCGGGCGGCATCGTCGACCGCCCGGTCGGGCGCGCCGGGAATGCCCGCGACCCGGGCCAGGACCGGCTGCACGATCGGCGCCACGTCGTCGAGCAGGAAGGCGTGGATCCGGGCCACGCACACCGGCGCGCCGGTGTCCGTGCAGACCAGCGCGACCGCGTCCGGATCGGCGGGCAGACGGTACGGGCCGGGGCCGGTGACGATCGGCACCGCGACACCGACCGCGAGCGCCCCGGCCAGCGCGGCGGCATACCAGCGGCGGGCGGCGAGCGCGAGCAGCGCGACGGTCAACGCCAGCAGCCACCCCGCCTGCCACGCCACCACCCGGGCGGGCACGACCTGGTACGCGGCCGGACCGACGTGCACGGGGGAGAGCCATACCGTGGCCTTCGTGTCGGCGTACGTCAGGATCGCCAGCACCAGGTACGCGGCCAACCCGGCGACCGGTGCGGCCAGGCGCAACCGCACCAGCCGGCCGACGGCCATGCCACCGGCGGTGGCCGCGCCCAACGCGAGCACCCCGACGAGCAACGTCCACCACCAGCCACCCCCGGCGTACGTCGCGGCCGGGGCGACCAGCACCGCCGCCCCGGCGAAGGCCACCAGCACGCCGGTGGTGCCAGCCAGCGTCACCGCCAGCCACGCCACCAGGACCGGCTGCCAGCCGGGACGCGGGGTGGAGCTGACCATCTCGTCGATGCCGCGCCGCCGCTCCCGACCGGCCTGCCACGCGCCCGCCGCGATCATCAACGCGCACAGGATCAGCATCGACACCCGCAGGTAGTTGGCCAGGCCGGCCCACCGGCCACCCCAGTGCTCCGGATGCACGGCCAGCATCCACACGCCCGCACCGCACATGACCGCGGCGGCCGACGGTGCCGTGCCCCGACGCAACTCGGTGCGCAGGACGCGCCTCACCGGGCAGCCGCCCGCGCGCCCCGCAACACGGCGGCGTAACCGCGTTCGATCGGGGAGTCACCGCTGTCGCCGGCACCGCCGGCCGCGATCAGCTCCTCGGGCAGCCCGCTGAACACCAGGCGTCCCGCGTCGATCAGGCTGACCCGGGTGCAGGCCGCCACGACGTCCTCGACCAGGTGCGTGCTGACCAGCACGACGGCGTCCAGTCCCAGCTCCCGCAGCAGCGCCCGGAACTCCACCCGCTGCTCCGGGTCCAGTCCGGCGGTCGGCTCGTCCAGCAGCAGCAACCGAGGATCGTTGACGATCGCCTGGGCGATGCCCGCCCGGCGGAGCATCCCACCGGAGAGGTGTTTCATCCGGTCGTCGGCCCGGTCCAGCAGCCCCACCCGCTCGATCGCCCGGTCCACCGCCAGCGGGATCTGCGCCGGTGGCATCTCCTTCAGCCAGGCGAAGTACTCCACGAACTCCCGAACGGTGAACCGTGGATAGAACCCGAACGACTGCGGCAGGTAACCCAGTTGCCGACGGGCCGACCGCAGCCCGGCCGCGTCGGACAGCGGCTGCCCGAGCAGCCGCACCTGCCCCCGGTCGGGTCGCCGCACGGTGGCCAGCACCCGCATCAACGTCGTCTTGCCGGCCCCGTTCGGGCCGAGCAGGCCGTGCACCCCCGGACCCAGGTCGAGATCCAACTCGTCCAGCGCGGTCCGTCGGCCGTAGCTGACCCGCAACCCTCGAACGCTCACCGTCACGCTCACGCGGTTCGTCTCCCTACTCGATCCCGGCGGGTCCACACCACGAGCACGGCCGCTGCCGTGACCGCCAGCCACACCGGACCGGCCTGCACCAGCACCGCCCACTCGCCGATCGGGGCCAGTACGATCACCGCCCACGCGCCGGCCACCACCGCCGCCGCCTGACCGGGCTCGATCAGCGAGCCGAGCGCCAGCGTCAGGGCGGTGAGCGCGAGACCGGCCAGCGGCCACACCATCGGCGTACCGACGCCGGTCATCGCGCCGACGAGGAGCGTGACCGGCGCGGTGACCGCGAGCACCGCGAGCGTGCGCCACAAGATGATCTGCAGCCCGCCCTGTGGTGCCGACGCCACCATCTCGTGCAACGGATCCGACCACGACCCGTACGACAGGGCGGTGCCGACCGCCGGCAACATCGGCGCGGCCAACAACAGCAGCCACGGCGGCAGCATCGCCGGGCTGACCGCCAGCCCCAGCGCGGCCAGCCCGGTCAACGCCACCGCCACCAGCCACGCACCCCGGGCGGCCGGGCCGGCACCCACCAGGACCCGGATCCGACGCCAGCGGGTCGCCGGGCGTACCCGGCCCGGTGGTGGCAGCGGGGCGGCCACCGCCACCGCCGCCGCCTCGACCAGCCGCCGGGTCGGATCGTCGAGGGTAAGGTGGGCCCGGCAGGCGGCGCACCGGTCGAGGTGCGTCTCCACCGACCAGGCGTCGACGTCGTCCAGAGCATCGTCGACGTACGCCGCCAGCGTTCGAGCGTCCAGGTGAAAAGCCGTCACGACAGCGCCTCCCGCAACTCCCGGCGGGCCCGCATCGCCCGGGTCTTGACCGTTCCCTCCGGTACGCCCAGCAGCGTCGCCGTCTCCCGTACGGTCAACCCGTCGAGCACGGTGGCCTGCAACACCGCCCGCAGTTCCGGCGACAGCCGGTGCAGCGCCCGTTCCAGGGCCGCGTCGTAGGACCCGGCCAACGCCTCGTCCTCGGCCGACGGCGACCAGACCGGCACCGCCTCCGGCGCCACCGACCCGACCGTGGACGGACGGGCCGCGATGCGCCTGTGGGCGTCGATCAGCCGGCGTGACGCCACCGCCCAGAGCCAGCCGGTCACCGCGCCGTCCTCCCGGTAGCCGGCCGCCGCCCGCCACACGGTCAGGAACGTCTCCTGGAGCAACTCCTGGGCCAACTCCGGGTCGCGGCACCGGCGGCGCAGCCGCAGCGCCAACCACGGTGCGTGTCGCGCGTAGAGCACGTCGAACGCGGGGCGGTCGCCCGTACCGACGCGGCGCAGTAACGCTGCGTCGTCTGAATCCATCACGCAAGGTTAGGACGCAGCCGCCGCCGAAACGGTTCTCTGCGGGCGTGACCCGCCGCCCGCCGTCTCCGATGCGTCTGGCCTGGTGATTGTCCTCACGATCACCACTGGTCGAGGCAGGGAAACCCCCTCTGACCTCCCTATGCTTGGCGTCGATGATCGTCCGGCCGTCCGGTGCCGGTCTGGGCCTTGAGTCAAGGCGGGGGAGGAAGTGGCGAGCGATGACCGGCTCCACGCGCATCTGGAACGGCATGTCCATCCCCGCACCCGGCAGTTACGAGCTTGACGCCGGGCACAAGCGGATCGGTTTCGTCGCCAAGCACATGATGGTCAGCCCGGTGCGTGGCGAGTTCCGCCAGGCGACCGCCCGCATCACCGTCGCCGAGGACCCGCTGGAGTCGACGATCGTGGCGACCATCCAGTCCGCCAGCATCGACACCGCGAACGTCGACCGGGACACCCACCTGCGCAGCGCCGACTTCCTCGACGTGGAGCAGTTCCCGACCCTGGAGTACCGCAGCACCGGCATCACCGCCCTGGACAAGACCGATCCGATCTTCTTCTGGGCCAAGCTGAAGAACCACCGGCTCGGTCGCCGGGCGGTGGTGGAGGAGCCCGCGCCGCCGACGCGGCCGGTGACCGCCCGGTTCGTGCTCTCCGGTGAGTTGACAGTCAAGGGCATCACCCGTCCGGTGGACTGCCAGGTCGAGTTCGGCGGTGCCCGACGCGACCCGTACGGGCAGGACATCTTCGGGTTCAGCGCCACGGCGGAACTCAACCGCGAGGACTACGGCCTGGTCTGGAACGTGGCCCTGGACAGCGGCGGCGTACTGGTCGGTCGCACCGTGCGCATCGAGATCGCCGGCGAGGCCATCCGCCAGGGATAGGCCGCTCTTCATCCGGATTTAACGATCGTTTCGTTCGCCGGCGTATTCATTGATCACGATCTTTGCGAGAATCCGACTGTCGCCGGTCACGCCCGTCAGCGGGCCACCCCCACCCGCCGTGGCAGGCGACAGTCAGGAGTCGCCACATGGCTCACGTCCGAAAGGCCGCCGTCACCCTGGTGGTCGCCCTCGCCCTGTCCCTGGTGCTGGTCCCCCGGCCGGCCCACGCCACCCCGCCCAACATCCCCTCGTACGCCACGGCGTTGAGCCGGCTCAACTCCCTCACCGTGGCCGCCGAATCCCACCAGTCCAGCTACAACCGGGACCTGTTCCCGCACTGGAGCACGGTCACCGGCACCTGCAACACCCGCGAGCAGGTCCTCAAGCGTGACGGCACCAACGTCACAGTCGACGCGAGCTGCTATCCGACCTCCGGTTCCTGGTACAGCCCGTACGACGGCCTGACCCGGACCAGCCCGACGCAGATCGACATCGACCACGTGGTCCCGCTCGCCGAGGCCTGGCGCTCCGGCGCCTGGTCGTGGACCACCTCCCGACGGCAGACCTACGCCAACGACCTCGGTGGCCCTGAGCTGTGGGCGGTCACCAGCACGGTGAACCAGTCCAAGGGCGACAAGGACCCGGCCGCCTGGAAGCCGCCGCGCGCCGCGTTCCACTGCACCTACGCCCGCGCCTGGATCCAGGTGAAGTGGTACTACGCGCTCTCCGTCGACAGCGCGGAGAAGTCGGCCCTGGCCTCGATGCTGAGCACCTGCTGACCCGCTGAGCTACCCGGACCTGGCGGTGCTTGCCGGCACCGCCAGGTCCGTCGTCAGGTCAGCGCCGCCAGGCCGCCCAGAGTTCGGCGTACCGGCCACCGGCGGCGACCAGGTCGTCGGGGCGACCGAGTTCGACGATCCGACCGCCGGACATCACCGCCACCCGGTCACAGGCGTGCGCCTGGGTGAGCCGGTGCGCCACCACGATGGCGGTACGACCCCGGATCAGCGCCTGGCTGGCCAGTTCGAGCTGCTGGGCACCGGCGCTGCCGGCCTCCGCGCTCGCCTCGTCCAGCACCACGATCGGCGGGTCGAGCAGGACGATCCGGGCCAGCGCCAACTGCTGGGCCTGACCAGGGGTGAGCGGATGCTCGCCGTCACCGACGGGGGTGGCCAGCCCATCCGGCAGCGCGGCGACCCAGCCGTGCGCGCCGACCAGCCGCAACGCGGCGTGCAACTGCTCGTCGGTGGCGTGCGGGGCGGCCAGCCGCAGGTCGTCGGCGAGCGTGCCGGCGAAGACGTGCACCTCCTGGGTCACAACACCGACGGTGCGACGCAACTCGTCCGGGCCCAGGTCGTCGATCAACCGGCCACCCAGCCACACCGCGCCCTCGGTGGCCGGGAACACCCCGCCGAGAATGGCCGCGAAGGTGGTCTTGCCGGCACCGCTCTCACCCACGATCGCCAGCGACTCACCGTCGGCGATCTCGATCGACACGTCGTGCACGACCGTCGGGCCGGCGGCGTACCGGTGCGACACCGACTTGGCGGTGACCCCGGCGGGCCCTCGGGTCGGCGTCTCGGCGGTCCGCTGCGCCGGCACGTCGACCTCGGTGACACCGACCAGCCGGGCCAGCGCCGCGCCGGCCGACTGGATGTCGTTGAACGAGATCAGCAGCATGCCGAGCGGGCCGAAGAGGCGGTGGAACAACAGCGCGGCGGCGGTCACGTCACCGACACTGCTGTCCCCGGCGCGCACCAGCAGGAACCCGGTCAGCAGGACGGCGGTCAGGCCGATCGCCTCGGCGTAGTTCATCATGTTCGCGAACCAGAGGAACCCGCGTACCGCCCGCAGTCGGGCGTCGGCCGCCTCCTGGGAGGCCTGCTCGACCCGCTGGCTCTGCCGCTGTTCCATGCCGTACGCGTGCACCGTCCGGACCCCGCCGAAGGTGGTCAGCAGGCGTTGGGTGCGTACCGCGGCGGCCTGCCGTTCGGCGGCGTAGAGACGCTTGGCCGCCGGCACGAACCGGCGCAGGCTCAGCGCGTACACCGGGAAGACGACCAGGAACGCGACGGCGATGCGCCAGTCCAGGGCGGTGAAGCCGACGAACGTGACCACGACGGTGACAAGTGCGGTGAAGACGCCGGCCGCCAACTGGATCGAGTCGGTGACCTGCTCCACGTCGTCGGTGACCCGGGAGGCGACATCCCCCGAGCCCGCGCTCTCCAGCCGGGCCGAGTCCATCCGCAGCGCGTGGTCGAGGACCTCCTCCCGCAGGTCGGCGCAGGCCCGCATGCCCCACTCGGTGACCAGCCAGCGGGCGGCACCGGTCAGCACCGCGCCGACGAAACCCACGCCGAGGATCCAGGCCGAGGTCAGCAGCAGCGACCGGGTGGTACCGCCGGCCACCACCAGGTCGACGAGCCGACCGAGCAGCAACGGTACGACGACCGCGGCGGCGCTGGCCGCCAGCGAGGCCGCGATCGAGGCCCAGCCGAACATCGGGTGGCGGCGCAGCGCCCGCCAGAAGGTGGCCAGGGCGGCCCGGCCGGTGGCGACGGGCAGCATCGTCGACGTCAGGCCGCTCATCGCAGCACCACCTCGGCGTACGCGGACCGGGCGAGCAGGTCCCGGTGCCGTCCGACGGCCGCCACCCGACCGGCGTGCACGAAGACGACCCGGTCGCAGCGGTCGAGCAGCGGGGCGCTTGTGGTGACCAGGACGGTGGCCCGCTCACCGTCGGCACGGTAGGCGCGTACCCCGTCGGCGATGGTGTGTTCGGTGACCGCGTCGACCGCCGTGGTCGGATCGCGCAGCACGGTGACCGGCCGGTCGGCGAGCAGCGCCCGGGCCAGGGCGATGCGCTGCCGCTGACCGCCGGAGAGGTCCAGCCCACGGTCGAGCAACTCCCGGTCCAGCCCGGCGTCGCCGTCGGTGAGCACGTCCACGCTGGCGGCGGCCATGCCCCGGCGCAGCGCGTCGTCGTCGTGCTCGTCGCCGGTCTGCAGCACCTCGCGCAACGTGCTGCCGAACAGGTCCACCGCGTGCGGTTCGACCAGGACGACCCGGCGCAGCGTGGCGACGTCGAGGTCGGCCACCGGCGTACCGGCCAGCGTCACCTCGCCCCGCTCGGGTGGCCGCGCCCCGGCCAGCAGGTCGGTGATGGCGTCGGCGGTACGGGTCTGCTCGGTGACCACACCGAGCAGCTCCCCGGGACGCACGGTGAGGCTGACGCCGTCCAGTCCGGGGGCGTGCACCTCGTCGAGGACGAGCGGGCCGGGCCGCGCCACCGTGTCACCGGACCCGGCCTGTTCGGGTGCGGCGAGCACCTCGGCCACCCGGGCCGCGCTGGCCCGGGCGGTCGCCAGCCGGAAGACGCAGTCGGCCAGGTTGAGCACCGGGTCGCTGATGAAGGTCGCCAGTCCGACGATGGTGATGAGCTCACCGACGGTGATCCGCCCCTGGAGGGCGAACCAGCCGGCGAGCGCGGCGACCACCGTGACCAGCAGGCCGGTGGTGAACGTCGACACACCGACGAATGTCGCGCCGGCCCGCACCGCGCCGACGTTGGCCCGCAGCGAGGTACGGCTGGCCGCGCGGTAGCGGCGGGCCGCCTCGTCGACGCCACCGAAGCCGCGCAGCGGCCGAAGCCCGCGCAGCAGGTCGGAAGCGGTCGCCGCGGCCCGGCCGATGGCCTGCTGCTGTGCGGAGGTGTGCCGTTCCACCACCGGCCCGAGCGCGTGGAGCCCGAGCACCAGCAGCGGCACACCCACCACCAGCCCGAGCCCGAGCGACCAGTCGATGCGCAGCAGCACCACCGTCGCCACCGTCAGGCCGAGGAACGCGGAGATCATCCGGCTGCCCAGCTCCAGCAGTTCGGCGGCGGCCTGGGTGTCGGAGGTGGCGATCGACAGCAGCTCGCCGTTCTGCCGGCTGGTCCGGATGCCCCGCCCGGTGAGCACCCGCCGGACCACCTGCATGCGCAGGTCGTGCGACTCCCGCACCACCGCCTTGGACAGGAACCAGAACCCGAACCGCCAGCCCATGGTGAGCGCCAGGAACAGCGCGAAGATCCCCACCACCGACCAGACCATCGCCGTTGTCGACCCCGTCCCCACGGCCTGGTCGATGACCAGACCGATGGCCACCGGGACGAGCGCCTCACAGACCTGGTGCAGCGACCAGAAACCGGCGCACAACGCCGTGTCGCGGCGCTGCCGCCGGAACATCCCACCGATCAGCCGGCCGGTCGGCACCGCCGCAGGGGTCTTCGTCATCCTGGCCTCACTTCTGAAGTTAGGCCAGGCTAACTTGTCGCCCGTCCGGCTGAGCGGCCGGATCGTGCTGACGTGGCCACAGCCGGGGTTGTTCGGACGCTACTGCGCCGTGGTGGCGCAGGGTCCGTCGTGCTGATCGCGGCGTTGGCAGCGGCCGGGTCCGTCGCCCCGGGCGTCACACCACACTCGGGTACGCAGGAACTGCTTGTCCTCTTCACTGAGGGTGGTCTCACCGAAGTCGACGACAGTGACGTGGCCGAGCGAGTCACGTAACGCGACCGCCAGGTCGACAGCCTCGTCCAGGCTGGTCAGCGTGGTCGGGAGGTGGATGATCCAGCGTGGTGCGCCCATCACCGCCCGCCCTGCGGGTGATCTGCCGGGCGGCGGCAGCCGTTGTGCCGGGACTGCCACTGCCGCAACGCCTGCCGGATCCGTTCGGCCTCGGTGTTCGCGGTGACCTTGCATGCCCACACCACGGAAGTTCGAACCGCACTACCGGCGGATCATTGCCGACATCCGAGCACGCGTCGCGTCGGGAGAGTGGCCAGGGGCTTGGCGTCTTCGTGGCGGAGCAGGAAACCTGAGCGCCACACGTTCAGCCGAGGGCTGCCTGAGCGTGGCCACCCATAGCAACGCCCCGACAGGCCAGCGCCCGTCCGGTCACTGACCGGACGGGCGGCGTCGGAGAAGGCTCGGGTCAGCAGAGCCCGTTGCAGCCGCCGCCGTTCGGCGGTGGCCCGTCCAACCACGGCTGCGGCAGGCCGGGCACGTGCTCCGGCTGGGCCCCGGTGATGCGCGGCTCGGAGAAGACCGAGTTGTACGCGTTGGCGGTGTCGTCGACGTAGATGATGCCGGTCAGCTTGTTCTCCGGGATGGTGCCGTCGGCGTACGTCGGCGTCCAGTTGCGTACCGGCGTGATGTTCGTGCCGACGATCCGGGTGAACCCGTCGCTGCCGGTGAGGATCGACACGACATCGCTCGTGTAGTCCGGGTTGACGTAGCCGTGGTCGTTCTCCGTGCCGTCACCGCCGTCGTCGCCGTGGTCACCCCCATCGTCGTGGCCACCGCCGGAGTCGTTGTCGTCGGAGTCGTAGTACATGTTGATGCCGTCGTCGCAGCTGCCGCTCGCGTCGCAGGTGGTGATGGTCTGGCTGCCGGTGCTGTGCGTCGAGTCGGTGAAGATGACCGACTCCATATGGATGGTGCCGAGCTCCTTGCCGTCCTCGTCGTAGACGTGGTAGATCGTCTCCAGCCAGCTGTCCAGCTTCCCGTCCTTCGAGTGGGACTTCGACGTGGTCTCGCTGACCAGACGTCCGTGCACGTCCCAGACCCAGGTGTGCTCCTCGATGTAGACGCCACCGTCTTCGCCACGCTCCTCGTACTGGTGCAGGACGGTGTCGCCGCGTGAGCCGTCGGCGTTGAAGTACTCCTGCACCGAACCACCCGGCACCAGGTCCACGACGCTGCGCGATCCGTCGGCGTAGTGCAGCTGGTAGTCGAAGTCGTCGAACCAGCCGCCCTTCTCGGTCTTCACGATGCCGCCGTGCGCGACGGGACTCTGCCCCGTCACACCGGGCTGGTACTCGACGAAGTGCGAGTCGAACGGTGTCAGCAGGCTGCCGCGCAGCGGGTCACCGACGGACTGCGAGATCCTGCCGCGGCCGATCGCGACCCCGTCGCGCTGCACCGACAGCTTCAACTCGTCGAACCGCTTGAGGTCGATGCCCAGCCGGGTGTAGGCGTCCTTGCGGACCGGCAGCGCGAAGACACCGAGGGTCGGCAGGTTGGTGGTCGTCTCCTTGAGCTTCAGGATCTCCTCGGGGAACGCGATGAAGCTGCCGCGACCGTACGAGAAGGACGGCAGCTTGTTGACCGAGGCCACCTCGACGACCACCTGGAGGCTCGGCGTGCTGTGCGGGTCGTGCGGATCGGTGCCGGCGGCCACCTCGTCGGCGTCGCTGACACCGTCGGCGTCGCTGTCGACGACCCGCCAGGACAGGTAGCAGCCGGTCGGGTCGCAGAGCCGGGCGTACGACAGGCGGGGCCGCTCCGACGGCTTGTCGGCGGCGGCGGGGGTGCTGATGGCGACAAGTGCCATGGACATGGCGAACAGGGGAGTGACGATCATCGCCACTCGCATTCGGTTACGGACTGTCATGAGCCGTACGGTCACACCCGCCCGACGCGGCGCAGACCGTTGAGTCGGTAACCAGTCGAACCACCGTCGGCCCGGGCGAAACCCTAGCTAGGGTGTGCCTGCTACACCCGCCCGACGAAGGACGGACGTGGACATCGATCAGCAATCCCACGGTCTCCAGGAACAGGAGCACCAGGAGGAGGCCGACCGGCTGCTGGCCGCGGCCGACCGTGCTGGTGACCCGGTGGCCGCCGCCCGTCTGGTCGCGGAGGCGTTCCTCGCGGTGTCCCGTACCGCCGACCCGGCCGGCCTGCCCCCGATGGTGCGGCGACTGGCGGTCCTGCGCGCCCAGGCCGCGACCCCGCAGGCCGGCCCGCGAGCCCAGCCGGCGACGCCGCAGGCCGGGGCGCGTAGCCGCGAGGTGGTCGCCCGGCAGCGCGAGATCGAGTTCCTCCACCACGCCATCGCCGCCGCGGTCGGCGCCCGCCTCGGCCGCCGACTCGCCCGGCGCGGGCCCGCCACCCCGCCTGGCCCGGCCCACCCCGACGAGGCACTGCGCCTGTTCACCGCCGCCGGGCTGCACCACGACCCGCTGTACGTCGAGTGCGCCATGATCGCGACGTTGAGCGCCCAGCGTCCCGACCGGATCAGACCGCTCTTCGCACAGGTGGTCGAGCCGTGGCTGATCGACGACCGGATCGACCCGGCTCGCCGGACGCGGTTGACCACCATGCTCGGCATGGGCGAGGCGTGGTCCGGTGACCTGTTGCGCGGCCGGGCCACGCTGCGCCGGGCGCACGGGTACGCCGTCGCTGCCGGCCGCCTCGACCTGGAGGCCGAGATCACCTCCTGGCTGGCCAAGTGCGAGGCGCTCTGCGGCGACCTGGTGCTGGCCCGGCGTCGGCTCGCCGAGGCGCGGGTGCTGGCCGCCCGGTCCGGCTCCGCCTGGGTGGGGTCGCACATCGCCGAGTGCGCCGCCGCGCTGCACCTGGCCAGCGGCGACGTCGACGCCTGGGTGGGAGTGGTGGGCCGGCTCGTCGGCTCGGCCGTCGGGGCCAACTCGGGTCTGGTCTTCGAGCACCGCTGCGAGTTGGCCACGTACCACGCGCTGCGTGGTGATGCCGCCGCCGCGCAGGCGGTTGTCGCCGCCATCGAGGATCCGCCACTGGACTGGCCCGGCGCGCCGGCGCTGCCGGCATGGCGGGCGTGGATCGTCGACCCTCGGAACCCGGCGACGATGGCCTGGCTCGAACGCTCCCTCGTCGGGCTCAACCGGCCCGTGGAACGGCTGTCGCGCGCCCGGCTGGCCTGGTTGCTCGGTGGGTGGCATGCCCACTGTGGACGACGTGCCGACGCGATCCGGTTGCTGGAACTGGCCAGCAGCGAGTACGCGGCGACCGGTGCGGCCGGCCTGCTCGCCCGCGTCGCCGTCGACCTCGCCTCGGTGGCCGAACGGGCCGTTGCCACCGGCGCGCCACCGGGCGGCCGGTCCGGCCAGGTACCGGCGTCGGCCACCGGATCGTCGGCACCGGCCGAGGCCGCGCTGACCGCCACCGAGCGCCGGGTCGCCGCCGCCGTCGCCGAGGGACTCAGCAACCAGGAGGTCGCCGCGCGGCTGTCGGTGTCGATCAAGACGGTCGAGTTCCACCTGCGCAACGCCTACCGCAAACTCGGCGTACGCAAACGCACCGAACTCGTCCGGCACCTGCTGCGCTGACCGGATCGTTCCGCAGCGGTGCGCGATCGTGGCTGGTGCGCCCCGACCGGGGACGGTCAGGATGAACGCATGACCGCAGCACTCGTCGTGATCGACGTACAGGAGTCCTTCCGCCAGCGCGCCAACTGGACGGCCTGCTCGCAACCGGACATCGTCGGTCAGGTCAACCGGCTGGTCGAGGCTGCCCGCAGCCGGGGTGACCTGGTCGTCTGGGTGTTGCACTCCGAGCCGGACAGCGGTGACGTGTTCGACCCGGCGCGCGGCTTCGTCCGACTGATCGACGGGTTGCAGCCCGCCGAGGGCGAGCCGGTCCTGACCAAGTACGTGCACAACGCCTTCACCACGACCCGACTCCAGCAGTTGCTCACCGTCCACGGCGTCCGGGAGGTCACCGTCTGCGGCATCCGTACCGAGCAGTGCTGCGAGACCACCGCCCGGCTCGCCGCCGACCTCGGCTACGAGGTCACCTTCGTCGTCGACGCGACCGCCACCATGCCCATCGAGCACCCGGACGCCCCCGCGGGCCGGACGATCGCCGAGATCCTCGCCGATCCGCGTACCCTCAACACCGACGAGATCATCGAGCGCACCGCGTACGCGCTGTCGGGCCGGTTCGCCACCATCCGTACCGTCGACGAGGTGACCACCCCGGTCGGCGCCGACCGCTGAGGTGTTCGTGGGCCGGGTCGTCTTCCTGCTGCTTCCGCAGCTGCACCTGCTGGATCTGGCCGGTCCGGCGCAGGTCTTCTCCGCGGCGGCGGACTCCGGGCTCGACTACCGGCAGTCCTTCGTCGCGGAGAGCAGTGAGGTGGTGACCGCACAGGGGCTGCCGGTGCGCGCCGATGTCGACTGGCCCGATCTGGACCCGTCCGACCTGGTCGTCGTCTCCGGCTGGCGGTCACCCGCCTCCCGTGCCGAGCCGGCGCAGCCCGCCACGCTGCGCCGGCTCGTCGCGCACCACGCGGCGGGCGGCACGGTGGTCAGCGTCTGCGGTGGCGCCTACCTGCTGGGTCGCGCCGGGCTGCTGGCCGGTCGCCGGTGCACCACCCACCACGAACTCCAGGACGAGTTGGCCCGCCGGTATCCGGCGGCCACCGTGCTCAACGACCGGCTGTACGTCGTCGACGACCGGGTGGCCACCTCGGCCGGCATCGCCAGCGGCATCGACCTCGCGCTGCACCTGATGGCCGTCCGGCACGGGCCGGCGTTGGCCGCCCGGATCGCCCGGGAGATGGTCGTGTACGCCCGGCGCAACGGACACGAGCGGCAGGACAGCGCGATGCTGCGCTACCGCTCGCACCTCAGCGACGTGGTGCACCGCGTCCAGGACGTGATCGACGAACGGTTCACCGAAGCATTGCCGCTGGTGGAGTTGGCCGGTGTGGCCCGGGTGAGCGAGCGCACCCTGACCCGGCTGTTCGACGCGTCCACCGGCCTGACCCCGCTGCGGTACCAGCAGTTGCTGCGGGTCGAGCGGGCCGAGCACCTCATCGGTCACGGCGTCGCCGTGGAGGCCGCGGCCCGGGCGGTCGGGTTCACCGACGCCCGGATGCTCCGGCGGTTGCGGGCCCGCGCCCGCTCGACCCACTCCGTCGGTTGACCTATCGCGACATGAAGAACACGACAAGCGCGATCACCGCCAGCGCGGCCAGCACCGCGGCAGCGATCTTGGCCTTGCTGTACGGCCGCTCGCCGATGACCTCACCGGTACGGGCGTTCACCAGCACCTGGTACGACCGCCCGGCGTGCAGGTACGCGGCGATCCACACCGGCAGCAGGAGCAGCTTGTAGGTCACGTCCGAGTAGCTGGTGTCCACCGCGTCGACCTGCTGCTCGTCGCCGCCGATGTCCGAGCGGCAGTCCCGCTCGATCACCGGCGCCATCCGGGCCTTCGCCTCCACCAGGCCGGCCTCCGGCTCGGTGTCGTAGCGCAACGCGTGGTACCCGGCCAGGTAGTCCTGCTCGTACGGGACCGCCTCGTTGAGCGGCCACGGGGCCAACTCGTCGAGCTTGTTCGTCGGCAGGTGCGTGGTGGCGGGCACCAGCACGTCGTCGAAGTCCCGGCGTACCGTGCCGCTGGCCGAGTGCCACCGGGTGTGCCGGACCTGCCGGGTGCGGGTCTCCGTCTTGCCGTCCACCGTCACCGTGTACGTCTCGGTGACGTAGTAGTGCTCGCCGCGCTTGCCGCGGTAGTCGGAGACGGTCCGCGCGTCGAACGTCCAGTGCGGCAGGTAGGTGCCCTTGAGCGTCTCCGCCTCGCTGACCTTCTTCAGGCTGCTCGGGGCGAACCAGCGGCTGCGGCACCAGGTGCTCAGCGCGGTGCGCACCCCGTTGCGGTCCACCGCGAACGGCAGCACCGCCTCCGGGGCGATCAGCTCGTCGGCCGCCTGCTGCGGCACCAGCGGGGTGGCGCAGAACTGGCACCGCTCGGCCAGTGCCGCGCTCTCGGTCGAGGCACCACAGCCCGGACACCGGTAGACGTACGCGCCCACGGCGGCAGCCGGCTTGCGGGCCAGGGTGGCCAGCCCGTCGAAGGAGTGCTCGCGCACCTCCCGGGTGGCGGCGGCGATCTGCTGCTGGTGCCCGCAGTAGGGGCACTGCAGGGCGGTCGTGCCGGGCGCGTGCTCCACCCGGGCGCCGCAACCCCCGCAGCCGTACGACGGGGGCGAGACAGCGGTTTCACTCATCGGTGTACCCTCCCGATCCCGATGATCACAGCGGCGGCAGCGGCGGCGGGACGCTGGCCAGCACGGACGCCAGTTCGGGCACCTGTCCGGCCGGCTGCCACTGCGCCATGCCGGCCCGCCAGACCAGCGTGTCCGGGCCGAACCCGCCGGCACCGGCCCGCGCAGCCAGCGCACCGATGTCGAACGGGCCCTGGCGCTCGCCACCGACACCGACGAACCACTGCGCCTGGCCCGGCAGCGGCGGCGGCTCGGCGCCGCCCGGCGCGGCGGCCGTCGGTGCGGCGTACGGTGCGGCGGCCGGCGGCGCACTGCTCTCGCCGGACATGGCCCGGGCCATCTGCTGACCCAACGCCATGCCCATGCCCATGCCGACGCCGGCGCCCGCCTCGCCACCCGGGTTGTTCGCCGCCGCCTCCAGCGCGGTGGCCGCCTGGTAGCGGGTGAACCGGTCCAGGTCGCCGACCGCACCCATCTCGGTGCGCTTGTCCAGCGCCCGCTCCACCTCCGGCGGCACGGAGACGTTCTCGATGACGAACTTCGGGATCGCGATGCCGACCTCGGCGAGTTCCTCGGTCAGCGCGCCGGCCAGCTGCCGGCCGATCGCGTCCTGGTGGGCGGCCAGGTCCAGCAGCGGCACCCCGGCCCGGGCCAGTGCGCCGCCGAGCCGGCCCACGATGAGCTGGCGCAGGTACTCCTGCACCTCCTCGGTGCGGAACTGCGGGTCGGTGCCGACCAGCTCCTTGAGCAGCCGCTGGGCGTCCACCACCCGGGCCGCGTACGCGCCGAAGGCCCGCACCCGGACCACCCCGAACTCGGGGTCGCGCAGGATCACCGGGTTCTGGGTGCCCCACTTCATCTCGGTGAACTGGCGGGTGTTGACGAAGTACACCTCGGCCTTGAACGGCGAGTTGAAGCCGTACTTCCAGCCCTTGAGGGTGGACAGGATCGGCATGTTGCGGGTTTCGAGGGTGTGGGTGCCCGGCAGGTAGACGTCGGCGACCTGGCCCTCGTTGACGAACACCGCCGTCTGGGACTCCCGGACGACGAGTTTGGCACCCATCTTGATCTCGTTCTGGAAACGGGGGAACCGCCAGACGATCGTGTCCCGGCTGTCGTCCAGCCATTCGATGATGTCTACGAACTCGCCCCGAAGGCGGTCCATGAGCCCCATCGTGCCCCTCCACTTACCGAGATCAACTGTGTGGCGGCGACGATAGCAACCCTGCGCCAGCTGCGGTTCCACCTGCCGTCTCGGGACGGGGGCCCGCTCGATGGAACCGGGGGCCGCTGATCGGGGGCGAAGATCATCAGGTACCCTCGCCGCGCCACGGTCAGGCGAACCGTTCCGGGTCGCCCGCGCCGACCCGGACGATCTCCGGCTCGCCCTCGGAGAAGTCGACCACCGTGGTCGGCTCGGTGCCGCAGTCACCCGCGTCGACCACCGCGTCGACGGCGTGGTCGAGGCGTTCCTTGATCTCCCAACCCTGGGTCAGCGGCTCGTCGTCGTCGGGCAGCAGCAGCGTGCTCGACAGCAGGGGCTCGCCCAGCTCGTCGAGGAGTGCCCGGGTGACGGGGTGGTCGGGGATGCGTACGCCGACGGTGCGCTTACGGGGGTGCAGCAGTCGGCGCGGCACCTCCTTGGTGGCCGGGAGAATGAAGGTGTACTGGCCCGGGGTGGCCGCCTTCACCGCGCGGAAGACCGCGTTGTCCAGCTGCACGAACTGGCCGAGCTGGGCGAAGTCCCGGCAGACCAGGGTGAAGTGGTGGCCGCTGTCCAGGTGACGGATCTCCCGGATGCGGTCCATGCCGTCCTTGTTGCCGAGTTGGCTGCCGAGGGCGAAGCAGGAGTCCGTCGGGTAGGCGATCAGCCCGTCGCGGCGCAGGAGGTCGACGACCTGCCCGATGATGCGCGGCTGCGGATTGTCCGGGTGCACGTCGAAATACCTGGCCATGACCGGAAGCTTAGAGCGCACCCGGGCTGTCGCCTTGCCGACAGTGCCACCCGGCGGTAAGGGGTCGACGCCCATCGTTGTCTGTATGAGCGCGCGTGGCTACCCGGACGTGCTCCGGTACCCCGTCATGCCCACCCCGGTACGCATCACTGTGCTCGTCTTCGGGCTGCTGTCGCTGCTGTTCGCCCTGGCCACGGTCCATCGCCTGCTCACCGAGGGCGGCTCGCTGGGCGCGGCGGTCTTCTTCGCCGCGATGACGGCCGCCTGCCTGCTGGTGACCACCGCCCTGGCCACCCGCCGGACCTGGGCGCCCTTTCCGGCGTACGCCCTGGCGGGTCTGCTGGCCGCGGCCTCGCTGGGCCTGTTCGGCGCCATCACCTGCGTCGGGGTCGCCCTGCTGGCCTGGGTGCTCTGGGCGCTGAACACCCGGGCCTCCCGCGACTGGTTCGGCCGCCGACACCGACTGCGCTGACGTCCGCCGCAGTACGTGTTAAGAGGGGGCCCCTGTACTACGCCAGGCGTTAACAAGGGGCCCTTCCTTACCTTGCGGGCTACTCGGCGGCGGTCGTCGGCTCCTCGTCCGCGCTGTCGGCCTCGGCAGCCTTCTCGGCGACCGGCTCCGCAGCGGGGGCGGCCTTCGGGTTGGTCCAGGAGAACTCGATCTCGACCGAGTACTCGTCCTTGCCCTCCTGCTCGATCTCCAGCTCGCAGTTCACCTGGTCGGCCACGGCGAGGGTGCCGGCGGCGCCGTAGAAGATCTGCCCGGTCTCCAGCTGGTTGGCCACCTGCCGCAGCCAGGCCGCCAGATCCGCCCGCGACACGGTGCGCTCGTCCTCGTAGATATCCATGCCGACATGCTGGCATTGCCCGTTGCGACCGTGTCGGCAGGGTGCCGGGACATGCCGAGCGCCTCAGCGGTGCTGCCGGCGGGCGGCGATCGCCTGGCGGGTGGGGCGGCGGACCACGGCGATCCGGTCGCCTCGGGCGCGGATCGAGGTGCGGCCGCCCCGTCGACGGCGGACGGTCAGGTCGACCGTGTACCCGCCGACGCGTACCCCCTCCAGCACCAGGTCGGGTAGCCAGGCGGGCAGGTGCGGGTCGACGAAGACGGTCCGCAACGGCGCGGCGGGACGCAGCGCCAGCAGGGCCTGGATCAACGCGATGACCGAACTGGCCGACCACGCCTGCGGCGAGCAGGCGCTCGGATAGACGCCGGGGTGGGGATGGGCGTCGTCGCGGGGCAGCCCACTGAGCACCTCCGGCAGGCGGTGCTCGGCGAACAGGGCGGACGCCGCGAACATGCCCTCGGCGAGCCGGTGCAGGTGCTCCCAGCAGCCGTACCGGGCCAGCCCGAGACCGATGGTGCCCGCCTCGACCGGCCAGACGCTGCCCCGGTGATAGCTGAACGGGTTGTACGCCGGATGCGCCGCGGACAGCGTCCGCACCCCCCACCCGCTGAACATGTCCGGCGCGAGCAGTCGGTCCGCGACCAGGGGCGCGATCCGCGGCGGCACGATCCCGGTGGCCAGTAGGTGCCCGTCGTTGGAGTTGACCGACCGTACCGGCCGTTTGTCCGGTCCCAGCGCCATCGCGTAACAGCCCCGATCGGGCAGCCAGAAGACGCGGTGGAAGCGGCGGCGCAGGGCGGCCGCCCGGCGGGCCAGGCGGGCGGCGACGACGGGATGACCGGCCACCGCGTACGTCCCGGCCGCGTGCCGCAGCGCGGCATACCAGTACGCCTGCACCTCGCTGGTGGCGATCGGGTTCGGCACCACCTGGCCGTGCTCGTCGACGATGGCGGTGTCCGAGTCCTTCCACCCCTGGTTCTTCAGGCCGCCCCGGGACCGCCGGTGGTACTCCAGGAAACCGTCACCGTCGCGGTCGCCGTACCGGTCGATCCAGTCCAGGGCGCGGTCGGCGGTCGGCAGCAGCTCCCGTACCGTGTCGAGATCCCCGGTCCAGGCGTAGTACTGGCCGAGGAAGATCAGGAAGTCCGGCGCGGTCGACCAGTCGCCGTGGTAGTGGGTGAACGGATTGACGTTGAGTTCGGACAGCGGTCCCTGGCGCGCCTCGTGCAGCGGCTTGCCGGGCTCCTCGTCGCGCCAGTCGTCGACGCGTCGACCGAAGTGCCGGGCGTTGAGCCGGAGGCTGTCCGCGAGCATCGTCGGCCCGGCGAGCATGGCCTGCCAGGACGCCGTCATCGTGTCCCGGCCGAAGATCTCCTGGTAGATGGGGAGTCCGGCGATCGGCGCGGTGGGGCCGTCCGGTTCGCCGAGCGGCAGCCCGGCCAGGTCCTCGCGGGCGCACCGCCACGCCGCGGTGACGTCGAAGTTGGTGCTGGTCAGCCGGGCCAGTTCGGCGGTGAGTCGGCGGCGTGCCGAGCCGGCGGTGTCGCCCGGCTCGGCGAAGCTCGGCGCGGGCGCGCCGAGTCGCTGACCATCGAAGATCGGCTCGACGGCCAGGTCGATCAGGTCGACTCCGCCCGGCGACAGCATCACGTCGATGTCGAACCCGCCGTCGACGTACCGGATCGGGCCCGACGCCTGGACCCGGATCGCCACCGCCCGGTCCAACCCGTCACACCGGTAGGTCAGCAGCAACTCCTGCCCGGCGGGATCCCACCGGGCCTCGACCGCGCCGGACTGGATGCGGCGACCGCTCTCGGCCTCGCTGGTGTCGGCGAAGTCGGCGTCGAGACGAATCCGCAGCCGCAGGTCCAGGCGCCGCTCGGCGTAGCTGAACAGGGTCAGCCGGGTACGCAGGCCCGCCGCCACGAACCGCTCGACGGCCAGGTACGCCGCCCGTGACGGCAGCACCTCACCGTCACCGAGTTCGGCGTAGGACAACTGGGCGTGCCCCTGCACGGTGGCCGTGCTGAACGGCACCGGTTCCCGACCGTCGACGGTGATCCGTTCGGTGCTGAGCACCCGGGTGTTGCGGGCGAAGAAGCCCTGCGCGCCGACACCGGTGATGCGCCCGCGCACGTCCGTGACCAGGGTGCTCCAGCCGCTGGCCACGTAGAGCAGGTCCGGGCGTACGCGCAGGTTCCGCACGCGGCTCATCCCGACCCCCTGACCTGCTGTGCGGCGCCCGCGAGCGACGGTGGGGCGCTTGTTACCCCGCTGCGCTCCCGATACACCCGCCGGTGCCGGCCTCGACCCCGCTGGCGCGAGCGGGGGATGCTGTCGACAGACGACGCCGATCCGGGCGAGCGCGCGGCAGCACAGGGGAGTGGTCGTGGCAGGGGTGTCCCATCCGATCTTCGCCCGGCTCTACGAGCGGTTCAGCGCCCAGCTGGACCGGGCCGGGATCGCCGAGTACCGCCGGGCCCTGACGGTCGGCCTGTCCGGCCGGGTGATCGAGGTGGGTGCCGGCAACGGGCGCATGTTCCCGCACTATCCGCCCGAGGTGACCGAGGTTGTCGCCGTCGAGCCGGAACCCCGGCTGCGAGCTGCGGCGGTCACGGCGGCGCGCAGCGCCCCGATCCCGGTCACCGTCGTCGACGGCCTAGCCGAGGCCCTGCCCGGCGCGGACGGCGAGTTCGACGCCGGGGTCCTGGCCCTGGTCCTCTGTACGGTGCCCGACCAGGCCGCCGCCCTCGGCGAACTGCGCCGGGTGCTGCGTCCCGGCGCGCAGCTGCGCTTCCTCGAACATGTCGCCGCGCCACCGGGCACCGGGCTGCGTCGCCTCCAGCGGCTGGTGGACGCGACCGTCTGGCCGCTGCTGCTGGGCGGATGCCACACCGGCCGCGACACCGCCACGGCGATCACCGCCGCCGGCTTCGTCGTCGAGGACCTGCGCCGGTTCCGGTTCCCCGAGACCGGCCCGGTGGGACCCGCCGCCCCGCACATTCGGGGACGGGCCCGAAACCCCGGACCGCGATGAGTCGCCGTCCGCCACGGCCACCCGGACAGCCGTTCGCCTGATTGCGCCCCGTGACTAGGCTGCTCATGCTCGGGCCAGTGCTTCCGGGGGGTAGGGGATGGGCACAGGAATCCTGATGAGCATCGCCGGCGGCGTGTTCTGCCTGCTGGCGGTGCTCGTGCTCGGTTGGGTGCTGGTCGCGTACAACCGGTTGGTCCGTCAGCGCAACCAGGTGCAGGCCTCCTGGGCTCAGATCGACGTTCAGCTCAAACGCCGCTACGACCTGATCCCCAACCTGGTGGAGACCGTCCGGGGCTACGCGGCGCACGAGAACGCGGCCCTGACCGGGGTGATCGCCGCCCGCAGCGGCGCGATCGCCGTGGCCGGTGCCCCTGCGGTGGTCCACCGGGCGGAGGCGGAGAACACCCTCACTCAGGCCCTCGGGCGACTGTTCGCCGTCGCCGAGGCGTACCCGGAGCTGAAGGCCAACCAGAACTTCGCGTCCCTACAGGGCGAACTGGCCCGCACCGAAGACAAGATCGCCTACGCCCGGCAGTTCTACAACAGCGCGGTGCTGACCTTCAACACGACAGTCCAGTCCATTCCCACCAACCTGGTCGCGAACCTCGGCGGGTTCCGGCCGACGGAATTCTTCCAGGCCGACGGCGCGGAACGCGCCGCCGCCCAGGTCCGGTACTGACGGCGACCGCGCACGAGGGGGGCCGGGTTGTTCGTCGATCTCGCGGTGAGCGCGGTGGCGCTGGCCGGATGGTTCGCGGTGTACGGTGCCATCCGGTTCGCCACCCGACCGGCCAACCCGACACCGGCACCGGCCACCATGGAACTCGGCGACGAACCACCGGCCCTGGTCAACATGCTGGCCAACCGGTGGACGGTCACCGAGGACGCGGCCGAGGCGACCCTGCTCGACCTCGCGGCCCGCGGCTTCGTCGAGCTGCGCCAGCCGGGCGACGACCCGATGCAGACCACCCTGCACCTGCCCGCCTCGCCGCCGGACGAGTCCGGGCTGCGTCCGTACGAGCGCCGGGTGCTCGACCGGGTGCGGGGTCTGGCCGCCGGTGGGGCGCTGCCGCTGACCGCCCTGACCTTCCGCGACCAGGGCCAGGCCAGGGCGTGGAACAGGCGGTTCCGCGCGGAGGTGGTCGACCACGCGCGGGAGGCCGGGTTGTCCCGGCGACGCTTCGGCCCGAGGGTGACCGCGCTGCTGTCCGCCGCCGCCCTGGTCGCGGCGGTGTTCGTCTGGCTCGCCGTCACCCACTACGGACTGTCGCACCCGGCGGGGGACACCCGGGGACTGGCCGCCGGGTTCTTCACCTTCGCCGTGCTGTCCACCCTCGCCGCAGCGACGCCGGGCGAGCGGGACACCCCCCGGGGCGCCGAGGTGGCGGCGCGGTGGCTGGGGGTGCGGGACTGGCTGCGGGGGCACGAGCAGTTCGCCGAACTGCCCCCGGCCTCGGTGGCGATCTGGGACCGGTACCTCGGCTACGGCGCGGCCCTCGGCACCACCCACCTGACCAGCGCGCTCCTTGACCTGGGCATGGGCGATCGGAAGCTGGTCTGGTCGTCGTACGGGGGCACCTGGCATCGGGTCCGGGTCCGCTACCCCCACCGGTCCCACCACGGTCGCACCCTGCCGGGACTGCTGCTCCGAGCGGTGATCATCGGCGGGCCGGCGGTCTTTATGCTGAAACTCTTCGGCCCGGTGGCCGATCCCACCCCGACCAGCGACTATCCGGGCGCCCGGGCCTTCTCCATGGTCATTTTCAGCCTGGTCGTGGTGGCGGGGCTGATGCTGACCCGGGCCGTCTACACGGTGGTACGCGCGGTGGTGGACCCGTTCACCGAACGCACCATCACCGGCGAGGTGCTCTGGGTGCAGGTGTGGAAGTCGACCGCCCACGGGAAGAACATGCCGTCCCGGCCCTGGCTGTACCACCTGGCGGTGGACGACGGCAGCGGCGATCGGACCACCGCCTGGGGGCTGCCGAGTCAGTGGGCCGGGGACTGCCACGACGGGGACACCGTGACCATCCGGGTGCGCCCCTGGTCCCGACGGGTGGTCGCGTTCGCGGTGGTGGGCCACGGTCGGTCCCGGAACCTGACCGAACCGGTCACTCACCCCAGCGAGATGTCGGCCGGTCCCGAATCGCCCGCGTACCTGATCACCCCGGAGGAGATCGGCCAGGCGCTGGGCCTGGCGGTGCACGCCCCCGAGGCGGTCGACCTGCCCGGCCCGTTCACCGGGGTGCAGTTCCGGGCGGCCGGCGACGGCCAGCCGGTGCTGACCATCCAGGCGGTCTCCGGTACGGCGGCACAGTGGATCTGGCGGCTCAACAGCCGAGGTCAGGAAGTGCCCGGGGTGGGCGACGGGGCGTACCTGCTCGGCGAGCGGGCCGTCCTGCGTCTCGGTGACCGTACGCTGCTGGTGACCCTGCTCGGTGCCGCCCGGACCAGGACGGCCAGCCTGCCGTGGCTGCTGACCCAGGCCGCCACCCGGGCCTCGGCGGACCGACCCGAGACCACCGGCTGAGCGGGGTCATTCGCCGGTCGCCGGTCCACAGAGGATCGTCCCGCGCGGGGTCCGCCAGTAGAGCACCTCCCGGCCGGAGCGGCGCTTGGTCACCAGACCGGAGTCGAGCAGCACCCGCAGGTGGTCGCCGACCGAACCCAGGGACAGTCCGGTGACCGAGGCCAACTGCGAGGTGCTCAGCGGGGTGGCCAGCCGGACGAGGATGGCCGCCCGGTTCGCCCCGATCAGCCGGTCCAGTCCGTCCGGCACCGGTGGGGCGGTGTCGGCGAGGATGCCGCTGGCGGGATAGACCATGCCGAAGCGGGTCGGCTGGTCCCACAGCACCCAGCCACGCGCGCAGTGGGCCGGCACGAACACCAGCTGTTCGGCCCGGTCCAGCGGCAGCGGCGCCGCCGGGTAGTCGTTGACCCGGAGCCAGCCGTCGCCCAACCACCGCATCTCGGGGTCGAAACCGGCGACGGCGCCCGCCCAGCCCTCGGCGCTCAGCCGCGCGGTGCGGGCCACGATGTCGGCCAGCAGTCGCCGCCTGCGGTCCGGCCACTCCGGTTGCACCGTGTGCGTCCAGACCCAGTCCAGCAGGAACACCACCTGCTCGGTCAGCCCGTCGGCGCACAGCGTGTCGGGCAACGGGCCCGGCCGGCACACCCGTAGGTCGTCGCGCACCTGCGCGTCGCCGCGCCCGGCGACGACCGCCAACTCCTCGGCGAAGCTGGGCGCGGCCGTCGCGGGCGCGAGGGTGAGGAAATCCGCCGTCCACCGTGGTTGGAAGGCCGCCGCCAGCAACGCCCGCAGCGTCGGACGCCGCGCCAACATCTGCTGGTACGCCCCGAGGTGCGGACGTCGCCAGGCGTGCTGCCAGGGGCGACGTGGGCTGTGCAGGGCCCGTAGCGCGGCGACGGTGTCGGTCATCGGCGACACGGCGAACCGGCTGCGCGCCAGCAGGTCCACCGGCACCCGCCAGATCGACATGTTTCGCCTCCAGCCGTAACTCTACGCCGTACGTCTGCGCGGCCACGAGGATCGATCCGGTGAGGACGTACTCGGAACTGTTCACCGTTGCCGAATTCCGCAATCTCTTCCTGGCCAACTGCGCCGGTATCGCCGCCCACACCACCTCGGCGCTGGCGCTGGGCTCGCTGACCTACGCCACGACCGGCTCCGCCCTGCTCACCGCGTTGAGCATGTTCGGTGCGCCGCTGGCGGGTGTGCTCGGCAGCCTGACCCTGCTCTCGGCGGCGGACAGCCTGCCGCCACGTCGGGCGTTGAGCCTCGCCGCACTTGTCGCACTCGTGGGCGCTGCGCTCCAGGTGGTTCCCGGTCTGCCGTTGTGGGCACGGTTCGCGGTCATCCTGATCGTCGCGTACGTCGGGTCGATCACCGGCGGTGCCCGGTGGGCGCTGATCAACGACATCCTGCCGGCCGGCGGGTACGTGCTGGGCCGCTCGGCGATGAACGTGAGCGTCGGCGTCATGCAGATCGCCGGGTTCGGGGCCGGCGGGCTGCTGTTGGTGTGGCTGAATCCGTACCAGGTCTTCGGGGTGGCCGTGGTGCTGCGGGCGGTGGCGCTCGCGGTGACCCGGTTCGGGCTGCGGGAGCGGGCAGCCCGCTCGGCGGCGACCGCGTCGACCCGCCGCACCCTGCGGGTCAACCGGCAGTTGTGGCGGGAGCCGGGATGCCGGTCGCTCTACCTCAACCTGTGGCTGCCCAGCGGTCTGGTGGTCGGCTGCGAGGCGTTGTTCCTGCCGTACGCGGGGGAGCGGGCCGGGTTCCTCTTCGCCGCCGGTGCGCTCGGCATGCTCACCGGTGACGTGCTGGTCGGGCGGTTCCTCTCGCCGGCCGCGCGGGACCGCTGGGTGCTGCCGCTGCGACTGCTGCTTCCGGTGCCGTACCTGGTGTTCCTGGTCGGCCCGGGGCTGCCGCTGGCGATGCTTCTCGCCCTGGTCGCCTCGGTGGGGTTCGCGGCCTCGTTGCCGTTGCAGGAGCGGCTGATCGCCCGCGCGCCCGCCGAGGCGCGTGGCCAGGTGCTCGGCCTGCACCACAACGGCATGATGACCGGGCAGGCGGTCTGCGCGGCCCTGGCCGGGCTGCTGGCCGACCTGATGGCGACGCACTGGGCGGTGGCGCTGCTGGCCGGGCTCTCCCTGACCACGACGGCGCTGCTCACCCCGGGTCTGGCCGGCACCCGGCCGGCACCGGTCACGGCGTCGCCCGGGAACAACCGGCCGGCGGTCGCGGGGCGTCGAGGTCCGTGAGTGTCTTGACTTTTGCCATCTATGCAAAAAGATAGATGCGTCTTGGCCAAAGCTGCGCCGTCGTGAGGATGAACTGATGCGTCGTTGCCCTCGGACCACGGTGCGGGTCACTTCGGGCCTGCTCGCCCTGCTGCTCGCCACGGCGGTCACCCTGCTCGCCGACACGACCCCGGCGGCGGCGCACGGCAACCTGGCGATGTCCACCCCGAAGGCCGACGCAACGGTGAGCGAGCCACTGACCACGGTGCAGCTCTACTTCACCGAGCAGGTGGTGCCGAACGCCTACTTCGCGGTCACCGCGCCGGGCGGTACCCGGGTCGACAACGGCTGGTCGCACGGGCAGCCCCGGCAACTCGACCGGCCGGTGCGCGAGTACTTCCTGGTCGACGGCACCTTCCAGCCGCGTGAGTACACGACCGGTTTCCCGGCGGTGGTGAACCTGGCACACCTGCCGGCCAAGGGTCGGTACACGGTCAGCTACCTGTCGGTGGCCTCCGACGGCGAGGCAGTACGCGGGACGATGAGCTTCCGCTACACCGGGGCGGTGACCCCGGCCCCGGCCGGCTGGCGTCCGCCCACCGACCAGCCGGACCCGTCCCTGGTCGCCGCGGCCGACCAGCACGGACACGACAGCGAGCCGTCACCCGCCTCCGCCGCCCCGCCGGCGGAGGCCCCGCCGGCCGCCGCACCGGCACCGACCTCGGACGGCGGCCCCGGCGCCGGGACCTGGACCGCCGTGACGATCGCGGTCGCCGCTGTCCTGCTCGGGCTGCTCGTCTGGCGTCGCCCGGTGATCGTCGGTCGGCTGCTCGGGCGAGCGGAGCGCACCCCGCAACGCGCTCGCGGCTCCCGCAAGGGACCGAAGAGCGTGCCGTCCCGCTCGGCCGCACCAGCCGGCCGGACCCGGTCGGGTTCGGCGACCAGGGCCCGATCCGGCGCGACCGACCGACAGCGTACGACCGCCGTGGCGACGGCCCGCTCCCGCGGCGAGGCCGTCACCGCCGGCCCTGCCGCGACTGCATCCTCGACCGCGCTGTCGACACCACCGTCGACGGCGCAGGGTGACGAGCCGCCGCCGGTCGATCGGTCGAGCAACACCCGGCTGGCGCTGCTCGTCGGCGGGTTGGTGGTCGCGCTGCTGGCCGGATTCGGGCTCGGTCGCCTCGGTGGCGGCGAGCAGCCGGCGGTGACCGACGCGCGACCGGGCGGCCTCAGCGTGCCGGCGGCCGGCTCTGCCGCCGACGGGCACCAGCATCCGCCGGGCACCGGAGCACACGCACACACCGGCGACGGCGGCGACCAGGTCGCCGGGGCGTGGGTCAGTGCCGCCGGATACACCCTGCAGCCGGTGCAGCGGTCCCAGCCGCCCGGCGTACGGGTGGACTACCAGTTCCGCATCGTCGACGGCAACCGGCAGCCGGCGACCGACTTCGCGGTCGTGCACGACAAGCCGCTGCACCTGATCGTGGTCGGTCGTGACCTCAGCGGCTACCAGCATCTGCACCCGAGCATGAGCCCGGACGGCGTCTGGACCGTACCGCTGGAGTTGCCCCGGGCCGGTGACTACCGCCTCTACGCCGACTTCTCCGTCACCACCGCCGACGGCCGGCAGCTGCCGCTGGTGCTCGGCGTCGACCACCACGTGCCCGGCGTCTACACCCCGGCGCAGCTGCCCGCACCGGAGCCGAAGGCCACCGCCGGGCCATACACGGTGTCGATGGAGGGCACGCCGACCATCGGACTGAGCGCCCCGATCGTGCTGCGGGTCGCCGGGGCCTCCGGGCCGGCGCAGTTGGAGCCCTACCTCGGCGCGTACGGGCACCTGGTCGTGGTGCGCGAGGGTGACCTGGGCTATGTGCACGTTCACCCCGAACCGGAGCTGGCCGACGGGGCGGTCACCTTCTGGCTGACCGTGCCGAGCGCCGGACGGTACCGTGCCTTCTTCGACTTCCAGGTCGGCGGGAAGGTGTACACCGCCGACTACACGCTTGACCTGAGCTGACCGCCTCGACGTCCACTGTGTCGGCCCTCGCGCGCCACCGCGCCGACCACACGGCTCTGCGCCCGTCTCATGGGAGGCGGGCCGTGGGAGCGCTCACATCGGACCTTCCGGGAGATGTTGCTTGAAGATTTCAAGCAAGTATCGAGCAGGGTCTTGACGATCGTTGTTAGCGCTAACACGATTAGGGTCCCCGTCACGCTCGCGTCTGGAGCTCGCTATGCAAGTGTCCGTCGCCGCTGCCTCCGACCCCCGCCCCGCGTCCGGGCCACCTCGCCCCACCACCTCGTTACGCACCGTCGCACGTGCCGCGACCCGCCTCGTGACCGCGCTGCGGCCGCGCCGCCGTGGCCTCGCGTTGGCCGCCGTCGGTGCGCTTGTCGGTGCCGGCGCGGCCGTCCCCGGCACCGCACACGCTGCCGAACCCTGGTCGCCCCGTCCGTCGTACACCTCGACGGACCGGGGTGACGGCACCTACACCGTGCCGCTGCTGCGCTCCGACGTGCCGGACATCAGCGTGGAGCGGGTGCCGGCCGCCGAGAACGACGAGGGCCGGGACATCTACTACATGATCAGCACCACCATGCACCTGAGCCCGGGTGCGCCGATCATGAAGTCCTACGACCTGGTCAACTGGGAGATCGTCAACTACGTCTTCGACCGGGCGAACATCGGCGACTCGTTCTCGCTGCGCAACGGCCAGAACTCGTACGGGCAGGGCCAGTGGGCCTCGTCGCTGCGCTACCACGACGGCATGTTCTACGTCGCCTTCAACACAAACAACCTGGGCGGCGCGTACATCTACCGCACCGACGACATCGAGAACGGCGCGTGGCAGCGTACGGCGCTCGGTCGGGGGCTGCACGACCCGTCGCTCTTCTTCGACCACGACGGCACGCCGTACATCTTCTACGGCAACGGCAACATCAGCGCCGTACGCCTCAACGCCGGGCTGACCGCCATCGTGGCCGAGTACCCGAACGTGTTCACCGCCAACGACTACGCCGGCCAGCCGTTCATCGGCGGCCTCTTCGAGGGCGCACAGTTCTACTACATCGACGGCCACTACTACGCGGTCATCATCACCTGGCCCTCCGGTCAGGGCCGCCAGGTGGTCATGCTCCGCTCACCGGAACTGCTCGGCCGGCACACCGCCCCCGGCGGGGTGAACACCTGGCAGGCGCGCGGCGTGCTCAACTCCAACGGCTTCGCCCAGGGCAGCCTGGTGCCGATCGCCCGCCCCGGCGGCGCCACCGACTGGTACGGCATGTTCTTC
This sequence comes from Verrucosispora sp. FIM060022, assembly GCF_003977705.1. Taxonomy (NCBI): domain Bacteria; kingdom Bacillati; phylum Actinomycetota; class Actinomycetes; order Micromonosporales; family Micromonosporaceae; genus Micromonospora; species Verrucosispora sp. FIM060022. Next base: position 718,349 of record NZ_RQIV01000001.1, read on the forward strand.
CGGGACACCTTCCCGATCGGGCGTATCCCGGCGCTGATCCCCGCCACCTGGTCCGACGGCTGGCCGACGTTCGGCACCGCAGGTGTGGTGCCGGTCGAGGGCGCGTTCGACAAGCCGATCCGGCTCAGCCCTGCGGAGGAACTGTTCGAGCGGCAGAAGAGCATCGTCGTCTCCGACGACTTCGCCAACGACGCGCCGCACAAGGCGTACATGGACGAGCAGTGGACGATCCCGACGCCGCCGGCCGTCGACGAGTCGCTGATCGGCGTCGAACTGCTGGACAACGCCGGCTTCGAGTCCGACGAGGTGTCGCCGTGGGCCGCGCAGTTCGGTGCGACGCTGACGCGGGACACCGCCGACCCGGCGACCGGCTCGGCGGCGCTGAAGGTCAGCAACCGTACGCTCAACGGCTCCGGCCCCCACCAGTACCTCGCCGGCAAGCTGCAGCACGGCGTCACCTACACCGTCTCCGCAAAGATCAAGTACACCTCGGGTCCGAGCAGCATCCGGTTCAACCTGGTCGCCGACTGGGGCACGGGCGTGCAGGTGATGACCTTCGGCACCGTCCCGGCGGGACAGTGGACCACCGTCACCGGCCAGTACACCCTGCCGGCCTCGGCGAACCTGAGCAACGTCAAGTTCGCCGTGGAGACGCCGTGGGCCAACCCGCAGCCGGCCACGTCCAGCGTGGAATATCTGCTCGACGACGTGTCGATCGTCGGGCAGCGCTCCACCACCGAACACCCGACCGAGGCCGAGATCCGGCCCAACGGGTCGCGGCTGGACATGGCCTGGGAGTGGAACCACGCACCGGACAACCGGTACTGGTCGCTCACCGACCGCGAGGGCTGGCTGCGGCTGACCACCGGCAAGGTGGTGACCGGCAACTACGTCTACACCAAGCTGTCCAACCGGGCCGAGCTGGCCTGGTTCGAGGAGGCCCGCAACACGCTGTCGCAGCGTACGTTCGGCCCCCGGCAGTCCGCCGAGACCAGGATGGACATCTCCCGGATGCGCGACGGTGACGTCGCCGGGCTGGCCGCCTACAACCGGGGCTTCTCGTACGTGGCGGTCAAGCGGGCCGGCGGGGTGAACACCCTCGGCGTGGTCAACCGGGGCCAACCCTTCGCCGTCGACCTCGACCAGTCGACGCTGGAGAACTTCGTGCCCGGCACGACCGTCGCGCTGGGCGATGCCACCGAGGTGCACGTCAAGGCCGACCTGGACTTCGCCGCGCCGACCGGGCAGCTGTGGACCACCTTCCACTACAGCCTGGACGGGTTGACCTGGACGCAGTTGGGCAACCGGGTCGGTCCGCAGGTGCTCGACGGCAGCCTCGCCCACTTCATGGGTCACCGGGTGGGCCTGTTCAACTACGCGACCCAGCAGACCGGCGGCCAGGTCGACTTCGACCACTTCCTGCTCAGTGACACCCTCACCGCGCAGAACCGGCCGTTGGACACCACCGCGCTCGACGCGGCCATCGCGTACGCCGGCACGCTCGACGAGGCGCAGTACCCGGCCGACGCCTGGGCCGCGATGCGGGCCGCGCTCGCCGCCGCGACCTCGGCACGGGCCGGCGAGTTCGGCACCCAGAACCAGATCGACGCGCCGGAACGGGCCCTGAGCTATCAGCTCGCCCGGCTCGGCGTGCTGCGCGCCGCCACCCCCGAGCTGCCGGTCACCGTCAGCGCGCAGACCCGGTGCGTCGCCGGCAAGGTCTATCTGGCGGTGCAGGCCCGCAACGACCACGACGGGCCGGCCGACGTGGTCGTGGAGACCACGTACGGCGAGCGCAGCTTCCCGGCCGTCGCGCCGGGCGCCAATGCGTACCAGCAGTTCACCACCAGGGCGACCGCCATCCCGGCCGGTACCGCGACCTTCCGGGTCACCGGCACGGTCGACGGCCGGGACGTGACCACCGTCCGCACCGCGGATCACGCCGCCACCACCTGCGGCGGCTGACCCCAAGCTGCCCCGGGGCCGGACCCACGCCGGCCCCGGGGCCCCGTCCCACGCTGAAGGAGGACATTTCGTGACATCACATCTGCGAAGGGCGACCCGTCGCCGGGTCACCGCGATCGCGGCTGCCGGTCTGCTGCTGGCCGGCTTCGTGTCGGCGGCGCCGGTCCAGGCCGCCGACACGAACCTCATCGTCAACGGCGGCTTCGAGGAGGGTTTGACCGGCTGGTTCGTCAACAACGGCAACTCCACCGACGCCGCCACGCTCACCCCCACCAGCGACGCCTACTCCGGTGCGACCGCGGTGCACGTCACCAACCGGGCGACCACCGGCTCCGGACCGATGCAGGACCTCTCCGGCAAGGTCCAGGCCGGCCAGACGTACGCGCTCAGCGCCCGGATCAAGTACGACAACCCACAGTCACCGGGGACGAAGCAGTTCTTCGCCACCATGCACTACGGCGGCGGCACCTACACCAACCTGGTCAGCGTGACCGCGACCCGGGGTCAGTGGGCGCACTTCAACGGCCAGTTCACCATCCCGGCCAGCCAGGGCGTGTCGACCGCCCGGCTGTTCTTCGAGACGCCGTGGACCAGCAACCCGGCAAGTGACCCCAACCTGCACCTGATGGACTTCACGCTCGACGACGTCTCGGTGGTCGGCGCCCCGCCGCCCCCGCCGGCGTCGAAGACCATCGAGGTGGTCGGCAAGCTGCCCGGCGAGCACAACCCGTTGATCGGGCACAAGTTCGGTGCCGACGGGTACGGCTTCGTCCACGACGGCCGGGTGTACATGTACATGACAAACGACACTCAGGGCTACGCCCCGAACCCGACCACCGGGGTCTCGCCGGGCATCAACTACGGCGACATCAACCAGATCACCGTGATCTCCACGACGGACATGGTCAACTGGACCGACCACGGTGAGGTCCAGGTCGCCGGGCCGAACGGCGTCGCGCCGTTCACCAGCAACTCCTGGGCGCCCGGCATGGCCAAGAAGGTCGTCAACGGCCAGGAGAAGTTCTTCCTCTACTACGCCAACAACGGCAGTTCGAGCAACGTGATCACGGGTGCGTCGCCGATCGGCCCGTGGACCAGCGAGCGCACCAGCACCCTGATCGACGGCCGTACCCCGGGCGCCGAGGCGGTCGCCTGGAAGTTCGACCCGGCGCCGTTCGTCGACGAGGACGGCGAGCCGTACCTCTACTTCGGTGGCGGTCCCGCGTCGACGAGCATGCCGGCGGCCGAGCGGTTCAACAACCCGAAGAACCTGCGCGCGATCAAGCTGGGCGACGACATGGTGTCGACCGAGGGCACCGCGGCCGTGGTGGACGCCCCGGTGGCCTTCGAGGCCGCGCAGGTGTTCAAGCGCGACGGCAAGTACTACCTGTCGTACTCGTCGCACTTCGGTGGCAGCGACTTCGGTGGCAACCAGACGCCGCTGCCCGGCTACCCCGGTGGCGGCCAGATCGGCTACATGATCTCCGACGACCCGATGTCGTGGCCCAAGGAGACCTACGCCGGTGTGCTGTTCCCGAACCAGTCGCAGTTCTTCGGCTCCGGCACCGGCGGCAACAACCACCAGTCGGTCTTCGAGTACGAGGGCAAGTACTACTTCACGTACCACGCGCCGACGCTGAACAAGCGGATCAACGGCAACACCACCCAGGGCTACCGCAGCCCGCACATCCAGGAACTGGCCTTCAACGCCGACGGCACCATCCAGCAGGTGGTCGGCACGTACGCGGGCGTCGAGCAGGTCCGTGACTTCGACCCGTACCGGGTGTTCGAGGCGGAGACCTTCGGCTGGAGCAAGGGCATCGCCACCGCCAAGGTCGACGGTGGCTCCGCCGAGTTTGGTGGCTCCGCGCCGAACCTGATCGTCCGCGACATCGACAACGGCGACTGGACGGCGCTGTCGTCGGTGAACTTCGGCGCCGGTGCCGGTACCGTGACCGCCAAGGTGCGCCCGCTGGCGGCCGGCGGCCAGATCCAGGTCCGGCTCGACGAGGTCGGCGGGCCGGTGGTCGCCACCATCGCGGTCGACGGGACGATCGGCGAGTGGACGGAGCTCTCCGCCCAGCTCGACGGTGTCTCCGGCGTGCACGACGTCTACTTCACCTACAGCGGCCCCGCCGGCGCCGACCTCTTCGAGCTCGACACCTGGCAGTTCACCGCCGCTGCCGCCGAGCTGCCGGTGACCGCCACCGCGCAGACCCGGTGCATCGGCGGCACCGTGTATCTGGCGGTGCAGGCCCGCAACGACCACGACGGGCCGGTCGCCATCGAGCTGGAGACCGCGTACGGTAAGCGCTCGCTGTCCGCCGTGGCGGCGGGGGCGAACGCGTTCCAGCAGTTCAACACCCGCACGGCGACGCTCGCGGCCGGAACGGCGACGGTCCGGGTCACCGGCTCGATCGACGGTCGGACCGTGACCACGACCCACACCGTGAACCACCCGGGCGCCACCTGCGGCGCCTGACACTACGGGCAGAAACGGAGCATTCAATGGACACAGGCAAACGCAAGCGGCTGCTGGCGGCCGGTGCCGCTGTCGGTCTGCTGGCCGGCGCGGTGGCGGTGGGTTCGCCCGCCTTCGCTGAGCCGGGTGACGAGGCCGGGGTGGAGGTGACCGTCGAGATCGAGGAGATCCGGGAGCCGGGTGTCCTGGCGATGACGGTGGCCGCCGATTCGGTGTTGTTGTCGGAGGACGGGTCGACGCTGCTGGTCCGCCAGTTCACCGGCAACCTGCCGACGGTGACGGTCACCGACACCCGTACGGCCGACGAGGTGCCGGCCGGTGCCGCGTGGGCCGTGCTGGGTAGCGCGACCGATTTCGTCGGCGACGCCGACCAGGCGTCGATCGGTGCCGGTCACCTGGGTTGGAAGCCGAAGCTGATCGATGGTGGGGACACCGGTCTGGTCAGTGAGGGTGAAGAGGTCGTCACGGTGTTGGACGAGCCGACGCAGCCGGGTAACAACGTGGGTCTGGTGGACCAGGAGTTGCTGGTGTCGACCTTCGATTCGGGTGCGGTGACTCCTGGCGAGTACACGGTTGACGCGGATCTGTTCCTGCGGACTCCGGCGGATGTCGAGGCTGGTGCGTACACCTCGACGCTGACCCTGTCCCTGTTCGAGTGAGTCGGTGGGGGCCGCCGCCCGGCGGCCCCCATCCCGGCCGGATCCGGTCGCGGATCGGCGAAACCAACAGGGGCCCGATTACGTCAGATCGGGCATGACAACCTCACGCTACGGGCGACTGGCCGTTCTGCCCCTGCTGTTGCTGGCGTCGGCGGCCTGCGGCCAGCAGGCCGGCGCCGACGGCGCCGGGGACTCCGGCGCTCCCGAGAAGTCCTACTCCGCCGACACCGTGGTGTTCCGGATGGACCACGTCGGCGGGTTCACCACACCCGCCATGCTGGCGACCCGGCTACCCGCCGTCAGCGTCTACGGCGACGGGCGGGTGATCACCCAAGGGCCGGTCACCCTGGCCTATCCCGGCCCGGCCCTGCCCAACCTCCAGGTCGGCACCATCAGCACCGCCGAACTGGAGAACCTGATCAAGGCGGCCCGGGAGGCCGGCGTGGGCGGCGTGAGCGACCTGGGCAGCCCACCGGTCAGCGACGTGCCCTCCACCCGGTTCACCGTCTTCGACGGCACCCGGACCGAGCAGCTGGAGGTGTACGCGCTCGAGGTGGGCGCGGACCCCGGCGCGGGTGCCGGCCAGGGTGTGACCGCCGATCAGCAGGCCGCCCGGGACAAGCTGCGCGCCTTCGCCGAATCCCTGACTGCGGAAACCGGCCCGCTGGGCAAGGCGACCACGGACACCCAGGCGTACGCGCCGACCGCTGTGGCCGCCGTCGCCGAGGACTACGTGACCAACTCCGAGGTCGGCGACCAGCCCGAGGTGGCCTGGCCGGGTCCGGCGCTGCCCGGTGCCCAGCTGAGCAAGGACCTGGGCCTGAGCTGCGTCACCGCCACCGGCGACCAGGCCAAGCAGGTGCTGGCCGCTGCCGCCACCGCCAACGCGGCCACCCCCTGGAGCTCCGAGGGCAGGCAGTGGACCGTCCACCTGCGGCCGCTGCTGCCCGACGAGACCGACTGCGGCGACCTCGCCAGCAAGCGCTGACGACCGATCGGGCGGTCGGGCGCTGACCCGACCGCCCGAGCAGACCTCGACTAGGCTGCACCGCGATGAACCCGCCCTCGCGCATCCTGGTCTACGGAGTTCACGGATCCGGCAAGTCCACCCTGGCCCACCTGCTCGCCCAGCGTCTCGGCCTGCCCTGGTACCCGGTCGACGACCTGCTCTGGGAACCGCGCTGGGTGGAGGTGCCGGTCGCCGTGCAACGCAGCCGGATCGAGGCGATCTGCCGCCGCGAGCGGTGGATCCTCGACGGCGCCTACCACGGCTGGCGGGACGTACCGCTGGCCCGCGCCGACCTGGTCATCGGCCTGGACTATCCGCGCGGGCTCTCCTTCCGGTGGCTGCTGCGGCGCACCATGAACCGGCTCTCCACCGGCGAGATCATCTGCAACGGCAACCGCGAGTCGCTGAGCAGCGTGCTGTCCTGGGACTCCGTGCTGCGCTGGCACCTCACCGAGTACGGCAAGGAACGCCGACGGATGCGGGCCTGGCATCAGGACTCCTCCGGGCCTCCCGTGCTGCTGTTCGACACCCCGCAGGCCCTGGAACGTTGGCTGGCCGGCCTGCCCCGCTGAGCCGCGCGCCGCTCACAGCCCCTGTTCCCGAGCCATGCTGATCGCCTGTGCCCGGTCGGCGACCTGGAGCTTGGCGAAGATGTTGGAGACGTGGTTGCGGACGGTCTTGGTGCTCAGCCCGAACCGCGCCGCGATCTGCGGATTGGTCAGATGCTGCGCGATAAGCGTGAGGATCTCCCGCTCCCGGGCGGTGAGTTCGGGAAAGGCGGGCTCGTTGCGGGCCAGTCCGGCGAAGTAGCCCATCAGCCGGGTGGCGATGGCCGGACCGAAGATCGCCTCACCGTCGGCCACCACCCGTACCGAGCGGATGATCTCCTGTCGACGGGCGCCCTTGAGCACGTAGCCGCGTGCCCCGGCCCGCAGCGCGGCGAAGACCGAATCGTCGTCGTCGGCCATGGACAGGATCAACACCCGCACATGCGGACTCATCCGGACCAGCCGCTCGGTCGCCGCGATGCCGCCCATGCCGGGCATGGTCAGGTCGAGCAGCACCACGTCGGGCTGGAGACGACCCGACACGGCCAGCGCCTCCTCGCCACTGGCCGCCTCACCGCACACCTCGATGTCGGCACTGGTGGCCAGCAACGCCCGCAGTCCCGCCCGGAACGGTGCGTGATCGTCAACCAGCAGTACCCGGATCTGATCCATCGGTCCCCTTCGTGCCGGTGAGCAGGGTGGCGGTCACCTCGGTACCGCCACCCGGTGTCGAGGTGACGACGCAGGAACCACCGAGTTCCTCGGCCCGTTCCCGCATCGAGTGCATGCCGACGCCGTCGGGTCGGCCCGGCCGGCGGCCGCATCCGTCGTCGCGTACCCGAAGGTGCAACATCCCGTGCTCGACCCACAGGCGCAGTTCGACCGTGTCGGCCCGGGCGTGCCGGCGGGCGTTGTTCAGCGCCTCCACCGCGATCAGGTAGGCGGCGACCTCGGCGGCGGCCGACAGCGGAGGCAACGTCGCCGGCACGTCGACGAGCACCCGCGGCCCGTCGGCCGGCCCGGTCGCGACGTGTGACCGCAGCGCCGCCGCCAGATCCATGGTGTCCAGTGCGGGTGGCCGCAGGCCGTTGACCAGCCGTCGCACGTCGGCCACGGCGGTACGGGCGTCGACCACGATCTCCTCCAGCAGCCGCTGCGTCGCCGCACCCGGCCCGAGTTCCTGAGCCGCCTCGGCGCGCATGGTCAGCCCGGCCAGGGTAGGCCCGAGACCGTCGTGCAGATCCCGCCGCAACCGCCGACGTTCCTCCTCGCGGGCCAGCACCAACTGTTCGCGGGAACGTTGCAGGTCGGCGGCGAGGGACTGGGCCCGGTCGAGGGTGCGGACCGCCTGCACGGCGACGCCGATGTGTCGGGCCAGGTCACGCAGCAGCCGCAGCTCCCGAGCACCGAGCGCGCTCTCCCCGGCCCGAGGGCCGAGCAGTAGGTGACCGACCGGCTCACCGGCGGCCAGCGGCAGCCGCACCGGCTCGGCCGGTGGCACCCCCAACCGGTACGACCAGCCGTCCACAGTGGCGATCTCCACGTAGGACAGTTGTAGCGCTTCGCGTACGGTTGCGGTGCTGGTGGCGAGGACGGCGGCGGCGTCCTGGGTCTGTTCCAGCCGCTGACCGAGCCGGGCCAGGACCGCGTACGGGTCGTCGCGTTCGCCGTACACCAGCAGGTTGACCCGCCGTTGCAGCCAGTGCCGCAGCGGTGCGACGAGCAGCGCGGCCGCCGCCGCCCCGACGAACGAGACCGGCAGGCTGGCCGAGGCGTCGAAACCGGCCCCGAGCAGGCCGACGACCAGCACGTACGTGCCTCCGACGGCCGTCGACAGGGCGACGAACACGGCGGTACGGCTGATCAGCAGATCGATGTCGAACAGCCGGTGCTGCCGGATGGCGATGCCGATCGCGATCGGGATCAGCGCGCCACTGATCCCGCCGGCCAGATCCCAGAACACGCTGCCGTACGGGAACAGCCCGGGACGCCCGTCGGTCGACCCGGCCACCAGTCGGGCGGCCACCACCGTGACCGCCAGCGCCACCGCGTACCCGAGCCACTTGACCTGCTGGCGGCGCACCCCGCGGGCGCGGCGGGCCTGCCAGGCGAGCGCCGCGCCCGCCGCCAGGAAGATCAGTGCGCTGGTCAGCGTGGCCGCGCCGGCGGTCAGGTCGGCGATCGGTTGCCAGCCCGCGACACCCAGCGGATTGACCGCGCCGACCGGTGCCACCTGTTCGTTGGCCCCGGGCCGCAGCGCGCCGGTGACCATCGCCGCCGCGCCGGTGACCAGTACCGCCCAGATCGCCGGCCGCCACTTCGGCGACGGCGGCCGACCGTCGGGGAAGAACACCGGGATCAGCGCCATCGCCGCGTTGCCGGGCACCCAGAGCCAGTTCTGCGGCCAGGCCAGCGCGGCGGCCAGCGGCAGCGAGCCGGGTGCCACGACGAGCCCGTGCGCCGCGTACTGGCCGCACGCCTCCTGCAAGGCGAAGCAGAACCCGCTGGTCAGGGCCAGCCAGCCGATCGGGTGCTCCGGGCGACGCGCAGCGACCGTCGCGCCGACGACCGCGTTCGTCACCACCAGGAACAGATGAGTGACGTCGTTGACCGTGGCGCGGTTGAGCACCGCCAGTCCGACGGCGGCGGCGGACAGCAGCAGCGTGGCGACGCACACCGGCCAGGCCGCCCGGCGCGCCCAGCCGAGGCGTACGTCGTGGCCCGGGTGCGTCGGCACGTCGGCCCGCTCGCTGGCCGTGCGGTGGCTGGTCATCGCGCCGCCGACACTAGCCGTCCCGTCCGGCCCGGTGGATCGGACGACCGGCCCGGCATCTCGAACGTCATGCCGAGCCGGCCGGCGTGATCCGGGCGGTTGCACGCTCAGCTCCGTCGGGGCGCCGTACGTTGACCGAACGCCAGCGCGAGCCCGGCCACGATCGTCCAGATTCCGGCGGGCACCAGCGCGATGTACTGCACCGGCGTCAGCTGGGTGGCGGCGATCAACACGGCGGTCACCGCGCTGAAGACCGCGAACCATCGGCCCACCGAGCCGTGCCGCAACCCGCCGACCGCGACCGCGCCGGCGGTCAGCCCGATGCCACCCCAGAGCCAGGTCATGGTGGCGACGATTGTCAACTGCGGGGCGATCACGTCGGGGTCGTACTGCTCGGCCGCGCCGAGGGCGAAGAACAACTCCGTCGAGATGCCGCCGCCGACGACCAGGCCGACCAGCACCAGCCCGACACCCGTCGCGGCCAGCGTCGGCACCAGGCTGTCGGCCGGCTCCTGTGCTGCCAGGTACCGCCGGAGCCCGGCGGCGAAGACCGCCAGGCAGACGATGGCGACCACGGTCACCACCTGGTGCGCCCAGACGTAGCCGGTGCGCTCGCTCAGTGCGGCGACGTAACCGGCGTTGTCGGCCTGGAACTCCTCGGCGGGTGCGGTGAGCGTGGCGGTGGCGAAGATGCCGACCAGACCGACCAGGCCGCCGACCGTGCCGAAGATCGCCCAGGCCCGTCTCGGGCGTACGGCCTGCGGTGGCACCTCGGTCGGGTCGGCTGTTGTCGTGGCGGGATGCATGGGTGGTTACCTCCTCGGTCTGCGGACACTCCGGCACCGACCCTGCCGACCACCCGTCCCGGACCACATGGGTCACCCGGTCCTGACCGCCCGGGATCTCACCCGGGACACCCGACGATCCGGCGCGCGGAGTGACCAAGTCGACGCCCGGTTCCGCCCGGAACCGGCCGTCGAGCGCCGTCCTGGCCGAGATTTCTTCTTGACTCATTCCAGAAAAGCGGCAAGACTGCACGGCATGCCGACCTCCGGGGATCTCGAACAGCTGCTGCGTGACGCGGCGCTGCGCGTGACCCGTCCCCGGGTGGCGGTGCTCAACGCGGTGTACGCGCAACCGCACGCCGACACCGAATCGATCATCACCGCGGTGCGTCGGGATCTGCCCAACGTGTCCCACCAGGCCGTCTACGACGTCCTCCGCGCGCTGACCGCGGCGGCCCTGGTACGGCGCATCGAGCCCTCCGGCTCGGTGGCCCGCTACGAGGCGCGGGTCGGTGACAACCATCACCACGCCGTCTGCCGCTCGTGTGGCCTGATCGCCGACGTGGACTGCGCCGTCGGAGCGGCACCCTGCCTCACCGCCTCCGACGACCACCGCTTCGCGATCGACGAGGCCGAGGTCATCTACTGGGGCCTGTGCCCCGACTGTTCGACCGCCCAGAGTTCCTGAACCACCCGTTTCCGCAATCCTGGAAGGATCCCCGTGGCTGAGAAGCACGACGCAGTCGTTGGAGACATGCAATCGGAGGAGAGCGAGGGTCGCTGCCCGGTCACGTCCGCGCGCGCCCCGCACCCCACCCAGGGCGGGGGAAACCGCGAATGGTGGCCCAACCGGCTCAACCTGAAGATCCTCGCGAAGAACCCCCCGGTGGCCAACCCCCTCGGTGCGGACTTCGACTACGCCGAGGCGTTCAAGAGCCTGGACCTGCCCGCCGTCAAGCGCGACATCGCCGAGGTGCTGACCACCTCGCAGGACTGGTGGCCGGCCGACTACGGCCACTACGGCCCGTTCATCATCCGGATGGCGTGGCACAGCGCGGGCACCTACCGCATCAGTGACGGCCGTGGTGGCGCCGGCGCCGGTCAGCAGCGCTTCGCCCCGCTGAACAGCTGGCCGGACAACGCCAACCTGGACAAGGCCCGCCGCCTGCTCTGGCCGGTCAAGAAGAAGTACGGCAAGAACCTCTCCTGGGCCGACCTGATGATCCTCGCCGGCAACGTGGCGCTGGAGTCGATGGGCTTCGAGACCTTCGGCTTCGCCGGTGGCCGCGCCGACGTCTGGGAGCCCGACGAGGACGTCTACTGGGGCCCCGAGTCCACCTGGCTCGGCGACGAGCGCTACACCGGTGACCGGGAGCTGGAGAACCCGCTCGCCGCGGTCCAGATGGGCCTCATCTACGTCAACCCGGAGGGCCCGCACGGAAGTGGTGACCCGCTCGCCGCGGCCCGCGACATCCGGGAGACGTTCCGCCGGATGGCGATGAACGACGAGGAGACCGTCGCGCTGATCGCCGGTGGGCACACCTTCGGCAAGACCCACGGCGCCGCCGACCCGAACAAGTACGTCGGCCCCGAGCCCGAGGGTGCGTCGCTGGAGGAGCAGGGCCTGGGCTGGCGCAACACCTTCGGCACCGGCAACGCCGGCGACACCATCACCAGCGGCCTCGAAGGCGCCTGGACGAACACCCCGATCGCCTGGGACAACAGCTTCTTCGAGATCCTCTTCGGCTACGAGTGGGAGCAGACCCGCAGCCCCGCCGGCGCCATCCAGTGGAAGCCGAAGGACGGCGCCGGCGCCGGTACCGTGCCCGACGCTCACGACCCGACGCGCAGCCACGCCCCGACCATGCTCACCACCGACCTCTCGCTGCGGGTGGACCCGGTCTACGAGCAGATCTCGCGGCGCTTCCTGGCCAACCCGCAGGAGTTCGCGGACGCCTTCGCCCGGGCCTGGTTCAAGCTGACCCACCGCGACATGGGCCCGATCCAGCGCTACCTGGGCCCGGAGGTCCCCAGCGAGACGCTGATCTGGCAGGACCCGCTGCCGCCGGTGACCCACGAACTGGTCGACGCCGAGGACATCGCCGCCCTCAAGCAGCAGATCCTCGACTCCGGGCTCTCCGTGGCCCAGCTGGTCTCCACCGCCTGGGCGTCGGCGTCGACGTTCCGGGGCAGCGACAAGCGGGGTGGCGCCAACGGTGCCCGGATCCGCCTGGAGCCGCAGAACGGCTGGGAGGTCAACAACCCCGACGAGCTGGCCCAGGTGCTGCGCACCCTGGAGGGCATCCAGGCCTCGTTCAACGCCGCCCAGACCGGTGGCAAGCAGATCTCGCTGGCCGACCTGATCGTGCTCGCCGGCTCGGCCGCCGTCGAGCAGGCCGCCCGCAACGCCGGGGTCGACGTCGAGGTGCCGTTCACCGCCGGGCGTACGGACGCCTCGCAGGAGCAGACCGACGTGGAGTCCTTCGCCGCGATGGAGCCCACCGCCGACGGGTTCCGCAACTACCTCGGCAAGGGCAACCGGCTGCCGGCCGAGTTCCTGCTGATCGACAAGGCCAACCTGCTGACCCTCAGCGCGCCCGAGATGACGGTGCTGGTCGGTGGCCTGCGGGTGCTCGGTGCCAACCACCAGCAGTCGCAGCTGGGTGTGTTCACCGCGACCCCCGGCGTCCTGACCAACGACTTCTTCGTCAACCTGCTCGACCTGGGTACGGCGTGGAAGTCGACCTCCGAGGACGCGAACACCTTCGAGGGCCGGGACCTCGCCACCGGTGAGGTCCGCTGGACCGGCACCCGCGCCGACCTGGTCTTCGGCTCGAACTCCGAGCTGCGTGCGCTGGCCGAGGTGTACGCCAGCGACGACGCCCGGGAGAAGTTCGTGCACGACTTCGTCGCCGCCTGGGTCAAGGTGATGGAGCTGGACCGCTTCGACCTCGCCTGATCCACCCTCGACGCCCAGGTCGGCCCGTCCCCGGGCCGCCCTGGGCGTCGCCCTATCCGGACCGAGACCTACTTCGGTGCGCCGAGAACGATCGGCGTGCCCAGTTCGGGTAGCGGCTCCAACCAGGCCAGGTGACCGTCGGCGACGGCGATCCTCCGGCTCCCGGCGGCGTCGGTGGCGGTCAGCCCGATGCCGACCCGACCGGAGGGCGCGATGCGATGATCGTCCTCCAGCGCGAGATGCAGCATCGGCCCGTCCGCGGCGAAGGCGGCCACCGCCGCGTCGAAGGCCGGACGCCGGTCGACGGGCACATGGACCCGGGTCGCGGTGTGCACCACCAGGCGTGGCAGCCCGGCGGGAAGGGACGCCGCGACCTCGGCACCGATGTCCGCGACGTCACCGCGCAGCACCCGCGGCGGATCGTCGGCCACCACCCGCATCGCCTCGGCCAACAACGCCGCCTGATGCGCGTTCTCCGGCCACACCAGCGCGCGTAGCCAGGCCCGGTCCTCGGGGTCGGTGAGATCGGGCGGATCGAGGTCGACCCCCACGACATCGGCGACGACCGGCAGTCGGTCGAGATCGGGCAGCAGCCGGCCGTCCGGCACGTCGACCCGGATGTGCACCCGACTTCCGCGAGGCGACCATCGGCCACCGGACGCATAGTCGCCCACAGTGCTGTCGCCCACGCTGAAGGCGTACCGGTCGGCGCGCAGGTTCAGACCCGCACTGCATCCCACCTCGACGACGCAGACCGGCGCCGCCGTGGCACGGCGCAGCAGCGCCAACCCGAGCCGGGTCACCAGGGATCGCTGCACGTGGTTGGTCTGCACCAGCCGGGTGGCCAGGATCGCGGCGATCCGGTCGGCATGCGTGAGACAGAACCGGGTGAAGGCCCGCCCGGTGTCCGCGTCGACCGGCCGGGCCGGCGCACCGACGACCGACGGATAGTACGCGGCGAGCGGATCGGTCACGCCGCCCAGCAGCAACTGGTGCACGGCACCGAAGAGCGCGAACGTCGGCTGCTGACCCGGCCGGGTACGCTCCGCCAACTCGACCAACGCCGGCTCGTCCGCCACCACGGCGAGCAGATGCCGGTACAGCGGCGAACTGTCGAACCCCCGCGCCGCCCGAAACACCTCCGCCGTCCCCCCACCCCCCATTCCCCGACTCTATCCGTCCACCACCGCGGATCTTGGTACGAAACCGCCCTCAGAGGGGCGCTTTCGTACCAAGATCTATCTGCGCCGTCGGGGTGTCGGTGGCTAGAGGTTGCGCTTGTTGAGCAGGCGGTTGGGGGTGCCGGAGAGGCTGCCGCCGACCACGCCGGTGGTGGCGTTGTTGACGATCCAGTTGTGCACGGTGGCCTGGCTGGCGTCGCCGTACGTCGCCTTGTAGAGGGCGGCGACACCGGCGGCGTGCGGGGTGGCCATCGAGGTGCCGTTCAGGCTGGAGGTGGTGGAGGTGGGGTACGTCGAGACGATCGCCGAGCCGGGGGCGTAGATGTCGACGCACGAGCCGGTGGAGGAGTAGCTGGCGCGGGCGTCGGTGTTGGTGGTGGCGGCGACCACCAGCGTGGCGGTGAGGTTGCGGGGCAGCCGGTCGCACGAGTTGCCGCCGGTGTTGCCGGCCGAGGCGGCGAGGAAGACGCCGCTGTTCATCATGTTTGTCAGCGCGGTGGCCAGGGTGGCGCTGTAGGTGTAGTTCCAGGAGGCGTTGGCCACGGCCGGCTTGTTGGCGTTGCGGGTCACCCAGTCGACCGCGCCGACGGCGGCGGACAGGGTGCCGCCACCGCCACAGTTCAGCCACTTCACGCCGTACAGTCGGACGTTCTTGGCCACGCCGTGGTTGGTGCCGCCGATGGTGCCGGCCACGTGCGTGCCGTGGCCGTTGCAGTCGGTGTTGTTGTTGTCGATCGCGTTGTACGCGAACGTGGCCCGCCCGCCGAAGTCCGGGTGGTTGGCCTGGATGCCACTGTCGATGACGTAGGCGTGCACCCCGCTGCCCGTGGAGTTGTAGGTGTAGCTGCGCGACAGCGGCAGGTTGGTCTGGTCGATGCGGTCCAGTCCCCAGGAGGGCGGGTTGCTCTGGGTGGCGTCCACCACGTCGTACTGGATGACGTCGCGTTCGATGCTGAGCACGTTGGCGTTGTGCGACAGTTCGGCGACCTGCGCGGCGGTGAGCCGGGCCGCGAAGCCGTTGACCGCCCGGCTGAAGTAGGCGGTGGGGGTGGTGCGCAGCGCCCGGCCCGGTGCGGTCGCGTCGGTGCCCGGCTTCATGGTGACGACGTACGCCCCGGGGATGACCGCGACGTCGCCGGCCGCCTGCGGGGTGGTGATCGGCACGGCGGTGGCCCGGTAGGGGCCGCCTGCGGCCATCGCTGGCTGCGGCAGGCTGAGCAGGGCGGCGACGACGGTGGTCGCGGTGATGCCGGCGGCGGCCGCGACGCGGCGCAGGCGCAGTGGACGTGCTTGTGACACGAAGCCTCCTCGGGGCGGACCATCCGATGTGGAAGGTCGCTGACGCTGAGAGGAGGTTATATAGACGTACGCCGACATATAAGCCGACGGATGTTACGGATTGATGTCACCTCGCCGCAGGCAGGTGTCACAGCACCTTGCTCGGCACGCCCGGCTCGTCGGCGAGTCCGGATGCCTGCCGGCTGAGAACGTCGACCTGCTCGTGCAGCCGGCGTACGGCGCTCTCGTCGTCCGCCCGCACCGCCGTGACCTCATCGAGCAGTCGGGTGTAGTCACTGGCCAGCCGCAGGTACGCCGGCTGTGCCTTCGTCCCCAGACGGCCCCCGAACCGCTGGTCCAGGTCGACGATCTGCTGGGCGAGGGCGGCCGTGGCCGCAGTGAGGGCCGCGCGCCCGTCGGCGTACCCGGCGCGGCGGGCCTGCCGGGCATGGGCGAGCCGGCCGGCCCGGCGTCCGATCAGCCAGAGCCCCGCCGCGCCGGCGACGACACCACCGGCCGCCGCGCCCGCCAGCAGGTAGCGGGGCAGCGACGGACTGATCGTGCGCGCCCCGTCGGGTACGGTGCCGGCCCGCACCAGCAGGTCGTAGTTGAGCGTGACCACCTTCAACGCCTCCAGCGGCTGATCGACGAAGGCGTCGATGCCCCGGCTGATCGTCGTCTCCATCACGACCGCCCGACCGAAGTCCCGGTTGTCCCGCTGGGGAAAGCGGGAACAACCGTAGGTGTCCCACTCCTGCCCGGCCCGGCTGACGACCAGCACGAGGGTGCCCGACGCGGCCCGCTCGGTCTGCTTGCAGGCGGCCCGCAGATCGTCGCCGGGCGCCATCAACAGGACGACCAGCCGACGGTTGCCGATGATCCGTTCGGCGGCGGGCCGATCCAGGTCGACGCCCGGCGCGACGTAGACCGACGACGCGCGGACCGCACGGGCGATCGGACCGTCGAGGACCCCACCGGACCACAACGCCCACCCGGCCAGCACCAGGGTGACCAGCACGGCGCCGCCGAACGTACTACCGAACAGGCCACCGAGCAGGCGGCGGAGCGTGGCGGTCACGACAACCTTCCCTGGAGATAGCTGGCCGGTCGGTAACTGGCGATGCCCACCATCCGGGCGGTCTCGTCCAACTCGACCGTCGCCTCGTCGAGCAACTCCCACACGTGCCGGGCGGGCAGCCCGTCGTCCAGCGCCGCGCGGGCGGCCTGGAGCTTGCCGATGCCTCGGGTGAGAGCGGGATTGCTGCGTGCGTCGGTCAGCAGCGACACCTCGACGGCGAGCGCGGTGAGCCCGGCCAGCCGGGCCGCCCCGGCACCGTGCCGGGCCCGACCCGAAGCACCAAGCGCACCCGAGCGGCGCAGCGAGCGGGCCGACAACACCAGGAACCCGGCCACACAGCCGGTGAAGATCCAGGGCAGCGCCGGCAACGCCACCCGCAGCGGGTCCAGTGGCCGGTACGGCAGCGGCCGGTCGAACAGGCCCGAGTACCGCACGTCGGTGACCTTGCCCAGGTACGCGCCGAGCACGTTGCGTTGCGGGTAGTCGTACCGGCTGAGTCGGCTGCCGAGCTGGGCGTAGAAGCTCACCGCGGCCAGGTCGGCGAACTCGGCCGCCGCCGGACCGTGGTACTCGATCCACCCGCCGTACAGCACCACGATCGGCTGGTCCGGGGCGAGTCGGGTCAACGCCGGACCGTACGCCGGCAGCGGCTCGCCGTACGGCTGCGCGGGCAGGGCCACGTACCACGCCCCGTCCGGGAAGGCGGTCCGCGCGACCTGTTCGGGCACCCCGTCGAGGGTGGCACCCCGGCCGACGTGGTACCCGCCGGTGCGCAGGTCGGCCAGGACGGTTGCCACCTCCCGTTCGGACGGTTCGCGCCACCGCAGGTCGTCGCGCTCCGCCGGGGCCGGCGCCTTGCGCAGTCTGGCGATGAGCGCGGTCAACTGGTTTGTCACGTCGTGGGTGGCGAACTGGGCCCGCCATCCGGCCAGCGTGTCCGGGGTGGCCACCAGTCCACCGCCGCTGACCTGCGTGCCGATCACCCGTACGGTGGCGTTCTTGACCTCCCGTACCCGATCGTTCTCGGCCTCGTCGAGACCGGGCGGCGCGACCAGGATCCGGATGTCGGCGTCGCCGATCGCCTCGCGTACCCGCTGCTCGTCCCAGTGGGCGACGGCACCGGGAAGCCGCACCACCGAGTCGGTGGCCACCAGGGTGGTCATCTCCTGCGTCGACGGCACGGTGGCGTCGCTCAACTCACCGGCCGCGCCCTCTTCGAGGCGCACCGACGACGGCGACTGGCCGTAGCTGACCTCGATGCTCTGCCGCTGGGCCAGCACGAACACCACCAGGACGAGCACCGCGACGACGAGCAGCACCCACCGCAGCAGGTGCAGTTGTCGGGACCACCGCAGCTTCACGACTGCGACCGCCACAACCGGTCGGCCTGCCGGGCGTGCTCGGTGGCGGCCTGCGCCGCCGCCGTACCGCCGCGTTCGGCGGCGAGCAGTTCGGCGCGGGCCAGCAGCCGGTCGGCCTCGGGCAGCCGTACGGCCGCCGCGTCCCGGCTGACCGTGGCGCTGTCGATCGCCGCCCGCGCCCTCGACCAGGCGACCCGGGTTGTTCGGGTGCGGGTACGCAGGCGGGGCAGCAGGGTGGTGACGATCCCGGCGGCCAGCAGCAGCACGCCACCGACCAACCAGATCAGCAGGGATGGTGACATGTGCTCCCACCGTCCGAGGGGTTCCGGTACGGGTACCTGTCTAGCCCAACCGCGCCAGCCCGGCCACGCCAGCCCCCCGCCCGACGGAGCGGAACCCGGGGTGGCCCGACGTCGAGGCGTCGTAGAGTGCCCCCATGCCGGACATCGTCGAGTTGCTGGCCTCGCCTGCGCACCGGTTCGTGGGCCGACCCGCCGACGGTCCGGCACCCGCCCCGGCGGGGGAGTTGGTCGAGCAGGTCGCACTGCGGGCCGAACTGGGCATCGTGGGGGACCGGTACTTCGGCAAGCCCGCGCACCGCGAGGCGAGCGTGACCGTGATCGCGGCCGAGTCGCTGCCGCCGGGCACCGGCCTGGCCCAGGTCCGCCGCAACATCCTGACCAGCGGCATCGCCGTGGACGAACTGGTCGGCACGGTGCTGGTGCTGGACACGGGGCAGGGACCGGTGCGGCTGCGGGTGAACCGCCCCGCCCACCCGTGTGCCTGGATGGACGTCACCGTCGGCCCCGGCGCCTGGCGGGGACTGCGCGGCAAGGGCGGAGTCCGCTGTACGCCGTTGACCGACGGCGTGCTGCGGGTGGGCCCGGTCGACGTGGCGATCGAGGTGGACGACGGCTGGGATTGAGCGCGCGTCCGACTCCAAGGACGCGTCGGAGGGCGGCAGAAGTGATATCGGGCGAAACGTTCGTCCCCCCATTCTCACCCGCCACACCGTGTCGCTGCTGGTGGTGGCCGGCGGCAGGGGACGCCGTTGTCCGCTGCCGCCGGCCACGGACCGGCCGCCGCCCCTTCCCAAGACCGGCGGCCGATCGGGCAGCCGCCGTCACGGCGATCACCCGGGTAAGGATCAGCTGGCGGGGGTGGGCCGGGCGCGGGGGCGGGGGATCGGCGGGGCGGATCTGCTGGCGGTCAGGTCCGTGACGAAGGCGTCGATCTGGCCCCGGGTCACGCCGGGCATGCAGATGAGGTGGCTCAGATCCCCGTCGGTGGCCAGCAGCCACTTCTCCCGGACCGGTGCCGGTGGGGTGGGGAAGACGACGGTGAAGGCGTGGGGGTGTCGCCAGGCGGGCCAGCCGGCGGCGGTGAGCCGGTCGACGGCGTACGCGGCGAGGCGCCGGGCCTCGGCGGCGCGCCACCGGTGCCCCTCCCGGCCGTGGGTGGCGATGGCGTGCCACAGCAGCGCGGCGGCCAGCCCGCACCGGGACCCGCTGATGGTGGTGTCGGGCGTGCCGGTGTAGGCGATGTGACCACCGTGGGTGCTTCCACCCCCACCGTTCTCGCGGGCGCTCCCCGCGGCGCCGTCGTTCTCGCGGGCGCGGGCGCGGATGAGGACGACGCCGCACGGCATCGGCACGCCGAAGAACTTGTGCCCGGAGACGGCGATGCTGTCGATGCCGCTGGTGGGGTCGAGGCGCAGCCGGCCGTCGAGGGCGAGCGGGATGCCGGATAGGGCGGCGTCGACGTGCAGATATCCACCGGGGGCGTGCGTGGCCAGGACCCTGCCGATCTCGGCGATGTCGTCCACGGCCTCGGTCATCGTGGTGCCGGCGGTGGCGACCACGATCGCCGGCCGGGTGCGGCGCCGCCGGATCTGGGCGGCGAGGTGGGCGTAGTCCATCTCGCCGTCGGGGCGGGCGTGGACGGCGACCCCCGGTGCGCCGATGATGCCGACGATCTTGCCGATGGAGTAGTGCGCGGCCGTCGAGTGGTAGACGACCGCGCGGGGATGCCGGCGGTGGGCGGCGTGCAGGGCGGCGAGATTGCCCTCGGTGCCGCCACTGGTCACGTAGCCCCACCGGTCGTCCGCCGGCATGGCCAGGGTGTCGGCGACCCAGGCGACGACCGCCCGCTCCAACGCCTTGGTGTGCGCCACCCCGCCGGGGTCGGTCGCCGGGTCGCCGATGTTGTTCCACAACCGCCGGCCGAGGCGGGCCAGCACCGCGCTGTGGTCGAGGTCCACCGCACCGGGAAACCCGATGCTGGTGTGCGCCCCACGGTCGGCCTGGTCCACCAGGCGTTGCAGCACCGCCGGCACGTCGATCCGTACGCCATTCAGGTCCGCCACGACGGCGAGGTCGGCGGTGTGGCGGTGGGTCACGCCGGCCGCCGGCCGAGCAGGTGCACCGCGAGGGTACGGTGCAGCACCGTGAGCCGCCGCCACACCTCGCGGGTGCCGTCGTCGCCCTGGTCGGTCAGATTGGCGTGCGGGTTGTAGTAGCTGATCCGGTCGGGGTCGAGGGTCCGGTTGCAGCGGACCCCGTCGACGCCCAGCGGCGCGTGCGGGTCGCGGTGCAGGTGCAGCGCGGTACCGTCGGTCAGCAGTGCGTAGCACTGGCCGGGCAGGTCGAAGACCGACAGGCGTCGGCCGTTGGCCGGTACGTCCCGCAGTGTCCGCGCGACCTGGTGCCACCGGCCCCGGTCGGTGTCGAGCGTGGTGACACCCGCACCGACGTAGACCGCGTTGCCGGGCAGGCTCAGGTCGCCGCCGTTGACCAGGGACCCTTCCGGCCCGAGCGGATGCCAGCCGCGCCCGGTGGCCGCCGCGCGGGCGATGTTGTCGGCCGTCACCTCGGACAGGTCGGCCAGCAGCCGGACCAGGTCGTCGGAGTCCGGCGACGCCAGCCACAGCCGGTAGGCGGTGTGCAGTGTGTAGCCGTGCGGCTCGGCCGGGGCGTTCGCCACGAAGAACAGCATCACCCCGTGCGGGCCGAGCGCGTCGCGCTGCCCGAACCGCTGATCGGCCTCGATCATGTGCCCCAGGTTCAGCCGCCGGGCCCGGAACACGACCTGCGTCCGCAGGTCGGCCCAGCGGCGGGCGGCGGGCGACACGGTGTCGTCGTGCTGCCGGTGCGAGGGCGGCGGAGCCGCGTACGTCATCATCGTCGCCCTCCTAGATGGACACGTTGACGGTGTCGGGAACGGCATGCGTCTTCGGCGTGCCTCGGCCGATGCCGGCGTACACCTCCGGTCGGTACTCCCGCAGGTGCCCCGCCCAGGCCCCACCCAGCGCGGCGGTGGCACAGATGATCAGAGGCAGCAGGAACGGGTACGGCGACCCGGGTGCGGCACCGAGCAGGGACCCGACGTTGAGCACCATCGCGGCCAGCACCACCGCCCCGCCGAGCGCGCCCAGTGCGGGCGCGAGCCGCCACTCCCACACGCCGGGGCGGGGGCCCCGCAACCGCTCGGGTGCCGTCATCGCGGCCACCGCGGCGGCCAGCAGCAGGAACAACAATCCCATCGCGCCGAGCGTCGACAGCCAGGTGAACAGCACTGCCATCGGGTCGGCGCCGCTGACCGCGAAGGCGCCGACCACGACCGCCGCGACGCCGGTCTGCGCCAGCGACCCGCCGCGCGGCGCGCTGACCCGGGTCGCGCTGCTGGCCCGCGCCAGGCCGGCCGGTAGGACTCCCTCCCGGGCCATCGCGAACACGTACCGGGCGATCACGGAATGGAACGCCAGCATGGAGGTGACGATCGCGAAGACCAGCATCACCTCGGCGAGCGCGGCCCACCCGCCGCCGACCCGCGCCAGGATCGAGAACGGCAGCCCCGAGGCCGGGTCGGCGGCGGCCCCGGCGACGGTGTCGGGGCCGACGGCGACGCCCATCGCCCAGGCGGCGAGGGCGTAGACCAGACCGAGTACGGCCACCCCGGCGACGGTGGCCCGGCCGATGGATCGCCGGTCGACGGCCTCCTCGACCAGCGACCCGGGCGCGTCGACGCCCATGAAGGCGGCCACGCAGAGCGCCACCGCGCCACCGACACCACTGACGGCCAGTCCCGAGGCGTCGAAGCCCTGCCAGGACAACTCACCACCGGCCGGCTGACCGACCGCAGCCACCACGAACACGGCGACGATCAGCAGGGACAGCGCCAGCACGGCGACCAGCACCCGGGTGGACAGCATGATCGCCCGTACGCCCAGGGCTCCGACGGCGGCCAGGGCCAGGCCCGCCCACACCCACCAGGCCCCACCCAGCTCGGCGGCGAGCGTCGCACCGAACAGCCCGTACAGGCTGGTCTGGATGGCGTTGTACGCCACCAGGGCGACCAGGCCGGCGGCCACGCCCCAGCCGCGTCCCAGCCCGTGCGCGAGGATCCCGTAGTACGCCGCCGGATGCCCGACCTGCCGCGCCATCGCCGTGTAACCGACCGCCAGCACCGCGACCGTGGCCGCGACCAGGACGAAGGTGAGCGGCAGCGCCGTCACCCGGGTGGTCGCGTACGTCGCGACGATGCCGCCGGCCAGGACCACCATCGGCGCCGACGCCGCCGCCCCGAACACCCACAACCCGAACGGCGTGAGGGTCCGCCGCGCCAGCGCCACCTGCACATGCGTCGAACTCACCGCCGGCCACCCCGCTCCGGAGAGTTCGGGCACGACGAGTCGCGGCAGCCGTCCACCGGGTGCCGGTCCACGGCGACGGCGTTGGTGGCCACCAGGTACACCGCCGTCGGGCGGACCGGACCGCTCCGCCAGTAGCTGCGGTCGCGGTCGAGCCGCCGCTCGGCGGTCTCCGCGTCCGGGGTGAAGCCGAACAGGTCGTGGTGGCCGTCGGGCCACTCACGACGGACGGCGTACCCCCAGGCGTAGGCGGCGTCCGTCGCGGCCGGCACGTCCGTGACGGCCGGCGCGGCGCGCAGCAGCGCCTGCCACCACCGCCCGAGGCGGGGCCAGGGTGGCGCGGCCGTGGTGGCGGGCGCGGTCAGGGTCGGCATGAGCTGTCCTCCTGGAACTGGGTGCGTCGAGGTGGGATCCGGTGGACCCGGATTCGCTGCGGCATTCCGTCACCGTCGCGCCCGCCGGGCGGGTGGTGCGGCGGTGTCCGCCACATCCGCCACAGCACCGGACCGCCGGGTTCCAGCAGGACCGGCGTCCGCGGTGCGTAGCCGAGCCGCGCGAGCAGGCCGTCCCGAGGCCGGTCGGTGACGGCTTCCGCGTACGACGGCAGCCGGTGCGGGTCCAGTACCCGGTGGTAGGCGGCGAGCAACGCACCGACGGCGCGGTCGCCTCCGGCGGTGTGCGCGAGGTGGTGATGCGGCGTGGGCGGGTGTACCGCGTCGGTCCACGAGTGCAACAGTGCGAACCGGGCCGCATGCGGGCCGAGCGCCCGGTACAGGCCGAACAGGATCGTCGCGTACGGCGGCGGTGGCCGCAGCCGGGGGTGCCAGGCCGCCATGGCCGTACCGTCCTCGGTGGTGTCGATCCGGCCGTGGGCCATCGCGTGCGCCAGGACCAGCCGGGCGTAGGTGTGCAGCACGGTGCGACGCTGGGTCGGATCGGGTACCAGCCACGCCCCCAACCGTCCCGCCTGCAACGTGCTGGCGAGCAGCGTGGCCAGCGCGGGAAGATCCGGGCCGGTCGCCCGGCGAGCCGCCGTGTCGGTTGTCCGCATGTCAGCCCCGCGCCGATCGTCCGCTGCCGCCCCGGCCGGCGTCGCGCTGCGGCGCGGGCTCCGGCGCTGGTTCCGGCTCGGGTTGACGGGGCGGCCGTTGCCCCGCCAACCACCGCGCCGAGTCGAGGGGCCGGCGGAAGGTCACCGCCAGATGCAGGTCCGCCGCAGCGACCCCGGCGGCGGGCAGCCGCACCCGCGCCGCCTCCATCAACGCCGGTGGACCGCAGACGTAGAACGCCTGCCCCGGCCGGTGGTGGTAGCGGGCCACCGTGAGCAGATCGCCCCGAACGGCCGGCTCCACGTCACCATCGGCGGAGAACGCCGGCACGATGGTGAGCCAGTCCCGGTGGGCATCCTGGAGCTTGTCCAGTGCCGCCGCGTCGTAGCAGTCGACCAGCGTCCGCGCCCCCACGACCAGCGTCACCCGCCGGCCGCCCGGTGACGCCGCGACCTCCTCGACCATGGCCCGCAACGGCGCCAGACCCGTACCGCCGGCCGCCAGCAGCAGATCCGCGCCGCCCGCCGCCGCCACCGACAGCCCGACCTCGGCCGGCGGCCCGAGCCACAGCAGCTCGCCCGGTGCCACCTTCCCGACCAGCAGCGGCGACACCACACCCTGCGGCACCGCGCGAACGTGGAACTCCAGCGTCCCGTCCGGTCGGGGAGCGTTCGCCGGCGAGTACCACCGCCACACTCCCGGCAGGCGCGGCGTACCCACCGGCAACGCCTGCCCCGGCCGGAACCGCACCCGCCGCATCGGCCGTACCGTCACCACCGCGACCCCGTCGGCCGCCGCCACACACGTCTCGACCTCGCCGACGGTGACCTGCGGGCCGTCGCCGATCGCTCCCGCCGCCCGCTCCACCAGCCGCAACGCACGGCGGCAGCCCAGCTCCCACCGAGCGGTCGACTGCGGCTCCCAGGCCGTACCCGCGAACCGGCACACCGTGTCCACCAACGCCGCCGCGATGGCGGTGTCGTGATACGCCTGGAGCCCGAACCGCCGGTACATCCGCCCCAACGCCGCCAGGGCAGCACGACGGCCGGCGAGGTCATCCCGCCCCGCGACCAGCTGGCCGAGCGTCGTGAAGAACATCGCCGCGTACCGGTGCGGCAGAAACCGCACACTCCGATCCTCCATGAACGACCAGAAATGATCGCTGGCCCGCTCATGCACCCCACGAACAGCCACCCACGACAATCCGGAATCAGCCATCATGCCGACCGACTCGTGGACGCCATGCGATGAGTGCAGCCGTGGTCGACCTCGCCGCCGGCCGCCACGCAACTGGCACGATCAAGTTCATCTGTCCCCGCCTCGCCTATTTGCTCGTCACCCCACTTTCGGCTCGGTGTTGGCGAGAAGCCACCCAGCGGAATGGTGATCCTCTTAATAGGGAACTTCCCCGTCCAGTTGGGAAGCTGAGCGTGGCAAATCCGAGGACATCCGACCGGTGGCCGAGCTGTGAATGGTCGGCAAGCTAGGCGCCTCCTCATACAGCCATGCCTAGGCAATTCGGGACTATCCCGGTCCAGATCTTGGACAGTTTCCGTTAGTGCCTGACGCTAACTGTCCAAGGTCTACCGTCCGCATCTCATTCCGTAGGAGCGGCGTCGCGCACGGTGAGATTGGGTTGTCGTGCCAGGGGGTGGATCTCCACCGGCAACCGGAACCTTGCGCAACACCAGCAGTGCCCACAGCGAGCCTCATGAAGTTTCAGCACTAACGGATTACCCGACAGCCTTCAGAGCCAAGGCCAAAGACGCGTCGTGGACCACTGCCCAGCATTTCCCTACGACGTGGGGAATGTTGTGAAACCGCAGGAACGTATGGTGATGGGCATGACCGACGTGACATATGACCGGGTGAACGCCGCCGACGCTGCTGGTTTGATGGACACGTTGTGCGAGGTCTACGCCGACGCCTACGGCGAGGTGCCCGGCGAAGACGCCAACGTCAAGACCGATGCGTTTCGTGACCGCGCCACCGCCGCGCTGAGTGCCCGCAACTACGAGCTGGTGACGGCCCGGACCGGTGACGAACTGGTCGGCTTCGTCTTCGGCTACAGCCTCCGGCAGGATCGGAACTGGTTCGCCGGACTCGACCCGGCGCCCGAGCCGGGTTTCACCGACGAGCGCGGCGGCGAGCGGACCGTGGTCCTAGCCGAGATCGAGGTGCGCAAGGCATGGCAGGGCAAGGGCGTCGGGCGAGGGCTGCACAACGAGTTCCTGAGCGGCCGTCGAGAGGAACGCGCGACGCTGACAGCCAACCCGGTGGCGACCGCCACCCACGCGCTGTATCAGAGGTGGGGCTGGCAGCGGGTCGGCACTATTCCTGGACGGCCGGGGGCCTACTACCGCGAGTACGCGATGTTCGTGCGTCAGCTTCGCTAGTCGGCGGGCTGCGACCGATAGGCGCGGATCGCCTGGTCAAGCTCCCGCACGCCGCGGGTGCGCCGCCACGGTTCTAGTCCGCGGCGTAGCTCGCGCACCCGCTGTTCGATGCGGCGGGAGGAGTTCACCTGGGTCAGTTCCACCACCTCGGTGATGGTCTGGCAGGCCAGCCCGATGTTCTGCTGGCGGGCGAACGCCTCGGCGCGAAACAGCAGCCGGAAAGACCGCTCGTGCAGGTTTCCCTGGTCTCTCAGGTGCAGTGCTTTGTCGGTCGCCGCGAGTACCTTCTCTGCCGGGTGGAACTTCAACGCATTCTGGGCGCTGGTGCTCCAGTAGAACGACTCGTCGTAGAAGTACCACCACGACTGATGCGGACCCTGGTCGCTCATCGCCGCTTGTAGAGCGGCGTACTCGCGGTCGAGGAAATCCTGTGACCGCGCGGCCTGTCCGTCGGCCGTCAGCGCGCGCACTGCGACGTCGGCGGCGTAGGCGCGGGCGTAGGGGCTGCCGCTCTGGTCCGCCCAGGAGGCGGCGGCGACCGCGTGGTCGATGCCCACCCGAGGCTTGCCCTGCCACGTCGCCAGGTGGCTCATCGTGCACAGAACGTAGGTCACCAACTCGACCGCACGCGCCTCGTGAGCTGCGGCCCGCGCATCGTCGTAGAGGCGCTGTGCGGCGCCATAGTCGCCCATGTTGAAACACAGCCACCCGGCCAACTGCGTCAGCTCGGCGTAAACAGCCACCGCCCGGTCACGCGGGAGGCCAGGCGGAGCCACCCTCGCCTGCTGCTCGGCGATCCGCCGGTAGGTCAACGCACTCGGCAACGTCGAAGCCGCGCCAAGCACATCGCCCTGCTTACGCAGGTGGGGCATCATCGCCTCACAGTGCGCCACCGTCGCCGGGTCGAACCTGCTGACCTCCGGAACCGACGCGGCATTGGCGCGGTCGGCCATGCCCGGTAGTTCGACCAGCGGCGCCGCTGCGGCGACCGCCAACGCAGCGGTCAGCTTGCCCAGCATGTCTCGCCGGGCACTGGAGTGCGGTATCCGTTGCATCCACATGACAATGACCTGCGCCAGCTTCCCGAAGTCGATCTCCTCGGGCCGGTCAAACAGGCCGGTGACATCCGCTGTTTGCGGCGCTCCCGCCTCGGTGCCGGTATGCCGGCCGAGCAGATCGTGAAGCAGGGTCTCTGCCTCACCAGGCATGATGATTCCACTCGGGGCGCCACTGGTCGACCCCGACGAGACCGCCACGGCTGTGCCGGCGGCGGAGTCAAGATGACGGAAGCTGGGCAGGTCGGTCAGCAGGTCAGCGACACTGCACTCATAGATCTGAGCCAGCCGCACCAGATTGTCCTGCGACGGCGAGTGGCCGCTCTTGCCCGGCCAGATCTCCCAGTACGAGAAATTCTTGAAAGTCTTGGGCTCGTGCGGCCAACGCCGATTCCACTCCTCGGCCGCCTGCGCCTGGCTCCACCCCCGCACCGCCCGCAACGCCACCCGTGGATTCAGCCGAAACCTCGTCTGGAAAACCTCGGCCGCCTCAACCCACGTCTTTCCCGCCGACCGCAACTCGGCAGCCAGGCACGCTTGCTGCCGGCGCAGACTCTCCGACCGTCCCTCGGACACGCCACCATCCCCGATCCAGCCGCACCTATTGACGCCTCCCGTTCAGACGTTACGCATCCGGCTTTCGGTAGGGAACTTCCCCACGACACGGGGAACTGTGGCAGCAAGGCCAGCTTGATGCGCCTGGGCGCGGTAGGAAGTGTTGTGCCGTCCCTCGTGTGGGATCGGCCCTCCATGGCGGGAAGCAGCTCAGAGGCGCTCGCTTGTGGTCGGTCGCTGTGGGATCATCCCCGCCTTCACAGGGAGCTGACGATGTCCGGCGCCGCCCCGACCCAGCGTGCTCGGATCACCTCCGCGTGCGCGGGGAGCAGACGGTCTTGCCCGCCACGTACGTCGGCTGTACGGGATCACCCCCGCGCGCGCGGGGAGCAGGTCGTTCACGGTTCCGTCATGGGTGCCGGGCGGGGATCACCCCCGCGTGCGCGGGGAGCAGCCGTGCGCTGAGTACGAAAGTGGGCGCCGAATGGGGATCACCCCCGCGTGCGCGGGGAGCAGCGCGAACGCCTCCCGCGCAGTGTCGTACAGCCGGGGATCATCCCCGCGTGCGCGGGGAGCAGAACGGCTACTTCCGCTCCGGCATCATCCTCGGGGGATCACTCCCGCGTGCGCGGGGAGCAGCCGTCGCCGGAGATGTCACCCATCCGCCTTCTCGGATCACCCCCGCGTGCGCGGGGAGCAGCTGCGGCACGAGGTGCACGGCGGCCGGGCCAAGGGATCACCCCCGCGTGCGCGGGGAGCAGGCTCCCACTCGTCGTCGTCGAGCGGCCTGATCGGGATCACCCCCGCGTGCGCGGGGAGCAGGCTTCCTGGCCTGCTGTTCTAAAGATCAAGTCCGCTGTTTTTGTTCACTTTGCTTTGCAAGATCATTCTCCCGGGATGGTGTTCGGAGGTGTGGCGCGTACTCCGTTCCAGGGCTGAGGGCAGCGTACAGGCTCTGTGGCCGGGCAAGCATCCGCCGATCCGGTCGTCGGCGCGACAACGCCGGTAACGATCACGTTCATGTCAGCTCTCCGTCGAACAATCCGATGGCGCCACACTCATCGCCTCAGCCCCTCGACTCCGTGCCTGCCGATCCAACTCGTTGAGCCTCGCGGCGAGGCATAACCGGAGCCGGGCTTCAACGTTTTCGTTGATTCGTCTCCAACTACAGATGTCACTGCGGTGACACCCGCACGTCCCCCGGTGCCACCACCCGAAAAAGAGCGATAATGAGAGCCATGGCAGATGGTCTTGACGCCTCGGATGACCGGCCCGTCTGGGCTGCTCGGTTACGCGCCGAACGCGCCGCACGCGGGTGGTCGCAGGCGGACGCCATTCGGGCGCTCCGTGCCCACTCACCCGAACAACTGCCCTCGGACAACACCCTGCTCCGCAACTGGAAGCGCTGGGAGACTGGTCGAACGGAACCGGACCCGTTCTACAGGGCGCTCATAGCCAAGACCTTCGGAACCGTCACCGCTGCCTTCTTCCCGCCGTCGGCTACCGGCGAAGCCGATCGCGCACTGCTTGAGGGTTCCGGCATGGGAACCCTGGAGATCGTGGCGAGGGTGCAGGCGTCCGACGTCTCTCCTTCGACCCTGGACGCCCTGAGGGTCACCGCCGATCGCCTCTGCTGCGAGTACCCGTACATGCCCCCGGATCAGTTGCACGCAGAGGGTCAGTCATGGCTGCGGCGAATCACGTCCCTGATGGACCGCCGCCTCACGCTGTCCCAGCACCGGGACGTCCTGTCGCTCGCCGGATGGGTTGCCCTCCTGGTCGGCTGCCTTGAGTACGACATGGGCGATCGGAGGGCGGCAGAGGGTACCCGTCGAGCCGCCGGGTCACTCGGTATGGAGGCCGGCAACGCCGCCATATCCGCCTGGGCCTATGAGATGCGCGCGTGGTATGCCCTGACACAGGGTGACTATCGAGGTGCCATTGCTGCCGCCGAGGCCGGGAAGGAGATTGCTACCACAGACGGCGCGGCAGTGCAGCTCGCCGCGCAGCGGGCGAAGGCGTGGGCTCGACTGGGTGATCGCCGACAGGTTGAAACCGCCCTCGACCACGGCCGCCAATTGCTGGAGGCGCTACCGTATCCGGCCGACATCGATCATCACTTCATGGTGGACCCCGCGAAGTTCGATTTCTACGCCATGGATTGCTACCGCATCCTGGGTGAGAACCGTCTGGCGGAGATGTACGCCAACGAGGTCATCAGCTCGTCTACGGATCCGAACGGGATCGCCCGTAAGCCGATGCGGATCGCTGTGGCGCGGGTGACACTCGGCGTCACCGCCGCTCGGGAGGGAGACGTCGAGGCGGCGGTGTCGCATGGCCGGCAAGCCCTCGAAGGCGACCGCAAGTCCTTGCCGTCCCTCCTGATGTGCTCGCAGGAACTGGCCAGTACGTTGTCCAAGGACTATCCGAAACATGAGCAGGTCACCTCGTACCTGGAGGAGCTTCGCACCCTGACCTTGGCTCACGCGTAAACACGTCGAACGCACCCGGCCCCAGCTGCCGGGCAGGCCACCACAAACGCCCTCGGCGCATATATCAACGGCAGGAAATGAATGTGGATCTTTGGACGGTCGCCACGGCAGCCGACGAGTCGCGCCGCCAAGCGGAGGTCGCTATCCTGCCCATCGGCAGCTTCGAGCAGCACGGCTCACACCTACCGCTCGCCACGGACACCATCGTCGCCAGCGCAATCGCCGCCGCGTTGGCGGAGCACTACAACCTGTTCTTGCTGCCACCGGTGACGATCTCCTGCTCCCATGAGCACGCCGCATGGCGGGGAACCGTCAGCATCAGCTCGACAACCCTTACCGCCATCATCAGGGACCTCCAAGCTTCGCTGCGACGCCAAGGCGTCGACCGGCTGGTGCTGGTCAACGGTCACGGCGGCAACTACGTGCTTTCCAACGTCGTTCAGGAAGCCAACATCGACCGACCGCGACTGGCGCTGTTTCCCGGACGCCGGGACTGGGAGCAGGCCCGCCACGACGCTGGGTTGGGAAGCACCAACCACGACGACATGCATGCCGGCGAGATCGAAACGTCGATCCTGCTGCATGTCGCACCAGACACTGTTGGCACCGAGTTCGACAAGGCCGACCATCTCACGGAACGACCGCATCTGCTGATGGTCGGTCTGGCGGCCTACACCGAAACCGGAGTGATCGGGCAACCGTCGCTCGCCGCCGAGGCTAAGGGGAGTGCCGTGCTCGCCAGTCTCGTCCGCAGCTTCGAGGACACCCTCACCCTGCTCACCCGCTAGTAGCTGACGCTACATCGCAACCTGCTCGACTGTCCCTACCGGATGGAGAGCTGCCGGGCCGCACAGTCCGATGCCTGTGGTTCCAGGGCACCATTTGGACCGTTGCTGATGCCCGCACTGGCGGCAGTCCCCGGCTTTACCCCGGCAATACCGGGACCTGCAAACCGCACTCCTACGCCAATGGTTTGCGGCTCCCGGCCTGCCGTCGCGCAAGTGAGCGAGGTCGACAACACCGGCCGTGACCGACGTGGACTTGGCGTGACACCCGCTCCGGCGGCTCGGCACCACTCAGCACGCGGCGCCGCGACTGCTCGGTACCGTCTCCGACAGAACTCGCCCGTCTGAGGAGTAGTGCCACCTAGCTGCCCCAAAGCGGACGTAAGATGTGTAAGGGTTGATTGAGGTCAGCTGTGCCTGCATGAGTGCGCGGCCCAGCCGAGCAGGGTTGTGCTCAGTGCGGTGCAGAGTGTCACGCAGCGTAGCGCTCATCATTCGTAGGTGCGTCGCTCCGCCGTCCGTCTGCCAGAGAAGTGCTCGGTTACCGACGTTGAACTCGCTCGTTTCGCATCAGGGTCTTCTGCCTGGCCTGACCGGATGACACTTAGGGGGTCGCATTATGGGGAGGAGGAGGCATAGCATCGTCCGCATGCCTGGCGATCGACTTGCGCTAGCCCTGGAGCGGCTCGGACCTGGCGATTGGCTGGTCTTCGAACGCTTCGCTGCCGAATTTCTGGCTGTCGAGTACCCGAGTCTCCGGACTACGGCAGCACCAGCTGGAGACCGTGGTCGGGATGGTCAACTGTACCGAGTCGGCGAAGATCCAGTCGTGGCGGTGCAGTACTCGGTGACCACCGATTGGAAGGGAAAAATCACGGCAACTGTAGACAGGCTCGGTGAAACGATCCCGTCTGTGCAGGAGCTAATCTACGCGACGAACCAGATTATCGGCCCGGCTGCTGATGATCTCGTCCGAACGATCCGAAGGTCGAAGCAGGTCTTTGTGGACATTCGGGATCGGTCGTGGTTCATCGAACGGGAGTTGACGGCGCCCCAGCGAGAAGCGGCGTCGCTTGAGCTGTCGCGAACAATGGTCGATCCATTGCTTGTGGAGCGGCGGATCCGAAACTACTCGCCTATCCTTAACGATGGCGAAGCTCGTATCGCTCTTCTGCATCTAGTCTTAGACGCTCATGATGAAGCATCGGACAAGGGGCTAACGAAGACCTGTTTCGAGTCTCTCGTTCTGTCAGCATTGTATGATACGACCTCCGAATCACGCCTTACGCGTGAGGCGATCATCGCCAGAGTCGCCCGCCTGCTTCCGGCGGGCTTTGAAACACAGATTGCTCAGCAGGTTCTGGGTGCGATTCAAAGACTCAGCGTGCGTAATGGGCAGGTTAAACAGGTCGGCAAGACTAACGAGTACTTTCTAACCGGGGAGCAGCGCGAGGCGGTCAAGCAGCGAGCCGCAGAGTACCTACTTCTGCAGAATGAGTTGGAAAGCCGGTTGGTTTCGGCTGTTAGAGCCTCGCTGCCGGGGCTGCATTTGAATGACGGGAAAGCGGATCAGGTAGGAACGGATCTGCGGGTTGCATTGGAGAGCGTCCTTCTTAGGAGGGGGGAAGCTTTCGCCAAAGCTGCGGTCCGCGAACTGAGTCGCTCCAGCGGAAGACTTCTCACCGACACCCAGGTGGCGGCAGCAACAATTGAAGTCTTGGAGCGGCCATCTCCTAGAATTCGCCTGTACCTGCACCGACTTGCAGACGCATATACGATGTTTGCATTCCTGCGTCAGGCGCCTGATGTGCAAAAGGTAGTCGTATCCATGTTCTCGGGCGGCGATCTTTGGCTAGACACCTCAGCGATCTTGCCTCTGTTTGCGGAGACGCTGTTAGATGACCCTGGCGAGCGCCACTACACCGCGTTAATTAGGGCTGCGAAAGACGCGGGATTGCGCCTCTTCGTCACCGACGGTGTAGTGGAAGAAGTGGAGCGGCACATCAATCGATGTGTGGCCTTTACCAGAACTGGAACCCGCGAGTGGCGGCGGAATGTTCCATTCCTTGCGACGGCCTACACTCTTTCGGGGCGTGCGCGAAGTGGGTTCACGAATTGGGCAGAGCGGTTCCGCGGTGCAGTGAGCCCGGAAGAAGATATTCGGCAGTACCTGTATGAGACGTATGGCGTGGAACGCCGCAACCTGCTCGCAGAGGCGGACACGGCGCCGACGGAACTTCGGGCAGCGGTTCAGGAGATATGGCACGAGGCTCACGAAAAGCGACGTGTATCTCCTGGTGCCGAAGAGTTGGACACGCCCACACGGATGAGGCTTGTGGCCCATGATGTTGAAAACTCCGTCGGTATAATCCAGTTACGCAAGAAGACTTCTATTAATCCCCTGGGCTATCGCTCCTGGTGGCTTACCCTGGACAGAATCGCGCTTGACTTGCATCAAAAGCTCGCTTCTCGCTTGGGTAGAGATGCTCCGGCCTCGCCCGCCATCTCACCCGACTTCATGTCGCAGTACCTTCGAATCGGCCCTTTGAGGACTGCGATAGAGCGCGAGCTTTGGACAAGCTTGCCAATTGTCACTGACATCTCCCGTTATGCCTTTTTTCCGAAAGATCTAATCACGCGCGCCGACGAGTTGCGTGAGGCGCATGAAGGTCTCGACGAGCACATCATCCGTAGGCGCGTCCGCGACGAACTGAATAAGGCCAAGCTGCAGCGCGGGCCTGCATCGCTGGGTGGAATACAGCGAATGATGGATTCGGTGGAGACTCAACTCCGAAAGCAGACTTCCAGTTAGCCTCGATGATTCACGCCTGATGTCCGCTCCTTCGGCCCGGCGCGCTTGATCGCTGTTGATCGATGCGGTTGCGGTTTCGGGCATGGTGGTGGGCCGTCTGTCGCGGCGGTGGGCGTGGTCTCCTGGGTTGCTCCGGTTGTTGGGGCAGCGGCTGTGCTGGTCAGCCAGGGGCGGGGATAGCCGCGATCCGGTTGAACGCGGTGGTGATCTGTTTGGCCCAGGGCCCCGGCGTCAGAGGGCGGTAGGGCTCTCCGGTCCAGTTGACCGTGGTGTGCGCTGAGTACCTCGGTGGACATGACTCAGAGGACGGATCGTCGGACGGCCGGTGGGACCAGTACCGCCGGCCGCCCGAGTATCGCCCGGTCAACGGCGCTGTAGCGCCTTGACGTTGTCGCCGAACGTCCAGCCCTTCGACCCGTCCCAGTTGATCGACCAGGTCATCAGGCCCTTGAGGCTGCCGTTGTAGGTGTTCCACGCCTGCGCCACGGCCGACGGTGCCATGTACCCGCCGCCCGCGCCGACCTGGGCCGGCAGGCCGGGGACCTGCTTGTCGTAGGGGACGCGGATGGTGGTGCCCTGGATGACCAGGCCGGTGTTGAGGCAGTTGGTCTGGGCGACGAAGCCCTGCACGGTGCCGGCCGCGTACGAGTTGCCGGAGCAGTCGTACATGCTGCCGTTGTAGTACTGCATGTTCAGCCACCAGAGCCGGCCGTTGTCGGCGTACTTCTTGATGATGGGCAGGTACGAGCCCCAGATCGAGCCGTACACGACGCTGCCGCCGGTCACGTACGCGGTTTCCGGGGCCATGGTGAGGCCGAAGCCGGCCGGCATCTGGGCCAGGACGCCGTCGATGATGCGGATCAGGTTGGCCTGCGAGGTGGAGAGCTGGTTGATGTTGCCGCTGCCGGTGAGCCCGGTCTCGATGTCGATGTCGATGCCGTCGAAGTTGTACCGCTTGAGGATCGGCACGATGGTGGCGACGAACCGGTCGGCGACCGCGGTGGAGCTGAGGTCGATGCCGGCGGTGGCGCCGCCGATCGACATCAGGATGGTCAGCCCGGATGCCTTGGCCCGGCACATCTCGGCGGGGGTGGGCACCTTGACGGTGGCGTCCATGCCGTCCTGCCAGAGTACGGTGCCGTCGGCGCGGATCACCGGGAACGCGGTGTTGATGACGTTGTAGCCGTGGGCGGGGATGCGCGAGTCGGTGATCGGGATCCAGCCCAGTGGCGGGTGTACGCCGTTGGCCGCGCCGTCCCAGTTCTCCCAGTAGCCCTGGAGCACCTTGCCGGTCGGCTTCGGTTTGAGCGGGCAGGTGTCCGAGCCCGGCGGGGGAGTCGTGGTGGGTGGCGGGGTGGGGGTGGGCGACGGGGTCGGCGTCCGGGTCGGGGTGGGGGACGGGGTCGGGGTGGGGGACGGGGCGCCGTCGCAGGGGCCGAGGTCGGTCCAGAGTGTCGGGGTGGCCGCCGGGTTCCAGCCGGCGCCGACGTGCGCGGTGTGGGTCACCAGGGCCTGGTAGGTGCGGCCGGCGTAGGTGACCCGGCTGCCGGCCTGGTAGGTGTTGCCCTCGGCCCAGGCGGGTGCCGTGCAGGCGGCGAGGGCGGCGAACTGGGCGGCGGCGGTGGTGGGGGTGGCGGCGAAGTTGCCGGCGGCAGGTAGCGCCGCGACGGCGGCGACCAGGGCGGCGGTGGCCAGCAGGGCGGATGACACGGGACGGCGTCGCATGGCATGCCTCCTCATCGATGGAATCGGAGGCTATCGTTAACTTTGTTAAAAGTAAATGCGTCGGATCCGCCGACACCTGCTCCAGGTCAGCCAGGGGCGAGCGAGGTTGACGAGGTCGTGGTGTCCGAGGTGGGCTTGTATCGTGACGTCCGCCCAGCCCCTCAGTTGCGGCACCCCGCGCTCCCTATCGGGACGACGCGGTGGATCTTGGACAGTTGTCGTTCTCTGAGAACGGTAACTGTCCAAGATCGGTCGTCGCGGGCGTTGGCGCTGGGGTAGGCGGCTGTACTGCGCCTCGGCCCGTACTCGAATCAGACGTCACGGCGCATTCCAAGGTCGGAGCGGTGATCCCTGCGGGCGGTCGAGTCAGGGCGACACCGATACCGGGGCCGATGGCAGCGAGGCCATGGTGTGGCACGGCTGCCCCCGGCTGCTCCTCACTACCGCAGCGAAGCCGCGATCTCGACCGCCTCGGCCATGGTCAGCCGGCCTTCGAGGCGGTAGGTCACCCCAGCTTCCTCCCAGATCAGGGTCGCGGCGGCGAGCCGGGCGCTCTCCTGCCGGACCGTGCCGGCCCGGTCCACGTACGACACCGGGTGCGGGCCGCCGACCCAGATTGCCTGCTGACCGCCGACCTGGGTCCACTCCGCCCCGACCGCACCGGCCTCCTTGAAGAAGACCGGATTGAGCCGGCCGTCGAACGCGTCGAGGCGTAGCTCGCCGTCCCGGTAGAGCAGGGTCGCCACCCGGTGGCCGCCGGTGCCGTCGGGATCGGCCACCAGCACCCGCTCGGGCGGGCCCAGTTTGGCCGGTACCCGGATCGGGAACCGCACCGCCCGCTGCGCCTCGTCCAGCTCGGCCGGACGCTGCGCGGGCAGCGGCGACGGGGTGCCGGTCGGCGGGACCGGCGCGGACGACGTGCTGATGGTGATCCCGGCGAAGCGCAGCAGCCCCGCCACCGCGTCGGCGAGTGCGGCCCGGCCCGGCGGAAGCACCGCGACCAGCAGGGCGGCCAGCGCCGCGGCGACCGCGTACCGCCACCGCCACCACCGAGGGCGTGCCGGAGCGCGCGGCGGCTCGGCGGCGAGGCGGGCGCGGACCCGGGCCGTCACGTCGGGCGGCTCGGGTGTCTCCAGCCACGTGGACAGCTCGCGCAGCTCCCGTTCCAGGTCATCCATGCCGGCTGGCCTTCTCGGTGGCGAGCAGCCCGCGCAGCTTCACCAGGGCCCGGGATGTCCGTGACTTCACCGTGCCCCGGGGCCAGCCCAGCATCGTGACGGTCTCCTCCTCGCTCAGGTCGAGGAAGTACCGGCAGACGATCACCTCGCGGTCCTTGGCCGGCAGCGACCGCAGTGCCCGTACCAGCGCGGCCCGGCGCTCCCCGGCGAGGACCCCGCCGACGGCGTCGTCCTCGGCGACCTCCGACGCCGAGGACACCCACCGCGCCGCCCGCAACACCAGGCCGTGGCGCCGGTCCCGCGACCGGTGCAGGTTGCGGGTCTCGTTGGCCACGATCGCCAGGAGCCACGAGCGGAAGGACGACTCCCCGCGATAGCGGGAGAGCTTCCGGTACGCCTTCACGAACGCCTCCTGGATGACGTCCTCCGCATCCGATCCCGCGCCGAGCAGCACCGCGGTCCGGTACGCGGACGCGGTGTGCCGGGCGACCAGGAACTCGTACGCCTCCCGGTCACCTGCCTGCGCGCGGGTGACGAACTCCTCGTCGTCCAGTGGTACCTCCGGTGGGATCACTGTCATGACACCACCGGTGCGGCCGGGGTTCCATCCCGGCGGAACCTGGTTCGGGTGAGCGGTGTCACCCGGGCATGACGACGAAGACGATGATCTCCCGGCGCACCCTGCTGACCGCGTTGGCCGGCGCGGGTGCCGTGACGCTGGCCGGCTGCGAAGGGGCACGCAGCCCGGCCGCGCCGGCCTCCGCACCCCGGCTGCCCGATGCTCTGATCGTCGAGGTCGACGGCGGGCTCGCCGTGCTGGGCGGCGGCAACCCGCAGACGATCCCGCACGCGGTGGCCACCGCCGACGGGAAGACCATCCATGCCACCGCCCCGGACGGCGCCGACACCGCCCTCTGGCGGATCGACGCCGCCACCGGCAACGCCTCGGACCGGGTCCGGCTGCCGGGTCGGTGGGTGCCGCAGACCGTCTCCACCGACGGTACGCGGGTGGCGCTGACCACCGAGGAGGTGAGCGTCACCAAGGAACGCCCCGCCGGGCGGGAGGTCACTCCCGTGCTGATCGCCGACGCCGACGCCGGTGGCGTCCGGCAGCGGCTGCGGCTGCCGGGCAACTTCGTCCCGGAGGCGTTCACCGGCGACCTCGCCGGCCTCTTCGTCCTCGAATGGTTGCCGCCGGACGCGCCGGACCGGTACCGGGTCCGCGTCGTCGACCTCACCACCGGCGAACCCGGCCCGCTGGTCACCCGCGACAAGGGGCTGATCCCGCCCGGCGCGGAGGAGGAGATGCGCGGCGACGGACGGCAGGCGGTGCTCGCCCCGAACCGTCAGGTGCTCTACACGCTCTACACCCACCAGCCCGACCATCAGCACACCCGGGACCGGATCAGCGGGCGACCGGGCAGCGACGTGCACGCCTTCGTGCACACCCTGCACCTGGAGCAGCGGTGGGCGTACTGCGTGGATCTGCCGCACCCGTTCGGGCACGGGCCGGCCGAGGGCCATGCCATGGCGATCACCCCGGACGGCACCCGACTGCTGGTGGTCGACGTCAACTCGGGAATCGTCGCGGACATCAGCACCGAGGAGTTGACCGTACGCCGCACGGTCGCGATCTCCAGCGGTGCCGGATCGGCGTACGCGGTGACCGACGGTGACCGGTTGTTCGTCGCCGCCGGAGCCTCCGTCGTCGTCTGCGCCCTCGCCGACCTCGGTGGCGGCGTCGAGTTGACGACGGGGGAGCGGATCACCGGGCTCCTGCTCAGCCGCGACGGCAGCCGGTTCTACGTGGCCGGGCCCACCGCGTTGAGCTGGCACGACTCGACCAGCGGCAGGGAACTGGGTCGGCTCGCGGTGCCCGGCCTGACCGGGGTACGCGGCCTGGCGTAGCGGAAGTGCCCTTCGAGCCGGTGGGCAGGGAAGACGGACCATCGGGACGAATCCGTCCGCCCCGGCTGATCCGCAGCGAGTCGGTCATCGTACGTTAGAAGAACCGAACGACGAGCGCACCGTCGGTAGTCGCTGCCGAAAGGAAGGACAGCCCTATGCCCTCTGCCCTGATCGCCGACAACCTGGGTCGTGCACTGGACGACCTGGTCGACCGGGTGCCGGGCGCCCAGTTCGCGGTGGTGCTCTCGCCGGACGGCATCATGCTGGGCACATCCCGGGGCATCGACGGTGAACTGGCCGAGCAGTTGTCCAGCATGGTCTGTGGGCTTCAGGCGTTGGGCACCGCCGCCGCCCGGGTGTGCGGCGAGGGCGAACTGCACCAGGTGGTCATCCACATGTCGCGAGCCTTCCTGTTCCACGCCACCACCGGCAACGGGGCCATCCTCACCGTCGGCATCGACGCCGAGGCCGAGGTCGGCGACATGGCGTACGAGGTCGCCATGTTCGTCGCCCAGGCCGGCGACCACCTGCCGGTCTACCTGGAGCCGGCCGTCGCCGACGCCTGACCCGCTACCGGTCACCCGTCGTACGGCGGGACCGGGTCGGCCACCTGCCACAGTTCGGCCGGCAGGTGCGCGATCACGTCGTCGTACTCGTCGGCGGTGGTGGCGGCGCGGATGGTGTCGAGAACCGCCCGGATGCCCGCCTCGGCCAGTTCCGGGTCGACGTCGGCCCGCCCGCCGACGCGCTGCACGAACACGTCCAGCCCGAACCGCTCGGCGTCCTCGTGCGGGGCGAACGTGTACGCCCGCAGCCCTTCGGGAAGCTGGTCGGCGAGGTCCCGGGCCTGCCCGCCGTCGATCCGCTCGGCCAGGGTGGTCAGCGTGGCCCGCGCGATGGCGGTCGCCTGCTCGGCCGACGCCCCGGTACGGCTCGCCACGGAATCGATGAACTCGTTGTCGTCCACCTGGCCGGCCCCCTTCTCGCTGCGGATGCGGCGTGTACCCGCACAGCGGCCCAGCAAACGGCGGCCGAGGGCGGTCACCGGCATGCCGGATCTTCCGGAAGGACCTTGACGCATTCAGGAATATCGTTACGATCTGCGCAATGCGACGGCACCGCGACCAGGTGCGGATGAGCACCCCCGATCCGACCGACGTCCATCCCGCGTGGCTGCCGGACGAGGCGTGGCGCGCCATCGGCGTCCGCCGCATCCTGGTCCGCGGGGAGGGGACCCTCGTCGACACCGTCCAGGCCGAGGTCGAGCGGGCCACCCACCGGTACGGCGGCGCGGTGTGGCGGAACCCCACCGATGCCGACCTGCCACCGGCGGACCTGGTGCTCGCACTGACCGGCGCACCGCCCCCCGACAGCCCACCCACCCCCGAGCCCGGCCCGCCGCAGACGTCCGGGACGCTCGCCACCACCGCTGTCGCCGCCGCGAAGGCGCAGCTCGACACCGCGACGGCGCAGGTCGGCGAATCGCTCGGTGCCGAGGGGTTCGTGGTGGCGCGGCACGCCGGGGTGACCGTGGTGCTGGCCGACGCGCCGGCCGGGCTGCTCTACGGGCTCTTCGAGCTGGTTCGGCTCGGAGCTGCCGGTTTCGGTCCGACACACCCCGTCCGGGTACATCGTCCGGCCATGGCCCGGCGGATGCTGGATCACTGGGACAACGTCGACGTGCATCCGGTAATGGGGCAGGTCGAGCGCGGCTACGCCGGCGGCTCGATCTTCTGGCGGGACGGTCGGCCCCGTGGGGACCGGGCCCGGGTCACCGCGTACGCCCGGCTGCTGGCCGCCTGCGGGATCAACGCCGTGTCGGTGAACAACGTCAACGTGCACGCCACCGAGGCACGGCTGCTGACCGAGCGCCTCGACGACGTCGCCGAGCTGGCCGACCTGCTGCGCCCGTACGCCATCCGGGTGCACCTGGCGGTGACCTTCGCCGCCCCGGTGGTGCTCGGCGGCCTGCCCACCGCCGATCCGCTCGACCCGGCGGTGCGTGACTGGTGGGCCGAGACCACCGCTCGGGTGTACGCCCGCATCCCCGACTTCGGCGGCTACCTGGTCAAGGCCGACTCGGAGGGCCAACCGGGCCCGTTCAGCTACGGCCGCGACCACGCCGACGGGGCGAACCTGCTGGCCGAGGCGCTGGCATCGTACGGCGGTGTGGTGCACTGGCGGGCCTTCGTCTACAACCACCGGCAGGACTGGCGGGACCGCTCGACCGACCGGGCCCGTGCCGCGTACGACCACTTCGCGCCGCTGGACGGCCGGTTCCGGGACAACGTCATCGTGCAGGTCAAGCACGGGCCGATGGACTTCCAGACCCGCGAACCGGTCTCCCCGGTGATCGCCGCGATGCCCGGCACCCGGCTGGCGGTGGAGTTCCAGGTCACCCAGGAGTACACCGGTCAGCAGCGTCACGTCTGCTACCTGGCGCCCTGGTGGAGCGAGATCCTGCGGTTCGCCCCCTGGGGCGACGACGGGCGTACCGTCGCCGACGTGGCGGCCGACGGCGGTGGCCTGGTCGCCGTCTCCAATGTGGGTGACGACCGGTTCTGGACCGGGCACCCGCTGGCCCAGGCCAACCTGTACGCCTTCGGCCGGCTCTGCTGGAACCCCCGGCTGGGCCCGCAGGCGGTGCTCGACGAGTGGATCGACCTGACCTTCGCCCCGGACACCCGCGTCGATCCGGACCTGCTGCGCCGCACCCTGCACGAGATCATGGACGACTCGTGGCGCACCTACGAGCGCTACACCGCGCCGCTCGGCGTCGGCTTCATGGTCCGACCCGGTCACCACTACGGCCCCGACGTCGACGGGTACGAGTACACCCCGTGGGGCACGTACCACTTCGCCGACCGGGACGGCGTCGGTGTGGACCGTACCCGCGCCACCGGCACCGGCTTCACCGGCCAGTACCCGCCACCCTTCGCCGAGCGGTACGAGTCGGTCGAGACCTGCCCCGACGAGCTGCTGCTCTTCTTCCACCACGTGCCCTACGGCCACCTGCTGCACAGCGGCAGCACCGTCATCCAGCACATCTACGACACCCACTTCGAGGGCGTACGCGAGGTCGAGGCGATGTGCCGGCGCTGGGAATGGCTCGCCCGGCTGGTCGACCCGGCGGTGCACGCCCGGGTCACCGAGCGGCTGGCCGAGCAGTTGCGCTGCGCGCGGGAGTGGCGTGACCAGGTCAACGCCTACTTCCACCGCAAATCCGGCATCCCCGACGCCCAGGGCCGGATGCTGCACTGAGCGCCCGCCCGGCCGGCGCAGCCGTTTCCTTGACCGCCTGGCATAGCGTGTTCCTTCGATCGCCCGTACAAAGCCAGACGAATCCGGGAAAGAGGCTGTTGCATGTCAGTGTGGAAGAGGCCCGCGGTGTTGGCGGTCTCCGTCGTCGCGGCCGCAGTGTTGACCGCTTGCGGCGACACGAAGTCCGACGCGGGCGCCGACGCGCCGGCCAGGTCCAGCGCGCTGGAACTGCTCGCCACCGATCTCAAGGGCTCGTTGCAGAAGACGGTCGAGGCCACCGAGAAGAGCGACTCGGTGACCCTGACCGTGCAGGGCAGTGTGGGCGGCGAGAAGATCTCGATGACGGGCGCGGTGGAGCTGCGCGACCCGATCAAGGCCGAGCTGACCACCACCGGTTCGGAGAACCAGACCGTCACGGTCCGGATCATCGACGGGGTGATCTTCGTCGAGGTCCCGGCGGACCAGCGGGACAGCATGGACGGCAAGAGCTGGATGAAGATGGACCCTGCCGCGGGCGGCGGGCAGCAGGGCCTGGAGTTCAGCAAGCAGTTGGACGACGTCGACCCGACCAAGCAGGTCAAGACGCTGCTCGCCAGTGAGGGCGTCACGGTCGTCGGCGAGGAGACGGTGGACGGCACCCGTACCGTCCACTACACCGTGACCACGCAGTTGGCGGACTACCTCGAACAGGTCGATGCCAAGCTGCGTTCGGCCGTCGAAGGGCAGTTGACCGAGCAGGGCGTCAAGGAGATCAAGATCGACCTCTGGGTCGACGAGCAGTACCGGCCGCGGCGGGTGAGCGTGGTGATGGGTGCGATGAGCGACCTGACGATCGACTACACCGACTACGGCAAGCCGGTGACCGTCGAGACGCCGCCGGACGCGGAGACCCTCGACCTGGCCAAGATGATCGCGGACATGCAGAACCCGAACAACAACTGACCTGCCGGGGCGGTGGGTCGTGCCCGCCGCCCCCGGCCCGTCAGCGGCGGGTGGCGAGGACCACGCCGGCCAGGCAGAGCACGCCGCCCAGCAGAGCGAGCAGTGCCGGCACCTCGCTCAGCAGCATCCAGGACAGTGCGACGGTCACCGGCGGCACCAGGTAGGTGGCCGCGGTGGTGCGCCCGGCAGTCCAGCGCGACAGCACGTAACCCCAGGTGAGGAAGCCGATCGCGGTCGGGAACACGCCCAGGTAGAGCATGCCCAGGGTGGCTGACGTCGGCGCGGCGGCGAGTTCGCCGAGCAGCGCGGGCGCGAACGGCAGCAGGGCGATCGTGCCGGCCAGCGCGCCGAGCCAGGTCATCGTCACCGCGTCCACCCGGGCCAGCAGGCGCTTCTGCAGGAGCACGCCGAAGGCGTACAGCACGGCGGCGAGCACCGCCAGCGCCACGCCGAGCTGATCGACGTGCCCGGTGAAGCCGGTGGCCGCGATCAGGGCCACGCCGACGAAGGCCACCGCCACCCCGACGCCGAGCCGACCGGTCAGCCGCTCACCCAGCACCAGGGTCGCGGCCACCGCGACCAGGATGGGGGCGACCGCCACCAGCAGCGCCGCGGTGCCGGCGTCGACCAGCCGCTCCGCGCCGTTGAGCGCCACGTTGTAACCGCCGAACCAGGCAACGCCCCAGACCGCGACGAGTCCCAGGGTCGCGCCCCGCGGCCGGCGGGTGCGGGCCGGTACGGTGGATCGCCGACGTCGGGCGGTCAGCGCCACGAACCCGCTCAGCGCGACGGACGCCGCCAGCATCCGGCCCAGTGCCATGGCGCCGGGGGAGTAGTCGTGCCCGGCGAATCTGATGCCGACGAAGGCCGACGCCCAGAGCAGCACCGTGGTCCCGGCGGCGGCGATGACCGGCCAGGAGCGACCTGCCCCGGCCGGCGGGGCGGGCGGCGTCGCGCGCTCGACGTGGGCCCCGGTGGGGGCGGTCATCTCCAGACTGGTCATAGGGCCGATTCTGGTCCCGTCGACAGTTCAGTACCAGCGACGATTTCTTCACGACGATTAAGTCCTGCTTTATAGTTGTCCGGTGCTCGACGTTCATCGCCTCCGGATCTTCCGCTCCGTCGTCGCCTCCGGGTCGGTGCAGGCCGCCGCCGCCAACCTGGGCTACACCCCCTCCGCCGTCAGCCAGCACCTCACCGCGCTGCAACGCGAGACCGGCCTCGCCCTGTTCGCCCGAGCCGGTCGCGGCATGCGACCGACCGCCGCCGGGCATGCCCTCGCCGCCGAGGCGGATCGGCTGCTCGCCCGCGTCGGCGAGGCCGAGTCACTGATCGCGGACCTGCGCGCCGGCCGCACCGGCGTGCTCACCATCGCCTACTTCGCCTCCGTCGGTGCCGCGT
This sequence comes from Verrucosispora sp. FIM060022, assembly GCF_003977705.1. Classification (NCBI taxonomy): domain Bacteria; kingdom Bacillati; phylum Actinomycetota; class Actinomycetes; order Micromonosporales; family Micromonosporaceae; genus Micromonospora; species Verrucosispora sp. FIM060022. Next base: position 762,634 of record NZ_RQIV01000001.1, read on the forward strand.
GGATGCCGTACGTGGTGCGCCGGATCGGCACCGAACTGCCCGGGGTACGGCTCAACCTGGAGTTGCGTGAGGAGATCCCCAGCACCCGGGAGGAACGCGCCGACCTCCAGGTGGTGGTCGCGCCCCGCGGCTTCGAGCCCGGCTCCGGCTTCACCGCCCACCACCTCGTCGACGACCCGTACGTGGCGGTGTTGCCGGCCGGTCACCGCTTCGCCGACCAGCAGGAGGTGGAGTTGGCCGCCCTCGCCGAGGAGCGCTGGGTGGACAACGACTTCGCCCGCGGCTGGTGCCGGGCCAACCTCATCGAGGCCTGCACCGCGGCCGGGTTCACCCCGACCTTCGGTGTGGAGGCGCACGACTACCCGACCGCACTGGCGTTCGTCGAGGCCGGCATCGGTCCCACGGTGCTTCCCGCGCTCGGCGCGGTGCGGCTGCCCGACGGCGTGACCCGGGTCGGGCTGCTCCGTCCGACCCCGGTCCGGTCGATCCACCTGGTGATCCACGACGCCGTCGAGCACACTCCGGCGGTGCGCATCGCGATCGCCGCGCTCCGGCAGGTCGCTGCCGGGCCCGTCCAGTGATCAGTCGCCGTCCGCCCGGGTGAACTCCTGGCGGATGACGCTGGTCATCGGCTCACCGCCGCGGACCAGGGCCAGGGCCAGCACCGAACCCAGCGCGGCGAGCGCGGCCTCCGAGGTGACCAGGGTCAACACCACCGCCGCGACCAGCAGCAACGCGGTGCCCACCGCCACCGCAGGGGTACGCAGCACGAAGTACCCGGCCAGCCGGAGCACGTCGCGCAGCCGGAAGGCGAACAGCGAGGTGATCACCAGCGCGTTGACCCCGACCACGGCCACCCCGGCGGCAACCAGCAGCAGCGGCACCACCCACCAGCGGGGCAGCCCGACCGCCGTCAGGTTGACCAGGTTGATCGCGAGCAGGGCCAGCCACATCAGCATCGGCACCCAGACCAGCAGCGATCCCACCAGGTTCACCCGGTAGCCGCGCCAGAACAGCCGGGCCGGGTGCAGCTCGGTCAGGTCGAGACGCTGATGGTGCAGGGCGTACAGGGCGGCGGACAGGGCCGGGCCGAGCGGCACCGCGCAGACGGCGACCAGCGGCAGGTTGCTCATGTGCCGTTCCAGGGCGAACAACGCGACGAGTCCGGGGGCGGCGCAGACCAGCAGCAACACCTCGACCACCAACAGCGTGTAGACCAGCGCGGCCACCCGCGACAGCGGTCCCGCACCGAACTCGCGTCGGGTCGCCGTACTCACGACGACCCCGCCGTGACGATCCGGCCGCGGGGGTGCGCGGCGAGGGTGATGCGCATCGGTGTCCTCATCGTCCGGTGATGCGGGGCCGGTCCGCTGCCCACCGGAACCGGACCGGCCCCCGACATCAGTTGTGCTCGTCGCGGTAGCGCTCGTACGCCTTGTTGACCGTGTCCAGGTAGGCGTCCATGTTCTTGCTCTTCAGCTCGGTGACGTAGGCGTCCCACTGGGCGAGGTCACGCTGGCCGAGGGCGAACTGCAACGTCGCCTGGTAGACGTGGTCCTTGAGCGGGGTCTCCCAGAGCGACACCTGCTCGCGCTCCTCGTCGGTCAGCGGGTACGGCGGCGGCGGCGACTTCGGCGTACGGGCGTTCATCACCTTCTGGAACTCCTGCTCCTCGGCGGAGAAGAACGCCTGCACCAGTTCCGGCTTGCCGCCGTAGGCGAACACCCCGTTGGCGAAGCCGAAGTCCTTCTGCAGGTGCTTGGGTGCGCCCGGGTTGAGGCCGATCATGTCGACGTCCTCGGCGAGGCCGGCCTTGCCGGCGGCGTCCTTGACGTAGGTGGTGCCCTCCACGCCCCAGCGGGCGAACATCTGCCCCTCGTCGGAGTACCAGAGCCAGTCGACGAACTGCATCATCGCCACGAAGTTCTTGCTGTCACGGGCCTTCGAGGAGATCATCATGCCGTTCTCCAGCCGGCTGGCCGGGTTGATCTCTCCGGCCGGACCGACCGGCAGCGGAATCTTGGTGATCTTCGCCTTCGGGTTGGTCGCCGCCAGGTCCGGCCGGTAGTCGTTCACCAGGGCCTGGGCGTTGCCGCTGATCACGAAGGACTTGCTGTTGGCCAGCTTCTGCCGGGCGAGGTCGTCGGTCTGGGTGAAGCTCTCCGGGTCGAGCAGCTTCTCGGCGACCAGCTTGTTCAGGTACTCCAGGATGTGCCGGTAGTGCTCGGTGGCGGCGGTGTACTCGAACTTCTGCGCGCCGGCGTTCCAGCTGACGTGCTGGAAGTTCCAGCCCGCGCCCTCCAGACCGTGCGACACGGCCAGCAGGTTGAGCAGGTTGCCGGCCGGGTTGGGCTGGCTGTACCGGTCGGAGAACGGGTAGACGTCCGGGTACTTCGCCTTCATCGCCTTGAGCACGGTGTACAGCTCGTCCCAGGTCTTCGGGATCTCCAGGCCCAGCTCGTCGAGGATGTCGGTACGGACCACCAGGGAGTATTCGTGCCACGGCTTCTCGTGCACGCCGGGCAACAGATAGAACTTGCCGTCGGCCTGGCGCAGCGTGTCCAGCTCAGGCTTCAGGTTCCACTTCTCGATCTTGTCCTTGAGGTTCGGCATCAGATCGAGATAGTCACTGACCGGCAGGATCGCCCCCGAGGAGACGTACGCGTGTACGTCCGGCGGGTACGTCTTCGGGATGAGCAGCGGCGCGTCACCGGCCCCGATGAGCAGACTGCGCTTCTGGTTGTAGTCGCTCAACGGCACGGCGACCGGGTCGAGCGTGACGTTTGTGCGCGCCGTCAGCTCCTTCCAGAACAGCCAGTCGTTCTTGAGCGGGTAGTTCGGGTGGTTGTTGTAGAGGACGGAGAAGGAGAGCGGCTCGGTGGCCTTGAACTGCGTACCGGCGGCGTAGTTCTCCATCGCGCCGGCCCGGTTCTCCGACAGGTCCTGCGCGTCGGACGAGTCGTCGCCACAGGCGGTGACGCTGGAAAGGGCGAGCAGCGCGACGGTGGCCACCGCCGCTGTGTGACGCCACGATCTGCGGAACATGGCGGGTCCTTTCGGATCTGGTGGTGGGAGGGTGGGTGGTGTTGCGTGCTCAGCCCTTCACCGCGCCGAGCATGATGCCGCGGACGAAGTACCGCTGGACGAAGGGATAGACCAGCAGGATGGGCAGGGTGGTGAGCACGATCGTCACGGCCTTGAGGGTCGCCTCGGCCTGCACCTCGTTGGCCTCGGAGATGGCGCCGATGTTCTCCGCGCCGGTGGCCCCCGCGATCAGGTTGCGCAGGTAGATGGTGACCGGCCACAGCTCCTGCCGGTCCAGGTAGAGGAAGGCGGCGAACCAGGAGTTCCAGAAGGCCACCGCGTAGAACAGCACCATCGTGGCGACGATGGCCTTCGACAACGGCAGCACGATCCGCCACAGGATGCCGTACGTGTTGAGCCCGTCGACCGCGGCGGCTTCCTCCAGGTCGTTCGGCAGGCTCTCGAAGAACGCCTTCATCACCAGCAGGTTGAACACGTTTATCGCGTTCGGCAGCGCGATGGCCCAGACGCTGTTCTTCAACCCGAGGCTGGTGACCAGCACGTAGTTGGGGATCAGCCCGCCGGTGAAGAACATCGTGAACACCGCGATGCCGACCAGCGCGCTGCGTCCCTTGAGGTCCTTCTTGGACAACACGTACGCGTAGCAGGTGGTCATCACGATCGAGATGAGCGTGGCGGTGACCGTGTAGAACACCGTGTTGCGGTAGTTGGTCCAGAACATCGAGTCGGAGAGCACCAACTGGTACGTGTCCAGGGTGAACCCGCGCGGCACCAGGTTCACCTGGCCGGCGATGATGTACGCCTCGTGGCTCATGGACCGGGCCACGATGTTGACGAACGGGTACAGCGTCACCACCACCACGGCGGTCAGGATGATCGCGTTGACCACCTGGAACGCCCGGTAACCGCGGGTCTGCCGGATGCCGCGCCGTCGTCGCCGAGGCGTGGGCGCGGGTGCGGTGGCCGGCTCGGCTGCCTCGGCGGTCACCACAGGCTCGTCCCCACCGTACGGCGGGCGATCAGGTTCGCCGACAGCACCAGGATCAGCCCGATCACCGCCTCGAACAGCCCGATCGCGGCCGCGTAGCTGAAGTTGCTGGACGTGAAGCCGACCCGGAATAGGTACGTGGATATGACGTCGGCGGTCGGATAGGTCAGCGGGTTGTACAGCAGCAGGATCTTCTCGAACCCGACCGCCATGAACGTGCCGATGTTGAGGATCAGCAGGGTGACCATGGTCGGCCGGATCCCCGGCAGCGTCACGTGCCAGGTCTGCCGCCAGCGGTTGGCCCCGTCGATGCGGGCCGCCTCGTACAGGTCGTCGTCGATGGTGGTGAGCGCGGCCAGGTAGAGGATGGTGCCCCAGCCGACGGTCTGCCAGACCTCGGAGGAGACGTAGATGGTGCGGAACCACTCGGGCCGTTGCAGGAACGGGATCGCCTCACCGCCGCCCGCGTGGACCAGCTGGTTGATCGTGCCGTCCATGGACAGCAGCTGCATGACCATGGCCGCCACGATCACGATGGACAGGAAGTGCGGCAGGTACGACACCGACTGCACGAACCGCTTGAGTCGGCCGGCGCGTACCTCGTTGAGCAGCAGCGCCAGCACGATCGGCAGCGGGAAGCAGAACAGCAACGTCAACGCGCCCAGCGCCAGCGTGTTGGTGAAGACGTTCCAGAACGTCGGATCGTTCAGGAACATCTTGAAGTACCGCAGGCCCACCCAGTACTCGCCGAAGATGTTGCCGCCGGGCTGGAACCGGCGGAAGGCGATGACGTTGCCGAGCATCGGCAGGTACCGGAAGATCAGGAAGAACAGCAGCGGCAGGATCGCCAGGGAGTACAGCTGCCAGTCCCGCCGCAGCGCCCGCCGCCAGGTCCGCCGCGCCGCACGGGGCACGCCCGGAGGCGGTGCGCCCGGAAGCGGTGGCGCTGGTGGATCGTCGACGGACAGCTGGCTTGTCATGCGCCCCTCCGGTCGCGTCCGGGAGGTCGTCCCGACGGCTCCACCTGTTGCTGCGGAGCAACAGCGATCATCGAAATTTTCGGAAATCAGCTCGAAGCTTGTGTCGGGAACCTAAGTGTGTCGATAAATCGATGTCAAGGCCTGGAAATCCGCCTACGCCACTGGCACTGTAGTGCGGGTAAGCGATTGCCTGCCCTCGGTGGCCATCGCCCGAGTCATCGACTGATGTCATCGGCGCTCGGTCCGGGCATGCTAAGTTCTCCGATATTTTCGGGGCCGGGTGGTAGAGGGGCCGATGACTGAGAACCGCTCGGTGGCCGCGCTCGGCACCACGACACTCGCGACCATCGCCCGGGAGGTCGGCGTCTCCTCGGCGACGGTGTCCAAGGTCCTCAACGGCCGCTCGGACGTGGCGGCCGCGACCAGAGCCCGCGTCGAGGCGAGCCTGGAACGGCACCGCTACCGACGCCGCGCTCGGCGTACGACCGGGGACGGCCAGATCGACCTGGTGTTCCACGAGTTCGGCTCGGACTGGGCGCTGGAGATCATTCGTGGGGTCGAGGCGGTCACCGCCCCCGAGGGGGTGAACGTGGTGCTCTCGCAGCTGGGCGGGGCCCATCGACCCCCACAGCCCTGGTTCGACGCGATGCTCGCCCGACGCCCGCTCGGTGTGCTGCTGGTCATGTGCAACCTCACCGATCAGCAGCGCAAACAGCTGCGGCGGCAGGCCATCCCGGTGGTGGTGGTCGACAGCGACAGCGCGAGCGTGGCCTCCGGGCCGACCGTCGGGTCCAACAACTGGAACGGCGGCCTGCTCGCCACCCGACACCTGCTGGACCTCGGCCACCGCCGGATCGCGGTCATCTCCGGCCCGCAGGACGTGCTCTGCGCCCGGGCCCGCACCGCGGGCTACCGCTGCGCGCACGAGGAACTCGGCGTACCTGTCGATCCCAGCCTGGTCCGCTCGGGCAACTTCCATCTCGACGCCGGCTACACCCACGGCATCGAGCTGCTGAGCCGTCCCGACCGGCCGACCGCGGTCTTCGCCGGCTCCGACCTGCAGGCGATGGGGGTGCTGCGGGCGGCCCGGCAACTCGGTCTGGACGTGCCCGGCGACGTGTCGGTGGTCGGCTACGACAACCTGCCGGTCTCCGCCTGGCTCGGCCCCGCGTTGACCACCGTGCACCAGCCGCTGCACGACATGGCCGGCACGGCGACCCAGATGCTGCTCGACCTCGCCCGCGGCGTCGCGCTGCCCACCAGCCGCATCGACCTGGTCGCCGAGTTGGTGGTGCGCGAGAGCACCGCACCGCCACCGCGATCCTGACGACAGCTGCGAGGACTCATGTCCCTGTTCGACCTGCCCCTGGACCAACTGCGGCAGTACGCGCCCACGGTGGCCGAGCCGGAGGGCTTCGACGACTACTGGCGCAGCACCCTGGGCGCGGCGGAGGCGGTGCCGGTGCTGCTCGACGTCCGTCCCGAACCGACCGATCTGCGGCTGCTCGACACCTGGGACGTGACCTTCGCCGGGTTCGCCGGCGACCCGGTCCGCGCCTGGTACACCCGGCCGGCCGGGGTGGACGAAGCGCTACCGGTGGTGATCGAGTACGTCGGCTACGGGCGCGGTCGGGGCACCCCGCACGAGCGGCTGACCTGGCCCGTCGCCGGGTACGCCCACCTGCTCATGGACGCCCGGGGGCAGTCCGGCCAGTACGGCGTCGGCGACACGGCCGACCCGCACGGCAGCGCGCCCGGTGGCCCGTCGCCGGTGACCCGGGGCATCCTGTCGCCGCAGGGCTACTACTACCGCCGGCTCATCACCGACGCGGTCCGGGCCGTGCAGGCGGCCCGGCTCCTGCCGGCGGTCGATCCGCAGCGGGTGGTCGTGACCGGCAACAGCCAGGGCGGTGGACTGGCGCTCGCGGTCGCCGGGTTGGCGCCGGGGATCGCCGCCGTGCTCGCCACCGCGCCGTTCCTCTGCCACCTGCAACGGGCCATCGAGATCACCGACGTCGGCCCGTACGGCGAGATCGCCGGCTACCTCGCCGTCCATCGCGAGGCCGAGGCGGCGGTACGCCACACGCTCTCCCACGTGGACGTGGCCTGCCTGGTGCGCCGGGCCACCGCCCCGCTGCACCTCGGGGTGGGGCTGCGCGACCGGGTGTGCCCGCCGAGCACGGTGTTCGCCGCCTACCACCAGTACGGTGCCGCCAACGGCGGGCCGGTGCCGGAACGCAGCCTGCACGTCTACCCGTTCAACGGGCACGAGCACGGCGAAGCGGTGCACGTACGCCGGCAACTGCGCTGGCTCGCCGACCTGCTGGCTGATCCGGCCGGCGCGCCGCCACCGGATGACGCGGCCCGGCCGGTGGAGACGGCGGTCGCCGGCTGATCGGCGGCCGGCTCACGCGGACCGAAACTTTCGGTCCGCGCGGTCGATGCCGGCCGGCTGCCAACTGTGGTCAACCGCCGTCGGAGTCGCGACGCGGTGGTCCGTGTAGTTGCCGAGAAGACCGTCAGGCACGTTGAGCTTACGGACGGGTTTCGATACTGTTTTCGATAGAACAGCTCCGATCTACTCACGATGGCCGGCTGAGTGCACCGGCCTGCGCGGCAAACCGGGCGACTGCGCAGGCGACGGAAAGGTCATCGTGTTGGGCGGTAGTCGGAGCCGGCTTTCCATCAGCACGGCTTCGTCGAAAGGCTCATGCCATGAACAACGCGTTCGCCCGCGCCAGCGGGCGTCCCGCGACCAGACTGCGATCGCGCTCTGCGCTGATCTCGGCCGTGGTCGGTCTCTCCCTCGCCGCCACCACCGTGGTGGTGACGGCCTCCAGTGCCAGCGCGGCGACCACCCTGGGCGCCGCCGCCGCGGAGAGCGGCCGGTACTTCGGGGCCGCCGTCGCGGCGCACAAGCTCAACGACAGCGTCTACACCGGAATCCTCAACCGCGAGTTCAACTCGATCACGGCTGAGAACGAGATGAAGATCAACGCCCTGGAGCCGCAGCAGGGTGTCTTCAGCTACGGCACCGCGGACCGGATCGTCAACCACGCCCTCTCCCGGGGCTGGAAGGTCCGGGGTCACACCCTGGCCTGGCACTCGCAGCAGCCCGCCTGGATGGAGCGGATGGAAGGCCAGGCGCTGCGCTCGGCCATGCTCAACCACGTCACCCAGGTCGCCACCTACTACCGCGGCAAGATCGACTCGTGGGACGTGGTGAACGAGGCGTTCGACGACGGCAACAACGGCGCCCGCCGTAACTCCAACCTCCAACGCACCGGCGGGGACTGGATCGAGGCCGCGTTCCGCGCCGCCCGCGCCGCCGACCCGGGCGCGAAGCTCTGCTACAACGACTACAACACCGACAACTGGACCTGGGCCAAGACCCAAGCCGTCTACAACATGGTGCGCGACTTCAAGCAGCGCGGCGTACCGATCGACTGCGTCGGCTTCCAGTCGCACTTCAACGCCCAGTCGGCGTACAACAGCAACTACCGCACCACGCTGTCCAGCTTCGCCGCCCTCGGGGTGGACGTGCAGATCACCGAGCTGGACATCGAGGGCTCCGGCAGCCAGCAGGCCGACACGTACCGCCGGGTGGTCCAGGACTGCCTCGCGGTGCCGCGCTGCAACGGCATCACGGTATGGGGCATCCGGGACAGCGATTCCTGGCGTTCCTACGGCACGCCGCTGCTGTTCGACAACAACGGCAACAAGAAGCAGGCGTACAACGCGACGCTGGAGGCGCTGAACGCCGGTGGCACCACCCCGCCGCCCACGACGCCTCCGCCGACCACCCCGCCGCCGACCACCCCTCCGCCGACCACCCCGCCGCCCACGACGCCCCCGCCGACCACCCCGCCGCCGTCCGGTGCCTGCACCGCGTCGTACACGCTGGACACCTGGAACGGTGGATTCGTCGCCCATGTGCGGGTGACCGCCGGCTCCAGCGGCCTCAACGGCTGGGCGGTTAACATGACGCTCCCGGGTGGCACCTCGGTGACCAACTCGTGGAACACCCAGGCGAGTGGCAACAGTGGTGCCGTGACCTTCCGCAACGTCGGCTACAACGCCAACGTGGCACCGGGCACCACCACCGAGTTCGGGTTCCAGGGCACGGGCTCCGCCCCCTCCGGCACCCCCACCTGCAACGCAGGCTGATCTGAAAGAAGGAGGGGCCCCTTCCTAACGCCTCGTGCATAGGAAGGGGCCCCTTTTAACGTGTCCGAACGCTCAGCAGCGGTTGATCGTCGCGTTGTTCAGCGCCACGTTGCTGATGGTCAGGTTGGCTGTGCAGGGGCTTTCCAGGATCCGGCTGTTGACAAGCGTGAAGTTGCGTAGGGTGATGTCCCGGTTGCCGGGGAACTCGCTGCGCGCGGCCAGCCGCACCTCACCGCCACCGCTGATGGTGCCGCCACCGGCGGCGATGTCCACCCCGTAGCAGTTCTCGATGAGGATGGCGTTGTTGCCGGTGTTGGCGACGTCGACCCGGTTGACCGCCAGGCCGCCGGACTCCGAGACGCAGAAGATGCCCCGGCCGCCGCCGCGCGCCCGTACGGTGCCCACCCGGATGTTGATCGGGTACCCGGAGTTGATCCGGCCGGCCCGGTTGGCGATCCGGAACGCCGCGTACCCGGTGCCGGTGCCGGCGTTCTCCGCGTCGACAGTGGTCACGGTGGCGTTGATGGTCTCGTTGAGCAGCAGCCCCGACTCGCCGACGTTGCGGGCGGTCACCGTGCCGATGGTCAACCCGTCGACACCGTACGTCTCCACGGCGTGCGCGCGGGCACCGGAGACGTACACGTTGTCGATGCGGATGTTGCGGCTCCACTGGCTGGTGTCGCCCCGGTTGTCGATGCGGATCCCGAGCCCGCTGGACAGCCGCATGTCGATCTGACCGAGGATCACGTTGCTGACGTTGCGCATGAAGATGCCGTACAGCGGGGCGCCTGTGACGTTGAGGTTCTGCACCTCGACCTGGGTGGTGCCGCGCGAGTAGATCGGGGCCTGGTCACCGCTGCCGGAGCCGGTCACGTTGATCGTGCCGCACACGTCGATCGTGGTGTAGCTGGGCAGCGAGATCCGGGAGCCCGCGCTGATCGAGCCGGAGCCGCGTACGACGACCCGCTGCTTGCTGGTCCGGCCCGCGCTGAGGCTGTTGATCGCGGCCTGTACGGCCTCCCGCATGTCGCCGCCGGTGTAGACGGTCGTGCCGCCGTTACGGGCGGTCCAGGTGCCACCGTTGAGCACTGCCTCGGCCTGGAACGTGCCACTGCCGCAGCCACTGCCGCTGCCACCGCCGACGGTGATCATCCGCCACTGCTGGTTGGCGCCGTTGACATCCTGGTACTGCGAGATCATCGCACCGTCGGCGGTGGACCAGCCCCACAAATCGAGAGCCTTGTTGGAGTGCCGGTTGACGAACCGGACATGACCGCCGTCGGAGTCGGCCAGCCGGAAATGCTGCCGGGTGTTGCCGCCGGCCGCCGTGTTCTGCACCAGTTGTACGCCGTCGTTGGCGTTGGGCAGCTCAAGGACCTTGCCGCTGTGCACCGACCGGATCTGGTAGTAGCCGCTGCCGACGTCGACGAAGCGCCACTGCTGCACGGCGGCGTCGTTGCGGGTGAACTGGTTGATCGGGGCCTGGTCGGCGGTGGACCAGTTCCACACGTCCATCGCCTTGCCGCTGTGCCGGTTGACGAAGACGTACGTGGCGTTCGGATCGACGGTGGCGGCCTGCGCGGGGCTCGGCGCGGCGATGGCCGTACCGGCGGCGGCCAGCACCAACGTGCTGGCCGCGACCAGCCATCGGGGCGTACGCCGGGGTGTTGTTGTCCTGGACGGCATGTGAGATTCCTTTCCGGACGGACGGGTGGTGGTGAGGGGTGCGACGCCCCTGCCAGGGTAAGCGCTTTCCTGGACGGCGCGAGTCGGGTCCCGACCCGCAACGTGTCGAGGTGGCGGCGCTCGCGAACAGCGGTCCCGTGCCGGCGCCCCACGTCGTGCCCCCGTGGGGTGCCGGCCCTACCGGGATCAGCCGGAGAAGTAGCAGGAACCGCCGTTGAGAGTGAAGACGCCAGGCTTGCCGGCGTCGCCGGTGTGGTTGGCCTGGAACCCGATCGTCGTCGAGGTCTTCGGCGCGATGGTGCCGTTGTAGGAGACGTTACGGGCGGTCACCGCCCCGGAGGTCGGCGCGTACGTGGCGTTCCAGCCGTTGGTGATGGTCTGCCCGGCGGGCAGGGTGAACGCCAGGCTCCAGCCGTTGATGGCCGTACTGCCGGTGTTGGTGATGGTCACCGAGGTGGTCAGCCCGGTGTTCCAGGCGTTGACCTCGTAGTGGACCTGGCAGCCCGGGCCCGGCGGCAGCGTCGGCGACGGCGGCGGGGTCGGGGTTGGGGTGGGCGTCGGAGTGGGGGTGGGCGTCGGGGTCGGCGTGGGCGTGGGCGTGGGCGTGCTGGACGGGTTGTTCAGGCCGAAGAAGCGGATCGCCTGCGCCGCGTCGACCGGCAGGTTGTGCGACACGCCCTGCATGCTGATCGCCTCGACCGGCGCGTGGTCGCCGGAGCCGCCGTAGCGGGTGCGGGTGTAGCCGGCCTGCGGGCTGTCGGTGTAGGTCGGGGTCTGGCTCAACCCGTGCACGTTGGTCCACTGCTTGACCTGCTCGCCGAAGTTCGGGTACCGCAGGATGTCGTCGTTGGTGCCGTGCCAGGTCTGCATCCGCGGGCGCGGGCCGTTGTAACCGGGGTACGCGTTGCGCACCAGGTCACCCCACTGCTGAGGGGTACGGCTGATCTGCCCGTTGGCGCACTCGCTGTTCCACTCCGAGCCGTTGGTGGTGGCGAAACAGGCGAACGGCACCCCCGCGAAGGCGGCACCGGCGGCGAAGACGTCGGGGTAGAGCCCGAGCATCACGTTTGTCATCATCGCCCCGGACGACACGCCGGTGGCGAAGATCCGGGCCGGGTCGACCGAGTAGCGCGACCGGACGTGGTCGACCATCGACATGATGCCCACCGGGTCGCTGCCGCCGCCGCGACGCAGCGCCTGTGGCGAGGAGACGTCGAAACACTGGCTGCTGCGGGTCACCGACGGGTAGATGACGATGTAGCCGTACTGGTCGGCCAGGGCGGCGAACCGGGTGCCCGAGTGCAGGGCCGGACCGGTGCCGGTGCAGTAGTGGATCGCGACCAGCAGGCCCGGTCGCGGTGCGACCCGATCCGGCACGTAGAGGTACATGCGCAGGTTGCTGGGGTTGGCGCCGAAGTTGGTCACCTCGGTCAGGGTGGCCGCCGAGGCCGGGCTGGGGATCGACAGCGCGGCAAGCGCCGTCAGGGCGACTGCGGTCAGCGCAGCCCAGCCTAGTTTGATCGCTTTCTTCATGGGCAGGATGTCCTCCGGACGGATGCGTGCAGGGGGATGCTCCGATCGAGGCTGCCCGGTGCCCGATCTCGTCCGGCTCATGAACATTGATGATTATCAGTCTTCGGGGTGTGCGGTGACAAGCCGCGCCGCACCGGTCACTGATCGTCGTCGACCACCTCGGTCTCGTCGTCGTGGGTGAACCGCACCGACAGGTGCTCGTCGGGCTGCGGCGCCTCCGCCAGGGTGTGGTGCGGATCGCCGTCGGGGGAGAAGAGCACCTGATCGGTCTTGCGGGTCTTCTCCTGGTCTTCCTCCGGCTCGGTCACCGGCCCACTCCTCACCTCGGGGTCACGTCCCACCGACGCTATGCGGGCGCCGGTGGGCGCTCCCCCCGGCCGCAGCAACCACCACCCGTTCGAGGGGGCCAGGTCAGGGTCGCAACAGGACCGGGCCGGCGTCGATGCGGGTCCGGAACAGGGCGTACGGCTTGCGCCGCAGGTCCCGGCCACGGTTGAAGGGGGGCTGCCGGTGCACCTGGTTGGCGATGACGTACAGGTGCCGGTCCTTGGCCACGCTCAACGTGTCGGGCCACAGCAGGCGCGGATCGTGGACGACCGTCTCGTACTCGCCGTCGGGGCGTCGCCGCAGAATCGCGTTGTGCTCGTAGTTGGTGAGGTAGAGCCGCCCTGCGTCGTCGGATTCAAGGCCGTCGGCGCCGCCACCCTTGTCGCCCTCGTCGCGTACGGTCGCGGCCACCTCGTCCTCGTCGGCGCTCCGGTCGACCAGTGCGTCGGTGGCCACGCTGAACCAGCGGCGCGAGGCGAGCGCGCAGTAGTAGAGCCGGGCACCGTCGGCGGAGATCGCTATGCCATCCGCGCCCACGCCCACCGGCTGCGGCGGACCCTCCGGCGGCCGGACCAGGAACGGCCGACCCTCCACCACCGGGCGGAAGTTCACAAGCGACTCCGCCTTGGTGGACGGGTGGTCGTTCAGCCGCCGCCACGAGGTCCCGCTGGCCAGGTCCACCACGATTATCGCGTTCGGTGCCCCGTCCGCCGAATCGGTGATGTACGCGATCCCCGCCGTGCCCCGCCGCAGGTCGAAGCGTACGTCGTTGAGGTACGACGTGGGCAGCGCCACGTCGGGCGGGAAGGTGATCACCTGGGCGACCGTGTTGGTGCCGAGGTCGATGCGTACCAGTTTCGGTCCGCCGGGAACGGTGGGCTGGAACATCGGGCTGCCGGTGTCGAGCACCCAGAGCCGGTCGACCGGGTCGACCACCACGCTCTGCACCGACACGAACGCCGACGCGTCGTCGTTGCCGGCGGGGGAGTTCCACCGCAGGTCGGGATAGGGCACCTCACGGTTGTGGCGCAGCTCCACCACGGTCGCCGGCACCTCGTCGCCCCAGCGGGGAAAATTGACGAAGATCCGCCCGCGGTGCGAGACGGTCACCCCGGTCGGCATCGGCCCCCGGAATCGGTGTACGACCTCCAGCGTGCCGACTGGTTCATCGGTGGGCAGTCCGGTCCGCATCCTTCGACCTCCTGTCGCACGCAGTGATATTTCCGTGCCTCACTGTCATAGTCGCAGATCAACGGTGCTGCGGCAGCCGGCGGTCAGCCATCCGACCCGACGCCCGCCGGAAGTGGATTCGTCACCCAACCGTCATGTGTCTGCGCGGTGCCCGCCACCTGGCCCGTGCAGGGTGGGTGGCCGATCATCACGACGTGGGAAGGAGCCCGGTATGGCTGTCGTCCTGGCTGCCCAACTGGCCACCCTGACCTGTGACAACTGCGGGGACAGCGTCACCGGTACGCGTCCGCTCGCCGACGGCGAGGTCGTCTGGACCCTGCTGTCCGAGCACGGCTGGGGCGGATCCCCGCTGGCCGACGGTCCCCACCGGTGCGCCCACTGCATCCGTTTCGGCCCGACGCCCGGCACCCCGCCCGGCGGCATCCTCGGCATCGAGCACCTCGGCGGCGTCACAGTGGTGACCACCGCCGGTGACGTGGACCTCGACACCGGTGACACCCTGCGGATGGCGCTACGACACGCGGCCGACATGGGCGGTCACGTGCTGGTCGACCTGGTACGCACCGACCTGATCGACTCCACCGCCCTCGGCCTGCTCGTCCGCGCCCACCACGACGCCGTCGAACGCGGCGCACGGCTCTGCGTCGCCGTGACGTCGCCGCTGATCCGCCAGGTCCTGCAGGTCACCGGCCTGCACGACGTACTCGCCGTGGCGGACACCCGCACCGCGGCCCTCGCGTACCTGGCCGCCGACCAGAGCACCGCCCCCACCAGCGCCGCCTCCTGACCCCCGGCGAGCCCTGCCCCCTGAGGCGCGTCCGCCCGTTCTGCCGCCCCACGCCTTGCCCCGCACGGCGAGCCCCCGCTGCGGCGATCTTGCACCTTCGGTCGCCTTTTTGCGGCCTACCGTCGGATTTGTCGCGACGAGAAGTGCAAGATCGCGTGGGTGCGTGGGTGCGTGGGTGCGTGGGTGGTGTTGTCCGACCCGCTCGCGCTCGCCGGTGCCGGGCGGCGCGAGCGGGTCGAAGTTCAGCGACGGCCGCGTCGATGCCCGGCGAGCCGGAGGGCGTTGCAGACATCCGCAACGCCCTCGACATCCCAGGCCAACTCGCCGGCGGCCCGCCGGGTCTCTGCGCCGGCGACCAGACCGGTGAGAATCACGACGCGGTTCTGCACCATCACCGTGATCTGCTGCCGACGGGTGCTCCAGTCGGCGCTGAGTCGCTGGGCGACCAGTGCGGCGAGGCGGACGTCCTCGTCATGGTCCTGCGGCGCGTCCCACAGTGCCCGGAACGAATGATCGTCGGGCATCGGCCAGGGCCACGGCATCACCACAGCGGTCTCCTTCGTCGTCGAGGTCGGCAACCCGACGCGCCGTCCCGATCGGTGACCACCTTGCGCAAGGACCTTGGAGTCGACCGCACGGTTGGATGACAGTTACGTGACAGATCCCGCCGCCAGTCGGTCCCGGTGCCCGCCTGTTCGGGCCCGTCCCAGGTCAGCGGCGACACGGTAAGAGGCCAAGTAGAACAACGAGGAGACCACGACTCGGCCTGGCCGCGGTCGCAAGTCCTCGAAACCGACCCGAGTGCGCACCCTTCCTCTGCAAGATCACGCTCGATCAGGGATCGAGTGGCATCCGAGCGACAAGGTAACCACTCGATCCTGGATCGAGCGTGACCTTCACAAGAGCACCGAAGCCGAGCGCCGGAGGTGCGGATCTGGAGGTACGCATTTGGTACGCACGCATGCCGCACTCAGCGTCTTGGTCGTGTGCGTCGGCGTGGCGTGACTGAAACCTCTTGATCAACCCCGCGATCCGGCGAAACACGGAGAAGTGGTTAGGGGCGGTGGCGTTGGGTGCGGTAGCGGTGGATGAGGCTGGCGGTGGAGGAGTCGAGGCCGTCCAGGTCGGGCTCTGCGCCGGTGAGCAGCGGGGCTAGCTGGTTGGCCATGACCTTGCCCAGTTCTACGCCCCACTGGTCGAAGGGGTTGATGTCCCAGATCGCGCCCTCGGTGAGGACGATGTGTTCGTAGAGGGCCACCAGTTGGCCGAGGGTGGCGGGGGTGAGGCGGGCGGCGACGATCGAGGTGGTGGGGTGGTTGCCGGGCATCACCCGGTGCGGCACCAACTCGGGCGGGGTGCCTTCGGCGGCGACCTGGTCGGCGGTACGGCCGAAGGCCAGCGCGGCGGTCTGGGCGAAGAAGTTCGACATGAACAGGTCGTGCATGTCGCCGATGTCGTGGTGGGGTTCGCTGAACGCGATGAAGTCCGCGGGAATCAGCCGGGTGCCCTGGTGGATGAGCTGGTAGAAGGCGTGTTGGCCGTTGGTGCCGGGCTCGCCCCAGAAGATCTCCCCGGTGTCGTACGACACCTGCTGGCCGTCGGTGCGTACGGACTTGCCGTTGCTCTCCATGGTCAACTGTTGCAGGTACGCGGGGAACCGGTGCAGGTACTGCGAGTAGGGCAGCACCGCGTGGGTCTGCGCGCCGAGGAAGTTGGTGTACCAGACGTTGAGCAGCCCGAGCAGCACCGGCGCGTTGCGGGCCAGCGGCATGGTGCGGAAGTGCTCGTCGACGGCGTGGTAGCCGGCGAGCATCTCGTCGAAGCGGGCCGGCCCGATGGAGAGCATCACCGACAGGCCGACCGCCGAGGGCAGCGAGTACCGGCCACCCACCCAGTCCCAGAAGCCGAACATGTTCGCCGGGTCGATGCCGAAGTCGGCTACCCGCTGAGCGTTGGTGCTGACCGCGACGAAGTGCTTGGCCACCGCCTGCTCGTCGCCGCCGAGCCCGGCCAGCAGCCAGCGCCGGGCCTGGTGGGCGTTGGCCAGGGTCTCCTGGGTGGAGAAGGTCTTCGACACCACCACGAACAGGGTGGTCGCCGGGTCCAGGTCGGCGGTGGCCTCGGCGATGTCGGTCGGGTCGATGTTCGACACGAAGCGGCAGGAGATGCCGGCGTCGCGGTACGCCTTCAGGGCCTCGTACGCCATCACCGGCCCCAGGTCGGAGCCGCCGATGCCGATGTTGACCACGGTGCGGATCCGCTCGCCGGTGTGCCCGCGCCACTGCCCGCCGCGTACCTGATCGGCGAACTGCGCCATCCGCTGCCGTACGGCGTGCACGTCGCCGACCACGTCCTGACCGTCGACGGTCAGCGCGGCGTCGGCGGGCAGTCGCAGCGCGGTGTGCAGCACCGCCCGGTCCTCGGTGCCGTTGATGTGCTCACCGGCGAACATCGCGGCGATCCGGTCGGCGAGCCCGACCCGCTCGGCCAGCGCGGTCAGCAGCCGAAGGGTCTCGTCGGTGACCAGGTTCTTGCTGTAGTCGACATAGAGGTCGGCCACCTCGACGGTCAACCGTTCGCCCCGCTCGGGGTCGGCGGCGAACAGGTCCCGCAGGTGCGTCGCGCGGATCTCGTCGGCGTGCTTGCGCAGGGCCTGCCACTCGTCGGTGGTGGTGACGTCCGCAGCCATCGGATCGATCGTCTCCTCGCTGTGTCGGCACACCGCCGGGGTCCGGCCGACGGCTGAGACCAGCCTGCCACACAAAGATCGCCGTGCCAGCCCGACGTCCGCGAGTGGTCACGATCCGCAGGTGAGCGGCGACCGGGCGGGTCCGCAGATGTCGAGGTCAGAGGCCGCGGTACGACCTGGGTCGGGGACAGGGCATCGTAAGGACATGACGACGTCGGCCCCGATCGCCTCCCCAGCCGCTCCCGCGATGCCCGCCACCACCCGCATACCGCAGACCCTGCTGGTGCTCGGCGCCAGCGGTGACCTGACCGGTCGGCTGCTCCTGCCCGGCCTGGGTCGGCTGGTGGCCAGCGGTGCGCTGCCCGGGCTCCGGCTGATCGGCAGCGGTATGGACGACTGGGACGACGAGCGGTGGCGTCGCCGGGTCACCGAGTCCTTCGCCACCGTCGGCGCGGACGGCCCCCGGGAGACCGAACTGATCCGCCAGAGCTGGTACGTGCCGGCCGACGTGACCCGCGAGGAGGATCTGCGGCGGTTGCTGGGCGACTGCAGTGGCCCGTTGGTGATCTTCTTCGCGTTGCCGCCGATGGTGGCCGCCCGCTCGGCCGCCGCACTGGCCCGCATCGGCGTACCGCCCGGCACCCGCCTGATGCTGGAGAAGCCGTTCGGTGTCGACCGGATCTCGGCCCGGTCGCTGAACAACCTGCTGGCCACCCTGGTGCCCGAGGAGCAGGTGCACCGCATCGACCACTTCCTCGGCAAATCGACGGTGCTGAACCTGCTCGGCCTGCGGTTCGCCAACCGGATCTTCGAGCCGGTGCTCAACTCCACGCACGTGGCCTGCGTGGACATCGTCTTCGACGAGACCCTCGGACTGGAGGGTCGGGCCGGCTACTACGACGGCGCGGGCGCGCTTGTGGACATGGTGCAGAGCCACCTGCTCCAGGTGCTCGCCCTGCTCACCATGGAACCGCCGCCCAGCCTGGAGGCCCGGGAGTTGCGGGGCCGCCTGGCCCAGGTGTTGCGGGCCACCCGGCTGTGGGGCGACGACCCGGTGGCGTCCAGCCGCCGAGGCCGGTACACCGCGGGCGAGATCGCCGGTCGCCGGCTGCCGAGCTACGTCGACGAGCCGGGCGTCGACCCGGCCCGGGGCACGGAGACGCTTGCCGAACTGGTGTTGACCGTGGACACCTGGCGCTGGGCAGGGGTGCCCTTCCGGTTGCGGTCGGGAAAGGCCATGGCCGGCGTACGCAAGGAAGCGGTCATCACCTTCAAGCAGCCGGACCGGGTGCCCGACGGGTTGACCGGGTACGAGCGTCCGGACCGGCTGCGGATCGGGTTCGGACCGGACCGGCTCGGCCTGGACCTCAACATCAACGGTCCGGGCAACCCGTTCGACCTGGACCAGGTGGACCTGATGGCGGAGTTCGGCCCCGGTGACCTGCCGGCGTACGGCGAGGTGCTGCGCGGCGCGTTCGACGGGGACCCGACCCTGTCGGTGCGCGGTGACGTGGCCGAGGAGTGCTGGCGCATCGTCGAGCCGGTGCTGGCCGCCTGGAAGGCGGGCGCGGTGCCGCTACGGGACTATCCGGCCGGCTCCACCGGACCCGCCGACTCGTTGCTGGGCCCGGCGACCGGCTGGCGTCCGCCGCGACCGGCGGCGCGAAACTCTCACTGATTGTGACAGCCTGACCCCTCTCAGCTATCTCTCAGTTGGCGATGTTAGCTTGCCGACCCGACGGGATCCATCGTGGATGGCGCTGATCCCGTTGCGGCACAACGGATCTGCGTAAGAGTCTCGCGTCCGCGCCGCGCCTGCCGCTGTCGAGGGAGATGCTCGTGGTGTTCAAGAAGATGCTGGGTGCCTTCGGGATCGGCGCACCCAGCGTCGACACGGTCCTGTCCAATCCGAGCACCCGCCCCGGGCTGATGCTCGGCGGGCAGGTGAACCTGACCGGTGGCAGCCACGACGTGGACATCGACCAGATCGTCCTGGGGCTGGTGACCCGGATCGAGATCGACGGCGAGGAGGGGGACCACGACGCCACCGTCGAGTTCCACCGGACGCCGGTCGCGGGTGGGCTGCGCCTGGCGCAGGGGCAGCAGTTGTCCCTGCCGTTCCAGGTCCAGATGCCGATCCAGACCCCGGTGACCGACGTGTACGGCCAGCGCCTGCCCGGCATGACCATGGGGCTGCGCACGGAGGTGGTCATCCGCGGCGCGGTCGACAAGGGCGACCTCGACCCGGTGCACGTGCACCCACTGCCCGTGCAGGAGCGCATCCTCGAGGCCTTCGGTCGGCTCGGCTTCCAGTTCAAGGGCGCCGACCTGGAGCGGGGCCAGATCGCCGGGGTGCACCAGACGCTGCCGTTCTACCAGGAGATCGAGTACTTCGCCGCACCGCAGTACGCCCACGGCGTCACCGAGGTCGAGGTGACCTTCCTGGCCGACGAGCAGGGCATGGACATCGTCCTGGAGTTCGACCGGCGAGGCAATCTCTTCACCGGCGGCCACGACTCCTACGGCCGTTACCGGGTAGCCCACGCCGACGCCGAGCGACTCGACTGGGCCGCGGTGGTGGACGGCTGGCTCCGCGAGGCCCTGGAGCAGTACCGCGCCACCCAGCCCGGCTACGGCACCCCCGGCTACGGCCAGCCGGGGTACGGATATCCGCCGCATCAGCCCGCCTACGGCCACGACCACGACCATCACGGGCGGAGTGGACCCGGAATGGGCGCGGTGGCCGCCGGTGTGGTCGGCGGTGCGGCGCTCGGCTTCGCCGGAGGCATGGTCGCCGAGGAGGTCTTCGACGCCTTCGGCGACGACGGTGGGGACGATGGCGGAGACGACGGCGACGACGAGTGATCGGGAGGCGTCACACCGACGCGTGAGCTGGGCCCCACGAGTGCGTGAGCTGGGCTTTCATCGGGTGGTGGGGTGCGGTTAACCCGGGCGTGAGCTGCGGTTTTCCGGGGCTTGGATGATGCGGAACGGCCGGGTCTGATCCTGATCGGCGCGGGTTGGAGCGAACGTGGCATTGGCCACAGCGCGGCTTCTTGCCATGAGTTTGCAACTACGCAAGTATGGCGCTGTGGCGATCCAAGATCGCACCCGTTGGACGGCTTTCCGGCCGGCCACCTCGGGTCGGACGCCGCACCCATCGTCGCCACCCGCGAGGAGCGGTAACAGTCATGCCCCGAACGACCGGTGTCCGGCTGGCCGCCAGCGCCGCACTGCTACTCGCCCTGGTCGCCTGCTCGTCACCGACCACCCCGTCGGGCACTGCGGCCGACGCCCCGCTGATCGTGGCGACCGCCGGAGAGCCGGACACCCTCAACCCCGTACTCAACTACGGGGTCGACGGCGCAGCGCTGATCTTCGACGGTCTGGTCGGCCGGGACGAGCGTAACCACCTCGTCCCGGCCCTGGCCCGGGAGCTGCCCACGGTCTCCGCGGACGGCAGGACCGTCACCGCCCGGCTCCGCGACGGGGTGCTCTTCCACGACGGCGCCCCGCTGACCGCGCGGGACGTCGTCTTCACCTACCAGGCGGTGCTCGACGAGAAGGTCGACTCGACGCTGCGCAGCGACCTGGACATGCTCGCCTCGGTCACCGCGCCGGACGACACCACAGTGGTCTTCACCCTCCGGTACGCCTACGCGCCGTTCCTGCAACGGCTGACCCTCGGCATCGTGCCGGCCGCCGCATTCGACGGGCAGGACGTCAACAAGGCCGCCTTCAACCGGCAACCGATCGGCACCGGGCCGTACCGGGTCACCTCGTGGACCCCGGGTGACCGGCTGGTGCTGGCCGCCAACGACCGCTACTGGGGTGGCCGACCCACCAACAGCGGCGTCGTGGTCGCCTTCGTACCCGACGACAACGTCCGCGCCCAGCGCACCCGCGCGGGCGAGTTCGACGCCGCCGAACTGCCACCCAAGCTGGCCAGCGGCTTCGACACTCAGCCCGGCTACCGGGTGCACAAGACGCCCACCGCCGACTACCGGGGCGTCATGCTGCCGATGGGCAACCCGGTCACCGGCGACGTGGCGGTGCGCCGCGCGCTAAACGTCGCCGTCGACCGCGCCGCGATGGTCAACGGCGTCCTCGGCGGGGCCGGCGAGCCGGCGTACGGTCCGGTGCCGCCGTCGTCGGAGTTCGCCGAGCCGTCCGTGGCCGGCGCACCGACCGCCGACCCGGCCGCCGCCACCGCGCTGCTGGACGCCGCCGGCTGGCGGCCCGGCCCGGACGGCATCCGGGTCAAGAACGGCACCCGGGCCGCCTTCAGCCTGATGTACCCGGCCGCCGACAGCCTGCGCAAGGAGCTCGCCCTGGCCGTCACCGCGGACGCGAAGAAGATCGGCATCGCGGTCACGCCCGAGGGCCTCACCTGGGACGCCATCACTCCCCGAATGGGCTCCGACGCCCTGATCATGGGTTACGGCACCCCGTACGACCCGGACTTCGTCTCCTACAAGCTGTTCCACTCCGACTTCGCCGGGCAGGGCTTCTTCAACCCCGGCTCGTACGCCTCGGAGGTGACCGACCGGGCGTTGCGCGACGGGCGGGCCGAGGCCGACCCCGCGCGACGCAAGGCCGCCTACGCCACCTTCCAGCGGCAGCTGGCCACCGACGTGCCGTGGGTGTTCCTCACCTACCTGGAGCACACCTACGTGATGCGGGACTCGGTGAACGGTGTGGTGCCCCGGGTCGAGCCGCACGAGCACGACGTCGCCAACAGCATCTGGTGGAACATCCACACCTGGACCCGGCGATCGTGACAGCACCGACCCGAGCCCGGCCTCGGCGGCGCACCGGCGCCGGCCGCATGATCCGCAACCGGCTGCTGGTGGCCGTACCGGTGCTCTTCGCCACCAGCGCGGGCATGTTCGCCCTCGGTGCGGCCTCACCGATCGACCCGGCCCAGCAGTACGCCGGTGCGGCGGCCTTCACCACGAGCGAGGAGAACCTCGCCCAGATCCGGGCCAACTGGGGCATCGACGACCCGCTGCCGGTGCAGTACCTGCGCTGGCTGGGCAACCTGCTCCAGGGTGACCTGGGCTGGTCGACCAGCCGACACGAGCCGGTGGTCGACGTGCTGGCCGCCCGCGCCGGCTGGACCCTGCTGCTTGTCGGTGCCGCCCTGGTCGTGGTGCTGGTGGCCAGCCTGCTGCTGGGCACCCTGGCCGCGTACCGCCGGGGTGGCTGGTTCGACCGGGCGCTGCGCACGACCGCGTACGCGATCCAGTCGGTGCCGTCGTTCTGGCTCGGCCTGGCCGCGATCGCACTGTTCGCGCTCAGCCTCGGCTGGCTGCCGGCCGGCGGCCTGACCGACATCACCGCCACCGGCACCGACGTGGCCGACGTCGCCCGGCACCTGATCCTGCCGGTCGGGGTGCTGGCAGTGTCCCAGTTGCCATGGTTCGTGCTGTTCATCCGTGACTCGGTCGCCGACAGCCTGCGCGACGACCACGTGCTTGCCGCCCGCGCCCGTGGCCTGCCGGGGCGTACCGTCCTGTTCGGTCACGCCCTGCGCACCGGACTGCTGCCCTTCCTCACCCTGATCGGCACCCACCTGCCCGAACTCGTCGGCGGAGCGGTGCTGGTGGAGACCGTGTTCTCGCTGCCCGGCCTGGGTGCGGTGACCGTGCAGGCCGCGCTGGGCAGCGACTTCCCGCTGCTGGCGGCGATCACCCTGGCGACCACGGTCGTGGTGCTGGCCGCGAACCTCGCCACCGACCTCGCGTACGCCGCCGCCGACCCACGGGTACGGCTCGAATGACCACCGCCGTCCTCACCCGGGTACGCCGACTGCCTCGACTTCGGCCGGGCCGTCTCGGCGCGACCGTCGCCGGCACGGTGCTCGCCGTCGCCGTGCTCGCCTGCCTGCTCGCCCCGGTGCTCTGGCCGCTGGACCAGAGCGCGATCGACCTGTCGCAGACCCGGCTGGCGCCGTCGCCGGCACACCCGGCCGGCACCGACGATCTCGGCCGCGACGTGCTGCTGCGCAGCATCTACGGGCTGCGCGTCTCGCTGCTGGTCGGCGTTTTCGCCGCCGTGGTCGCCGCCGTCATCGGCGGTGCCGTCGGTGCGCTCGCCGGCACCCTCGGCGGCTGGGTCGACCGGATCCTGATGCGGCTGGTGGACACCATCGCGGCGATGCCGCACCTGCTGCTGGGCATCTTCATCGTGGCGATGCTGCGACCCAGCCTGGGCGCGGTGGTGCTCTCCGTCGGGCTCACCCACTGGCTGTCCACCGCCCGGATCGTCCGGTCCGAGCTGCTGAGCCTGCGGCACCGGCCGTTCATCGACGCGGCCGTCTCCGGTGGGGCCGGACGGATGCGGGTGCTCACCCGGCACCTGCTGCCGCACGTGCTGCCCCGGCTCGCGCTGGCCACCACCCTGATGATCCCGCACGCGGTGTGGCACGAGACCGCCCTGTCCTTCCTCGGTCTCGGCCTGCCCCCGCACCTGGCCTCCCTCGGCAACATGATCAACGACGGTCGGGGTTCCCTGCTCGCCGGCGCCTGGTGGGCCAGTCTCACCCCGGGCCTGGTGCTGATCGTGGTCACGCTCGCGTTGGCCACCCTCACCGCCCACTGGCGGGACCACCTCGACCCCCGGGTACGCGCGGAGTTGCAACTGTGACCACCACCGACCCGCTGCTGGCCGTCGCCGGGCTCACGGTCCGCTTCCGGCTGCCGGACGCCGTCGTCCACGCCGTCACCGACCTGCACCTGGACATCCGACCCGGTGAACTGGTCGCCGTCGTCGGCGAGTCCGGCTGCGGCAAGTCGGTCCTCGCCCACGCCCTGCTCGGCCTGCTGCCCCGCAACGCCACGGTCACCGGCCGCGCCCTGCTGCGCACCGACAGCGCCGGATCGCGCACCGACAGCGCCCGGTTGCGCGGCGGCGACGGGGCAGCGCAGTCAGCGCCGGTCGACCTGCTCGCCTGCCCGCCACGGCAACTGGCCCGGCAGGTACGCGGACGGGTCGTCGGGCTGGTGCCGCAGAGCCCGGCGACCTCGCTGACGCCGGTGCGTACCGGTCGTCGGCTGCTGGAGGAGACGTTGCGGGCACACGGTCACACCCGCGCCGACGCCCCTGCCGCCGCCGACCGCCTCGCCGTCGACGTCGGCCTGGACCCGGCCGACCTCGACCGCTATCCGCACGAGTTGTCCGGCGGCATGGCCCAGCGACTGGCCACCGCCCTGGCGCTCGCGCCCGACCCGCCGCTGCTGCTGGCCGACGAGCCGACCACCGGCCTGGACCGCCCACTTGTCGACCACACACTGGACCTGCTGCGTCGACGCTGCGACGCCGGCGCCGCCGTACTGCTGATCACCCACGACCTGGCTGCGGCGCAGCGGGTGGCCGACACCGTGGCGGTCATGTACGCCAGCCGCATCGTCGAGCACGCCCCCACCGAGGCGCTGTTCGAGGCACCCGGGCACCCGTACAGCGCGGCGCTGCTCGACGCGCTGCCGCAGCGGGCGTTCCGGCCTGTGCCGGGGCACCCGCCGATGCTGACCGACCTGCCGGCCGGCTGCGCGTTCGCCGCCCGCTGCGACCGGGCCACCCCGACCTGCCGGGTGCAGCCCGCGTTCACCGGCACCCGCTCCGGTCAGGTCGCCTGCCACCACCCGCTGGAGCGCGCCGAACTCTGCGCCGAGGTGCCGGCGTGACCGGCCGCGCCCTGGCCGCCAGCCAGGTCAGCGCGAGCTACGGATCGCAGCGGGTGCTCGATCGCGTCGACCTGCACATCGCCGCCGGTGAGACGGTGGGGCTCAGCGGTCCCTCCGGCAGCGGCAAGTCCACCCTGGCCCGGCTGCTGGCGCTGCTGCACCGGCCGGACTCCGGTCACGTCAGCCTCGACGGCACCGCGGTGACCGGCACCCGGCATCAGGTGCCGGTCGCGATGCGTACCCGGGTGGCGATCCTGTTCCAGAGCCCGCGCGCCGCCACCGACCCTCGGCTCACGCTGGCGGACATCATCGCCGAGCCGTTGCGCGCCACCGGCACCCCGCCGGAGCAGGCCCGCGAGCGTACGGCCGAACTCGCCGACACCGTCGGGCTCACCACCGACCTGTTGACCCGCCGCCCGCACGCGGTAAGCGACGGCCAACTGCAACGGGCCTGCCTGGCCCGGTCGCTGGTGCACCGGCCCGCGTACCTGCTCTGCGACGAGGCGACCGCGATGCTGGATGCCTCCACCCAGGCCCACGTGGCGGTGGTGATCGGGGAGTACCAGCGCCGGCATTCCGCCGGCGTGCTGGTGATCAGCCACGATGCCGCGCTGCTGGCCCGGTGGGCCGACCGCGTCGTGGACCTGTCCTGACGAATCGGTGCTCGCGCACGTCGGCGGCCCCGGGGAAGATCCCCGGGGCCGCCGTGGCGGGACACTGATCAGCTGGTCGGGAAGTTGTCCGGGGTACGGATGCGCTCCCGCATGAAGACACCGGACGGCGTCAGCACCGAGGTGCCGGTGTAGTTGCTGCCGTTGCAGGTGCCGGGTCGCAGCGCGGCGCTGCCCTCGGCCTTGTCGGAGAAGGTCCAGTTGGCGTAACCGATCTTCAGCCGGTCCAGCAGGTCCAGCCACTGGGTGCTGCTGGCCAGGTCGACACCGCCGTCACCGGTGTAGTCCACGGTGCCGAACTCGGTGACGAACAGCGGCAGTCGGGCCGCCGCCCGCTCCACCTCGGCCCGGTAGTTGTCCCGGTGCGAGGCGGCGTAGAAGTGGAACGCGTACATGACGTTGCTGGCGTTGACCGGGTTGTTGACGATCTCGGTGTGGTTGGCGCCCTCGGAGACACCCAGCGAGGACCAGCCCCGGGTGCCCACGATGACCACCGCGTCCGGGTCGTTGGCCCGGATCACCGGGATGACCTGGTCGGCGTAGTTCTTGATGGTCGACCAACTCACCCCGTTGGGCTCGTTGGCGATTTCGTAGATCACGTTGTTCTTCGACGCGTGCCGGGCGGAGACCGCGGCGAAGAAGGTCTTGGCCCGCTCCAGGTTGAACATCGGGTCACCCGGAGTGAGCAGGTGGAAGTCGATCATCGCGTACATGCCGCGCCGGGTGGCCTCCTCGACCAGGTTGTTCACCCGGTTGGTGAACCCGGCGGGGTCGGTCTCGTAACCCTGCTCCTGCACGTACATAGCGATCCGGAACAGGTCGGCGCGCCAGTCGGTGGCCAGCGCGTCGAGCGAGGCGTTGTTGTAGCAGTTGCCGAACCACTGGATGCCGTGGGTGCTCATGCCGCGCAGCTGGATCGGCCGCCCGTACTGGTTGCACAGGTTGACCCCGCAGACCCGCAGCTGACCGTTGATCTGCACCGGGGTCTGCCCGGTCGGCGGGGGCGTGGTCGGCGGCGGGCTGGTCGGTGGCGGGGTGGTGGGCGGGGGAGTGGTGGTGGAACCGGTACAGGGCACCCCGTTGAGGGTGAACGAGGTCGGCGACGGGTTGTTGCCGGTGAAGCTGCCGTTGAACCCGATGCTGGTGCTGGCCCCGGTGGCCAGGTTGCCGTTCCAACTCTCGCTGCGCGCGGTGACGGCGTTGCCGCTCTGGCTCCAGATCGCCGACCAACCCTGGGTGACCCGCTGCCCGCTGTCCGGGAAGCTGAACCCCAGGGTCCAGTTCCCGATCGCGTCGCCCAGGTTGGTGACGGTGACGTTGGCGGTGAAGCCGTTGGACCAACTGTTCGTCGTGTAGGTCACGGAGCAGCCGGTCGCGGCCATCGCGTTGGCGGCGGGCAACGCCGCGAGCGCGCCGAGGGTCAGCGCGCCGACGGTGCCGGCCGCGACCAGGAGACGTCGTGGACGGGACGGGGGATGCTTCATGGGGGACCGTCGCAATCTGGTCGTGGTGGGTGCGACCCTGCTGGGGGTACGGCTCGGTGTGCGGGTGTGGCTCGGTGGGCGGGTACGGCTCGGTGGTGGTACGGCGGGTCCGGCCACATAGGACGGTGGCCGGGAGCGCTCCCACGAGAGCCTACGTCGGGTCGAAACAATGACGCAATATTTCGATGCATCGAAGTCCGAGCAACGGTCGACGCCCCGGGAAGTGCTCCCCGGGGCGTCGTGTCGGGCGCACCCGCTCAGCTCAGCTCTGCTCGGCCGCGCGTCGCCGATCGGCCTCGGCGTCGGCGGCACCCACCGGAGTCGGGTCGGTGTCGCGCCGCGCCTCGCTGAGGTCGATGTCCGCGCCCGCCCGGGCGGCATCGGCCGCCGCGTCGTCCGCGCCCACCACCTCGCCGCCGGCGGTGTCCCCGCCGTCGGCGACCAACTTGCCCGCCGCGGTGACCGCGATCGGGGTGTACCTGGGATCGGTGGTCATCTCGTCCTCCCTCGTGCAGGTGAGGGTCAGGTACCCGCTCGTGGCTGCGGCCACACGGGACGGCGCGCCGATCGGTGCGAATGCGCGGCTGGTTGCCCTATGGCAAATGCCACACCTCGTTCCGGCGGTCTGCCCCATTAGTCCGCACCGCCGGATCATGTCGTCGCAGCCTGCACGGGAGTCGACACCAACGGTGGTGAATATGGCCGCCGGCCTGCTCACGTTACGGAATCGGCGCAGCGTGACCGTGCGCGAGTTTGCGCCGGTAACTACCCTGACCCTGATCATGTGCCAGCGAACCTCTCGACTTGACAAGGGCCACACATGAGTGACAGTTACCCGCCGTACGGGGGGCAGCCGGATCCCAACGCCGGGGGCTGGGGCACCCCGCCCGGATCCCCGGTCGGACCGATGCCGCCCGGCTCCCCTGTCGGTCAGCCGATGCCGCACGGCTCCCCGGCCGGTCAGTCCGGCTACCCGTCGCCGTACGGCACGCCGGTCCCACCGCCCCCGCCGCCGTACGGCGCCCCACCGCCGCAGAAGTCGAAGAACGGTCTCTGGCTGGGGCTGGGCATCGGTGCCGCGGTGATGGCCGTGCTCGTCGCCTGCGGCGGAACCATCGGCTACTTCATGCTCTCCGCGGACGACGAGGACAACCCCACGCCGGTGGCCAGCGGCTCGAGCAGCCCGTCGGCCGCCGCTCCGCAGACCTCCGAATCCCCCTCGGCGGCACCGCCGCCCGTGGACGAGGAGCAGCCGGACAACAACAACGCGATCACCGCCCGCAGTTCCAGCGACCTGTCCGCGGTGTGTGACGGCAACCCCGTCCTCAACGCCGCGCCGTACACCAGCGCGAAGAGCGCCAAGGTCTACACCTTCGCCAACTCCCCGGACCGCCCGGAATCCTGGCTGAGCAAGTCGGTCGGCTACAACAAGCCGTACTACGCCAAGGTCGCCGACTGGTCCAAGGTCTCGGTCGTCGGCTGCCTCACCTTCGAAGAGGGTAGTGAGGGCGAGCCGCGCAAGTGTGACTACAAGGACAGCGACGACAAGAAGATCACTGTCGACTATGTCTCCGCGCGCTACACCCTGACCTTCCACAACGCCAAGACCGGCGAGAAGATCGGTGACGGCGGCCGGATCAACGCTCCGGCGATCCGCTGCCCGAGCTTCATCTCCTACAACAAGTCGACGATGAAGGCGTACGCCTCGCCGGACGACGGTGCCATCGAGCTGGCGCTGGACAAGTTCACCTCCTGACCGGTACGCGACCACGGCGGGGACCCGATCGGGTCCCCGCCGTGTCGTTTGCCGCCGGTTGGCAGGCTGTGCGCCATGGGGAACCTCGTCGCGCAGCTGCCCGCCCTGATCGGTGTGCTGGTCGGCACCATCGGCACGATCGTGGCCACGTCGCTCGCCGACCGCGCCCGCTGGCGTCGCCGCCAGGGCGTGCGATGGGACGAGCGGCGACTCGACGCGTACGCCGAATTCGCCCGCGCGCTCAAGGAGGTGCACACCATCGCCAGCCGGCTGATCGGCGGCTACCTCGACCGCGAGCAGGAACTCGCCCTGCTGACCGAGGCCAACTTCCGGCACACCATCGCCTGGGAGAACGTCCTGCTGCTCGGCGACGCCCCGACGGTGACCGCCGCCCGGGCGTGGCGCGACGCGGTCTGGGAGGTCGAACGCCTGGCCCGCGACGGCTCCGCCACCGACGGGCTGCCCGACCTGCTGCACCGTGCCAACGAGGCACGCGACCAGTTCTACGACGCGGCCCGCGGTGGCCTCGGCGTCAGCGGCGGCTCGGTGGCCCAGGCCGCGCTGCTGGTCGACCGGCTCTACCCACGCCACAGCCGCCCACCCGCGCAACGCTGACCCAGCCGGTGCCTCAGTGACGCAGTGTTCAGGCGTGCTGCGCGGGCTGGTCGAGGATGGCGCTGAACCGCTCCTCGGCCAGGTCGAGCTGGTCGAGGATGTGCCGGCGTACCGGCGCGGACAGGGGAGTGTCGGCGCGGGTGACCAGATCGCGGAAGACCGGCACGAGTGGGCGGTACTTGCGCGCCAACGCCTCCACCTTCGGCCCGACCGAGTGGATGACGCCGACACCGTTGTCGGTGAAGTCGGAGACCTTGATGACCCGGGCCCACGGCTCACCGTCGAGACTGTGCACGAGATGCTCGCGGTACTGCTCGTTGCGGTCCCGCTCCGGATCCCACGGCGGATTGGTGACCGCCGCGACCAGCCGCGCCACCCGCGCACCGAACCGGTCGGCGAGCACCGCCAACGCCGCACTGGTCGGATCACCCCCGGTGTACGGCTCACCGGCCAGTTCCGCCGGATGGTCCTCCACCGCGTCGTGCAGCAGACCGGCGACGATCACGTCCGGCTCGCGTACCTGGTAGTGGTGCATCAACCGGATCGCCACCCGCAGCAGATGGTTGACGTACGGCTCCCGGGACCGCCGGTCGTCGCGGTGCAGCCGGGCAGCCAGTTCCAACGCCTCACCGAACCGACGCCGGGCGTCGGCATCGAACGCCGCACACTCCAGCCGGAACCTCTCCCGCAGGCCCGGCTCGCCGTGCATCTCGGTGATGGCGTGCATCGGCATGGTGGCCAGATACGGCGGCAACTCCATCCGTCTCTTATATCGGATCTCCACCACCCGACCCGCGCTCGGCGCACGACCGATCTCATCGCTGCCGCGACATGGAGTGCCACCGGGCAGGGTGCGAAGGTTGCGCATGTGCGGCGGGGGTGGGCGGGGTCGCGCCGTGAACAGGGTTCTTCGTGAATTGGTGGCGCGGGGCGGTGGACTGGCCACCCCACCCGAAGTGCTGCGAGTCATTCGGTGGCAGCAGGGCAAGGGGGTAGCGGATAGATCATGTTCGGTGCAGGATGGCCGATGTGAAGACCTTTGTCGGCGTGACGGACGAGAAGTGGTACCGGTTCCTAGCGGCGCGTCCCGGCCTGACAGAGGTTAACTTCTGGCGGCCCTCTGGTGGCAACTTTCGTGCTCTCACGCCGGGTGAGCCCTTTTTCTTCAAGGCGCACTACCCGCTCAATCGGATAGTCGGAGGAGGGTTCTTCAGTGGTTTCACTCAACTGAGGATCTCGGAGGCGTGGGAGTTGTTCGGCGAGGCCAACGGCGTAGCGAGCTTGGACGAGATGCGCCGTAGTGTCGGGCGCTACCGCAAGCAGCCGATCGGGCTCGACGAGGATCCGGTCATCGGCTGCATCTTCGTCCGCGACAGCGTCTTCTTTCCTGATGAATCGACTGTTGGGCCACCTCCGGGTTTCGCATCCAATGTGGTACAGGGCAAGACGTACAATCTCGCCGATTCCTCCGTGGCCGGGTACTTCGATCTCCTGCTGCACCGGATACTGGGCGTGCCCGTCGAATTGGACCTCAGCGCGCCCTGGCATCGGCCCGGACCGGTGTACGGTGACCCCCGGCTCGCACCGCAACGCCTCGGCCAGCAGTCGTTCAAGGCTGTGGTGCTGGGTGCCTACGGTCGGCGTTGCGCCATTACTGGCAACAAGGTTCAGCCGGTGCTGCAGGCGGCCCATATAAGGCCGCTGCCGCGAGGCGGGGAACACCGGATCGACAACGGCTTGCTGCTCAAGTCGGACGTCCACATCCTCTTCGATCGGGGGTACCTGGGCGTGGATCCGAAGTACCGGTTGATGGTCAGTCCTCGGTTGCGCAGTGAATTCGGAAACGGCGACCAATTCTACGCAAAGGCCGGCACGGTCATCGCGCTTCCGCAGCGGCCGATCGATCGGCCCAACGCCGATTTCCTCGAGTGGCATCTGGACACCATCTTCAAGGCCTGACGCGGGACGCCTCGATCGTGATCTGTCTTGGGTAGGCGTAACTGGGCAGTTCCTGCCATCGGCTGGCCTGACTCGCCGCGGGTGTCCTCTCGCAGGAGAGCCTGGAGTCGGAGCGAGCCCGGCCGTCCGACGAGGTGATGGGGGCCCGGACGAAACCCGAACCCCCATCCGATCAGATCACCCGTGGCGGCTGATCAGGTCAACCGGCGTACGTCTCGAATTCGGCGATCCGGGGGGTGCCGGAGGAGCTGGTGATGTCGAAGGTGATCTTCCGCAGCGAGGTGGCCGGGAAGGTGATCACGCCGGCCGTGCTGCCGGTGGCCAGGACCGCGCCGGTGTCGTGGTTGAGCAGCCGCCACGACCGGACGTTGCCGACGGCGCCGGAGGCCTCGCGGATGTTGACCCGGGAGACCCGGGTGGCGGTGTCCCACTTGATGGAGATCTGGCCGGTCGAGCCGGACGGCGACCAGGCGGTGCTCATGTTGCCGTCGCGGACGTCGCCGTAGCTGGTGCCGCTGGCCTTGCTGGAGCCGTCGGAACCGGCCCCGATGCTCAGGTTGGTGCCGCTGGTGGGCTGGCTCGGCGTCGGGGTCGGGCTGGTCGGGCCCGGCGTCGGGGTGGTCGGGCCCGGGGTGGGCGTGGTCGGGTTGCTCGTCGGGTTCGTCGGCGTGCAGCTGCCGTTCGACGTACGGATGCCCTTGTTGGCGCCGGCCGTCTGGCGGACGATGTCCGGCACGCAGTTGGCCGGGTCGAGGCGGTACGAGTACGGGATGCTGACGCTGGTGTTGGAGGTCGGGTTGGGGCCGGCCGGGTTGGTGTCGCCGCTACGGCTGGACCAGGTCACGTTGTCGAAGATGTTGCCGCTGACCTGCCAGTAGCCGGCCTGGTCGGTGTAGAAGGTGCCCAGCACGTCCTTGGCGTTCTGGAAGTAGTTGTTCTCCACCTTGGCCTGGGCGCCGGCCCGGGAGTTGATGCCGGACTCGTTGATCCGGGAGAAGTGGCTGTTGAAGATGTGCGCGACACCGCCGCGCAGCAGGGGAGCGCGGGAGTCGATGTTCTCGTACAGGTTGTGGTGGAAGGTGACGAAACCGTTCGACAGGTCGCTCTCGCTGGAGCCGATCAGGCCACCGCGACCGGAGTTGCGCAGGATGCTGTAGGACAGCGTCACGTACTGCGTGTTGTTCTTCATGTCGAACAGCCCGTCGAAGCCCTGCGACTCGCCGCCCGAGGCCTCCAGGGTGACGTGGTCGACCCAGACGTTGCGGACGTTGGCCTCCATGCCGATGGCGTCGCCGCCGTTGGAGGTGGGGGAGCCCGACTTCTTGACGTTCCGGACGGTCACGTTCTGGATGATGATGTTGCTGGCCTCGCGGATGTGGATGCCGATCTGGTCGAAGGTGGCGCCGTTGCCCACACCGAGGATCGTGACGTTGCTGATCTGCTTGAGCTCGATCACGTCGGCGGCGGTGTTGCAGCTCGACCCCGACACCTTCGTGGTGTTGCCGTGGTTGATGGTCCCCTCGACCTGGATGGTGATCGGGGTGCTGCTGCTGGCCCGG
Organism: Verrucosispora sp. FIM060022; assembly: GCF_003977705.1. NCBI lineage: Bacteria > Bacillati > Actinomycetota > Actinomycetes > Micromonosporales > Micromonosporaceae > Micromonospora > Verrucosispora sp. FIM060022. The sequence goes on from NZ_RQIV01000001.1 coordinate 795,756, forward strand.
TTGCACAGGGCCGCGTGGATCTGGGTGCCGGTGGTGGCGCGTACGGTCTGCCCGCCGGCACCGCCGGTGGTGCCGCCGTTGCGGGTCGCGAAGCCGGTGGCGCTGCCGACGGCCGCCGACGCCTGTGGCGTCATGACGGCCACGCAGACGGCGGCTCCGGTGGCCGTGGTGGCCAGCGCCGCCAGGACTCGTAGCGCGACTGTGCGTCTCATCCTTGCCTCACCTTCCTTGCTGTTGGTGGTGGTGGTGAAAGGAAGGGCCCCTTGTTAACGCCTCCGGTATAGGAGGGGCCCCCTTTTAACAGCGGTGTGCCGCTACAGCGGCAGGCGGTCGGCACCGGCGAGCGGACCGACGACCAGCGGCACCAGCGGTGCCGGCAGCACCGGCCCGGGCCGCAGCGTGGGCGTCCAGCCGGCGTCGGGGCTCAGATCGGGGTCGTGGACGGCGTTGTACGCGGCCACCAGGTCGACCGGACGCGGCAGCCCGCCTGCCGGCGTGACCCAGTTGCCCCGGGTGGTGATGGCGGTGCCGCCCCAGTCGTAGAGCAGGTCTGCGGCGGTGATGCCGGTGCCGAGGGTGAAGTGGTTGTTCTCCGCGTACACCGCGGACTGCACGCCCACGCCGATGGCGTACTCGAAGTCGTCGCCGGCGAGCCGGTAGGCGTTGTTGTAGAGGTCGACCTGCCCGAAGCGCACCCGGGGCAGCCGTTGCAGCGACCCGTCGAACAGGTTGTGGTGCAGGGTGACGTTGAGCCGGCCGACGTCCGGGCCGACGGTGTTGGACGAGCCGATCAGCATCAGCTTGTCCCGCCCGTCGAACCGGTTCCAGGCGGCGGTGACCAGGCTGGCGGTGTGCGTGATGTCCAGCGCGCCGTCGTGCACCTGGTACGGGCGACCGAAGTGGACCGGTTGGGCGCTGTCCGGGTTGTCGCCGTCGGTGAAGGTGTTGTGTTCGATCCAGACGTTTTCGCTGCGGCGCACCGAGATCTGGTCGTACTGGGAGTTCCAGTTGCCGGCCTCGCCGTCGGTGGGGGACCAGGCGGGGAAGCAGTCCCGGGCGTCGTCGAAGGTGATGTTGCGGACGATCACGTTCGAGACCCGGTCGATCATCAGGGTGAGGCCGGTCAGCCGCGCCCCCCGAAGCCCGATGACTGTGGTGTTCGCGCCGACGTTGATCTGCGTGTGCCGGGTCTGGTTGGTCACCGACCGCACCCGGGCTTCCTCGACCGGCCCGCTCGGCGCCACCCGACCCCAGACCGCCGGGTCGTACGCGGCCAGGTACGCCTGTAGCGAGTAACCGGGATCGGCCAGATCCGTGCAGTCCAGCAGCGTGCCGTCGGGGCCCTCGAACCCGTCGATGGTGCCCTTGACGTACACGATCTTTGGGGTGCTGTTTGTGGCGTTCGTGGCGTTGTCGCCACCGAGCGCGGCGACCAGCTCGGCCCGGGTGGTGACCACGTGCACCTGGTCGGCGGACGCGGTCGAGCCGCCGGTGGTGCCCGGCCCGGCGGACGCCCAGCCGTCACCGGCCGGCAGGGTCTGCCGACCGAGCTGGCGAGCCAGCGGAGACAGGGCCGAAGAGGACAGGGTCGACGAGGACACTGCGGCGACGCCGGCCGGTACGTGGGCGGCGGCGGGAGCGGGTGCGACGGTCAGGGTGAGTGTGATCAGTGCCGCGCCGGCGGCGATTCTGCGCATGGGGTGGGTCCGTTCCTTCGTTGTGTTTCTCGTATGTAACGAAGGCTACGGATGGAGTTTTATGGTGGTCAATATTATTGTTACGCAGTTTTGTTGCATTAAATGTGATCGGCCGGAATTGACCCGACCTGCCCTGGTCGGGAAGTGGCTGGTCAGCGCAGCGCGTCGATCCGTCTCGGATCGTCGATTTGCAGTCCGGTTGCCGTTACCTCCTATTCCGGTGTGGTGACCCGCCACGGTGCGACCGCCCACGCCACGCCCGATTCCGACGGCAGTTCGCCACGCTCGGCGGCGCGACGCAACACCGCGTTGACGCCGCGGATGCGCAGCACCCGCTGGGTGCCCTCGCCGACCGGGTCGACCAGGTCTCCGCCGAGCAGCGTCGGCTCGGGTGCCGCCTGCACCGCGGTCAACACCGCGGTGAAGGCGGCGGTCCGGGCCAGCGGCGCGATCAGCGGCACCCGGCGGTCGGCCCGATGCGCGAGCAGGTTCTCCAGCAGTCCCTGCCGGCCGGGCACCACCTGCGGACCCGCCTCGCCGGGCAACCACAGCCGGTCGGTCGGGTACTCCAGCACCGCCCGGCCACCGGTGCCGGTGACGATCACCTCGCCGGCGATGAAGTCCTCCCCGGCGAGGGTGACCGCGGCGACGATCGGCGGGCCGACCACCTGTCGCAGCCGCAGCACCGCCGTGTCGTCGACCTCGATCGGCCGTACCCGGTACCGCTCCACCTCGACGGTGGCCGGCTCCACCGGCTGCCCGGTGACCGCCTCGGCCACGGCCAGGCACTGCATGACCGCGTGCGCGAGCGGGTTGGCCAGCGCGCCGTCGAGCACCGGCCGGCCGTCGAGCACCCGCCGTCCGGCCCACGGGGCGCGGGCGTAGTACGCGTCCGGCCGTTGCCAGGCCGCGACCGTCGCGATGCCGGTGACCGTACCGAGCCGGCCGGTCGTCGCCGCGTCGGTCAGCGCGGTCAACGCCGCCGAGCCGAGCGCCTGGAACCCGACCTGCGCCACCCGACCGGTGGTCGCCAGGGCACCGGCCAACTCCTCGTGTTCCCCGCTGGTGAGCACCGGCGGCTTCTCCAGCAGCAGGTCGGCACCGGCGGTCACCGCGTCCCGGGCGATCGGCAGATGGGTGTGCGGCGGGGTGCAGATCACCACCACCTCCGGAGCCACCTCGGCCAGCATCGCCCGATGGTCGGTGAAGATCTGGGTACCCGCCGGCACCGGCGCGGCCGGTTCCTCCTCGATCGGCCTCGGGTCGACCAGGGCGACCAGCCGCAGCCGCCCCGCGTCGTGCAGCGGGCCGATCACCCGCCGGTGCCAGCGACCGTGCCCGTTCGCACCGATCAGCGCGACCCGTGGCGCGTTAACAGGGGGCCCTTCCTCTACACCAGGCGTTAACAAGGTGCCCTTCCTTTCCCTCATGCGGCGGTGAGGGTGGGGCGGACGCCGTGGCGGGTGAGGTCGGTGAGCCAGGCGGTCACGTCGGCGCGTACCTGCGCGTCGGCGGCCACCTCGGGCGGGACGACCTCGTCGAGGGCGAGCACCGCGTCGACCGCCCCGGCCGGGGTCTGCGGCGCGTCGGCCAGGGCGGCCCGGATGCGATCCGCGAGCGGGTCGTCCAGCGGCAGCGTACGACCGTCGTCGGCGGTGCCCTGGGCGAACCGGATCCAGGCGGCGAGCACCAGCGCCGCCCAGCGCGCCGACCGGCCCCCGGCGCGCAGGTCGGCGATGGTGTGCAGGATCCGCTGCGGCAGCTTCTGCGAGCCGTCCATCGCCACCTGAAGGGTGCGGTGCCGGATCGCCGGGTTACCGAACCGGGCCAGCACCTGCTCGCCGTAGTCGACCACGTCGACACCCTGCGGCGGAGTGAAGCTGGCGGCCACGTCCTCGGCGATCAGCCGGCGCAGCACCGTCGCCAGGTGCGGCAGCGCGAGCGCGTCGGCGATCGTCTCGCAGCCGGCCAACGCGCCGAGGTACGCGGCGGCCGAGTGCACCCCGTTGAGCGTACGCAGCTTCAACCGCTCCCACGGCCCGGCGTCGGCGCAGAGCACCGCGCCGGCCCGCTCCCACCCCGGCCGTCCGCCGGGGAAGTCGTCCTCGATGACCCACTGGGTGTACGGCTCGGCCGCCACCGCCGCCAGATCCTCCACCCCGAGCGCCCGCCGGGCCGCCGCGAGGGTCTCCGCCGTGCTGGCCGGCACGATCCGGTCCACCATCGTGCCCGGGAACCCGACCTGCGCGCCGACCCAGTCGACAGCCGGTTGCGGCGCCTGCGCGTACGCCAGGGCATGCTGGACCAGGCCGCGTAGCCGGCGGCCGTTGGCGGGCAGATTGTCGCAGCTGACCAGGGCGATCGGCCCGGCGTCGGCGGTGGCCCGGGCCAGCAGCCCGCGCACCAGCATTCCGGGCACGGTCACCGGCGGCCGGTCGCCGGTCAGGTCGGCCACCAGCGCCGGATCCGGGCGCAGCGTCCCACCGGCCGGATCGAGCTGGTACGCCTTCTCGGTCACCGTCAGCGTGACCACCCGGATCGCCGGGTCGGCCAGCAGCGCCACCACCGCCTGCGGGTCGGCGGCGGCCAGCCGCACCCCGGCCAGCGCCCCGATCACCCGGGTGTGCCGGTCGGCGGCGGACAGCGTGCTGACGCTGAACAGGTTGTCCTGCGCGGTCAGCACCCGCACCAGGTCGGCGTTGCGCGGCGCCACCCCGACGATGCCCCAGTCACCACCGGCCGACGCCACCGCCTGTTCGGTGTAGACCGCCTGATGGGCCCGGTGGAACGCGCCGAGCCCCAGGTGCAGTACCCCGGCCGGCACGGTGCCGGGTTGGACCAGCGGACGCGCGTCGGCCGGCAGCCGGCGCAGCGCCCCCAGGTCGAGTCGGGACGCGCCCACGGTCACCGCCACGTCGGGCCGTCCGGGAAGCGGAAGGTGGCGATCGAGGACGGGTGCATGGTGGCGCTGTAGCCGGGGGCGGTCGGCAGCAGGTACCGCCCGTCGCGGGTGCGTACCGGGTCGACGAAGTGTTCGTGCAGGTGGTCGACGTACTCGACCATCCGACCGTCCAGGCTGGTACCGACCCGCAGGTAGTCGAAGATCGCCAGGTGCTGGACGTACTCGCAGAGGCCGACGCCGCCCGCGTGCGGGCAGATCGGCACCCCGAACTTGGCGGCCAGCAGGATCTCGGCCAGCACCTCGTTGACCCCGGCGACCCGGCAGGCGTCGATCTGCATCACACCGATCGCCTCGGCCTGCAACAACTGCTTGAAGATCACCTTGTTGGCGGCCACCTCGCCGGTGGCCACCCGGCACCGCCCGCCGGTCAACTCGGTCATCGCCCGGGCGATGCGGGCGTGGCCGAGGATGTCGTCGGCGTGCGTCGGCTCCTCGATCCAGTACGGGTCGACCTCGGCCAGCGCGGTCATGTTGGTGATCGCCTCGTCGACGTCCCACACCTGGTTGGCGTCCATCATCAGCAGCGCGTCCGGGCCGATCTCCGACCGGATGATCCGGGCCCGCCGCAGGTCGTCGGCGGGCGGGCCACCCACCTTCATCTTCATCGCCCGCCACCCGGCCGCGTACGCCTCCCGGGTCAGGGCGCGCACCTTGTCGTCGGGGTAGCCCAGCCAGCCGACCGAGGTGGTGTACGACGGGAAACCGTCGCGCTCCAGCACGGCCAGCCGATCACCGAGCCCGTCACGGCCCTTGTCCAGGATGGCGGCGGCCTCGTCGGGAGTGAGCGCGTCGGTGATGTGGCTGAAGTCCACGTTGGCCACCAGTTCGTCGGTGGGCATCTCGGCCAGGTAGCGCCACATCGGCTTGCCGGCGAGCTTGGCGCGCAGGTCCCACACCGCGTTGACGAGCGCCCCGGTGGCCATGTGGATGACCCCCTTCTCCGGGCCCAGCCAGCGCAGCTGCACGTCGGCGACGAGGGAGCGCCAGAAGGCCACCGGCTCGGCGGTGATCTCCTGCACCGTCCGCCCCCGCACATGGTGGGCCAGGGCATCGACCGCCGCGCAGGTGATCTCGTTGCCACGACCGTTGGTGAAGGTGAACCCGGCGCCGGTCGGCCCGTCGTCGGTGCTCAGCTCGACATAGGTGGCCGAGTAGTCACCCCGGTTGATGGCATCCGAGCCGTCGCCGCTGGCGGCGGTGGGAAACCGCACATCATGCACGGTGACATCGGTGATTGTGGTCATTGTTGCCCCTCCCCGAATTTGTAGACCTGCTTCGGCAGCCGGTACGCCAGGTCGACGATGGTTTCGGCGGCCTCGTCCATGGGCAGCCGGTGCTCGGCGACCAGCCGGGCCAGGAAGCCCGCGTCGATGCGGCGGGCCACGTCGTGGCGTACCGGAATGGAGCAGAAGGCGCGGGTGTCGTCGACGAACCCGGCGGTGTTGTAGAAGCCGGCCGTCTCGGTGACGGTCTCCCGGAACCGGCGCAGCACCTCGGGGGAGTCCAGGAACCACCAGGGCGCGCCGAGCAGCAGAGCGGCGTACCCGCCGGCCAGCGGCGCGAGTTCCCGGGTGAAGGTGTCCTCGTCGAGGGTGTAGAGCACCACCCGCAGCCGGGGGTCGTTGCCGTAGGCGTCCAGCAGCGGGGCTAGCGCGTGCACGTACTCGGTGACCTGCGGGATGTCGCCGCCGACGTCGCGGCCGTGCCGGGCGTACAGCCAGCGGTTGTGGTTGCGGACCGCGCCCGGGTGCAACTGCATCACCAGGCCGTCGTCGAGCGACATCCGGGCGAACTCCAGCAGCATGTGCGCGGCGAACGCCTCGGCGTCGCCCGGCTCGGCCCGACCCCGGCGGGCCCGGTCGAACAGCGTCGCCGCGTCCGCGCCGAGGTCGAGGGTACGGGCGGTGCGGTGACCGTGGTCGGAGGAGGTGGCCCCGGCGTCGATGAACGCCGCCCGGCGGGCCCGCAGCGCGGCCAGATAACCGGCGTACGTGCCGGTGTCCTCGCCGGTGATCTCGCCGAGCCGGTCGACGTTGGCCGACCAGTCCTCGAACTCCAGGTCGACCACGTTGTCCGGCCGGAAGGTGGTGACCACCCGCCCGCCCGGACCGCCCCACCCGTCGGCGGCCAGCTTCGCGTGCCGACCCAGGTCGTCCAGGGGCGACTCGGTGGTGGCCAGCACCTCGATGTTGAACCGTTCGAACAGCGCCCGGGGGCGGAAGTCCGGCTCGGCGAGCTTGGCGGCGAGGGCGTCGTACACCTCGTCGGCGGTGGCCGGGGACAGTCGGGTGTCGACGCCGAAGACCTCGGTGAAGGTCTGTTCCAGCCACAGCCGTGACGGGGTGCCCCGGAACAGGTGCCAGTGTTCGGCGAAGCGACGCCAGATCCGTCGTCCGTCGGTCTCCACCGGGGTGCCGTCGCGGCTGGGCACACCCAGCTCGGACGGGGGTACGCCCTGGCTGAGCAGCATCCGGGTCAGGTAGTGGTCGGGCACGATGAGCAGCTGCGCCGGGTCACCGAACGGCTGGTCCTCGGCCAGCAGCGCCGGGTCGACGTGCCCGTGGGGGGAGATGATGGGCAACCTTGCCACCAGCGCGTACAGCTCCCGGGCCAGTGCGCGTTGGCCCGGGTCGGCGGGGAGGAGCAGGTCTGGTCGGGTCGAGGTGGGCACGGGGTGCGACTCCTGGGGTAGAGGTCAGTCGAGGGTGAGCAGGTCGGCGACGCGTACCGGGGCGCCGGTGTCGAAGGACCGGTTGGCGGCCAACCCGGTGAGCAGGGCCAGTGCGCCGTCGGAGGCGCTGGCCGCCCGGTGCAGCGGGTCGGCCGCGCCGCCGAAGAGGACCTGGGTCATCCGGGCGTCCGCGCCACCGTGCCCGTGGCGGGTGTACCCGTCGACCTCGATGCGTTGCGGTGGGGACCAGAAGGGACGCAGGGTCAGCGTGGCCGAGCCACCCTCGGCGGCGGCCTGGTCGCCGTGCAGCGCGGCACCCTTGAGCGCGCCGGCCGCGGCCGGGCTGACGTAGTCGCTCTCGGTGACCTCCAGTTCGAGGCGGCCCCGACTGCCGTTGACCATCACCCGGTAGCCCTCCCAGGGGGCGTACGCGGTGAGGTGGTAGGTCATTGTCGCGCCGGTGGAGTAGGTGGCCAGCACCGCCATGTCGTCCTCGATGCTCACCCCGGGGGCGAAGACGTTGCGGTCCCGGTGGTAGCCGTCGGATGCCTCGGCGTCGAGGTACAGCTCGCGGAGCCGGGGGTGCTCGGCCAGGCGCAGCGCGAACGGGTCGTCGTCGGCGGCGGGGCTGGCGTGTGCCCGGTCGTAGTCGCGGGCGTAGCCGTGCCGGCGGCCGTTCTCGCCGTAGAAGAACAGCCGTCCGGCCGCGTACACCTGCACGGGTGTGGCGTTCAGCCACCAGTTGACCAGGTCGAAGTGGTGGCTGGCCTTGTGCACCATCAGCCCGCCGGAGCTGGCCTTGTCGCGGTGCCAGCGGCGGAAGTAGTCGGCGCCGTGGCGTACGTCGAGCAGCCACTCGAAGTGCACCGAGCCGATCTCGCCGACCGCGCCCTCGGCGAGCAGCCGGCGCATCTGCTCGTGCAGCGGGTTGTAGCGGTAGTTGAAGGCGACGGTGACCCGCCGGCCGGTGCGGCGTACCGCGTCGAGGATGCGTTGGCAGCGCGGCACGTCGGTGGTCATCGGCTTCTCGGTGACCACGTCGCAACCGGCCTCGACGGCGGCGACCACGTACTCGTCGTGGGTGACGTCCACCGAGGTGACCAGGACGACCTCGACCCGCTCCTTGGCCAGCATCGCGGTGAAGTCCCCGGCGTGGTACGTGGGCACCCGCGGATGGCCGAGCTCGGTCAGCCAGCGGTTGTGGGCGTCCATCCGGGCCTGGTTGACGTCGGCGAAGGCGACCAGTTCGGCGGTGTCGGCGTGGTCGTGGACCAACGCGCGGACGAACATCTCGGCGCGGGCGCCGGTGCCGACCACGGCGTACCGGGCCCGTCTGCCGGATTGCGGAGACACGAACCGATCCTCCTCGATCTCTCTGCAAACCTTTGCAGCGAAGTAATCATGCTCGATCCCTCGGCGTCAACGGTGCGTCAGCAATCAGCGGCCTTTGTGGTAATTCATGAGTATTGGAAGGCATGGCGAGTGCGGCTGCGAAACCTAGCTGTAACCATCGACCGTTGACACTGGCGCAACCGTTTGCATTAATTGGCGGCACCCGTGACCGCCGACACACGAAGGGGGCCGCAGTGCCTGTCACGATCCGGGACGTCGCACGGGCCTCCGGGGTGCACATCTCCACCGTCTCCCGCACCTTCTCCGCACCCCACCTGGTCAACCCGGAGACCCGGGTACGCGTGCTCGCCTGCGCCGAGGACCTGGGCTACCGCCCCAACCGGGCCGCCCGCGCCCTCATCACCGGCCGTACGCACAACATCGGGCTGATCATCGCGGACATCGCGAACCCGTTCTTCCCGCCCCTGATCAAGGCGGCGGAGAGCCAGGCCCGGCACCGCGACTACCACGTCTTCGTGGCCGACACCAATGAGGACGCCGCCGCCGAGGAAGAACTGGTCCACGCCCTGGCGAAGCAGGTCGACGGGGTGCTGCTGTGCAGCCCACGGATGAGCAACAGCCTGATCGAGCAGCTCAGCCGGGAGGTCCCGCTGGTGGTGGTCAACCGCCAGCTGGCCGGTCTGCCGTGCGTGCTGATGGACGTCGGTCAGGGCGCCCGCTCGGCCATCGAACACCTGGCCGGCCTCGGCCACCGGCAGATCGCCCTGCTCGGAGGGCCGCGTGGTTCCTGGACCAGCCGGGAGATCCGCCGCGCGGCCGGTGCGGCGGCCCGGACGGCCGGCGCGGAGCTGACCGTGCTCGGCCCCAACCCACCCACCGAGCACGGTGGACTGGCCCAGGCGGAGCAGGTCCGCCGGGCCGGGGTCAGCGCCGTGCTCGCCTACAACGACCTGATGGCGATCGGCCTCCTGGAGGGGCTCGACGCACTCGGGGTCGCGGTGCCGCAGGAGGTGAGTGTCGTCGGGGTCGACGACATCTCACTGAGCCGCCTCACCCGCCCCAAACTGACGACGGTGGCCACCCCGACCGCGGCCGCCGGCCGGACGGCCGTCGACATGTTGCTGCAACACGACACCGACCTTCCGCGCACCGGGCGGGCCGGCGGTGCCGGGACCACAGTCGGCGTCCGTCGCACCACCGCACAGGTAATGCTCCAGACCGAGTTGGTCATCCGCGACTCCACCGGACCGGGCCCGTATGCCGGCCGGGAGCGTCCCGGTGCCGCTGCCGCAGGCCCGGGCCCGCATCGCCGTGCGGACCCGGGCGGCCCGAAAGTGGCCGCCGGTGACGTCGTCGCCTCCTAACGCCAAGGAGTGAGCGCACATGCACCCCGCAACGCACCCCACCAGCGCGCCCGACGGGCGCACTTACCGTACCCCCCTGCTGCGTCGCCGACTGCTGCGCGGCCTGCTCGCCGCGGTCGTGGCCCTGCCCCTGGTCGGGGCTGCCGCGGCCTGCGGCGGCGACGACGCGTCCGACGGCAAGACCAAGATCTCCATCTTCTGGTGGGGCGGTGACGCCCGCAACCAGCTGACCGCGCAGGCGCTGGAGCTCTACACCAAGAAGAACCCGGACGTCGTCTTCGAGACCACCTGGCAGGCAAACCAGGGCTACTTCGACAAGCTGGCCACCCTCACCGCCGGCGGCAACCCGCCGGACATCTTCCAGATCGACGACAACTACCTCACCGAGTACGCGGCGCGAAACGCCACCCTGGACCTGAAGAAGTACCAGGACTCCGGTGACCTGGACACCACCAAGTTCCCGCCCAGCCTGCTCCAGTACGGCGTGGTCGACGGCAAGCTCGCCGGCCTGGCCGCCGGGGAGAACACCCAGGGCCTGGTCTACAACAAGACCCTGCTGACCAAGAACGGGTTGCCCGAGCCGACCACCGGGATGAGCTGGGAGGAGCACATCGCCTGGGCCGAGCAGGTCAGCAAGAAGACCGGCGTGCCCGGCACCCAGGACCCGAGCGCCGACTACAAGGCGTTCTGGGTGTGGCTGCGCCAGCAGGGCAAGGACCTCTACTCCGGTAGTGACCTGGGCTTCACCGCCGAGGACGTGACCAAGTGGTTCGAGCTGTGGAAGGGGGCCCGGGACGCCGGCGCCACCCCGACCCCCGACGTCATCCACGAGGGCAACGCCACCGACATCACCAAGCAGCTCGTGGTCACCGGCAAGTCGGCCACCTCCTGGGTCTGGGTCAACCAGATGCCGGAGCTGAAGAAGAACACCGCCGACGAACTGGGCGTCATCGCGTACCCCGGTGACCCGAGCGCCCAGTGGGCCCGTGCCTCGATGTACTGGTCGGTCTTCCGGGGCAGCAAGAACGCCGACATCGCGGTCGACGTGATCAACTTCCTGGTCAACGACCAGGAGGCGGTCAAGCTGCTCGGCACCGACCGGGGTCTGCCGTCCAACCTGGACCTGCGCCGGGTGGTCAGCGACGACACCACCGACCCGGCGATGAAGCAGTCCATCGAGGTGGAGACCAAGCTGGCCGAGACCTTCGGCGAGGCGCCGCAGGTGCCGATCAAGGGCCACAGCAAGGTACGCGCCGAGCTGACCAAGGCCGCCGAGAACGCGCAGTACGGCCGGGCCACCCCCGCCGAGGCCGCCGCCCAGTTCATCGCGGCCTGCAAAGCGGCAATCGCCTCCTGACCGCACCGCGTCACCCGGAGAGGAGCAGTTCGTGGCCCTGACCACGGCGCCCGACCCGACCCGCCGCGGCACCGGATCCGTCCGACCCCCCGCCACCCGGCGCGGGACCGGACGGATCCGGCACGGGGAAGGTCTGGCCGGCTACGTCTTCCTGTCGCCCTGGCTCATCGGCCTGATGGGCATCACGGCGATACCCATGCTGTTGTCGCTGTACCTCAGCTTCACCAACTACGACATCCTCACCCCGTGGTCCGAGGTGGAATGGGTCGGGCTGGCCAACTACGAACGGATGTTCACCGCCGACCCGTCGTGGTGGCACTCGGTCCGGGTCACGCTGCGCTTCGCGCTGATCGCCGTACCGCTGAAGCTGGCTGCGGCGCTCGGGGTTGCCCTGCTGCTCAACCGCGCCTGGCGTGGGGTCGGGTTGTTCCGTGGTCTGTTCTACCTGCCGTCGCTGCTCGGCGGCAGCGTGGCGCTGGCCATCGTCTGGGTGAACATGTTCAACCGCGATGGCGCGTTCAACTCGTTCCTCGCCCTGTTCGGCATCGAGGGCAAGCCCTGGGTCAACGACCCCGACTGGGCTCTGGAGACCCTGATGGTGCTGGCCATCTGGCAGTTCGGCGCGCCGATGGTGATCTTCCTGGCCGGGCTCAAGCAGGTGCCGACCGAGCTGTACGAGGCCGCCGCGGTGGACGGGGCCGGCAAGTTCCGGCAGTTCGTCAGCGTCACCCTGCCGATGCTCTCCCCGGTGATCTTCTTCAATCTGGTGCTGGAGACCATCAACGGCTTCCAGGGCTTCACCGCCGCCTTCGTGCTCTCCAACGGCACCGGCGGGCCGATCGACTCGACCCTGATGTACACGCTGAACCTGTACATCGCCGGGTTCACCGATCTGGAGATGGGCTACGCCTCGGCGATGGCCTGGGTCTTCCTGATCGCCATCGCGCTCATCACGGCCGTCTTCTTCAGCACCGGCCGGTTCTGGGTGCACTACTCCGACGGGGAGGACCGCTGATGGTGGCGAACACCCTGGCCCCGCCCGTGGCGGCCCGCCCGGAGCGCTCGCGCAGCCGATCCTGGCTGCGGCTGATCATCCTGCTGGCCATCGTGGCGGTCGTGCTCTACCCGCTGATCTGGATGATCGGCACCTCGGTCAAGTCGCAGCAGGAGATCGTCAGCAACATCGGTCTGCTGCCCGAGCACTTCACCCCGGGCAACTACCCCGACGGGTGGAGCAACTTCGACGTCAGCTTCGGCCGGTTCTTCGGCAACAGCGCGATGGTCAGCCTGCTGACCGTCCTCGGCAACGCGGTGAGCTGCCTGCTGGCCGCGTACGCCTTCGCCCGGTTGAAGTTCCGGCTGCGCCGGCTGTGGTTCGCCATCATGATCGGCACCCTGCTGCTGCCGGCGCACGTGCTGATCGTGCCGCAGTACATCCTGTTCCGCACCCTGGGCCTGGTCGGCGGCGACTGGCCGTACCTGCCGCTGCTGATCCCGCAGTTCCTCGCCACCGAGGCGTTCTTCGTCTTCCTGATGGTGCAGTTCATGCGGGGCATCCCGCGCGAACTGGACGAGGCCGCCCGGATCGACGGCGCGGGCGCGTTCGGCATCTTCCGGCACGTCATCCTGCCGTTGAGCCGGCCCGCCCTGGTCACCACGGCGATCTTCTCGTTCATCTGGACCTGGAACGAGTTCTTCCGGCAACTGGTCTTCCTGTCCGAGTTGAGCGACTACACCGTGCCGGTGGCGTTGACCCTGTTCATCGACTCGACAAGCCAGAGCGCCATCGGCCCGATGTTCGCCATGGCGGTGCTCTCCCTGCTGCCGGTCTTCGTGTTCTTCGTCGCCTTCCAACGGATGCTCGTCGAGGGGATCAACACAAGTGGAATCAAGGGCTGAGCAGCCGCCGGGCCGCGACTGGCGGGACACCGTACGCGATGGGGCCGATCTGGCGCTGGTGGGCATCCTGACCGTGCTCGCCTCGGCGCCGGTGCTGACCGCCGGCGCGGCGATCGGCACCGCCAGCGCCGCCGTGCACGACTGGCTGGCCACCGGCAGTTGGCCCACCGCCCGGCAGATCATCTCCCGGTTCGGTCGGGGACTGCTGCCCGGCGTGCCGGCCACCCTGCTCGGGCTGGCCGCCGTCGGGCTGCTCGCCACCAACCTGACGGCCCTGGCCACCGGCCGGGTGCCGGGCGGCGGCGTGGGGTTGGCCGTCACCGTCGTGGTGGCGGCGGCCCTGCTCGGGTACGCCGCCGCGATCGTGGTCGAGGTCGGCCGCACTGGGGGCACCGGGTGGCCCGCGGCGGTCTCCCGGGCCGCCCGCGCCTGCCTCGACCACCCGGCGACCTGCGCCGCGCTGGCCGGCACCAGCCTCGTCGCCGTGCTGCTCGGGGTGCTGGTCACCCCGGTCGCGGTGCCGATCCTCGCCGGGTACGCGCTGGCCGCCGTGCACGCGGTCGCCCGCCGCCGCCCGCTCACCCGGGCGGAGCTGTCATGACCATCGACGATCAGGAATTGCTTGTCGACGGTACGCCGGTGGCCCGGTACGTGCTCGCCCCCGACCTGGACGCCACGCACGGCCCGCGGCCCTACCTGCATCCGGTGCGTACCCTGGCCGGCACCCGGGTCACCGACGCGCTCCCCGCCGACCACGTCTGGCATCTCGGAGCCTCGCTGGCGGTGCAGGACGTCAACGGCACCAACCTCTGGGGTGGGCGCACCTACGTCCGCGACCTCGGCTACACCTGGCGTGCCGACCACGGTCGGATCGTCCACGCCGGATGGAACCACCGCTCGACCGACCGGCTCGACCACCTGCTGCACTGGTGCGACCCGACCGGCGCGGTCCTGCTCACCGAGCGACGCACCCTGGCCGCGGCAGCGGTACCGGAGCAGGCCGACGCAGCGGGCCGGGATCGGGACGGCGCGCCGCGTCCGGCAGCCGCGCGAGGCGGGGCCTGGCGACTCGATGTGGACAGCGTGCTCACCGCTCCCGCCGACCGGGACGTCGTGCTGGGCAGCCCGGCCACCAACGGCCGGCCCGGTGGGGCCGGCTACGGCGGGTTCTTCTGGCGGGCGGTGGCCGGCGAGCCACCCGAGGTGTTCACCGCCACCCGTGCCGGCGAGGAGACGGTCAACGGTTGTGCCGATCCGTGGCTGGCGATGACCGGCCGGTCACCGGAGGGTGGCGCGTACACCCTGGTCTTCAGCGGTCTCGGTCCGGGTGACAGGTGGTTCGTCCGGACCACCATGTATCCCGGGGTGTGCGTCGCCTTCGCCTTCGCGCGGACCGCGACCATCCCGGCCGGCACCAGCCGCCGCAACCACTACCGGGTGATGGTAGCCGACGGCACCCTCACCCTCGACACCGCCGCCGCCCTCGCCCACACGCCCTGAGCGGTGGCAGTCGCGCTGGTCGAGCCGCCGCTGACCTCGACGGCGCGTCGCGGTCAGCCGGCGCCGAGGCAGACGAACGCGGCCGCGGTGGCCGAGGCGGTGTGATCGCCGGTGGCCACGAAGGCCCGCTGGGCGGCGGCGAGGGCCTGCGCCGGTTCGGCACCGGCGTGCATCCGCAGGTGCAGGTCCACCATGAGTTCGGTGGTGGGTTCCGCCGGCACCGGCAGCACGGTGGCGATCAGGCATCGGGTGCCCAGCGCCAGCAGGACCGCCGCGAAACCCATGATCTCGTCGCCGGGGCGTACCCCGGACAGGCCTGATTCGCAGGCGGAGAGCACCACGCAGCCGGGCGGTCGGGCGATGCGTTCCCACTCGTAGGCGAACAGCGGTCCGTCGGCCAACTCCAGGGTGGAGAACTGGGGGTTGTCGGCGCGGAACGTGCCGTGCGCGGCGATGTGCACCATCGGGGCGCCGTCCAGGGCGGCGGTCAGCGCCTCGGCGGTGGCGTTCGACCCGGTGAGCAGGCGGGCGGTGGGCAGCACCTCGGCGAGCCGCTTGACCTCCACCGCACCGGCGGGCAGTCGTGGGCCGCTGGCCAGTGTCGGCGTACCCGCCCAGGTCTGCTGCTGCGCGGCGGCGAGCCAGGCGGTCGCCGACGGTGCGACGGTCACCGCCCGGCCGGCGCAGGTGGGCAACCCCGCCCAGCCGACCGCGTGCAGGGCGCCGACCGGCACGATCACCAGCGGCCGATCGGCCAGCCGCCGCCGCAGCGGGTCGAACAGTTGCCGGTCCAACGCCGCCGCGGCGTGCGCCGCGCCGGTCCGGGCGGCCGTCGAGTCGCCGGTGACGATCAGCCGACGTAGCCCGAAGCGGTGCCAGCGGGCCAGCCGGGTCGCCTCGGCCGACGGACCGAGATCGTGCAGGCTGGCCCGTCCGTCGGCGACCACCACCGCCCCGAGCCGGTCGCCGTGCACGAACAGTTCGACGAGCACCCGGGGGCCGAGCCGGTCGGCCAGCTCACCCACCCGGGGCGGGGCCGGCGTGGTCGTCGCGCCGGTCACCAGCCGGGTCAGGTCGCGGATGCGATGCTCCAGCCGGGCCTGCCGGCCGCGCAGTACGCGTACCGGTCGGCCGGTCAGCACCGCGTCCTCCAGCAGGCCACTGACCAGCCTGAGTTCGGCAAGCGCCGTGACGAGTTCGGCGTCGTCGGGTGGCAACGCCGGCCGGTTCCGCAGCGCGGTCGCGCGCCACCGCTCCGCCCAGGCCAGCACCCGCGCCGGTGCGCCGGCCCGGACGGCGATGTCCAGTCCCTCGGCCGCCAACTCCTGCCCGTACGCCCCGCTGTTGGCCCGCAGTTCGGTGGCGCCGAGCGAGGTCCGGTGCCGGTCGAGGACGGCCAACCCGCGACGCAGGGCCCGTGCGGCGGCGGCTTCGTCGCCGCGCAGCCGATGCCACAGCGCCTGGGCGTACCAGCCCTGGGCGCGCCGGGGCGCCGTCCCCCGACCCCGCGTGCGGGCGACCGTGCCGAACAACTCCGCGGCGCGGTCGACGCGACCCAGCGCCGACGCCAGCAGACCGGCGTCGATCCGGGTGAGCTGCGCGGGATCCGGCCAGCCGGTCGCGTCGAGTTGATCGGCCGTCCGCACCATCGCGGCGAACAGGGCGGCGGTGCGGGTCCCGCGACGGAACTCGGCACGCAGCTCGACGTGTCGGGCGAAGGCGGCCCAGATGCGGCGACCCTGCCGGCGAAATCGGGTTCGTGCCGCGGCGGCGGCCTCGGTCGCGGTGTCCAGGTCACCGGCGAGCAGCGCGGCGCGTGCCTGGGCCAGCAGCGCCTCGGCGAGGTCGGAGGCCATGCCCCGCCGCCGCAGTTCGTCGACCGCTGCGGCGGCGACCTCGGTCGCCTCGTCGACCAGGGGCACCGACAGCAGCAACTCGAAGCGGTCCAGCAGCAGCGCCGGTCGCGGTACGGCGAGACGGTGGTACTCCTCGCCGACGGCGGCGAACCGGCGCAGGGCGCCCGCGATGTCACCGCGTCGGCCGGCCGCGATGCCGCCGTTCCAGCGGGCGTCGGCTGCGGCGAGGTCCAGCCCGAGTTCACCGAAGATGCTCGCCGCCCGGGTGAGGTCGTCGACGTCGCCGTTGCCGCCCCGGTGGGCGTTGAGCAGCCCCCGGTTGTTGCGGGCCCGCGCCTCCAGCAGCAGATCGCCAGCACGCTGGGCGATGTCGATGGCCAGCCCGTAGTCGCGGACCGCCTCGTCGTACCGGCCCCGGTAGTGCAGCACCACCCCGCGCTGCATGCGGGCCCGCCCGGCGTCGGCGCCGGTGAGCTCCGGCAGCGCGGCGGTCACCGCGCGCAGGGCCGCCGAGGTGCGGCCGGCGGTGGCCAGGACGTAACCGAGGCTCATCCGGGCCAACGCGCGGGTCCGGGCCGACTCGGCGGCGCGGACCGCCCGGCGCAGGTGGTGCAGCGCGCCGGTCAGGTCGTTGAGCTCCCGCAGCGCCAGGCCGATGGCCCGCTCCGCAGTGGAGCGTGCGTCGTCGTCGACGTGCCTGGTGGTGAGTACCCGCTGGGCGATCGTGATCGCCTCACGTGGGCGGCGCTGGACGGTGTCGAGCGCCAGCGCAGCGATGCCGGCACCGGCAGCGGTGCTGTCGGGCATGAGAGAAGGTTTCACCAGCTATCGCGTACTGTCAATGCCCGGGAATCGTCTCACGGGTGTGGCCGTATTGCGGTCACCCGGACAGGCCATTGACATATGCCGATTGCTTGGAAGAATTGGCGAGGCCTGCGGAATTCGACTTGCCCGCCACCAGTGACTTGCCGTTTCCTGGGCTATCTGGGAGGACTCTTGCTTCCTGACTATTCCCGAACGGGCAATTCCCATCGGCTGTCCCGACGGCGACTGCTGACCGCCTCCGCGCTGGCCGCGGCGGCCACCCCACTGGGCATCGGGTCGAGGGCGGCCGCATCGCGCGCCGACCAGGACCCCGACGACACCGCATACCAACTCGCCTTCGCCCGGGTGCTGGATGCGGACCGCAATGTGCGGCGACACATCGTCGCCGGACGCGAATTCCTTTACCGTCCTCGGCAACTGCTCGCCGCCGCCGCAGATGCCGGTCGGGTCGCCGCCTGGCTGAGAAGCCGCGGGCATTCGGTCACCATTGGCGATGGATTCGCCGGAGTCACCCTACTGCTGTTCGCCACGGAGACCGACATTCCGGCGATCGTGGGGATGCTGCGCGACCCCCGGCAGTGGTCCGGCCAACCGGTCCCGCGGGTCCAACCGCACCACGTGCTGCTCGGCCTGGGCAACATCATGGGCAACCCGTCCGGGCCGCCCCGGGCGGTCGCCGCGCTGCCGCCACCGGACCCGACCCGGCTCGCCGAGGGCGCGGGGGTGACGGTCGGGGTCTGCGACACCGGCATCTGGCGGTACGCCGGCCAGCAGCATCCGCACTGGCTCGACGGCGCCTACCTGCCCGAGCCCGACGACGAGGACCCGCTCTACACGTACGCCGACGTGCTCGCCCCGCAGGGCGGTCACGGCACCTTCGTCGCCGGGGTGGTGCGTCAGGCCGCGCCCGGTGTACGGGTCGATCCCGAAGCGGCCCTGGACCCGACCGGCATCGGCGACGAGTCGATGGTGGTGGCCGCCCTGAGCCGGCTGTCGCCCGAGGTCAGCGTGATCAACCTGTCCCTGGGCGGCTACACCCTCGACGACCAGCCCTCGCTGCCACTGGCCAACGCCCTGGCCGCGCTGCCGTCGACGACCGCGGTGGTGGCGGCGGCGGGCAACGCCGGCCTCCGCCGGCCACTGTGGCCGGCCGCGCTGGAGCGGGTGGTGGCGGTCGCGGCGCTCAGCCTGGGCCCGGCGGGACTGGTACCGGCCGACTACAGCGGGTACGGGCCGTGGGTCAACGCCTGCGCCCTCGGTCGGCACGACAGCACCTACGTCGCGGGCATCATGCCGTTGCCCGGACGACCGACCCGCGTGTTCCACCGCTACGCCAGCTGGGCCGGCACGTCGTTCGCCACCGCACACGTCAGCGGTCGCCTGGCCGCCCTGATGACCGCCGGCGGGCTGAGCGCCGACGCGGCCCGGCTGACGCTGCTCGCGCAACCCCGCTGGCACCCCGACTACGGAGTGCTGGTGCCGTGAGCACGAGGGAGCTGGTCGTCGCCGCCGCGGACGGGGACGAGTCGGCCTGGGTCGAGCTGGTACGCCGGTACACCCCGCTGGTGTATTCGGTGATCCGTTCGCACGACCTGACCGGTGCCGACGCGGCCGACGTCAACCAGACCGTCTGGCTGCGGCTGGTGGAGCAACTCGGCCGGCTGCGCGACCCGGAGGCGTTGGCCGCCTGGCTGGCCGTCACCACCCGGCGCGAGTGTTACCGGATGTCGCGGCTCGGTCGGCGTACCCGACCCGTGGACCCGTCCGACGATGCACTGGAGGCGCACCACGGGACCTGGGCGAACGTCGCGGCGCCGGACGAGGACCTGTTGCGCGCGGAGCGTCGGCAGGCGTTGCGGGAGAGCTTCGCCCAGCTTCCGCCGCGCTGTCAGGAACTGCTCGCGCTGCTGACGGCCGATCCGCCGCTGAGCTACCGGCAGATCGCCGACCGGCTGGGCGTACCGGTCGGCAGCATCGGGCCGACCCAGGCCCGTTGTCTGCGCAGGTTGCGCGACTGTCCGGCCCTCGCGCCGTACCTTGTTCCTGATCGGTCCGCATCGTCGAAGGCGGGTGAACGCGATGGAGCCGTGGCCGCCGGTCGATGACGACCGGTTGACTGTGGAGTTGGGCGCGGCGCTGTGGAACGCCGGGGGAGTGCCCGAGGAATATCTGACCGCGGCGCGGGCGGCATTCGCCTGGCGGACGGTGGACGCCGAGCTGACCCTCGCCGAGCTGACCTTCGACTCGGCGTACGAGCCGGTGGGGCAGACCCGGTCGGGTGCATCCGTACGGACCCTGTCCTTCCGGGGCGGCCCGATCGTGTTGGAGATCGAGGTCAGCGCCGCGGGAGTCGTCGGCCAACTCTGCCCGGCCGAGGGCGGCCGGGTCAGCGCCCGGACCGCCGACGGCACCTACGACGAGACCTCCGTCGACGCCGTGGGCCTGTTCTCCCTCGGCGTCCCGCCGCCCGGTCCGGTGCAGTTGCTCGCCGAGGCCGGCGGGTTCACTGTGGCCACCGACTGGGTCTGCCTGCGCTGACGGGGGTTGCGGCCCGGCCGGGCCGCAACCCCCTCGCACTACCGCTTGACAGCGCTGATCAGGTACTGCACGCCGCCGAGGTCGGTCCGCTTGGCCCCGGAGGCGTCCGGGCCGAACTGGGTCACGTTGAACGCGATCTCCCGATCCGACGCGGTCGTCGCGGTGAACAGCAGCGAGAACTCCACCCGCTCGCCGGGGTTGAGCCGCAGGTTGCCGAGACTGGCCCGGGTGGGCTCGACGATCTCCACCTGGGTGCGGCCCACGGCGCGTACGCCGGTGCCGACCGCGCCGCCGGCCCGCCAGCGCTCGAACAGGTCCGGACCGAGGTCGACGACGACCCGCCCGCCGATGCCCTGCAACGGTTGGGTCGCCTCGAAGACCAGGTCGTTGGCGGACGGCACCCGCAGCGAGTTGCCGATGGCGAAGGGTCGCACGGCCGGATTCGTCTCACCGGCGCTGAGTCGCACCGAGTCGACGTTGCGCCACGCGATATTGTTGTTGTTCCTGGTGTTGGTGCTGATGTCCGGGCCCTCGGCGACCATCGGGTCGGTGTCGGACACCCAGCGCGCGAGCAGGCAGAAGTGACCCGGCCCGGGCACTCCCGTCCACGGGATGGTGACCGTCGTGACGCCCGCGGGCGCGGCGACGGTGGCCGCGCCGATGTGCGTCCAGTGGGCCGGCCAGGTCGCGCCGCCACCGGGGGTCGTCCGGTAGACGTGCAGCGTTCCGACGCTGGTGCCCGCGCCGTACGGCCCGGGATTGCGCAGCTTGACGAAGATGTAGTTGGTGATTCCGACGATCGGGTTCTGGCTGGTGGCACACTCCACGGGGGTCGGGCAGACCTTGATGTCGGGGCTGGCCCACAGCGGGTTCAGCGGGTGCGGCTGGAGCCCGACATCGCCGTCGACATCCTTGATGTAGACGTCGGTGCGGGCGGTCGGTGCGGCCCGGTCGGCGGCCGCGAGGGGCGCGGCGACGGCTGCGGTGACCGACAGCAGCCCGGCCAGCGCGGCGCCCGCGACGACGCCCAGGACCACCCTGCGGACACGTCTTCCTACACTGCTCATGACAGCGTTTCTCCCATCGACGGGGACTGGCCGACCCGGCGTTTCCGTACCGTGTCGGCGCGGTTACGCCTTTCCGGAGCCGGTGGCGAGCCGGAAAATACCGTCGTGGTGTCGTCGTGCTGTCAGATGGCGCGAAGAGCGGCAAACTCCTTCTGCGGGTGACCGACGGTCAGTCCGGTACGGCGCGGCAGGAGGCGCGGACGACCAGCTCGGTGGGAAGCCGGATGTGGATGTCGCGTTCCACCCCCGCGATCAGATCGACGAGCAGGCGCAACGCCTCGGCGCCCATCCGTTGTATCGGTTGCATGATCGTGGTCAGCGGCGGGTTGACCAGCGCCGACTCCGGCACGTTGTCGAAGCCGATCACGGACAGGTCGTCGGGCACCGACAGGCCCATGTTCCGGGCGACGTCGATCGTGGAGATCGCGGACAGGTCGTTACCGGCGAAGACCGCGGTCGGCCGGTCGGGGAGCGCGAGCAGTTCCGCGGCCGTGCCGGCGGCGCTCTCGATGCGGAACCCGCCGACGCGCACCAGCCGCTCGTCCACGGTCACCCCCGCGTCGGCCATGGCCTGCCGGAAGCCCGCCTCACGCAGCCGCGACGACTCCAGGTCGGCGCGTCCACTGATGTGCCCGATCCGGCGGTGACCGAGCGAGAGCAGGTAGTTGGTCGCCAGCACGGCGCCGGCGAAGTTGTCGGAGTCGACGGTGGGCAGCCCCGAGGGGCCGGTGTGCGGGTCGACGGCGACGACGTGGAAGCCCTGTTTGGTCTCCACCACCGTCGGCGTGACGATGACGGCACCGTCGATGAGCGTTCCGGACAACCGGGCCAGCGAGCGCCGTTCCCAGCCGACGGCCGTACCGGCCACGTCGCCGCTGGAGTAGGCGAGCAACTGGTAGCCGGTGCCGGTGACCCCCGCCGAGGCGCCCTTGAGCAACTCGGTGGAGAAGGGCTCGAACTCGGCCACGAGGATGCCCAGGACGTTGGTGCGGTGACTGCGTAAGCTCTGCGCGCCCAGGCTGGCCTCGTAGCCGAGCTGGTGGATGACCTGCTGAACCCGCTGGACGGTGGCCTGCGCCACGCCGTACCTGCCATTAACCACCTTGGATACGGTTGCCACGGAGACGCCGGCCGCGCGGGCCACGTCCGACATGTTGACACGCTGCGGGAACGCCACGCCGACGATGATAGAGGGCGGACGGGGCTCGATGAGCGGCGTATCGAAAACGTTATCGACACCGATTGACACTCGGTTACACGGCTGTAAAACTCCCCCGCAGGCCGAGCACCGCGACTGACTAGTCGAGGAGATACAGATGGCTATAAAGCGCCGCGTACGAACCGTCCTAGCGCTGTCCATCACCACCGCACTACTTGCCACCGGATGCAGCGGCGGCGAGTCCGAAGAGCCCGCCGAGAGCGAGCTGTACAAGAACCCGGTGACCCTGACCTGGTGGCACAACGCCAGCGAGGACGGTCCCGGTAAGGAGTACTGGCAGAAGGTTGCCAAGGACTTCAACGCGCTCCACCCCACGGTCACCATCGAGATCGAGGGAATCGAGACCAACCAGCTCCAGCGCACCCGGCTGCCCGCCGCGCTGCTGAGCAACGACCCGCCGGACATCTTCCAGGCCTGGGGTGGCGGTGAGATCCGCGAGCAGGTCGAGGCCGGCTACCTCAAGGACATCACCGAGCAGGTGAAGGACGAGGTCGCCAACATCGGCGGCGCCGCCGAGATCTGGGCCGTCGACGGCAAGCAGTACGGACTGCCGTTCCGGATGGGTATCGAGGGCATCTGGTACAACAAGGACATGTTCGCGAAGGCCGGCATCACGGCCCCGCCGACCACGTTCGACGAGCTCAACGAGGCCGTCACCAAGCTCAAGGCGATAAACGTCGTGCCGATCGCGGTCGGCGCCGGTGACAAGTGGCCGGCCGCCCACTGGTGGTACAACTTCGCGCTGCGGGCCTGCTCCGTCGACACCCTGAAGAAGGCCGCCAAGGACCTCGACTTCGAGGACCCGTGCTTCCTCAAGGCCGGCGAGGACCTGAAGGCCTTCATCGACACCAAGCCGTTCCAGAACAACTTCATCGCCACCCCGGGTCAGAACGACCCGACCAGCGCCAACGGCCTGCTCGCCAACGGCAAGGCCGCCATGGAGCTGATGGGCGACTGGAACAAGGGCACCCTGGACAACGTCGCCGAGGACCAGGAGGCGCTGAACAAGTTCATCGGCTGGTTCCCGGTGCCGGCGATCAGCGGCTCGCCCGGTGACCCGAAGGCGGCCCTCGGTGGCGGCGACGGTTTCGCCTGCGCCAAGAACGCCCCGGCGGAGTGCGTCGAGTTCCTCAAGTACCTCGTCAGCCCCGAGGTGCAGAAGGGCTACGCCGAGACCGGCCAGGGCCTGCCTGCCGCCAAGGGTGCCGAGGACGGTGTCAAGGACCCGGCGCTGCGCTCCATCCTGGAGGCCACCACGAGCGCGACCTACGTTCAGCTCTGGCTGGACACCGCCTTCGGCAGCACCGTCGGCAACGCGATGAACGACGGAATCGTCGCCATCTTCGCGGGCAACGGGACGCCGCAGCAGGTCGTCGACGCGATGAAGTCGGCCGCTCGCAAGTGAGCTCCGTGAACCAGACCCTGAACCCCGCCGGCGGCGTGTCCGCGCCGCCGGCGGGGCTCCGGCCCGCCGATCGGAAATCCGGCCGGGCCCGCGAGACGCGACGCAAGTGGTACGAGATCATCGGGCTCACCACCCCGGCGATCATCGTGTACGTGATGTTCGTCCTGGTGCCGATCGGCTTCGCCTTCTACTACAGCCTGTTCCGCTGGCGTGGAGTCGGACCGCCCACCGATTACATCGGCTTCGA
Organism: Verrucosispora sp. FIM060022; assembly: GCF_003977705.1. Classification (NCBI taxonomy): domain Bacteria; kingdom Bacillati; phylum Actinomycetota; class Actinomycetes; order Micromonosporales; family Micromonosporaceae; genus Micromonospora; species Verrucosispora sp. FIM060022. The sequence goes on from NZ_RQIV01000001.1 coordinate 819,716, forward strand.
CAACTACGTCATGGCCTTCCAGGACCCGATCTTCCTGGACGCGTTGCGCAACAACGCGTTCATCGTGTTCGGATCGCTGCTGATCCAGGGCCCCATCGCGCTGGGCGTCGCCCTGCTGCTCAACCGCCACTTCCGCGGCCGTACGGTGTTCCGCCTGCTGGCGTTCGTGCCGTACGTGCTGGCCGAGGTCACCGTCGGCATCATGTGGAAGCTGATCCTGACCGAGAACGGCACGTTCGACGCGCTGCTGCGCTCGATCGGGTTGGGCGGTCTGGTGCAGGCGTGGCTCGCCGACCTCGACTTCGTCATCTGGACGCTGCTGTTCGTCCTCACCTGGAAGTACGTCGGGTTCGCCATCATCCTGCTGCTGGCCGGGCTCTCCAACGTGCCGCAGGAGTTGAGCGAGGCCGCCCAGATCGACGGGGCGAGCTGGTGGCAGATCCAACGCCACGTCACCCTGCCGCTGCTGGGCCCGACCATCCGGATCTGGATGTTCCTGTCCATGATCGGCTCGTTGCAGGTCTTCGACGTGATCTGGGTGACCTCGGTGCCGGCGGTACGGTCGCTCGGCGCGTCCGCCACCATGGCCACCTACATGGTGGACAACGGCTTCTTCGCCCGACTCTGGGGCTACGGCAACGCGATCGCGGTGATCCTGTTCGTCATCTCGTTCGTGGCGGCGGTGTTGTTCCAACGCTTCCTGCTCCGCCGCGACATCGAGGGCGCCATCACCAGAAAGGCAAAGTGACGTGACGACCGCGAACCCCGTTCTGTCGCCCGCCAAGCGCCGCCCGGTGTCCTGGGGCAACCCCCTGACCTACGCCTTGGCGCTCGCCGTCGCGGCGGTGTCGATCACGCCGGTGATCTACGTGGTGATCGGTGGTTTCCGCACCACCCCGCAGATCGTTGCGAACCCGGCGGGCATGCCCGACCCGTGGGTCTTCGACAACTACATCCGGGTGCTGACCCAGGGCAACTTCTGGCGGCAGGCGTTCAACAGCGCCGTGGTCTCCCTGGGCACCACGCTCGGGGTGGTGGCCCTCGGGGTCTCCGCCGCGTTCGTGCTGGCCCGGTACACCTTCCGCGGGCGTGAGGTGCTCTACACCTTCTTCACCCTCGGACTGCTGTTCCCGGCCGGGGCGGCGATCCTGCCGCTCTACCTCATGCTGCGTGACCTCGGCCTGATCAACTCGTACTATGCGGTGATCCTGCCGCAGGTCGCGTTCTCGCTGCCGCTGACGATCGTCATCCTGCGACCGTTCCTGTCGGCCATCCCCCGTGAACTGGAGGACGCGGCGGCGATCGACGGCACCGGCCGGCTCGGGTTCCTCTGGCGCATCATGCTGCCGCTGTCGCGGCCGGCGCTGGTCACCGTCGGCATCCTCGCCTTCGTCACCAGCTGGAACGCCTTCCTCCTGCCATTGCTCGTGCTCGGTGACGCCAGCCTGCACACCCTGCCGCTGGGCGTGCAGCAGTTCTCCAGTCAGTACAGCTCCGACACGGCCGGCATCCTCGCCTTCACGTCGCTGGCGATGCTGCCAGCCCTACTGTTCTTCACCTTCGCCGAAAAGCAGATCGTCGGAGGCCTGCAAGGTGCGGTCAAGGGCTGAGCGGCAGCCGCACAAGCTCCAGAAATGGAAGGCACAGCATGACTGAGGTCCGTCAAGTGGTGGGCGCGTCGGCGCCGGCTCAACCAGGTCCGCGCCACGACCGGCCGGACGGGCGGGACGGGCCAGACGGCGAGTCGCGCGTACGTGAGCTGCTCGGTCGGATGACGATCGAGGAGAAGATCGCGCAGCTCGTCGGGTTCTGGGAGAAGGAGGACGGCGAGGCGGTCGCCCCGCTGCAGGGCGAGTTCGGCGACGTCGGCCGGCTGGAGACCTTCTCCCGGCACGGTCTGGGTCACCTCACCCGACCGTACGGCACCCGTCCGGTCGACCCCGCCGCCCGCGCCTCCTGGCTGTGGAAGTTCCAGTCGGAACTGGTCACCGGCACCCGGCTCGGCATCCCGGCGATCGTGCACGAGGAGTGCCTGACCGGGTTGTCGGCCTGGAAGGCGGCCACCTTCCCCACTCCGCTGGCCTGGGGCGCCGCGTTCGATCCGGATCTCGTCACCGAGATGGGCGCGGCGATCGGGACGGTGATGCGTACCCTCGGCATCCACCAGGGGCTCGCCCCGGTGCTGGACGTCATTCGGGACCCGCGCTGGGGTCGGGTCGACGAGTGCATCGCCGAGGACCCGTACCTGGTCGGCACCCTCGGCACGTCGTACGTGCGCGGCCTGCAGTCCGAGGGGGTGCACGCGACGCTGAAGCACTTCGTCGGCTACTCCGCCTCCCGGGCCGGGCGCAACTTCGCCCCGGTGCACGCCGGTCCCCGCGAGATCGCCGACGTGCTGCTCCCGCCGTTCGAGATGGCGGTCCTCGACGGCAACGTACGCTCGGTCATGCACTCGTACGCCGAGATCGACGGCGTGCCGGTCGCCGCCGATCCGACCCTGCTGACCGAGTTGCTGCGCGACCGGTGGGGCTTCGACGGCACCGTGGTGGCCGACTACTACGGCGTGGCGTTCCTGAACCTGCTGCACCACGTCGCGGAAGACCACGCCGAGGCGGCCGTGCAGGCGCTCACCGCCGGTGTCGACATCGAACTGCCGACCGGCGACGCCTACCTGACCCTGATCGAGTCGGTGCGTACCGGCCGGATCGACGAGGCCCTGATCGACCGGTCGGTGCTGCGGGTGCTGCGCCAGAAGCTCGAACTGGGTCTGCTCGACGCCACCTTCGACGACGAGCCGGCGCAACAGATCGACCTCGACTCGCCCGAGCACCGGGCGATCGCCCGTCGGCTGGCCGAGAAGTCGATCGTCCTGGTCGCCAACCAGGGGGTGCTGCCGCTGCCGGCGGGGCGTCGGGTGGCGGTCATCGGCCCGAACGCCGACCGCGAGGCGGCGCTGTTCGGGTGCTACTCCTTCCTCAACCACGTGCTCGCCCAGCATCCCGGTGTGGAGACCGGCATCGAGGTGCCCACGGTGCTCGACGCGCTGCGGGTCGAGTTCGGTGCCGAGCAGATCACCTCGGCGGCGGGCTGTGCCGTGGACAGCGAGGACCGGTCCGGCTTCGCCGAGGCCGTCGCCGTGGCGTCCGAAGCGGACGTCGCCGTGCTGGTCGTCGGTGACCACGCCGGCCTGTTCGGGCGCGGCACCGTCGGCGAGGGCTGCGACCGGGACGACCTGGAGTTGCCGGGCGTGCAGCGTCAACTCGTCGAGGCCGTGCTGGACACCGGTACCCCGGTCGTCCTGGTGCTGCTCAGCGGGCGGCCGTACGGGGTGGGTTGGGCACTGGACCGCTGCGCGGCAGTGGTGCAGGCGTTCTTCCCGGGCGAGGAGGGCGCCGGGGCGATCGCGGGCGTGCTCTCCGGGCGGGTCAACCCGTCGGGCCGGCTGCCGATCACCCTGCCCAGCTCGGCGGGGGCGCAGCCGTACTCGTACCTGCACCCCACGCTGGGGGAGGGCAACGAGGTGACGAGCCTGTCGGCGGCACCCGTGGCGCCGTTCGGCCACGGCCTGTCGTACACCACCTTCGCGTACGCCGACCTGACCGTGTCCGACACCGTGCCCACCACCGGCACGCTGCACGCCAGCGTCCGGGTCACCAACACCGGCGCGGTCGCCGGTGAGGACGTGGTCCAGCTCTACGGCCACGACCTGGTGGCCTCGGTGACCCGGCCGGTGGCGCAGCTGCTCGGGTACCGCCGGATCCACCTGGAGCCGGGGGAGTCGGTCACGGTCGAGCTGTCCGTGCCCACCACCCGACTGGCCTTCTCCGACCGCACGCTCACCCGGGTGGTGGAACCCGGCGACGTCGACATCTGGGTCGGCACCAGCGCCCACCGCGCCGCCCAGGCCCGTACCGTCCTGGTCGGTGACCTGGCCCCGGTGACCACCTCCTCGGCCCGCTGGACCACCTCGCAGCTGCGCTGACCACCGCCCGGACCCTGGTGCGTTCCCTCCCAGGCCACGCACCAGGGTCCGGCTGGTCAGCGCCGCTTCTTCGGCTTGGCCCCCACCTTCGGCGCTGGTGACGCGACGGCGTCGGTGGCTGCCGTCGGGGCGGCGACGCCGTTGACGGGCGGCGGCGGGTACTTACGGAGCACCCAGGTCTGCTGCCCGAGGGAGAACAGGTTCGTGGTGACCCAGTAGATGATCACGCCGATCGGGAAGATCAGACCGGAGACCAGCAGCGACAGCGGAATGCCGTAGAGCATCAACCGCTGCACCATCTTCTGCTGCGGATCCTCGGCCCAGCCGGTCCGCAGGATCATCTGTCGGCTGCTCAGGTAGGTGGTCGCAATCATGATCACGATCAGGATGGCGGCGACCACCCGGACCGTGACTCCGTCCGCGCCGAGCAGCGCCAGCTCCTGCGTGCCGGAGCGGAAGTTGGCGGCGATGGGAGCGCCGAACAGGGTCGCCGTCGACGCGCTGTCGAACTGGGTGACCGTCCAGCCGTACAGCGTCTTCATGTGCTCCGGCATCGACGGCTTGAGGTGCCGCAGCACGTGGAACAGACCGAGGAAGACGGGAATCTGCACCAGCATGGGCAGACACCCCATCAGCGGATTGGCCTGCCCCGCCCGGTACAGCTCGACAAGCTCCTTCTGTAGCGTTTCCCGATCGTCCTTGTGCTTCTCCTGCAGCGCCTTGATCTGCGGCTGCAACGCCTGCATCGCCCGCTGCGCCTTGATCTGCTTGACGAAGACCGGAAAGAGTACGGTCCGGACGGTGAGCACCAGGAAGACGATGCCGAGCACCCACGACCAGTTGGTGCCGAGCAGCGGTGCGTCGTCGAAGACCAACTGCCAGGCGCCGTGCCAGAACAGCAGGATCGCGGAGATGCCCGCGTAGATCACCGCCATCAGCGGGCTGAACAGCGTACTCACCGGCAGCCTCCGGTGTGCTGTGCGTGGCGGGTGGGCGAATTGGACATGGTGCACCTCTCGAAGAACGACCGACGACTGACAACGGGCAGGAACCAGTCAGGTGCGGTCGCCGTCGAGCGGCAGAGAAGGCTCAGGCGACCGCGAGGGTCGCCGTCGGGGCCCTGGGACGGGCACGGCCGGCCGCGTCCGGATCACGGTGCCGGGGTACGCCGGTGCGGCGGGTGCGTTCGCGCATCATCCGGCGGGTGACCCGCAGCTCGGCCGGGGTGACCACCCGGCGGAGCAGGTTCGCCGCGGAGAGCACCACCGTCAGCAGTACGCCGGTTGCCGCGGCGGTGCCGGTGACCAGGCCGGTGGCACCCGCGTCGGCGAGAATGCCGACGAGGTACCAGAGCATGCCGAGCCCGATCACAGGACAACCATAGCCGCCAGGCGCGACCAGCAGGGTCCCCGAGTGCCGGCCGGGTGTCCCCGAGGGCGGGATCGTTGAGACACGCGCTAGCGGTGCGGATCGGGTTCGGCGCGCAGGGCCGCGGTGGCGTGGATCGCCTTGACGATCGCCGGGATCGCGCCGATCAGCAGCACCAGGGCCCAGATGATCGCGATCACGGCGAAGACGATCGCACCGAGGTCGTCGAGGATGCTCACCAGGATCACCGGCACCAGGTGGTGCAGGAACTCCAGCACCACCGTGCAGAGCAGGCTGGTCCCGATCAGCAGCACCAGGCCCTTGTTCTGGATGAACTTCGGCTGGGCGAGCAGCAGCAGGCCGGCCCAGGCCAGCTTGAGCAGCAGCACCAGGCCGAGCAGGACGGCCGAGTCCCCGACCGGGAAGAAGCCCCACAGCGCCAGATAGGCGAGCGTGCCGAACGGCGGGGCCAGGAAGAGGGAAACCATGATCGACAGTTCGACGAAGGCGATCACCAGGGCCAGGATCGCCACGATGATCAGGACGATCGAGAAGATCAGGGTGGCGACTCCCTGAACCCGCCCGTGGATCCGTTCGGGGAGCACCAGTCCCAGGCAGAACAGCCCGGTGGTCCACAGCGCCGCCGCGTCGACGAGCGCCAGGTAGCCGGTGCCCCGCCCGGACGGCTCGCTGACCCCGCTCACGTCGGACACCTCGACACCCAGGTCGGCGGCGCTGCCGGCCAGCGCCGCCCCGGCGTCCGAGCCGCCCAACAGCAGCCCGGCACCGACCTCGACGCCGACCGCCAGCACCAGGGCCAGCATGGCCAGCAGCAGGAACGGCCTGCGTAACGCGCCCATCAGGTCCCCTCGCTCTCACTGCGTGCTGATCGTGACCAGGCAGCCGGTGGGGCAGCGCAGCGTCACCGTGGCCGGACGGTCCACGGCGATCCGGGCCACCGCCTCCGTGCCGTCCTGCTCCGGGGTGACCGTGTCGGTCACGGTGACGTCGGCGTCACCGGGTGCCGGCGCCTCGACGGTGAACCCTCCCGGGCTGCGCAGGATCAGCGTCCGCAGTCGGCCCGGGTCGGCGACCCGCAGCTCACAGTCACCGACCACCGCCAGTCGCCCCGGCGCCTCGACGCATTCCGCCTCGACCGTCGCCGGATCGACCGCGCCCTGCCCACCACCGCCCCGCCCGAGCCACTCCACGAGCGAGTGCCGCCCCGCCGGGTCCCCCCGCTCACCCCGACCCCCACCCACCGCCACCACGAACAACACCACAAGCAACACGCCCAGCCCCACCACCAGCACCTTCTGTCTCCCACCCATCCCCACCCCTCCTCTCGCAAACGTCTTGATCAACCAAGGCCAGCGGGGTAGGGGTGGGGGTTAGAGGTGGGGTGGGGGGAGTTCGGTGAAGCGGAGGGTGTCGATGCCGGCGAAGTAGCTGTCGGTGCTCTGGGTCTTGCCGATCGCGACCAGGGTGATGTCGTGAGGGCCGGCGCTCAGGTGGACGCGGGCCACGTCGAGCCAGTCGGTGATCTGCACCTTCGGGGTGAAGCCGATGAACGGATCACCGACCTGCCGGCCGTCGATCAGGAAGACGGTGTTGGCGTAGTCGGGTGCGGTGGTCAGCACGGCGGAGAACTGCCAGGTCGCCTCGGCGGGCAGTTCCACGCGTACGGTCACCCGGTCGTTGATCGCCCGGCCGAGGAAGAACAACTGGGCGTCCTGCGACCAGGCCACCTGGCAGCAGTTTCCCTGCGCCACCACACTCGCGGCAGAGTTCGACGGTGAGCCGACCTGGGCGGTGGGCACCAGGGTCTCCGCCTCGATGGTCACCACCCGTGGCGGCGATGGTGGTGGATCCTCGCCACGGGTCACCAGGAACACGACCGTGGCCGAGACGAGGAGCACCAGCGCCGCCGCGGCGGCGATCCAGGGCCAGGGCGTACGCTTCGGCGGCGCCACCGCCCGCACCTCGTAGGTGACCCGGCCGCTGGAGCGGGAGCTCTCCTCCGGCGCGGTGTTCGCCGAGTAGGCGAACCCGGTCATGTCGTACCGTCGGGGTGGGGTTCCGGGTGGCACGGCCAGGCGGACCAGGAACGACACCGAGCCCTGCGGGGGCACCGTCCGCTGCGGTTCGGTGACGGTGAACCAGGCACGCTGCGAGCCCTCGCCGGGTGCCACGTCGAACACCACAGTGTCCGGTGCCAGTCCCGGGTTGGAGACGGTGAAGGTCAACTCGCCGGCGTTGCGGGCGTCCAGGGTGAACTGTTCGGCGGCGGCGACGACTGTCCATTCGGTGGTCATGACGGTTCCTCCGGAGCGGGATCGACAGGGTCAGCGACGGTGGGATGGACGGCGGCCGGTTCAGTGACAGCCGGACCGGACGGGACGCTGGCCCGGCCGACCGCCCGGTCCGCCGGAGCGGGCTCGACGACTGGGGCGGAGTCGACGATCACCTCGGCGGTGACCGCGGCCGGCTTCTCCGCCTCGACGATGCGGCCGATCAGCGCCACCTGGTCGGCGACGGCCGCCGGCACCCGGACCACCAGGTGGAACGGCCGGTCGGGCGGTTCGTCGAGGACGAAACCGGTGACGCCGGTGGCCAGCTCCAGCACGGTACGCAGCCCGTCCGGGGTGCCCCGCCAGGCCGCCAGGTGGGCGCCGTGCGCCACCAGGTCCCGCAGCCGGCTCAACGGCAGCGGCAGCGGCGCGTCCCGCCGGGGCGCGGCGACCAGGTGGTCCATCGCCACCCACCGAGCCAGGTACGCCACCATCTCCCCGGGTGCTCGGTACGGCGCGAACAGGGCGTCGACCTCGGCCAGTACCGCCTCGTCGGGGGCGTGCAGCCCTTCCATCACCTCCAGCAGCGCCCACAGCACGCTGCCCGGCACGCAGGCCCGCTGGTACGCCGCGGGCAGCAGCCGCTCAATGCCCGCTCGCCGCATCGTGGCGCACCACCTCAATGTCGTGCTCACCCGAGCAGAGCAGCCAGGTGTCCGGAACGGTCACCACGTCGGCGGTGGCCTGGTTCGCGCTGGCCGACCAGTCGACCGCGTCGGTGCTGCGGAACACGCCGCGTTCGCCCCCGGCCAGCACCAGCCGCTGTCCACCGGAGGCCGCGGCGACCGCGTCGACAGGCATGAACCGGGTACGGTCCCGCAGCGGCAGCCCGCAGTTGACCGACACCGACGCCCACTGCGGTTGCCCGGCCAGGGTGTCCAGCCGCAGCACCCCGCCGCTCTGGGTGGCCGCCAGCGCGACGGTGGCGTTGAAGGCCAGGTCCCGGCAGGTCCCGCCGATCCAGCCCGCCTGCATGGCCTGCCACTTCACGTCCGACTCGAACAGCCGGGCGCGGAAGCAGCCCTGCCCCGACTTCTTCGGGTCCGGCTCGCCGGCGCCGCTCCACAACAGGGTGGCCGGGCCGTCGTACTGCACGGCGAGCACCCGGTTGTCCACGTTGGCCAGACCCACGTGGGCGAAGCTGCCCGGGCGTCCGGCGTTCGCCGACAGGTACACCCCGAAACCGGCCTGTGCCGCCACCGCCACCCCCTGGGCACCGCGTTCGGAGACGAACGCGCGTACCGCGTAGAAGCCCCGGTCGGCGTCGGCCGGGTCGACCAGGATCTGCAACGGCACCGCGCCGGGCAGCAGGGACACCTCGTACAGGCCGGAGTCGGTGGCGACCAGCAGCGCACCCGCGCCGTCCCGGTCGATCCAGGCCAGGTCGCTGATCCGTGCCTCCAGGTCGGCCAGCAGCGACCAGGTTTCCCCCAGATCGGTGCTCAGGTGCACCCGCGAACCACCACCGGCGCGTACGGTGGCCACCGCCACCGAGCCGGGGCGGGACACGATGCCGGGTCGGACCGGGGCAGGAGCGGGCGCCACCCGCTGCACGGTCTCGGCGTCGAAGCGGCCGACCGGTTCCCAGCCGGCACCGGCGTTGGTGGAGCGGAACAGCACCTCGGCGCTGCCCGCGTACCAGGTGTTCGCCTGGTATTCGTCGGCGGCCAACGTACGCACCTGGTTGTCCGGTGCCTCGTCCACCACGAACCGCACCGACTCGACGTAGCGCACCCCCGGCTCGGCATGCTCCAGCAGCCGGTACACGTTCGATGCCCGCAGCGGCTCGCCGAACGCCCAACCGGTCGGGTTGAGCGCGGTCGGCAGCGGGCTCAGCGTCTGGTGCAGCCGGTCGTGGATGCGTCGGCGCACCGCGTCGACGTCCTCCTCCCGGCGGACCACCACCCGGGCCCGGATCGACACCGCCTTGTACCGGGCCCAACTGGCCCGGCAGGTGGTGCCCAACGAGCGGCGTCGACCGAGATCCGCCTCGACCCGCAGGCGGGTCTCCTCCACCTCGTGCTCGCGCAACACCTCCACCGGCAGCCCGCCACCCGGCCGCGCCTGCGTCGGCACGTACGGCACCAGCACCGTCTCCACCTCACCCGGGCGGGCGAAGCTGTAGACGGCGGCGCGGGTGAACGCCCGGGCCCGGGCCACCCCGCTGGCGGCGGTGGCCAGCACCTCGAAGTCACGGGCGGTCACCGCACGCTGCTGCGCGAAGAAGGCGTACGGGCCGCGCAGCAGCACCGACTCCATGCTCTCCATCTCCCGGCCACCGACCGCCGGCAGCGGGTTGACCACCTTCACCCCGGGCAGCGGGTCGCGCAGGCTGGTCAGCGTGCCCGCCGCCACGTTGCCGGTCGGTCCGCCACCGGCGCGATACCACAGCCGCACCTGCCGTCCGGCCGGTGGCACCGCCGCGACCGGGCCGTCGCCGAAGCGCAGCGACCCCGCGTCGGTGGTCCGCAGGTCCAGCGCCGGGGCGAAGGTGACGCTTCCCGAGCACCTGTCGATCAGGTACGCCTTGTCCTGCGGGCCGAGGCCGGCGAAGCTGTCCACCGGCCGCCAGATCTCGAAGGTGCGGCCCTCGTGTTCCCGGGCCGCCGCGCCCAGCTCCACCGACCCCGCCGGCACCTCGACACCGAGCAGCAGATCCAACACCTCGGCGGTACGCGCCAGCGGCGCCCGGGCCGCGTGCAGCACCTGCCCCGGCGCTCCGGTGCCGACCCCCAGCAGTTCCGCCTCGACCAACTCGCAGTGGTGCATCCGGACGGTCACCTCGCGCTGCCCGGCGGCCAGCGACGCCGGTTCACAGGTGACGAAGACGACCGGCCTCGGGTCCGCGCCCCGGGCGGCGGCCACCCGGGTACCGGCCGGGATCCGCAGCGGCGCGTCGTCCGACCCGGTCCGGGTGAACACCACGTCCGCCCAGGCGGCGCTCGGCGCGTGTCGGCTCACCCCGAGCAGGTTCAGGAAGGCGACGTACGCCTTCTCCGGCAACTGGTTCAGCCGGTAGATCATCACCTCGGTGAGGTGTGCGAACGCCTCCAGCAGGGCGATGCCGGGGTCGTGCGCGGACAGGTCGGTCCAGCCCGGACAGGACTGCTGGATCCGCTCGCGGGCCTCGGTGACCAGGTCGAGGAAGCTGCGGTCGTCCAGGTGCGGCACGGGTAGGGTCATCGCGCCTCCTCAGCGTCGGTGCCGGGCCCGGCCGGTGGCCCGGCGGCCGGTTCGTCGTCGGCGGGCAGCAGGTCGACGGAGAAGACCAGCTGGCCCGGCGTGAGGCTGGCCCGGATCCGGTAGTCCAGCCGGATCACCAGCCGCCACGCGTCGTCCGGATCCGGACCGGCATCGACGTCGAGCACGTCGATGCGCGGCTCCCAGCGGGCGATGGCCGCCCGTACGTAGTGGATGGCCAGGCCGGCGGTGGTGTCGTCGTTCGGCGCGAAGACCAGCCGGTGCAGCCGGGAGCCGTAGCCGGGCCGCATCAGCCGCTCACCCGGGGTGGTGGACAGCAGCAGGAACAGCGCCTGGCGTACGGTCTCGTCGCCGTCGGTCATGGCCAGCCCGCCGGCCGCGGTCAGTCCGAGCCCGCCGCTGCGACCCGGGTCGAAGCCGGCACCGACGAACCTGATCGCCCTCATCGGTCGGCCGCCACGAACCGCTGCCGGGGATCGCGCACCCGGTAGGTGAACTGGCCGGGTGGGCTGCCGTTGGTGAATCCCTCGAGGTGCGACAGCACGACCTGTCGACCATCGACGCGTACCCAACTGCTGTAGCCGACCCGCACCGCTTCGGTCGTCGTGCAGGGTTTCACAGTGGTGCCGTAGTTGGGGCAGGCGACGATCGTCCGTCCCTTCGGGTCGTCGGCCACCAGTGTCGGGACACCGGCGATCGTCACCCACTGCTGCGAGGCCTGGTTGCGGACCCGGCCGTCGTGGTCGCACCTGATCACCGAGTCGCGGTGGATCCAGCGCATCAGCCGCCTCCTTCGTGGTGGGCGCGGGCGAGGGTGCGGGCCCGCTCGGCGGCGGTGTCCGGGTCCTCGACCGTCTCGGCGTGCAGGAAGTCGACGCTGCGGGCCCGCACCACCATGGCCCGGCCCGGGGCGGAGAGCACCAGGTCGGTGGCGGCGTGCAGGGTGGCCAGGTCGGGGGTCAACTCCAGCCAACTGCCGGCGTCGGTGCTCAACCGCAGACTGCGGGCCACGTCGTCGATGACGACCTGCTGCCCGCCGGCGGTCCGCAGCGACCAGCGCCGGGCCCGACCGTCGTCGATCCCTGCGTCGTACGGCTCGACCGCGCCGAACAGCGACCCGAGGACGATGCCGGAGGCGGGTTCACCACCGGGCAGCGCCACCAGCACGCTGTCCTGTGGATCGGGCAGCGCCACCAGTCCCTTGCCCCGGCCCGCCCCCGGGCAGAGCACACCGAGCCAGCCGGCGTCCGCACCGCCGTAGGCGGGCAGCTCCACCCGGACCCGGCCCAGCCCGTCGGGATCCGCCACGTCGGTGACCGTGCCCAGGGTGACCACCGCCGGCGCAGGTGGCCCGGCCGGCGGGGCCGGCGGTGGGACGGTGGAGAAGCGGGTCAGGTGTCCGTCGGCGTCGAGGGTGTGCACCACCTCGGTGAGGACGTAGGTGCCCGCCACCGCCTCGGCGACCCCGGTCAGGCGTACCCGGCGGCCGGGCCGCAGCGCCGCATCGCCTTCGGCCGTACCCTCGGCGGTGACCAGGGCGGCGGCCCGGACGTCCAGGCGGGCCTGGGCCAGCGCGGCGATCTCGTCGTCGCTGCGGCCCGGCTGGTCCAGCGCGGTGCGGGCACCGTCCGCGCCGACATCGGCCGGGTCCGGCTCGACAGGCGTACGACGTCCGCAGCGGGGTGTGCCGGCGCTCTGCGCGATCGGTTCGGCGCGCTGCGGGTGCCAGCCCAACGCCGTGCTCTCGCCCGCGGCGGTGTCGGCGTTGACCGACAGCCGCAGACCGTGTACGTGGTGGCCGAGTTCGAGGGGGATCGGGTCGCCGTCACCCTGCAAGGTCACCAGCCGCAGCACGTCGTCCTGCACTGTCAGGTGCAACCCGGCCCGGCCGGCCACCGCCAGCAGCAGGTCGAGATCGCTGGCCCGGTGGTGCGCCAGCCGCTCCAACCGTGGCCCGTCGCACTGTGCGTCGACGCGCAGCCCCAGGTCGGCGCAGAGGTCACCGGCCAGTTCGGCGACGGTGACCGACTCGAAGACCCGCAACCGTTGCCGTTTGCGCAGCCGGTGCAGCGGATCGTACGCGCGGACCCGGAGCGTGGCGGCGCCGTCGGCGGCGTACTCGACCTCGACGGCGGTGACCTCACCCCGGAACAGCGTCTCCGGTTGACCGTCGAGCCGCACCTCCAGGCTCACGCCGAGCCGCACCGGGGTGCTCAGGGCCGCCGTGCCGGGCCCGGCGGCCAGCACCGCCTCGCACTGGGTGGGACGGTTCAGCCGGGCGGCCACCCGGACCGTACGCAGCTGACCGGTCAGCGCCTCGGCCAGCGCGACGCCGTCGAGCAGCACGATCAGCGCCCGAGGCCCGACGCCGGTCACCGCCCGCCCCCGGCAGAGCTGGTCTCGGGCAGCGGTGGCACGGCCAGGGCGGTACCGGCGGGCACCGCGAGCGGGTCGGTGATCCGGTTGTGTTCGGCAAGCAACCGCCAGCGCAGCGGCGAACCCAGCGCGTCGTGGGCGAGCAGGTCGAAGCGTACGCCGGAGGAGTCGACGGCACCGCTGCCGTCGCCGGCGGCGACCACGGCCGTGCCCGGCGCGACGGCCGGGGTCTGCGCGGCGGCGAGTTCCTCGGCGAAGCCCTCCCGGGCCCGGTCGGCGTCCTCGGTGACCCGGACCAGCTTGAGCCGCAACCAGGACCGGCGCGGTGACCCGGTGGCGGTGAACGCGTCGAACCGTTCCGCGACGGCGACGATCACCCCCGGCACGTTCCAGGTCTTGCCCCACACCAGCCGGACCAGCGGCGGCCGCACCCAGCCGTGCTCCATCGCCGAGTTCTCCGCGAGCAGCCACAACGGCCGGGTCAGTTCCCGGACGTCGGCGGGACGCACCTGACCCTCGGCAAAATCGGTGTCGAACAGCAGATCAAGAACGAGTTCGGTACGCCCACCACCGGTGAAGACCAACGGATCGTCGGCCCGCCCGGCCCCGGTGAGCTGGGTGCCCGCGCTGCCCCGATGACGCACCCCGGCGAGCCGGGTCACCTCGACACTCTCCGGGTTGAGCAGACAGTCGATCCGCTCACCCGTGGCGTCGATGAGGAAGGCCACCCGTTCCATCAGTCACCCGCCTGTTCCCGGTCGAGCCGACGCCGGTGCGCGCCGTCGTCACCCGAGGCGTCGGGCACCGACCAGAGGGGAGCATCGTCAGGCAGCCTCGGCCACGGCCCGTCGACCCGCCACCGCCGGTCCGACCGCCCCGACGGGTCGAGGTCCGGCCACCGCCCCGCACCACCACCGGCCCACTCGCCACCGGTGAACTGCTTGCCGTCGCTTGTCTGGTCGACACCGGCCGGTATTCCACCGCCGGGCCACAACCCGTCCCCGGCCACGGCTCGACCGCCGGGCCGGTACCGGACCGTAGGACTGCCGGTGCGCTCGTATCCGTTGGTCGGCCGGCTGATCAACTCGTGCCCGCCGATGACTCGGCTGCTGGGCGCGGGACCGTCGGTGGGCTGTCCTGGGTATCCGTGCCCGTCGGTAGGTCGCCGTGGGTGTCCGGACACGGGTGCGCGGTCGGCCTCGTAGTCAGCCGTGGGGCGGGTGGATCCGTACCCGGTCGGGGGTCCACTGGCTGCCGGGTGCGTGTCGTCGGCGGTGTGACCGGCATCGACCGCCCGGAGCCAGCGATCGTCCCGGGCCGGGCCGCCGCCCCACCTATCAGGTCCACCTTGCCCCGGCACCGGAACAGCGTCTGGCTGCCCGGCGTCACGTAACTGAGCCCGGTTCGACGACAGCCGCCCCGCCGGCCTCACCCGTCGACCCGAGGCGGGCAGCCGTGATGTCGAGCGTGACCCGCCGGCAACCGGCCCGCCGAGCCGCCGAGGTGCGGCCGTGTCCTCATCGTCCTCGTCGGCAGGGCGCGGCCCGTCGGCCGCTGCGCTGCTGGCAGCGCCGTACGTCGAAACCGCCGCACCGTCTCGTGGCGCCGTCGTATCGATGCGGTCCGGCACCACCTGCCCGGCCCCGCCCGGCCCCACGACGGCCTGCGGCGACTCGCCCGGTCTCACGGCAGTCTGCGCCAACTCGTGCGGCGCCGCAGCGCCCCGAGGAACCTCACCCACCCCCCTTTGCTCTGCTTCACTCCACGCAACGCCCGGCGTCCGGTATTCGGACAGTGGCCGTTGCGTCGGTTGACGCAGAGCAAAGGGGTCGGTGGGGGTATGACCGGGCGCCGCGGGCAGGCCTTCGTCCGCAGTGGTCGGGGCGTGGAGTGAGACGGCAGCGTCGCTGTGGTCCGGCCCGCCGTGGTCCGGCCCGCCGTGGTCAGGCGCTGCGGTGGCCGGCGGCGGGCCGTCGAGCGGGAGGTCGTGCAGCAGGCCGGGGGCGTGTGCCTCGACCACTCGCAGCCAGTGCTCCGGTGGGTGGCCCGGACGTCGGGGGAGAGCGGTGGCGTCGGCTGCCGAGCCGGTGACCGGGGAGGTTGCCGGAGGGTCGGCGACGCGGTCCACGGCCTGTGCCGCGGACCGGAGCAGGTCGGCCAGTCGGCTAAGCGGTCGTCGGCGCGGCACCGCCGGCCTCCAGTTCCAGGCTCTCGTAGCGCAGGGTCAGCGCTGCGATGGCGATCTCCTGGCTGAGAGTGTTGAGGTGCGCGCCGCGCCAGTTCGTCGGCCATGCGTTGATCAGGTTCCAGCGCAGCACCTCCGCGGTGCCGGCGGCGTCGAGCAGCACCACCGAGACGTTGCGGCGGTTCACCGTGCCGCGGGCGACCGCGTGCACCCAGTCCCACAACTCCCGCGACGAGGTGAGGCCGAAGTGCAGGGTGACCGGGCCGTACTCGACCTGGCCGGGGATCATCCGGATCCGGTCGTTGCCCTGCTCCCGGTACGCCACCGCCGGGATGTTCACCTCCAGGCCGCTGACCTCGGTGAAGTGACCGTTGGTGACGCCGTTGACCAGCAGCTTGAAGTTGTACGCGCGGTACGGGTCGACCGGGGCGCCCGGCTGTGGTGTGGCCGTGGTCGGCATGTCAGCCTCCAATCGTCTCGGTCTCGGTGCCGCCGGCCCACTGGCTCAGCTTGAACACCACGAATTCGGCCGGCTTCACCACGGCGATGCCGATGTGGGCGACCACCATGCCGGCGTCGCGGACGTCGGCCGGGTTGGTCTCCTCGTCGCACTTGACGAAGAACGCCTCCTCGGGCGTACGGCCCAGCAGTGCGCCGTCGCGCCACACCCGGGTCAGGAAGGCGCCGATGTCGCGGCGGATCGAGCGCCACAGGGTGAAGTCGTTCGGCTCGAACACCATCCAGCGGGTGCCGTTGGCGATGGCCTGTTCGATGGAGATGGAGAGCCGGCGTACGTTCAGGTAGCGCCACTCGCTGGCCTCGGCCGCGAGGGTACGCGCGCCCCAGACTCGGATGCCCTCGCCGGGAAAGTAGCGGATGACGTTCACACCCTTGGGGTTGAGCACGTCGTGCTCGGCCCGGGTGACCAGGTGGCCCAGGTCGACCGCGCCGCGTACCGGCTCGTTGGCCGGTGCCTTGTGCACGCCGCGCAGGGCGTCGGTGCGGGCCCAGATGCCGGCCACGTGCCCGCTCGGCGGGGTGAGCACCAGGTCACCGGAGAGCGGATCGCGCACCCGCAGCCAGGGGTAGTAGAGGGCACCGTAGTCCGACTGCCGGGGCCGGTACGACACCGGGCCGCCACCACCCGATCCGCCCCCTGACCCACCGGAGCCGGGGGTGTCCGGGTCGGCGGTGTCGGCGGGCTTGGCCGGGCGGGTCGAGCCGGGCGTGGCGACCCGGGTCAGGGTGGAGATGTCGTCGATGTCCGGTGGCGGGTCGCAGATGGCGACCATGGAACGAGTGCGTTCGGCCAGGCTCAGCAGCGCCTCGTGGGAGACCGGATCGTGGAAGCCCGGCGTGGCCACGATGGAGATCTCGTCGACCGCCTCCAGCAGGTCGAGGCCGGCGCGTTTGCGGCCGGTGCCGGTGACCGAGCCGCCCTCCCCGACGTTGACCACCCAGCAGCGGGTGCCGCCGTTGTCCAGGAAACCGAAGACGGCCCGGGCCAGCGGGGTGCTCTCGAAGTCGTCGCCGTCGGCGTACAGGCGCAGGAAGTCGGTCCAGTTGTTCACGGCGAGGGCCTCGCCGAGGTGCGCGGTGCGGTCGGGCGCGACACCGACGAAGGCGGCGGTGCTGGTACCGGCCGGTCCGATCGGTCGGGCGGCACCGGGCACCTCCTCGACGTAGATGCCGGGTGAGAAGTAGGTGGGCATCGGTCCTCCCGGAATCGGGTCGGTGGGTCAGTGGGCCGGTGGGGCGCAGACGATGACGATGTCGGGCTCGGTCGGATCGACCTCGGCGGTGAGCACCTGACCCCGGCCGGTGAGCCGGAGTCGTACCGGGCCGGGCTGCTCGGGATCGTGTGGTACGCCGACGATGCGGAACCGGCCGGCCGGATCGGTGCGGGTCGCGTACGCCTGACCGACGACCTCGACCCGCATGGCCGCGAGCGGCTGCTCGGCCGGGCCGACGACCCGACCGTCGAAGGTCAGCATGTCCAGTTGTCGTAGCCGCAGCGGGTGCAGGACCGGCGCGGCCGGCTGCTGCGCGGGGGTGATCTGGACGGGCACGTCGATCAGCAGCGCCGGTCGGGGCGGCGTGCCGAATGCCGTCCACAGTGTCGGGTCACCGGCCTCCAGGGTGAGCGTGCGGGTGCCCGTGGTGGTGGCGGCGACGAGCACCCGGTCCAGCGCCGCGAGGGCGTCCGGTCCGCCCACGGCGAGCAGGTAGCGGACGGTGAACCGGTAGGGCTCGGCTGCGCCGCTGCCCCGGGTCTGCCGGACCGGCCGCAGTTCCAGCGGCCAGAGGGTCAACCCGCCCGGATCAGTGTCCGGCCCGGGCGGGCCGACCGGAACGGCGGCGCCTGCCGCCCCGGCCAGCCACGCCGCCAGGTCGGCGGTGGCGCCCTCGATCGGCCCGGGGCCGCTCATCGCGGTGGTGTCCCCTGGATGCGGTACGCGATGGCCTCGTTCCACACGTGCGGGTAGACGCCGATCTCGAAGTACCGGGTGAACCGGTTGATCGGCGCGCCCGCGTGGTCGTGGTAGAGCAGCCACACCGGCGCGATGGTGAACAGCACGTAGTTGGCCACGACCAGCGGGATGTAGAGCGGCCCGAGCAGGCGGGCCTGGAAGACGTGCACGTCCTCGTGCCGTTGGATGCCCGGACCGGAGCCGGCGCAGACGGTGCCGAGCGTGGTGGCGTACCGGGGGGAGACCCCCTCCAGCACGTTGACCCGGCAGCTGTGCTGGGAGGTGGCACGGTCCAGAGAATGACCGAACAGCAGGTGTACGGCGAGGTAGAGCGCGCCGACCAGGGTGTTCAGCAGGCTCCAGGTGTGGTCGACCACGAACAGGAACACCCCTCGCGCATCGGGTCCGTAGACCTGGGCCGAGGTGATCGCCCAGCCGAAGACGCCACCGACCAGCAGGCCGAGGACCGCGCCGACGAGCAGCCCGATCGGGCCGCCGACGAGTTGACCGAGCACCGCGCCGGCGGCGACGTGGACGGCGGCGCTGATGATGCCGAAGACCATGACGCTGCTCCGTTCAGGCCCAGGAGCGGACGAAGCGGGGCTCGTTGCCCTGCGCCAGTTGGATCGGCGTCGCCTGCCGGTTGCCGGGCGGCAACTGGTTGATGCCGAGCGCGGCGGAGAAGATGACCAGGCCGTTGAAGAACGCGATGATCCACTTCTCCGAGCCCGCGTCGGTGGCGAAGGCCGCGGTGAGGTACGACAGCGCGAGCGCGATGCCCAGCGCGATCCACTTGCGCGCCGTGTCGGCGCTGGGGCCGATCAGGCCGCCGATGACGTTTGTGGTGAGCAGGGTCGCGGCGCTCGCGCCGGTGAGGCTGCCCAGCGCGGCCCAGGTGAAGAGATCGTTCATGGCCGATCTCCCTTCGATGCGCGATGGTGCGGGGTGGGGAGGAGGATGTCGTCCGCCTTGTTCGGGCGGGCGGCGGCCGGCCAGGTCAGCCGGCACCCGGCGAGCCGGGAATCGTGGTGCGCGGCGCGGCCGCAATGGCGGTGCCGTCAGTGGGTTCGACGGTCGTGGTGGCGTCACCGGCCCCACCGCCGTCGGTGGTCGTGGTCACCTCGCCGGCCCCACTGCCGTCGCCGGCCGTGGTCGAGACGCCGGCCGTGCGGGGTCGGCGCAGCAGCAGGACGACCAGCAGGGCGACGAGCAGCAGGACCACCGCACCGGCGGTGATGAGCAGCCACGGCGGC
This sequence comes from Verrucosispora sp. FIM060022, assembly GCF_003977705.1. Classification (NCBI taxonomy): domain Bacteria; kingdom Bacillati; phylum Actinomycetota; class Actinomycetes; order Micromonosporales; family Micromonosporaceae; genus Micromonospora; species Verrucosispora sp. FIM060022. Next base: position 838,903 of record NZ_RQIV01000001.1, read on the forward strand.
CCACCGGCGGCGTCGGTGTCCGCGGCGGCGGCAGGCGGTCGGGGTGGCGCCTCGGCCACGGCACGTAGTTCGACCGGCTTGGGTTCGTTGGGGTTTACCCGCCAGGTCACCGTCCGGTCGTTGACCTGGCCGCCGGCGTTGACGTCGAGGACGCGGCCGGGGAAGGTCACGGCGATCTCGAAGGACATCAACAACATGAATCTGGCTTGATTTTCCGGGTCCTGCTCGGCCACTTTTCCGCCGTACTTCTTCGGATCGAGCGGCAGGGTGAAGACGTAGCGGTCGTTCGCCCGGACGATGCGCAGGCTCTCGCTGTCGAATTGATCGAGAGGCATATTCTGGTAGTTGATCTGAAAACCGAAGTGGGTGTCGGTCGCGTACGGGGTCTCGGGGCCGGGCGGCAGCGCGGGAATGTTCTGCCGAAGGTCGGCGAAGCCCTGCTCGACAGTCTTGTTGTTCAAGGTCAGGACCTTGCGCTCGGCGGTCAGCAGGAGCTGCCCGCTGACCGTGTCGTCGGCCTTGACGGTGAGCCCGATGTTGAGTTGCATACAGCCGGAAAGGGCCGCCAGCAGGACGAGGCACACCACACCGTGGAGTGTCTTGATGCGCCCGGACCCACTTCTCATGGGCACAGTGTGTGCGCTTTCCGTCCGACCCATCAGTCAGCGATCAGTCATAAGCAAGTCGCCGATCTTACCGATGGTCAGTCACATTCAGCCGAGGCTGGAAATGGTGCGGATGGATATTCTGAAGGGTTGGCCGCCTGCGCATCTTGATCAGGGCAGCTACGCGCTCTCCCGCAGCACCAGCGACGAGGGGAACATGGTCATCGGTGGTGCCGTACGCTCCTCCAGCACCATGGTCGCCGCTGCGGCGGCGATCCGCCGTACCGGGTGGCTCGCCGTGGTCAGCGCGGTCACCGAGGCCAGCGGGATGTCGTCGAACCCGGTCACCGCGACGTCGGCGGGCACCCGTACCCCGTCGGCGCGCAACTGGTCGATCACGCCCAGCGCGGTCGCGTCGCTGATCCCGACGATCGCGTCGGTGTCCGGCCAGCGGTGCAGCATCTCCCGGGCGGCCGACCGGCCGCGCGCCGCGCTGAAGTCCCCGGCCACCTCCCGAACCGGCAGCCCGGCCTCACGCAGCAGCCCTCGGTACGCCTCCACGGAGCGGCGGGAACAGGCCAGCCAGGCCGGGCCGGTCACCATCGCGATCCGTCGACGCCCGGCGGTGTACAGGTGACGGACGATCGCGCTGGTGCCGCCGCCGTTGTCGATGTCCACCGACGGTACGGCTGTCGAGCCGATCCCGATCGAGGCGGTCCGCCCGTAGAGCCGGCGCGGCACCACATCGAGCAGGGCTTCGGTGGTGTTGACCAGCACCAGGCCGGCCACCGCGCGATCGTCGGCCAGCCGGGCGAGCTGTCCCGGCTGGTCCAGTGGCACCCACGCCACCGTCACCCCGAGCCCGTACGGGGCGCAGACCTGCGCGGTGGTGCTGACCACCTGGTCGAGGTAGCTGTCGTCGAGCACCGTCGGCGAGGTGCCCGCGACCGCCACCAGCAGGCGTACGCCGGCACCCCGCACCAGCGCCCGAGCCGCTGCGTTGGGCACGTAGCCGAGCCGGTCGGCGGCGTCACGCACCCGCTCCCGGGCGATCGGTGACGCGAATCCGCTCTCGGCGAGGACCCGCGAGGCCGTCGACCGGGACACCCCGGCCGCCCGGGCGACATCCTCCAGGGTGGCGTGCCGTCGTACCGTCGTCATGATGTGCTCCCCGTTGCCTGTCCTGCGCGCCTCGTGCGGGCGTCCGAGCGCATCATGCCTCGCGGGAGGGCCCGGCGGTAAGGACCGGGGAGGATTGTGCTGGTAGCGCTCCCAGGTGTGGGATCGTGGCGAAGGTCGGCACCAGGAGAGGAACGCGAACAGGTGGATCCCAGCGCCATCCCCACGGCCGCGCCGGTCAGTTCGGGCCCCTCCCGTACCGTGTTGGCCGCCCGCAACGGCGTGGCGGTGGTGTTCGCGCTCAACGGGCTGGCCGTGGCCACCTGGTTCGCCCGGGTGCCGGCGGTCCGCGACGGCCTCGACCTGACCCCCGGGCGCCTCGGGCTGCTCCTGCTGGCCATGTCCATCGGCGCGATCATCGCCATGCCCACCGCCGGCCTGGTCACCCAGCGGCTCGGTACGGCCCGCGCGGTGGTGGTGTCCACGCTGATCCTGGCGGTCGGGCTGACCGTCGCCGGGGTGTCGGCAAGCGTGCTCGATTCACTGGCCGGAGTGGCGCTGGGCCTGTTCGCCATCGGTTACGGCTCGGGCAGTTGCGATGTCGCGATGAACATCGAGGGCGCGGCCGTGGAACGGCGGCTCGGGCGTACGGTGCTGCCCCGCTTCCACGCCGCGTGGAGTCTCGGCGGGGTGGCCGGTGCCGGCATCGGTGCGGGCGCCGCCCGGCTGGGTGTGTCGATCGCCCTGCACCTCACCGTCCTGGCCGCGCTGGTGCTGGCCGGCACCCTCCTCGGCGCGCGGGCGTTCCTGGCCGCCGAGCCCGACGCGCAGCCCAGCACCCCGGCGGACCGACGTCGACGCCTGCTCGCCGCCTGGCGGGAGCCCCGCACCCTGCTCATCGGCCTGCTGGTGCTGGCCGTGGCCTTCGCCGAGGGCAGCGCCAACGACTGGCTCGCGGTGGCCTTCATCGACGGGTACGGCTTCAGCGAGGCGGCCGGCGCGGCGGTCTTCGGCCTCTTCGTCGTCGGCATGACGGTGGGTCGCACCGTCGGCACCGTGGCGTTGGACCGGTGGGGGAGGGGGCCGGTGCTGGGCGTCACCATGGTGCTCGCCATCGTCGGGGCCGGTCTGGCGGTGCTCGCCGGCTCCGGTCCGGTCGCGGTCGTCGGTGTGCTGCTGTGGGGCCTGGGGGCCTCGCTCGGTTTCCCGGTCGGCATGAGCGCCGCCGCCGACGAGGAGGAGCACGCCCACGTACGGGTCAGCGTCGTGGCGGTGATCGGCTACACCGCGTTCCTCGCCGGGCCACCCCTGCTCGGCCTGCTCGGCGACCAGGTGGGCACGCTACGCGCCCTGCTGATCGTCCCCATCCTCCTGATTCCCACCCTCGCCCTCATCCCCGCCGCCCGCCCCCCAGCCCGCTGAGTCGAGATCCTGGTACGAAACCGCCGCTCCAAGCGCTTTCGTACCAGGATCGGTCGGTCACCGGACGGCGACCACGGCGGCGTCGGGGCCGGCGCGCCAGAGGGTGCCGACCTCGGTGAAGCCGGCGGCGGAGAGGGCGGCAAGGTGCCAGGAGGCGGGCGGATTCCACTCCGGGCTGTGGCCGGTCGGGTAGATCGCCTGGCGCTGGCGTACGAGCGGGCCCAACGTCTCGTCCTGCTCGGCCTGCTGCCACCAACTGCGACCAGGACAGGGCGGCGCCGGCGGCGTGCCGGGCCGTGCGGCGTTGTCGCGCCCGGGCCAGCAGCCGCCCGGTCAGCCCCGGCAGGCCGTCGTCGGGCATGTGGTCGGCGTTGACCAGCAGGCCGCCGGGGCGCAGCAGGTCACGCACCTCGGCGTAGAGATCGGCCAACCGCTCGGCCGGCAGCCAGTGCAGCGCGGTGGCGGTGAGCACCGCGTCGTAGTGCCGGTGGGGCAGCGCGGTGTGCCAGTCGGGGCGGCCGAGATCGGCGGTGACGATGCTGGCCCGGTCACCGAGCGTGGCGGTGGCGAGGGCGAGCAGGGCGGGGTCGAGATCGACAAGGGTCAGTTCGGCGTCGGGAAAGCGGCGCAGCGCGCGCAGTGAGATGGTGCCGGTGCCCCCGGCCAGGTCGAGCAACCGGGGCGGCGCGGTGTCGCGGATGGCGTCGACCGCGTCGAGCATGGCGGCGAAGCGCTGCTCCCGATCCGGCAGGTACGCCTCCTGCTGTCGGTCCCAGCTCTCCTGCCAGGCGTCGATATCGGAGATGTAAGTGCTCATGGCCGGACACGCTACTTACATCTCACGGACTCTGTCCAGAGTTGTTGCCAAGGATTTGCAATAGAGAGAGAATGGCGGGGCGATGATCCTGGGGCCGTCGGCGGATGCCGACGGCCCCTGCCACCGGCGATAACATGGTCGCCCGAGGGCGGGGCCCGCCCGACCGCACGGCCTCAGGAGTCAGGTGGAACCGCAGCGCACCGCCGCGCACGAGATGTTCGACGCCGACGTGGCCTCGAACCGGCTCGGCATCGAGTTGATCACGGCTGCGGACGGTGCCGCGGTGGCCCGCATGCGGATCACCGCCGAGATGGTCAACGGACATCGCATCGCCCACGGCGGCTTCGTGTTCCTGCTCGCCGACACCGCCTTCGCGCTCGCCTGCAACAGCCACGGGCCGGTGACCGTCGCCGCCGGTGGCGAGATCACCTTCGTCCGTCCGGCGCACGAGGGTGACCTGCTGCTCGCCCGCGCCACCGAACGCACCCGGTACGGGCGCAGCGGGATCTACGACGTCACGGTGACCCGCGAGGACGGGCAGGTGGTGGCCGAGTTCCGGGGCCACAGCCGATCCCTGCGCCCGGGCCCGGCCCGACCCGACCCGTCGGAGCAGTCCAGCGCCGGAGCGGCCGCCGGCCGCCGAGGCTGACCCACCGGCCCGAACCCGCCCCGCCGCACGCCCTTCCGGCCGGCCGGCTTCCGCCGCACCGCCCGCCTGGCCGGTCCCGGTGGCGATACCGGCCCGACCGGCTTCCCCGGCGATGCCCGCCCGACCGGCTTCCCCGGGGATGCCGGTCCGGTTGGCCACCGTGGCGAGGTTGGCCCGGCGGGCGAATGCGGCCTGCAGGGCGCGGGTCAGCCGGGCGGCGGCGACCTGGCCCAGCACCGGATCGGCGAACCGGTGCCCGCCGGTCGGCAGCGCCACGAGCAGACCCGCCCCGGTCAGGTCGGCCAGCGCCCGTTCCGCCTGCTCCGTCGACCAGCCCACCATGCGGGCCAGTTGCGTCGCCGAGCAGCGGGGCGAGGCGGTCGCGGCCATCAGGGCGACCCGCAACGGATCGTCGAGACGGTCCAGCCGGGCGTCGACGATCCGGCGCACGCTCTCCGGCACCGGGGGAGGGGCTGGCGCGTCGCCGTCGAGCGCGTCCACGTACGCCCTGGCGTATCCGGGGTTGCCGCCGACGAGCGGGATCAGGTGCCGTACCAGCGAGATCGGCCGTCCGGCTCGGCGCAGCAGCCGGTGCAGCAACCGGCCGGTGGTCACCGCGTCGAGTGGACGCAACGGCACCGAGGCCCATCCGGCGACCTCGTCGGTCCCGGTCGCGACCAGCGCCAGCGGCAGGCCGTCGGCCGTGGCCTGGTCGAGCAGCAGGTTCAGTTGGTGACGCAGCGCCGGCGCGGCCCGGTCGAGATCGTCGACGGCCACCACCACCGGTTGCCGCCGGGCCAGGCTCAGCAGCACCTCCCGCCAGCAGGCCGCGGCTCGGACGCCGGTGACGCCGGGCGCACCGGTCACCGCAGCTGTCGTCGCCGCCAGGCACTGCGCCGACACCTGTCCGTGCAGGGCGGCGGACAGGCGGCGGCGTACCGTCGCGGCGTCGTCGGTGTCGCGGACCCCGGCAAGCCCGCGCAGCAGGTCCACCAGCGGAGTCAGCGGACCGTCCGGGTACGGCGGGCAGGCCGTCACGCACCAGCGCACCGCGGCACCCTTCACTGTGGAAGTGCTGCGGATCAGTTCGCGGAGCAACCGGCTGCGGCCCGCCCCGCGCGGCCCGGTCAGCAGTAGCCGCCGTGGACCGGTTCCGCGTACCGCCTCGGTCAGGCGTTCGCGGGCGACGGCCAGCTCGCGACGTCGACCGAGCAGCGGGCTGCCGGCCGGGGGCAGTTCCGGACGCAGCGTGCCGGTGGCCAGCCAGATGTCGATCGGCACGTCCTTGCCGGCCACCGTCACCGCCGGCATCGGCTGCTGGGCGATCAGGCCGGCGACGGCGCGGTGCGTGGCCGCGCAGAGCGCCACCCCGCCGTGCGGCGCGTACCCCTGCAACCGGGCGGCCAGCGTGATGACCGCGCCGCTGGCCACGCCGTGCCCGCCGTCGTGCCCCATCCCGAGGTCCACCACCGCCTCGCCGGTGGCGACCCCGACCCGCACCCGCAGCCCGGGGGCCAGGGTGGGGGTACGACGGTCGAGCGCCCGCTGGATCTCCAGGCCGGCCCGCACCGCCCGGTACGCCTGCCACCCGTCACCGGTGCGCGCGCCGAACAGAGCCATCACGGCGTCGCCGACGTACTTCTCCACCGCCCCGTCCCAGCGGCGCAGTACCCGGGCGACGGTGCCGAAGTAGACACGTTGCAGGGCCCGGACATCCTCCGGGTCGAGTCGGTCGACCAGCCGGGTCGACCCGACGATGTCGACGAAGAGCACGGTGACGGTCCGTCGCTGTTCGGTCACCGACCAGCGCAATCGGCTGGTCGGTCCGTAAGCACGGACGATGGTGGACATTGGCATCGGACGCACCCGCCTCTCCCCGCGTGGGTCGACGTTGCGGGGAGACTGTCACCGCAGGTCTGACCGGCGGATCGGCAGAACGACGTATGTCGGCCGGGCGCAACCGGTTGGTCGCAATGTCGACGCGAGGTGGGGGACAGGGGTGCGGCGGCGGTAGAACGGGAAGGGCGGCTGTGACTAGGCTGCGAGCCATGGCCAGCGACGTGGACAGCACACCGCTCGTCGGTCGGGCCGACCTGGTGGCGACGGCGCGCGCCGCGCTGCTCGACGATGTGGCGCCGGGAAGCACGGCTGCCGTTTTCCTCACCGGTGAGAGCGGGGTGGGCAAGACCCGACTGCTCCGCGAGCTCGGCCAACGGCTGGGCGACGCGGGTGCGCTGGTGCTCACCGGCTCCTGTCTGGACATCGGCGACGCCTCACCCCTGCATCCGCTGCGGCAGGCGTTGCGTCGTCTCGACGTCGACCTGCCTCCGGCCGCCGCCGCCTCGGTCCGCGCGCTGCTGGCGATGTTCGCCGAGGACGCGGCGAGCCCGGACGGCGCGGGCGCGCTGTTGGAGCGCGTCGCCCGGGGGTTGAGCGTGATCGCCGGCGGCCGGCCCGTGGTGCTGGTCCTCGACGACCTGCAATGGGTCGACCGGACGACCCGGCAACTACTGCTGTATCTGCTGGCCGGCCTCGGCGACCTTCAGCTGTCGGTGCTCGCGGCGGTGCGTTCGGAGTCCCTGCAGGGGGCGCATCCGCTGCGCCGGGTGCTCACCGAGCTGCGTCGACTGCGCTCGGTGCAGGTGCTCGACCTCGCCCCGCTGGACCGGGCCGCCGCCGAGCAGCTCGCCGCCGCGGTGGTGGGCCGGCCGCTGCCTCCCGAGGCGGTCGAGCGGTTGTGTCAGCGCAGCGGCGGCAACCCGTTCGTCGTCGAGGAGCTCGCCCGGGATCTGCGGGACGGCCGTGACGGGCTCTCCGACACCCTGCGCGAGGTCTTCCTGGCCCGGGTGGACGCGTTGCCGCAGCCGGCGCACCGGGTCGTGCACGCGGTGGCCGCCGGGGTGGAGCCGGTCGAGCACTGGCTGCTCGCCCAGGTGGTCGGACTACCCGAACAGGACCTGCTGGACGCGATCCGGGCGACCGTGGCCCACCGGCTGGTGGTCAGCTCCCACGACGGCTACCGGCTGCGGCACCGACTCGTCGCCGAGGTGCTGGAGGACGAGCTGCTGCCCGCCGAGCGGGCCCTGCTGCACCGCCGTTACGCCGAGGCGTTGACCGCCGCGCCGGGGGAGTTGCACCAGGCCCGGCTGGCCCACCACTGGCGGCTGGCCGGCGAACCGCAGCGGGCGCTGCCGGCGGCGGTGGCCGCCGCGCAGGAGGCGGAGCGGCTGTACGGCTACGCGGAGGCGCACCGGCACTGGTCGGTCGCGGTGGAGCTGGCCGAAGGGCTGCCCGACGCGGAGCGGGCGACGCTGCTCAGGCATGCGGCCGAGGCCGCCCACCACTGCGGCGAGTACGCCCGTGCGCTGGCCCTGCTAGAGAAGCTGGCCGCCATCGACGTCGATCAGACGGCCTGTGAGCTGCACATCCGCCGGGCCCGCTACCTGGCGGCGGCCGGCCGCTCGGCGTTGGCCGAGGCGGAGTACCAACGCGCCCTCGACGCGGCGGACTGCAGCTCCCGACAGCGGGCCACAGCCGCCGCGCACCTGGCCGAGCTGCTGCTGCAGCTGGGCCGGTACGCCGACGCCGGCCAGTGGGCCAAGGAGGCGCTGAGCCTGGCCGAACAGGCCGAGGACGCCACCACGGAGGTGGTGCTGGCCAGCATGGCATTGGGCTTCTCCGAGGCGTACCGCCAGGATCCGGACGCCGGGCTGGCCGTGCTGCGTCGCGCGCTGGCGACCGCCGAACGCGCCGGCCGGCCCGAAGACGTCGCGCTGGCCTACCTGCACCTGGCCGAGCTGCTCACCGGGCCGTTGAACCGCATGGAGGAGGGGGTGGTGGTGGCCCGCCGGGGCGCCGAGCGGGTGGCCGAGCTGGGGCTCGGTCGCAGCTACGAGACCCGGTTGCTGGCGATCGCCACGAACGGTCTGTTCCGGGTCGGGCAGTGGGCCGAGGCGGAGAAGGTGGTGGCGGCGGCGCTGCGGCATCGCCCCTCCGGCACCGACGCGGTCGAGCTGCTGCTGGCCCGGTGCCGCCTCTCGGTGGGCTACGGCGACATCGAGGCGGCCGACCGGGACCTCGACGCGGTGGCCACCATGCTGGCCGGTGGTGGTGCCCGGCACGTGATTCCGCTGCTCACCCTGCGGGCCGGGTTGGCCATGTGGCAGGGCCGCCACGACGTGGCCCGGCACGCGGTGCAGCGGGGGTTGACCGAGACCCGCTCCGACGACCTGGTCATCGTCGCGGTGCTGGTCTGGCACGGTCTGCGTGCCGAGGCGGAGGCGAAGGCCAGCCGCACCCCCGTCGACGACAACGCGGTGCGCCGGTTGCGGCAGATCGTCGACCGGGTGGCCGAGAAGAGTGTGCGCGCGGCCCAGCCGGTACGCGACGTGGTCGACGGCTATCTGGCGCTCTGCGCCGCCGAGGTGAGCCGGCTCGACGTGACCGATCCGGACCTGTGGGCGCGGGCCGCCGCGGAGTGGGACCACCGCAACCATCCGTATCCGGCGGCGTACTCCCGACTGCGTCAGGCGGAGGCGTTGCTGGCGCGTCGGCGGCGTACCGCCACGGCGGGCAAGCTGCTGCGGCAGGCGTACCAGACGACCCAGGGGCTCGGCGCGGTGCCGTTGACCGAGGAGATCCGTACCCTCGCCGGTCGTGCCCGGGTGACGCTGGAGGACGCCGGCCCGCTGGGGGCACGCGAGCCGGACGGTGACGGTGGCGCGGAACTCGCCGCGCTGACCGCCCGCGAGCGTGAGGTCCTGGCCGCGGTGGCCGAGGGGTTGACCAACCGGGAGATCGGCCAGCGGTTGTACATCAGCGAACGGACCATCGGCGTCCACGTGTCGCACATCTTCGACAAGCTTCAGGTACGTACCCGGGTCCAGGCCAGTGCCATCTTCCTACGTAGTCAGGCGTAGGTGTCGGATAGGTAGTTCTACTGATGTCGTGCGGGGGCCCTCCTGAAAGGCTGAGCCCGGCGCCGCAAGGGCACGGCGGCGGCGACGATCAGCGTGGAGGACGACATGAGCGAGCGGGTCTGGGGGCCGATACACGGGGACATCGTCGACCTGCTCGCCGACCACCCGACGGACGTGCCGGCGGTGGTCGACCACCTGACCAAGCTGCAGGACATGCTGGTCCGGCTGCCTCCGCTGCTGGAGAGTTGCCCGCTGGCCGACTTCAACAAGCTGTACCTGACCATCACCACGAGCGTGCTGGACGGCCTGTACGCCGACCGGTTCGTCGACCCGGCCTTCCTGTCCCGACTGGATGTGGAGTTCGCCGCCCGCTACTTCGACGCGCTGCGGCTGTGGACCGACTCCAGCCCGGGCACGCCCAAGGCCTGGTCCTGTCTGTTCGAGCGGATGCGCGGCCCGGACGCCCGGCCGCTGCCCTCGGCGGCGGCCGGAGTCAACGCGCACATCAACTTCGACCTGCCGTTCGCGCTGGTCACCACCTTCGCCCACCTGGAGTCCGAGCCGGTCGACGGAAGTGACCAGCACCGCGACTACCTGGAGATCAACAAGATCTTCGCGGACAAGATCCCCGGTCTGCGCCGGGGCTACCTGGAGCGGTGGCAGCTGCTCATCGACATGCTCAACGGGGAGATCGACGACTGGTACCAGGGCGAACTGATCGGATACACGCGCGACGTCGCCTGGCGCAACGCACAGCGGGTCTGGCGGTGCCGGCACGACCCGCACCTACACGAACGCGAGCGTAAGCGGCTCGACGAAACGGCCGCGGCGCTCGGTCGGTTGCTGCTCTCGCCCCTGGGGGCGTTTCTGCAGTAGCCGGGGACGGGGGGTCCCCGCGCCCGGCCCGTGGGCGGGGCGCGGGGGCGGTCCGGCAGCCGGGGGGCATCGCCAGGATCGGACCAGGGGGGAGCAGGGGGTCGGCCGGCCCGGGGGGTGTCGGCCGGCCTCCTGCGGGTACGCCGCACCCATGACCGCTGTGTCCCGGCGCCGTCCCGCAGCACGGCCCCGACCTCGCCCCTCCGCCCCGGCACGTCCCGCCCGACCGGGAGACCGTGCCGGCCGGGGAGCCCGCGGATGAGCCGGCGACGCTTCGAGTTCCGCTTCGATCCACCGTGGCGACCCGTGCTGGCCCTGCTCGGTGTCCGGCCGTCGACGGCCTGGGTCGACGTCGACGCCGACGAGGTCACGGTGCGCTTCGGGCCCTGGCGGCTGCGGACCACCCGGGACAACGTCACCGGGGTCCAGGAGAGCGGCCCGTACCGCTGGTGGCGGGCGATCGGCCCGCACCTGTCGGCCGCCGACGTCGGTGTCACCTTCGGCAGCAGCACCGCGCGGGGACTCTGTATCCGTTTCGGGCGACCGGTGCCGGCCCTGCTGCCCGGCCGATGGCTGCGCCACCCTGCGATGACGGTGACCGTCGCTGATCCGGACGCCCTGGCCCACGCCCTCGCGGCGGCACCCGACGGCGGTGTCGGCCGGCTTTGACCGTTTTGTCGAGGTGGTGTTCGGCGACCGCCTACGGTCGGGGCAGTGAGTGGGGGGAGGGCGGGCCAGAACATGGGGGACGGGACCAGAGCGCGACGTGGCCGGGGCCGCCGGGGGAAGCTGTCCGGCACACCCGAGCCCGCGCTGCGTGCCGCCCGCGACCCGACCCGGCCGGGCGAGCGGGCCGGTCGACGGGTCGCCGTGCCCGAGCACGTGGCGGTGCGTCCGCCCGGTCCGGCGATGCCGCCGAGCCGGCTGCGTCGGTGGCTGCTCATGCACCAGGTGCAGCCGGTCGGTCCGGAGACCGCCGAGGGGCATTCCCGGTCGCATGCCTGGTGGCGGGTGATGTGTCTGACCGGCGTCGACTACTTCTCCACCCTGTCGTACCTGCCGGGCATCGCGGTGCTGGCCGCCGGGGCGCTCTCCCCGCTGGCGACCCTGCTGATCGTGGTGCTGACCCTGTTCGGCATGCTGCCGATGTACCGCCGGGTGGCCCGGGACAGCCCGCACGGCCAGGGCTCGGTGGCCATGCTGGAACGGCTGCTGCCGTTCTGGCGGGGCAAGATCTTCGTGCTGATCCTGCTCGGCTTCGTGGCCACCTCGTGGATCATCACGATCACCCTCTCCTCGGCCGACGCCACCGTGCACATGTTGCAGAACCCGTACCTGCCGGCGGCGTTCGGCGGGACCACCGTCGCGGTCGTGGTGACCGTGGTGCTGCTGCTGATCCTGGGCGGGGTGTTCCTGCTCGGGTTCCGGGAGGCGGTGGCGGTGGCCGTACCCCTGGTCGCCGTCTTCCTCGCCCTGAACGCGGTGATCGTGGTGGTCTCCCTGGTCGAGATCGCCGGTGACCCCCGGGTGCTTACCGACTGGACCACGGCGTTGACCGCCGGCGGCGGACCGGGGCAGTTGGCGTTGACCGCGGCGCTGGCGTTCCCGCTGCTGGTGCTGGGACTCTCCGGCTTCGAGACCGGGGTGAGCATGATGCCGCTGGTCGCGGGGGAGGGGCCGGACGCGCAGACCCGGTTGGCCGCCCGGATCCGCAACACCCGGCGGCTGCTCACCGCCGCCGCGTTGATCATGTCGGTGTACCTGCTGTCGACCACCTTCGTCACCACGCTGCTCATCCCGCCCGAGGAGTTCGCCCCGGGCGGGGCGGCCAACGGGCGGGCGTTGGCCTACCTCGCCCACGAGCACGTCGGTGAGGCGTTCGGCACGGTCTACGACCTCAGCAGCGTGCTGATCCTGTGGTTCGCCGGCGCCTCGGCGATGGCCGGTCTGATCAACATCGTGCCGCGCTACCTGCCGTCGTACGGCATGGCGCCGGATTGGGCGCGGGCGATCCGGCCGGTGGTCATCGTCTACACGGTGATCTGCATCGGCCTGACCGTCCTCTTCCGCGCCGACGTCGACGCGCAGGCCGGGGCGTACGCCACCGGGATCCTGGCGATGATGGTCTCCGCCGCGGTCGCGGTGGCGATCGCCGCGCTCGGCCGTCGCCAGCGCGCGACCGCCGCCGGCTTCACGGTGCTCACCCTGGTCCTGCTGTACGCGTTGGCCGAGAACGTGCTGACCAAGCCGGACGGCATCGCCATCTCGGGCCTGTTCATCCTCGGCATCATCGCCGTCTCCCTGGTGTCGCGGGTCAGCCGGACCACGGAGCTGCGGGCGGAACGGGTGGAGTTCGACGAGGCGGCGCGGCGGTTCATCGCCGACTCGGTGGCCCACGACGGTCGGCTGCACGTGATCGCGCACAAGCGGCGCAGCGGCGCGGTCAAGGAGTACACCATCAAGGAACGGGCGCAGCGAGGGCAGAACCCGGTGCCGGGCGCGACCGACGTGCTGTTCCTGGAGATCGACGTGGTCGACCCGTCCGGGTTCCGGCACGTGCTGCGGGTCCGTGGGGTCGAGGTGGGCGGCTACCGGGTGCTACGGGCCAGCAGCCCGGCCGCGCCCAACGCCATCGCCGCGGTCCTGCTGGCGCTGCGCGACGCCACCGGCGTACGTCCGCACGCGCACTTCGAGTGGTCCGAGGGCAATCCGATCGCGCATCTGCTGCGGTACCTGATCCTGGGCCGGGGTGACACGCCGCCGGTGGTCCGGGAGATCCTGCGCAAGTCCGAGCCCGATCCCTCCCGCCGTCCCGGTATCCACGTCGGCGGTTGAGCCCTGCGGTCCGGTTCGCGACCAGGACAGCAACATGAAGACGAAGGGCGTACTTATTCACTTATGCCGGATTTCGGCCCTTGTTGGTCGTACGTTGCCTCTGGTGGCTACCGCGAGGTCAGCCGCTCCGCGCCCGATTCGGCGCGGCGTCTGTTTCGCACACACGAGAGGCAGGAACCCTCATGTCCACGTACCTCGGGGGCCGACAACCGGCCCGACGCGGGCGCCGATCGCCCTGGTATCTGGCCGGCGGGCTGGCGGCCGGCAGCCTGGTGGCCGCGGTGGCGGGTCTCGGCGGCGCTGCCGCGTCGGCCATCGACCGGGACACGCCCGCGCCGGCCCAGGGCCGGCCCGCCGCGCTCTCCGCCGACAACGGACCCTGGGACGCCGAATCGGCGGACCGGGACAAGCAGGACCGGGACAAGAAGTGGCAGCGTCCCGACGACGCGCAGCGCGGCGGGCCCGGAAACGGTCGACCCGACGAACCCGAGGGCCCGCGTAGCGGGGGCAACGGGCGTGCGCCCCAGCACAAGGCCGTACAGGTGCCCTGTGACTCCACACGGCTGATCGCCGCGCTGGTCCGGGTCAACGCCGAGGGCGGCGGCCTGCTGCGGTTGGCCGACAAGTGCACGTACACCCTGACCCACGCCTTCCAGCAGGCCGACGAGTACGACGGTGGGATCCGCGACGCCCGGGAGGCCGCCGACGCCGCCGAGAACCCGGGCGACGCCGAGGCGCCGCCGCGCAACCCGGCGCACGACACCGCCGGCCTGCCGGTGATCTACCACGCGATCACCATCGAGGGCTCCGGCGCGACCATCTCCCGTGGCGTGCACGCGCCGGACTTCCGCTTCTTCACCGTCCGCGACGGCGGCGAACTCACCCTGCGCGACGTGACCCTGCTCAACGGCCGGTCGAAGGCCGAGGGTGGCAGCATCCACATCGTGCACGGCGCGACCGCAGTGGTCGAACGAGTCACCGTCGCCAACAGCACGTCGCTGTCCGCCGACGGTGGCGGTGGCGGCATCTTCAACGACGGCAACCTGCGCATCAGCGACAGCACGCTGGTCGGCAACCGGGCCGCCGGCACCGAGGGCAAGGGCGGGGGCCTGCTCAACGGTGGTGTCATGACCATGTATCGCACCGAGTTCCGGCACAACAGCGCCGTCAGCTACGGCGGCGGGCTGGCCAACTTCCGCGCCGCCGGGGACGTCTACTCGTCCACGTTCGTCCGCAACAACGCCGCGCAGGGTGGCGGCCTGGCCAGCTTCTCGGCCCGTACCAAGGTCTTCGACAGCCTGGTCGCCGGCAACAGCGCCCAGACCGGCGGTGGCCTGGCCAACTCCGACGCGGTGCTGGTGCTCGGTCAGCTGACCGTCCGGGACAACCTCGCCACCGTCGCCGGTGGCGGCATCTCCACCGTGCAGGGCCTGCTACCGATCGACGACAGCGTGATCAGTGGCAACACCACGCGCGGCAACGGCGGTGGCGTCTACGCCGCGAAGTCCAACCTGCTCGTGCGCGGCACCGACGTGAAGGGCAACGAAGCGGTCGGCAAGAAGTCGCAGGGCGCCGGGCTCTTCGTCACCGCCGGCACCAGTTCGGTGTACCGCAGCCTGATCGTCGGCAACCGGTCCACAGTCAAGGCCGGCGGCATCCAGGCCGAGCGGGCCCAGGTCAAGATCGACGACGACAGCATCGTCGTCGACAACAGCCCTACCAACTGCCTGGGCAGCAAGGTTCCCGTCGCGCACTGCTTCCGCTGAGCGAGGAGCCACCCGACGACGCTGCGTCCGGCCTCCGGCCGTCTGGTCTCGACGACCGGGCCGTACGAGAGGCTGGACGCAGCGTCGTCGTACCGCGTCACTGCGAGGGCTCGGGCAGTTCGCAGTCGACCTTCGGGTTGGCGCCGACGTAGTTGAGCGGACCGGCGGCGATGGTCACCAGGATCGTGCCGACCTCGGCGCAGTTGGCTTCCTCGTCGCTGTAGTAACCGCGCTGACCCGCGGCGATCGCGCCGATGACGAGCCAGATCACCACGAGGACTCCGAATATCGACGTGCCACGCATGGCTTCCTCCACGGTCGGGGGTGCTAGCAGGGTGTCCCGGCCATGTACCCCGCCGCGCTCTCCGCCTAACGACACCCCCGACTTCACCGGACACCGGCGTTGCCGCCCCGCAGAGCGAGGCACCCCGATCACCCGCCGCCCGTGCAACTTCGGGGAAGGTGCTGCCATTGCCCGCACCGAGGCGACATCTTCCCCGAAGTTGCACCCACTCAGGCGGTGTCGCCGGGCTGGCGGGAAAGGATCTTCGCCTGCTGTGGCCAGGTCACCAGGCTGGCGGTGGCCCGCAGCCCGGCACCCCGGATGGTGTCCCGCAGCGTCGCCTCGTCCAGCTCCGCCAGCTGTTGGTAGGTGCGGATGCCCGCCCCGTGCAGGGCAGCGGCCATCTTCGGCCCGACGCCCTGGATCCGCCGGAAGTCGTCGACGGCGTCGCTGGCGTCGGCGACCGTGACGTCGGCGACCGGGGCCTCGTCGGTGCTGGCTGCCGGGGTGGCCTCGGTGCGCGGGCGGGGCGTGGTGGTGGCCTTGCGCCGCTTCGGCGGGGTGGCCACGGCGGGACGAGCCGCCGCGGTCTCCTCGACCGCCGGCTCCGCCGGACCGTCCGGGACGGACACCGCCGGTGCCGACTCGGGCTCGGCCGTCGTGCCGGCGGCCACCGCGGTGTCCGCTGTGGTGGCCGGCTCGGAGGCGTCAGTCGTGGTGGCCGGCTCGGGGATCTCCGTCGCGCTGTCGGGCTCCGCGACGCTCGTCGTGGCGACCGGCTCGGCAGTATCCGTCGTGGCGACGGGCTCGGGGGTGTCCGTGGTCGCCACCGACTCGGGCGTGTCCGTCGTGGCGACGGGTGCCGTCGTATCGATCGTGGCGACGGGGGTGGGCGCGTCGGTCGTGGCGACCGGCTCGGCGGACACGCTGGGTGTCGGCTCCGACGACGCGGGCTGGCCGCCCGGGCTCGACTGCTCGGTGTCGGCGGGCTGGCGGGACGCCGGCACCGGCGCCTGGCTGGTGGTGGGGTGCGTCGACGCGGGCGGTTCGCCGCGGCGGCTGCGCAGCAGCACCCAGCCCCCGGCCAGGCCCACCAACAGCACGACGAGCAGTATCAGCCAATTGCCGACGGAGTCGATCACGGCAAACCTCCCTGAAGTTCATGTCCGGATCGTGGCGAGAAAAACTCGCCGAAGCTTCGCATACCAGCGACGTGGGCAACAGGCAGGTCAGGTAACAGTCCGTGTCGTCACGACGGGGGCTACCAGCGGTGCCCACGGCGGAACGGAGGGTGCCCACCCGGCGATGCCGACGATCCCGGCGCCGTCGCGGGCACCGGGATCGTCGGTACGGGTGGAGGTCGTCTGCCGGCTCAGTCCTCCTCGCCGCGATAGGTGTAGAAATCATCGACGAACTTGCGCCGCAGTCGGGGCACCCGGCTGGTGACCCGGAAGTAGCCCCGCGCGCCGAGCAGGGCCAGCCGCCCGAACACCGGCTTGTACATCCGGTCGTCGCCGCTGGTGCCGCTGCGCGCCAACGAGTCGGCCACCCGGGCGAAGCCGTACGGCA
The DNA here is from genome assembly GCF_003977705.1 of Verrucosispora sp. FIM060022. NCBI lineage: Bacteria > Bacillati > Actinomycetota > Actinomycetes > Micromonosporales > Micromonosporaceae > Micromonospora > Verrucosispora sp. FIM060022. The sequence goes on from NZ_RQIV01000001.1 coordinate 855,763, forward strand.
CCATCACCGCCTCGTAGTCGGCCACCGCCTGCACCAGCGACTTCTCACCGGCGGCGGCGAGGATCAGTTGACGGCGCAGCAGGTTCGCGTCCCGCAGCGCGGTGTTGGCGCCCACGCCCCGGCCCGGTGTCATGGTGTGGATCGCATCGCCGAGCAGGGTCACCGTACTGCTGTGCCAGGGCGGCACGGGCTCCGATGTGGACACCCGGATCGGCAGCGCGCTGTCCGGGTCGGCCTGCCGGAGCAGTTGGCGCAGCCGCGGGTGCCAGTTCGCGGTCAGGTCCAGCGCCACCTGGATCAACTCCGACCCCCGGCGACGCATCACGTCCTCGGGGAAACGTCGGGCGGTGCTCCAGACCACCAGGTTGATGTTGTCGCGGGTGCTGTCGTGCCGCAGCCCCGGCCAGTCCGCGAGCAGCGCCGCATCGGCGGGGTCGACGTCCGGCTTGAGTCGACCGTCGGCGTCCCACTTGAACTCCATCACGTGCAGCACGCCCATCATCCCGCCGGTCCCGAAGATCAGCGAGATGCCCCGCTGCACCGCCGGTGGCAGCAGGGCCCGGGTGTCGTCGGTCAGCGGGATCCGGGTGGCGATGTTGATGGTGCCGGCGTCCCGGATCACCGCGTGCGGCAGGTACTGCCGGCGTACCGCGGACTGCGTGCCGTCCGCCGCCACCAGCAGGTCACCGGTGGCGGTGCTGCCGTCGGCGAAGTGGGCGGTGACGGTGCCGTCGTGGTGCTGCTCGTACCGGGTGAAGGTGCGGTCGAAGTGCACCACGTCCTCCAGGCCGGTCAGCAGCACCTGGCGCAGCGTCATCCGCGCCACCGACCGCTCGGTGTCGACCGGATGGGTGTCCGGGCGCAGCGGGAACGACGCCGTGGGCCGCAGCTTCTGGTCCAGCACGTTGAAGTAGCGCGGCGATCGGGCGCAGGTGGCCAGGTAGATGTCGAACAGTTCGGGCGGCAGGCAGTCGCGCAGGGCTCGGCTGCCGGTCGGGCCGATCCCCACGCGGTAGCCGAGGAGCCCGTCCGCCCGGGTGCGATGGCGCTCGTACACCTCGACGCCGATGCCGGCTCGACGAAGCCCGTGCGCCAGGCAGAGTCCGCCCGTGCCGGCGCCGATGATCAGGACGTGCGGTGTCCGGGTGACCACTGTGCCGTCCGGTCAGCTGGCCGCACGCGGTGCCGGAACGTCCGCGCCGTCCCAGCGGTAGAAGCAGTTGGCGATGGCGTCGCGGGGCGAGCGCCAGGTCGGCAGGTAGGGCGAGGTGTGCGCGGAGAGCCGCTCGTTGACCTGGCGGTAGAGCGGGTGGTTGCGGGCCGTCGCCAAAGCGTCGGCACCGACGTCCTCGGTCTCCATCAGGTGTACACACAGATCGTGCAGGCAGTACAGGGAGCGGTGGCGTACCCCGGTCAGGCCGGGCAGTTCGGTCGCGTCGGACTCGGCGAAGATCTGCGCCACCCGACCCTCCGCGCCCGGGATGATCCTGCTGACGATAACGAGACGGCTGCTCATCGGTCCCCTCTCACCGGTGGTCGCGCCGGCTGCCTCGCCGGACGCACCTGTCACCCTGCCTGCGGACCTGTCACCTGACCGTCAACGTCGACCGTCGATCCGGTGACGTTGTCAGCGTGCTCAACCGCCCTGCTGGGTCGACCGCAGCGCCGGGTACCGACGTGACGTCGAGGCCGCCTGGCTGGCGCGGCGGATCGGTTCCAGGGTGTCGTCGAGCAGCGCGCTCATCGCGGGGGAGGGCTCCAGTCGCAGTTCGCGCAGCAAAAGGTCGCGGTAGACGTAGAAGGCGTGCACCGCCTCGAAGGCGTTGCCCTCGGCGAGGTGGATCCGCACCACGAGCCGGTGCGGCGTCTCACGCAGTGGCTCCGCGGCCATCGCCTCCAGCGCCGCGTCGAGCGCCTCACCGTGCCGCCCGGCGACCAGGTGGTGACCGGCCACCTGTTCCAGCATGTGCAGTCTGAGTTGGCGCAACCGTTCCCGCTCGGTCAGCACCCACTCGTCGTACCAGCCGGGCAGCAGGTCGTGTCGCCCCGCGGCGAGGGCCTGCGCGGCGTCGGCCGGGGTCTGACCGTCGCGGACCCGGCCGGCGGTGTCGACCAGCTTGTCGACGTCGACCTGCACCGCCGGGTCGAGGCGGACCGTGTCGGCGTTGGTCGCCAACGGGCAGTACGGGTCCTGCCGTAGCCGCCACAGCGCGGTCCGCAACGACGACAGGGCCCGCTCCTCGGTGGTCTCCGGCCACAACAGGCCGGCCAGATGGGTGCGGGTCGTCGCGGGCCGCAGCCCGATCAGCGCGATGACTCGTTGCAGGCCACGCGGCACCACCACCGGGGTGTCGTCGTGGGTCAGCCGGAAACCGCCGAGCAGATGAAGTCGGACCTCGGCGTCCCGGAGCTTCCCGGTGGTCGGCGTGGGCGAATCGGCCACGGGCACCCCCTGCGCAAGGCGTTGTCTGCGGGCATGGCCGGGCCCCGGCGTGGCCGCCGTGACGCCACTGTCGACTGCGAACGTCGCGCAACCGTGCGCGAAGCCGGGTCGGACCGTCGTGAAGGTTATCAATCGCAGTTACTCTGGGTCAATGTGCGTGTCGGCTACGTAACTCGTACGTCATCTTTGAAAGCGCCTCTGAACTGGCCAATCGTAGTGATGTTCAGGTTCGGGGTCGTACAGCTGAGCCACAGCTTGCGTCAACGCAGCGTCACCGACACCGGTGTCGGTGGGGGGTGTTCGTGACGCTCGGGTGACGGCCCGGTCCCCATCGTGTCGAGAGTCGACCCGGACACCGGGTGGGGTCGGCAACGGCCCGTGGAGAGGAAACAACATGGACCGAACGCTGATCGTGGCGAAGGTGGTCCCGACCGCCGAGAACGCGGTCGCCGAGATCTTCGCCGAGTCCGACACGACCGAACTGCCACACCTCGTCGGCGTCGCGCACCGGTCGCTGTACCGGCTGCACGACCTGTACGTACACCTGCTGGAGACCGACACGCCCGGCGACGGCGCGGTCGAGGCGGCGCGCGACCATCCGGAGTTCCGGCGGATCAGCGCCCGGCTGCGTCCGTACATCACGCCGTACCTGCCTGACTGGCGCTCGCCTCGGGACGCGATGGCCCGCTGCTTCTACCGCTTCGACGCCGAACCGAGGAGGGAACTATGACCGTCACCGACGGCCGCTCGCTGACCGACGAGATCACCGACATCCTGGTGACCAACTGCGGGCTCGATCCGGATGCCGCCGCCCGCGAACCGGCCGCCTCCCTGGAGGAACTGGGGATGGACTCCCTCGCGCTGCTCGAACTGACGGCCGTCGTCGCCGACCGGTGGCGGGTACGCATCCCCGAGCAGGCCGCCCGACTGAGCATCCCCGCCGTGGCCGACCTGATCTCCCGCCGCGCCGACCCACCCGGCCACACCGAGAACAGCATCGTCATCGCCGCGCCGCTGGAACTGGTCTGGTCCGTCACCAACGCCGTGGCCGGCTGGCCCGACCTGTTCACCGAGTACGCCCGGGCCGAGATCCTCGACACCGACGGCGACACCGTGCGGTTCCGGCTCACCATGCATCCCGACGAGAACGGGGTGGCCTGGAGCTGGGTCAGCGAACGCACCCCCGACCGGGCCACCCGGCAGGTACGGGCCCGCCGGGTCGAGACCGGCCCGTTCGAGTACATGCGGATCCACTGGACCTACACCGAGGAACCGGACGGGGTCCGGATGACCTGGGTGCAGGACTTCGCGATGAAACCGACCGCGCCGGTGGACAACGCCGGGATGACCGAGCGGATCAACACCAACAGCCAGGTGCAGCTCGCCGTCATCAAGGAACGGATCGAACGGCTGGCCGGCGTCCAGCCCGCCGCCGTGGCCACCGGAGGCGACGATGCGTGACCTGGCCCTGGTGGCCGCGCGGGACGTGCCCGCCGACCGCCGTCGCGGTGGCGAACTGCGGGTCCTGCTCGGCCCGCGCACCGTCGGCAGCACCTCCGGATTCATGGGCGTGGCGACCATGGCACCGGGGGAGCGGATCGCGGAGCACTACCACCCGTACAGCGAGGAGTTCCTCTACGTCGCCCGGGGTGCGATCACCGTCGACCTCGACGACGAGCCGGTCGGGTTGACCGCCGGTGAGGCGTTGTTCGTGGCCCGCAACGTCCGTCACCGGCTGCGCAACACCGGTGACGTACCCGCCGAGGTGGTCTTCCACCTCGGTCCCCTGGCCCCCCGCCCGGAACTCGGCCACGTCGACACCGAGCTGGTCGAACAGCGGGACGGGTCGTGACCGGCCGACGGACCGTGGTGACCGGCATCGGGGTGGTCGCCCCCGGTGGCGTGACCCGGGACCGGTTCTGGAAGACCATCACCGAGGGGCGCACCGCCACCCGCCGGATCAGCTTCTTCGACCCGACGCCGTTCCGCTCGCAGACCGCCGCCGAGTGCGACTTCGACCCCGACGCCGCCGGCATCCCGCTGGAGCGGCGGCGGCGCGCCGACCGGTACGTGCAGTTCGCGCTCGCCTGCGCCGCCGAGGCGATCGCCGACAGCGGCCTGGACCTGACCGACGCCGAGCGCGACGGCGCCGGCGTGGTGCTCGGCACCGCCGTCGGCGGCACCATGGCCCTGGAACAGGAGTACGTCACGGTCAGCGACAGCGGTCGGCGTTGGCTTGTCGACGCCGGGCTCGGCGGCCCGTACCTCTACCAGGCGCTGGTGCCGAGCAGCCTGGCCGCCGACGTGGCCTGCGCACACGGCCTGCACGGCCCGGCGCAGGTGATCTCCACCGGCTGCACCTCCGGCATCGACGCGATCGGCTACGCCCACCAGCTCATCGCCGACGGCGAGGCGGACATCGTGCTCGCCGGCGCCGCCGACTCACCCATCTCCCCGGTCACCGTCGCCTCCTTCGACGCCATCGGGGCAACCAGCCCGGACAACGACGACCCGGCGCACGCGTCGCGCCCGTTCGACGCCGACCGGCACGGTTTCGTGCTGGCCGAGGGGGCGGCGGTGCTGGTGCTGGAGGAGGCCGGGCACGCCCGCCGCCGCGGCGCGCACATCTACTGCGAGGTCGCCGGCTACGCCAGCCGCAGCAACGGCTACCACATGACCGGCCTGCGCCCCGACGGCGTGGAGATGGGACTGGCCATCACCGACGCGCTGCGCCAGGCCAGACTGGCACCCCAGGACATCTCCTACATCAGCGCGCACGGCTCCGGCACCCGGCAGAACGACAGGCACGAGACCGCCGCGTTCAAACGGGCGCTCGGACCGGCCGCGTACCGGGTGCCGATCAGCTCCATCAAGTCGATGGTCGGGCACTCGCTGGGCGCCATCGGTTCCATCGAGATGGCCGCCTGCGCGCTGGCCATCGAGTACGGGGTGGTGCCGCCCACCGCCAACTGGACGACCCGGGATCCGGAGTGCGACCTGGACTACGTGCCCAACGAGGCACGCGAGGTGCCGGTGGACGTGGCCCTGTCGGTCGGCAGCGGCTTCGGCGGTTTCCAGTCGGCGATGCTGTTCCGTCGCCTGGCCCGGGAGGTGCCGGCATGAACGAGCATCGTCGGGCGGTGGTGACCGGGATCGGCGTGGTCGCGCCCAGCGGCGTCGGCGCCGAGGCGCACTGGCGTACGGTGCTCGCCGGTCAGCGGCGTACCGGCCCGATCACCCTGTTCGACGCCGCCGACTACCCGACCCGACTCGGTGGCGAGGTGCCCGACTTCGACCCGGCCCGGTACACCGACAACCGGGTCCTGGTGCAGACCGACCGCTGGACCCATCTCGGGTTCGCGGCCACCCGACTGGCCCTGCGGGACGCCGGCCTGCCCGAGCGCCCCGCCGACCCGTACGGCTGGGCGGTCACCCTGGCCAGTTCGTCCGGCGGGAACCTGTTCGGTCAGCGGGAGCTGCAGCGGCTCTGGTCGTCGCCGAGCCGCACCGTCGGGGCGTACCAGTCGATCGCCTGGTTCTACGCGGCGAGTGTCGGGCAACTGTCCATCGCGCACCAGGCGAAGGGGCCGTGCGGGGTGCTGGTGGCCGAGTCGGCCGGTGGGCTGGACAGCCTGGCCCACGCCGTACGCACCATCCGGCGGGGCGCCTCCGTGGTGCTGGCCGGGGCCACCGAATGCCCGCTGAGCCCGTACGCGCTGGCCTGCCAGCTGCGCTCCGGCCTGCTCAGCGCGGTGGACGATCCGCAGCGGGCGTACCAGCCGTTCGACGTCTCCGCCAGCGGCTATCTGCCCGCTGAGGGCGGTGCCGTCTTCGTCGTCGAGGAGTACGAGCACGCGCGGGCCAGGGGAGTGCGCGGCTACGGCGAGGTGACCGGCTGGGGTGCCACCCACGACGCGGCGCACACCACCGCCGAGAGCGCCGGTGACCCGCACCAGTACGCCCGGGCGATGCGGCTGGCCCTGGGCCGGGCCGGCGTCGAGCCGCACGAGGTGGATCTGGTGGTGCCCGACGCGCTCGGGGTGGCCCGCTACGACCGGGCCGAGGCCACTGCGCTGCGGGCGGTCTTCGCCGGTACGGCGCCGGCGGTCAGCACCCACAAGGCGCTCACCGGGCGGGCGCACCAGGGCGGTTCGGCGCTGGACGTGGCGACCCTGCTGCTCGCCTTCGCGCACGACACGCTGCCCCCCTCGGCCGGCCCGGAGCAGGTCGCCGAGGGATGCGAACTGGACTTCCTGCGTGAGCGCCGCCGCCCGCGTACCCGGGTGGGTCTGGTCTGCGCGCGCGGCTTCGACGGTTTCAACAGTGCGCTGGTGCTGCGGGGGACGGCACCGGCCGGAAAGGACAAACCATGACGCGAGGACGGGTCGTCTTCCTCGTCCGGGTGCCCACCGAACGCACCGACGACTTCCTGCGGGCGTATGAGGCCGTGCGGCACCTGGTCGCCGACGGGGTGCCGGGACACCTGGTCGACCAGGTGTGCCGCTCGGCCACCGACCCGGAGCAGTGGCTGATCACCAGCGAGTGGGCCAGCCTGGCCGACTTCGAGGCGTGGGAACGCAGCCCGGAACATCGGGATCTGGTCCGGCCGATGCGGGAGTGTTTCACCGACGCCCGGTCGCTGCGCTTCCACGTCCACGCACAGACCCCGGTCCCGGTCTGAGCAGACAAGTGCGAGGCGGCCAGGAAGTGGCTGCTTGTCCGTGCCATCTTCAGTGTACGGCTCGCCATGCCCCTTCAGATCGTCCGGATTGATGATTTTTGTCCCCAGGTCGGCTCATAGGCTCACCCGGTGATCATCGTGCGGTGCGGGGGCGGGCATGGCTGACGTCAGGGGACAGGAGATCGCTGCCGAACAGGTGGTGGTGGACCGGGTCTACGAGCTGCTGGAGGGCGCGCGAGAACGGGCCGACGAACTCGCCGGCGAGGGGCATCGGCGGGCGGCCGGCGGCCCGGCCACCGGGCTGGTGGAGCGGGACGCGATGGTGCACCGGGCGGCCGTACGGCTACGGTCGCTCGACGCCGAGGCGGAGGGCATCGTCTTCGGCCGGCTCGACTTCGACGACGGCGAGACCTTCCACATCGGCCGCCTCGGCGTACGCGACGGCCACGAACCCCTGCTTGTCGACTGGCGTGCTCCGGCCGCCGCAGCGTTCTACCGGGCGACGCCGGGCGACCCGCTCGGGGTGATCCGCCGCCGGGTCATCCTCTGCCAGGGTCCGAAGGTGATCGACCTCGACGACGACGTGCTCACCCCCGAGAAGGCCGGTGAGCTGCGGGTGCTCGGCGAAGGAGCGCTGCTGGCCGCGCTGCGACGCTCGCGTGGAGCGCACATGCGCGACATCGTCAGCACCATCCAACGGGAGCAGGACGAGGCGATCCGGGCCCCGGCCCGGGGCGTCACCCTGATCACCGGCGGGCCCGGGACCGGCAAGACGCAGGTCGCGCTGCACCGGGCGGCGTACCTGCTCTACACCAACCGGGGCCGGCTCACCGACGGCCGCATCCTGGTGGTCGGCCCGTCGACCGTCTTCACCCGCTACATCAGCCGGGTCCTGCCCTCCCTCGGCGAGGAGAGCGTGCACCTGCGGGCCCTCGGCGAGCTGGTCGAGGGGGTGACCGCCACCCGCCGCGACCGCGCCGCCGTCGCCCGGATCAAGGGCGACGACCGGATGCGCGACGTGCTGGCCGAGCTGATCTGGCAGCCACCACCGACCGCGCCGCAACGGCTACGACTGGTGTACGCGGGCCAGCCGCTGACGCTCGACGCGCGGCACCTGGCGGCGGCCCGCCGTCGCATCCGCGCCCGCTGCGCGACGGACGGCACCACACCCAACGCCGCCGCACCGACCGTCACCGCCGTCCTGCTGGAGACCCTGTGGCAGGAGGTCGACGGCAAGCACCTGGACCGGGAGCTCTTCGCCGAGGAGATCCGCGACCGTGACGAGTTCCGCCGGTTCCGTCGCGCCTGGTGGCCGCCGCTGACCCCGACCGAGGTGTTGCGTTGGCTCGCCGACCCCGCCCGGGTGGTCGGTCTGGACCCCGAGGAGGCCGAGACACTGGCCGCGACGTACCGGAACCGGCCCGACTGGTCCGTCGACGACGTGCCGCTTCTGGACGAACTGGCCGAGTTGCTGGGCCGTCCGCCCGCCGCACCGCAGGCGCCCGAGCCCGAGTGGCGGCTGCGGGAGCTGACCACCGGCACCCGGACCGTGGCGACCTTCGTGCTCAGCTGCGGCCTGCGCAACGGCTGGGAGCTGTACGCCCCCCACCTGTCGACCCCCTTCGCGCTCGCCGGACCGGGCATCGACAACGACGCGATCGTCGCCGCGCAGCGCTGGGCGGAGGCGGTCATCCTGCGGGAGGGGCACCAGGTCGTCGGCTGGGCCGACGGCTTCGACCCGCACGGCGAGGAGGGTTACGTGCCGGTGCTGGCCGAACCGCTGCCGGTCGAGGAGGTCGAGGAGGACTCGGCCGACGACGAGCCGTACCTGCACGTCATCCTCGACGAGGCGCAGGACCTCTCCCCGATGGAGTGCCGCATGATCGCCCGCCGGGTCGAGTACGCCTCGATGACCGTGGTCGGCGACCTCGGGCAGGCGACCCATCCGCTGGCGGCGCAGTCGTGGCCGCAGTTGCTGGCCCGGATCGGCAAGCGGGAGGTCCGCACCCTGGAACTGCACACCGGCTACCGGGTGCCGGCGCTGATCGCGGAGTACGCGGCCCGCGCCCTCACCCCCGGGATCGCGCCGACCCGGTCGTACCGGCCCGGCGGCACCCTCGCCGTACGCCGGGTCGACGACCTGCACGCCGCGTTGCGCAGCGAACTCCAGCAGGCACCGCCCGACGCGACCGTCGCCGTCATCGCCGCCGACGACCGGACCGAGACGATCACCCCGCTCATCGACGCCCCCGGCGTCGCGGTGGTCCCGGCCAGCCTGGTCAAGGGCCTGGAGTACGACCATGTCATCGTCGTGGAGCCGGCCGAGATCGTGGCCGCCGAACCGCGCGGCATGAACCGGCTCTACGTCGTACTGACCCGAGCCGTCGCGACCCTGGTCGTCCTGCACCACGACGCACTGCCTGTTGCCCTGCGCGACGATGACCCCGTTGAGCTGACGTAGCGCGTTCACCCGTTCGCAACCTGTGACGGCCCCCGTGGTCCGGTCCTGGGTGGACAGTCATAATGGATCGCATGGTTGCCTGGGAGTACGCCTTGTTGGTCCGCCGCTACCAGGGGCAGGGCCGGAACTTTCACGTCACGTTCGTCTGGTACGGCCCCGACGGGTCACGCAAGGACGTCACCGCCTACGGTGACACCGCCGTCGCGCATCTCAACCGTGTCGGCCGAGAGGGTTGGGAACTCGTCACCGCCGCCGAGGACGTGAACAACGTGCAGGGCAGCACCGAGGTCCACCGCTACCACCTCAAGCGCCCGCTGAACTGAGGCGCGCCCTGACCCGGCGGCGTCAGGGGTGAGTGGGGCGGCCCCGCCGCCGGGCAGACAGTGCATCCCGCAGCAGAACGGCAGCGCAGAAACGGCCGGCCCGACGCCGCACGGCGTCGGGCCGGCCGGAAAGCCGCGTCGGTCAGCCCAGGTCGACGCTCGGGTAGAGCGGGAAACCGGCGAGCAGTTCGCCGGCCTGGCGGCTGACCTTGTCGGCCAGGGCCGGGTCGAGCACGTACTTGGCCTTGGAGGCGGTGCCGTCCGGGTTCGCGCCGGCGGTGGTCTGGCTCAGCACGGTGTGGATCAGCTCGGCCGTGGTGTCCATCTCCGCCGCGCCCAGCCCACGGGTGGTCAGCGCGGGCGTGCCGATCCGGATGCCAGAGGTGTACCAGGCGCCGTTCACGTCCTGCGGGACGGCGTTGCGGTTGGTGACGATGCCCGACTCCAGCAGCGCCTGCTCGGCCTGCCGGCCGGTCAGCCCGTAGCCGCTGACATCGATGAGCACCAGGTGGTTGTCGGTGCCGCCGGTGACCAGCTTGGCGCCCCGGCGCAGCAGGCCCTCGGCCAGCGCCTGGGCGTTGTCGACGATGCGCTGGGCGTAGTCGGCGAAGTCGGGCCGGCGGGCCTCGGCCAGCGCGACCGCCTTGGCGGCCATCACGTGCGGCAGCGGGCCGCCGAGCACCATCGGGCAGCCCCGGTCCACCTGCTCGGCCAGCTCCGGGCCGCAGAGCACCATGCCGCCGCGCGGGCCGCGCAGCGACTTGTGGGTGGTGGTGGTGACGATGTGCGCGTGCGGCACCGGGTCGAAGTCGCCGGTGAAGACCTTGCCCGCCACCAGGCCGGCGAAGTGGGCCATGTCGACCATGAAGGTCGCCCCGACCGAGTCGGCGATCTCCCGCATGATCCGGAAGTTCACCTTCCGCGGGTACGCCGAGTAGCCGGCGACCAGCACCAGCGGCCGGAACTCGCGGGCGGCCTCGGCGACCTTGTCGTAGTCGACCAGGCCGGTCGCCGGGTCGGTGCCGTAGCTGCGCTGGTCGAACATCTTGCCCGAGATGTTCGGCCGGAAGCCGTGGGTGAGGTGTCCACCGGCGTCCAGTGACATGCCGAGCATCCGCTGGTCACCCAGCTCCCGGCGGAGCGCGAACCAGTCGGCCTCGGTCAGGTCGTTGACGTGCCGGGCCTGCGCCCGCTTGAGCGCCGGCGCCTCCACCCGGTCGGCCAGGATCGCCCAGAACGCCACCAGGTTGGCGTCGATGCCCGAGTGCGGCTGCACGTACGCGTGGGCCGCGCCGAACAGCTCCCGGGCGTGCTCGGCAGCGAGGGCCTCGACGGTGTCGACGTTCTGGCAGCCGGCGTAGAACCGGCGGCCGACGGTGCCCTCGGCGTACTTGTCGCTGAACCAGTTGCCCATCGTCAGCAGGGTGGCCGGTGAGGCGTAGTTCTCGCTGGCGATCAGTTTGAGCGATTCGCGCTGGTCGACAAGCTCCGCACCGATCGCGTCGGCGACGCGCGGCTCGACGGAGCGGATGACCTCCAGTGCGCTGCGGAAGGCGGTGGACTCGGCGTTGGGCGACATGCGACCTCCAGTGGATGTGCGGAAGGCCCAGGCGCTCGGCGTGCGTCGTTGTGACGGGACCGCTTCCCGATGGTGCTCCATCCCCACGCGCCAGTCACGGCCCTCGCCGATCCTACCGGGTGCGACGTCGGCCGTCGGCGGGGTCCGGCGTCCCCCTCGGCCGCCGGACCCCGCCGACGATCACTTCACCGCGCGGTAGGCGTTGACGAGGCCGGCGCCGTGGAAACCGTTGCGCGTACCGCCCTGGCAGGTGGCCGTGTAGTCGGTCGCGCTCGGCAGCAGCGGAATCGGGTCGTACCCGCCGGCGGGGCAGGGCCGGGGCACGGCGGTGCGCTCCAGCAGCGCCGCCAGTTGCCCGGGGGTCATGCCCGGGCGAGCCGACAGGGCCAGCGCCGCGACGCCGGTGACGTGCGGACCGGACATCGAGGTGCCCTGCTTCCAACCCCAGCCGTCGATGCGGGTCACGGTGTTGAAGGTGGTCGACAGGATGGCGTCGGCGGTCGTCGGGGTCAGGCCCTGGGTGCGGATCCGGCTGTCGCCGCCGGGCGCGGTCACGTCGACGACCCCCTGACCGTATGACGAGTAGTAGCTCTTCTGCCCGGTCGGCCCGACCGCGGCGACGGTCACCACGCCCGGCGCCTGGGCGGGCAGCACCAGGCAGGCGCCGTTGACCTCGCGTACCTCCGGGGTGCCGTTGTTCGGGCTGCCCGAGTCGACGAACCGGTGCGCCAGGTCGTGGTTGGCGTTGCCGGCGGACGCGACGGTGAGCACACCCTTGCTCTGCGAGTAGCGGATGGCCCGCTGCACGGCCTGCCACACCGGGCGCTGGCGTGCGTCGTTGCGGCAGTTCAGCTCCCACGGGTCGAGGTAGTAGCTGTTGTTGGTCAGCTGCATCCCCTGCTCGGCCGCCCACATGAACCCGCAGACCGCGGCCTCCGGATAGATGTAGCCCTCGTTGTCGACGACCTTCACCGCGGCCACCTTGACGCCCGGTGCCACGCCGGTGACGCCGACGCCGTTGCGGGCGGCCGCGATGGTGCCGGCCACGTGGGTGCCGTGGTCGGAGGTGGTGGGGTTCCAGGCCGCTTCGGTGGTGTCCGCGACGCCACCGAGGCAGGAGGCGCTCTTGTCCCGGGCGAGCTGGCCGGCCAGGTCGGGGTGGCTGCTGGAGATGCCGCTGTCCAGCACGCCGACCACCACGTCGGCGCTGCCGGCGGTGACCGTGTGGGCCCGCGGCAGGTCGATCATCGGCATGTTCCATTGCTGGGCGAACAGCGGCTCGGTGCTCGGGTCGCCGCCGACGGCCGCCAACTCGGCCGCGGTCAGCTCGACGGTGTGACCCTCGTCGAGCACGGTGCCCAGGCCGGCGGTCGACGCCACGGACTCGACGCCCGCACCGGCGGTGTCGGCGACGAAGTCACGGTTGGCGGAGCGGACCACCAGCACGCCGATCTGCCGGTAGTCGGCGATCACCGTGCCGTCGGCGGCGGCCACCCGGGCCAGCGCCCGGTCGACCGTGGCGCCCTGCGGGGTGAGCACCAGGAAGGTGGCCTCGCCGCCATGGGCCTCGCCGCCGTCGACGGAGGCGGTGGCCGGGGCGGTGACAACGCTGGTGACGCCGGCGCCGAGTGCCACGGCGACCGCCACCGCGAGTGCCTTGCGGCCGAGCTTCTTCACACAGACTCCCCAGGGTACGACCCCGCCGTGCGGCACCCTCGTGCGGGCGGCCCGGCGGCGGCGGACGGGTTGCCCGCCCTCACGATCAGAAGCGTCCCGTCGATATGTGGCGTTACACCCCAGGACGTGCGCAGGTGGCAGCTGTCAGAGCAAGACGTCGGCCGTGCGGGGTGTGCCGGCCACCGTCAGGGGTACGCGACCGCAGACCCACCTGCTAGCTGGAGGTGAACCATGGCCACGATGGTGCGGGAGCCGGCCAGTCCGGTGAAGGACGACCACTACGACCTGCTGCACACCCTGCAGATGTCGCTGGAGCACGTCTGGAAGATGGAGAACTACATCGCCGACGCCGAGGCGCGCGGCGACAGCGAACTCGCCACCTGGTTCCGCGAGATCCAGGACGACCACCGCAAGATGGGCGAGCAGGGCAAGAAGCTGCTGAAGGCACGCCTTCAGCAGGAGAAGGTCTGATTCGGGCGGCGATGGCCGGGTGGTGTTGCGCCCCACCCGGCCATCGCCGCGCCTATGGTGATGTCCATGGCGAGTACGGCCGAGGAGATCCAGGTGGGGCGGCGGACGGTTCGCGTCTCCAGCCCGGACAAGCCGTACTTCCCCGAGCGTGGGCTGACCAAGCTGGACGTGGTGCGCTATTTCCTCGCCGTGGGTGACGGCATCCTGCGGGCGTTACGGGATCGACCGACCATGCTGGAACGGTGGCCACGGGGGGTGTTCGAGGGGGCGACCATCGCCACCCGGCAGGACAACCGGGGCGACGCCTTCTATCAGAAGCGGGTGCCGTCGGGCGCGCCCGACTGGGTGGGCACCGCGCACATCACCTTTCCCAGCGGTCGTACCGCCGACGAGGTCGCGCCGGGGGAGTTGGCGGTGGTGATCTGGGCGGTCAACCTGGGCACCCTGCGCTTTCACCCCTGGCCGGTGACCCGCGCCGACGTGGAGCGGCCCGACCAGCTGCGCATCGACCTGGACCCGATGCCCGGCGTCGGGTTCGACCAGGTGGTGCCGGTGGCGCACGAGGTGCACCGCTTCCTCGACGAGTTGGGTCTGACCGGCTACCCCAAGACCACCGGCGGCCGGGGCCTGCACGTCTACGTCCCGATCGAGCCCCGGTGGAGCTTCGGTGACTGCCGGCGCGCGGTGCTGGCGTTGGGGTGCGAGCTGCAACGGCGGCGCCCGGACCTGGTCACCACCACCTGGTGGCGCGAGCAGCGGGACCGGCCGGTTTTCATCGACTACAACCAGATGGCCCGCGACCACACGATGGCGTCGGCCTACTCGATCCGCCCCACCCCGCAGGCACTGGTCTCCGCGCCGCTGGACTGGGCCGAGCTGGACGACGTCCGGCCGGAGGACTTCGACGTGGTGAGCATGCCCGCCCGGTTCGCCGAACGCGGCGACCCGCACGCGGGACTGGACGAGGACCGGTTCTCGCTGGATCCGCTGTTGGCACTGGCCGACCGGGAGGGCCTCGCCGCGCCGCCGGAACGCTGAGCCCCGCTACGACCAGGGGCTGTTGACCCCGTCGTACTCCTCGAAGACCAGCCAGCTGCGGGTCGACAGCACCCCGGAGATGCGCTGGACCCGGTCCAACACCACGTCTCGCAGGGTGGCGTTGTCCGGGGCGCGGACCAGGGCCAGCACGTCGTGCTCGCCGCTGAGCAGCGCCACGTGCTCGACGTAGCGCACCTGCGCCAGCTCCGCCGACACCTCCCGCCAGGTGTTCTGCCGGATGGTCAACGCGATGTACGCCGAGGTGCCCAGGCCGGCCGGTTCCGGGGCGACCCGCGCGGCGAACCCGGTGATCACCCCGTCCCGGACCAGCCGCTCCACCCGGGCGTACGCGTTGGTCCGCGACACGTGCACCCGCTCGGCGAGGGTACGGATGGACATCCGGCCGTCGCGGGTCAACTCGTCGAGCAACCGCCGGTCCACCTCGTCCAGTTGTGCCGAACGTCCCGTGGCGCTCGTCACGGCCGGTCCGTTGACGGTCTCCTGGCCCATCGCAGCCTCCCCTCGGTGCCATTCATCCCGCGTTCACCAGGCATCTTGAGTCAATCATCCAACCAAAGGAGCATAGGGCCACCACACGTCCAGGAGGTTCGCCGTGACCACGACCCCCCAGGCGGCGCGCAGGGCATCCCCGCGAAAGCGCCGGCCGGCCACCCCGGCCGCACCGGACCCGTCCGCCGGCCTGATGCCGCAGGCCGAACCGGTCCGGTTGCTGAACTCCGACGGCACCCCGCTGCCGTCGCGCCCCGACTACCCCGAGCCGCCCGTCGAGGCGCTGCGCGAGATGTACCGGCGGATGGTGATCGGCCGCCGCTTCGACGCGCAGGCCACCGCGCTGACCAAGCAGGGCCGGCTGGCCGTCTACCCGTCCTCCCGGGGCCAGGAGGCCTGCCAGGTCGGCGGCGTCCTCGCGCTGCGCGACGACGACTGGGTGTTCCCCACCTACCGCGAGTCGATGGCGCTGACCGCCCGGGGCATCGACCCGGTCGAGGTGCTCACCCTGCTGCGCGGCGACTGGCACTGCGGGTACGACCCCACCGCGGTGCGCACCGCCCCGCAGTGCACCCCGCTGGCCACCCAGTGCGTGCACGCCGCCGGCCTGGCCTACGGCGAGTCGTACCAGGGTCGCGACACCGTCGCGCTCGTCTACATCGGTGACGGCGCCACCAGCGAGGGCGACTTCCACGAGGGCGTCAACTTCGCCGCCGTGTTCAAGGCGCCGGTCGTCTACTTCGTGCAGAACAACAGGTACGCGATCAGCGTCCCGCTGTCCCGGCAGACCGCCGCGCCGACCCTGGCCTACAAGGGCGTCGGCTACGGCGTACCCAGCGAGCAGGTCGACGGCAACGACCCGGTCGCGGTACTGGCGGTGCTGAACCGGGCCGTCGCGCACGCCCGGGCCGGCAAGGGGCCGTACCTGGTGGAGGCGCACACCTACCGGATGGAGCCGCACACCAACGCCGACGACCAGACCCGCTACCGCGACGCCGAGGAGGTCGAGGCCTGGCGCGAGCGTGACCCGATCACCCGGCTGGAGAGCTACCTGCGCGCCCGCGAGGTGCTCGACGACGCCGCCGTCGCCGAGATCGCCGAGGAGGCCGAGGCGTACGCGGCGCGGCTGCGCGAGCGGATGAACGTCCAGCCCACCGTCGACCCGCTCAGCCTCTTCGAGCACGTCTACGCCGAGCCCACCCCGCAACTGGTGGAGCAGCGGGAACAGGTACGCGCCGAGCTGGCCGCGACGCAGGAGGAGGACGCCTGATGGCCACCATGACGATGGCGAAGGCCCTCAACGCCGCCCTCGCCGACGCGATGCTCGACGACGAGCGGGTCGTCGTCTTCGGCGAGGACGTCGGGCAGCTGGGCGGGGTCTTCCGGATCACCGACGGCCTCCAGGCCCGCTTCGGTGACAAGCGCTGCTTCGACACCCCGTTGGCCGAGGCCGGCATCGTCGGGTTCGCCGT
This sequence comes from Verrucosispora sp. FIM060022, assembly GCF_003977705.1. NCBI lineage: Bacteria > Bacillati > Actinomycetota > Actinomycetes > Micromonosporales > Micromonosporaceae > Micromonospora > Verrucosispora sp. FIM060022. The sequence continues at coordinate 872,418 of NZ_RQIV01000001.1, forward strand.
CGGACTGGCCATGTCCGGGCTGCGCCCGGTGGTCGAGATGCAGTTCGACGCGTTCGCGTACCCGGCGTTCGAGCAGATCGCCTCCCATGTGGCGAAGCTGCGCAACCGCACCCGTGGCGCGCTCAGCGTGCCGATGGTGATCCGGGTGCCGTACGCCGGAGGCATCGGTGGGGTGGAGCACCACTGTGACTCCTCCGAGGCGTACTACGCGCACACCCCGGGTCTGAAGGTGGTCACCCCGGCGACGGTCGCGGACGCGTACTCGCTGCTGCGGGAGGCGATCGACGACCCGGATCCGGTGGTCTTCATGGAGCCGAAGAAGCTCTACTTCGCCAGCGGCGAGGCGGACCCCTCGGCGCGTACCGAGCCGTTCGGTCGGGCGGTCGTACGCCGGCCCGGTCGCGACGCCACCCTTGTCGCGTACGGTCCGGCGGTGCCGGTCGCTCTGGAGGCCGCCGAGGCCGCCAAGGAGGAGGGCTGGGACCTGGAGGTCGTCGACGTCCGCACCATCGTGCCGTTCGACGACGCCACGATCGCCGCCTCGGTGCGGCGCACCGGCCGGTGCGTGGTGGTGCAGGAGGCGCAGGGCTTCGCCGGGGTGGGCGCGGAGATCGCCGCCCGGGTGCAGGAGCGCTGCTTCCACGCCCTGCACGCGCCGGTGCTGCGGGTGTCCGGGCTGGACATTCCGTACCCCGCGCCGATGCTGGAGCACACCCACCTGCCCTCGGTCGACCGGGTGCTCGACGCGGTGGCCCGACTGCAGTGGGACGACCAGCCGGACTCCCGGTGGCTGACCGACGGGGTGCCGGCATGAGCGAGCAGGTCTTCCTCCTACCCGACCTCGGTGAAGGGCTCGCCGAGGCGGAGATCGTGCAGTGGCGGGTCGCGGTCGGCGACGTGGTCACCGTGGACCAGACCGTGGTCGAGGTGGAGACCGCCAAGGCCGTCGTGGACGTGCCCTGCCCGTACGCCGGCCGGGTCGTGGCCCTGCACGGCGCGGAGGGTGAGGTGCGGCCGGTCGGCCAGCCGCTGATCACCGTGGTGGCGGACGGCGGGTCCGAACCGGTCGGGCACGCCGTCTACCGGGAGGAGGAGCGGGCCGGCTCCGGCAACGTCCTCATCGGGTACGGCACCGGACACGGCGGGGCACGCCGCCGTCGGCGGGCCCGCCCCGTCGCCCACGCCACCGCCTCGTCGGTCCCGGCGGCGGCTCCGGTCCCGGCGGCTGTGGCCCCAGCCCTGGCTCCGGCTCCGGTGGCGGCGCTCGCGTCGTCGCAGCCGGCCACGGCCCTGGTCATCTCGCCGATCGTGCGTCGCCTGGCCCGCGAGCGCGGGGTGGACCTGGCCACGGTACGCGGCAGCGGGCCCGGTGGGGTGATCCGGCGGGCGGACGTGGAGGCGGCGGCCGACGTCGCGATCTCGCCCGTTGCCGCTGCCTCGCCCGCCGAGCAGTCGGCGGCGCACGTCGGGCTGGCCCCGACCGGCGCGGGGGATCAGGTCATCCCGTTGACCGGCATCCGCAAGGCGATCGCCGACAAGCTCTCCCGCAGCCGCCGGGAGATCCCCGAGGTGACCATCTGGGTGGACGCCGACGCCACCGCCCTGCTGGCGACCCGGGCCGCGATCAACGCCGCGTACCCCGACCGGCCGGTGAGCATCCTGGCCCTGCTCGCCCGCATCTGCCTGTCCGGCCTGCGGCGCTACCCGCAGCTCAACGCCCGGGTCGACACCGAGGGACAACGGATCGTGCAGTCCACCGGAGTGCATCTGGGCATCGCCGCCCAGACCGACCGAGGTCTGCTGGTTCCGGTGCTGCGCGACGCCGACCGGCTGACCACCATGGAACTGGCCGCCGAGTTGGCCGTCACCACGCAGGCCGCCCGCGCCGGCGAGCTGCCACCGGCGCGGCTGACCGGGGGCACCTTCACGCTGAACAACTACGGCGTGTTCGGTGTCGACGGCTCCACGCCGATCATCAACCACCCGGAAGCGGCGCTGCTCGGGGTGGGCCGCATCGTCGACAAGCCGTGGGTGGTCGACGGTCAGCTCGCGGTCCGCAAGGTCACCCAGCTCAGCCTCACCTTCGACCATCGGGTCTGCGACGGCGGGGTGGCCGGCGGGTTCCTGCGGCATGTCGCCGACTGTGTCGAGCGGCCGGAAGCGCTCATCGCCGCCGTCTGAGTCCGGTACCCCACCACCCGCGCCCGGTGTCCCCTATCAGGGGACGCCGGGCGCGTTCGGCGGTCCGCCGACCGGAGGGCGCCGGTCGGTACGGGCCGGGACATTCGCGGCGGCACCGCCCGTTGCTGCGCTACCGGGTATCCCCGGGGCCGAGGCGGTGCGGAATTCGCGGAAGTGTCGGGGCCACGCTTTTCTTCGCTCTTTCCGAAATTGCAAAACAGTCGGTGTCCGGCAGAGAGAATGTGGCAGAGGACGGAGATAAACGGGGGGACGATCATCATGAGGTTCAGGCGGCGACTGACGCTGTTCGCGGTGACCGTCGCGGCGGCACCGTTGGCGTTGGGGGCATGCACCAGCGACCGCAGGCCCGGCCAGCAGCACGCCGAGGCGCGGGCCAAGCCGGAGGTGACCGTCACGCCGGCCGAGGGTAGCCGCGACGTGCCGATCAGCGGCGAGATCGGCACCGACGTCAAGCACGGCCGGGTGACCGCCGTCCGCATCACCGACGACAAGGGCGCCACTGTCGAGGCGGAGCCACGCGAGGACGGCACCGGATGGGTGCCGAGCAAGCCACTGGCGCCGAAGCGGACGTACACCGCGGAGGTGACCGTCACCGGTGACTCGGGGGACACGGTCACCCGTAAGACCACGTTCACCACTCAGCCGAAATCGTCGAAGCCGGCCATCAGCAGCGTGCTGTATTTCGCCGGCAATCGGACGTACGGTACCGCGATGCCGGTTACCGTCGCCTTCGACCCGCCCATTCCGAAAGAGGCGCGGGCGGATGTGCAGCGCCGATTGTTCGTGAAGACGGATCCGCCGCAGCCGGGCACCTGGTCCTGGGTGTCCGACGGCAGCCAGGTCTACTACCGGGCACCCGACTTCTGGCGACCGGGGACGACGATCAGCGTCCGGTCGGCCCTGGAGGGCCTGCCCATCGGCAAGGAACATGTCGGTGACACGGACAAGCGGGCCACCTCGAAGATCGGCCGGCAGGTCCAGTTGGAGATCGACAACGCGACCAAGCGGATGTCGGTCTTCCAGGACGGCAAGCTGCTGCGCAAGCTGCCGGTCAGTCTCGGCAAGCCGAGCACGCCGACCTCCAGCGGCAAGATGGTGATCATGGAGAAGCACGACTTCACCACCTTCGACACCCGGGGCTCGGCCGACCCGTACGTCGTCGACGTGGAGGACGCGCAACGGCTCACCTGGCGCGGTGAGTTCATCCACGGCGCTCCCTGGTCGGAGGGGGACCAGGGCTACACCAACGTGTCGCACGGGTGCACGAACCTGTCGGCGGCCAACGCCGACTGGCTGATGGGCGTCACCCAGGTCGGCGACCTGGTCACCGTCAAGGGCACCGAGGTCCCTCTCGACGAGGGCAACGGCTGGACCGCCTGGAACGTCAGCTGGGAGCAGTTCGCCAAGGGCAGCGCGTTGCCGGTGCCGGCCGGGCTGCAACCCACCCCGACCCAGGCGCCGGATCCGGGCGCGGTGGCCGGTGGCTCACCGGAGCCGGCACCGTCCGCCAGCGGCGGCTGAGGCGGCCGTACGCTCCGGGCCGGCTCGTCACGGGCCGGCCCGGATGCTGCCCGCGTCGGCGTACGGCACGGGCGCGGGGGATCCTCCCTAGGGTGGACCCGGTGGGTCTGCGGGTCATGCCCTGGATCTACCCGGAACCATCTCTGCGCAGGGTGAAAAGTGTCGGTGCCGCTGGATAGGTTCGACTCATGCGAGAGCGCGAGGAACGGTTCCACGTCGAGACCACGGTGTCGGGCGACGTGGTGTGCGTGCGCGTGGTGGGTGTGATCGACATCGCCACTGTCGGGGCGTTCCGGGCGGCGCTCTGGGCGGCACCGGCACGGTCGGAGCTGCGAGTGGATCTTTCCGAGGTCCGGCTGCTCTCCGCGGCCGGGGTGCGCGCGTTGATCGCGGCGCGGCTCTGGGTGCGCGCCCAGGGTGGCCAGTTGGTGCTGGTGGATCCGCCGCCCGTGGTCGACCGGGTGCTGCGCGCCACCGGTCTGCGCCGGGTCATCCCGATCGCCGAGGCGGCCCCTGACCGGATGCTCGCCGCCGTCTGCTGACCAACAGAGCGGCGGCGTCGGACACCGGGGGGGCGTCCGACGCCGCGGGCGCTGCCCTCAGCGCACGCCGAGCAGGTCGACCACGAAGACCAGGGTCTCGTTGGGCTTGATGACACCACCGGCGCCACGGCTGCCGTAGCCCAGGTGCGGGGGAATGGTCAGCTTGCGTCGGCCGCCGACCCGCATCCCCACCACGCCCTGGTCCCAGCCGGAGATGACCCGCCCGCCGCCGAGCGGGAACTCGAACGCCTCGCCGCGGTTCCAGGACGCGTCGAACTCCGCGCCGGTGGAGTGCGCCACCCCCACGTAGTGCACCCGTGCCACCTGGCCGGCCTGGGCCTCCGGGCCGTCGCCGACGGTGATGTCCTCGATCACGAGGTCGGCCGGCGGGGCTCCCTCGATCGGACCGATCTCGGGCTTGCTCGCTGCCTGGTTCATGCGAATTCTCCTGTGACGTCGGTTTCAGTCAGCACAATCCTGCCGGATGCTACGGCAAGCGGCGGGCGTCACCTGGTGGTGACGCCCGCCGCGCGGGGGGAGTTGAGTCAGGTCAGCGGAGCCAACCGAACCGCTGGACGATCGGCAGCCGGGCCCAGTTGCGACCCAGACCCCAGGTGTCACCGGCGTTGGTCACCGCGAGCAGGGCCAGCACACCGGCGTAGATCAGGTGGTCGTCCATGAACGGGTTGTTGGCGGGCAGCAGGGCGGCGGTCCACATCAGCACCAGCAGCAGGCCACCGGCCGCGGCGGCGACGCGTACCCCGATGCCGAGCATCAGCGCCGTGCCGATGGCCGCCAGGCCGATCATGAACAGCCAGTCCGCCCAGGCGGCGCCGGCGATGCTGTTGTAGAACCCCTGGAACGGGCCGGTGGCGCCGAAGGTCAGGAAGCCCTTGGTGGGGCTGCCACCGTTGATCCAGGCGCCCTTCGCCTCGGTGGCGAATCCCAGACCGAAGAGCTTGTCCAGGAAGGCCCAGAGGAAGATCCAGCCCAGGGCCAGGCGGAGCCCGCCGAGGAGGTAGCGGGTGGCGCGCTTGCGGGTGGTGCGCTCCTGGACGGTCGGGGCCCCGGGAGTCTTGGCGGTGGCGGTGTTCCGCTCCATCATCGCGGTCATCGTGTCCACGTCCCTTCTCTGCTTCGCACCGCTGTCCCGGTGACATCTCTATTGGACGCCGGTCGGGTAGGTGGTGTGCAGGGCCGACCAGGCCATGACCGGGCGGGACCTTAGACCCGCCCCGCCGGGACCTGGTGCGGGGACGACCCACCCGGGGCAGGGGGTGGGCATGATCGCCACCCTAGACTCGGGCGGTCGGCGGCAGGATGGGGTGGATGCGACGATGACCAGTGGCGATGACTCCTCGACGGCGACGATCCCGGCCGAGGTCGCGCGTGGTGACGTGCTGGTCCGGGCCGGGCAGCGGGTGCATGCCGGTCTGCGTCTGGCCGACCTGGTCCGGCGGCGTCCGACCGGCCTGACCGCACACCAGTGGAACATCGCCGGCCGGGAACGTCTCGACCTGGTGGTGTCCGCTGTGGACGGCGAACACGTCGAGTTCGCCGTCGAGTTCCGGCCGCCGTCGTCCGACCCGGCCGCCCGCCGCGTCGAGCGGGCCATCGCCGCGGTCACCGCCGCCGTCGGGCTGCCCGTGCTGCGGATCGTCTCGACCACCCTGAACGCGGCCGAACACGGGCCGGGGATCGTCACGTACCTGCTCGACGCCCGCCGGTACGCCGAGGGTGCCGCCGGGACCGAGGTGGCCGCCGTGGGCTTCCGTGACATCGTCGGCCGGCTGCCCGACGGCCGCACCGGACCGGTGAACGACCTGGGCGCGCTCGCTCGGGCGGACGCGGTCGAGGCGTACGTGGCCCGGCGGTTGGCCGACCCGATCCTGCGGGGACTGCACGTACGCTGGACGGCCGGCCCGGCCGAGGGCTGGGCCTGGGTCGAGGTACGCCCCGGGCAGTGCCTTGTGGAACGGGTGTCGCTGCACGCGCACCGCGTCTCCTGCGGCGTCGACCCCGCGCGACTCGCCGAGGATCTGGCCGCGCTCGCGGTCGGCGACCGGCTGCGCAAGCTGGACGCCGACATTCCGATATTGGTCGATCGTGCGGAACTGCTCGGTGACATTCGGCGACTACGGGAACGCCGTGACGAACTCGTCGACGGCTTCGCCTACGACCATCTCTGCCAGGCATGACGCCTGCCGGTCGACGCATCGACTGATCCGGCGTACCTGCGCCGAAAAAAACTCCGCCGACTTTGAACCCCCGTCGTGGCGGGTCCGTACCTCACCGGGAATGGACAGGATCTCCCCGACCCGCACCGACAGGCGCGGGAGACGGTGCGGAAAGGGCATCGTCGTTAGTCGACGTGCCATCGGCGCGTTCGGATGTCCGCCGGGCGTGCCACCACGATTCCGTTCGGTCCGTCGAGTCACGAATCAGGTACCGGATCGAGAAGGAGAGCAATTCGATGCGCAGGTCCCCCCGGTCGCGCCGACCATCCGGTAACACGCGGACGAAGCGACTGCTGGCCATCGGTGCCACGCTCGCCGTATTCGGCGGTGTGGTCGCCGTGACCCAGATCTCATCGGCCGGTGACCGACGGCCGCACAAGCAGACCCGTCCGGTGGCGGCCGAATGCGTCGCGCCGAGCCCTGGCGCCACCGCGCCGGCCGCTCGTGGTGCCACCACCACCCGCACCTTCCAGAACGGCCGTTGGGTGACCAACCACTGGGGTGACGGACAGCAGACCATCGAGGAATGCCAGGAGACCCGCAGCGGCGGTGGCGCGGCCACCGGCTCGCTCGCCGTGGCCTGCCCGGACGTGGTCAGCCGGCTGCCGCAGGTGCCGGACCGGGCGCGCGCCGAGGTGGACCGTAACCTGGCCCTGCTGCAGACCCAGATCACCGAGGCCGACCAGCGACTCGCCGCCGAGGGCAACAAGGGTCAGGGCTTCGTCAACAACGCCATCCTGGGCCCGCTGGCCAGCAAGCGACGCGCCACGCTCGACCGGATCACCATCGCCATCGACCGGTTCGGCCCCCGGCCGCGCGGCCTGGCCGACCTCGCCAGGTGCCAGGCGCGGCCGGTCAACAACAACAACGGTGGCAACCCCGACAACGGCAACCCCAACAACGGCGGTGGCAACAACAACGGCGGCAACAACAACGGCGGCAACAACGGTGGGAACAACGGGGGCAACCCGAACGGCCTCGACGTGCTGGCGAACAACTGCAACAACAGCCGGTTGCAGCCGCACGACGGCTTCCAGAACGGCAACCGCTGCATCAGCACCGCCTTCGGTGAGGTCGGCGCGGCAGCCAACAACCCGTCGCTGTTGATCACCGAGTTCCCGCAGCAGATCAACCGCAACCAGGGCTTCGCCATCCGGGTGAGCACCCGCAACCTGGTCCGGGACCGCTTCCTGCCGGCCGGGCAGGGCGGCTACTACCTGGAGAGTTCGCTGCTCAACGGTGAAGGACTGACCCGTGGTCACTTCCACACCGCGTGCCGGATGTTGAACAACACCGACGAGGCGCCCGCGCCGGAACCGGTGCCTGCCTTCTTCGTCGCCACCGAGGACGGCGGCGGCGGTCGTCAGCCGGACAGCGTGGTTATCCAGATTCCGGGCCTGCCGGAGTCGGGTACCGCGCAGTGCGCGGTCTGGGCCGGTGACGGCTCGCACCGTATCCCAATGTCGGAGCGGGCGAACCAGACTCCCGCCTTCGACGCGGTACGGATTCAGGTCAACTGATTCGGTGAACTGACTCGGCAACGACCAGGGCCGCCCGGGAGGACTTCCTCCGGGCGGCCCTGGTCGTGGAAAGAGCGCACGCGGTGAGTTGCCGCGGGCGATCGCTGTTCAGCGGTTCTTGTACGCCTCGACGACCTCGACGGGGATGCGACCCCGCTCGGAAATCTTGTAACCGTTGCTGATCGCCCATTCGCGGATGGCGCGGTTCTGCTCACGGTTCATTCCCGGAGTCGCCGGGCCGGCGACGCGGCGAACGCTGCGGGTGGTGTCGGTGCCACGCCCGAGTCTGCGGCCGGCATTGATAAACGGGTCCAGCGCCTTGCGGAGGACGCCCGCGTTCTCGTCGGAGACATCGATGGTGTACGCCACGCCATCCAGGCTGAACTCGACCGTCCGGTCGGCTTTTCCGCCGTCGAGGTCGTCAGTCAGCACCGTGATTACTTTTCTCGCCATCGTTGATTACTCCCTGTGTGTGGCGGGGTGTGGTCAAAGTTTGACGTATGCCCAGCCAATTGCGCAACAAAAGCACCCCTTGTTGCGCGTCGCGTTTTGCGGTTCATCGAAATCCCGATTTGGCGACCTTGCTTCCAGTAGTGGTGTCAGCGCCCGGTGGTGGTCACATCCGCCCGCTCTAAGTGTCCTGGATCACATCACGGAACAATGAGCGCTCCTCGCGACTTGAGCCTGACACGCTCAACTCAATGGGATAGCAGGTGTTCGATGGCAACTCTTCCGGTACTTCCACTGACCGACGCCGTACTGCTGCCCGGCATGGTCATCCCGGTGACCCTCGACCCGACCACGCAGGCCGCGGTCGACGCGGCCCGTGCCACCGGCGACCACAAGCTGCTCGCCGTGCCCCGCCTGGACGGCGAGTACGGCTCCGTCGGCGCGATCGCCACCATCGAGAAGGTCGGCCGGCTGCCCAGCGGCGAACCGGCCGCCGTGATCCGCGGCATGGCCCGTGCCCGCATCGGCTCCGGGGTGCCCGGTCCCGGCGCGGCGCTCTGGGTCGAGGCGTCCGAGATCGACGAACCCGCCCCGGCCGGTAAGGCCCGGGAACTGGCCCGCGAGTACCGCGCCCTGGTCACCTCCGTGCTCCAGCAACGCGGCGCGTGGCAGGTCATCGACGCGGTGGAGCGGATGACCGACCTCGGCGAGCTGGCCGACTCGGCCGGCTACGCGCCCTGGCTCAGCCTGACGCAGAAGACCGAACTGCTCGCCGCACCGGACGTCACCACGCGGCTGGAACTGCTCGTCGGCTGGGTGAAGGAGCACCTGGCCGAGCAGGAGGTCACCGAGCAGATCAACTCCGAGGTACGCGAAGAGCTGGAGAAGACGCAGCGGGAGTTCCTGCTGCGCCAGCAGCTTGCCGCGATCCGCAAGGAACTCGGCGAGGACGCCCCGGACGGCTCGGCCGACTACCGGGCCCGCGTCGAGACCGCCGACCTGCCCGAGAAGGTACGCGAGGCGGCGCTGCGTGAGGTCGGCAAGCTGGAGCGGGCCAGCGACGCCTCCCCCGAGGCGGGCTGGATCCGTACCTGGCTCGACACGGTGCTGGAGATGCCGTGGAGCACGCGTACCGAGGACAACACCGATCTGACCGCGGCGCGGGCGGTGCTCGACGCCGACCACGCCGGTCTGTCCGATGTGAAAGATCGCATTCTGGAATATCTGGCGGTGCGCAACCGACGGGCCGAGCGTGACCTCGGCGTGATCGGCGGTCGCGGCTCCGGCGCGGTGCTGGCCCTGGCAGGTCCGCCCGGTGTCGGCAAGACCAGCCTCGGCGAATCCGTCGCCCGGGCGCTCGGCCGCCGCTTCGTCCGGGTCTCCCTCGGCGGCATCCGCGACGAGGCGGAGATCCGCGGTCACCGGCGCACCTACGTCGGCGCGCTGCCGGGCCGGATCGTCCGGGCGCTGCGCGAGGCGGGCTCGATGAACCCGGTGGTGCTGCTCGACGAGGTCGACAAGCTCTCCGCGGGGTACGCGGGCGACCCGGCCGCCGCCCTGCTGGAGGTGCTCGACCCGGCGCAGAACCACACCTTCCGGGACCACTACCTGGAGGTCGACCTCGACCTGTCCGACGTGCTGTTCCTGGCCACCGCCAACGTGGTGGAGGCGATTCCCGGCCCGCTGCTGGACCGAATGGAACTGGTCACCCTGGACGGTTACACCGAGGACGAGAAGGTGGCCATCGCCCGGGACCACCTGCTGCCCCGGCAGCGGGAGCGGGCCGGGCTGACCGCCGACGAGGTCGACGTGGACCCCTCGGCGCTGGGTCGCATCGCGGGGGAGTACACCCGGGAGGCCGGCGTACGGCAGCTGGAACGGGCGCTTGCGAAGATCATGCGCAAGGTCGCGGTGGCGCTCACCGACGATGCGGCACCGGTCCGCGTCGACGCCGAGAACCTGGTCCGCTACCTCGGCCGGCCGAAGCACACGCCGGAGTCGGCGGAGCGTACGGCGGTGCCGGGGGTGGCCACCGGCCTGGCGGTCACCGGTGCCGGGGGAGACGTGCTGTTCATCGAGGCGACCAGCATGGAGGGTGATCCCGGACTGACCCTGACCGGTCAGCTCGGTGACGTGATGAAGGAGTCGGCGCACATCGCCCTGTCCTACCTGCGGGCCAACGGTCGCCGGCTGGGCCTGGACCCCAACGCCCTGGCCGGACGGCGGATCCACCTGCACGTGCCGGCCGGCGCGGTGCCCAAGGACGGCCCCAGCGCGGGTATCACCATGGTCACCGCCCTGGCGTCGTTGGCCAGCGGACGCCCGGTACGCCCCGAGTTCGGGATGACCGGCGAGGTGACGCTCTCCGGCCGGGTACTGCCCATCGGTGGGGTGAAGCAGAAGCTGCTCGCCGCCCACCGGGCCGGCCTGACCGAGGTGATCATCCCGGCCCGCAACGAGCCGGACCTCGACGACCTGCCCACCGAGGTCCGGGAGGCGCTGACCGTGCACACCCTGGCCGACGTCGCCGACGTCCTCGCCCTGGCCCTGCGCCCGGCCGACGCCGACACCCTCATCACCCCCAACCTCACCCCCGCCTGAGGTGTAAGGAAGGGCACCTTGTTAACGCATTCTGCATAGCAGGGTGCCCCTGTTAACAACGGGCAAGCCACGGGCACCTGTGCCGCCACGCAAGGCGGCACAGGTGCCCGTATGTCGTTGCGCGTGGGGTGAGAAGGGTTCCCTTCTATACGCGAGGCGTTAACAAGGTGCCCTTCCTTGCACGCACCCCGACTCGCCTCAGTGGCGGTCGTCGCGGTCGCGGCGGACGGTGGCCTTGCGGCCCTTGATGGTGCTGCCGCGCAATCCGGCGATCACCTCGTCGGCGACGGCGATCGGCACCTCGACCAGGGAGAACCGGTCGGCGATCTCGATCGAGCCGATGTCGCGGCCCCGGATGCCGGTCTCCCCGGTGATCGCGCCGACCAGGTCCTGCGGGCGCACCCCGGCACGGCGGCCCAGACCGATGAAGACCTGGGTGGTGCCGTTGGCGCGGGGCCGGGCCGGGCGGCGGTCGCCGCCGCGGGCGTCGGCACCGGGCCGGGTCTCCCGGGGGGCGCGGACCGCCACCTGCGGGATCTCCTCGGCGGCCTCCTCGGCGCCGGGCAGGGTCGCCTCGTGGGCCAGCTTGACCGCGGCCAGCGCCACCTCCATCAGGTCGAACTCGTCGCTGAGCGTCTCGACGATGACCCGGAACGGATCGAGGTCGTCCTCCAGCAGGCTCTCCCGCAGCGCCGCCTGGGTCAGCTCCAGCCGGCGGGTACGCAGGTCGGCCACCGTCGGGATCTTGTCGATGGTGATCCGCTGACCGGTGACCCGCTCGATGGTCTTGAGCATCCGGTGTTCGCGCGGCTCGGCGAGGGTGATCGCCACCCCTTCCCGCCCGGCCCGGCCGACCCGGCCGATGCGGTGCACGTACGACTCCGGGGCCGACGGCACGTCGTAGTTGACCACGTGGCTGAGCTGCTCGACGTCCAGCCCTCGGGCCGCCACGTCGGTGGCGACCAGCAGGTCGGCGGTGCCACCGCGCAGCCGGCCCATCACCCGGTCGCGCTGTTCCTGGCTCATCCCGCCGTGCAGCGCCTCGGCCCGGTAGCCGCGCCCGTTCATCGTCTCGGTGAGCCGGTCGACCTCTTCCCGGCTGCGGCAGAACACGATCGCCGCGGTCGGCGACTCGACGTCCAGCACCCGGCCCAGCGCCGCCGGCTTGTGCGCCCGCGCCACCAGGTACGCGCTCTGGCGTACCCGGGGGGCCTCGCCGGCCACCGGCTGCTCCCGGGCGATGAGAATGCGGACCGGGTCGGTCAGGTGGGCGCGGGCCATCCCGTCGATGCGCGACGGCATGGTCGCCGAGAACAGCACCGTCTGCCGCTGCTCGGGGGTGTGCTCCAGGATCGCCTCGATGTCCTCGGCGAAACCCATGTCGAGCATCTCGTCGGCCTCGTCCAGCACCACCGTGGCGAGGTTGCCCAGCCGCAGTGTGCCGCGGGCGATGTGGTCCAGGGCCCGGCCCGGCGTGGCGACCACCACGTCGACCCCGTTGTCCAGGGCGCGCAACTGCCGGCCGATCGGCTGTCCGCCGTAGATCGGCAGCACCCGGGCACCGAGATCCTTGCCGTAGCGGTGGAAGGCCTCGGAGACCTGTACGGCCAGCTCCCGCGTGGGCACCAGCACCAGGGCGACCGGGTCGCCGGTGGGTCGCTCGTCGGGCATGCGTTGCAGCAGCGGAAGCGCGAACGCGGCCGTCTTGCCGGTGCCCGTGGCGGCCTGCCCGAGCAGGTCCCGACCGGCCAGCAGCGGACCGATGGCCTCCCGCTGGATCGGCGTGGGCTCCTCGTAGCCGAGCGCGGAGAGCGCGGCGAGCAGTTCGGAACGCAGGCCAAGGTCCGCGAAGGCGGGCGGCTCGGTGGACGGGTCCGGCAGTACGGGCGTGGAACTCATGGGTCAAGTTTTTCATCATGCCCCCGGGCGCATTGCGGCGACCACCGCAACACCGCCAACGACCGGCGGCGATAAGACCGGTGCGAACCCCTTCGGGGAAAATGGGAGGATTGCTCGGACTCATCCCGCAACGTGTGGTTACTGTCGGCAACAGGCGAACCCACACCGGGAGAGAGGACCCGACCATGCGAGTGCCCAGTCGAAGTCCGGGACAGCGGCCTGGTCCTCCTGCCGCACCGGCCCGGCGTCGCCCGCGTGGCCCGGCACGGCCGCCGGCCGCGGTCGGTCCCGACCTGGACGCCTACCGCGACGCCGTGGCGGAACTGCTCGTCGAGGTGGGTGCGCTCGCGTCGGCCAGCAGCACCAAGGCCCGCCAGGTGCTGATCGACCAGCGGCTGCGCGAGCCGACCATCGCCGCGGTGCTCGACGCCACGCCCCAGGGACTGATCGGCGCCCGGGAGACCCTGCTGCTGGAGATGGCCCGATACCAGCCCAACGCGCGCAGCTCGGCCGCGGACCTGACCGCCCTGGTACGGATCTACCTGCTGTCCCGCATCGACGTGATGTGGTGGCGGGACGCGGGCACCTTCCTCACCGACACCGAGGTCCACCACAGCGTCGACCTGGTCGACCTGGACTGGCTGCGGCGTCGGGACCTGCTGCGTTTCCGCTACACCGAGCAGCCCCGCAGCCTGGTGGGACGGGGCGTACGCGCACTGCGCCGCCGGGTGCTGCCCGACGCCACTCCGCGTACCGCCGGTCTGTTGTTCCGCCGGGCGCGCCGGGAGGTGGTCGCGCTGCTCAACGACATCGGTCGCGAGTTCGCCGCGGTGACCCCGGCGGGCACCCCGCCACTGTGGGTGACCAGCCTGGTGCGCAGTGCCGAGCACCAGTACCGGCTGCGCCGCCTGGGTTACGCCGCGATGGTGCCCAGCGGACACTGCCTCGGTTGGGCGGTCGACCTGGAGATGGAGTGGTTCGGCCGGTTCGGCGTCCGGGACACCCTCGCCGGGCTCCTGTTGAACCGCCAGCGCTCCGGCGAGATCAACGTGGTCGACGAGGGTCAGGCCTGGCACGTCTGTCTGGCACCGACCGCGACCGCGCGACTGCGCCGGGCGTACGAAGCCGAGATGGGGATCTGACGCGATGTGCGGGATCGTACTCAGCCTCGGCCCGGAGACCGATCCGGTGATCTTCCGCCGGATGCTCGCCGTGCTCGCCCCCCGTGGCGAGGTCACCGAGACCCGGTACGAGGCGGGCCTGCTCGCCGGCACCCGGCGGCTGCGGGTGGTGGACCGTGACCGGGCGGTGCAGCCGTGGGTCTCCGCCGACGAACGCTGGCTGCTCTGCTACAACGGCGAGGTCTTCAACCACCACCAGCTGCGCGCGCAGCTGACCGGGCTGGGCCACCGCTTCCGCAGCGCCAGCGACACCGAGGTGGTGCTCGCCGCCTTCGCGCAGTGGGGCGAGCAGATGGTCACCCGGCTGCGCGGCGAGTACGCGTTCGCCATCGTGGAGCGGGCCACCGGCCGGGCCTACCTGGTGCGGGATCCGCTCGGGGTGAAGCCGCTGTACCTGTCGCGTACGCCTGGCTGTCTGCACCTCGCCAGCGAGGTCAAGGCGCTGGTCCGGGCGGGCGCACCGGTGGTCGAGGTGCCGCCCGGCCACCACGGTTGGATCGACGCCGACCACCAGGTCGACCTGCGACCGTACGTGGACCTGCTCTCCCTCGGTGCCGATGCGCCGATGGTGACGGATCCGGACGAGGCCGCCCTGCTCGTCCGTACCACGCTCACCGACAGCATCCAGGTGCGGCTGGACACCGACCTCACGGTGGGTGTGGTGCTCTCCGGCGGGCTGGACAGCTCCCTGGTGCTGCTGCATGCCGCGCAGCGGCACCCGGACTGCGTCGCGGTCACCGTCGGCGTGCCGGACAGCCCCGACGTGGCGTACGCGCGGCGACTGGCCGGGGAACTCGGCGTCCGGCACGAGGTGGTCGAGCTGCGACCCCGAGACATCCGGCTGGCCGACGTGCGGGAGGCGATCCGGATCTCCGAGCTGACCGAGTACGGCGACATCATCAACGCGGTGGTCTCGGTGCCCATCTTCCGACGCCTGGCCGAGTTGGGCGTCAAGGTCGTGCTCACCGGCGACGGCTCGGACGAGCTGTTCGGCGGCTACCCGATGTATCACGAGGTCGGCCCCCAGGCGGCGCGGCGGCTGTTCCTGCACAAGATCCGCAACCTCTGTCGTACGGAGTTGCAGCGCGTCGACCGCACCAGCATGGGCTTCGGGGTGGAGGCCCGGGTGCCCTTCCTCGACCTGGCTCTCGTCGAGTTGGCGATGCGCCTGCCGATCGAGTTGAAGATGCGTGAGGGACAGGAGAAGTGGATCGTCCGGCGGGCCTTCGCCGACCTGCTGCCCGACTACATCCGGCGGCGGCCGAAGAACCCGATGTCGTACTCCTCCGGGTTGCACGAGCGGGCCCGGCTGTACAAGCCGCTGTTCGCCCGGCTGCACCGCACGTTCGGCTACCACCTGTTGGAGCCGGTCCGCCGCGACTTCGACAGTGTCCTGATGAGCTGCGACAACGACCTGGACGCGGCGATCGCCGCCGGCCGGGCGCGGCGGGACTACACCGTGCTGGAACACGCCCGCGACCTGGTCGGCGCGGCCCGGTGGAACGCCGCCCCGATGGTGCGTCGGCTGGTCACTCCGCGCCGCAACCGAGGCGACGGCGCCCCACTGCCCGGCTGACGCCCCCGTCCGCGCGTCTCAACTCTCCTCGTCGGCGACGGTGGCGGTCCGGATCCGACTGACCAGTTGCTCCAGGGCGGCCACCTCGGCGCGCAGCGCGGTGCGGCCCGCCCGGGTCAGCCGCAACCAGGTGACCGGGCGGCGTCCCTCGTAGCCCTTGGTGGCCTGGAGCAGCCCGGCCTGCTCCAGGATCCGCAGGTGCCGGTTGAGGTTGCCGTCGGTGAGGCCCAGTTCGTCGCGGAGCGTGGCGAACCGGCACTCGGTCGCCTCGCTGAGCACGGTGAGGATGCCGAGGCGTACCCGCTGGTGCACCACGTCGTCGAGGGTCGTCGCCGGGTGCGGCGACGACCCGGCGTCCGGGGCGCCGGAGGATGGCTCGGTCACCTGGGGCGGCGGGCCGTCGCCAGGTTCACGGCGGCGACGACCAGCAGGGGAAGGGCCATCAGGACAAGATAGTGGGCCGGTCGCAGCGACAGTTGGCCACCGGCACCACCACCGCCGATGAGCACGCTGGCCCAGCCGGGCAGGTGCCCGAGCGGGAACGAGGTGCACAGCCAGGCGGTGAGCGCGGCGATCCAGATGCCGGCGGCGACCAGGCCACGGCTGTGTTCGGCCCGGCCCAGCACGATGACGGCCGCGGCCAGGGGGAGCAGCGGGGTCAGCAGGCCGGTCCAGTACGGGCCGGAGGCGGAGACCAGGCCGTCCGGAACCGGACCGACCGGCACCGCAGCGAGCACGGCGAGCAGCACCAGGACGCCGAGCCCGGTGACAGTGGCCGACGGCCACCCGACCCGTACGCCGTGACGGCGGGCCCGCCACGCGTACCAGAGCGCGATGACGGCGAACAGCAACGGTGTGCCGAGGAACCAGAACAGGTAGGACGCCACCGGGCTGACCTGCTCGTCGGGCAGTCCCGCCCAGAACGGGTGCTTCGCGTCGATCGAGTAGGGCCGGGTCAGTGGGTGGCGGTAGAGGGCGGCGCTGGCCAGCAGCAGTACGGCGAAGCCGAGGGCCGGAAGCCAGGCCCCGCCATGGGCCCGCCGGTGTGCCCGCTCGCGCAGTCGACCGAGGGCGGCGAGGGTCATGGCCGCGTCGTCGGCGTTTCCCTGAACCATGTGTCACTCCCACCTGCTGCCATTGACTCGGTCATGGAGAGAACTTTGCAACGCAAAGTCTATGGGTCGGTGAGGGTCGAGAACAAGGACTGGGCAGGTTCAGCCGGTGAGCAGCAGGGCGCCGACCGCCGCCAGGGTGCCGAGCACCGCCAGCACGGTGCTGGTCAGCAGGAACCGCGCCAGCGGCACCCGTACCCGCGCGGCCCGGCATCGTTCCAGCCACAGCAGGGTGGCCAGGGAGGCCCAGGGCAGGGCCAGCGGGCCGACGTTGGTGCCGACCAGCAGCGCGAGCAGGCGTTGCCGGTCGCCGGTCGGCAGCACCGCCTCGCCGGCCAGGTACGCGGGCAGGTTGTTCACCAGGTTGGCCAGCAGTGCGCCGGTGCCGCCGGCACGCAGCACCCCCGAGGTACCCCCCTCGTCACCGGCGAGCCAGGCGACCAGGTCGTTGAGCCCGTGCACGCCGATGGTCTGGATCACCAGGAACAGCCCGGTGACGAAGACCAGCAGCCGCCAGGGCAGCAGAGCCGGGCGCAACGTGCCGGGGGAGCGGATCGCGAAGCCGAGCAGCAGCAGGCCGGTGGCGACGGCCGAGGCGAGCCCGACCGGCGCCCCGAGAAGGATCGCGGCGACGAAGATCAGACAGGCGACGAGGGCCGTGCGGTACAGCACCGCGTCGGTGGGTCGGTGCGTCGGTGGTGGCGGGAACCGGCCGTCCGGCGGTTGGTCCCGCCGCCACCAGAACCACCAGAGCAGGACGGTGGTGACCGCGATCGCCGCCAGTTGGGGCAGCCACATGACGCCCAGGTACGCCAGCGGGTCGAGCCCGATCCGTTCGCTGGCCAGCAGGTTCGTCAGGTTGGACACCGGCAGCAGCAGGCTCGCCGTGTTGGCCAGCCAGACCGTGGTCACCGCCAGCGGTGCCACCGCGGTGCGCAGCGTCACCGCCAGCGCGAGCATCACCGGGGTGAGCAGCACCGCCGTGGTGTCCAGGTTGAGCACGATGGTGGTCAGCGCGGCGAAGCCGACGCAGAGCGCGAACAGCGCGGGCCAGCGCCCTCGGGCGGCGCGGGCCATCCGGGTCGCCAGCACGTCGAAGACGCCGGCGGCGGCGGTCAGTTCGGCGAGCACCACCACCGTGCCGAGGAAGATCAGCAGGGGCAGGATCCGGGCGAGGGTGGCGGCGGCGTCGGCGCGGGGCAGCAGCCCGGTCGCGACACAGGCGGCACCGGCCAGCGCCAGCCCGACGGCGATCACGTCCAGCGGGTGCGGCCAGCGGCCAGGTGGTGTCGGGGCGTCCCCGATGGCGGTCACGGCCGGCCATCCTCGCACGCCCGCGCTGCCTCGCCGGCGGCGGAGCCGGCCGAGGTGACGGCGGCGGCACCGGGGGGACGAAACGCGCCGCCGGCCGGCGCCACCTGCGGTCAGGCGCCGGCCGGCGGTCTGGCTGACGGTCAGCCGGCCGGTGGGTAGGGGTCGTCCTGGTAGGTGTACTCCGTCTCGATGCGGCCGTCGGCGGTGTGCACCACGAGCTGACTGGGC
The DNA here is from genome assembly GCF_003977705.1 of Verrucosispora sp. FIM060022. Taxonomy (NCBI): domain Bacteria; kingdom Bacillati; phylum Actinomycetota; class Actinomycetes; order Micromonosporales; family Micromonosporaceae; genus Micromonospora; species Verrucosispora sp. FIM060022. Next base: position 890,801 of record NZ_RQIV01000001.1, read on the forward strand.
TCGCTGCCGTGGGCCGCCTCGCGCCCGGCGGAGACCGCGCGGTGCTTCGTGTCGTACGTGCCGACCGTGGTGCCGCCCTGCTCGACCTTCCAGCCACCACCGTCGGGCACGACGTGATACTCGGTGCGCGTCATCTCGGCATCCCTTCCTGGTACCAGAGGTGCCGACGAGGTACCCGGGACGCGAGGGACAAAACGCGACAGTGAGCCAGGGGGATGCGCCGGGGCGGACGCCGTCCGCCCCGGCGACCTCCTACCAGCTCAGATAACTGGGCTGGGTCTGGACGTTCAGCTCACGGAACTGGACCAGCTTGGCCGTCCAGGTCCGCCAGTCGTCGAGGTCCAGCACGTCCAACCCCTTCTGGATGTCGGACGAGTAGATGTGCCCGTTGTAGTAGTAGGCCGACCAGGAGCCGCCGACGACCAGCTGGCTGTCCGACAGTGGTCCCCGCTCCCAGAAGCCGATCTCGGTGGGTCGGCGGGAGTCGGTGAAGTCCCACACCGAGATGCCGCCCTGATACCACGCCTGGACCATGATGTCCTTGCCGAGCACCGGGATCAGCGAGCCGTTGTGCGCCACGCAGTTCTCGGTGTCGCCGTTGGTCCGTGGGATCTTGTAGTAGCTGCGGAACTCCAGCTTGCGCTTGTCGCCCCGGCCGGTGAGGTCGTAGATCGCGTTGGCGCCGCGCTCCGGGCCGACGGCCTCGTTGCAGGTGGCACCGCCGCCACCGCCCAGTTCGTCGGTGAAAACGACCTTGGTGCCGCGGTTGTTGAAGGTGGCCGAGTGCCAGAAGGCGAAGTTGGTGGTGTCCCGGACCCGGTGCAGCACCCGAGGGGCCTCCCGCTTGCTGATGTCCAGCAGCACCCCGTCGCCCATGCACGCGCCCGCGGCCAGGTCCTTCTGCGGGTAGGCGGTGATGTCGTGGCAGCCGGTGGTCGCCGAGGCGCCGGTACGGCCCTCGTAGCCGCCGTCGGGGAAGAGGTTCGGGGTGGCGACCACGGCGGCGTCGGTCGGCTTCTTGAGCGGCACCTTGACGATGCTGATCGAGTCGTGCGGCGGCTGGCAGTCCGGGAAGGCGTCCTGCGGGCTGTACGAGGAGACGTACAGGTAGACCGACTTGGTGTTCTTGGCCGGCACCAGGGTGTGGGTGTGCGAGCCGCAGGCGGTCTCCACCGACTTGATGTAGCGCGGCTGCTTCTTGTTCCGGACGTCGAAGATCTTGATGCCCTCCCACGACTCCTTCACCGAGGCGGGCTGGGAGACGCTGTTGCACGAGTCGTCGCTGCGGGACGAGTCGGTCGACAGGAAGAGCAGGTCACCGTAGATGGAGATGTCGTTCTGGGCACCCGGACAGAGCACCTGCGAGACGATTTTCGGCTGGCTGGGCCGGGACACGTCGTAGATGACGAAGCCGTCGTAGTTGCCGACGAAGGCGTACCTGCCCTGGAAGGCGATGTCGGTGCCGAGGGCGTTCGTGGTGTTGAACGGCGACTGCTTCGGCAGGTTGGCGATCAGCCTGAGGTTGGGGCTGTGGGCGATCTCGTCGACGCCGAGCGGCGGCGCGGCGGCCGACGTCGAGGTGGCGGCCGCCTGCGTGACCGGCTGGGCGTTGCCGGGTGCGGCGGCGGCGATGCTGGCGAGGAGCAGTCCGGTGGCGGCGGCGCTGGCGACGCGTAACCACCGCGCCCGCGCCGGAGTCGGTATGACCATCGGCGACACCCTTCGAGAAGGAAGGACCTTTCTCGTACCATACGCCCCAGTGGAGGTCATCGATGTGATATGCATCACAGCGATTGCGGTGGCCCGCCACCGTGGACTGGCCCGCCGGCCGGCCCGAATTCCCTGCGTACGCTAGGTGCCGATGAGAACGACGGTCTTCGGTCATCCGCTGCGCAGCGTCGCCTTCGACGTGGTCGTCGCCGCGCCGGTGATGCTTGTCAGTACAGCCGGTGCCCCGGTCCAGCCCGGTGGCTGGTGGGCCGCCGCGATCGGGGCGGCGATGGGCGCCGCCCTGCTGGCGCGTCGGGCCCGACCGGTGGCGGTGACCGCCGTCGTGGCGGTGCTGGCCTTCGTCCAGGTCGCCCTGGGCTGGGCGCCGCTGCCGTACGACCTGGCGGTGCTGATCGCGCTCTACAGCGTGGTCAAGTACGCCGACCGGCTACAGGCCGGGGTGATCGCCGGACTGGTCGCCGTCGGCGGGGCGGTGTTCGCCGCGGTCCGCACCTCCACCCCGGGCATCTGGTACTTCACCGCCATCTTCTACGCCCTGGTCGTCGGCGCGGTCTGGTTGTTCGCCCTGAACGTCCGTACCCGCCGGCTGTACGTGCTCAGCCTGGAGGAGCGGGCCGCGACGCTGGAACGGGAACGGGAGGCCGAGGCCCGGGCAGCGGTGGCCGAGGAACGCACCCGCATCGCCCGGGAACTGCACGACGTGGTGGCCCACAGCATGGCCGTCATGATCGCCCAGGCGGACGGGGCCCGGTACGTGCTCGACAGCAGCCCGGAGACCGCCCGCGAGGCGGTCCGGACCGTGGCGGACACCGGCCGCCGCGCCCTGGACGACATGCGCCGCCTGGTCGGCGTACTCCGGGAGCCGCAACCGCCCGCCGAAGCCCCGCACGCGCCTGCCGCCGAACCGGCCCACCGGCGTCCGGTCGTGGCCGAACTGCCCGCCCTGCTGCAGCGTTTCCGCGACGCCGGGCTGCGGGTGGGATACACGGTCAACGACCTGCCCAGCCCGCTGCCGCCGGCCCTCGAACTGACCCTGTACCGCCTGGTGCAGGAGGCCCTCACCAACACGCTCAAGCACGCCGGGCCGGGCGCACAGGTGCAGGTCGAGCTGGCCCACGTCGGCGGCGGCGTCACGCTGCGGGTCACCGACGACGGGCAGGGCCGCACCCCGGCCGGCCCGCCGCCGTCGGGCGGTCACGGCCTCGTCGGGATGCGCGAACGCGTGTCGGTGTACGACGGCACCCTCACCGCCGGTCCGCGGCTGGCCGGGGGCTGGCAGGTGCTGGCGCGGCTGCCGCTACCGTCGTCGCCGACAGCGGAGGTGGTCGCGGCATGACCGTGCGGGTGGTGATCGTGGACGACCAGGCGTTGGTCCGCGCCGGGTTCCGGATGGTGCTCGACTCCCAGCCCGACCTGGAGGTGGTGGGCGAGGCGATCGACGGCGCCGACGCGCTGCGCCTGCTCTCCCGGGTCGAGGCGGACGTGGTGGTGATGGACATCCGGATGCCCACCATGGACGGGGTGGAGGCCACCCGCCGGCTCTGCGCCGACCGTCCCGCCGGCCCACCACGGGTGCTGGTGCTGACCACCTTCGACACCGAGGCCGACGCGTTCGCCGCGCTGCGCGCCGGGGCCAGCGGCTTCCTGCTCAAGAACGTGCCCCCGGAGGAACTGCTCGCCGCGATCCGGGTCGTCGCCCAGGGTGACTCGGTGGTCGCCCCGTCGATCACCCGACGGCTGCTCGACCGGTTCGCCGGTCAACTCGGCACCACCCCCGGCGAGGACCCCCGCCTGGCCCAGCTCACCGAGCGGGAACGGGAGATCCTGCTGCTGGTGGCGCAGGGGCTGGCCAACGCCGAGATCGCCGAACGGGTGCACGTCGCCGAGGCGACGGTGAAGACCCACGTCGGGCGGATCCTGGCCAAACTCCAGCTCCGCGACCGGGTGCAGGCGGTGGTGCTGGCGTACGAGAGCGGGCTGGTCGTGCCCGGTGCGGAGTCCGGGCGTACGACCTGAGGCGTACGGGTGTCCCCGGTCCGGGGCCACCTGGGTCGTACCCGGGTCGAGCGCGCAGGTTGATCTCCACCGGTCGTGATCTCCGTAGCGTCTGAGGACGTCAGAGATCACCGCCTGCTCGGAGAATCCACGTGTCCCTCGCACCGCCCGTCCACGTCACCGCCGGCGTCGCCGTCACCGCCCACGGCCTGCGCAAGCAGTACGGCACCGGGGAGGCCGCCGTCGTCGCCCTCGACGACGTCGACGTCACCTTCGCCGCCGGCCGGTTCACCGCCATCATGGGCCCGTCCGGCTCCGGCAAGTCGACCCTGATGCACTGCCTGGCGGGCCTGGACCGGCCCACCGCCGGCACCGTACGCATCGGCGACGCGGAACTGGGCCGCCTCGACGACCGGCGGCTGACCCTGCTGCGCCGGGACCGGGTCGGTTTCGTGTTCCAGCGCTTCAACCTGCTGCCCGCGCTCAGCACCGAGGAGAACATCCTGCTGCCGTTGGCCATCGCCGGCCGGCGACCGGAACCCGACTGGTTCCGCCAGGTGGTCGCCGCCGTCGGGCTGGCCGATCGGCTGCGGCACCGACCGGCCGAGTTGTCCGGTGGCCAGCAGCAGCGGGTCGCGGTGGCCCGCGCGCTGGTCACCAAGCCGTGGGTGGTCTTCGCCGACGAGCCCACCGGCAACCTCGACTCCCGGGCCGGCAACGAGGTGCTGCGGCTGCTGCGCGAAGCGGTGGACACCCTGGGACAGACGGTGGTGATGGTCACCCACGATCCGACCGCCGCCGCCCACGCCGACCGGGTGGTGTTCCTCGCCGACGGCCGGCTGGTCCGCGACCTGGCCGCACCGACCGCCGAGCGAGTCCTCGACGTGCTCGCCCACCTGGAACCCGGCGCGGACCGGGCCGGTGACGCCGTTCCGTCGCACCGGGGGCGGTGACCCGATGCTGCGTCTGACCCTGCGCTCGATGCGCGCCGACCTCGCGCGCATGCTGATGTCCACACTCGCCGTCGTCCTCGGCGTGGCCTTCATCGCCGGTACGTTGATCTTCGTCGACGGCATGCGGGCCGGTGCGTACGACCGGGCGGCCACCTTCGACCGGCACACCGACGTCGGCGTGTACCCCGATCCGGACGCCGACACCGACCCGGATCTGATCGACACCGCGCTTGTCGAGAAGGTGCGCGCGGTCGAGGGCGTCCGGGCCGCGGCGGCGGAACTGGTCGGCACCGGCGGCGTGGTGGGCGCCGACGGTCGTCCGGTGCTCGGCTTCGGGGTGCTCGTCGCCGTCCCCGCCGACCCTGCCCTCCAGTCGTACGACGTGCTGGCCGGGAGGCTGCCCGAACGGGCCGGTGAGGCGGTGCTCGACGAGCGGACCGTCGCCGACGAGGGATTCGCCCTCGGCACCGAGGTCCGCGTCGGCGGCGCCGGCGGTGCGGCCAAGCCGTACACCCTGGTCGGTGTGGTCGACGTGGCCGACACCTCGCGGGACATCGGCGGGCCGTTCATCGGGCTGTTCGGGCCCGAGGCGCTCGCCGCCACCGAGCAGTCCGGTTACCACCGGATCCTCGTCGCGGCCGAGCCGGGCGTCGCCGACGAGGCGCTCGCCGCACGGATCGCCGAGGTCACCGGCGCCGGCACGACGGTGCACACCCGGGCCGAGATCCTCGACGCCGCCGTCAACGACGCGGTACGCGACGTCAACCAGTTCAACATGGTGCTGCTCGTCTTCACCGCGGTGGCGGTGCTGGTGGCGGCGTTCGTCATCGCCAACACGTTCACCATCGTGCTGGCCCAGCGCACCCGACGGACGGCCCTGCTGCGGCTGGTCGGCGCCACCCGGGGACAGGTGTTCCGGGCGACCCTGCTGGAGTCCGCGGTGCTCGGCCTGGTCGCCTCGGCGGTCGGTGTGCTGATCGGCATCGGCATGGCCGCCGCGTTGAGCGCCCTGATGAACAGCCTGGACGTCCCGCTCAACGGCGAGTTGACGGTCACCGCCACCACGGTGCTCGGCAGCCTGGTGATCGGCACCGCGCTCACCGTCGGCGCCGCCCTCGTACCGGCCTGGCAGGGCACCCGGGTCGCCCCGGTGGCCGCGCTGACCGACGCCGCCCTCCAGGTCACCCGGACCGCCGGCCGACTGCGCCTGATCTTCGGCGGGCTGGTCCTCGCGGCCGGCGTCGCGGCCCTGGCCGCAGCGGGCGGCACCGGGCAGATCGCGCTTGTCGCCCTCGGCGGGATGCTGAGCTTCTTCGGCATCGTGCTGTTCGGTCCGGTGCTGGTGCCGGCGCTGGTCCGGATGTTCGGCGTCGCCGCCCGACGGGCCTTCGGGATCACTGCGGCACTCGCCGTGGCCAACGCGGTCCGCAACCCCCGTCGGGTCGCCGCCACCGCCACCGCCCTGGTGATCGGGATCGGTCTGGTCTCGTCCTTCGTGGTGGGGGCCCACAGCACCAAGGCCGCCATCGAACGCAGCGTGGACGCCCAGATCGGGGTGGACTTCGTGGTGACCGGCATCGGCGGGGACCTGCCCGCCGGGGTGGTCGACGCGCTGGCCGCCCGGCCCGAACTGGGCGTGGTGCACGAGCAGCGGTCCCGGATCGTCGACGAGGGCAGGATCCGCGCGGCCGACCCGGCGCTTGTCGAGCGTCAGCTGGAGAGCGTGGTGGCCGGGCAGGTCGGCAGCTTCGGAGCGGGCCGGGTGCTGGTGCACCGGGAGCTGGCCGACGAGCGTGGCTGGTCGCCCGGTGACCGGGTCGACCTGCACGGGCACTCGTTCGAGGTGGCCGCCGTGGTCGTCGGCCCGGACGTCGGCAACGGCCCGGTGTCGCCCGGTCGCGTCGTCGAGCTGGTCGCCGCCGACTTCACCCGGCTCTTCCCCGACGAGCGTGGCTACCTGGCCGAGATCGAGCCGGCCGAGGGGGTGTCGGCGGCGGCGGCCCGGGAGGCGATCGAATCGGTGCTGGCCGACTATCCGACGGTCAACCTGATGGACCAGGCGGCGTACAAGCGGATGCTCACCAGCACCGTGGACATGCTGCTCGCGTTCGTGGTGGCGTTGCTCGGCCTGGCCGTGGTGATCGCCCTGGTGGGCGTGGCGAACACGCTGAGTCTGTCGGTGCTGGAGCGGACCCGGGAGAACGCGGTCCTGCGGGCCGTCGGCCTGACCCGAGGACGGATGCGCGCGATGCTCGCCGTCGAGGCCGTCCTCACCGCGCTGGTCGGCGCGCTGCTCGGCGTCGCCCTGGGCACCGCGGTCACCGGCTCGGCGATGGCGATGCTGGCCAGCCTCAGCGGCGGCTTCATCCTGGCCGTGCCGTGGGGGCAGCTCGGCGGCATCCTCGCCGTCGCGGTGCTGGCCGCGCTGGCCGCCTCGGTGCTGCCCGCCCGCCGCGCGCTGCGTCGACCGGTGGTGGAGGCGCTCGCGGACCTGTGACGGCGTACGCAACGGCCCCCGCCGAACCCGGCGGGGGCCGTTGCGTGGTTTGCCCTAGAGGCGTTCCACGTTCGGGCCGGCGCAGCGGTTGCGGGCGTCGAAGACGTACCGGGCGTGCCGCTCGACCAGGGCGTAGTCGAACACGTCGTGGTCGGTGATCACGACCACGCAGTCGGCCTCGCGGATCTCCCGCTCGCTCAGGTCCACCGTCAGCACCCCGTCGGGCAGGTGGTTCGCTGCGGCGTACGGCTCGACCGCGCGGACCTCCGCGCCGAACTCACGCAACCGCCGCGTCACGTCGACGGCCGGGGAGTCCCGCATGTCACCGGTGTTCGGCTTGTACGCCAGCCCGAGCACCAGCAGCCGGGCGCTGCTGATCGCCTTGCCGGAGCGGTTCAGCCCGGCCATCACCCGCTGCGCGACGTGCTCGGGCATCTCGTGGTTGATGTCGTTGGCCAGCTCGATGAACCGGAACTGCCGCCCGAGCCGGCGCTTGACCTGCCAGGACAGGTAGCAGGGGTCGATCGGCAGGCAGTGCCCGCCGACCCCGGGGCCCGGCTTGAACGGCATGAAACCGAACGGCTTCGTCTCCGCCGCCTCGATCGCCTGCCACACGTCGATGTCCAACTGGTGCGAGAGCATCGTCAGCTCGTTGACCAGGGCGATGTTGACCTGGCGGAAGGTGTTCTCGATCAGCTTGGTCAGCTCGGCCACCTGGGTGGAGTCCACCGGGACGGTGCGCTCCACCAGCCGCCGGTAGAAGCCGTCGACGCGGTCCAGCGCGGCCGGGTCCATCCCGGAGACCACCTTGGGGGTGTTCTCCAGCCGCCAGGTGCGGTTGCCCGGGTCGATGCGCTCCGGGCTGTAGCCGAGATGGAAGTCGCCGGGGCTGCGCAGCCCGCTGGCCGACTCCAGCAGCGGCCGGAGCAGCTCCTCGGTGGTGCCCGGGTAGGTGGTCGACTCCAGGATGACCGTGCAGCCCGGACGCAGGTACGGCGCGATCGCCGTGCCGGCTTCCTCGACGAAGCTCAGGTCGGGAGTGCCGTCGCGCAGCGGCGTGGGCACGGTGATCACGCAGAAGTCGAAGTCCTTGGCGTCGGCGTACTCGCTGCTCGGGCGGTACCGTCCGGTCGCCGTTGCCCGACCGAGCCGGTCGGCCGGGATGTCCGCCACGAACGACTCGCCCGACGCGAGCCGCTTCACCCGATCGGTGTCGACGTCGAGTCCCACGACGTCGAAGCCCGCCTCGACGGCTCGCATGGCAAGCGGTAGGCCGACGTACCCCTGGCCGACGACGACCAGCTTCTCCACACTCATCCGGGCTCCCGAACATCAGGCGGTAATTGCTGGTAGGAGCCTAAGATGAATTATGATGCCGGGTGTCCGTTTTGGGGATTCCGAGGCTGTTGGTGTGATTGAGTCGGGCTCGTGTGGGTGAGCCGTTGTGGTGCGGGTCAGCCGGCCTCGGACTCGTCGTCGGGTGGGTCACCGCCGGGCGGTGTGGTCGTCGGGGCCGGCGGCGTGGTGGGCGCGGTCGTCGGTTCCGTGGCCGGGGTGCTGGTGCCGGGACCGGGAGCGGGACTGCTGCTGCTCGGCGCCGGTTCGGGTGACTCGGGTTCGTTCGACTCGCTGGGCGCTCCGGTGCTGGGCGAGGCCGAGGGCGACGCGGTCGCCTTGCCCGTCGAGCCCGCCGGCCGGTACGGCGGCACCCGTGCCGGCCTGCTCTCCGTCTCGTCCGACGGTTCCTCGGCCTCGACGACCGAGTCGGTGGCCGGGACGCTGCTCGGCACCTGCACCGCCGGGGTGTTGGCCTGCTGGGCCGCGCTGAGCGCCGCGCCGAGCGCGACGAGACCCACCACCACCGCGGTGAGCGCGCCGACCAGCGTGCCGCGCCCGCGGCGCGAGCCGACCGGTACGGCCTGCGCCACCGTGTTCGCCGTGCGGGTGTCCGGCCCGGGGCCGCGTACCGCCGCCGGCACCATCGCGGTGGGCAGGGAGCTGTCCGAGACCGCGCTGCGGGCCGCCTCCGCCATCGCCGCGCCGCTGCTGAAGCGGTCCGCGGGATCCTTGGCGAGGGCACGTTCGACCAGGGCCCGCACCGCTTCCGGAATGTCGTGCGGCAGCTCCGGCGGCGGGTCGTCGAGGTGCCGTACGGCGACCTGGAGCGGGTTGTCGCCGGTGAACGGCGGGCTGCCGATGAGGCAGCAGTAGGCGACCGCGCCGAGCGCGTACAGGTCGGTCGCTCCGGAGACGGGTCGACCCGCGGCCTGCTCGGGGGCCATGTAGAGGGCGGTGCCCGGCACCGCGTTCGTGCTGGTGATGCTGGTCACATTGACCGATCGGGCGACGCCGAAGTCGACGAGAACGACCGTCCCGTCCTCCTGGACCAGCAGGTTGCTCGGCTTGACGTCGCGGTGCACGATGCCGCGCTGGTGTGCGGCGTGCAGTGCCTGTGCCGCCTGGGCCACCACGGACATGGTCTCGGCGACGTCCAGGCGGCCCTCGGCCTCGATCCGCTTCGACAACGGTTGGCCGGTGACGAACTCCATCACCAGGTAGTCGGCCCGCCCGCCGCTGGCCAGGTCGTCCTCGCCGCAGTCGAAGACCTGCACGATGCCGGGGTGACGCAGCGCCGCCATCATCCGGGCCTCGGCGCGGAATCGGGCGATGAAATCGGGGTCGGACACCAGCGAGGGCAGCAGCACCTTGATCGCGACCTGCCGGCCGAGGATCAGGTCGGTGCCTCGCCAGACATCGCCCATGCCGCCGGTGGCGACGCGTTCGTCCAAGCGGTATCGACCGCTGAGTACGACCTCCGAAGACAACACGGCACCACCGTACCCATGATGAGCCTGATCGGCGCGCCGGCGGTCCGGGTGCGGGAGGCCTCCCGGACGGCCGCGATGAGCGTACGGCACCCGATGATGACCATCAGTGACGAGCCACTTGCACGGTGCTCTCCGGGTCGGTTCGGCTTCTCCGGCTGGTGGTTGTGGTCGGCGGTGCTGTCGGGAACAATCCGCTTCCGGGCCACAACGGCCCGGAAGCGAGCAGGTTGACGGGGGCGGGGTGCGGGGAACGGTGCCAGCCCGGACAATCGACCCGTGCCCGGTGCGCCTGTGGTTCGGGCGACCCACGGAAGGACTGTGGTTCGGGCGACCCACGGAAGGACCGGTAGAACGGAAGCGGCAAGGCCATGTCCGGTGAACTGAGTCGGGCCGTCGAGGCGGCTCAGGCCGGCGACGAGGAGGCGTTCCGTTTCCTCTACCGCAGCCTCCAGCCCGGGCTGCTGCGCTACCTGACCGCCCTGGTCGGCGCCGACGCCGCCGAGGACGTCGCCTCGGAGACCTGGTTGCAGGTGGCGCGCGACCTGCCGAACTTCAGCGGTGGGGAGTTCCGTGCCTGGGCCGTCACCATCGCCCGGAACCGGGCCATGGATCACCTGCGGCGGCAACGCCGTCGCCCCGCGTTGCCCGTGCCGGTGCAGGAACTCAGCGAGTTGGCCGGGGACGCCGACACGGCCGAACGGGCCGGGGAGAGCATCGGCACCGAAGCCGCCCTCGCGATGATCGCCAGCCTTCCGCCCCGGGAGGCCGAGGCGGTGCTGCTGCGTGCCGTCGTCGGGCTCGACGCCGAGACCGCCGGGCGGGTCCTCGGCCGGCGGGCCGGGGCGGTGCGTACCGCCGCCCACCGCGGCCTGCGTCGGCTGGCGCTGATGCTGGGTCAGCCGACGCAGGAGTGCGACGAGCCCGCCGCCACACCGGCCACGCCGCCACTGCCGCGTACCGGTTCACAGACGCCGCATGCCGAGCCGGTGGACGGCTGACGTGAGGGGACTACGGATGTACCTGCGGCGGTTGGACGGCACCGGAGTGCCGACCGACCACGACCATCTGCTCGACGCCGCGCGTGAACCACGCCCCACGGCCGCACCGTCCGGCTCGCCGGATCCCCTCGCCGGACTGCTGCGAGCCGCCGCCGCCCCGCCCCGCCCGGGGGAACTCGCCGGTGAGGAGGAGGCCCTCGCCGCCTTCCGGGCCGCCCGGCAGGCCGGCCTGACCCCTCCGGTGTCCCGCCCCACGCGGCGGCGGCGGTTCACCGCCGGCGTCGTGGTCTGGATCGCCGGGGTGGCGGCCACCGCCACCGCCGGTGCCGCCCTGGCGGCGGTACGGCTCGACTGGCCGCACGAGCGGTCGGCACCGCCGTCGACCCCGATCACCCGCCCCGTCGCGCCGTCGCCGAGCGCAGCGGGCGGGCAACCCGATCGGGGTGGCGTCACCCCGTCCCAGGACGTGCCCGGTGCCGCCCCCACCGCCACCGGTGGGGTCACCCCCGGCGTCAGCGTCGAGCCGACCGCGGGCGCGCCGGATCCGACGTCGGCGCCGCCGACATCCGAACCGCCGCAGTCGCGTGAGCCGACGGTGGAACGTACGGTGCAGGCCGGCCCGGGCAACTCCGACAACACCGCCGACCGGCCGGGGCTCTGCAAGGCCTACCTGTCGAAGTCGGAGCGCCAGCGGGAGAAGGCGCTGAGGACCCCGGCGTTCAGCGAGTTGGTGGTCGCGGCCGGCGGCGCCGACAACGTACTGGCGTACTGCCAGGCGGTGCTGGCCGAGACCGACCCGGAGTGGCTGGCCAAGCACGGCCCCGCTGCCGGCTCCGCCGCCAGGTCGATCGACCCGGCGGGCCTGTTCCCTGGCCGCTATGCGGAGGAATTCCCCTTGACGCTCGGTTGAGGCCTGCTAGACAGAAGGTGGCGGTCCACCGGTCCACCGATGTCACCGGTACGGGCTACCGTGACAGGGCTGAGCCGGCATTGCCGAAAGGAGCCGTTGCATGGTGCCGATGGGAGCCATTGCATGGTGATGTCACCGGAGCTGGACCGGGTCCGGGAGTTGCGTGACCGCGCCGCGGCCGCCCGGCACCTCGCCCGGATCTGCTTCAAGACCGGTCCACCGACCTACACCGGCGTCGAGCTCGAATGGACTGTCCACGATGCCGTCGACCCGGCCCGCCCCGTCGACGCCGAGCGGCTGCGCGCGGCGCTCGGGCCCTTCAGCCCCACCACGTTGGATCCGACCAGCCCTGCGCTGCGACTGTTGCACGGCGGCGCGGTGACCGTCGAACCGGGTGGCCAGGTGGAGATCTCCACCCCACCGCGCGCCTCCCTGGCGGCCCTGATCGAGGCCACCCAGTCCGACATCGACCAGGTCGCCCGCCTGCTGGGTGCCGCCGGTCTGCGGCTGGGCCGCACCGGAATCGATCCCTACCGTCCGCCCGGAGCGCTGCTCGACACTCCTCGCTACCGCGCCATGCGTCTGGCCTTCGACAGGCGTGGCCCGGCCGGGCGGACGATGATGTACGCCACCGCGGGGCTGCAGGTCTGCCTGGACGCGGGCGAACCGGGGCAGGTGGCGGCCCGCTGGGCGGTGGTGCACATGATCGGGCCACCACTGCTGGCCGCCTTCGCCACCTCCGACAGACACGCCGGCCGGGACACCGGATGGGCCTCGGCGCGGATGGGCGCGTGGCTGCGCATCGACCCGGCTCGTACCGCAGCGGTCTGGGATCCCGGCCGACCCGACCAGGATCCGGTCGCCGCCTGGACCGCGTACGTGCTCGCCGCGCCGTTGCTCTGCGTCCGCGATCCCGACGGCGACTGGACCGCGCCACCGGGCGTCACCTTCGCCGACTGGCTCGACGGGGCGCTGCCCCGACCACCCACCATCGACGACCTCGACTATCACGCGAGCACACTCTTTCCGCCGGTGCGCCCGCGTGGCTACCTCGAACTGCGCTACCTGGACGCCCAGCCGGGCCGGGACTGGACCCTCCCGCTCGCGGTGCTCGCCGCCCTGCTCGCCGACGCCGCGACGGTCGAGTCGGCCGTCGCGGTGGCGGCGCCGGTGGCCGACAGGTGGCAGAGCGCAGCCCGGCACGGCCTGGGCGACCCGGCCCTGGCCTCGGCCGCCGCCGCCCTGTTCGACCTGGCCCGGGCGGCACTGCCGCGGCTCGACCTGCCGGCGGAACTGCACGACGACATCGACCGAGGGCTGCGCCGACGGCGGGCCGCGGCACGAAGGAGGCAAGGGTGACCCACACCGTGACCGAAGGGGCGGACGCCGAGGCACTACGCAGCCGGATCGCCGCGGAACTGGAACGCACCCGGGCCCGGACCGCCCTGCTGACCGAGGTGGTGGACGACGCCGACCTGATGCGCCAGCACTCGCCGCTGATGTCCCCGCTGGTGTGGGACCTGGCCCACGTGGGCAACCAGGAGGAACTCTGGCTGGTGCGTGACGTCGGTGGCCGGGAGCCGGTGCGGTGCGACATCGACGACCTGTACGACGCCTTCAAGCAGCCCCGCCGGGACCGCCCCTCGCTGCCGCTGCTGCCCCCGACCGAGGCGCGGGCGTACGTGGCCACCGTCCGGGACAAGGTCTTCGACCTGCTCGACCGGGTCGCCTTCGACAGCCGTCCACTTGTCGCCGACGGCTTCGCCTTCGGCATGATCGTGCAGCACGAGCAGCAGCACGACGAGACCATGCTCGCCACCCACCAGTTGCGGTCCGGGCCGGCGGTGCTGCAGGCGCCGCCACCACCCGAGCCGACCGTACGGCCCGCCGGGGGGGTGCTGGTGCCGGCCGGCCCGTTCGTGATGGGCACCGACGCCGACCCGTGGGCACTGGACAACGAGCGTCCCGCCCACCGGGTGGAGCTGCCCGCGTACCTCATCGACGCCGCGCCGGTGACCAACGGGGCGTACGCCGAATTCATCGCCGACGGCGGGTACGACGATCCACGCTGGTGGAGCGAGCGGGGCTGGCAGCACCGTCAGGAGGCCGGGTTGAGCGCGCCGCTGCACTGGCGGCGCGACGGCGACGGTTGGGCGTACCGACGTTTCGGCCGGTGGTCCCCGGTCCGCGCCGACGAGCCGGTGGTGCACGTCTGCTACCACGAGGCACAGGCGTACGCCACCTGGGCGGGCAAGCGGCTGCCCACCGAGGCGGAGTGGGAGAAGGCGGCCCGCTGGGATCCGGCCACCGGCCGCTCCCGGCGCTACCCGTGGGGCGACGACGACCCGACCTCGGCGCACGCCAACCTGGGGCAGCGGCACCTGTGGCCGGCACCCGTGGGCGCCTATCCGGCCGGCGCCTCGCCGCTGGGCGTGCACCAGCTCATCGGCGACGTGTGGGAGTGGACCTCGACCACGTTCCGGGGCTACCCGGGCTTCGTCGCCTTCCCGTACCGGGAATATTCGGAGGTCTTCTTCGGCGACGACCACCAGGTGCTGCGGGGTGGCTCCTTCGGCACGGACCGGGCGGCCTGCCGGGGCACGTTCCGCAACTGGGACTACCCCATCCGGCGGCAGATCTTCAGCGGCTTCCGCTGTGCCCGCGACGCCGACGCCGAGCAGGCCCGCCGGTGACGGTGGGCTGATGTGCCGCCACCTGGTCTACCTGGGACCACCGGTGACCCTGCGCGAGGTGCTCTTCGATCCGCCGTACTCGCTGCTGCGTCAGTCCTGGGCGCCCCGTGACATGCGCGGCGGGGGGACGATCAACGCCGACGGGTTCGGTGTCGGCTGGTATCCGGGCGACGGCCCGCCGGTGCGGTACCGGCGGGCGCAGCCGATCTGGAGCGACCCGACCATCGCCGACCTCGCGGCGGTCACCTCGACCACGGCGGTGCTGGCCGCGGTGCGTTCCGCCACGGTCGGCATGGCGGTGATCGACGGGGCCGCCGCCCCGTTCACCGAGGGCCGGTGGCTGTTCAGCCACAACGGCGTGGTGCGCGGCTGGCCGGACTCGATGGTGCCGCTCGCCGCCGAGCTACCCGTACGCGACCTGCTCACGCTCGACGCGACGACCGACTCGGCGCTGCTGTGGGCGTTGGTGCGGCACCGGCTGCGCGCGGGCGTCGCGCCGGAGCAGGCGGTCGCCGAGACGGTCACCCGGGTCGCCGCGGCCGCCCCCGGTTCCCGGCTCAACCTGCTGCTCACCGACGGGCACACGGCGGTTGCCACGACCGTCGGGCACGCGTTGTCCCTGCGGACCACACCCGCATCGGTGCTGCTCGCCTCCGAGCCGCACGACGACGAACCGGGCTGGCGAGAGGTGCCGGACGGCCAGCTCGTGCGGGCCACCGCGACCACGGTGCGCCAGCGGGCGCTCGCCGGGCCCTGCACCACCGGGACGAACCGATAAGCATCACCGAAAGGAAGCAGATGAGCGCCGAACCGTTGGAGATACACCTGGACGACCGGGACGTCGCCGACAGCCTGCGTCGGGACGTCCGTGTGGGGCTGAGCGCCGAGGCGAAGTGGCTGCCCCCGAAGTGGTTCTACGACGCTCGGGGCAGCGAACTGTTCGACGAGATCACCCAGCTGCCGGAGTACTACCCGACCCGGGCCGAGCGGGCCGTGCTGGCCGAGCACGCGGCCGAGATCGCCGAGTTGACCGGCGCGAAGACGCTTATCGAGCTCGGGTCCGGGTCGTCGGAGAAGACCCGGCTGCTCCTGGACGCCTTCACCCGTCGGGGCGGTCTGGGCACCTTCGTCCCGCTGGACGTGTCGGTCAGCGCACTGCGCGGCTCCACCGCCGCGCTCGCGGCCGACTACGCCGGGCTGCGGGTACGCGGCATCGTCGGTGATTTCACCCGTGACCTGCATCGGCTGCCGGCCGGTGGGCGACGGCTGGTGATCTTTCTCGGTGGCACCATCGGCAACCTGTTGCCGGCCGAGCGGGCCGAGTTCCTGGCCCGGATGCGGGCCGCTCTGGAGGTGGGGGACTGGTTCCTGGTCGGCACCGACCTGGTCAAGGACCCGTCGGTGATCGTGCCCGCGTACGACGACGCGGCGGGGGTGACCGCCGAGTTCAACCGCAACGTGCTGCGGGTGCTCAACCGGGAACTCGGTGCCGACTTCGATCCGGAGGCGTTCGACCACGTCGCGCTCTGGGATCCGGAGCAGGAGTGGATCGAGATGCGACTGCGGGCGCAACGACCGATGCGGGTCCGGGTGCTGGACATGGCTGTCGATTTCGCCGCCGGTGAGCAGTTGCGGACCGAGGTGTCGGCGAAGTTCCGCCCCGAGGGGATCGCCGCCGAACTGGCCGCGGCCGGGTTGCCCGCGTACCGGTTCTGGACCGACCCGGACGGCCTGTTCGGGGTGACCCTGGCCCGCGCCGACTGACTCCGTCCGGGCCGGTGCCGCGACCCGTCCGCCCGGGCTCCCGCCGTCAGCCACCCCACCCGGTCGTCCGACCGTGGCGGGGTCGGCTAGGCTGGGCGCAGCGAAGGGGAGTAGCCCTCAACATCGTGGTCGACATACTGGTGCGTTCCGCATCCGGCCACGAGGCCTCGCGCAGCGAGGCGGGCGAGACCTTCGACCAGGCTGTACAGCCGGGTCGAGGGCATCCCCGTACCTCCTCCCGGCCTGATCCGGAAGGACGTCATGGAGGGGTTCCTCGTCGCGCTGGCCGTCAGTTTCGGCGTGATCTTCGTTGCGGAGCTGGGAGACAAGTCCCAGCTCATGGCGCTGGCTTTCGCCACCAGATATCGCACCATGCCGATTCTGATCGGCATCACCGTGGCCACCGCCGTGGTGCACCTGGCCTCGGTGGCCATCGGGTACGGCCTCGGCTCGGCGCTGCCGACCGGCTGGATCTCGCTGCTGGCGGGTGCGGCCTTCATCGGCTTCGGGTTGTGGACCCTGCGGGGTGACAGCCTCACCGAGGAGGACAAGCGCAAGGCCGCCCGGGGCGGCAAGTCGGCGGTGCTCACCGTCGGTGTCGCGTTCTTCCTCGCCGAACTCGGCGACAAGACGATGCTCGCCACGATCACCCTGGCCACCCAGTACGGCTGGTTCGGCACCTGGGTCGGTTCGACGGTCGGCATGGTGGCCGCCGACGCGCTCGCCATCATCGTCGGCCGGTTGCTCGGCCGGAAACTGCCGGAGCGGACCATCAAGTACGGCGCCGCCGCGCTGTTCGCGATCAGTGGCATCTGGTTGATCATCGACGCGCTCAGCGAACTGCTCTGAACGGCCGCCCCGGCACCGACTACCCGGGTGCCGGCCGGGTAAGGCGCCGAGGTGGACGTCGCGGGGGCGCTCGACCGCGGTCACCAGCTGGTGGTGACCGCGGTCGAGTTCGTCGGCGTGGTGGTGATCGTCGCCGGGGTGGCCTGGGCGGTGCGGCAGTTCCTGGTCGACGGGCTGCGGCACCGCGACACCGCGATGTTCACCCGGATCCGGCTGACCCTGAGCCGGTTCCTCGTGCTGGGCCTGGAGTTCCAACTGGCGGCGGACATCCTGCGGACCGCCCTGTCGCCGACGTTCGGGCAGATCGGTCAGCTGGCCGCCGTCGCGGCGATCCGTACCGGCCTGAACTACGTCCTGCGCAAGGAGATCGAGCAGGGACAACAGCAGGTCGACAGGCGCCGGGAAGCGGCCCGATGATCGGGGCGCGGGAGGCTCAGTCGCCGGGCCGCTGGTAGACGTCCGGCACGCCGTCCTGGTCGAGGTCGACCTGCTCCTTGAGGGCGATCATCCGGTAGACCCGGTTGCGGCGGACCAGGACCACGCTGGCCAGCAGCGCCGCGATCAGCGATCCAGTCAGCACCGCGGCCTTGACGTTGGCGCCCGCCTCGCTCCCGGCACCGAACGCCAGTTCGCCGATGAGCAGCGAGACGGTGAACCCGATGCCCGCCAGCAGCGACACACCGAGCAGGTCCGACCAGGTGATGTCCTCGTCGAGTCGGGCCCGGGTGAACCGGGCCAGCAGGAACGTGGAGCCGAGGATGCCGACCGTCTTGCCGACCACGAGACCGAGCACGATGCCGATCACGATCGGATCGCTGACCACCGCACCCAGGTCGGCGCCGCGCAGCGAAACCCCGGCGGCGAAGAACGCGAACACCGGTACGGCGAAGCCGGCCGAGACCGGTCGCCAGGTGTGTTCCAGGCGCTCCGCGAGGCCCGGCACGGGGCGGCCGTCGCGGCTCCTGCCGGCGAGCACCGGCACGGTGAAGCCGAGCAGTACGCCGGCCACCGTGGCGTGCACGCCGGAGGAGTGCACCAGGGTCCAGGCGATCAGCGCCAACGGGATGAGCGCCCACCACCAGGTGCGCCGCCGCTGCACGAGCAGCGCGAACAACGCGATGGGCGCGACGGCGCCGAGCAGCGGGAGCAGGTTGAAGTCGTCGGTGTAGAAGATCGCGATGATGGTGATCGCGAGCAGATCGTCGACCACGGCCAGGGTGAGCAGGAAGGCACGCAGCCCCTGCGGCAGGTACGCCCCGATAACCGCCAGTACGGCAAGCGCGAAGGCGATGTCTGTCGCGGTGGGGATCGCCCAGCCACGCAGCCCTTCGCCACCGGCGGTGAAGTTGACGGCGAGGTAGATGAGCGCGGGCAGCGCCATGCCGCCGACCGCCGCCACGACCGGCAGCGCGGCCCGGCGTGGGTCGCGTAGCTCGCCGGCGACGAACTCGCGTTTGAGTTCGAGGCCGACCACGAAGAAGAAGACCGCCAGCAGACCGTCGGCGGCCCAGGTGGCGAGGTCGAGGTCCAGGTGCAGCGTCGAGCCGCCCGGCCACGGCACCCATCGCCCCAGCTCGGTGTAGGCGTCCCCCCACGGGGAGTTCGCCCAGATCAGCGCGATCACCGCACCGACCAGCAGGAGGACGCCGCCGACGGTCTCCGTACGCAGGACGTCGGCGAGGAAGCGGGCCTCCGGCCAGGAGGTGCGGGAGAAGAGGCGGCGCACGCCGCGGTGTGGCGGGCGTGGGTTGTGGTCGGTCATGCGCGGATTCCACCTGTCGATCGGGGCGTAACGGTCTCATCGCCGACCAGACTTCCCGGCACACCGGCCACGACCTTATCCCCTGGCGACGGCGGGCGCGAGGGCGGCGAACGGGCGACACCACCCGGCAGCCGCTCGTCGATGTCTCCCTGCGGAAACCGCATCTTTTCCGGCGCGAGGGCGATTCCGACGGACGCTCGGTCCGGTTGGGCAGTGGGGGAGCGGGTCACGGCCAGGAAAACGCCTAACTCCGGACACAGGCCACATAAGCCGCTTTAATGGTTTCACGAGATTCAGTCGACCTTGGGGGTTTTCGTGAAGTTCTTTGGCGTTACCGGGCCGATCCGGAGGCGTGCCTGATGGACCTGTTGCGCCAGCTGCGCCTCGTGCGGCAGCACTGGTGGATCGTCCTGGTCACCGTCATGGTGGCGCTCGGGGTGACCGCCTTGATCACGGTCCGGGCGCAGCCCCGCTACGTCGCCTCGGTCACCTTCTTCGTCACCACCCCGAGCCAGGGCGTCACCGACGCCTACCAGGGCGGCCTGTTTCTCCAGCAGCGGGTCAAGTCGTACGCCGAACTGCTGACCAGCGACCGCCTGGCGCAGAGTGCCGCCGCCGATCGGCAGGTCGGGCTGACCGCCGAGGAGATCCAGCGTCGGGTCAGCACCTCCACCGAGAACGGCACCGTGCTGCTGCGGGCCTCGGTGACCGACACCGACCAGGCGCGGGCGCTGCGGGTCACCGAGGCGCTGTCGGCGAACTTCGTGGAACTCGTCCAGAAGGTCGAGGCCAAGCCGGACGGCTCCGCCGGTCCCATCAAGATCGAGGTGGTCAGCGGACCGCGCGTCACGCCCAGCCCGGTCTCCCCGCAGCCGGTCCGTAACACCGTCATCGGGGCCCTGCTCGGCCTGCTCGCCGGTGTCGGCCTGGCGGTGCTGCGCGGGATGGCCGACGTCCGGTTGCGCGACGCCGCCGCGTTGCGGCGGGTCACCGGCAGCCCGTTGCTCGGTGAGATCCCGCTGGACGGCAGCGCCCGGGTGGCCCCGCTGATCGTCGGGGACGCCGCGACCTCGGCCCGCGCCGAGGCGGTCCGCAAGCTGCGGACCAACCTGCGCTTCGTCGACGTGCACGAACCGGCCCGGGTCATCGCCGTCACCAGCGCCCTGCAGGGGGAGGGCAAGACCACCCTGTCGTGCAACCTGGCGATCGCCCTGGCCGAGGCGGGCTGGCGGGTGCTGCTGGTCGACGCCGACCTGCGTCGGCCCAAGGTCGGCCACTATCTGGGCGTCGATTCCGGGGTCGGGCTGACCGACGTGCTGGTCGGCGACGTGCACGTCGGCGACGTGGTGCAGCGGTGGGGCGACAAGTCCCTGCTCGTACTGCCCAGCGGCTCCGCACCGCCCAACCCGAGCGAACTGCTCGGCTCCAAGGCCATGTCGGATCTGCTGCTGGCGCTGCGCGAGTCGGCCGACATCGTGATCATCGACACCGCCCCGCTGCTCGCGGTCACCGACGGTGTGGTGGTCGCCGTGCAGGCCGACGGTGCGCTGCTGGTCAGCCAGCAGGGGCGTACCTCGCGGGCGCAGGTGGCCGCCGCCGCCCGGGCCCTGCACTCGGTCTCCGTCCGGCTGCTGGGCTGCGTGCTCAACATGGCGCGAGTGCCCAAGACCGACGCCTACCAGTACGAGGCCTACCGAGTGGTGACGGACACCGCGTCGACGGCGGCAGCGCGGTCCTCGGCCGGCCGGCACGCCGAGCGTCGAGGCCCTGCCGAGCCGGTCGACCACACCCAGGAACTCACCCGGCTGTCCCGATGAGCACCGCCAGTGGTCGCAGGGACCGTTCGATCTCCTCCGCGCAGCGCCGGAACTGCTCAGGCGTACCGGTGACGGGGTCGGGCAGGTCGTCGGCGTCGCCCGAGGCGGGTTGCAGCCGCGCCCGAGCCAGCGTGGCGGCGGTCACCGCGGCGGCCAACGGATCATCCTGCTCGGTCAGCGGCGGCTCGACGGCCGCGGCGAGGCGGCCGAACTGGCGCAGGGTGAATGTCCGATGCAGCGCGGCCGGTGCCATCGCGGTACAGACCGAACGCTGGCGCCGGGTCGCCGTCAGCACCAGGACCGCGTCGGTGAGGTGCTCCGGTGCCAGCCGTCGGGTGCGGAAGCTCTCGGGATCCGCACCGGCCTCGGCGACGACGGCCGCCGCGTACGGGTGCATGGCACGTCCCGCCACCGCGTCCGTGCCGGCGCTGGCCACGGTCACCGGCAGCCCGGCGAGCATGCGCCGCGCGGTGTACTCGGCCATCGGTGACCGGCACAGGTTGGCGTGGCAGACGAACAGAACTCCGTTGACCATCGGGAACCCTCTCGACGAGGCGGTCGCACAGGCTGGCGCCGCAACGAAGGACGGCCGCCACCGGCACCCGTCCCAGGAGGGGTTGCCGGCATCGTACGCAGCAGCGGTGCCCCTCGTCGCGGACGCCGCGCCGGATCGGGCGGGGGCGGGGGTGTCCCGGTGCGTATCGGCATCCTGAGCTACCACTTTCCGCCCGAGCCCGCGTTCATCCCGGGCAGCCTGGCCGAGGAACTGGCCGCGCGCGGCCACGAGGTGCGGGTGCTCACCGGGTTTCCGGACTATCCCGGCGGTCACGTCTACCCGGGCTGGCGGCAGCGCTGGCGGCACGAGACCCGCAGCCGCAACCTGACCGTACGCCGGGTGCCCCGCTACAGCACGGGTGACGGGGGTGTCCGACCCCGGATGGCGTCCTGGCTCTCCTTCGCCGCCAGCGCCGGGCTGGTCGGGCGACGCTACCTCGCCGACGTGGACGTCCTCTACGTCCATCAACCGCCGGCGACGGCGTTCGCCTCGGCGACGCTGCTGCGGCTGCTCGGCCGGATACCGGTCGTGCTGCACGTGCCGGACGTGTGGGCGGAGCAGGCGCCGGACGACACCGACGACGGCCGTTGGGCGGCCCGGGTACGCGCCGCCATGACCAGGACCTACCAGGCGGCCAGCGCGATCGCGGTGAGCACGCCGTCGTTGCGTGACGCGGTGGTCGCGGTCGGCGCCGATGAGGCCCGGGTCGAGGTGGTGCTCAACTGGACCGACGAGCGGATCTTCCGGCCCGCGCCGGCCGGCTCGGCCGCACGGGGACTGGTCCGCCGCGACGAGCGGTGCGTGGTGATGCACGCCGGCACCATCGGCGCGCGGCAGGGGCTGGAGACGGCGGTACGGGCGGCGGCAGCGCTGCAGAACACCATCGATCTGGTCCTGGTGGGCTCGGGTGCGCACGAGCGGCGGGTGCGGGGGCTCGCCGCCGAGCTGCGCGCCGACAACATCCGCTTCGTCGACCGGCGTTCGCCGTTGGACATGCCGGAGCTGTACGCGGCCGCCGACTATCAGCTGGTCATGCTGCGGGACCTGCCGGCGCTGCGCAGCACCGTGCCGGACAAGCTCCCGGCGGCCCTGTCCTGCGCGGCACCTGTGGTGGCCTCGGCCGGCGGCGACACCGCCACGCTCGTGGAACGAGCCCGGGCGGGACTGTCCTGCCCGCCGGAGGACTGGGCCAGCCTGGCGGACCGGTTCTGGCTCGCCGCGCAGATACCCCCGCCCGCGCGAGCTGAGATGGGCCGCCGCGGCCGGGAGGCGTATCTGCGGGAGATGTCGCTGCCCGGGGGCGTTGATCGGATCGAGCGACTCCTGCGGGAGGCCGCGGTGGGCGGTTCCCGTGGTGGAGCGGATCTGTCGAAGCCAAAGCTCATTCGGGCTGAATGAGCGATTAACGTCGCAAAACGGTCACTAGCTGTTAGAACTATGGTGCCTTCTGTCCAAATCGCTGGGAGTGAGGTAAGTGTGACGGACAGTGAAAGTCCGCGTCGGCGGCGGAGTCGATCCCGCCGACGGCGGCGTGCCCGACTGCGTCGCGTCCTACTCACCTCGCTGGTGGTCACCTCGTTGGTGCTCACGCTCGGCGGTTGGGTGGGGTTCCGGGCCTGGCAGGCCCGGGCCCACCTGGTCAACGCCGCCGGCCTGGCCAGCGAGTTGAGCAGCCACCTGGTCGGCGGGGACACCGCCCGCGCGCAGCGCACGCTCGCCGCGTTGCAGGAGCAGTCGGGCGCGGCCCGCCGGGCCACCGGCGACCCCGGCTGGTGGCTGGGCCGGCAGGTGCCGTACGCCGGTGCCAACCTCTCGGCCGTACGGCAGATCTCCATCGCCATCGACGACCTGGCCCGGCAGGCCTTTCCGGCGCTGCTGGAGGTCGACCTCGGCGGCCTGGTGCCCCGCGAGGGCCGGCTGGACGTCGCCGACCTGCAGGCTGTCGCCACCCAACTGGCCGAGGTCGACGCATCGGTACGGCGCACCCGGTCGGACCTGCTCGCCATTCGCGACGATCGGCTGATCGGCCAGGTCCGCGAGGCGGTGGTCCGGCTGCGGGGCGAGATCGACCGGCTCGCCGACCTGACCTCCGCCGCGGACCGGGCCGGCCGGCTGCTGCCGCCGTTGCTCGGGGCCGACGGCCCACGCCGCTATCTGCTGGTGTCGCAGAACCTCGCCGAGTTGCGCGCGACCGGGGGCATGTTCGGTGCGTACGCCCTGATCGAGGCGAACAAGGGTCGGCTCAGGATGGGCTCTCAGGGCAGTTCGGCGGGCCTCGGGTCCTTCGCCAAACCGCTAAAGGTGCCGACCGAGGTGAGGTCCCTCTGGGGCGAACTGCCCGGCATCTATCCCGCCGACGTCAACCTGAGCCCGCACTTCCCGACCGCTGCCGCGCTGTACCGCGACATGTACCGCCGTAGCGCGCAGGACACGGTCGACGGGGTGCTCGCCGTGGATCCGGTGGCGCTGTCGTACCTGTTGCGGGTGACCGGCCCGGTCCGGGTGCCCGCCGGGGTCGAGTTGACCGCCGACAACGCGGTGAAGACGCTGCTCAGCGACACCTACCAGCGGATGGAACCGGCCGAGCAGGACGCCTTCTTCGCCGCCGCTGCCGGCTCCGTATTCGACGCCCTGTTTGAGCGGAAGATTCCCCCGAGTGGGTTGCTATCGGCATTTGACCGTTCTGTGACAGAACGCCGGATATTGTTCTGGAGTGCCCGTCCGGAGGAACAGCGGACGTTCGGCGACAGTCGGATGGCCGGGACGCTTCCGGAACAGGACGCGGTGCCGACGGTCGGCGTCTTCCTCAACGACGGCAGCGGCGCGAAGCTCGGCTACTACCTCCGGCAGAGCGCCGACCTGGCGGTCGGTGAATGCCAGGGCGAGGGCCGCCGCGAACTGAGCCTGCGGGTGACGATGCGCTCCACCGCACCGTCCTCCGGGCTCAGCGACTCGGTCCTCGGTCTGGCCAGATCGGGGGACCCGTACACCGTCCGGACCCTGGTCTCGGTGTACGCGCCGGCCGGCGGGGCGGTGCTCGACATCCGTCTCGACGGGGACGAGACCGTGACGGCCACCGGCACCGAACGGCGTCGGCAGGTGGCCACCGTGAACGTCGAGATCGGCCCGGGCGGGAGCAAGACCCTGGAGGTCTCCCTGCTCACCGGCAAGACGGACAGCGGAGATGCCGAGCTGTGGCTGACCCCGACGGCTACCCCATGGACCACCCAAGTTGTTACCGCACCTAGCTGTTCACAGTAGGAGGGAACGAGAAATGCGGCTATCCCGCATCATCATGGCGCTCACGGTCGGTCTGGCCGTAGTGGCCGTGCCGGCCGTGGCGGGGGCGGCGCAGCCGCAGCCGTCGCCATCGCCCACCGTCACCGATCCGCCTCAACCACCGCCGTACCCGCCGAACCTGGTGACGACGCTGACGGTGAACCGGCCGACCATCTTCCTCGGCGAGACGGTGATCCTCACCGGCCGCAACTTCGGGCCGAACGAGACGGTCGACATCGTGGTCACGGCCCAGCCGCTCGCCGCGCCCGCGGCCGGCACCGCACGTCGCAGCGACGGCAGCACGGTCGCCATGACACCGGTGGCCTTCCAGGCGGCCGCAGTCGACCGCTTCACCGCCCGGACGAACGCCGCCGGCGTCTTCACCCGGCGGTACACGCCGAGGGTGACCGGTCTGCTCACCTTCACCGCCACCGGGCGCGAGTCGGACCGCAGCGCCTCGACCGAGCTGCGGGTGCTGCACAAGAAGAAGCCGCACCTGCCGGTCACCGGCAGCAGCCTGGGCACCCCGATGAAGGTCGGCGGTGGCCTCGTCGCGGCGGGCGGTGTGATGCTGCTCGGCGCGATGCTCTGGCGGCGGCGCAACCGCTTCGGGGCGGGTGGCGCACGCTGATCCCGCACTCCGGGCAGCGCCCGGACGCGCCGTAGCCGGTGCCCGTCGGACCTCTCCGGCGGGCATCGGCCGTCGGCTGTGCGACATTCGACCTCGCCGTTGGCTGATCCGACCAGCCCTCTGCTGCGTGTCTGCTGGTAGGGGACCGTGGAAGGGGACGTGGCATGGGCGAGCAACCGCAGGGCGCGGACTGTCCGACAACCCTGCAGCCGGCGCCGGTGGCCGGACGACCGGCTGATCCGGCCGTGAGCGACGCGGAGTCCGGCGATGCCGGGCGGACCTTCTCGGCCGGGGCGCGGCTGCTGGCCGCCGCCGCGGTGCTGGTGCTGGGGCTCGGCGCGAGCGCGGTGGTGGTGATCCTGTCCGATCCACACCGGCTCGGTCGGGTGTTCACCGGCGAAGGCCCTCAGCCGCAGGTCACCGCCGAATCCTCGGGTGGGCTCGGTGGCGCGGCCCGCGCGGCGGCGCAGACCTCCGAGGAGGTTCGGACGGCGCCGCTGGCCGGCCGGGAACGCGCCACCTTCGAGTTGGTCGACGGCGTGACCCGATTCGAGCTGCGGATGGCGGACCTGGGCCAGGAGCTGTACCGCATCACCAGCCCGGCCGAATCCGACGCGCGGCCCCGCCCGGAGTTGACCGCCGACCGGCTCCGGCTGCGGATGCAACAGCTCGCGGACGGGCCGGGGGAGGTGGAGGTGCTGCTCAACGCCCGGGTGACCTGGCAGGTACGGATCACCGGTGGCACCACCGAACGCCGACTCGATCTGACCGGGGGTCGGCTGTCCGATGTGGAGTTCGCCGGTGGTGCCACCCGTACCGAACTGCGGCTGCCCCGCACGCGAGGCACGGCCGTGGTGCGCGTGACCGGTGGGGTGAACGTCTTCGACGTCACGGTCGCCGGTGGCACGCCGGTGCGGGTACGGGCCAACGCCGGGGCCGGCGACGTGCAGGTGTACGACGAGCGCCGCGACGGGGTTCCGGCGGGGACGGTGCTCGGCTCGCCGGAGTGGGATCGCTCGGTCGACCGGGTCTTCCTGGACCTGGTCGCCGGGGCACACCTGGTCACCGTGCGCC
This sequence comes from Verrucosispora sp. FIM060022, assembly GCF_003977705.1. Lineage (NCBI taxonomy): Bacteria > Bacillati > Actinomycetota > Actinomycetes > Micromonosporales > Micromonosporaceae > Micromonospora > Verrucosispora sp. FIM060022. Next base: position 917,138 of record NZ_RQIV01000001.1, read on the forward strand.
GGGGGTGACGCCGGTCGGGCCACGTCGAGGACGAGGTGGGTCGGCGTAGAGTCGGCTCGTGGAGCCTACCGAGTCGATGCCGGCGCAGACCCGACCGCCCGGGGTGGCGACCGTCGATCCCGGCAGCGTCCTGCTGCCCGGCCACGACGTACCCCTGGGCCGCTACACCACGGTCCGGCGACTGCTGCCGCAACGCACCCGGCGGATGGTGGGCGCCTGGTGTTTCGTCGACCATTTCGGCCCCGACGACGTGGCACAGCGCCCCGGCATGGAGGTGCCGCCGCACCCGCACACCGGCCTGCAGACCGTGACCTGGCTGCTCGACGGTGAGATCCTGCACCGGGACAGCCTCGGCAGCGTCCAACCGATCCGTCCGGGGCAGCTCAACGTGATGACCTCCGGCCACGGCATCGCCCACTCCGAGCGGTCGCCGGCCGACCATCCGCCGCTGATGCACGGCGTGCAGCTGTGGGTGGCGCTGCCGGACCCGGCCCGCTCCGGCCCGGCCGACTTCGCCCACCACGCGCAGCTGCCCCGCTGGCGCGACCGGGCGCTGGACGTGACGCTGCTGGTCGGGGAGTTGGAGGGTGAACGGTCACCCGCCCGGGTGCACACCCCGCTGGTCGGCGCGCAGCTGGAACTGGCCGGCACCGAGCCGGTCGGCCTGCCGTTGCGGCCCGACTTCGAGTACGCCCTGCTGGCCCTCGACGGCGCGGCGGAGGTCGACGGCGTACGGGTCGCCCCGGGGGCCCTGCTCTGGCTGGGCACGGGACGCACCGAGTTCACCCTGCGCGGCGCGGCGGGCACCCGGCTGATGCTGCTCGGCGGCACCCCCTTCGAGGAGCCGCTGGTGATGTGGTGGAACTTCGTCGGTCGCAACCACGAGGAGATCCACGCCGCCCGCGAGGACTGGATGGCCGGCCGCCGGTTCGGCACGGTCGCCGAGGACCCGGATCCCCCGCTGCCCGCGCCGGCCCTGCCGACGGTCCGCCTCAAGGCCCGGGACCGGGCCGGCGGCTGGCGGGACTGACCGGCTGCACCGCAGGCGTGAGCGGCCCGGGCGCGGGTAGTAGCCGGCATGGCAACGGCGACGTCCACCATCGAGGACAAGAAGCGTCTGGTACGGCGGCTGGCCGGCAGCGGTCGAGGTTTCGCCGAGCAGTACGGCTTCCGGGTGACAAACAATCCGGCCAGCCTGTTCCAGCTGCTCTGCCTCGCGATCCTGCTGGCTCGCCGCGGCGACTACCGGCGGGCCCTGGACAGCGCGCACGCACTGCCGGACGCCGGGTGGGACAGCGCCGCCCGGTTGGCCCGGGCACTGCACGAGGACCTGGTCCGGGTGCTGCGCGAGCGCGGTCAACGCGGTGACGTCGACGCGCTGGCCGACCTGCTGGGTGACCTGGCCCGTACCGTGGTGCAGCGGTATCGGGGCGACCTGCGGCGGCTGCGCTCCGCCGCCGGGTACGACCCGGACCGCGAGCGGGAGTTGCTCACCCGCGCTCCCCGGGGTGGACGCCGCGGTCGTCGAACTCTTCCTGCGCGAGGTCCAGGCGCTGTGGGGCGAGGTGGCGCCGGTGGCCGACCGGCGGGCGTTGGCCGCGGCCCGCCGGCTCAAGCTGGGCCGGTCCGCCGAGGATCTCGCCGTGCTGGCCGGCGGTGGCGAGTCGGAACGGCTGGCCTGGCTGGTCGGGGCGTTGGCCCGGATCGACCTGGAGCGCCGGTACGCGGAGCTGCCCGCGTGAGATATTCGTTCGACGACCCCCTGCTGACCGTTCGGCTGATGCGTGTCGTATGATTCTCGCGGTAGCAGCAGTCACCCGGTTCGGGTGATCTGTGGGCCGCCTGGTGGTCCCGACCGGTTCGGACGGGACACCACCAGGGCAGGTGGCTACTCAGGGGCGCCGCCGGTCGCGGTTCGTGGCCGGGGCGCCCTCCTGACGCTCCGGCCGCCGCGCCGCCGGTTTCAGATGCTGCGCAGGTGTTGCGAGACCCGCTGATGACGCTTGTCCCGGCCGGCGGCGGCGCGCTGTGCGTCGTCCACCTCGGGAGCTGCCTCGATGCCCGCCGAGCGGGCCACCTCCGGGCCGTTGGCATAGTCCACCGGTGGCAACGCGCGCAGGGCACGCAGCACGTCCGGCGGAGCTCCCTCCCGCTCGGCCTCCCGCAGCACGTCGTCCTTGCCGGCGGGATAGTCCAAACTGGACAGGTAGTGCAGTACGTCGGCGTAACTCGCCATGGTGTCGGCTCCTCCCGGCTTCGATCCGCCACGACCGGGCGCGGTTACCCGGCCGAGCCGGTGTCACGCGCCGCAAGCGGGAAAACCGGCAGCCGTTTCCGGCGCGTCGCCGCGGGTAACCGTGCGGCGAGGGGGTACGCGATGAACTACGACACGTTCGTCGATCAGGTCGCCCAGCGCACCAGCACGTCCTCGCAGCGGGCGGTGGAGCTGATCGAGGCCACCCTGGCGACGCTCGCCGACCGGTTGACCGGTGGCGAGGTGCTGGATCTGGCCGTTCAACTGCCCGAGCCGCTGCGGCTGCCGCTGCGACCGACACCCGCCACCGAGGCGGCGGAGCGCTTCGGCGCCGGCGAGTTCGTCGCCCGGGTGGCGCTGCGCGCCCAGATCGACGAGTCGGCGGCCCGCGACGTGATCAGCGCGGTGTTCATCACCATCCGTGAGGCGGTGACCGGCGGCGAGTTCGACGAGCTGGTCGTGCAACTGCCCCGCGACTACCGCGACATCGTCGAGCCCGCGATGGCCCCCGGCGCCACCCTGCGCCGCCGCTGACCGACGGCCGGCACGTCACGGCGGCACGATGCCGGGCAGGGCGGGCTCAGCCGACCGTGCCGGCGGCCCGCAGTTGCGCCACCTGGTCCGCCGGGTAGCCGATCTCGTCGAGCACCTCGTCGGTGTGTTCACCGGGCCACGGTGGTGGTCGACGTACCGCGGTGGGGCTGCCGGAGAACCGGGGGGCCGGTGCCGGTTGGCGTACCCCGTCGTGGACGACGAAGGTCCGCCGGGCGGCCAGCTGCGGGTGCTCCGGTGCTTCCTGCCAGTCGAGCACCGGTGCCAGGCAGGAGTCGGAGGCGGCGAGCAGGGCCGCCCACTCGTCCCGGGGCCGGGTGCGGAACAGCCGCGCCCAGGCAGCCCGCAGGGCCGGCCAGTTCGCCGGGTCGGTGCGGTCGGGCGCCTCGTCGGGCGGCAGCGGGAAACCGGTGCGACGGACCAGTTCGTCGTAGAACTTCGGCTCCAACGCGCCGACGGCGATGTACCGGCCGTCGGCGCACTCGTAGCTGTCGTAGAACGGGGCGCCGCCGTCGAGCAGGTTCACCCCCCGAGGGTCCTGCCACATGCCCAGCCGGCGCAGCGCGTGAATCTGGGTGCTGAGCACCGCGACGCCGTCCACGATCGCCGCGTCGACCACCTGACCGGCCGCGCCGCCGCGTACCGCGTACAGCGCGGCCACGACGCCCAGGGCCAGCATCATGCCGCCGCCGCCGAAGTCGCCGAGCAGGTTGAGCGGGGGCACCGGCGGCTCTGCGGCCCGGCCGATGCCGTGCAGGACACCGGTCAGGGCCAGGTAGGTGATGTCGTGTCCGGCGTACGGCGCGTACGGGCCGTCCTGCCCCCAGCCGGTCATCCGGCCGTACACCAGTCGCGGGTTGACCGCGTGGCAGTCGGCCGGGCCGAGGCCGAGCCGTTCGGTCACGCCCGGGCGGAAACCCTCGATCAGGGCGTCGGCGTCGCCGATCAGGGCCAGCGCCACCTCCCGGCCGTCGGTCGACCGGAGGTCCACGGCGATCGAGCGACGCCCCCGGTTGAGCAGGTCCGGGTGCGGGGTGCCGAAGCCGCTCGGGTCCACGTCGCCGACCCGGTCCACCCGGATCACATCGGCGCCGAGATCGGCGAGCATCATCGCGGCGAAGGGGCCGGGTCCGATGCCGGCCAGCTCGATGACGCGTACGCCTGTCAACGGGCCGGTCGGCAGCTCAGCGGTCATCTCGGTCACGATAAGGGCTCGCTTCCGCGCCGGTGTGACGCGACCCGCCCGCCCCGCCTGGCGGGCCGGTTCGGGCTGTCCTAACCTTGTCGGGACGAGGGGAGTACTTCCCACGAACCATACCGGTCAGTACGGCGTGCCCAGGGTGCGCCTCGGGTGGTTGCCCACGATTCCGTGGGTGAAGGAGACCTCGAACATGACACGGTGTTCGAGGAGGCCCCAAATGTCCGAAATGTCGTACGTAGCTGCCGGTTTGCAGTCAATCGGCACGCCCTCGCTCTGGGCGATCACCATTGCCGGAGTCATCGCGCTGCTGGTGCTCGACTTCGTGGTGACCCGGCGCCCGCACGAGGTGTCGCTGAAGGAAGCACTCGGCTGGTCCGCCTTCTACATAGCCCTGCCGCTGGCCTTCGGCGCCTGGGTCTGGTCCCAGTACGGCAGGCGGGAGGGCATCGACTACCTCGCCGGCTACCTGGTCGAGAAGTCGCTGTCGGTCGACAACCTCTTCGTCTTCATGCTGCTGCTGGCCGCCTTCGCGGTGCCGAGCGTGCTCGCTCAGCGGGTGCTGCTGTTCGGCATCGCCGGTGCGCTGGTGCTGCGCGGCATCTTCATCGCCCTCGGCGCGGCGGCGCTGCAGACGCTCGACTTCGCCTTCCTGATTTTCGCGCTGATCCTGCTGTTCACCGCGGCCAAACTGCTCCGGGACGCCTTTACCGGCCACGAGCAGAGCGTCGACATCGCCAACATGCGCTCGGTGCGCCTGTTGCGCCGGTTCATGCCGGTGGTCAACGAGTACCACGGCACCAAGATGACCGTCCGGGTCGACGGTCGCCGGGCGTTGACTCCGCTCGCGCTGGTGGTGGTGGCGGTCCTCGCCACCGACGTGGTCTTCGCCGTCGACTCGGTGCCCGCGGTCTACGGCATCACCGAGGACCCGTACCTCGTCTTCGCCACCAACGCCTTCGCCCTGCTCGGCCTGCGGGCGCTGTACTTCGTGCTGCACGCGGCGCTGAGCCGGCTGGTGCATCTCAGCTACGGTCTGGCGATCATCCTGGCCTTCATCGGCGTCAAGCTCGGCCTGCACTGGGCGCACGGCATCTGGGAGAGCGTCCCGATCATCCCCACCGAGATATCCCTGATGGTCATCGTCGCCGTGCTGATCATCGTCACCATCACCAGCCTGCGGGCCACCCGCAACGTCGTACCCGGGTCGAAGGAGGTCGTCACCGAACGACGGTGACCGGACACGCCGGGCCGGCCTGCGAAGCAGGCCCGGCGTACTTTCGGGCGTGGTAGGACTGAGCGGTGGGAATCATCACGCCGGGCTTCTCGGGTCGGCCGCGTTCCGCTGCCCCGGATCTGCCGCCCGGGCAGTACCTGACACCGGACTTCCCCGTGCTCTCCGCCGGTCCCACGCCGAAGGTGCCGCGTGACACCTGGGAGTTCGTCATCACCACCGAGGCCGGCACCGAGCACCGGTGGAGCTGGGACCAGATGATGGCGCTGCCTCAACAGACGCCGACCGTCGACATCCACTGCGTCACCCGCTGGTCGAAGCTCGGCACCAGTTGGCAGGGGGTGTCGCTGGACACCCTCTTCGAAGACGTGGACACCGCCGCCGACTACGCCCTGGCGCACTGCTACGGCGGCTACACCACCAACCTGCCGCTTGACGACCTGCTCGACGGGCAGGCCTGGCTGGTGCACACCTTCGACGGGGAGGACCTCCCCGCCGAACACGGCGGTCCGGCCCGGCTGCTGGTGCCGCACCTCTACTTCTGGAAGTCCGCCAAGTGGGTGCGCGGCATCCACCTGGGCCACGAGGACACCCCCGGGTTCTGGGAGACCGCCGGCTATCACGACTACGGTGACCCGTGGCGTGAGCAGCGGTACCAGGGCGATTGAGCGCGCGGATGCGCTGGCAGCCGGCTCGGCTGGTCAGCCGCCGGGTCGAGACGGCGACCGCGCAGACCCTGGTGCTCGAGGTGCCGGACTGGCCCGGCCACCTGCCCGGCCAACACGTCGACATCCGCCTCACCGCCCCCGACGGCTACCAGGCGGCCCGCTCGTACTCCCTGGCCGGTCCCGCCGACGGCGACCGGATCGAGGTGACCGTGCAGCGGGTGCCCGACGGCGAGGTGTCGCCGTTCCTGGTGGACGGCTATCAGGTGGGCGACCCGGTGGAGGTTCGTGGGCCGCTGGGCGGTTGGTTCATCTGGCGACCGCAGCAGACCGAACCGGTGCTGCTGGTCGCCGGCGGGTCGGGCGTGGTGCCGCTGATGGCCATGATCCGGGCCCGCCGGGCGGCGGGCAGCCGCGTCCCGTTCCGGTTGATCTATTCCGTACGCACCCCGGACGACGTGTTCTACGCCGAGGAGTTGCGGCAGCGGGTCCGTGACGATGCCGGCCTCGACGTGGCGTACGTCTACACCCGTGAGGCGCCCGAGCAGTGGCCGGACCGGCCGCACCGGATCGGCCTCGCCGACGTCAACACCCACGGCTGGCCGCCGGAGCTGGAACCCCGGGTGTACGTCTGCGGCCCCACCGGGTTCGTGGAGACCGTCGCCGACCTGCTCGTCGGGTTGGGACACCCGGCCCGCCTGGTGCGGACCGAACGCTTCGGCCCGACCGGCTGAGGAAGTACCCGACCGGCTGAGTGCCGCCCGAGCGGCTGAGTGAAGGAGGCCCGGTATGACCACGCTGCCGTACGTCGACGGCAACATGCTCGACGGCCCGTTGGGGGAGGTGTTCGCGGTCGACGTGAGCACGGCCACCGGCCGATGCGCCCACTGCGGCACCACCGGCCCGGTCGCCGCCCTGCGGGTCTACTCGCACGCACCGGGGCTCGTGGTGCGCTGCCCGACCTGCGCCGAGGTGATGATGCGACTGGTCCGCGCGCCGGACCGAGCCTTCCTGGACCTGCGCGGGACCGCCCTGCTCCAGCTGCCGCTGCCGCAGGTGTCCGCCGGAGGGTGACCGGGCCGGCGTGGACGTTTGTCTCAGTCATCCACGGGAACCGGTCCGAGATGACGAAACCTCGTGTGGTGATCGTGGGAGCCGGGTTCGCCGGTTACCACGCGGCGAAGACGCTGAGCCGGCTGGCCCGCGGCCGGGCCGAGATCGTCCTGCTCAACTCGACCGACTATTTCCTGTATCTGCCTCTCCTGCCCGAGGTGGCGGCGGGTGTGGTGGAGCCCGGCCGGATCGCCGTGCCGCTGACCGGCACGCTGGGCGACGTCCGCGTGGTCATCGGCGAGGCCGATCACGTCGATCTGCAGAACCGGTGGGTCGGCTTCACCCAGCCCGAGGGGGACCGTAACCGGCTGGCGTACGACCGGCTGATCCTCTCCGTCGGCAGCGTCAACAAGCTTCTGCCGATCCCCGGGGTGACCGAGTACGCGCACGGCTTCCGCGGCCTGCCCGAGGCGCTGTACCTGCACGACCACGTGATCCGGCAGATCGAGCTGGCCGAGCAGGCGACGGACCCGGCCGAGCAGCAGGCCCGGTCGACCTTCGTCGTGGTCGGTGCCGGCTACACCGGTACGGAGGTGGCCGCGCACGGGCAGCTCTTCACCGATGAACTCGCCAGCCAGCGACCCCGGTTGAAGATCCGCCCGAAGTGGATGCTGCTGGACGTCGCGCCGCGGGTGCTGCCCGAGTTGGACCGGCGGATGTCGCGCACCGCGGACCGGGTGCTGCGTCGACGCGGTGTGGATGTCCGGATGGGCACCTCCGTCGCGGTGGCGACCGCCGACGGCGTCAAGCTCACCGATGGGGAGTACGTGCCCACCTGCTCGCTGGTCTGGTGCGTCGGGGTACGCCCCGACCCGTTCGTGGCGCAGTTGGGTCTGCGTACCGAGAAGGGGCGGTTGGTCGTCGACGAGTACCTCAACGTCCCCGGCTTCCCCGAGGTGTACGCCTGCGGTGACGCCGCCGCGGTGCCGGATCTGACCCGGCCGGGCGAGATCTGCACCATGACCGCGCAGCACGCCCAGCGCCAGGGCCGGCTCGCCGCGCACAACATCGCCGCCTCCTACGGTCAGGGCCGTCGTCGCCCGTACAAGCACCACGACCTGGGCTGGGTGGTCGATCTGGGCGGCAAGCAGGCCGCGGCCAACCCGCTCAACGTGCCGTTGTCCGGCCTGCCGGCGAAGGCGGTCACCCGCGGCTACCACCTGCTGGCCATGCCCGGCAACCGGGCCAGGGTGAGCGCCGACTGGGTGCTGGACGCGGCGCTGCCCCGCTCGGCGGCCCAACTGGGCCTCGTGCCGGCCGATGCGGTGCCGCTGGAGAGCACCTCGCCGGAGGTGCCCGCCTGGGCGCACTGAGCCGGTACGGACCGGTGCGGTGATCAGAACGGACAGGCCACGAGGCCGGTGGACGGGGTGCCCACCGGCCTCGTTCCTGCTGCCCGCCTCACCGGCCCGCTCGATCCGGCCGGACGCCGGCTCAGCCGGCGTTCAGGCCCGCGCCCGCCTCGTCGATGGCGGCGTCGATCGTGTGGGCCAGATCGACATCCAGCGCGGTCACCCCACCGGCATTACCGGTGCGGACGGTGAGCACCGCCGTGGTCGGGTCCGCCCGGCCGATACGCGGCCCCCGACCGGTCTGGACGCGGAGTTGGTCGAGCCGGTCCAGCACCCGGTCGAGATTGTCCGACGGCAGCTCAAGGGTGCGTGTCAGCACGTCGTCGTCGCCCGACCAGTACGGCAGAGCATCGAGCGCGGCGGCCAGTTCCGAGCCGGTCAGCGGCGCGGTGGCGCTACTGGCGCCGACCAGGCCACCGCCGACGGCCATCGGTTCCAGCAGTTCCCGCAACTGGTCCGGCACGTGCAGCGACTCGACCAGGTCCCCGTCGCGCTCGGCGAGCGCCGCGAGGGTGGCCTCGGCCTGGTAACGGGCCTGCTCAGGACTGCGGCCGCTGATCCGCCCCACCTCGGACAGGAAGCCGGGCAGATCCTCGCGCCGTTCGATGCCGTCGACCGGCACGACGTCGTGCAGCGACGCCGGCACCGCCGCCAGCAGACGTTGACGCTCGGCCGTGCCCAGCGCCCAGGCCAGCACGAGCACCGTCGACTCCACACCCACCTTCGCGGTGCGGAAGTCGACGCCGGCTCGCCGGCCGACGTCCGCGACGAGATCCTGGTAGCCCATGGTGGTGACGCCGGGGTTGCCCACGCCCGCCTCGGGCAGCGGTCGGCTGGTCTGCGGGACACCGGCCGACGGCGGAGCGGGACCACCTCGCGTGGTGTTCGGTTTGTGGCGCTGACCGGCCGCCGGTGGGCCGGACCGTCGGGACTGGTCGAGATGGGTGAGTTGCTTCGACGCGCTCAGGCTGGCGCCCGTGTCGGCGGCCTGCCGGCCGCGTTCACGGGCCTGCCGGGCCAGCGCCCGCCGCCGCTGGTTGTCGCCCTCCATCTGCTTGCGCATGCTGACACCTCGCTTCCGCTGGTGTGCTGCTTCGGGCTTCGTCGGTGGCCTTCCCACCGCTACCGGGAACGAAACGATCGGCCCGGATCGCAAGACGGCGCGGGCAGGCACGCTTCATCCCGGCCGGGTGAGGGCCGCTCACCCGACCGGCGTCGATGATCGCAGCGGACCGGAGATCTTCCGAGGCACGGCGGAAGGGCAGGTCATGATGAAGCGGATTGTCGAGATCGTCCCGGCTCGGCCCGGCTGGTACGCCCGCTGGCGACTGGCCCCCGAGAACACCCGCTGCTATCCGGTGAGTCTGTGGGCGCTGCTGGAAGATGCCGACGGCACCGGACGTGAGGTGATCGGCGTCGACTGCGCGGGACAGTGGCCCGGTGACGGCGGAACAGATGCGGAGTTCGTCCGCTATCTGTTCCAGACGCCGGATTCGGGCCCGCCCGACGACGCGGAGCCGATGCCCGAGGCCCGTCGTGCCGGATCGGTCGTGACGGCGCCCTGAGCCATCCTCCGGCCCCCGGCCCCTGGTCCCAGGGTCGGGGGCACCCCCGACGCCGGTGTCAGCCGGCGGCCTGCGCGTCGCCGCCGTCGGCGGGCGAGACCTGGAGCAACTCGGCCAGACCGGTGCGGTCGAGCAGTTGTCGGAGGTTGGGGTTGATGCCGACCAGCCGGATCGGGACCGGACCGCCCCGGTGGGCCACTACGAGCGCACTCAGACCTGAGGAGTCGCAGATCGCCACTCCGGCCAGGTCGATGAGGAGGTGCCGGTAGCCGTCCCGGCGTAGCTTCTCGACGGCGCTGATCAGTTCCGGAGCGCTGTCGAAGTCCAGGTCACCGGTGAGCCGCAGCTCCGCACGTCCGACATCGAACCGGCTGACCTCGATGGCCAACAGCTGGGAGGACATGCCTCCATGCTCCCAGCCCCGCCGCGGAACGCAAGTCGCGGGGGTGCGCGATTCACCGCCACGCGAACGGGCCGGCGTTCCGCCGACCATGCGGATCGTTCAGGCGGTGACCGTGGGTTGTCCGTCCGGCTCGGTGCCGAGCGGCGCGTCGCCGGTCGTCGAGCGGGCGAGCAGGTTGGTGACCCCGGTCATGTCCAAGATGGTCTCCAGGAACCGAGGCACCGCGCGCAGCCGCAGGGTCACGCCGTCGCGCAGGCCTTCACGCCAGGTGTGCACGATGATGCTGAGCCCGGTGCTGTCGATGAACTGGAGGTTGGCGAAGTCGAGCACGAGCGTGGCGGGACCGGCCTGCAGTTCCCGGTCGATCTCCGAACGCAGCGGGCTCGCGGTGGTGTAGGCGAGATCGCCGCCCACCCGAATCACCGGCATGTCGGGATCGGACCGGTCGACGATCACGCTCAGTGGCGTGGTCTCGGGCCTTCGACCGTGGGACAGCAACGATCACGCCTTCCGCGGCTGGCGGGCGGGCAGGGGCGTCCGGATCGTAACAACCTCGTCGTCGCCCTGACTGAGGGGCGGCCGGTAGCGTCGGAGCGTCGCTCGACTGGCGGTGCGCCGACACCGGCGTACCCTGGTGACGGAACGCGACCAGGCACACCGCGGCGCGCGGGTGCGGCATCGAGAAGGAGTGGGGCTCACCTGGTGACTGGTGCCGACGTCAGGGACATCGACCCCGGCGACGGACGGTTCACGCCGAGTGCCCCGCAGGCCCCGGCGTGGAGTCCTGCCGCGTCCACCGCCGCCCCGCCCACCATCGATTCGTCGGAGTTCGCCGGCTGGCCGGAGATCGTCGAGCACCTCCGGGAAGGGCTGGTGCTGTGCGGCCCGGACGGCGTGGTGTGGCAGGTGAGCCCGGTCGCGCAGCGGCTGCTTCCGGAGATCGTCGTGGGTGGTTCCTGCGCCGTATTCGACGCACTGGACGGCTCGACCGCCGAGATCGTGCGCAACGGACGTCGGCTGCGGGTCCGGCGGGTGCCGCTCTCCGCCGGCCCGACCTGCTGGTACGTCGAGGACGTCAGCGAAGACAGCGGCCCGGCCGACGAGTTGGCGGCCGAACGCGCCCGCTCGGCGTTCCTGGCCGTGGTGGGGGAGAAACTCGGCAACCCGTTGCACCCCGACCGCGCCGCCGCTGCCGTGGTGCGGCTCGCCCTGCCGACGCTGGCCGAGGCGGCCGTGCTGATCCTGGCACCCCGCTCCGGGCGGGCCCGGTGGTGGCGAGCCCGCCGGGCCGAGGACGATCTGCCCACTCTGGACCGGGGTGTGCTGGCCGCGGCGGAGCTGCCCGCAGCCGTCATCGACAGCCTGCACGGTGTGCAGCCGCACACCGTCGACTGGCTCGCCGAACAGGCCGTCGAAGCGGGCTGGCTGCCCGGCATCGACGCCGCCGACGCCAGTGTCCGACTGGTGGCGTTGCCCGGTCGGGACGCGCCGGTGGGCGTGTTGCTGGTGGCCCGGCCGGCGGCCCACTGGTACACCGACGACGATCTCGACCTGCTGCGGGCCTTCGCCGACCGGGCCGGCGCGGCGTTGACCACCGCCCTGCTCTACCGCAACCAGGCCGAGGTGGCCGACACGTTGCAGGCGAGCCTGCTGCCGGTGGAGCCGGCGGAGGTGCCGGGCGTGCAGTGGGGCACGGCGTACCGGCCGGCGCAGGCCGGTCTGCGCATCGGCGGCGACTTCTACGGCTCCCACCGGTTGCCCGACGGTGGCTCGGTGTTCTTTCTCGGCGACGTCTCGGGCAAGGGGGTGGAGGCCGCCGTCTTCACCGGCCAGCTGCGCCAGTGCCTGCATGCGCTGCACCGCATCGAGGCGCAGCCGGCCCGGTTGCTGCGGCTGCTCAACGACGCGCTGCTGGAGAGCACCCTGGCGCACGGGCAGGGCCGGTTCGCCACGATGGTGCTGGGTGTGGTCCGGCCGCACCGTGACGGCGGCCTGGTGTTGACGCTGGCCGGCGGAGGCCACCTGCCTCCGCTGGTGGTGCGGTCCTCCGGTGAGGTGGAACAGCTCCCGCTCAACGGGATGCTCATCGGGGTGGTCCCGGACCCACGGGTCAGCCAGGTTTCCACCCGGCTCGCCCCCGGCGAGACCTGTCTGCTCTACAGCGACGGGGTGACCGAGGCACGCGGCGGTCGCCGGGGCGCGGAGCAACTCGGCACCGAGCGCCTGATGCAGGCGTTGACCGGCTGCCAGCGGATGCCGGCGCCGGCGCTCGCCGAACGGGTCGAGCAGATCACCTGCGACTGGCTGGCCCAGCGCGACCACGACGACATCGCGGTGCTGGCGCTGCGTGCCACCGGCACCCGGCCACACCGGCACCTGCACGCGGTGCCCACTCCGACTCCGGTGGTGCGGGAAGGGGCGACGACCTCGTGACCATGGCGACGACGGGCATCTCTCCCGCAGCGCTCTACCCGCGCTATCTGCACTGCCTCGCCGAAGCCGACGAACCGGCCGCCGTCGAGGTGGCCCGGGAACTGCTCGACGCGGGCGTGCCTGCCGACCGGGTGCTGCTGGATCTGGTCGCACCGGCGCAGGCCGAGGTGGGGGAGCGGTGGGCGCGCAACGAGTGGAGTGTGGCCCAGGAACACGCGGCCACGCACGTCAGCGAGCGGGTGGTGGCGGCCATCGCCGCGTACGCCAATCCCCGAGGCGACCGCGGTCGGATCGTGGTGGCCTGTATGGACGGTGAGTGGCACGCCCTGCCGGCGCGGCTGGTCGCCGAGGTGCTGCGGCTGCGGGGCTGGCAGGTGACCTTCCTGGGGGCCAGCGTGCCTGCCGCGCATCTGGTGTCGTACCTGCACCGGCACGACGCGTACGCGGTCGCGTTGGCCTGCGCGCTGCCGATGCGCCTGCCCCAGGCCCACCGGATGATCGAGGCGTGTCAGCGTTCGGACGTGCCGGTCGTGGTCGGCGGCCGGGGTTTCGGCGCGGACGGCCGCTGGGCGCGTCGCCTCGGAGTGGCCTGGGCGCCGGACGGTCCCACCGCCGCCGACCTGCTCGGCGACGAGCGGGTGCTGCGGGCCGTGGCGCCGGCCGACCTGGCCCACCTCGCCGACGACGAGTACGCCGGCCTGGTCGGTCGACGTGGCGAACTGATCGACAGCGCGCTGGCCGACCTGGCGCAGCGGATGCCGGGCTTCGGCGACTACACCCCGGCCCAGTTCGACTCGACGGTCAGCGATCTCGGCTACATCCTGGACTTCCTCGCCGCCGCGCTCTACGTCGACGACGGCTCGTTGTTCACCGAGTTCGTCGAGTGGCTGGTGACCATTCTGGCCAGTCGAGGAGTGCCGGCCGCCGCGGTGGGTGCGACGTTGCGGCACTACGCGGGCGTGCTGCACGACTTTCCGCGCGCCGGAGCGTACCTGCGAGCCGGTGGCGCGTCGCTGCCGGCGGCAGGGCGTCGGCCCCTTCCGTCGGAGGCGTAAAATGCCGCCCGCCGTGTGGCACGCACTATACTTGCCGCACTGCAAGCATTCGTCCCGTGCGGCGAGAGGGGATTGTCGTGGCGTTCACCGTCACGTACGCCGATCGTGACGGTGGCGGACCGGCCCGCCTCCGTCTCGCCGGCGAGCTCGACATGAGCAGCGCCCCCGAGTTGAACGAGGCGATCGACCGGTTGGCCGCCGCCGGGCAGCGACGGTTGTTGATCGACCTGGCCGAGCTGACGTTCTGTGACTCGACCGGGATCGCCGTCTTCGTACGCGGCGACAACCGCGCTGCCGAGCAGGGCGGTTGGCTGCGGATCACCGGCGCGACCGGTCGGGTGGAACGGGTGCTCAAGGTGACCGGCCTGGCTGATGTGCTCGGGTACGGATCTGCCGACCCGGGACCGGACGACCGTGTCGGAATGGGCTAGATTCCCCGCCAGCATAGGATCGCAGATCCCGTCCTCGCCGACCTGAGGCAGGTAATGATGGCCGCTCGTACCCTTGACCCGGTTCGCATCCTCGTCGTGGACGACGACCCGGGTGACGTGCTCATGATCGAGGAGGCGCTCTCCGCCTCCGACGTCGACAAGGTCATCGACGTGGTCGGCGACGGTCAGGAGGCGATGGAGTTCCTGCGCCGCGAGGGCCGGCACACCGACGCGCACCGCCCGGACGTGATCCTGCTCGACCTCAACATGCCCCGGATGGACGGGCGTCAGGTGCTGGGCGAGGTGAAGGGCGACGCGGATCTGCGCACCATTCCGATCGTCGTACTGACCACGTCGAACGCGGACACGGACATCATCAGCAGCTACACCCTGCAGGCCAACGCGTACGTCACCAAGCCGATCGACCTCGACGACTTCAACGACGTGGTGCACCGCATCGACGAGTTCTTCGGCCGGGTGGTCGTGCTGCCCAAGCAGCGCCCCTGACCCGTCCTAGCTCAGGAGTGCGGCGACGATGGTGTTCGCCCGCTCCTCGTGCTGGGCGTACGCGTACGGGAAGGCGGAGATCTGCACGGCCTGCGCGGCCAGGGTCAGGCTCATCTGCTCCCAGCCGGGCACTTCCAGCAGGGCCTCGTAGAAGGCGCGGGCCGAGTACGCGGGACGCATCAGGTCGCGGACGGTGCCCCAGCCGCTGCTCGGGCGTTGCTGGAACAGCCCGACCGAGTCGTGATCCCAGCCGATGGCCTGGTGGGGGTAGTTCTGCGACTCGGGCAGCACACCGCTGGCGTAGTTGAGCAGGGTGCTCTCCTGCATCGCGGTGGCGACGGCGACGACCAGGCCCTTGCGCGGGATCTTCATGTCGACGCCGACATCCACGATCACCTTGGCGTTGTCCATCTGCGCCTGGGTCAGCCCGGCGACCGGCCTGGGGCGGGGTGGTTTCGTCGGCTTGGCCGTCGTCTTCTTCGGCTTCGGGGTGGCGGACGGCTTGGCGGTGGGAGAGGCGGACGGGCTGGGACTGCTCGACGGTGTGGGGGAGGGGCTGGTGCGTTCCAGGGATCGGGAGGCGGCACCGTCCTCGGCGGCCAGCACGCGGTCGGCCACGGCCTCGGCCACCTGAGGGCGGGGAGCTTCGTCGGTGTCGCGGGTCGATGCCACCGCCACCGCGGTCACGCCGAGGCAGCAGGCCACGCCGGTGGCCAGGGCCACCCGCAGCCCGGTGCCGCCCAGTGCGGCGGCGATGCCGCGACGGGGCGCAATCGCGGCGCGATGCCGGCCGGTCACCCTTTCGGGTGATGAACCATCGGCCGACTGGCTTGCCTGTTGCTGTGGGGGCAGCTTCTGGTCGAAGTCGTCGTCGGGGTGCATCCGCCGAGGTTAGAGAGGTCTCGGCGCCATGCCATCCGGGTGGCTTGATGGCATGAGTCACATTTTGCGGCTAACGGCCGGGTGATTCCCCTCAGCGGCGTCGATAGCCGACGATCAGCAGCAACCTGCCATTTCCGCCATGACCGGAATGTCATCGGAAACCGGCAGGAAAAGGTGATCATGGTCGAGGTCTTGACCGCATTGGTCGGCATCCACCGAACGGTCGACCCTGTTATCGGCCCCCCAGGGCGGCCGCCTCGGCCGCCCTGACGATGACTGCCTAGTGTCGCCCGTTCTCGGCCGGGGTGACGGTGAGCCGGTGGCGGCCGCCGTCGTCGCGGGAGAACGGCCACAGCCGGTCGGCGTGCTCGACCAGTTCGGCGAGCTGCTCACGGCTCAGACCGACCGAGGAGATCGAGGCGTGCACGTCGGCCCGGTACCGCCCGTCGTCGTCGCGACCCAGCTTGGCCTCCGCGCGTACCTGCACGGTGTGGGCCTCGTCGGTGATCCCGCCGGCCGCCTCCACCGCGGCATGGTGCAGGCAGGACGCGTACGCGGCGGCGAGCAGCTGCGAGGGGGTCAGCCCCGTGCTGTGTGGTGCCAGCGGTGAGGCGAGGGTGGTGGACAGCGCCTCGTCGTCGGTGTGAATGTGACCGCCCTCGGCGGTCGCGGCGGCAACCTCGTTCAGCCAGGAACTCGGCATCGCGTTCCTCCCGTCACTCACCGCCCGGCTACCCGACGCCGCCCCGGTGAAACCGAAGTCACCCGCCCTGCCGGCTCCACTGGGCCCCGACCACCGCCTCGGTGGCCTCGGCGGCCGCCTGCTCCGTCCACGGGCTCACCGCGCGCTGTCGCGGCAGCAGCGGCTCGTGCATCGGCACGTACACCCGGGCGTCCACCACCTCGGCCAGCAGCAGCGCCGCGACCAGGCTGCTCGGCCGCAGCAGTGGTTCCTCGGCGAGGCAGCGCCGACACATCTCGGCCACCTCGGCGGGCAGCCCGGGCACCTCGGGCAGCGGCTGCGGCGGCTGCCGCCGCTGCGGCCCGAGCAGCTGGGTGACACTGTCGGCGGTGTACGGCAGTCGCCCGGTCAGGCAGTAGTAGAGCAGTACGCCGAGGGCGTACATGTCGGCCGCCGGCGTGCTGGGCGCCCGGCGCAGCTGTTCCGGGGCCAGGTAGGCCGGCGTACCGACGACCATGCCCTCGCCGGCGGTGTCGGCGGTCCCGGCGGGCGTGGCGATGCCGAAGTCGAGCACCTTGACCCCGGTCGGCGTGAGCATGACGTTTGCCGGTTTGACGTCGCGGTGCACGATGCCGTGCCCGTGCGCGGCGGCCAGGGCGGCGCTCACCTCCGCGCACACCCGCACCGCGATGCGCCAGTCCAGCGGGCCGGCGCGCAGGTGGGCGGCGAGCGTCTCGCCCTGCACCAGCTCCATCACCAGGTAGGGCGTCTCCCGGCCGGGAATGGTGGCGCAGGTGCCGAAGTCGTGCACGCTGGCGATGTTGGGATGCGCCAACCGGGCGGCGGACCGCGCCTCGGCCCGGATCCGTTCCACCGACACCGTGCCGTCCGGCTGATCCGGGGACACCAGCTTGACCGCCACCGGCCGGTCCAGCACCGTGTCGTGGGCCCGCCAGACCTCCGACATGCCGCCGACACCGATGCGCTGTTCGAGCCGGTACCGCCCGTCCAGCGTTCTCATCGACCGCCCCTTGCCCTCGCCTCGCGCCCGCCTCACCGGCGGCTTCGGCACCCGTACCCCGCCGCCGATCAGGGCAAACCGGCCTGAGATCGCGGTCGGTGCGTTAGCGTGCGAGCCGGGAGCGCGATACCAGGGAGTCTGGAGGGATACGGGTGATGAGTGAGGTGACCGTACGTTTTGTCGGTGGCCCGGCCCACGACCTGGTTCGGGAGCTACCGGCCGGCCCCGACGGTGCTCCGCCCCGCCTGTGGGTGCTGCGGCGACCGGAGGCGGCGCCCACGCCGGCCGCCGACCACCTCTACGCCCGCCAGCGGCCCGACGGCACGGTCTGGACGATGCGCTACGTGCGCACCGACCCGGTCGGGGTGACCGAATGACCCACCGGTACGCACAGCTGGCTCACAGAGTCCGCACAAGCCGTCTCCAACGCGCCGGACCATGATGAGGTCATGATGACCGAGAGGGAGGCCGGGCCGGGACGGGTCGAGCTGCGCCGACCCGACGGCGAAGCGGTCCGGGTGCTGGTGGTCGACGACGAGCCGACCCTGACCGACCTGCTGTCGATGGCCCTGCGCTACGAGGGCTGGCAGGTGCGTACGGCCGGTGACGGCATGGGCGCGATCCGCGCCGCCCGCCAGTTCCAGCCCGACGCCGTGGTGCTCGACGTGATGCTTCCCGACCTCGACGGCTTCGAGGTGCTGCGCAAGCTGCGCGAGGACGACGCCACGGTGCCGGTGCTCTTCCTGACCGCCCGGGACGCGGTGGAGGAGCGTGTCGCCGGGCTGACCGTGGGCGGCGACGACTACGTGACCAAGCCGTTCAGCCTGGAGGAGGTGATCGCCCGGCTGCGCGCCCTGCTGCGTCGCTCCGGCTTCGCCGTCACCGCCCGGCAGGACGCGGTGCTGACCGTCGGTGACCTCACCCTGAACGAGGAGAGCCACGAGGTACGCCGGAGCGGTCAGCTGATCACCCTGACCGCCACCGAGTTCGAGCTGCTGCGGTACCTGATGCGCAACCCCCGTCGGGTGTTGAGCAAGGCGCAGATCCTCGACCGGGTGTGGAACTACGACTTCGGTGGCCAGGCCAACGTGGTCGAGCTGTACATCTCGTACCTGCGCAAGAAGATCGACGCCGGTCGGCAGCCGATGATCCACACGCTGCGTGGCGCCGGATACCTGCTCAAACCGGCGGAGTGAGCGTGCTGCGCCGCTGGGTGGCGGGGTGGTCCCTGCGCACCCGCCTGGTGGTCACCCTGGTCGCCCTGCTGGCCGTGGTCAGCCTGGCCATCGGCGGGATCACCACGGCGGCGCTGCGGGAGTTCCTGGTCTCCCGGCTCGACGAGCAACTGATCCCGATGGCGGGGATGCGCGCCGGGACGCCCTGGGAGCCGGGACCGGGTGCCCCGTCCTGGAACGACGTCCGGGTGCCGCGCGGCTTCCCGCCCGGCACGATCAACGCCCGCGTCGTCGACGGGCAGGTCACCGAGGCGTGGACGCTTGCCGACCGGCAGGAACGCTCGGTACCGGTCGATGAGGTCGCCGCGTTGGCCGCGGTGCCCACCGACGGCCGCGCGCACACTCGCGACCTCGGCGACCGGGGCAGTTACCGGCTCGTCGCCCGGCAGTCCACCGCCGGCGCCGTCCGGGTGCTCGGCGTGCCGCTGTCCGGGGTGCAGGAGACCGTGTGGTGGATGGTGCTGGCTCAGGCCGGGGTCACCGCCGCCGGGCTGCTCGTCGCCGGCACCGCCGCCACGGTGATCGTCCGGGCCACCCTGCGTCCGCTGCGGCGGGTCGCCGCCACCGCCGGTCGGGTCAGCGAACTGCGGCTGGACCGGGGTGAGGTGGCGCTCTCCGAACGTGTGCCGACCGCCGACACCGACCCGCGTACCGAGGTGGGGCAGGTCGGTGCCGCGCTCAACCGGCTGCTCGGGCACGTCGCCGCCGCGCTCGCCGCCCGTCAGGCCAGCGAGACCCGGGTACGCCAGTTCGTCGCCGACGCCAGCCACGAACTGCGTACGCCGTTGGCCGCGATCCGCGGCTACGCCGAGGTGGCCCGACGCGGCCACGATCAGGTACCGGCCGACGTGGCGCACGCCCTGCGCCGGGTCGAGTCGGAGAGCACCCGGATGACCAGCCTCGTCGACGACCTGCTGCTGCTGGCCCGGCTGGATTCCGGCCGCCCGCTGGCGGTCGAGTCGGTCGACCTCACCGCCCTGGTGGTGGACGCGGTCAGCGACGCGCACGTCGCCGGCCCCGACCACCGCTGGCAGCTCGACCTGCCCGACCAGGTCATCCGGGTGCCCGGCGATCCTGCCCGGCTGCACCAGGTGCTGGCGAACCTGCTGACCAACGCGCGGGTACACACCCCGCCCGGCAGCACCGTCACCACCAGCCTGCGGCTGGCCGGCGAGGTCGCCGAACTCGGCGTCACCGACGACGGCCCGGGCGTCCCCGCCGAACTACGGGCCGACGTCTTCGAACGGTTCGCCCGCGGCGACAGTTCCCGCTCCCGCGCCCACGGCAGCACCGGCCTCGGCCTGGCCATCGTCGCTGCCGTGGTGGCGGCCCACCACGGCAGCGTCACCCTCGACAGTCGGCCCGGTCGCACCGTGTTCACCGTCCGGCTGCCCGACCCCACCCTGGACGGCGGATAGCCGCCCACCCCGCCCACCATGGCGCTGCCCTGGCCGGTCACCGAGCTGCCGCTCGGGCGCGGCAGCGGGGCGGACGTCGCCGCAGCGGGGCAGACTGGCGGCGTGTATCGGGAACGTCCGGCCGGGGTGGCCGGGGCGGTGTTGTGGACCAGCAGCGCCCCGGCGCACCCGCGACCCGTCCGGGTGCTTCCCGACGGATGCCTGGATCTGCTCTGGTCCAGCCGGCTCGGGCTGCTGGTCGCCGGGCCGGACCGCACCGCGCACCTGAGTACGAGCGCGCCGGCCGAGCGCTGGGTCGGGTTGCGCCTGCCGCCCGGTGTCGGTCCGGCCGTCTTCGGAGTCCCCGCCGTCGAACTGCGCGACCAGCGGGTGCCCCTCGCCGACCTCTGGGGTGCCCGAGCGGCAGGCGTCCTGGCCGACCAGACGGCCGACGCGGCGGTGGGTCGTGGCGCTGCCGACACCGGGCTGTACGAGGTCGGCACGCTCCTGGTGGCGGTGGCGGCCCGCCGACTGCGGGCGGCCGGCGGAGCTGACCCGCTGGGCCTGCGGGTGGCCGCCGCCTTGGCCACCGGCGCCACCGTGGCCGAGACCGCCGCCCGGGCCGGGCTCGACCAGCGCAGCCTGCTGCGACACAGCCGACACCTGTTCGGGTACGGCCCGAAGACCCTCGCCCGGATCCTGCGGATGCGCCGGGCGCTGGCCCTGGCCCGGGCGGGCGTGTCGCTGGCCGAGGTGGCCGCCCGGACCGGCTACGCCGACCAGGCGCACCTGACCCGCGACGTGCGCGCCCTCGCCGGTGTGCCACCCACCGCACTGCTCACCACCTGAGCCCGGCACCGGCCTGAGCCCGGCACCGGCTCGACCAAGGCACCGGCTCACCGGTGGCGAGTTGGTCCGGCGGTGCTCACGACTCGGCAGGCGGCAGCGGGGCGAAGAGGTCAATGGCGTTGCCGTCCGGGTCGTGCACGACGGCGTAGCGCTGCCCCCATACCGCGTCCCAGGGCGGCCGGTGCCCATGACCGCCCGCCGCGGTGAGTTCGGCGTACCACCGGTCCACCTCGGCGGGGTCGGCGCAGCGGAAGGCCAGCGCGGTGCGCGCGCCACCCACCGGTGGGGTCCAGTCCGGGTCGAAGGAACGGATCGTGGCGACGTCGTCCCAGGCCAGCCGCAGACCGTTGGGCAGCCGTACCTCCACGTGCGGTTCGCGTTCCGCGTCCGCCGGGATGTCGATGCCGAGCCGACGGTAGAAGGCGACGGTGCGGGCCAGGTCCGTGCTGACCATGCCGATGAGGTCGAGTTCTGGGGTCATGGCCGCAGGCTACGGCGATTGTCGGCCACCGTCTTGAACGAAACGGACGCCGGATGTGGGCGTTGTGCCCGACAGGACGCCGAAGATCGGCGTACGGTGGCAGAAGTCCGGCTAGACCCTAAATGTGAGCTTTATTGTGGTGAAGTCGGGGTTCGACACGGCGAGGGAAAGGAGCGGTCGGTGAACCACTTGGCCTACCTGGACGCGGGATCCGGCAGCCTGATCGTGCAGGCGGTGGTCGGCGGGGTCGCTGGCGTCGCGGTCGCAGCCAAGCTCTACTGGCGCAGACTGGTCAGCCGGTTCCGCCGCCAGCCCACCGACCAGAGCTGACCTGGCATGGCGATCCCGGACCTGCGCCACACCGCACCGCCCGGCACCCCCTCCACCCGCCCGGAGCTGCCCGGCACCGACCTGCCCGCCGAGCCTGGGGGCGACCTGCGCGCCGAGCCGGGCTCGTTCCGCGATCCGGCCAACCGGGTCTTCCACGCCGGCCAGGACGTGCTGCGTGCGCTCGACGAGACCGCGGCGGCGCACTGGCGGGCCCTGGCCGGCAGTGACTTCTTCCCGCCGCTGATGGCCGCCGGCAAGGTCTGCGGCACCGAGGAGATGCCGGCGGCCACGGCACCCGAGCGGTGGGCGGCGGTGCTGCGGCACGACCGCATCCCGTTCGTGTCCCACCCGTACGAGTGGTCGTTCACGATGCTGCGCGACGCCGCGCTACTGCACCTGGAGATCCTCCGGGAGGCCCTGCCGGCGGGCTTCACCACCAAGGACGGGTCGGCGTACAACCTGCAGTGGCGGGGCACCGAACCGGTCTTCATCGACGTGGGATCGTTCGCCCCGCTCCGCGAGGGCGAGCCGTGGGCCGGCTACCGGCAGTTCTGCCAGACGCTGCTCTACCCGCTGCTGCTCAACGCCCATCTCGGGGTCGACTTCCGCCCGTGGCTGCGCTCGCAGGTCGACGGCATCGAACCGGACCAGATGGGCCGCCTCTTCCGGGGCGTACGCCGCCTGCTGCCGGGCGTGTTGACCCACGTCCACCTGCACGGCAGCGTGCAACGCCGCAACGCCGCCCGCACCACCACCGACGTACGCGCCCAACTGCGCGACGCCGGCTACAGCCGCGAGCTGGCGCTGGCCACCGTACGCGGGATGGAGAAGCTGGTCCGGCGCCTGGACCATCAGCCGCCGACCAGCCACTGGGTGGACTACCAGCGCACCTGCGGCTACTCCGAGGCCGACCGGTCGACCAAGGAACGCTTCGTCACCGCCGCGCTGACCAGCGCCACCCAGCGGCGACTCGTGCTCGACCTGGGCGCCAACGACGGCCGGTACGCCCGACTGGCCGCCGCGCACGCCGACTACGTCGTCGCGGTGGAACAGGATCCGGCGGTCGTGGACCGGCTCTACCGGGCCCTGCGGGGCGAGGGCGAGCGGCGGGTGCTGCCGCTGGTGATGGACCTGGCCGACCCGTCACCCGGCGGCGGTTGGCGCGGGATCGAACGGGCCTCCTTCGCGGCCCGCACGGGCGCGGACACCGTCCTGGCCCTGGCGCTGGTGCACCACCTGGCGATCGGTCGCAACGTGCCGCTGCCCGAGGTGCTGGCCTGCCTCACCGCCCTGGCCGCCCCGGGCGGCCGGCTGGTGGTGGAGTTCGTCCACCCCGAGGACCCGATGGCCCGCCGCCTGCTGGCCAACAAGCCCGACGGGCTGTTCCCGGACTACCGGCGGGACGCTTTCGAGGCGCTGCTCGCCGCGCGCGGCACCGTCACCGACCGGCTGGAGCTGCCGTCGGGCAGCCGGACGCTGTACCGGGTGGCCCTGGGTGGCTGACCAGCCCGGCACCGTGCAGCGGACGCGTCGCTGGCGGTGGGGGTGGGGCGGCTGGCGGGCCGAGGTGGGTCGACTGCTGGAGGTCGCGGCGCTGCTCGGCCTCGTGATCACCCAGCCGCTGCTGGACGTGCTCGGGCGCAGTCCGGACTTCTTCCTGTTCCACCGCGCCGACCGCCGGGAGATCCTGCTGCTGGTGGCCCTGGTCGCGGTGCTGCCGACGGTGGCGATCGGGTTGCTCGGGCTGGCCGGCGGGCTGCTCGGGCCGACCGTGCGGGCGGGTACGCACACCCTGCTGGTGGGCCTGCTGGTCGCCGCGCTGGCCGTGCAGGTCGGTCGGCAGCTCACGCCGCTGCGGGGCGTACCGCTGCTGCTGCTGGCGGGGGTGGCCGGCGCCGTCGGGGCGTACGCCCATCGGCGCTGGCGGGCCGCGGGCCGGGTGCTGCGGGTGGCCGGCGTCGGTCCGCTGATCTTCGTCGGGTTGTTCCTGTTCGCCTCGCCGACCGCGCCGGTGGTGCTGCCCCGCGGTGACGGCGGCGCGGCCGGTACCGCCACCGGCAACCGGCATCCGCCGGTGGTCGTGCTGGTCCTCGACGAGCTGCCGCTGGTCTCCCTGCTCGGCCCGGACGGCGGCATCGACGCACAGCGGTTCCCGCACTTCGCCGAGCTGGCTGCCGCCTCCACCTGGTACCGCAACGCGACAGGGGTGAGCGGCTGGACGCCCTACGCGCTGCCGGCCATGCTGACCGGTCGCTACCCGGCGCAGCCGTACGCCCCGCACTACTCGCACTACCCGGACAACCTGTTCACCGCCTTCGGCGGCCTGTACGACATCCGCGCCGAGGAGAGCATCACCCGGCTCTGCCCGCCCAGCCGCTGCGAGCAGCCGGTCATGCCGGAGCAGGGGCTCGGCGTCCTGGTGCGCGAGACCGGCCAGTTGCTGCGCCAGGTGACGTCGCCGCAGGACAGCCGGATCGACCCGGAGAACTCCTACCGGGAACGCACCGCCGAGGAGGCGGGCATCGACGCGGCCGAGCCGGTGCCGGACGACCCGAAGTTCCGCTGGGACAGCCTGAACGTCAACCAGCCGGCCCGCTTCACCAGCTTCCTCAACGGCCTGACCCCCGCACCTCGACCGACGCTGCACTTCCTGCACCTGCTGATGCCGCACTCGCCCTGGGCGTACCTGCCCTCCGGGGCCCGCTACGAGGCGCCGGAGGAGTTCCCCAACGAGGGCGACGGCTGGGTGGACCTGGCCCGCGCCCGTCACCTGGCACAGCTCGGCTACACCGACCGGCTGATCGGCGAGACACTGCGGACGCTGCGCGAGACCGGCCTGTGGGACCAGGCGCTGGTGGTGGTCACCGCCGACCACGGGGTCAGCTTCACCAAGGGCGCGCAGGGCCGGGGGATGGACGCCATCCGGGCCGCCGCCGACGAGGTGGCCTGGGTGCCGACCTTCGTCAAGACGCCGGGACAACGCACCGGCCGGGTCGACGACCGCAACTGGGAGCACGTCGACCTGCTGCCCACCATCGCCGACGAGGCCGCCATCTCGCTGCCGTGGCGGGTCGACGGCCGCTCCGCCCGCCAAGCGCCGCGTACCGAGCCGGGCAAGGTGTTCTACGACCGGCCCGCCGAACCGACCCCGATCAGCGGCGGCGTGCCCGACCCGCTGCCACCGCCGGCCCCGCATCCGCTCGTCGGCGCCGCCGTGGCGGACGCTGCGCCCGGCGGCACCGTCCGCATCGGCGGCCAGGACGGCTTCCGGGCCGTCGACCCGGACAGCGGTCAACTGCCGGCACTGATCTGGGGCACCCTGCCCGAACAGGTCCCCGACGGCACGCTGCTGGCGGTAGCCGTCAACGGCACCGTCGCCTCGGTGGTGCCGGTGGTCGCCCCCGACCCGGCAGGACGACGGTTCGCCGCCCTGATCGCCGACGACCGGTTCTTCCGGGCCGGCGCGAACCGCCTCGACCTGTACCTGGTCGAGTCGGCCGGCGGCCTGCGTCAGCTCACCATCTCCTGAGTCGTCGCTCAGTCCCGTTTCGACAGGGAACTTTCACGCTCCGTGCGCTCTCCGTGCCTGTGCGTCCTGATCGTCGGGGTTTCCCCGCCGCCTGGTCGGGAATCGGGTGACGCATACCTCACCGCAGAACCACGGCGGGCGGTGTTGTCGCAACCGCAATTACGGTAGAAGCGAAGGCAATTCAACGTAGATCTGCCGGCGAAGCGAGGAAACACATGACGGAAGTCAAGCTCGATCACCCCGGCGGGCAGCTGTCGATGCCGGTACATTCCGCGGTCGAGGGCCCCGCCGGCATCGGTGTCGGCAAGCTCCTGAAGGAAACCGGACTCACGACGTACGACCCCGGTTTCGTCAACACGGCCGCCTGCTCGTCCGCGATCACCTACATCGACGGGGACGCGGGCATCCTGCGTTATCGGGGTTACCCGATCGAGCAGCTGGCCGAGAAGAGCTCCTTCCTGGAGGTCTCCTACCTGCTGATCTACGGTGAGCTGCCGACCGGCGAGCAGCTTACCGAGTTCAGTGAGCGGATCCGTCGGCACTCGCTGCTGCACGAGGAGATGCGCCGGTTCTTCGACGGCTTTCCCCGGGACGCGCACCCGATGGCGGTGCTCTCCTCGGCGGTGAGCGCCATCTCCACGTTCTACCAGGACAGCCTGGACCCGTTCGACGCCCAGCACGTGGAGATGTCCACGGTCCGGCTGATGGCGAAGGTCCCGACCATCGCCTCGTACGCCTACAAGAAGTCCATCGGTCAGCCGCTGCTGTATCCGGACAACTCGCTGGGCTACGTGGAGAACTTCCTGCGGATGACGTTCGGCGTGCCGGCGGAGCCGTACGAGGTGGACCCGGTGATGGCCCGGGTGCTGGACATGCTCTTCGTCCTGCACGCCGACCACGAGCAGAACTGCTCCACGTCGACCGTACGGCTTGTCGGTTCCAGCAACGCCAACCTGTTCGCCTCGGTCTCCGCCGGCGTGAACGCCCTGTTCGGCCCGCTGCACGGCGGCGCCAACCAGGCGGTGCTGGAGATGCTGGAGCGCATCCAGGCCAGCGGTGGCGACGTGCAGTCCTTCGTCCGCAAGGTCAAGGACAAGCAGGACGGCGTCAAGCTGATGGGCTTCGGCCACCGGGTCTACAAGAACTACGACCCGCGTGCCGCGATCGTGAAGAAGGCGGCCCAGGACGTGCTCGGCCGGATGGCCAAGCCCGACCCGCTGCTGGACATCGCCATGGAGCTGGAGGAGATCGCCCTCGCCGACGACTTCTTCGTCTCCCGGCGGCTCTACCCGAACGTGGACTTCTACACCGGCCTGATCTACAAGGCCATGGGCTTCCCGACGAAGATGTTCACCGTGCTGTTCGCCCTGGGCCGGCTGCCCGGCTGGATCGCACAGTGGCGCGAGATGATCAACGACCCGGAGACCAAGATCGGTCGGCCGCGGCAGATCTACACCGGTGCCAGCGAGCGCGACTACCTCCCGCTCGAGAAGCGCTGACCGTAAGGAAGGGCCCCTTCTTAACGCCTGGCGTAGAGGAGGGGCCCCTTCTTAACAAGCGAACAACACGGACGGCCGCCGCCCCGGATTCGGGGCCGGCGGCCGTCGTGGTCCGCGAGGAGGGGGTTGTGCCCCGCGGGCTAGTGGTACGGATGGTCGTCCTCGCCGCCGGCCGTGGTGGGCAGCGAGCCGAGGACGTGGTCGATGACGTGGATCCGGGTGTTGACCGCCCGGTAGTCGGCGCAGACCGTCTCCGCCTGGGTGCCGAACCGGGCGCCCGAGTCCTGACCGGTGATGGTGAGTTCGCCCTCGGCGAGGGTCTTCACCGTGCCGGCGGCGACCATCTCGGACACCGACATCGGCCCCGTCACCAGGTGCTCGCGCAACAGCTCACGGAGTTCGTCGGTGTCGTGCAGCAGCAGTTCGTCGAGGTTGGTCCGGGAGAACTTCTCCGCGAAGGCGTCGTCGGTGGGGGCCAACACGGTCACCCCGGTCAGCTCGCCGCCCAGGCCCGTGGCCCGAACGGCCGCCTCGAAGGTGGTGAGCACGGGAATCCACTGCAGGGCCTCGTGGGCGGGCATACCGGTGAGCGAATCCGGGTTCCCCGGCTCGGTGCCCGCCGGCAGTTCGGCGCAGAGCGGTCCGGTCACGGAGACCGCGACGGGCGTGATCCCGTTGTCGCCCCTCGCGGTCTCGCCGTCCTTTCCGCCATCCGAACACGCGGTGACCGCCAGCAGCGCGGCCAGGGCCATCCCGACCACGGGGACTGCCTGGCGTCGGGGCCGTCGTGGTGCCGGCCGCACGGCTGCGGGGAAACGATCGGTCACGTCTTCTCCCAGTCGGATCTAGGGGTACCGGCAGGCCGGGCGCGGATCCGGCCTGCCGGTACGTGGGGGTGAGGGTGCTAGCCGCTCACAGTCGCGAGCACTGGCTGGCCTTCGGACCGCTCACCGTGTTGGCGACCTCGAAGTTGCCCGGCGCGAGGGAGTTGCCGGTGCAGCTCAGCGGGCCGTTGACGGTGTTGCCGGCGATCAGCGGCGCCACGGCGGCGCTGTTGACCACGTTGACCGGGCCGCTCACGTCGTTGCCGACCAGCACCACCGGGCCGCGGGTGCCGGTGGCGCTCACCGGGCCGCGTACGGTGCTGTCGGTCAGCACGAAGCCGGCCGCGCCGGTGGCGCTCACCGGGCCGTTGATCGAGCTGCCGTTGACGATCAGCGTGGCACCCGCCTGGACCGTGATCGGGCCCCGGACGGTGGCGCCGGCGAGGCAGGCCACTCCGGACACCGTCAGCGGACCGTTGTGGGTACCGGTCAGGGTGGGCGCGATCCGCTCACCGGCGACCAGGCCCTCGACAGCCTGCTCGTCGAGCAGCAGCGGAATCAGACCCCGCTCGGGCTGCGACAGCGGAACGACGTAACCGTCGGCGACCTTGATCACCTTCCAGCCGTGAGCGGCGAGCCGCTGGGCCACGGTGGTCTGGCGGCCGGCGGGGCCGTCGGTGCGGGCACCGTTGTACTGCGCCTCGGTGAGCTTGTACGCGCAGGGCGCGTGCCTGAGGATGTTCTCCTCGCGCGGGGCGTCGACCGGCGGCGGAGCCTCACCCGGGTGCGGGGCGGGGTACGCCTTGATCTCCCGAGAACCCTCGAGAACGATCTGTCCGGAGTTCGCGGACTGGAGCTTGATCGCCTCGGCCCGAGCTTTGGTGATCCGGTCGAGGTTCGCCACGTGGTACGCGAGGAACTGGTTGAACGTCCACAGACCCGAGTAGGTCTTGCGCCGACGGTTGTTGGCGGTGTTGCTCTCGTTCGGCCGGGTGGGGCCACCGGAGCTACGCAGCTCCAGCAGAGAGTTGACCACGTTCTTCAGACCGAGGGTGTTCCGCAGGATGGTCTCCTGCCCCAGGCCGACGTTGGCACCGGGGGTACAGCCGTACGGGCAGGCCCACCAGCCGTCCTTGGCCCCCTGGGTGTACATGTGGCCTTCGATCATGTTCTGCGACTCGTCGAAGATGCCCTCCGCCACGTTGGCGTGCCGCGGGGACAGCATCGGCAGGTCACCGGTGTTGGTGTTGCCGTACTCGTGGCCGTCGTAGCCGGTGATGGGCCGGTAGTCACGGACCATCTCCATGAAGGCCTGGGTCTCCGGCTGACGAATCAGCGAGTAGTCCCGGTTCAGGTCCTGACCGGTGGAGTTGCCCCGGCTGTTGGCCGCCCGACCGTCACCGTTGATCGTCGGCACGATCAGCACGGTGGTCTTCGACAGCAGGTCGAGCGTGGCCGGGTCGTTGGTGAAGGCCAGCTGGCGGGCCATGATGAAGCAGGCCTCGCGGTCGCCCGGCTCGTTGCCGTGCACGTTGCAGTTGACGGCCAGCGGGTTCGTCGCGGCCACCGCGTCCGGGGTGGCCGGAGCCGTGGGGTAGCCGATGATGAACATGTTGATCGGCCGGTTGTTGATGGTGCGGCCGATCTCCGTCACGCGCACCCGGTCGCTGAGCTCGTCGATGGCAGCGGTGTACGCGTACTCGTTGACGTCGCTGGTGTACTGCGCGCCGAGGGTCTGCTCCCACTGGGTACGCAGGTTCTGACCCGGGGTGTTCGGGTCGCCCCAGTGCGGCTTGGTGGTGCCGACGACGGCGGCCGAGTACGGCTGCGCCTCGGTGCCGAACCGCGCCCGGACCCGCCACTGGAAGCGGTCACCGGGAGCGAACCCAGCGTCGGCGAAGGTCGGCTTGTCGTTGTTGATCTGGCGGTTCGGCCGCCAGACACCGACGATCACGCCGTTGCCGGTGGCGGTGCCATCCTCCGCGACGGGCGTCCGCTCGATCTGGTAGTCGGTGGCGCCGTCGACGTGGGTCCAGGCCAGGGTCGCGTAGCCGTCACCCTGGACCACCGTCACGTTCTGAACCTGGTTCGGCTCCGCCTGCATCTGCAGCGCGGTGGCGGCCGGTTTCCCGTATGCCAGCGCCGGCAGCGCCGTCACCGCGAGGACGGCGGCAAGGAGGCTGGAGAAGACACCGGCCTTTGTCCGTCTGTATCTCAAAGGGATCTCCAAACAGGAGGTATGGCTGGGTGTCAGACAGCACACCCGCCGCGGACTGGGCGCGGGGCCGGTAGCTGGGATTCTTGAGGATCATCTGAGGTTCACCTCACATTTCGGCCTGACCGCCGACTCAGTCGACCCGCAATCGATATCCCACTCCGCGCACGGTCTCCACCAGTTGGGGGTTCTCCAACTTGCCGCGCAGCGCCGCGACGTGGACATCGAGGTTGTGCCGGGTGGCCCAGGTGGTCTGCCACACCTCCAGTTGCAAACGGTCCCGGGGCACCACCGTCCCCGCCTGGCGGGCCAACGCCACCAGCAGGTCGAACTCCTTGCGGGACAGGGCGACCTCCCGCTCGTAGATCCAGACCCGGCGGGCGTCGACGTCGATGCGCAACGGCCCGATCTGAAGGGCCGTCGTCGCCCGCACCGCACGGCCGGTCCGCCGCATCACCGCATCGATACGGGCCTGCAACTCGACCATCGAGAACGGCTTCACCACGTAGTCGTCGGCGCCGGCGCGCAACCCCGCCACCCGGTCGTGTTCCTCCGCGCGGGCGGTCACCGCGATGATGGCGACCTCCTCGTTGTGCTGGCGGATCCGCCGACACACCTCCAGACCGTCGCGGTCCGGCAGGTTCATGTCCAGCAGAATGAGGTCGACCGGCTCGGCCTCGGCCGCCTCGGCCGCCGTGAGCGCCTGCACCACCTCGTGCCCCCGTCGTCGCAGCGCCGAGGCGAGCCCCGCCGACACACGCAGATCGTCTTCCACCAGGAGCACCCGCACCTACATCCCTCCTCGACCCGCCCCCGCTGGATGTACGCGAGTCTGTCGGATGTGAACGTGCGTTGACCAGTGCGGATACAAGATCGTAACGCTAGAAACGGCTACCCGAACGGCCCTGGCGGCACCCCGATACTGCGGAGGGTCATCTCATGGCTACCGTGCGCGCCTGGTGTAACGACACCTCTCGACCCGATCCACCGCCGTGCAGCCCACGGTGGTCACCCCCCGTGACAGCTCCACCGCCCGGCCGTCCGTCCACTGTCCCCTTTGCTCTGCTTCAACCCACGCAACAGTCACTCACCGTGCGGGACGCTGCGGCTGTTTCGCGCGCCCGCCGGATCCGCCCAGCTCAGGCGCTATTGCGTGGGTTGAAGCAGAGCAAAGGGGCGGCGGGGGAATAGTCGCTGATGACCGCATCGGTCACCCAACGCCACATCTCCGTCCGTGACACCACGGCCCGCGATCCCACACTCTGCGACGCCACCGCCCGACGCCACGGTCCACGCCCCACGGTCGCCGGTCGTCCTGGGTCCGCGACCCCACGGTCCGCGACGCGAGGTGTCGACAACGCGGACCGTGGGACGTTCGGCGAGGCTAGCTGCGAACAGTTGGCGGTGGTGGTCAGCGCAGGCCGGCGGCGGCGAGCAGGTTGCCCTCCGGCACGGTGAGCCGCGGCCGGCCGTGCGCCATCTGCTGGGCCGCGCGTTCGGCCGCCACGGCGGGGGCCTGGGCGATCGCCGAGGCGTACGCGGACGCGGTACGGCTGGCGATGGCCGCCCAGCCGTACTTCTCGTGCACCATCGCGCGGGCACGTCGGGCCAGTGCCCGGGCGTGCTCGGTGTCGGCGAGCAGGGTGTGCACCGCGTCGGTCAACGCCTCCGGGTCGTGTGGACGGAAGGTCACTCCGGTGACACCCGGCTCGACGATCTCGGCGAGCCCGCCGGTCTCGGCGACCGCGAGTGGCGCACCGGCGGCGGCTCCCTCCAGGGCGACCATGCCGAACGGCTCGTAGATGCTGGGCACCGCGAAGCAGTCCGAGGCGGCCATCACCGCCGGCAGGTCCGTGCCACCGAGGAAGCCGGGCAGGCTGACCGTGTCGGCCAGCCCGAGCCGGTGCACGTCGGCCTCCAACTCGCCACGGTACGGGCCGTCACCGACGATCACCGCACGCAGACCCGGGTGCCGATCCCGCAGCCGGGGCAATCCGGCGAGCAGGTGCTG
This sequence comes from Verrucosispora sp. FIM060022, assembly GCF_003977705.1. Taxonomy (NCBI): domain Bacteria; kingdom Bacillati; phylum Actinomycetota; class Actinomycetes; order Micromonosporales; family Micromonosporaceae; genus Micromonospora; species Verrucosispora sp. FIM060022. Next base: position 948,855 of record NZ_RQIV01000001.1, read on the forward strand.
CACACCCTTCTCGTACACCAGCCGACCAGCGAAGGTGACAAGCGGACCGTCCCCGGCGAACCGGGCCCTGGCCTGCGCCACCGCGCTCGCCGGCACCCGCCAGCGGTGCGGCTCCACCCCGTTGGGCACCACGTCGACGCGACCGGCCGGCACGCCGAACAGGCCGGTCACCTCGTCGCGCATGTACCCGGAGCAGACCACCACCCGGGTCGACTCGGTGCTGATCCACTGCTCGACACCGTGGATGGTCCGGTTCATCTCCTCGGGCAACCAACCCTGGTGCCGGCCCGCCTCGGTGGCGTGGATGGTGCTGACCAGCGGCAGGTCGAGGTGCTCGCGCAGGGTCATCGCGGTGTGCGCGACCAGCCAGTCGTGGGCGTGGATGACGTCGTACCCGCCGGTGGAGACGGCGCGCAGGGCGGCACGGGTGAGCGTGTGGTTGAACGCCATCGTCCAGGCCAGCAGGCTCTCGGTGGCCAGCGGGAAGGTCACCGGGTCCTCGGCGGCGCGGACGACCCGCACCCCGTCGACGTACTCCTCCAGCGGCGCGCCCTCGGCATGACGGGTGACGACAGTGACCTCGTGGCCCGCGGCGACCAGCGCCACCGACAGGGCGTGCACGTGCCGGCCGAGGCCACCCACGAGCACCGGCGGGAACTCCCAGGACAGCATCAGGATGCGGTGGCGGCGCGGCGGGGTGGCCGGGCCGGGCTGCGCCGGAATCTGGGCTCGCGAGGTGAGGGTGGGCCGGTGGGTCCGGTCCGTGGCGGTGGCGGTACGCCCGCCGACCCGCAGGGTCGTCACATCAGTCTCCGTCCGTGCAGGAAGGAACGCGCCGGCGTCGATGACGGCGAAGGAACAAGGTTGGGTTTCGGACACGCGCGGACGCGTCCGGCGGTGCGAGGATCGAGGCATGCGCGACCAGGCGCCAGCGGATCGGGACGATCACCGGCGCATGGACGTCTGCCCGCAACAAGGAAACGTCATCCCGGCCGATTCCGCACCTTGAGGACGGTCACAGTGACTGACGGCACGTACGAATTCACTCGAGGTCAGTCGGGCGGATACCAGGCATTCATCCGATCGGATGGATTGGTGGCGGACCGTGCGGGGCATTACCGCCGCGCGCATCCGCCCGGCCACCCGGACGGTGCGCTCATGATGCGGGCGCGCTCATGATTCTTGCCGAAGGAGCGACATGCAGGTCTGGCCGGGCGAGCGGTTCCCCCTCGGGGCGACGTACGACGGGATGGGCACCAATTTCGCGATCTTCTCCGAGGTGGCCGAGCGCATCGAGCTCTGCCTCTTCGACGAGTGGGACGTCGGCCATGAACGCCGGGTCGAGTTGCGCGAGGTCGACGCGTACGTCTGGCACGTCTACATCCCGGGGATCGGACCGGGACAGCGGTACGGCTACCGGGTGCACGGCCCGTACGACCCGGCGAACGGGTTGCGCTGCAACCCGCACAAGCTGCTGATCGACCCGTACGCCAAGGCGATCGACTCCGACGTGCGATGGGATCCGGCGGTCTACGACTACACCCTCGGCGACCCGGGCCGGATGAGCGAGACCGACTCGGCGCCGTTCATGCCGAAGTCGGTGGTGGTGAACCCGTACTTCGACTGGGGCAACGACGCGCCGCCGCGCACCCCGTACCACCGCTCGGTCATCTACGAGGCACACGTACGCGGGCTGACCATGCGGCTGCCCGGCATCCCCGAGGAGCTGCGTGGCACGTACGCGGGCATTGCCTCGCCCCCGATGATCGACCACCTGACCCGGCTCGGCATCACCGCCATCGAGCTGATGCCGGTCCACGAGTTCGTCCACGACCACCGCCTGGCCGACCTGGGGCTGCGTAACTACTGGGGCTACAACACCATCGGCTTCTTCGCCCCGCACCACGGCTACTCCGCCCTCGGCCACCTGGGGCAGCAGGTGCAGGAGTTCCGGGGCATGGTCAAGGCGCTGCACGCCGCCGGCATCGAGGTCATCCTCGACGTGGTCTACAACCACACCGCCGAGGGCAACCACCTCGGCCCGACGCTGAGCTTCAAGGGCGTCGACAACCCCAGCTACTACCGCCTGTCGGAAGAGAACCGGCAGTACTACGTCGACTACACCGGCACCGGCAACAGCCTCAACGTGCGCAACCCGCACTCGCTGCAACTGATCATGGATTCGTTGCGGTACTGGGTCACCGAGATGCACGTCGACGGGTTCCGCTTCGACCTTGCCGCCACCCTCGCCCGCGAGTTCTACGAGGTGGACCGGCTCTCCACCTTCTTCGAGGTGGTCCAGCAGGACCCGGTGGTCAGCCGGGTCAAGCTGATCGCCGAGCCGTGGGACGTCGGCCCCGGCGGCTACCAGGTGGGCAACTTCCCGCCGCAGTGGACCGAGTGGAACGGCAAGTACCGCGACACCGTCCGTGACTTCTGGCGCGGCGAACCGGCCACCCTCGCCGAGTTCGCCTCCCGCATCTGCGGCTCCGCCGACCTGTACCAGGACGACGGGCGTCGCCCCTTCCACAGCATCAACTTCGTCACCTGCCACGACGGGTTCACCCTGACCGACCTGGTGTCGTACAACGACAAGCACAACGAGGCCAACGGCGAGGACAACCGGGACGGGGAGAGCCACAACCGGTCCTGGAACTGCGGCGTCGAGGGCGACACCGACGACCCCGGTGTGCTGGCCCTGCGCGCCAGGCAGCAGCGCAACTTCATCGCCACCCTGCTGCTCTCCCAGGGCGTACCGATGATCGGCCACGGCGACGAGCTGGGCCGCACCCAGCGCGGCAACAACAACGCCTACTGCCAGGACAGCGAACTGGCCTGGATCGACTGGGACAACGTCGACCACGACCTGCTCGACTTCACCCGCCGGCTGGTCGCCTTCCGCCGCCGACACCAGGTGTTCCAACGCCGCCGCTTCTTCACCGGCCTGCCGGTCCGCGGCCGCGAGGTCGACGAACCCCTGCCCGACCTGGCCTGGTACACCCCCGACGGGCGGGAGATGACCGGCGAGGACTGGGGCAACGACTTCGGCCGCTCGGTGGCGCTGTTCGTCAACGGCGACGGCATCCGCGAACGCGGCCAGTACGGCCAACGCCACCACGACACCTCCTTCTGGCTCTGCTTCAACGCCCACGACGCACCACTGGACTTCACCCCACCGCCCGCCGAGTTCGGCCAGCGGTGGGAGTTGGTGATCAGCACCGCCGAACCTGACCAGGACAAGGGCACCACCGTCGAGGCCGGCGGCACGGTCTGCGTACCGGACCGGTCCCTGGTGGTGCTGGAGAGGGTCGCCTGACATGACCGACACCGCTGGACCGGTCGGCGCCACCTACCGGGTGCAGGTGCGCCCCGACTTCGACCTGGACGCCACCGCCGGCCTCGCCGGCTACCTCGCCGACCTCGGCGTCACCCACCTCTACAGCGCGCCGCTGCTGACCGCCGCACCGGGCAGCACGCACGGCTACGACGTGGTCGACCACCGTCAGGTCAACCCGGAACTCGGCGGCGAGCCCGCTCGGCAACGGCTGCTGCGGGCGCTGCGGTCCGTCGGGCTCGGGCTGGTCGTGGACATCGTGCCCAACCACGCCGGGGTCGCCGTACCGGCCGCCAACCCGGCCTGGTGGGACGTGCTGCGTCGGGGGCGAGATTCGGCGTACGCGAACTGGTTCGACATCGACTGGGCGCGGGGCCGGCTGCGGCTGCCGGTGCTCGCCGAGAGCCCCGACGCGCTGGACGCCCTCACCATCGTCGACGGGGAACTGCGCTACCACGAGCACCGGTTCCCGATCGCCGACGGCACCGGCGACGGCAGCCCCCGCGAGGTGCACGACCGGCAACACTACGAACTGGTCTGCTGGCGGCGCGGCGACGCCGAGCTGACGTACCGCCGGTTCTTCGCCGTATCCAGCCTGGCCGGGCTGCGGGTGGAGGATCCGGCGGTGTTCGCCGCCACCCACGAGCTGATCCTGGCCTGGGCGGCGAACGGCGAGGTCGACGGCATCCGGGTCGACCACCCCGACGGGCTGCGCGACCCGGCCGGCTACCTGGCCCGGCTACGCGACGCCGCCCCCGACACGTGGCTGATCGTGGAAAAGATCCTGGAGTACGGCGAGGAACTGCCGGCCTGGCCGGTCGACGGCACCACCGGCTACGACGCCCTCGCGGCGGTCTGCGGACTCTTCGTCGACGGTGACGCCGAAGCCGACTTCACCGCCCTGGACACCCGGCTGACCGGCCGGGCCACCTCCTGGGCCGACCTGACCCACGACACCAAACTCGGCGCCGCCACCCGACTGCTGGCCGCCGAGCTGACCCGCCTGGCCGCCCTCGCCCCCGAGGTGGACCCCGACGCCGCCCGCGCCGCCCTGGCCGAGTTGGCCGCCGCGTTCCCGGTCTACCGCGGCTACCCGCCCGACGGGGTACGCCACCTGGCCAACGCCCGCGCCGAAGCCGGCCGCCGCCGCACCGACCTGACCGGCGCGCTGGACGCGGTCACCCGGCGGCTGCGCGACCCCGACGACGAACTGGCCCGCCGCTTCCCCCAGTTCACCGGCGCGGTGATGGCCAAGGGGGTGGAGGACACCGCCTACTACCGGTGGAGTCGGTTCGTCGCCCTCAACGAGGTCGGGGGCAGCCCCACCCACTTCGGCACCCTGCCCGGCCGGTTCCACCGCTTCGCCGTCGCCCGGCACGACCGCTGGCCGACAAGCATGACCACCCTGTCGACCCACGACACCAAACGCGGCGAGGACGTCCGGGCCCGCCTCGCCGTCCTCGCCGAGCTGCCACAGCGCTGGGCGCAGCTGGTCACCGGCTGGATGGCGGCCGTGCCGCTGCCCGACGCCGCCCTGGCCCACCTGCTGTGGCAGACCGCCGTCGGCGCGTGGCCCGTCGAGCGTGAGCGTCTGCACGCGTACGCCGAGAAAGCCGCCCGGGAGGCCGCGGTCTCGACCCGTTGGACCGACCCCGACCCGGCCTTCGAGCAGGCCATGCACGCCCTCGTCGACGCCATGTACGACGACCCGGCCGTCAGTGGCGAGCTGGCCGCCTTCGCCGCCGAGATCACCCCGGCCGGCTGGTCCAACTCGCTGGGTCAGAAGCTGATCCAACTCGCCATGCCCGGCGTGCCGGACACCTACCAGGGCACCGAGCTGTGGGACAACTCCCTGGTCGATCCGGACAACCGCCGCCCGGTCGACTTCGGCGTACGCCGGGAACTGCTGGCCCGGCTCGACGCCGGCTGGCGGCCGGCGGTGGACGACACCGGCGCGGCCAAGCTGCTGGTGGTGTCGCGCACCCTGCGGGCCCGCCGGGACCGTCCGGAGCTGTTCGGCGACTACCAGCCGATGCTGGTGCACGGCCCGGCCGCCCGCCACGCCGTCGCCCTCGACCGGGGTGGCGCGGTCGCGGTGGCCACCCGGCTGCCACTGCGGCTGGCCGCCGAGGGCGGCTGGCGCGACACCACCCTGTCATTGCCCGTTAATCAGATGTCGTGCCTGTTCACCGGTCGGGTCTACAGTGATGGACGGGTCCGACTCGCGGACCTGTTGGCCACATATCCCGTCGCTCTGCTGGTGCCCACCACCTGACCCGGGAGGCTGCGTCATGTCCGAATTCACGGTCTGGGCGCCCGAGGCGAAACGGGTACGGCTGCGCCTGCCCGACGCCGACCACGAGATGAGAGCCGGCCGGGGCGGCTGGTGGCGCGTCGAGGTCCCCGACGCCGGCTCCGACTACGCCTACCTGCTGGACGACGACAACCAGGCGTTGCCCGACCCCCGCTCCCTCTGGCAGCCGTTCGGGGTGCACGGCGTCAGCCGCGTCTACGACCACTCGGCCTTCGCCTGGACCGACGGCCCCTGGACCGGCCGGCAACTGCCCGGCAGCATCCTCTACGAACTGCACGTCGGCACCTTCACCCCCGAAGGCACCTTCGACGCCGCGATCGACAAACTCGACCACCTGGTCGACCTCGGCGTCGACATGATCGAGCTGCTGCCGGTCAACGCCTTCAACGGCGAACACAACTGGGGGTACGACGGCGTCTGCTGGTTCGCCCCGCACGAACCGTACGGCGGCCCGGACGGGCTGAAACGGCTCGTCGACGCGGCCCACGCCAAAGGTCTGGGGGTGATCCTCGACGTCGTCTACAACCATTTCGGGCCCTCCGGGGCCTACGCGCCGCGCTTCGCGCCGTACCTCAGCGACCGCACCACCCCCTGGGGGCAGGCCGTCAACCTCGACGGCCCGCACTCCGACGGGGTACGCCGCTTCATCCTCGACAGCGTGCTGATGTGGCTGCGCGACTACCACGTCGACGGCCTGCGCCTGGACGCCGTGCACGCCATGCCCGACACCCGCGCGGTGCATCTGCTGGAGGAGATCGCCGTCGAGGTCGAGAGTCTGTCGGTGCACCTGGGCCGGCCGCTGTCGCTGATCGCCGAATCCGACCTCAACGACCCCCGGCTGATCAGCCCACGCGAGGCCGGTGGCTACGGCCTGCAGGCCCAGTGGAACGACGACGCCCACCACGCCCTGCACACCCTGCTCACCGGCGAACGGCAGGGCTACTACGGCGACTTCGGCACCATGGAATGCCTCGCCGAGGTGCTGACCGGCGCCTTCTTCCACACCGGCACCTGGTCCAGCTTCCGCAACCGCCAACACGGCCGCCCGGTCGACCCGCGTACCCCCGGGCACCGCTTCGTGGCTTACCTGCAGAATCACGACCAGATCGGCAACCGTGCGGTCGGTGATCGCCTCTCGGCGTCGCTGTCGCCCGCCATACTCCGGGTCGGCGCGGTGCTGCTGATGGCCTCGCCCTTCACCCCGATGCTGTTCATGGGGGAGGAATGGGCGGCCAGCACACCCTGGCAGTACTTCACCTCGCATCCCGAACCCGAGTTGGCCGCTGCCGTGGTGTTGGGCCGCCGTCAGGAGTTCGCCACTCACGGCTGGTCCGCCGAGGCGGTGCCGGACCCGCAGGACCGGCAGACCTTCGTACGCTCCCGGTTGGACTGGGCTGAGCTGGACAAACCCGAACACCGGGCGATGTACGACTTCTACCGGCGGTTGATCGCGTTGCGGAAGTCGCGGCCGGAGCTGTCGGATCCGCACCTGTTCGCGGTCGAGGTGCGCCACGGCGACCGGTTCCTGGTGATGCGGCGCGGTGGGTGCCTGGTAGCGGCGAACCTCGCCGGCAAGCCGCAGCGGGTGACCCTGCCGGGGGTGGCGCGACGGGTGCTGCTGGCGACGGGGGAGGGGGTCACGGTGACCCGCGACCGCATCGACCTACCAGCGGAAACCGCAGCCATCGTGGCACTGTGAAACCTCGCCGAGGACACGTAGCGCTCCACAAGATCGTGCTCGATGTGGGATCGAGTCGCTTGACGCCGCGCTGAGATCACTCGATCCCACATCGAGCGTGACCATGACCGCGTGTGGGCTCGTCCAGGTCGGGTAGGGGTGACGACAAGGACGAGTTCGACAAGCGGAGGTTGATGATGACCGTGACGAAGCCGGACCAGGATGTCATTGATCTGCTCGTCGACCAGCACGAGCAGATCAGGTCGCTGTTCGCGGAGGTCAGGGAGAGCGAGGGGGAGGCCAAGCAGCAGGCCTTCCAGGATCTCGTACGCCTGCTGGCCGTGCACGAGAGCGCCGAGGAGCAGGTGGTGCATCCGGCGGCGCGGGCCGACGCGGGGGACGCGGTGGTCGACGCGCGGCTGCGGGAGGAGAGTGAGGCCAAGCGCGAACTCTCCGAGCTGTACGACATGGGTACCTCGGCGCCGGGGTTCGACGCCCGGTTCGCCGCGTTCGAGCAGGCGGTGCTGGAGCATGCGCGGCACGAGGAGCAGGAGGAGTTTCCGCAGTTGCGGCGCGACACCGATCCGCAGCGGCTGCGTCAGATGGCCGGTGCCGTACGGGCCGCAGAGGCGATCTCGCCCACCCGGCCGCATCCGGCCGCGGGTGAGTCGCCGGTGAGCAACATGCTGCTCGGGCCGCCGGTGGCGGTCTTCGACCGGATGCGGGACGCGGTCCGTGACTGGCGCCAGTCCCACGACAGCGAGCATCAGTCGCACGGCAGGTGACCTGAGGGTCGGGTGTGCGGGGGCACGGTCGTCCTCGATCCCGGATCGAGTGGCATCCCTACGGAGGTGAGGCCACTCGATCCGGGATCGAGCGTGATCATGGGGGTGGCCAGGTGGCTAGACCCAGGGAGCCACCGGGTACCAGGGGATGATCTCCCGGCGGGCGAGCAGGCGGACGTCCCAGTAGAGGAACATGAAGGCACCCGCGATGATGAACGCCACCGCGATGGTGGCGGCCAGCCGGCTCGGCTTGGCGGCGAACCAGCGCTGGAGTCGGCTGCCGACGAACCAGCTCAGCAGCAGGAACATGATCGCCATGATCACGATGTTGCCGATCGACTGGAGGGTGAACGCGGCCGCGCCGTACAGCGGGTTGCCGCTCTCGGCGGCGTCGCGGAACATCTGCCGGAACAGCGGGAACGGCCGTCCGATCAGGAAGCCGGCGATGAGCGCGCCCATGAAGACAAGCGGGGCGTTCGGGTAGCGCTGCGAGATCCGGGCGAACGGGTCCGGCACCACCTTCAACGCGGCAAGTCCCAGGTAGATCATGACCAGGCCGATGATGCCGTAGACGACCATGGACTGGATGCTGCGCGGTGACAGTGAGCCGGGCACGTTCGGCGCGGTGGAGAACTGCGGCATTGCGGTGCCGACCAGGCCGACGATCGCACCGTAGAGGGCGGAGACCGCGATCATGCCGACCGCCATCCAGCCGAGTGGACGCAGCGGTGCCAGGAAGCGGCTCATCCGGCTGTCGGCCGTGCCGGTCAGGGGAGCGAGAGCGCCGAAGGCGGCGATGTTGCAGGCGGTGAAGGTGCCGGCGACCCCGGAGACGAACGCGAAGATCACGCCCGCCACCGCCCCGCTGATCGGCGTTTCCTTCGCGTCGTGGCCCAGCAGGGTGTTGGCGACGTTGTCGCCGATTGTCGAATCGACGAATTCGGCGGACCAGACGACGGTGAGCAGGAACCCGCCCAGCAGGCTGAGCAGGATGATCAACCCGCGTCGGCGGGGGACGTCTCCGGGAGCGAACAGGGAGGTGGCGCGGGAGTCGGACGGTAGCTGGATCTTGTCGGCGGCCTGCGGAGGGCGGGTACGGCGTTCGGCCTGTGTCACGGAAAGACTCCTCAGCATCACAGAGGGTGAGGAATTGATGATGCTGGATTATTCGAGCGTGCCGTTCTCTTGGATTGCGCTATGTCCTGCCGGGAAGGTCGATGGCGCAGGTCCGTCGAATCGGTGACACCACCCACCCCGGCTTGCATGGGTATGCGCCGTCGTGCATACTCTTCCTTGTGTCCAAGGTTCTGACCTCCCTGCCCATCGGTGAACGTGTCGGCATCGCCTTCTCCGGCGGCCTCGACACCTCGGTCGCGGTCGCGTGGATGCGCGACAAGGGCGCGATTCCCTGCGCCTACACGGCCGACATCGGCCAGTACGACGAGCCCGACATCGCCTCCGTGCCCGGCCGCGCCCTCAACTACGGCGCCGAACTGGCCCGGCTGGTCGACTGCCGTGCCGCCCTGGTCGAGGAGGGGCTGGCGGCGCTGACCTGCGGCGCCTTCCACATCCGTTCGGGCGGGCGGGCCTACTTCAACACCACTCCGCTGGGCCGGGCGGTCACCGGGACGCTGCTGGTGCGGGCCATGGTCGAGGACGACGTTCAGATCTGGGGTGACGGCTCCACCTTCAAGGGCAACGACATCGAACGGTTCTACCGCTACGGCCTGCTGGCCAACCCGCAGCTGCGCATCTACAAGCCGTGGCTGGACGCCGACTTCGTCACCGAGCTCGGCGGGCGCAAGGAGATGTCGGAGTGGCTGCTGGAACGCGACCTGCCGTACCGGGACAGCACCGAGAAGGCGTACTCCACCGACGCCAACATCTGGGGCGCCACGCACGAGGCGAAGACCCTGGAACACCTGGACACCGGCATCGAGACGGTCAACCCGATCATGGGCGTCCGGTTCTGGGACCTGTCGGTGGAGATCCCCACCGAGGACGTCACCATCGGCTTCGACCAGGGCCGCCCGGTGACGATCAACGGCAAGGAGTTCGCCAGCGCGGTCGACCTGGTGCTGGAGGCCAACGCCATCGGCGGCCGGCACGGGCTGGGCATGTCCGACCAGATCGAGAACCGGATCATCGAGGCCAAGAGCCGCGGCATCTACGAGGCCCCCGGCATGGCGCTGCTGCACGCCGCGTACGAGCGGCTGGTCAACGCCATCCACAACGAGGACACCCTGGCCAACTACCACAACGAGGGTCGTCGCCTGGGTCGGCTGATGTACGAGGGCCGCTGGCTGGACCCGCAGGCGCTGATGCTGCGCGAGTCGTTGCAGCGGTGGGTCGGTACGGCGATCACCGGTGAGGTGACGCTGCGGCTGCGCCGGGGCGAGGACTACTCGATCCTGGACACCACCGGCCCGTCCTTCAGCTACCACCCGGACAAGCTGTCGATGGAGCGTACCGAGGATTCGGCGTTCGGTCCGCAGGACCGCATCGGTCAGCTCACCATGCGTAACCTGGACATCGCCGACTCGCGGGCCAAGTTGGAGCAGTACGCGAACCTCGGCATGGTCGGCGGCGGATCGCCGCAGCGGATGGTCGGCGCCGCGCAGGCGGCCTCGACCGGGCTGATCGGCGCGATGCCGCAGGGTGGCGCCGAGGCGATCGCCTCCCGGGGCGTGGCCCCGGCGGAGGACGAGGCCCTCGACCGGGCCGCCATGGAGTTCGGCGTCGACTGACCGTCGTCGCCGGGACCGACTCGTCACCGGTCAGCCCTGTCGCGGCTGACCGGTGAAGTCGTCGGTGGACGAGACCGTCAGATGGTGACCACGATCTTGCCCGCCGGGTGCCCGGTGCGCAGATGGCGGAGGGCGTCGGCCGCCTCGGCCAGCGGATAGCAGCGGTCGATCGGCGGGGTGAGTGCGCCCGAGGCGATGAGCTCGCGCAGTTCGTCGAGGTCCTCGCTGCGCTCCACGGCACTGACGTTGCGCAGGCGATGGCCGACGAACAGGGACAGCAGCGGTGCGCCGAACATCTGCCGGCCGTACCCGCCGAGCAGCCCACCCCGGGTGTACGTGCCACCGACCAGGGCCAGGGTGCCGCGTGGGGTGAGCGCACGGCGCATCAACGACAGCGGGCGGTCGCCGCCGGTGTCGATGATGACGTCGTACACCGGGCCGTCCCGGTCGACCTCCTCGCGGGTGTAGTCGAGCACGTCGTCGACGCCGAGGGAGCGGACGAGGTCGGCCTTGGCGGGGGAGCAGACGCCGGTGACGGTGGCGCCGTACGCCTTGGCGATCTGCACCGCCTGTGATCCGACGCCGCCGGAGGCTCCGATCACCATGACCCGCTGCCCCGGCCGCACCGCGCCGCTGTCACGTACGGCGCGCAACGCCGTCAATCCGGAGACCGGGGCCGCGGCGGCCTGGGCGAAGGACAGGTTCGCCGGCTTGTGGGCCAACCGCCGCGCAGAGGTGCTGGCGAACTCGGCGTACGACCCGCGCAGGCAGGTGCCGAACACCTCGTCGCCCGGGCGGAACCGGGTGACCCGGGCGCCGACCTCGGCCACCACGCCGGCCAGGTCCCGGCCGCGTACCGCCACCCGGGGTCGGCGCAGCCCGCTGGCCAGGCGCACCAGGTAGGGCTGACCGACCATGAAGATCCAGACTCCGGGGTCCACCGCCGCCGCGCGTACCTGCACGAGCACCTCGTCGTCGCCGACGCGGGGCCGGTCGACCTCGCCCAGCCGCAGTACGTCGGCCGGGCCGTAGCTGTCCTGAACGATGGCCCTCACGGTGCCACCTCCTCGGTGTCGGGGTACTGGAACACGTCGTCGAGCCGTACGCCGAACACCCGGGCGATCCGGAACGCCATCTCCAGGGAGGGGGAGTAGCGGCCCTGCTCGATGGCGATCACTGTCTGCCGGGTCACTCCGACCCGCTCGGCGAGATCGGCCTGGGTCATCTCGTCGTGGGCGAAGCGCAACGCCCGGATGTTGTTGGTGACGCGTGTCGGTTTCACCACTGCGGAACGCCCCTGCGGTAGACGATCACCTTCGCCAGGGAGCCGATCACGGCCGACAGGACGAAGCAGAGGTAGATGACGTTGGCGATCCAGAACCAGTCCCACTCGGCCATCGCCATGAGCAACGCCGACACCGCGCCGATGACCACGAACGCGTGGCCGACGTGGTCGCCGAGGCGCCCGATCTCCCGGTCGCGGTCATCCTTGACCCGCGAGGCCCGCGGACTGGCCATCCCCATCCCGATCTCGGCCAGCATGCTCGCGACCATGGCCCCGCCCACCGTCCACAGCAGCGCGCCGACGTAGGGCACCGCGGTGAGCGGCCCGCCGTCGTGCCGGCCCAGCACGACCGCCACATAACCGGCGTACGCGATCACGCTGACCACCAGCATGATCCACGCGCGTTTCTCCTCGTGCGTCACGACGACCTCCCCGAGGTAAAGAATCTTTGACACCATCAGGGTAAGGCCTTCTTGACACCATGTCTAGAAAACTTTACATAGCCGAGGGTGCGTCGGCGGGCGGGACCGCGGTGCGGGGGCCCGGTGATGGCGGTTCACCGCTGGCTCACCCGGAACGCAAAGCTGATTCATAGCCTCGCCCGCTTGGATGTGCTGGTCCCCGTCGTCACAGAGATCGGCCATGTCGTATGCGTTCGTGGCTCCGCCGGGCTGCGTCCCAGGCCCCAGACCCGCAGTCGTCCTCCCGGCCACAGTCGACCCCGCAAATCGGGCCGGAGACCGGTGACGACCGGGGCGGGCATGCGCTGCGGGCGCCGAGCAGGTTGCACGCCTTCAACCGGTACGAGATCAAGTATCTGGTGCCGACCGGCGACGTCCCGGCGTTGCGCGAGCACTTCGCCGCCCGGATGGACCGCGACAGTCACGGCGGCGACACCGGGTACGGCGTGTGGAGCGTCTACTACGACACCGCTGAGTTGCGCTTCTACTGGGAGAAGATCGAAGGGCTGAAGTTCCGCCGCAAGCTGCGGGTGCGGCACTACGGCGAGGCGTCCACGGTCACCGACGACAGCATCGTGCACGTCGAGATCAAGCAGCGGGTCAACCGGGTCACCCAGAAACGGCGGGTGGCGTTGCCCTACCACCTGGCCCGTGACCTGTGCGACCGGCGACAGTTGGTCGAGCACACCCCGGAGCAGCGCGCCTTCCTCGACGAGGTGCTGGAACTGCTCTGCGGCCTGGACCTGCGGCCGGTGGCGATGACCGGCTACCAGCGCGAGGCGTTCATCGGCCGGGACGCCGACCTCGGCCTGCGGGTCACCCTCGACCACCGGGTACGCGGCCGGGACCGCGACTTCCACCTCGGCGCGGACGCCGAGAACCGGCTCATCGTGCCGGCCACGTTCTCCGTGCTGGAGATCAAGGCCAACGAGCGGGTGCCGTACTGGCTGACCGACCTGGCCGCCCGGACGAACCTGTCAATCGTCCGCATGTCGAAGTACTGCCAGAGCGTCGAGGCGTTCGGTCGCGCCCCGCGCTCCCTCTTCCACGTCCCCGACGACGCCGACCCGGCTGCCGCCGGCAGTCCGTTGAAAAGTGAGGTCTGAACCCATGCCGTTCGAGTTCCAGGATCTGTCCGGCACCTTCAGTGTCGGCGACATCGCCCTGGCCCTGTCGCTGTCGTTCCTGCTCAGCGCCATGATCGGCTGGGTCTACCGGTTCACCCACCGCAACGTGTCGTACAGCCAGTCGTACGTGCAGACACTTGTCATCCTCGGCATGCTCATTTCGCTGATCATGCTCGTCGTCGGCTCCAACATCGCCCGCGCCTTCGCCCTGGTCGGTGCCCTGTCGGTGGTGCGGTTCCGCAACGCCATCAAGGAGACCCGTGACGTCGGGTTCATCTTCCTGGTGATGGGCGTGGGCATGGCCTGTGGCACCCGCTTCTACCTGCTGGCGGTGGTCGCCGCCGTGACGATCAGCCTGATCATCGTGTTGATGTACCGCTTCAACTGGTTCGCCTCGAACGTCCAGCGTCAGGTGGTCAAGGTGCAGGTGCCGCCCGGCAGCCACACCGATCACATCCAGGACGTCCTGATCCGCTTCACCAGCGAATTCGAACTGGTCAGCATGGAGACCATCCGGGGCGGCGCGCTCACCGAGATCATGTACACGGTGCGGTTGAAGAAGGGCACCGAGCCCGCCGACCTGATCAACGCGCTGGCCGAGCGGACCGGCGGCCAGCGGGTGACCGTGCTGACCGGCTACGACCAGACGGATCTGTGATGCGCTGGAAGCACCGGATTCCGGTCCGGATCCGGCACTACTGGAAGTTCCTGGCAGGCTGCCTCGCGTTCGCGCTGGTGCTCGCCGTGACGCTCAGCTCGGTGCCGATCCGCCCGTACGTGACAAGCACCAGCAGTAGCGGCGGTGACCTGGTCACCCAAGACATCGCCGGCACCGTCGACCTCTTCGACGAGACCGTGGCGCACCGCATCGAGCTGGTCTTCCGCGACGCCGACTACGAACGCATGCTGGACGCCTTCTACGCCGAGGGGGAGAAGGAGTACCTGGAGGCCGACCTGGTCATCGACGGCACCGCCATCCCCAGCGTCGGCATCCGACTCAAGGGCAACTCGACCCTGCGCAGCCTGACCCGCAACGGCCAGACCTCACAGCGCGGCGGCGGCCCGGACGGCCCCGAGGGCCCAGGAGGAACGGATGGTCAACGCTGGCCGGGCGGCCAGAACGGACCGCGCGGCCCCGGCTGGCCAGGCGGCCAGGCCGGGCCGGGTCAGTTCGGCCCGCCGGGTGGTGTTCAGGGCCCGCCGGGTGGTGCTCAGGTCCCGCCCGGCGGGCAGACCGCGCCCGATGGCCAGGCTGGGCCGGATGGTCAGGTCGGGCCTGGTGGTCAGGCTGGTCCCGATGGTCAGGCTGGGCCCGGTGGCCAGGTCGCGCCCGGCGGGCTTTCGCGGACGTCGTTGCGAGCCGAGGAGCCGGAGACCTTGCCCTGGCTGATCCGCTTCGACGAGTACGTCGAGGGCCGCCGGTACCAGGGCCACCGCGAGATCGCGGTGCGCGTCGCCGGGATGGGCGGCGGGACCACCGTGCTCAACGAGGCGGTCACCCTCAACCTGCTCGCCGCCGCCGGCGAGGTGGCCCAGGAGTACGCGTACACCAGCTTCACGGTCAACGACCGGCCGACCACCGCCCGGCTGGTCGTGGAGCATCCCGACGAGCACTTCGCCGAGGACTTCGACACCGCGGGGGTGCTCTACAAGGCGCTGGCCACCAGCGAGTTCGCCGACCAGGGCGACGACCAGACCGCGTACGCCGACGACTTCAAGCAGATCACGATGAAGGGCAGCCAGGACCTGCAACCGGTCATCGACCTGATCAGGTGGGTCGACACGGCCAGCGACGCCGAGTTCGACACCCAGCTCGCCGACCGGCTCGACGTGACGTCCTTCGCCAGGTACGTGGCCTGGCAGAACCTGCTGCTCAACTTCGACGACATGTCCGGTCCTGGTCGCAACTACTACCTCTGGTACGACCTGGGTGCGAAACGATTCACGGTGATCGGCTGGGACCACAACCTGACCTTCAGCGGCAGCGCCGAGCAGGGCCCGCACGAGCAGGGCCGGCTCGGCGGTGGCCGGGGCAACGCGGGCGGTGCCGGCCCTGGCGGTGCTGGCCCTGGCAATGGCGGTCCCGGCGGTGCTGGCCCTGGCAATGGCGGTCCCGGCGGTGTCGGCCCTGGCAATGGCGGTCCGGGCGGTGCCGGCCCTGGGGGTGGCGGCCACAAGCTCAAGGAACGCTTCCTGGCCAGCGAGAAGTTCACCCAGCTGTACGAGGACACGTACCGCGACCTCTATCAGCGGGTCTACGGCGACGGTGCGGCGTTGGCCGCGGTGGACGCGATCAGCGGGGTGCTGGCCACCGTGGACGGATACGACGCGTCGGCCGCCACCGGCGACGCGCAGCGCCTGCGTACCCTGATCGAGCAGCGCACCGCGAGCCTCGCCACCAACGAGGTGATCACCCGCAGCTGAGTCAGGGTCAGCCGCTTGTCGACCGGGACGACAGCAGCGTGTCGAGGGCGTTGAGCGTCCACGACCAGGATTCCTCGCTGTCGGGAACGCTGTGGCTGAACGCGCCACCCAGGTCCAGGCTGGCGAAGCCGTGGAACACGCTGCCGAGCAGGCGTACCGCATGGGTCTGCTCCGGCTCGCCCAGCCGGTAGCCGCGCAGGACCGCGCGGGCCAGTTGGGAGTGCCGGGGCCCGGCGCTGCCCGCCGCCGTCGCCGGGTCGAGTCGCAGTTGACTGGCGGCGTACCGGCCGGGGTGTTCGCGGGCGTAGTCGCGGTAGACGTCGCCGAGCGCGACCAGGGCGTCCTTGCCGGCCCGGCCGGCCACGGCCTCGGTGGCTCGGTCGGCCAGCTCGTTCAGCGCGAACAGCGCGATGCGCACCTTGAGGTCCTGGGTGCTGCGGATGTGCGCGTACAGGCTGGCCACCTTGACGCCGCAGCGCTGCGCCAGCGCGGAGGCGGTGACCTGGTCGAAGCCGACCTCGTCGGCCAGCTCCGCACCTTCGGCCGCCAGGCGCTGCGGGGTCAGTCCCAGCCGTGCCATGTTCCCTCCAGGGTCCGTGTGTCATGACACTCTTAATGACTTTGCCTAAAGTCTTTAGGAAAAATACCATGGCGTTATGGAAGTACTGACCGAGTCAGAGATCCGTGCCGCTTTCGTCAACTGCAGCAAGGGGGAGGCGAATCGCCTGTTCGTGCCACGCGACCTGGCCACCCGGCCCTGGGCCGACCTGGATTATCTGGGCTGGCGTGACCCGAAGGCGGAGGACCGCGCCTATCTGGTCACCGAGCAGGCGGGCCGCCCGACGGCGCTGGTCCTGCGCCGCCCGAGCGCGGCGGCCGGGCGGGGCAGCCGCAACATGTGCTCGATCTGCCTGACCTCCCCGGAGGCCGGGGTCAGCCTGCTCGTCGCCCCCAGGGCCGGCCGAGCCGGCCGGGACGGCAGTTCGGTGGGCACCTACCTGTGCAGCGACCTGTCCTGCTCGCTCTACCTGCGCGGCAAGAAGGACGCCGGGGCCGGCGCGCGGCTGCACGAGACGATCAGCCTGGACGAGAAAATTGCCCGTACCACCACCAATTTGGCAGGCTTCATAGCGAAGGTGATGAACTGACCGGTTCGTCGTCACCTGCCGACTGGAAGGATGCGATCTTGTTCAGCACCACCCGCCGTACCCGTGCCGGTGTGCTCGCCGCCGCGGTGACGGCTGCGCTGCTCACCGCCTGCTCGACCGACACCCCGGCCGCGCCCGCGTCACCGGACACCTCGTCGGCCACCCCGCCGGGCACTCCGTCCTCCGCGCCGGTCGCCGTCGACTTCGGCCCACTGGAGCAGGAGTTCGACGCCCGCCTCGGCGTGTACGCCGTCGACACCGGCACCGGCCGCACGATCGAGCACCGGGCCGACGAGCGCTTCGCGTACGCCTCGACGTTCAAGGCCCTGGCCGCCGCCGCGGTGCTGAGGGCGACCACCGCCGAGGAACTGGACCAGGTCGTCCGCTACTCCCGCGACGACCTGGTCACCTACTCGCCGATCACCGAGCAGCACGTGGCGACCGGCATGACGCTGCGCGCGATCGCCGACGCGGCGGTGCGCTACAGCGACAACACCGCCGGCAACCTGCTCTTCGACCGCCTCGGCGGTCCGGCCGGCTTCAAGCAGGCACTGCGCGACATCGGCGACGACGTCACCGAGCCGGCGCGGATCGAGACGGCCCTCAACGCGGCCACCCCGGGCGACGTCCGCGACACCAGCACGCCCCGCGCGCTGGCCACCTCGCTGCGGGCGTACGCGGTCGACGACGCGCTCACCACCGAGGACCGGGACGTGCTTGTCGACTGGCTCAAGCGCAACACCACCGGGGAGAAGGTGATCCGGGCCGGCACGCCCGACGGCTGGGTGGTCGGCGACAAGACCGGCTCCGGTGGCTACGGCACCCGCAACGACATCGCGGTGATCTGGCCGCCGGACCGGGAGCCCATCGTGCTGGCCGTGCTCTCCAGCCGGGACGCCGAGGACGCCGGCACGGACGACGCCCTTCTCGCCCGTGCCGCCGAACTCACCCTGAACGCCCTGCGCTGAGACGCGGATCAGGGCGCGGCGGGGCCGGTCAGGTCGAAGTGCGCGGTGACCGGCGAGTTGCGCACCCGCAGTGTCCGGGCGTCGTCGATGCCGGCGGCGTTCGGATACCAGCGGCTCGGCGTGTACGCGCAGTCGCAGCGCAGCAGCACCCGTTGCCCGGGCAGCAGCCGCAGCAGGTAGTTCTCGGCGGCGTCGGCCACACCCACCACCTCGCCGGTGCGCGCGTGGAAGGCGACGACCTGCGAGTAGAACGGCATCTCGGCGGTGGTGATCGTGCCGCTGACCACCGTGCCGGCGGTGAGGGCCGTATCGGCGGTGACGGTGGCACCGGCGCGTACCCGCACCGTGGTGGCCCGCAGCCGGTCGGCGGTCGCCCCGGACCACTGGCTGGCCAGCCCGTAACCGCTGAAGTACAACGGCCAACGGTACGGCCCGAGGCCGGTCATCGTGTAGCGGCCGTCGTCGTCGGTGAGCACGCCCTGACTGCCGTACTTGGGGTGCTGGATCTCCGGCAGCAGCAGTACGGCGGCAGCGGACACCGGGGTGCCGTCCGCGACCCGGGTCACTCGGCCGGTCACCGTGCCGGGCGGGTCGAGGCGTACCCGGGGTGTGGTGACGACCCGGCCCGGTCGCACGTGGATGATCGCCGCCCGCTCCCGCTGACCCGTGCCGCCGTGCGGGCCGACCCACTGCGCGCCGTACCGGACGCTGTCGTAGGGGCGGGCCAGCAGGTGGTAGCGGCCAGGTGCCACGTCAGTGCTGACCACCGGGCCGCCGTCGAGGTCGGAGCAGCCGCCGGACCGGCCCTGCTGCACCTCGCCCAGGCTCACGACGGTGAGCGGGTCACGGTCGGCGGGAACCAGGTTGAGGCAGGCCCGCACGGCGGCGCCGGTGACGGCGTCCCGGACGACGGTACGCACCTCGCCGGTGCCGGCCGTGCCGGGTTTCCCGGCGGTGACATGTTGACCGCCGAGGCCGGCACTGGCAGGTCGGCTGCCGGGGAGGGCACTGGCAGGTTGGCCGCCGGGGACGGCGCTGGCCGGTTGGGTGGCGGCGGCGGGCAGCGGATGGCCGAGCCCGATGAGGAGCGCGAGGGCGGTGAACGCGACGGCGGGACGTGACAGCGACATCGGCGGATCCTCTCGACCCGGCGGAGGGAAACGCACTCACCGTAATCGTTGTATCCGCACCGTCACGCAGAGTGTCAGGAGTCGGTCAGGGGATCGGCCACTCGTGCACCGGGCGGTTGCTGTGCATCAGCTCCACATAGTGCCGGACGACCTCGCGCAACGCCGTCGGCCGGTCGAGCTGGTCGGTCGACTCCAGCCGGTGCAGGGTGGCGATCTGCCAGGTCGCGCCGTTGCGTCCGGTCAGGCACCGTTGCTCGATGATGCCCAGCAGGCGGTCCCGCTCGTCCGGATCCAGACCCCACCGGTCCAGGCCGTACTGCGCCAGCGGCAACAGCCGCCGCAGCACCAGCTCGGTGACGGGCAGGTAGCCCAGGCCCGGCCAGAAGACGTGCGCGTCGATGCCGTGTCGGGCACAGGTGTTGAAGTTCTCCTCGGCGGCGCTGAACGACATCTGCGACCACAGTGGCCGGTCGGCCTCGGCCAGTGCCCGGACCAGTCCGAAGTAGAACGCCCCGTTGGCGACCGTGTCCAGCACGGTCGGCCCGGCAGGCAGCACCCGATTCTCCACCCGCAGGTGCGGGCGACCCCGGAACACGTCGTAGACCGGCCGGTTCCACCGGTAGACGGTGCCGTTGTGCAGCCGCAACTCGGCAAGCGTCGGCACGCCACCGCTGGCCAGGGTCTCCGACGGGTCCTCCGCATCGCAGACCGGCAGCAGCGCCGGGAAGTACCGCACGTTCTCCTCGAACAGATCGAACACCGAGGTGATCCACCGTTCACCGAACCACACCCGAGGGCGTACGCCCTGGGTCTTGATCTCCTCGGCGCGGGTGTCGGTGGCCTGCTGGAACAGCGGGATGCGGGTCTCGCGCCACAGCTCCCGGCCGAAGAACAGCGGCGAGTTCGCGCCGAGCGCCACCTGGACCCCGGCGATGGCCTGGGCCGCGTTCCAGTAGTCGGCGAACTGGTTCGGCCCGACCTGGACGTGGAACTGGGTGCTGGTGCAGGCCGCCTCCGGCGTGATGGTGTCGGCGGTGACCGCCAACCGTTCCACCCCGTTGATGGCGATCCGCAGGTCCTCACCCCGGGCCGCGAAGATCTGCTCGTTGAGCAATGCGTACCGAGGGTTCGCCGACAGGGCGGCCGCGGTCAGATGCTCGGGCAGCACGGTCGGCAGGATGCCGATCATCACCAGGTGCGCGCCGACCGTGCGGGCCCGTTGGTCGGCGGCGTTGAGGGTGGTCCGGAGGTGCTCCTCGAACTCGACCGTGCCGGTGCCGTTCAGCCGGCGGGGCGTCACGTTGATCTCGATGTTGAACTGGCCCAACTCGGTCTGGAAGCTCGGATCGGCGATCGCCTGCAGCACATCGGCGTTGCGCATCGCCGGCATCGAGTTCTCGTCGACCAGGTTCAACTCGATTTCCAGGCCGGTCATCGGTCGTTCGATCTCGAAGCGGGACTCGCGCAGCATCTCGGCGAAGACGTCGAGGCAACGGCGCACCTTGTCCCGGTAGCGAGCCCGATCCTGGCGGCTGAACGTCTGTACGCCGACTTCCTCGCCCATGGTCACCACCTTGTCACCACTGGTACCCCCAACGTCGCATGTCCATGCACTCTGAGAAAAGTCCTGACGTCCGGTTACCCACCATCCGGTACGCGGTGACCCGCGTCGCCTCTGCGCCAGGCAGCCCGAGCCGCACCGCCGCCGGCACTACCATGGCCGTCGTGCGTGACAAGGTGACCCGGTTGTTCGTGGTGGCGGCGATCGCGGAGGCGATCTCCTGGGCCGGCCTGCTCGCCGGCATGGCGGTCAAGTACGGCCCGCCCGGCAACGAACTGGGGGTGCAGATCTTCGGCCCGATCCACGGCGCGCTCTTCGTGATCTACGGGGCGCTGGTGCTCGCGGTGGCCCGGGTACGCCGGTGGAGCCTGCTGGCCGCGGTCGTGGCGCTGGCCTGTGCGGTGCCGCCGTTCGCCACCATCGCCTTCGAGCGCTGGGCCCGTCGGCGCGGCATGCTGGACACCACCGAGCCGGTCCGCGAGCCCGCCCCGGTCGGCTGACCCGGCCGCCTTCGGCGGCAGCGAGGGCTCAGGTGAGCGCGGTGCAGGCGGCCAGCCCGGCGAGCAGCAGCGCACCCAGCACGGCCTGCAACAGCAGTGGCGGCCCGAGATGCGACCACATGGTCGCGGTACGCGGACGCAACAGCTGACCGGTGGTCAGGTTGACGATCCGTTCGATCTTCGGCGGCAGGTCGGGGTCGCCCTGGTCGCGCAGCGTCAACTGGACCAGGTCGGCCGGATGCAGCGCGCTCTGCGGCAGGTGCCCGTGCAGCTCGACCTCGTACAGCCGGCCGTTGTCGTCCCGCAGCCGGATCGGGGTGACCAGGTACTCCGGGCCCTTCTTCAGCTCCTTGAACTTGCGTCGGCCGGTGCCCGAACCGGCGGAGAGCGCGGCGCGCACCAGCTTGGCGAGCAGACCGACCACCCCCGCCGCGGCCAGCACCATCACCAGCACCGGCTGTCCCACCCGTACCTCCCGGGGGTAGCCGTCCATCAGGCGGGCGACCCGGGCGGTGAGGATGCGGCCGGTGGGGTGGAGGCTGCGCCGGGAATACGATGTCACGTCCATTTCCACCACCCTGAGTCCGCATCCGTGCACAGATCGTATCGATCCTTCGGGTTGAACGGCGTGAATGAAATCCGGTCACGCGGTGACAGGCAGGTGACATGCCGGGTGAGGCGGGTAAGCGCGGGGCCGAGCTGGAAAGGGGTCGAGCATGCAGCTGTCCTTCCTGCGCCCGCTCTACGACCGTCCCGGGCCGTGGTGCTCGGTCTATCTGGACGCCTCCCTGGACACGGAGGACGCACACGCGGCGCTCGATCTGCGCTGGCGTGACCTGCAACGCCGACTGGCCGAGCAGGGCGCCGACGAGCCGACCGTCGCCGCGATCGACCGGGTGATCCGGGGTCACGACCCGATGCCCGGCGACTACGGGCTGGCCGTGTTCGGCACCCGGGGCCGGGTGGTGCTCTCCGAGTACCTGTCCGCCCCGCCGCGCCGCGACCTGGCCGCGTACGCGCCACTGCCGCACGTGATGCCGTTGCTGGCCCAGCGCGGCGAGCAGGTGGCCTGGGTACGGGTTGTCGCCGACCGCACGGGTGCCGACGCGATGTCGGTAAGCGCCGGCGGCGTACCGCGTCGGGCCCACGTCGTCGGCCGGGAGAGCCACCAGCTGCGTCGGGTCCAGCCCGGCGGCTGGTCGCAGTCGCGCTACCAGCGGGCGGCGATGGAGGCGTGGCACCACAACGCCGGTGACGTCACCGCGGCGACCGTGGAACTGGCCGAACGGGTCGGTGCCGAAGTGGTCGTGGTGGCCGGCGACGTCCGCGCCACCGGCATGATCGCGGCACAGATGCCCGACCGCTGGCAGGACATGGTGGTGCGTACCGACGCCGGCTCACGGGCCGGGGGCGCCGACCAGACCCTGCTGGACGATCTCACCGTGCAGACCATCGCCGAGGTCGCCGACCAGCGGATCAGCGCGGCGCTGGACCGCTTCGGCATGCAGGAGGACGTCGGGGCCGGACTCGACGCCGTGGTGGCCGCGTTGCAACGCAACCAGGTCGACACCATGCTGATCGTGGACGACCCGTCCGCCGACGGCGAGCTGTGGATCGGCCCCGCCGCCACCGACATCGCCACCGAGCCGGGTCAGCTTCCCGGCGTCGGCGACCCCGAGCGGGTACGCGCCGACGCGGCGCTGGTCCGCGCCCTGGTCGGCACCGACGCCGAGCTGACCGTGCTCGGCCCCGACGAGGCCCCGCAGCTGACCGACGGCGTCGGCGCGGTACTGCGGTACGTCGACCCGTCCACGCCGGGACGGGGCGGTGCCTGACCCGCGTCTGGCACAGACGGCGGTGCCCGATCCGTATCCGGCGGAGACGGCGATACCCGACCCGCATCTGGCGGAGACGGTTGTCGCGCGGCTCGCGGCCTGGCGGGTACCACGGGTGTTCGGCATCGCGGGGGAGCCGGTCGCGGCGCTGGTCGAGGCGTTGCACTCGGCCGGTGGCGAACCCGAATTCGTGCCCGTACGCCACGGTGAGAGCGCGGCGTCCATGGCGATCGGGCATGCCCGGCTCACCGGCGGGGTCGGCGTCTGCCTGAGCCCCGCCGGCCCGGCCGCGTTCGGCCTGCTGGCCGGCCTCGACGCCGCCCGGCGGGCCACGCTGCCCGTCCTGGCGATCATCGACGGGGTCGACGGGGTCAGTGGTGTCGGTGGGGTCGACCAGATGCTCGCCGGGCTGTGTCGGCAGGTGTGGCACCTTGATGACCTGCGGCGTGTTCCGGCCCTGGTGGACGCGGCGGTTCGCGGCGCGCTGGCCGGTCACGGCCCGGCCTGCCTGCTGCTCCCCGGCACCTCGGGTCGGCCCTCGGCACTGGCGGAGGTCAGTGCCGAGAGCGTCGCTGTCGATCCGGGCCGACCGCCGGCGGTTCCGCAGGTCGGTGCCGGGATGGTCTTCGTGGAGTCGACCCGACCGCTGGCTGCTCCGGATGCCGGGACGGTCTTCGTCGACTCGGTCCCACCGTCGGTCGTTCCGGAGGTCGACGCTGAGCCTGACTTCACCGAATCGGGGCGACCATCCGCCGTTGCGGGGGTCGACATCGGGTTGGTCGTCGACGAGCTTTCCGCCCGTGTACCGCCGGAGGCCGCCGTGACGATGGACGGTGCGCCCGGCCTGAGCCGCCACGCCAGCCGCCTGCCGCCTGGCATCGCCGTACTGGCCTGCGACGCCCACGAGGTCTCCGGGGCCGCGCTGCCGTACGCCGTGGCCGTCAAACTGGTCGACCCGCAGCGGCCGGTGCTCGCACTGCTCACCGACGACGGCATGCGGTCACACGGACTCTCCGAGCTGGTCACCATCGCCCGGGACTGGCCGCACTGGCCCGACCCGAGGCTGGTGGTGCTGGTACTCAACACCCGGGCCGGCTACCCCGGGCGTCAGGTGGCCGACGACGTGCCGTACGCGGGCTGGGCCCGGCTGCTGGGCCTGCACGGCGTACGCGTCGACCGCCCGGAGCTGGTCGGCCCAGCCTGGGACGAAGCCCTCGCCGCCGACCGCCCCTGCCTGCTGGACCTGATCGTCACCCCCCACCCCTCTCCCTGACCCCCCCTCCCCTCACACACCCCTCCCCACCCCCGCGCGATCTTGCGCTTGTGGTCGCCTTTTCGCGGCATTCACACCCTTTATCCCGACACCAAGTGCATGATCGCCGCGTAGAGGGGTGTGGGGGAGGGGTGTGGGGAGGGTGTGTCGGGGTTGTCGGGAACGGTCAAGATCAGAGGGTTGATGCCGGTCGGTGGGGTGATGCCCTGTTTAACCGGCAAGTGGGCGGGAAGCCGGGCTGCGTGAGCGAACGGGGCAGGGTGGGGCCGGTGCGTAAGGTGCGTCGGGAAATCACGGCGTCGGGCGCCGGATTGACCGGCGACCGGATCGTCGCGACGGGCAGTACCGCCCGGATCCTCGTCGCGGCCATCGCCCGGGCCCTGCGGGGGGCGGACTGCGCCGACATCAGCCATGTGGGGCCGGCGTCGCGGTTCGTGGGTACGCCCGATCCGGTCCGTCGGGCGGTGGCCATCCGCTCGGCCGGTCGGGTGGCCCTGACCGCCGGACAGGCGGCGGAGCTGGACGCGGGTCAGGTCGCCGAGTGGTTCGTCGGGCAGTATCCGAGCGGCCGCTATCCGGGCGTGTTGCTGGGCTCGCCGCACGGTGCCGCCGCACATCTGGCGGTGGCGCTGGGGGTGCCGTGGCTGCCCGCCGGGTTCGAGATGATCGCGCACTGGCCGAAGGGGTCCGTGGATCGGCCCCTTGCGGCCCTGGACCATGGTGCCGGGCTCGCCGGTCGGATGCTCGCCGGCAACCCCGACCTGCACCTACGGCAGGTGCACTGCCCGGCCAGCCGGGGTGCCCTGGCGGCGGCGACGGTGGCGCTGGCCGGGCGGTGGCACCGGCTACCGCAGGCGTACCGGCGCTTTCTCGCCGACCGGCTGGAACCAGGGGCACCGGTGATGGTGCTGCGTGACACGCGGACCTGGCCGGTGTACGAGGCCGCCGACGGCCACAGCTTCCAGGTGGGCTGCCCGGCCAGTGGACTCGATCCGGTGGACTTCCACCCCGACAGCCACACCCTGCGTCAGGTGCTGCGTTCCGCCGGTGGCGACGGGTCGCACTGGGAACCACCGGAGATCTCCACTCCGCCGGGTGTCGCCGAGCACGGGGTGGAGCCCGGTTTCGACCGTGACGTCGCCCAGTGGACGACCCGCGAGGGACATCCCCTGCGTCAGATTGTCGTCCCCGCGCCGGCCGCGTTGAGCGCGGCCACCGCCGACCTGTACCGCCGCTGGCTGCGGGCCGCCGGCAAGACCGGGAACCGGCTGGTGGTCGAGTGCGGCCGGCTGCTCGACCCCTGGCAGGTGGTACGCGCCGGGCTGGTGCCGTACTGGTGCGAGAACGCGACCCGTCGGTGCGTGGAGCAGGCCGAGTGGTGGTTGGCCGGCAGCGAAGCGTTCAGTTCGGTGGACGTCCTGCCCGAGCCGCCGGGTGTGCGGTCACCGGCGCTCGCCGGGCTGCCGCAATGGCTGGCCGTCGCCGGCTTCGGACGCCGCCGTCGGGCCCTGGACCGTTCGGCGGCCCGGGGGTACCCGGTCACCTCGGTACCCACCCGCCGGGCCACCGAGGTGCTCCGTGCCCAACCGTACGACCTGCCCACTCCGCCGCGGATCGAGGTGACGGACGCCCTCGCCGCGTTGCGGGACAGCGGCGCCCCGCACGGCCTGCTGGTCTGTTGACACCAGGCTGGCGAAACATCCTCGCGAAGCCGCGATCCCGTGATTGAGTACCTACGGAGCGGGAACACCGCCGGCTGCGACAGGCTGATCACCTTGGCGTGGCACGGGGCCGACGCCCGTTTCGATCCCAGTCATGTAACCCACTGAGCCGGCCTGCGTGTGTCCACGCGCGGGGTCCGGTGCCGGCCGAATCCGGGCGGGGTCCTTCCTGAGGGAGGCGCGGATGTTCGGACAGACCACCACAACCACACCACCATCCACCGATCGGGGTCTGGAGGACCTCGACGCGGCGGCGTTGGCGTACGCGGCACGGATCGCGGGAATGCCACCGGAACGCCGCCACGAGGCGCGGGACGACCTGGTGCGTTTCGCCCTGCCGTTCGCCGGCCGCCTGGCGCGCCGCTACCGGGGGCGCGGCGAGCCGCTGGAGGATCTGGAACAGGTGGCCCGGTTGGGTCTGGTCAATGCGGTTGACCGGTACGACCCGGAACGGGGCTCGTTCACCGCGTACGCCGCGATCACCATCGTGGGCGAGATCAAACGGCATTTCCGGGACCGCACCTGGGGTGTGCACGTGCCACGCCGGCTGCGTGACCTGATCCTGGAGGTCGGACAGGCGACCGCGGCGCTGACCAGCGAGCTGTCCCGGGCACCGACGGTCGCCGAGCTGTCGAAGCGGCTGGACACGCCGGAAGAGGAGATCCTCGCCGCGTTGGAGTCCGCCGCCGGCTACAGCCCGGCGTCGCTGAACGCGCCGGTGGGCGGGGAGAGTTCCGCCGAGTTCGGTGACCTGGTGGGGGAGTCGGACATCGCGCTGGAATCGGTCGACGACCGGGTCACGGTCAGCGGGCTGTTGCACCGTCTGCCCTGGCGG
This sequence comes from Verrucosispora sp. FIM060022, assembly GCF_003977705.1. Taxonomy (NCBI): domain Bacteria; kingdom Bacillati; phylum Actinomycetota; class Actinomycetes; order Micromonosporales; family Micromonosporaceae; genus Micromonospora; species Verrucosispora sp. FIM060022. Next base: position 975,981 of record NZ_RQIV01000001.1, read on the forward strand.
GAGCGGCGAATCCTGGCCATGCGGTTCTACGGCAACCAGACCCAGGCCGAGATCGCCGCCCGGTTCGGCATCTCCCAGATGCACGTGTCGCGGTTGCTGTCGCGGGCGTTGACCTGGCTGCGTCAGGCGATGCTCGCCGATGCGCCGCCACCGTGGCAGAACGGGGCCGCCGAGTCCGAGTCGACGACGGCGAACCAGACACGTCCCGCCTCCGCGCGGGCCCGCTGACCACACGGGACGCACGCGTTGACCATGGGGCATACGCGCTGACCACTGGACGCAGCCGGGGCGGCACCGATCGGTGCCGCCCCGGTCGTTCGTACCCGGATCAGGGCGACACCCCGGATCAGTTCTCCGGGGTGTCGCCTCCGCTGCGCGGATGCCGCCACCGGTCGTCGTGGGTCTCCGAGCGACGCTCGGCGCCCAGCGGATTGTCCTCCGGTTCGTCGGTGTCGTCGAAGCTGGGCCGGCGCACGTCCTGCGGGTCCGGCACCTCGACCGGTCGGGCCCCGGACTGAGGTGCCGGGTGGTAGGCGGTGGCCTCCGGCGCGCCGTGCGCTCCCTCGGCGCTCGGCGACTCGCGGTGGTGCTTCTCGCGGTGCAGTTCGTCGCGTAAACCCTGCGGGGGTTTCGTGGTCCGCTGCGGCAGGTCCCGACCCAGGTCGGAGACCAGTTCACCGTATTTGGCGTCGAACGCCGGGCGCTCGGAACGGATCCGGGGCATCCGGTCGAAGTTGCGCAGCGGTGGCGGGCAGGTGGTGGCCCATTCCAACGAGTTGCCGAAGCCCCACGGGTCGTCCACCGTGACCAGGGCACCGAATCGCCAGGACTTCCAGGCGTTCCAGATGAAGAACAGGGTGGATGCGCCGAGCACGAAGGAGAAGATGCTGGAGATCGTGTTCAGCGTGGTGAAGCCGTCGCTGGGCAGATAGTCGGCGTACCGGCGGGGCATGCCCTCGTTGCCCAGCCAGTGCTGCACCAGGAAGGTGCCGTGGAAGCCGATGAACATGGTCCAGAAGTGCAGCTTGCCGAGCCGTTCGTCGAGCAGCCGCCCGGTCATCTTCGGCCACCAGAAATAGAAGCCGCCGAAGAGGGCGAACACCACAGTGCCGAACAGGACGTAGTGGAAGTGCGCCACCACGAAGTAGCTGTCGTGGGTGTGGAAGTCGGCCGGCGGGCTGGCCAGCAGTACGCCGGTGAGTCCACCCAGCAGGAAGGTCACCAGGAAGCCGATGGCGAACAGCATCGGCGTCTCGAAGGTGATCTGTCCTTTCCACATCGTGCCGATCCAGTTGAAGAACTTGACCCCGGTCGGTACGGCGATGAGATAACTGAGGATGGCGAAGAACGGCAGCAGCACCTGGCCGGTGGTGAACATGTGGTGCGCCCACACCGTCATCGACAACACGGTGATCGCGGCGGTGGCGAGCACCAGACCGGTGTAGCCGAACAGCGGCTTGCGGGAGAAGACCGGGATGATCTCGGTGATGATGCCGAAGAACGGCAACGCGATGATGTAGACCTCGGGATGGCCGAAGAACCAGAAGAGGTGTTGCCACAGCATCGGCCCGGCGGTGGCGGGGCTGTAGACGTGCGCGTCGAGCAGTCGGTCGGCGCTCAACGCCAGCAGCGCGGCGGCCAGCAGCGGGAAGACCAGGATCACCAGCACGCTTGTGAACAGCATGTTCCAGGTGAAGATCGGCATCCGGAACATGGTCATGCCGGGCGCCCGCAGGGTCAGGATCGTGGTGATCAGGTTGACCGCGCCGAGGATGGTGCCCAGACCGGAGACGACCAGGCCGATCACCCACATGTTCGCCCCGACGCCGGGGGAGTGCTGGGCGGTGCTCAGCGGCGTGTACGCGGTCCAGCCGAAGTCGGCGCTGCCCTGCGGGGTGAGGAATCCACCGATGACCATCAGCCCGCCGAACAGGTACAGCCAGTAGGCCAGGGCGTTCAGCCGGGGAAAGGACACGTCCGGCGCGCCGATCTGGATCGGCACGATGTAGTTGCCGAACCCGAACGCCGCCGGGGTGGCGAACAGCAGCAGCATCACCGCGCCGTGCGAGGTGAACAACTGGTTGTACTGCTCGGGGGCGAGGAACTGCATGCCCGGCCGGGCCAGTTCCGCGCGGATCAGCATCGCCTCGATGCCGGCCACCACGAAGAAGCCGAACGAGGTCATCAGGTAGAGCAGGCCGATCTGTTTGTGATCGGTGGTGGCCAGGAACCGGAGCAGTTTGCTGCCAGGCAGCGACTTGTTCAGGGAGCCGGGATAGCCGCCGAACCGGGCCGGCGCGAGAATGGCCGGCCCCCGGTCCTGTCCGGTTTCGGTGGGTACCCGCTTGGGCATCAGTTCTCACCCCGCTGACGACGAAAAGGACGGGCGTAACTACCCGGCCTTCCGACCATGTAACCAGGCGACAGCGGTAATTTCGGTCAATTCGCCGGTAGTGTTGCCCAGACGGCCTTTCCGTCACCGGCCGGCGCGCTGCCCCACCGCGCGGCCAGTTCGCGCACCAGCAGCAGGCCCCGACCGCCCTCGTCGTGCTCACCGGGCCGGCCGGGCTCGGCCGCCGCGGGGCTGCCGTCCACCACGGCCAGGTGCAGCCACGGCCGGCGCAGCGTCACGGTCACCTGCATCGGGGTGCCGGCGTGCCGGACCACGTTGCCGACCAGCTCACTGAGCACCACCGAGGCCGGTTCGACCGCCGCCGGCAGGTCCCACCGCGCGCAGGCGTCGACCACCAGCTCCCGGGCGCGCCGGCAGGCCGCCGCGACCGGTTCGAGCCGGACCCGCATCCGAGCTACGGCCGAGGCGTCGGCCACCCGGGTCGCCTCGTCGCAGTCGTGGCGTACCGGCACCACCCGAGCGGCGGTGGAGGCGGCCAGCGACGTGGCCGGATCCGGATGCGGCGCGCAGATCACCATCGGCACCACCGGCCAGCCCTCGGCCCGGCGCGCTGCCGCGGTGAACACCGCCACGGCCAGCTGGTCGTGCACGGTCAGCCCGGTCAGGTCGACCACGAGCGCGTCGGGCTGGGTGGACAGGCAGCGCTCCAGCACGGCGTACACCTGGCGGGTGGTGGTCAGGTCGAGGCCGCCGGCGACGCGGACGACGGTGACCGGGGTCCCGTCATCCACATCGCAGGTGATCCGGCTCGTCATCTCCGCCCACTTCCACCGGTGTCGAGAGCTGCCAACTACCCGGCGTCCGGCCGGCCGAAACAGCCGCGCTGCCGGCCGGTCAGGCCGCGGCGACCCGGCGGCGCGGCAGCCGGTGTCGCAGTTCGGCCAGCGGAGGGCGTTCCTCGACGGTCACGTCACTGACCACGATCTCCCGGTCGAGGTTCGGCAGCGCCTCGGAGCCACCCCGGCGGAACTGGGTCAGCAGGGCGCTGGGCAGCACATCGGGGCTGGCCCAGCCCCGGCGCTGCAACCGCGACCAGACGGTGAGCATGATCTGGGCGGACATCCGGCCCAGCGCCGCGGTGTCCTGGTGCCGGTGCTTGCGCTCGCCCAGGTCGACCTGGGCCAGCGCGTCCAGGCCGACGAGTTCGAGCAGATCGATAAGCATGGCGGTCTCGACGCCGTAGCCGGAGACGAACGGCACCTGCGCCAGCACCTCACGGCGACCCGCGTACTCACCGGCGAGTGGCTGGACGAAACCGGCCAGTTCCGGCCAGAACAGGTTGAGCATGGGACGGGCCATCAGCTCCGTCACCCGGCCCCCACCGTCGGCCTCCACCCCGGTCGTGCCGATCAGCGGCCGATGGTAGAAGCCCTTCACGAAGTCGACCGACGGGTCGGTGAGCAGTGGGCCGAGCAGCCCGGTGACGAAGTGCGGGCGGAACTCCCGCAGGTCGGCGTCGACGAAGGCCACCACGTCGCCCTCGGCGGCGGCCAGGCCGGCCCACAGCGCGTCGCCCTTGCCGGTCAGCTGCGGCAGCCCGTGGGTCATCGCGTCCTGGCTGACCACCTCCGCGCCCGCGGCCCGGGCCACCTGCGCGGTCCGGTCGGTCGAACGGGAGTCCACCACGATCAACTCGTCCACCAGTGGGACCCGGTCCACCAGGTGCTCGCGGATGGTCGACACGATCGCCCCGACGGTGGCCTCCTCGTTGTGGGCCGGCAACACCACGCTGACCCGGCTGTCCCCCTTTGCCCGCAGCAGCCGTCGGGTCGGCCAGTCGGCGGCGGAGCTGGTCCGATAGGTGGCCCAGGCCTCGACCACCGGCGAGACCACAGATTCGGTGTTCCGCACAGGCACCCCCATCGCGCCGAAGACCGGGAGTGGGATTTCCCGGCACTCGGCTAGCTAACCGGATCGATCCCACCAGCTTGATCACGGCCCTGCGCCGGGCACGTTCCCGGTTGATGAACGTTTGATTGCGGTGCTGCCACCGCGAAGCTTCGGCCCTGTTCATCGAACCATCACGGCGGCCTCGGCAGCCGATCACGGCACCGGTCCGCGGTGCGGCGGAACGGCCCGGCGGACAGCGCGGAACGGAAGGCACGCCGGGGAGGGCGCGAAAGGGGCCGTCGGTCGCGTACCGTTGCCGCTCATGGGTGTGTCGCAACGGTTGAAGACCAGGTTCCGCCGGTTCCTCCAGCGCCCGGGAACCACGGTAGATCTGGCCCCGCTGGAGAAGCTGCTGCCGGCCATCGAGGCCCGCGAGGAGAAGGTTCAGGCCTTCGACGACGCGGAGCTGACCGAGGCGGCAGCCGTGGCATCGACCTACGAGGAGATCTGTGCGCTCGGCCGTGAGGCTGCCCGCCGCGGGCTCGACCAGCGGCCGTACGACGTGCAGCTGCTCGGCGCGATGTCGCTGCTGTCCGGCAAGGTCGCCGAGATGGCCACCGGTGAGGGCAAGACACTGACCGCGGCGATCGCCGCGTACGGGCACGTCCGGCTCGGCAACGGCCCGGTGCACGTGCTGACCGTCAACGACTACCTGGCCCGCCGCGACGCGCAGTGGATGGAGCCGGTGTACACCCTCCTCGGGCTCACCGTCGGCTGGGTCAACGAGGCGTCGACCCCGGCGGAGCGGCGGGCCGCGTACGCCTGCGACGTGACCTACGTGGCGGTCAGCGAGGCCGGTTTCGACTTCCTGCGCGACCAGCTCGTCACCGACGTGGCCGACCGGGTCCAGCCGGCGCTGCGCACCGCGATCGTCGACGAGGCGGACTCGATCCTGATCGACGAGGCCCGGGTGCCGATGGTCCTCGCCGGCTCGGTCGCCAGCGAGCAGGACCCGGTGCACGCCGCCGCCGCGCTGGTGCGCGGCCTGCGCAAGGGCAAGCACTACACGGTGGCCGAGGACGGCCGCAGCGTGGCCTTCACCTCCGCCGGCCTGGCCGCCGTCGAGGCCAAGCTCGGCATCGACCTGTACGACGAGGAGAACGTCGAGCAGCTCTCCGCGGTGAACGTGGCGTTGCACGCGCACGCCCTGCTGCACCGCGACGTCGACTACATCGTCCGCGACGGCACCGTCGAGCTGATCGACGAGATGCGCGGCCGGGTGGCCCAGCGCCGCCGCTGGCCCGACGGGCTGCAGGCGGCGGTCGAGGCCAAGGAAGGTCTGGACGCCACCGCCGAAGGTGAGGTGCTGGGCACCATCGCTGTGCAGGCGTACATCGGTCTCTACCCGACCGTGTGCGGGATGACCGCCACCGCCGTGCTGGTCGGCGACCAGCTGCGGGAGTTCTTCGGGCTGGAGGTCGCGGTGATCCCGCCGAACACCCCGTGTGTGCGGGTGGACGAGCCGGACCGCATCTACGCCACCCGGGCGGAGAAGGACGAGGCGCTTGTCGACGAGATCCAGCGCTGCCACGCCGCCGGGCGGCCGGTCCTGGTCGGCACCCTGGACGTCAAGGAATCCGAGCAGCTGGCCGCCGGGCTCAACGCCGTCGGCGTGCCCTGCGTGGTGCTCAACGCCAAGAACGACGACGAGGAGGCGGCGATCATCGCCGAGGCCGGCGCGTACGGCGCGGTGACCGTCTCCACCCAGATGGCCGGCCGGGGCGTGGACATCCGGCTCGGCGGCAGCGAGCAGATCGACCGGGAGCGGGTCGCCGAACTCGGCGGCCTCTACGTGATCGGCAGCGGCCGGCACGACAGCCGCCGGGTCGACGACCAGCTGCGCGGGCGGGCCGGCCGACAGGGCGACCCGGGCGGGTCGGTCTTCTTCGTCAGCCTGGAGGACGACCTGGTCGCCCGGCACGCCGGTGACACCGTCCCGCCGTCGCCCCGGATGAACGCCGACGGTCTGGTCACCGACCCGCAGGTCGACTACGCGGTGGAGCACGCCCAGCGGGTCGCCGAGGGCGTCAACCACGAGATCCACCGCAACACCTGGCGCTACAGCGTGGTGATCGAACAGCAGCGCAAGGCGCTCGCCGAACGCCGGGAACGGCTGCTGACCAGCGACGTCGCGGCGCTGATGCTGCTGGACAAGATGCCGGAGAAGGCCGGCGAGATGGACGAGGACCTGCTCGCCCGGGTGGCCCGGTCGATCGCCCTCTACCACCTCGACCGCCTCTGGGCCGACCACCTGGCCGAGCTGTCGGAGGTCCGCGAGGGCGTACACCTGCGCGCCCTGGGCCGACTCGACCCGCTCGACGAGTTCCACCGGGCGGCGGTGCCCGCGTTCACCGACCTGGTCCCGGAGATCGAGGCGCGCACGCTGGCCACCTTCGCCGAGACCGAGTTCGACGAGGACTGGGAGCCGGACGCGGCGGAGCTGGTGCGGCCGAGCGCCACCTGGACGTACCTGGTGCACGACAACCCGTTCGGCTCCGAGCTGGACCGGCTGATCGCCTCGGTCGGTCGGCGGCTCAGCGGGGGCGGCGGGCGCTGACGCGTACCCACTGATCCGGTCGCGGCCCCTCCCAGCGGTACCCGTACCCTGGGAGGGGCCCCGCTTTGCACCGTTTCGACCGTTGTTGCAGCGGGTAGTAGGGCGGGTCGTCACGTCAGGGCTGCCGTCGGAGCTGCCCTCGTGTCCGGTCGTAGCGAGGAGGAGACCGTGAGGACGCTGGCCAGGCGTACGGGGGCTCGGGCTCGGTGAACCTGGAAACGAGTCCACCGCTGGCGGAGACCCTCGGCGTGTTGGAGACGGCGGCCCTGTTGCGCGAACTGACCGCCGGGTTGATCGCCCTGGACGACTTCGACGAGGCACTGTCCGCCCTGGTCCGGATCACCAGGGACGCCATCGCCGGGGTCAACTGGTGCGGGTTCACCGCCCTGCGGGCCGGTGAGCCGGCCGGAGTGGCCGCCTCCGACGCGCCGATGAGCGGGCTGGACGACCTGCGCTACGGCGCGGACACCCCGGCGATGGACGCGATCCGGCTGCGGGAGATGGTCCGCGCGGAGAACCTCGCCACCGAACGTCGCTGGCCGGACTGGACGGCCCGGGCCGGCGAGCTCGGCGTACTCGGGGTGATCTCCGCACCGGTCGACGTCGACGAGCAGGTGATCGGGGCGATCAACCTCTACGCCGGCCGACCCGACGCGCTGACCACCGGCCACCAACTCACCGCCATGCTCCTGGCCGAACACGCCGGCCTGCTGCTCGCCGCCGTACGGGACCGCCAGCGCCGCAGCGCGCAGGCCGACGCCCAGGACGTCGCGTTGCTCGGTGACGGCGTGATCGGCCAGGCCATCGGCGTGATCATGACGCAGCGCGGCTGCCCGCCGGAGGACGCCCTCGAGGTGCTGCGCAGCGCGGCATCGTCGTTGTCGATCCCGCTGCGTCAGGTGGCCGAGCGGCTGGTCAGCACCGTCTCCCGACCACGGGACAACTGAGCACCGCTCTCGTTTCGCCGCGGTGGCACCCGGGTAGCACCCTGGACTGGTGAGCTGATTCCAATCCAGGGGGACCGATGCAGAGCCGACTGCGGGTGCAGGGGCACCCCATTCAACCGATGCTTGTGACGTTCCCGTACGGGCTCTTCGTCTGTGCGACCATCTTCGACTTCGCCCAGGTGGTCGGCGGCCCCGCGCTGTTCGGCGAGGTCGGCTACTGGACGGTGGTGGCCGCCCTGGTGGCGGCGGGGCTGACCACGATGGCCGGGATGGTCGACCTGTGGGACGTGCCGCCGGACCGGACCCGTCGCACCGCGATCAGCTTCAACCTCGTCAACGCCGGGATGGCCGGGCTGTTCCTGCTCTCCTGCCTGGTACGGGCGGACGCGCCGAACCGGGGCGCCACCGCCGTACTGCTGGTCGTCGAGCTGCTCGCGCTGGCCGTCGGCGGTCTCGGTGTGGCGCTGGGCGCGCGCCTGATGCGCCACTACGAGCCCGGACGGGCTGAACCGACCAGCTTCGACGCCCTCCGCGGCACCGGCACCCCGCGCAGCGCTGTCGCGCCGCGTGGTGCGGCCGTCCTGGGTGGCGTAGACGCCCGGACCGTCGAGATCGTCCGCCCTCGTCCGTAGCGGGCTCGGCCCGGGTCCTCAGGGGAAATCGCGTTGCCACGGTCGAGGCAGGTCGGACACGCTGAGTCCGTGTCAGGGGAAGCGAGCTTCGACGAGTTGGTCGCCGACGGTGCCGCCGCGCCGGTCGAGGGCTGGGCCTTCGACCGGCTCGCCGGGCGGGCCACCGAGGAGCGTCCACCCTGGGGGTACGCCCGCCTGATGGCGGCGCGGATGGCGACCGTCGACGCGGCGCTGGACATCGACACCGGCGGGGGAGAGGTGCTCGCCGAGGTGCCGCACCCGCCCCGGCTGCTGGTGGCGACCGAGGCGTGGCCGCCCAACGTGCCGGTGGCCCGGGCCAGGCTCCGCCCGATCGGGGCGACCGTGGTCGCGGTGAGCCCCGACGCCCCGCTGCCGTTGCGCAGCGCCACCTTCGACCTGGTGGTCAGCCGGCATCCGGTGCACACCGACTGGCCCGAGGTGGCGCGCGTACTGCGGCCCGGTGGCACGTTCCTGTCGCAGCAGATCGGGCCGGGCACCGTCCGTGAACTCAGTGAGGCGATCCTCGGGCCGCTGCCGCCACCGGCCCACCGGCACCCGGAGCAGGCGGTCGCCGCCGCCGAAGCGGCCGGGCTGACCGTCGTCGACCTGCGTACGGCCACCCTGCGCACCGTGTTCCACGACGTCGGCGCCGTGGTCTGGTTCCTGCGCAAGGTGGTCTGGACGGTGCCCGGCTTCACGGTTGCGGCGCACCGGCCGGCGCTGGCTCGCCTGCACGAGCGCATCCGCACCGAAGGCCCGTTCGTCGCCCACGCCCAGCGCTTCCTCATCGAGGCCCGCCGTTAGCCCGGCCCCGATCTGCGGGGTTCGATCCACGCTCGGAGTCGCCCGGTACCGATGGGCGGGGTCGATCTGGGCTCGGTGTCAGCCGGCGCTGACGGGCGGGTCGACAGGCCTTGGTGTCGGCCCGGCACCAGGGCCGGTCGCACTGGCGCGGGCGTCGGTCAGGCGGGACGCAGCAGGGTGAGCATCTCCGACAGGTCGAAGAACTGGGCGGTCTCCACCGCGGACGGGTTGCCGTGGTCGGGGTCCGCGCCGGCGGTGAGCAGGGCGCGTACCGTGTCACCGCTGCTGCGGAACACCGCCGCCGCCAAGGCGGTCTGGCCCCGGTCGTTGGTCCTGGTGTGGTCGGCGCCCCGATCGAGCAGCGCGGCCACCGTCGCCGGGTGGGCGTGGTACGCCGCCAGGATCAGGAGCGTGTCGCCCTTCTCGTTGGTCAGGTTGACCGGCAGCCCCGCATCGACGTACCCGGCCAGTTCGGTGGTCGCACCGTCGCGCGCCAGGTCGAACATCCGGTGCGCGAACTCCAGGGTCTCGGCGTCGAGTTCCTCACTCACCGGCTCAGGCTAGTCGGCGTCGCCACGCCGCTCATCCCGACCGGTCCGACAGCCCTGCCCCGGCACTCCTACCTGGGGCGTCGAGTCGATCGCCCTCGCCCCGGTGCTCGGGCCCTGGCCGCCCGTCACGCCACGAGGTGTCGAATGGGCGTCCAGGGTCGCCCGTAGGCGCAAGATCGCGCTCGAGATCGGATTGAGTGGCTCGGTCGCGCCACCGAGCCACTCGATCCGGGATCGAGCGCGATCATGAGGAAGATGTCCCAGAATGTGAGATTACCTACTAACCCTATAGGGTTTACCGCCTAGTCTAGGTGGAGACCACAGCCGTTGAACCTCGTGAGGAAGCCATGCCTGCTCTGCCTGTCTCCGAGCGGTCGGACCTGCTCGCCGTCGCCCGGCGCTGGGCCGGCGACCCCGGGAGTTGGCCGGTGCCGCTGCGCTTCGACCCGGCCAGCCGGTGGTACGCCCGGCTCGCCGCGGACGACGACCACGAGGTGTGGGCGTTGAGTTGGCTGCCCGGTCAGGGCACCGATCTGCACGACCACGGGGGCTCGTCCGGTGCCTTTCTGGTCTGCTCGGGGGTGCTCACCGAGGAGACGGTCAGCGGCGGGCGGCTGCGTCCGCATCTGCTCGACGCCGGCTCCGGCCGCCGCTTCGGCCCCCGGCACGTGCACGTGGTGACCAACCGGCACGCCGAACCGGCGGTCAGCGTGCACGTCTACCGTCCGGCCCTGCGTCGGATGACCCGCTACCACCTCGACGGGGGTCGGCTGAGGGCCGCCGAGGTGGCCGAGGCCGGCGTGGCATGGTGAACCCCCCTGGCACCAGCCGACACACCTGGAAGGAACGATGATGCCGCAGACCGACCCCGCCGCCCACTGTCAGGTACCGCCGCCGGGCTCCCGGGGGATCGACGAGATCCTCTCCGCCGCCCGGGCCCGGTTGGACCGCCTCGACCCGGAGCAGGCACATCTGGCGTACCGGGCGGGGGCGCTGCTGGTCGACATCCGGCCGGCCGCGCAACGGGCCGCGCACGGGACGGTGCCCGGCGCCCTCGCCGTCGAGCGCAACGTGCTCGAGTGGCGCTTCGATCCGCGTTGCCCGGCCCGGTTGCCGCAGGCGGTCGGTTACGACCTGCCCGTGGTGGTGCTCTGTCAGGAGGGCTACACCTCGTCCCTGGCCGCCGCGTCGTTGCAGGATCTCGGCCTGTTCCGGGCCACCGACGTGATCGGTGGCTTCGCCGCCTGGCGGATCGCCGGCCTGCCGGTGCTAGGCCCCACCCCACCGATCCGCCCGTCCACTCCCGCGCCCCCGGCGACCGCCGGTCGGGTGTCCCACTGATCAGCCACGCCCACCCGGCGTGGCGAAGTCCCCCAGGAGGCCGCCGTGTCCGTCGTCGCCATCAGCCCGCGCCAACACCCGTCCGGCCGTACCAGCCGCAGCCGCCTCGTCCGTCGGCGCGCCAACCCGACCCTGACCATCACCGTCGACCTTGCCGCCGCAGCGACGAGCCCGCGACTGAATCGGCTGCTGGAACTGCTCGGCGAACTGGCCGCCTCGGGCGAGGGAAGGCTGTCGCGCGACGCCGCCGATCACCCGCCGATCACGGCTGATCCGAGCGTCATCCGCATCCTCACCGGACCCCGCAGCGTCCAGCAGGGCGATCGGGTGGTCCCGCTGACCCGGATCGAGTACGACCTGCTGTTGTTCATGGCCGAGCGGCCCCGGCGGGTCTTCACCCGGCTCCAGTTGCTCAACCAGGTCTGGGGTTACGACCACGCGGTGGCGCGCACCGTCGACGTGCACGTCCGTCGGTTGCGCGCCAAGCTCGGTGTCGACACGCCGTTGCTGACCACCGTCCACGGTGTCGGCTACCGCCTGGCCGACGAGGCCCGGGTGAGCGTCGAACGCTGATTTCCGCCGCGGTGGGCTGTGCCACGCCGTCCCGCACGAAAGGTGAACTCCGGTGTCGACCCCCCGTATCGGGTCAAGTTGGCGACTCTGCTGTAATCATCTGGCCTCGTACGCAGAGCGAGCATCCGGCTCCGAAGTGTCGGTCAATTGTCACATTCACACAACGCAGCCGCCCCTTGACCCGCACACCGGCGCCGGGAAGCATCGATAGAGCGGCGTCCCGGGGCCGTGGGGAAAACCCGGACCAGCCTAGGAGGACCATGTCGGTCAGCCCCGCTTCGTCGCGCGCCGGATGGCATACGTCCCAACCAGCGGTCCCCGGTCGGCCACCGGGCGGCCAACGCCGTCCGACCAGCACAGCCGCCCCGGTCATCACCGTCACCCTGTCGATTCCGCTGGCCTGTGAGGAGTCTCTGACACCGGCCGCGCGTCAGCTGCTGGAAGCGGCCCGGGAGCTGCTGGAGCACGGCGAGGGCACGATCATCAGCGGTGGCCCGGTGGTGCCCGAGCGGCGCACCGAGGTCGTGCCGGCGGGGCGGACGCCGGCACGGCCGCTCGCGCCGACCATCCCCAGCCTGCACATTCTGGCCTCCTCACGGTCGGTGCTGCGCGACGGCGAGCCACTGCCGCTGACCCGGCTCGAATTCGACCTGCTGCTGCATCTGGTGGTGCATCCGCGCCGGGTGTTCACCCGGCTCCAGCTGCTCAACGCGGTCTGGGGTTACGAACACGCGGGGGTGCGTACGGTCGACGTGCACGTGCGTCGGCTGCGCGGCAAGGTCGGGGTGGACGTACCCCTGGTCACCACGGTCTACGGCGTCGGCTACCGGCTGGCCGACGAGGCCCGGGTCACCCTCGACCAGACCGGCTGAGCGCTCGCGTCGGGCGGTCGGCGGCGGTGACGGTCGGGCGCCGGGCACGATGGTCGGATGCGTGTGCGTCCCATCTCACCGCAGCGACTGGTCACCGAGCTGGCGCAGCGACTCGCCGACACCGGGTCGGCCGGGCGGCTGCGGGTCGCTGTGGACGGTCCCGCCGCCGCCCACCCCGACGAGTTGGCCGCCGCCCTGGTCGACCCGCTGCGGGCGTACGGCCGACCGGCCCGGCACATCCGCTCCGACGACTTCCTGCGCCCGGCGTCCGTACGCCTGGAACGTGGCCGGACCAACCCGGACGCCTACTACGAAGGCTGGGTCGACGAGGCCGGACTGCGTCGGGAGGTGCTCGACCCGGCGGGGCCGGCGGGTGACGGGCGGATCCTGCCCTCGCTCTGGGACGCTCGGACCGACCGGGCCAGCCGGGCGGCGTACGTCGAGGTGCCGCCCGGCGGGGTGGTCCTGATCAGTGGCGCCTTCCTGCTCGGCGGAGGACTGCCCTTCGACGTCACCGTGCATCTGGAGATGTCCGCCGCCGCGCTGAGTCGGCGTACCGCTGCCGAACTGGCCTGGACCCTGCCCGCGTACGCCCGGTACGCCGAGGAGGTCGCACCGGCCACCTTCGCCGATCTGGTGGTCCGGGTGGACGACCCGCGTCACCCGGCGATCGTGGAATCCGCCGACGACCCGGTTTGATCCCCGGGGTGCGGGGGTAATCGCGGGGCTCACAGCGCCCGGGTGATCACCCGCCTGGGCGGTATGACCGGGTGGGGTGGTCCCACCCGTGATGACGATGATGCCCAGGAAGGCAGGCAGCCATGCTCGTCCACGACACGGTCGGCACGGGCCGATCCCAGGCGGAGATCGACCAGATTCGACTCTCCCTTCAGGCCCGCTACGCCGAACTGTCCGAGGAGTACGAGCAGGCCGTGCAGCAGAGCCAGGTGCTCCGGCTGGTCGAGGTCGGCGACACCGCGGGCGACGACCAGGCCGACAGCGGCACCAAGACCGCCGAGCGGGACACCGCGCAGTCGCTGCTGCGCACCATCCTGGACCGGCGGGCGCAGTTCGAGCATGCGCTGACCCGGCTCGACGAGGGCACCTACGGCTTCTGCGAGGGCTGCTCGGCTCCCATTCCGGTGGAACGGCTGGAGATCTTCCCGTCGGCGACCACCTGTGTGGCGTGCAAGCAGACCCGGGAGCGTCGGGCCGCTTGAGCCACAGCTTGCCGGTCGGTCCGGGACGCGGTGCACTTCACCCATGGGCGAGATCAGAGTGGGTACCGCCTCCTGGACCGACCGTACGCTGCTCGACTCGGGGTGGTACCCGCAGACGGCGGACACGCCGGAGAAGCGGCTGGCCTACTACGCCCGGCAGTTCCCGCTTGTCGAGGTCGACGCCACCTACTACTCGCCGCCGGCCGAACGTACCGCCCGGCTCTGGGCCGAACGCACCCCGCCCGGCTTCACCTTCAACATCAAGGCGTTCAGCCTGCTCACCGGCCACCCGACCAAGGTCAGCGCGATCTACAAGGATCTGCGGCCGGCCACCGACAAACGCAACCTCTACCCGGACGACCTGCCGCCGCAGGCGTACGAGGAGGTCTGGACCCGCTTCCTCAGCGCCCTGGACCCGCTGGTCGAGACGGGCAAGCTCGGCGCGCTGCTGTTCCAGTTCCCGCCCTGGTTCACCATTCGCCGGAACAACAAGCAGTACCTGCTGGAGGTGACCCGGCGCTGTGCGCCGCTGCGTCCGGTCTTCGAGTTCCGGCACGCCTCCTGGTTCGACGGGGACAACGCCACCGAGACCCTCGACTTCCTGCGCGAGCACCAGTTGGCGTACGTCGGCGTGGACATGCCGCAGGGGCACCGCTCGTCCGTACCGCCGGTGCTGGCGGCCACCTCGGATCTCGCGGTGGTCCGCTTCCACGGCCACAGCGACAAGTGGACCAGTCGGGACATCCACGAGAAGTTCGGCTACCGCTACTCCAAGCGTGAACTGGCCGACTGGGCGCCCAGACTGCGCGAACTGGCCGACCAGACGCAGCAGACCCACGTCCTGATGAACAACTGTTACCGGGACTACGCCCAGGTCAACGCCCAGCAACTCCAGGCGCTGCTGACCGAGTCCGACTGAACCGTCCGCGCCGGCGCTGTCATCTCGTCCGCACAGGGTGAGGATGGGTCACCTTCGACCGGCGGAAGGTGGTGGTAGCGGAGATCGTCCGCGTGAGACGACCGGAGGTGAATGGCGATGACGGTGGTACCGCATCGACGGCGCGACGCCGTCCTGCGCGTCGTCGGGGACCGCGACCAGGCTCGGCGGGCACCACGCTTCGGGCGGGCCAGCCCGATCCGGCCACGGCCCGGTCCGGTGGGTCCGCCGCGACGTCACGACGATCGACGCTGGGAGACCGACCTACGGGGGTGGACAGATGGCTGAGCAGTTCCAGTCGGCAATTGAGTCCTCGGTGGACAAGACCAACCTGATCCTCAAGGACATCGAGCAGGCGTACGGCTGGCCGAAGGCACAGCGCAACCAGTCGTACGCGGCGCTGCGCACCGTGCTGCACCTGCTGCGCGACCGGATGCCGGTGCAGGAGAGCGTGGAGTTCTCCGCACAACTGCCGATGCTGGTGCGGGGCATCTACTTCGACGGCTGGCAGCCGGAGAACGTACCGATCAAGCTCAACCGGGACGACTTCCTCTACGAGGTCCGGCAGGGCTTCCCCTACGACGCGGAGGGCGGCCCGCAGCGGGTGGTCCAGGTGGTGCTGGAAACCCTGCGTCGGCACATCACCCAGGGCGAATGGGACGACGTGCGGGCCACGATGCCCGACGACCTCGTCCAGATCATGCCCTGACCGTCGCGGGTTCGCGGCGCGCCGTCCGGCTCATCCGGACGGCGCGCCCGGGCGTCCGCAGCTACCCGACCGATCGGTCGGGTAGCTGCGGCCCCGCCAGTCTCGGCACTGCCAGCCCCGAGGTGGGGCCGGCCCTACCAGAGGTCGAAGTGGAACACCTCGAACGAGGTGCCGTAGCGCACGCCCAGCCGGGTGCCGACCGGGCGGGCACCGCCCTCCAGGAACTCCTGCGCGTCGAAGCTGCCGTCACCCAGCCCGGTCAGGTACGCCTCGTGCGCCAGCAACGACGCCACGCCCTTGTCGAACGTCTCGGTGGTGTCGACCCCGTGCTTCGATCGGGGCGAGGAAGCCGCCCAGACCTGGCGTACGCCGTTCCACGGCTCGACGCCGTCGATCAGTTGCTCCGGGAAGATCCACCGGTTGCCGGCGTCGCGGACCGCGTCCAGGGTGGCCCGCCCGACCGCGATGTGGTCGGCCTGGTTGAGGGTGAGCCCGCCGTCCCAGGTCTCCCGGAAGTTGTTGGTGATCACGATGTCCGGACGGTGTCGACGGACGACCGCGGCCAACTCCCGGCGCAGGGCCACGCCGTACTCCAGAATCCCGTCGGGCAGGCCCAGGAAGTCGACCGTGTCCACGCCGACCAGCGCGGCGGAGTCGCGTTGCTCCTGCTCGCGTACCTGTCGGGCGCGTGCCGGTGGCATCCCGTCGATGCCCGCCTCGCCGCTGGTGACCAGACAGTAGACCACCTGTTTGCCCTGTCCGGTCCAGCGCGCGACGGCGGCTGCGGCACCGAATTCGAGGTCGTCGGGATGAGCCACGATCGCCAGGGCGCGCTGCCAGTCCTCGGTCACCGGCTCCAGCGGTTCCAGTGCTTCGGTCATCGCCACCTCCGTTTTGATCGGCTCGGTCCCATCTTGTCACCGGGTCAGGCCCGCAGCAGCCCAGCGGCCTGGTGGCGGGAGCCCACCGGGGTGGCATCGCCCGGTAGTGCCGAGCGCGGCGAAGCGGGCGTGTCGCGGGGCACCGGCGTCTACGGTGGGTTGCACTGGTTTAGAGAAGATCGCGCGCGGGGTACCACGCGCGGCACGGCACACCCCACCGATGGCGGGGTCGGGTTCATCCGAGGGAGCACGATGCCACTCAACGACGACGACATCCAGAGCACCAGCGGCGGCGGCCTGGAAGGCCCGGCCGACGGCGGCGCGACCCCCGGCCAGCACGACGGCGGCGCCGATGGCAGCGCCGAGGGTCCGGCCGATGGTGGTGCGACGCCGGGTCAGCACGACGGTGGTGCGGACGGCAGCGCCGAGGGTCCGGCCGATGGTGGTGCGACGCCGGGTCAGCACGACGGTGGCGCCGACGGTGCCGCCCGGTAGCCGAGCACGATGACGCAACTCGATCCGCCGGGCGGCATGGTCCGCCCGGCGGTGGCGTACCCGTCCGCGCTGGCGCGCTGTGTCAGCGTCGAGCCGGAGAAGTTCGCCGCCGCCCACTGGGGACAGACACCGCTGCTGTCCCGCGCCGCCGAGCTGCCCAATCCGGCCGGCTTCACCGACCTGCTCAGCCCGGACGACGCCGACGAACTGCTCAGCCGGCGTGGTCTGCGTACCCCGTTTTTGCGGGTTGCCAAGGACGGCCAGGTGCTGCCGGCGGCGCGCTACACCGGCGGCGGCGGGGCCGGCGCAGAGATCGGCGACCAGGTCCTCGACGAGAAGATCCTTCAGCTGTACGCCGGCGGCGCCACCCTGGTGCTTCAGGGTCTGCACCGCAACTGGCCACCACTTGTCGACTTCACCCGCGAGTTGAGCCTCGCGGTGGGGCAGCCGTTGCAGGTCAACGCTTACCTCACTCCGCCCGGCAGCCAGGGCTTCGCCACCCACTACGACACCCACGACGTGTTCGTGCTCCAGGTGGACGGGCGCAAACACTGGCGGATCCACCCGCCGGTGCTGCCCGACCCGCTGGAACGCCAACCGTGGGGCGGGCGGGCCGACGAGGTCACCGCCACCGCCCTGGGACCGGCCGCCCTGGACGTGGTGCTCGAACCGGGTGACGCGCTCTACCTGCCGCGCGGCTGGCTGCACAGCGCCCAAGCCCAGGAGTCCAGCTCGCTGCACCTCACCGTCGGCATCCGGGCACTGACCCGGTACGCCCTGGTCGAGGAGTTGCTCGCGCTGGCCCCCGAGGACCGCCGGCTGCGGGCCACCCTGCCCTTCGGCATCGACCTGGCCGACCCCGAGGCGATCGAGCCGGAACTCACCGAGACCGTCGAGGCGCTGCGCGACTGGTTGTCGCACGCCGACCCGGCTGCGGTGGCGGGCCGGCTGCGGCAGCGGGCCTGGTCGGCGTCGCGTCCCGCCCCGATCCGTCCCCTGGCGCAGGCCGCCGCGCTGGCCACGTTGACCGTCGACAGTCACGTCACCGTCCGGCCGGGCCTGCGCTGGCAGCTCACCGCCACCGGTGACCAGGCCACCCTGCGCCTGTTCGACCGCACCATCACCCTGCCCGCGTACTGCGAACCCGCCGTACGCGCCCTGCTCACCGGCGAGATCACCCGCGTGGGTGACCTCCCCGCCCTGGACGCCGACGCCGACCGCCTCACCCTCGCCCGCCGCCTCCTCCAGGAAGCCGCCCTGATCCCTGGCTAGGGTTCGGTGAGGGTGATCCGCCAATCGTTGCTGCGCATCAGGATGCCGCTGCCCGGCGGGTACTCGAAATCGCAGGGACCGAGGAGGGTGAAGCCGAGCCGGCGGCAGAGTGCGTTGGAGGCGGTGTTCTCGACCGACGGGAACGCGTGCAGGCTGTCGGGCGCGTCGTGGTGGCGGGCGGCCTCGCGCAGCATGCTGATCAGGGCGGTCCCGGCTGCGGAGGCGGCACCTCGGCCCTGCCAGGGCGGTAGGACGTTCCACCCGGTCTCGTAGATCTGCTCACCCTGCCAGTCACGCTTGTGGTACCCGATACTGCCGACCATCTCGTCGCCCAGCAGCACGACGAACATCTCACCGCGGCCAGTTGCCGGCATGGCAAGGTACCGCCGGTGCCGGGCAAGCATCTGCTCCTCCGACTCAGCCCCGCCGACATGCCGCCGCATGTCCGCGGTGTTGATCCGCCGCAACAGCCCGAGCGCAGCCCCCGACCAAGGCACAAGCCGAACCTCCACACCCCACCCTCCCACCCACCCTCCCCTCCCCTCCCCTCCCTCCCCTCCCCGGCACATCACACGCGATCTTGCAGTTTCGGTCGCCGACTTGCCCATGTCTGCCCCTATTGCGGCGACACAAAGTGCAAGATCGACGGGCGCTGCGGCGGGGCGGGGGTGGGGGTGGGGTGGGGGTGGGGGTGGGGTTAGAGGGTGAGGAGGAGGAGGGTGGTGGTCAGGCCGGCGGCTATGACCAGGAGGACGGGGCGGGGGGTGAGGGTGGCGTGGCGGCGGTCGGCGATCAGGCGGGCCGGAATCAGGCCCAGCACCGGGCCGAGGAGCGTGATCACCAGGGCCAGCACGGGTAGGCCGACGGCGAGTTCACCGTCGGTGCGGTCGCCGAGGGCGCGGGCGCCGGCCCCCAGGGCGTACGCCAGCACGGCGCCGCCCAGCCCGCACAGCAGCATCAGCGGGTTGACGTTGCCCGGCAGCTCGCCCCGCTGACGGGTACGGCGCAGCAGGTCGCGTGCCCCCTCCAGCAGCGGCAACGGGTCGCCGGTGGCGTCGGGTGTCGGTGCCGGGGGTGCGCCCGCCCGTCGTCCGCCACCGCCGAGCCGGGCGTTGAGTTCCTGCCACAGCACGGCGACCTCGGCGTCGACCCGCTCCTGCGTCTCCCGCGCTGCGGCCAACTCCCGCTCGGCCCGGTTGACCTCCTCGGCCGACTCGGCCACCGCCCGGTCGGCCGCCGCGCACTGCTGCTCGTACCAGGCGTGCGCCTCGTCCCGCTGTTGCTGCACCCGCGCGCTCAGTTCGGCGAGCCGCCGCAGCTGGGCCGCGTACGTCTGGCTGGTCACCGGTTCGTTCATCGGGACGGTCCATAAGGGATTATGGTCTGCCCGGTGCGGTGGACCGCCCGGTCGAAGAAGAGCCCGCGCCAGGGCCGGGGATACCAGTCCGGCCCCGTGCCGGGGTACAGCGAGCCCAACTCCCCGCCGTGGGTGTCCAGCGCCACCCAGGCCCCGATCTGGTCGACGCGGGCGGTCGGTCCGCCCAGGTCCGCGCGCATCCGGGCCACCCCCCGCCACCACGCCAGCACATGCGTACGCCGTTCGGGGCCGTCGTGCAGGATCCGGCGCAGGTGTGCCGCACCGGTCGCCCGTCCGGTGCGGGCGGCCAGCGCGCCGGCCGCCGCGTCGACGGCGAACAGCAGCAGGTAGTGCGGTGCGCTGCTGGATCCCGGCGCGCCCAGCCCGTCGGCGGTCTCGGCCAACAGTTCGGCCACGCTCTCCTCGTCGTACCAGGCGGCGTCGTCGAGGTCCTCGTACAGGGCTCGGGTCGCCGGGTCGGCGTCCTGGTCCAGGCAGGCGATGGAGAACCGGGCGGTACCGGGGCGGTGCTGTCGGGCCAGGGACCGGGCGGCGGCGTCCAGCACCGCGCACGCCTCGTCGACCCGGGTGCCGAGCACGGCCAGGTTCCGCCCGGGAGCGCGGGGCAGTCGCAGCGCCGCCGACCGCGCCTGTACGTCGATGATCTCGCCGAGCAACGCGACCGGGTTGCGGGGTGTGCCGACCTCCGGTGCCGTCAACGCCCGGAAGTCCGGCGCGTCGGCCAACCGGGGGATCGCGTCGCCGTCGAACAGCCGCGCCGGTGCCGCCTCGGCCGGCCGCATCCGCCACAGCCGGTGTTGAAGCTCGCTCCAGGTCTCCCAGTCGCTGGCCGACGGGATCCGGGCCACCTCGTTGCCGTCGGGCAGGCCCGACTCGGCGTTGACCACCGCGTGGAACTTCGGCAGCGACTGCGCGGCGTCGTTGGACTCGGCCAGGATCCGCAGCGCCTTGGGTAGCGCGATGCGCAGCGTGAACTGGGCGACCAACGCGGGGCGGCCCCACAACGCCTCGATGCCGCGTACGTCCTGGGAGGCCAGCACCAGGTGGATGCCCTGGGAACGACCGCGCCGGGCCAGGTCCTCCAGCAGGTCGGCGGCCTCCCGGGCCACCGCGTCCCGCCCGGCCAGCAGCATCTGGAACTCGTCCACCACCGCCACGATCCGGGGCCAGTGGCCGGTCGGGTCCACCGCACGCAGCTCGGCCAGCTTGGTGACCTCGTGCTTCTTCGCCGCGTCGGCGCGGCGGCGCAGCTCCTCGGCGAGGAACCGCAGCAGCGCCAGACCGAACTCCCGGTCGGTGTTGACGTTGATACCGACCAGCCGCATGTGCGGCAACCAGCTCGGGTCCCGCCGGCCCTGCGCGAACCGGGCGAAGGACACCCCCTCCTTGAAGTCGAGCAGGTAGAACTCCAACTCGGCGGGGGAGTAGCGGGCGGCGAGCGCGCCGATCCAGGCGAAGATCAGATTGGTCTTGCCGGTGCCGGACGGGCCGCCGATCAGCGCGTGCGGTGGATAGTCGCCGAGGGTGACCAGCACCGGCCGCCCGTGCGGCCCCTCGCCGATCGGCGCGGTCAGCCCGGTCGCCGAGTCCTCCTGCCACATCTGCTCCGGCGCGGGCAGCAGGTCGGTGAACGGGGTGGGGGCGGGACCGGCGCTGACCACTGTGGCGATCTGACGGCAGGTCTCGGTGACCAGGGTGGCAGGTGGGGGCGGGTCCAGGCGTACCGGCAGGGTGCCGATCCGGGCCTCTGCCCCGGTGACGCGCACCCGGGTGACCGTCGGATCCTCCGGCAGCGGCACCCCCCGCACGATCAGGTGTACGCCGCACGCGGCACCGGCCCGGACCACCCGGTCGAGTTGCCCGCGTTCGTGCCGGGACAGCTCCTCCCCGCCGAGCAGCACCGCCACCCGCCACGGCTCCGGTCGGCGACCGGTGGCGGCGGCCAACTCGCGCAGCGTGGCGTGCTCCCCGGCGAGCACCGTCTCGTTGATCCGGCGGATCTGCTCCACCAGGTCGTCCAGCAGCCGACCCAGTCCACCCGGCCCGACGAAGGTGAGCAGCCCGGCGGTGCCCAGCGGGGCGAATCCGGCCAGTCCGCCGCCCAGATGATCGGGGTCGTAGCCGACCACCCGCACGTCGCCGGGCGCGGCCCGGCCGAGGCTGCGCAGCAGCAGCGCGGACACCACGGCGGCACACCCCTCGGCGTCCCCGTCGAGGGCGACGTGGCCACCGTCGAGCAGCGCCACCAGCGCCGGTACCGGCTCGGCCTCGGGCAGCAGCACCGTACCGATGCGGGTCGCGCCCGGCGGTTCCCCCCGCCCGGCGGGGCTCCGTCGCCACTGCGTCCACGGGGCCGAACCCGCCCCGGGCGCCTCCCGGGTCGCGGCCTCGGCCGCCTGCCGGGCCAGGGCCGCGAGCCGCGACGTGTGCTGGGCGTCGATCTCGGCGAGCCGCCGGTCGCGTTCGGCACCCACCCGCTGCGGTACGCCCAACGCGGCCCGACGTACCCGCACCGCCCGCTCCCGGGCGGTCGCCACGGCGGTCTGTGCGGCGGCCGACCTGTTCCGGGACGCGCCGAGTGCGTCGGCGAGCAGTTCCCGGACCCGGGCGACCAGCTGGTTGCGCCGGTCAGCCATCGATCCCGTTCCCGGACCGGCCGGCCATCCCGTGCTCGGCGATGGGCCGTCTCGGCGGCCCATCCCACGGTGCCTCGCGCCTGGGCGGACGCTGGCCGGCGGGCCTGGTCGCGTCCGGTGTCGACGGGGTGCCGCCCGTGTTGGTTGTCGGCTGGGTGCTGCCTGCGTCCGGCAGGTCACGGCCGAGGCGGTCGAGCAGCACGCCGGTGAGCACACCGGCGGTGACTGCCGGGTCGGCGGCGTGCGGCTGGTCGTCGTTGCCGCGACGCGGCGGCGGCATTCGGCAGACCCGGGTCAGCAGGGTGTCCAGCACCGGAGGGGGCAGGCCGGGCAGCAGGTCACGGACCCGGCCGTCCAGCTCGCGGTGCAGCCGAGGCAGATCGTCGCCGCGCGGCGGGTGGCCGAGCAACTGCCCGGCGAGGTCGCGCAGCAGCGGCGGCGCCACCGCGGCCAGGCCCATGCCCACGTCCGCGTGGGCCCCGCGCAGCTCCCGGTGCAGCCGGTCGCGGTCGCCGGCGCGTACCCCACGCACCACCCGGCGCAGCAGTTCCTGGGAGTCGGTGACCCGGTCGTCGGGTTGCTCGGCCGGGCCCTCGCGTCCACCTGTCAGCTCCGCCACCCGTACCGCCCACCAGCGGCGCAGCCGCACGTCGCCGGCGGGCTCCGGCGCGGCGTCGGCCACCGGCCCGGCTGCCCGTGGATCGTCGTGCACGCCTCGACGCTCCGGCGCCCCGGCCGGCGGTGCGGCCCCGTCGGGTGCCAGTCCGATCGCCGCCAGGTACGCGGTCAGCTGCTCCTGGGCGACCCGCAGCGCGTAACCGGCCGTCTCGGCGTGCTCGGTGGCGGCGGACAGCTCCGGCACCCCCATCGGGTTGGCGGACTCCTGGCGTACCCAGCGCAGCCGCTCGGTGGCCAGCCCGAACTTCTCCAACGCCTGCGTCAGCAGTCCCAGGGGCAGTTCCTCGGCGGCGGCCCGGACCTGCGCGCCGACATCCTCGACGATGGACACGCCGGCCCCTACAGCGTCGCGACGTACTGCTGGGCCTGCTCGACCGCGACGAGCGTCGCGGCGAGGCACTCCTCAAGCTCCTGACTGGCCTGGGTCAGCGACGCCTGCGCCGCCTCGACGGTGGTGTGTCCACTGCCCTCCAACGCGCCGGCGAGCGTCTGCTGTGCCTCGGCCAGTTTCTCGCCGGCAGCCTGCACGGCGCTCTGGCCGTCACCGATCTGTTGGAGCGCTATGTCGATGGCTGCCTTGAGCTCGGCGACGCTCGCCACGCGGGAACCTCCTGGGGGCGGGGAGGACTCCATTAGAGCCTATGCCGGTTGGGAAACGAACATCCGCCCTGTCAGTGTTGCTGCCCAGCTGACCGGTTGTCGACCACGGGAGCCGTGAGTCCGATTCGTGGGACCCGGGGTCGGGAGATCACCAACAGTGATCGAGACACGGTCGGCAGCCAGTCCGGGCCGAAGCCACCGCAGGCCGGACTGGCGGGGCCGCAGTCGATGCGGGCCGGTCAGGGGCGGAGCCAGCGTGGGCCGTACACCTCGGCACCGAGCACGGTGACCCGGTCCCGCAACGCGCGGTCGGCGGTGACCACCAGACGACGGCGGTCGCCGGCTCCGGCAACCAACTCGACCACCGCGTCGTCGCCGGAGCCGACGGCGGAGACCACCCGCACCCCGTCGACCCCGGGTACCTCGCGGGCCGCACCCTCCACGACCAGCACCACTTCGACCGGCGGGGGTAGTTCCGGCGGTACGCCCTGCCCACCCAGCGGCACCAGGGTGTCGCGCAGTCGGGCGGTCGCCCCGGCGCGGTCTCGCCACCAGCCGTCCGGCCGGGATCCGACCACGTTGGCGGCGTCCACGATGAGCAGCGGAGTCGCGTTCATCGGCTCACCATGCCACCCGGCCGGTCGTCCCGCGCGAGCGCCGCGCCGAGCGGCCGTTGTGCGCCGACAGTTTCGGCGTAGTGGCGGTATCCCGCTGCCGTGGATACCGCCACTACGGCGAAACCGAGTCGATCATGCCCGCTGCCCTGCCCGCCGGCAGCGAGTCGATCAAGACTTCTGCCGGCGGCCTCGCTCGTGCCGGTGGTGCGGGCGGGCGGCGTTTGTCCGGCCGAGGGCCGGGTAGCCGGTGCCGACCCGTCTCGCGCCCGACCGCGGAGGACAGACATGATTGGACCCGGCGACTTCGGTTCGGACCCGTGGGACGAGTTCCTGGCCCGGTACTTCGGCCGGGGCGAGGGCGGGCGGCGGCCCGCGCACCGGGTCGACATCACCCGGCTGATGACCGCCGACGCCCGGGAGATGCTGGCCGACGCCGCACGCCGGGCGGCGCAGAAGAAGAGCAACGACCTGGACACCGACCACCTGCTCTGGGCCGCGCTGCAACGCGAACCGCTGCGGGACCTGGTACGCCGCGCCGGCGCGGACCCGGACACCCTGATCAACGCCCTGGGTGGGCGCGGTGACGGTGCCCCACAGGGTGAGGTGCCGCCGAACCTGTCGTTGACCCCGGCAGCCAAGCGGGCTCTGCTGGACGCCCACCAACTGTCCCGGGCGATGGGTGCGAACTACATCGGCCCCGAGCACATCCTGATGGCGCTGCCGCTGAATCCGGAGTCGCCGGCCGGGCGGATGCTCGCCGCGGGCCGGATCCAGCCGGAGTCGTTGCAGGCCGCCAACGCCGAGCGCGGCCCGATGACCAACCCGCGCCCGGATCGCGGCACCCCCACCCTCGACCAGTACGGCCAGGATCTCACCGAGTTGGCCCGTAACGACCAGATCGACCCGGTCATCGGGCGGGCCGCCGAGATCGAGCAGGCGGTGGAGATCCTGTCCCGGCGGACCAAGAACAACCCGGTGCTCATCGGTGAGGCCGGCGTCGGCAAGACCGCGATCGTGGAGGGCCTGGCCGAGCGGATCTGCGACGGTGACGTGCCGCAGACCCTGCTCGGCAAGCGGGTCATCCAACTCGACCTGGCCGGTCTCGTGGCCGGCACCCGCTACCGGGGCGACTTCGAGGAGCGGCTGAAGAAGGTGATCGACGAGATCCGGGCGCACCGGGAGGAGCTGATCATCTTCCTGGACGAGATCCACACCCTGGTCGGTGCGGGCGGCGCCGGCAGCGAGGGCGGCATGGACGCCTCGAACATGCTCAAACCGGCCCTGGCCCGGGGTGAGTTGCGGGTGATCGGCGCGACCACCCTCGACGAGTACCGGCGCAGCATCGAGAAGGACGCCGCGCTGGCCCGCCGCTTCCAGCCGGTGTTCGTACCCGAGCCCAGCGTCGAGGACACCGTGGCCATCCTGCGCGGCCTGCGCGACCGCTACGAGGCGCACCACCAGGTGCGGTTCACCGACGAGGCGCTGGTCGCCGCCGCCGAACTCTCCGACCGCTACATCACCGACCGGTACCTGCCGGACAAGGCGATCGACCTGATCGACCAGGCCGGCGCCCGGGTGCGGCTGCGCACCCGCACCCCCGCGGCCGACGTCCGCGACCTGGAACAGCAACTCGAAGAGGTACGCCGGGACAAGGAGCAGGCGGTCGCCGACGAGCAGTACGAGCGCGCCTCCGCCCTGCGTGACCGGGTCGCCGAGTTGGAGGAGCAGGTCGGCCGCGCCCGCGGCGACGAAGGCACCGGCAGCCAGGTGCCCGAGGTGGGGCCGGACGAGATCGCCGAGGTGGTCTCCCGGGCCACCGGCATCCCCGCCAGCCAGCTCACCGAGGAGGAACGGGACCGGCTGCTGCGCCTGGAGGGCCACCTGCACGAGAAGGTCATCGGGCAGGACGACGCGGTCAACGCGGTCGCCGAGGCGGTACGCAGGTCGCGTACCGGGTTGGCCGACCCGCACCGTCCGATGGGCAGCTTCCTGTTCCTCGGGCCCACCGGCGTGGGCAAGACCGAACTGGCCCGAGCGTTGGCCGAGGCGTTGTTCGGCGAGGCGGACCGGATGGTCCGGGTGGACATGAGCGAGTTCCAGGAACGCCACACGGTCAGCCGGCTCGTCGGCGCCCCACCCGGCTACGTCGGGTACGAGGAGGCCGGCCAGCTCACCGAGGCGGTGCGCCGCCGCCCGTACGCGGTGGTGCTGCTCGACGAGATCGAGAAGGCGCACCCCGACGTGTTCAACATCCTGTTGCAGGTGCTCGACGACGGGCGGCTCACCGACAGCCAGGGTCGGACGGTCAACTTCAAGAACACCGTCCTGATCATGACGAGCAACCTCGGCTCCGAGCTGATCACCGGTAGTCAGCGGGCCGTCGGCTTCGGCGCCGGCGCGCCCGGCAGCGACCAGGAGAGCGACGAGCTGCGGGACCGCCTGATGCGCCGGTTGCAGGAGAACTTCCGTCCGGAGTTCCTCAACCGCATCGACGAAGTGATCATCTTCCGGCGGTTGGAGGCCGCGCAGCTGCGCCAGATCACCGGGCTGCTGCTGGAGGAGACCCGCCGCCGGTTGCACGCCCAGGACATCGAGGTGGACTTCACCACCGCCGGTGTCGACTGGCTCGCCGAGCACGGCTACCAACCGGAGTTCGGCGCCCGGCCGTTGCGCCGGATCATCCAGCGCGAGGTGGACAACCAGCTGTCCCGGATGCTGCTGGAACAGCAACTCTCCCCGGGTCAGAAGGTCACCGTCGACGCCCAGGACGGTCAGCTCAGCTTCGACGTGTCGGCCGGGTCACGCGCCCACACGGCCGCCTCGACCACGCATCCGCGCTGACCGGAATGTCCCTGCACGGGGAGGGAACAGATGACCGAACCGGAGGAGATCCGCGACGACGACCGTGCCGACCCGATCGTGGCGCCGCCGACGGCCAACCCCGCCCGGGTGCAGGTGCCGGCGGAGGGGCCGGACGGGCGGATCGACAAAGGGCACCCGGAAACACCCGGGTTGCCGTCGGCAGAGGAGGGCTGATGGTACGCGAACAGCGACTCGACCCCGAGGTGGAAGTGCTCTGGGAAGACTTCCACGCCGAGGTCAACGTGCCGTCCGAACAGCTTCGGCAGTGGCTGCTGACCCGCGGCTCCGGCGAGGAGGCGTTCGGCCCGAACCCGGACCTGGACCTGCCCGAACCGGGCCGGCAGATCCTCGCCGTGCTGCGCAAACGCAAGGTCGACCTGACGCCGGAGGACATCGAGGTGATGCGCGAGGCGGTGGACCGCATCCGGGATCTGACCGCCGCCAGACCCAGCCGGGGCAACGCCGACGACGAGTGGCGGCACTCCCTGCTCGACCTCGGACACGACGTACTCGTCGAGCGGTAGGCCGACCCACGACGCCGCCGTCACGGCCCCGGTTCGGGCCGCGACGGCGGTGTCGGCGCTACTCGGTGCCCAGGCTGGGGAAGTCCAGCCCGGCCGCGTCCGCGGCGGCCTGCCGGTCGGCGCGGGCCTGCTCCTCACGGGTGATCAGGTTGGCGTACTCGGTCAGGTCGGCCGGGTCGGGCACCTCCGGCAACCGGCGGAGGAACGCTTCCACGTCCCGCACGGCGGTGGTGTGCCGCGCGGCCGCCTCGCGCAGGACCTCGCGGTCGTCGGCGGCGGGATAGAGGTCGGTCATGGCCGCCCTTTACCCACCATCAGGCCGTTCGCACCCGCGGGTCGACCACCACCGGCACCGTCGACCGCAA
Source organism: Verrucosispora sp. FIM060022 (assembly GCF_003977705.1). Taxonomy (NCBI): domain Bacteria; kingdom Bacillati; phylum Actinomycetota; class Actinomycetes; order Micromonosporales; family Micromonosporaceae; genus Micromonospora; species Verrucosispora sp. FIM060022. The sequence goes on from NZ_RQIV01000001.1 coordinate 1,003,756, forward strand.
ACCGAACGACGGGTTGCGCAACAACCAGGCCAGGTACGCCGGATGCGGGGCGAGCGAGTCGGTGTACGAGGTCAGCGCCGTCTCCAGCACCAGGTCGGCCATCCGGGCGGCGGGAGACTCGGGATGCCAGCCCAGCATCAGCCGCCAACGCAGCGGCGTACCGGCCAACCGCCGGGTCACCAACCCGGCCACCGGCCGGAACGTGGCCTGGCACAACGCCACCGCCTCACCGGCGTCCACCAGGTCGATGCAGCCGCGCACATCGGCCTCGTACACCTTGCGAGGGGTGAAGCCGGCGCGGGCGCAGGCAGCGGCGAAGCAGTCGCCGAAGCAGCCGTCGCCCGGCGCCGCCACCCACTGTTCGTGGCGCAGGTCGGCAAGCGCCACATCGTCCTGCTCGGCCTGCGGATGCGTCTCGGGCAGCAGCACCATGACCGGGTCGACGGCGACCTCCCGCCAGCTCAGCCCGTAGTCGGCCGACGGGGTGGAGTCGCCGCACACCCCGGTCAGCGCGTAGTCCAACCGCCCACCGGCGACCAGTTGGGCCAACTCGTCCACCGACCAGGACGCGTACGTGGTGATCTGGGCCTGTGGCTGCTCGGCGGCGAGCCGGTGCACCAGCCGTCCCAGGATCGGGCTGTTCACCCCGCCGAAGCGGTAGCGGCGCGGCGCGTCCCCCGCGCCGGCCAGCCGGGCCGCCTCGTCCTGCAGGCCCTTCATCGCCGGCAGCAGCACCCGGGCCCGGGCCAGCACCAGCTCGCCGAGCGCGGTGGGCCGGGCCCCTCGGCGGTCCCGTTCGAACAGCGGCCCGCCCAGGGTCCGCTCGATGCGCTGGAGCTGGGCGGTCAGCGCCGGTTGAGCCAGGCCGAGAGTCGAGGCCGCCTTGGTCACGCTCCCGGTCTCCGCGATCGCGCAGACCACCCGCAGGTGGCGCAACTCCAGATTCATAGCGTGACGGTAGGGCCACGGAGCAGTTGGCGGTAGTGCCTGGACGAATCAACGACCATGAACATGTCCTGGCTCACTCAGCGTGGTGGCAGATCCTTCAACTCGCTCAGCTGTGTGTGTCGACCGGTGACCGCGTCGCGGAGCTTGTCGACAAGCGCCACCGCCGGCTCGACGATGCGGTTCCACGGCGGGGTGTGCGGGACGCCGGGGTGCGGGCGGGTGGGCGCGGCCTCCTCGGCGATCTCCAGCCGGTTGCCGAGCCGGACCAGCTCCTCCTCGGTGGCGGCGTCACACAACCGCTGCACCAGCGCGTCGACCGCCGTCACGTGCGTCTCGACCAGTTGGGCGACCATCGCCAGCCGGTCGTCGGTCAGCCCTCGCAGCGCCATCAGCAGGGCGGTGTCACCGGCCAGCACCTCGGCGACCGGTTCGTCGGCGTCGGGCAGTGCCTGGCGGACGGCGGGCAGCAGGTACTGCTCCTCGGCCGACAGGTGCCGGGACAGGGCGGCGACGAGGATCTCCCGCCCGTGCGCGGGATCCGGGCCGGGCTCGACCAGCCGGTGGGTCAACGCCAGCAGCTGCTGGTGCTCCTCGGCGATGGTGGCGGCGATGCTACGCCCGGCGGGCTGGTAGCCGTCGCCGGGAGTGGGGGGTAGCGGCGGCAGGTGGACGGACACGGTCCCTCCTCGGCGGGCGGGTGGAGCGCCGATGATATTGCAACCTCGGCGCGGGGCAGTACCCGCACCCGTCCGCCCCGAAACGCCTCCCGCCGAGGGGGCGGGCTGGACCGGCGCTGCCTGGGCGTGACCTGCGGCTGGTATGAAGAGGCGATGACGAGTGACGCCCACCCCGCCCTTCCCGCGCCGACCGACGAGGTCGTCGACCTCTGCCGGGACCTGCTGCGTATCGACACCACGAACACGGGCGACAACGCCACCAGCACGGGCGAGCGGCTCGCCGCCGAGTACGTCGCGGAGAAGCTGGCGGAGGTCGGCGTCGAATCGGTGCTGCACGAGTCCGCGCCGGGTCGGGCCAACGTGATCGCCCGGATCCCCGGCACCGATCCCAGTCGGGGAGCGCTGCTCGTGCACGGCCACCTGGACGTCGTGCCGGCCGACCCCGACGAGTGGTCGGTGCACCCCTTCTCCGGCGAGCTGCGCGACGGCTACCTGTGGGGTCGGGGCGCCATCGACATGAAGGACTTCGACGCGATGGTCCTGGCGGTGGTACGCCACTGGCAGCGCACCGGCGTGCGCCCGCCCCGCGACATCGTGCTGGCGTACACCGCCGACGAGGAGGCGGGCAGCGACTACGGCGCGCACTTCCTCGCCAGCCGGCACCGCGAGCTGTTCGACGGCTGCACCGAGGCCATCGGCGAGGTCGGCGGCTTCTCGTACACGGTGGACGAGTCACGGCGGCTGTATCTGATCGAGACCGCCGAGAAGGGCATCGACTGGCTGCGCCTGCACGCCAAGGGGCGGCCCGGGCACGGCTCGATGGTGCACGACGACAACGCGGTCACCGCGCTGGCCGAGGCGGTGGCCCGGATCGGGCGGCACCGCTTCCCGGTGGTGGTCACCGACACCGTCCGGGCCTTCCTGGAAGAGGTGTCCGAGCTGCTCGGCATCGAGCTGGACCCGGAGGACCCGGAGACGGCGATCGCCAAGCTCGGCCCGATCGCCAACATCATCGGCGCGACCATCCGCAACACGGCCAACCCGACCCGGCTCGCCGCCGGGTACAAGGAGAACGTCATCCCCGGCAGCGCCAGCGCCACCATCGACTGCCGTAGCCTGCCCGGGCAGTCCGAGCTGCTGGAGCGGCAGCTGCGGGAGCTGATCGGCCCGGACATCGCGATCGAGTACATCCAACGTCAGCCGGCGCTGGAGACCACCTTCGACGGCGACCTGGTCGAGGCCATGTCGGCCGCGCTGCGCGCCGAGGATCCGGGTGCGCACCCGGTGCCGTACATGCTCTCCGGCGGCACCGATGCCAAGGCGTTCTCGCAACTGGGCATCCGCTGCTTCGGCTTCGCGCCGCTGCGACTGCCGGCCGACCTGAACTTCTCGGCGTTGTTCCATGGCATCGACGAGCGGGTTCCGGTGGACGGACTACAGTTCGGCGTGCGGGTTCTCGACCGGTTCCTGCGTACCTGCTGATGTCACGCCCGGTTGGGGCAGGACATCACGGAAACAGCCTGAAAGGGACGCCTCCTATGACCGACCAGCACGGTGAGCTGGATGCCGCTCTCGAGCGCGTTATCGAAGCGGCCCGTCACCACCTGGCCGCCGTCCGCGCCGCGCAGGGCCGGATCGACGATGACGACGTCTGGCGGGCGTACGTCGCGCTGAACAACGCGTCCTTCGCCTACGACGAGCAACTCATGGACGCCTTCGGTGAGGTCACCCCGTGGGATGTCGAGTCGATCGACCCGGACGAGGTCGACCAGCGCTTCGCCGGGGCCGACGGGGTCGAGCCCACCGACCCGCACCCCCAGGTGATCTCGGTACGGCAGCGGCGTGACTACCGGGTGCCGAGCGTCTCCGCGCTGATCCGCGTCGCCGAGGCGGCCCGGCGCGAGGGCATCCCCGCCGAGGAGGAGGTGCCGGCGGTGGAGGGCGTCGGCGAGGCGGTGCTGGAGCTGCTGCAGAGCGGCGACGGCTCGCTGTCCGCGCTGGACGTGCCCGAGCTGGAGCCGCTCGACGGCGTCGTCATGGTCAGCGAGGTCGGCACCCCGGTCGACCTGGAGTCGTTCGACGACGACGACCCGGTCGGCCCGTTCCAGCCGGCCGCCGACGACCGGCTCGTCGGGCGTCTCGACGAGCACCCGTTCCTCGACGACGAGGCCGAGCACGCGCACTGACACCGATACCGCCGAGCCGGCGTCGTCCGCGAGGACGGCGCCGGCTCGGCGTCGGTGCGGTGTCGCTCGTCTCAGGGCGTTCGCGACTGTCGCTTCAACAGCGCCAGGACGAGCATCACCACGATCAGCGCCCAGGCGATCACGTAGGTGACGATCGGGCGTGGTTCGCTGGCCGCGCCGACGTAACCGCCGATCGCGTAGCTCGCCAGACACAGCAGGCCGAGCCCGGCGATCCGTCGGGCACCGCTGGTGTCACCGCGCTCGAAGATCCAGTCGGCGAGACCCCTGGTGGTCCGCAGCACCGTACCGGTCTGGAACGACGTGGCGGTCTGCACCCCGAAGGTACGGGTGACCAGCCCACCGAGGATGCCGACGGGGAAGGCACACAGGGCGGTCAGGATCGTGCGTTCGGTCAACGAGTCCCGACCCGAGTCGAGCGACCGGTCGACCAGACCCCAGAGGACCAGCAGGGCCAGCAGGGCCAGCAGTTCCCACCCGGGTGGCCGCAGCGGACCGATCGAGGGGAACTTCCGCAACCCGGCACCGAGCAGACCGCCCAGGCCGAATGCGACGAGCGACGCCACCGCGGACGGCCACGCCGGAAGGTGCCCGGCCAGACCCATGCCGACGAAGGCCACATTGCCGGTCTGGATCCCGACGAACACCTTGTACCGCAGAAACGCGAAGGCGTCGACCACGCCAGCCAGGCCGGTGCCCAACATCAGGGCGAACAACGGAAACCGAAAGTCGAGTTGCGTGGTGTTCCATCGTTGCGGTGACGGCCGGCCTGATGGTCCGGTTCTGTTCTGGCGACTGGACATTGCGCACACTACCCGACCGGTAATCGCGTAAACGGCGTCGATTCGCCCACGCCCCGCAATGTTCTGCGCGCCAGGTCGCAATCGGCCGAATGGCGCGATCGCGTTATTCCGTATCGGTCGCCTCCGCGTCAGGATCGCAGTTGTGGGCGCTGGTTGGCGTGCCTTGACTCCCGGACGTCTGTCGTTTTCGGCGTTTTCTCCACGACGAAGGAGGTCCGCGATGGATGTGGTTTCCATGGCCGGACTGCGTGTCAAGTTCTATTCGTTCGCCGCTCTGGCCGCTGTCGGAGTCGTCATCGACGCGCCGATCTGGAGCATCGCGGCAGCCGCCTTCCTCTGTGCCGCGATCCCACTCGCGGTCGCGCTCCAGGGCACTGGGCGGGTCCGCGCGCTCTTCGTCCCATCCCGGGTCGCCAAGATGGCTGCCCCTCAACGAGAGGTTGTTCGCGATGCGCAAGTCCGATGAGTTCGGGATGCACTCGAACGGCAACGGGTCACTTGTCGGAACCCTTCCGCGTAACCCGGCAATCGACGACACCCATCCCGACCTGGTCACCCCGCCGTCGACCGACGACGGTCTGCTGCCCAACATGGTGTTCCCGTTCTCGCTGGCCCACACCCGGCGGGAAAGCGGCGGCTGGACCCGGGAGATCACCGACCGACTCCTGCCGATCGCGCACGACCTGGCGATCATCGACATGAAGCTCGACCCGGGGGCGTACCGGGAACTGCACTGGCACATCCAGTCCGAGTGGTCGATCATCCTCAAGGGCAGCGGCCGCATCGGCGCGGTGGACCAGGAGGGACGCAACTTCCTCGAAGACGTCAAGGAAGGCGACCTCTGGTACTTCCCGGCGGGCATCCCGCACTACATCCAGGCCTTCGAGGAGGGCATGGAGTTCCTCCTGGTCTTCGACGACGGGTGTTACTCCGAGGACGCCACCTTCCAGCTGACCGACTTCCTCGCGCACGTGCCCAGGTCGGTGATCGCGAAGAACTTCGGCTGGACCGAGGAACAGATGCGCAACCTGCCGGAACGCGAGAAGTACATGTTCCACGGGCAGGTGCCTCCGCCGCTGGCCGAGCAGCGGGTCTTCAGCCCCACCGGCGACGTGCCGCGGACCTTCAAGCACGCGTTCCTCGCCCAGACGCCGGAGCGGTTCGAGGGCGGCAGCGTACGCATCGCCGACTCGACCAACTTCGCCGCCGCGACCACCACGACGGTGGCGATGGTGGAGTTGGAGCCGGGCGCGATGCGGGAACTGCACTGGCACCCCAACGGCGCCGAGATGCAGTACGTCATCTCCGGCCAGGGCCGGATGGGGGTCTTCAGCGGCGGCTCCACGGCCCGGACGTTCAACCTGCAACGCGGTGACGTCGGCTACGTGCCGATCTCGCTGGGCCACTACATCGAGAACCTCGGCGACGAGCCGTTCGTCTACCTGGAACTGTTCCGCACCGCGAAGTTCGAGGACATGTCACTGGCACAGTGGCTGGCCAACGTGCCGCCGCAGGTCGTGGCCGACACCCTCAACATGCAGCGGCAGGTCATCGAGGTGCTGCCGAAGGTGAAGAACGCCGTGCAGCGGCACTGAGGACGAGCCGCGTACGCGGACACCACGACCAGCACGCCCGGTCGTGGTGTCCGCGTACGCGTCCGTCGGGGGTCAGGAGGGCGGGCGGGCGTCCCAGAGGCGGGCCAGCTGTACCCGACTCCGGATGCCGAGCTTGGTGTAGATCGCCCGTAGGTGGGTGTCCACGGTGTGGAACGAGATGAAGAGTTCGGCGGCGGCCTGCTGTTTCGTCGCGCCACCGGCGAGCAGTTCGGCGACCCGCGCCTCGGCGGGGGTCAGTGCGGCCGGCCCGTCGGGTCGGACCGCGTTGCGGGTGCGCGTACCGGCCCCGAGCTGCTGGCGGTGCTGCCGCGCCCGGTCGTGGTCGCCGGTGGCGCCGAGCCGCGCGTAGAGGGCGGCGCACTCGTCGAGGACGTCGATCGCCTCCTCCCGCGGTACGCGTGCCGACCGGCCCAGCTCGAACAGCGCATCGGCCAGCGCCGGACGTGCCGCCGTGGTACGCAGCCGGGCCACCGCCGTGGCCAGCGCCGCGGGATCACCGGTGATGATCCCGTCGGCATGATGGGCGATGCCCTGCCAGAGCCGGTTGTTCACCGTGCCGGCGACCCGTTTCAGGTGGCTGGCGAGGATCTGGGCGTGCTGCCGGTCGCCGAGCAGCAGGGCGGTGCGGACCAGTCGCGGGCCGTGGTGCGGCACCAGCAGCAGGGGAGCCGCCGACCGGTTCGACATCTCCAGGATCGCCCTGAGCAGGGGAGCGTGCCGTTCGGGTTCGGGGTCTGCGGCCGCGGCGGCGCCCAGGTGGAACCACTGGAGGCCGTCCGGCCAGGCCAATGCCGGCTTCTCCGGCGTCAGCAGGGCCCGGGCCATCGAGACCTCGCCGCGACGCAGCAGGTCCTCCACGACGGTGGCGAGCAGGGTGGCGCGGGCTTCGTCGGTCAGCGCGTCGGTCTGCGGCCCGTCGAGGGCCAGCCGGGCTCGTGCCCCGGCCTCGGCGAACTCGCCCACCGCCAGGCGAGCAACGCAGTCCAGCGCGGTGACCAGCGGTCGGGCCACGCCACCGAGCGTGTCGATCTCGTCGGTGACGGCATCGAGGGCGCTTCGTGCGTCGGTGTACCGGCCGAGGGAGAGCTGGTTGGCGATCCGGTCGACCCGCAGGAAGACCAGTTGGCTGCGGGCAGCTGGCGCGTCGGCGTCGACGCCCTGCAGGATCCGGCTGGCGCTGGGCAGGTCGGCGGCGGCCGTGGCCCGGGCCGCCCGCGCCAGGGCCAGCCGGATCTCGCCGTCGGCGGTGGGAACGGCACGATGTGCCTGCTGCGCCTCGGCCAGCAGATCACCGCTGTCGTCGTAGCCGAACCGGGCGGCCACCGACGCCCGCATGGCGAGCGTCCAGCTGCGCTGCGCGCCGTCCAGGTGTTGGTCCAGCGCCCGTTCCAGGTAGGTCATCGACAGCGAGGGACGCCGGGTGGCGTAGTAGGCGCCGAGCCGGCCCAGCAGCAGGGCGCGCTGGCGTGGGCCGTACCGGTCGACGGCCAGTTCGGTGCGCAGCAGGTGCATGGCCTCGGCGAGCCGCCCGGCGAGGAAGAGGTTGTCGGCGGTGGCGACGAGCCAGTCCAGGAGTCGATCGGCCGTGCCGGGTGGCCCGCCCGCGAGCAGCAGGTCCGCCGAGAGGGTCGGACCCACCGCCGGATCGGTCGCCAGTCGGGCGGCCAGTGCGCGGGCGCGCTGCGCCGTCGTCGGCATGGCCCGCAGCAGGTGGCGGGCGGCCTGGGCCGGGCGGCCGGCGTCGGCCAGCGCCTCGGCGGCGCTCTCTCGCAGTCCCCGCTGGGTCGACACCGGAGTCTCGGCCAGCACCGCGTCGCGCAGCCGCGGCGAGGCCAGTCGCAGGCCGGCCGGGCTGTCGACGAGCGTTCCCCGACAGAGCAGGTCTTCCAGCGTGGCGTCCAGCGTCGGCCAGGTCGGTACGCCCGCGTGGGCCAGCAGCCGGTCGAGGAACCAGAGTTCGCAGGGCGCGTCGGCGATGGCGACCACCCGCAGGACGTACCGCTCGATATCGCTTGTCGCCGGTGACCCGCCGGTGGACATCTTGGGACGTTGCACGGATGCCTCGGGCATCGCAATCACCTTTGGTCAGTGCCTCCCCGAATTCGACTCTCGGACCGCCACTGACAGTCGGGAGCCGTTATGGCGAGGCTAACCACACGAGGGTCGGATTCGGACCGGAAACCGAGATGCACGCGAGGAAAATTCGGCCGGTCCGCCGTTTTCGGTACCCCGGCTATTCGGTGGTATCCACCCATTCGGTAACCGTGGTTCGGTAAGTTGCGAAGTCATCGGCACCCGTCGCAACGACGCCGAACCCCACGGGACCGCCCGAACGGACAGCCAGGTGTGGAGAACCGATGTCACGTGCCGAACCGCCTGCTGAGGCGAATCGGTCCGGGCCGGACCTGGAGGACACGTACCGCGAGTTCCGCCATCCGACGGTGGTGCTGGGCGTGACCACGGTGGTCGCCGGTTTCCTGGACGCCTTCGCTTTCCTGCGTTACGGGGCCTTCGTGGGTAACCAGTCCAGCAACGTCCTGTTCCTGGGCGTCGGACCGGCCGGTGGGCATCCGGCCTGGCCGACGGCGGCCGCGTCGATGCTGGCGTTCATCGTCGGAACGGGCCTGACCAGCCGGCTACGCGCGGTGGACAGTCGATGGTCGCCGGTGTCCCGTGGGCTTGCCGTCGCCGTGGCCGCCGTCGCGCTGTGGACGGCGCTCAACGTGGTGTTCGAGTACGGCCGGGACAGCCCGCAGCTCCGGGCGCTGCTGGCGGCTGTCGGCGGGTTCGCGATGGGTGCCCTGGCCACGCTGTTCGTCCGCACCGCCGGGGTGGCCACCACCATCACCTACCAGTCGGGCACGGTGGCGAAGACCGGCGAACGGATCGTGGGCTGGCTGCTCGGCCCACCGACGGGTCGGACCAGGGCCAGGAAGGGCTTCCTGCTCGGTGTGTGGACGCTCGCCGGTTACGCGGTGGGTGGTGCGTTCGGGACTGTGGCACAGCACCGACCGCTGTGGGTGCCGGCCTGGGCGACCGTCGCCCTGCTGGCCGTGGCACCCCTGGTGCGGCACCGGTCGTGACCCACCCGTGGGCCGCGCCCACTCTCAGTACGACAGTCCCGGCTGTGGCTGGTTGACCCGGCGGCGGCGCAGTACCACCTGTCGGGTGCCGTCCCGGTACAGCCGTACCCGGGCCAACTCCCAGCCGGAGAATTCCGCCTGAATCGCCAACTGCGCCGCGGCGGTCAACCGGTCGACGTTCGGCGGCAGCCGCAGCGGCGCGTATTCGTAGTCCATGAGCCCTATGCTGCCCAGCCCGACCCCCATACCGCCACCCTGGGGCTGACCTCGCCTCGGACGTGCGGGTCAGCCGTCGCGCTCGGGGTAGCCGACCTCCACCGCCGAGACGTCGTCCAGCGCCGTGGTGATCTCCTCGGGCAGGGTCATCCGCTCCACCTGCAGCGCACCGAGCAGCTGCCCGCAGGTGCGGGCGCCGAGGATCGGCGCGGTCACCCCGGGCCGGTCCCGGATCCAGGCCAGCGCCACCTCCAACGGCGACACCCCCAGGCCCCCCGCCGCGGTCGCCACCGCCTCCACGATGCTGGAGCAGCGCGGCTCCAGATAGGTGGCGACGAACCGCTCGAAATGGGGCGAGACCGCCCGGGAGTCGGCCGGCCGACCGTGCCGGTACTTACCGGTCAGCACCCCTCGACCCAGCGGCGACCACGGCAGCACACCCAGCCCGAGCGCGTCGCAGGCCGGCAGCACCTCCCGCTCCACCCCCCGCTCCAGCAGCGAGTACTCCACCTGAGCGGCCACCACCGGCGCCCGCCCCGGCCAGGCCGCCTGCCAGGCCGCCGCCCGGGCCGTCTGCCAACCGGAGAAGTTCGACACGCCGACGTAGCGGACCCGACCGCTGGCCACCGCGTGGTCCAGCGCGGCCAGGGTCTCCTCCAGCGGGGTCTGCGGGTCGTAGCCGTGCACCTGGAACAGGTCGACGTAGTCGGTGCCCAGCCGCCGCAGCGAGGCGTCCAGCGTACGCAGCAGATGCCCCCGGGAACCGTCGCGGCGCCGGCTGCCGCCGGGACGCAGGCCGGCCTTGGTGGCGATGAGCAACTCCTCGCGCGGCACCAGACCGCCCAGCAGCGAGCCGATCACCGACTCGGCGTCACCGTCGCCGTACACGTCGGCGGTGTCGACGAGGTTTCCACCCGCGTCGAGGTAACTCTTCAGTTGGGCGGCCGCGTCGTCGGCGTCGGTGTCCCGACCCCAGGTCATGGTGCCGAGCGCGAGCCGGGAAACCGCCAGCCCGCTTCGGCCGAGCGGTCGCTGCTGCATGGTTGAACCTTATTTCGAACCGGGCCAGACCGATATCCTCGCTCCTGCCGAGTCTGCTCGCGATTCGGGGTGAGCCGGTGATCGTCCCTACCGCCACCATTGCGTAACCTGATGCGACTGCGGATAGGGGAGGACTCTGTGCGACTCGGGCTAAGCCTCGGATACCAGACAGCGTGGAGCACGCCGGCTGATCATCTGGCCCTGGCTCAGGAGGCGGACCGGCTCGGTTACTCCGTGGTGTGGGCGGCGGAGGCGTACGGCTCCGACTCGCCGAGCATGCTCGCCTGGATGGCCGGGCAGACCGAGCGGATCGACATCGGCAGCGCCGTGATGCAGATTCCCGCCCGGACACCGGCGATGACCGCGATGACCGCCGCCACCATCGACACCCTCTCCGGCGGCCGGTTCCGGCTCGGCCTGGGCGTCTCCGGGCCGCAGGTCTCCGAGGGCTGGCACGGCGTACGCTTCGGTAAGCCCCTGGCCCGCACCCGGGAGTACGTCGACATCGTCAAGCTGGCGGTGGCCCGCAAGGAAGTCAGCTACGACGGCCAGTTCTACACCCTGCCGCTGCCCGACGGGCCCGGCAAGGCGCTGCGGCTGGGCTTCCACCCGCCGCGCGAGCACATCCCGATCTACCTGGCCGCGGTCGGGCCGAAGAACCTGGAACTGGCCGGCGAGATCGCCGACGGCTGGCTGGCCATCTTCTATGCCCCCGAATACGCCCAGGAGCAACTCGCCTCGGTGGCCGCCGGTCGGGCCCGCGCCGGTAAGGAACTCGCCGGCTTCGACGTGGTGCCCTCCGTGCCGGTCGTGGTCGGCGACGACGTCGCCTCCTGCGCCGAACTGGTCCGCTGGTACGCCGCCCTGTACGTCGGCGGCATGGGCAGCCGGGAGCAGAACTTCTACAACCAGCTCGCCACCCGGATGGGCTACGGCGACGCCGCCCGCGAGGTCCAGGACCTCTACCTGGCCAAGCGGCAGCGCGACGCCGCCGCCGCGGTGCCGCTGGAGTTCATCGACCGTACGTCGCTGCTCGGGCCGAAGGAGCGCATCGCCGAGCGGATGCGCGAGTACGCCGAGGCCGGCGTGACCACCCTGTCGGTGACGCTCTTCGTGGCCGATCGGGACAGCGGGGTGCAGACGCTGCGTACCGTCGCCGAAGCCCTGGAGCTCTCGGGAGTCGGGGAGTGACCTGGATCGAAGCCATCGTCCTGGGCATCGTCCAGGGCCTGACCGAGTTCCTGCCGGTCAGCTCCTCGGGGCACCTGCGGATCACCTCGGCGATCTTCTTCGACCAGGACGCGGGCGCCTCCTTCACTGCGGTGACCCAGCTGGGCACCGAGGCGGCCGTCCTGCTCTACTTCGCCAAGGACATCTGGCGCATCGGCCGGACCTGGACGGTCGGGATCTGGGACTCGTCGGTCCGTTCCAGCCTCGACTACCGGATGGGCTGGTACGTGATCGTCGGCTCCATCCCGATCGGTCTGTTCGGCTTCCTGTTCAAGGATCAGATCCGGGAGACCGCCCGCAACCTGTGGGTGGTCGCCACCACCCTGATCGTGTTCGCCTTCATCCTGGCCTTCGCCGAGTACTGGGGCCGGCAGACCCGGACCCTGAAGAACTTCCGGATGCGCGACGGCGTCGTCATGGGTTTCGCCCAGGCGCTGGCGCTCATCCCCGGTGTGTCCCGCTCCGGCGCGACGCTGACCTTCGGCCTGTTCCTCAACCTGACCCGGGAGACGGCCGCCAGGTACTCGTTCCTGCTGGCCATTCCGGCAGTGGTGATGTCCGGGATCTTCAGCCTCGGTGACGTCTTCGAGCCCGCCGCCCCGGGTACCTCGGTGCCCAGCGTCGCGCAGATGGTCGTCGCCACGCTCATCGCGTTCGCGGTCGGCTACGCGGCCATCGCCTGGCTGTTGCGCTACGTCGCCCACCACACGTTGTACGTCTTCGTGCTCTACCGGGTGGCGGTCGGCACCTTGGTCCTGGCCCTCCTGATGACCGGGACGATCAGCGCCACCTGACCGGCTCGCGGGTGGTTTGGTGGGAGTGAAGATGCCGATGGCCGGCACCCGGGTGCGGGTGCCGGCCATCGGCGTCTTGTTCCCCCTGTGGAGGAAGGTCTTGGGGTCAGCTGTTCCAGTGTTCGGTGACGAGGTCGGCGGCCTGCTGTTCCCACTGGGCGTAGTGGAAGGGGTAGGCGGAGACCTGGACGGTCTGGGCGGCTTCGGTCAGCGGCATGTTCTGCCAACCGTCGACCTGCTGGAGGCCCTTCAGGAACGCGGTGGTGGAGTATTCGGGGTCGGTGATCTGCTCGACGGTGCCCCAGCCGCTGGACGGGCGCTGCTGGAACAGGCCTTGGGAGTCGTGGTCGTTGCGGTCGCCGAGGTGGCCGAGGTTTTCCAGCTTCGACTCCTGCAGGGCGGTGGCGATGGAGACGACGGCGGCGCGTTCGTCCATGCCGGTCTTCTTGGTGGCGGCGATGATGGCCTTGGTGTTGGCGATCTGTTCGTCGTTGAGGTCGATGTGGGACTGGTTGCCTTGGACGCCGTGGGGGATGAGCGTGGTGGTGTCGGGCTTGGTGGCCTGTGCGGTGGTGGTGGTGGTGTTCGTGGTGGTGTCGGTGGTGGTGTGGTTGAGCGGTCCGGCGGCGAGGCCACCGGCGACGGTGAGACCGGCGATGGCGAGGACGCTCTTACGCAGCATGGTGTTCATGATCAAAGCTCCATTCGGGGGTCGGGCGTCACCGACGGGGGATCGGCAAGGTGACACCAGCGCCGTGGCGCACAGAGCATGAGGGGAAAGACTTGGGAGTTTCCGGCGGCGGACCTGAGGTCTTCGCGGCACTGGACCAGGTATAACGACCTGCCGGGGCGGGTCATTCCCGCCGGCCGTGCCATCTGCGTCGGGGATCGTGGCGCGCTGCATGGGGGATCGTGGCGCGCACGGCCCTGCTCGGTCGGCCACCCGTTACAACGCCGGGCACCCGCTCGGCATTCCGTCGAGCCGACGTGGCTGAATCCGGCATAACGCTCAAACAGTCGGCACGGATCACAGCCAGGCGGATACGTCCTCCAACGGCATGGATGGTACGAACCGGGTGTCGGCGCCGCGAACGGTGTGCCGACCATCGGGGAGCGTCGGCGGCCTAGGGTGGGTACGTGGCCACACTTCTGCTCCTGCGGCACGGACGTACCACCGCGAACGCCGACGGCGGACTGGCCGGTCGACAACCGGTCGACCTCGACGAAACCGGTCAGGCCCAGGCCACGGCGGTGGGTGAGCGCCTACGCGGGCTGCCCCTGGCCGCCGTGGTGAGCAGCCCGCTGGTCCGCTGCCGGCGCACCCTCGAACTGGCGCTGCCGCAGGCGTCGCCGGTGCCCGACGACGGACTCATCGAGTGCGGATACGGCACCTGGGAAGGACAACCGCTGAAGAAGCTGGCCAAGGAGCCGCTCTGGCCCGTGGTGCAGCAGCATCCCAGCGCCGCAGTCTTCCCCGAGGGGGAGTCGATGGCACAGATGGCGGCCCGCGCCGTCGCCACGGTACGCGCCTGGGACGCCCGGGTGACCGCCGAGCACGGCCCCGAGGCGGTCTGGCTGGCCTGCAGCCACGGCGATGTGATCAAGGCGATCGTGGCGGACGCGCTCGGCGTACACCTTGATCTTTTTCAGCGGATCGTGGTGGACCCGGCGTCGGTGACCGCGATCCGCTACACCCCGCTGCGCCCGTTCCTGCTGCGCCTCAACGATGTCGGCGGTGACCTGGCCGGGCTGGTCCCGCCGCAGCGTAAGCGGCGTCGGCGGGCCAGCCGGCCCACCGACTCGGACGCCGCGGTGGGCGGTGGGGCCGGAGGGACCCGGTGAGCCGCCCGCCCCGGGCCGACGACAGGCCCCCGAACCGCACGAGCGCAAGGGCGGCGCGGCGGGCCGGGGAGCGTACCGGAAATCGGGTCGGTGGGGTGCGCGGTGCCCGGGGCCGCCGGATAGGGTCGTGGGTATGACGCACCAGGTGCACGCCTTCGAGCCGCCGGAGCGGTTCGTCGCCGGGACCGTCGGGCCGCCGGGGGAGCGCACGTTCTTCCTCCAGGCGCGCGGCGGTGGCCGACTGGTCAGCGTCGCGTTGGAGAAGGTCCAGGTCTCCCTGCTCGCCGAAAAGCTGGAGGAGCTGCTCACCGAGGCCCAGCGACGGTTCGGGGTGGAGTTGCCCGAGGCGCCGGCCTCGGTCGGCGACAACGAGCCGCTGGAGACGCCGGTCGACGAGGAGTTCCGGGTCGGCACACTGGGCCTGGCCTTCGACGCGGACACCGCGACCGTGGTGATCGAGGCGATCGCGGTCGGCGAAGTCGAGGCCGAGATGGAGTTGGGCGAGTCCGAGGAGGACGAGGCCGACGACGTCGAGCCGGACGAGGACCTCGACCGACTCCGGGTGCGGTTGACCCCCGAGGCGACCCGCGAGTTCATCGAACGGGCCCGGCGCGTGGTCAACGCCGGCCGTCCACCCTGCCCACTCTGCGGCCAGCCGCTCGACCCGGCGGGTCACCTCTGCCCCCGAAACAACGGCTATCACCGGTGACGGCGTCCGGCGTGACCCCCCGACAGGACGGTGTCGCCGCGATGCGCCTGCTGCGCGACGGTGAACTGACCGTGGAGGGTCGGCTGGTCGACGCGTCGAACACCACCCTGCGCGGCATTCTCACCCTCGACGGCACGACTGCCCGCTGCGTGTACAAGCCGGTGCGCGGTGAGCGTCCGTTGTGGGACTTCCCGGACGGGACCCTGGCGGGGCGGGAGGTCGCCGCCTACCTGGTGTCCGCGGCCACCGGCTGGGACCTGGTACCGCCGACCGTGCTGCGGGACGGGCCGTTCGGGCCGGGCTCGTGTCAGCTGTGGATCGACGAACCCGACGACGCCGAGCCGCTTGTCGGGTTCGTCCCGGCCGACGCCGTACCACCGCGCTGGTTCCCGATCGCCGCCGCCCGCGACGACGACGGCACACCGTACGCCCTGGCCCACGCCGACGACCCCCGGCTGGCCCGGCTCGCGGTGCTCGACGCGGTGATCAACAATGCGGACCGTAAGGGCGGCCACGTCCTGCTCGGCCCCGACGACCGGATCTACGGGGTCGACCACGGCGTCAGCTTCCACGTGGAGGAGAAGCTGCGTACGGTGCTCTGGGGCTGGGCCGGGCGGCCGTTGCCCACCGACGCCCTTGAGGTGCTCGACCGGCTCGCCGGTCAGGTTCGTGGCCCGCTCGGCACCGAACTCGCCGAGCATCTCACGCTCAGTGAGATAACCGAGTTGGCGGCGCGCATCGACCGGCTGTGCCGCCGCGGCCGTTTTCCCCAGCCGTCCCGGGACTGGCCGGCAGTGCCCTGGCCGCCCCTGTGAGCTGAGGCGTTGATCACCCCTGGCTGGCCATGGCCACGCCCTGCGGCTGGTTAGGCTGACGGTCATGGAGTCTTGGGTGGGGCACGAGGTGCCGCGTTTGCCGGGCAGGAGCAAGGCGCTGAGGTTGTACGACTCGGCACGGCAGGCTGTGCACCCGACCGATCCGCCCGGCACGGCGACCATGTACGTCTGCGGCATCACCCCGTACGACGCCACCCACCTCGGCCACGCCGCCACGATGATCACGTTCGACCTGGTGCAGCGGATGTGGCGCGACGCCGGCCACGAGGTGCGGTACGTGCAGAACGTCACCGACATCGACGACCCCCTGCTGGAACGCGCCGAGCGGGACGGCGAGGACTGGAAGGTCCTGGCCATGCGGGAGACCGCGCTGTTCCGGGAGGACATGGAGGCGCTGCGGATCATCCCGCCGGCGCACTACATCGGTGCCGTCGAGTCGATTCCGGAGATCGCCGAGAAGGTGCTGGTGCTGCTCAAGGACGACGCCGCGTACCGGCTGGACGACGGCACCGGCGACGTCTACTTCGACATCTCCGCCGCGCCCCGCTTCGGCTACGAGTCCAACCTGTCCCGCGCCGAGATGCTGGAACTCTTCCCCGAGCGCGGCGGCGACCCGGACCGGGCCGGCAAACGTGACCCGCTCGACCCGCTGCTGTGGCGGGGCGCCCGCGAGGGCGAACCCTCCTGGCCCGGCGGCGAACTGGGCCCGGGCCGGCCCGGCTGGCACATCGAGTGCACCGTCATCGCCCTGGCGCTGCTCGGCAACACCATCGACGTGCAGGGCGGCGGCAACGACCTGATCTTCCCGCACCACGAGTGTTCCGCCGCGCACGCCGAGCGGCTGACCGGCGCGGCACCCTTCGCCGGGCACTACGTGCACGCCGGGATGATCGGCCTGGACGGCGAGAAGATGTCCAAGTCGCTGGGCAACCTGGTCTTCGTCTCCCGGCTGCGCGCCGACAAGGTGGACCCGATGGCGGTACGCCTGGCGTTGCTCTCCGGCCACTACCGCGCCGACCGGTCGTGGACCGACGACCTGCTGGCCACCGCGCACCAGCGCCTGGACCGCTGGCGACGGGCCGCCGCCGCCCCCGCCGGCCCGTCCGGGGAGGCCTTCCTGGCAGCCGTACGCGACCGCCTCAGCGACGACCTCGACTCGCCCGGCGCCCTGCGCCTCGCCGACGAGTGGGCCGACCAGACCCTGACCCCCTCGCCGGACACCCCCACCGACCCCACCGCCCCGGCCCTCTTCTCCCGAACCCTCGACGCCCTCCTCGGCATCCGCCTCTAACAGTTCCCTTCCCTCCCGCCGTCCCTCGCCCCGTGCGCGCCCTCGCCCCGTGCGCGCCCTCGCCCCGTCGATCTTGCAGTTTTGGTCGAGGATACGAGGCTTTCGCGGCTTATGTGGCGACAGGAAGTGCAAGATCGACGGGGGAAGGGCGGGCGGGGGTTAGCCGAGGATGAGGCCTGGGTCGGGGTGGGGGTCTGGGGTGGGGGCGGGGATCTTGTATTCCTCGGTGAGGGTGGTGACCGGGCCGGGCCAGGTGGCCTGGGCGACCTCGATGGGCTTGCGGTGGGCGTCGTACGCCACGTGCAGCAGGTGCAGCACGGGAGTGTCGGGACGGATCTGGAGGGTTTCCGCCTCCTCCCGACTGGGCTGGCGGGCGGTGATCGTGTCGGTGGCCGTGGCGTACCGTCGGCCGGTGGCCTCCTCGGCCTCCTGGTAGAGCGGGCGGCCGAAGGCCTCGGCGCGTTCCAGGGTGGTGCCGGCGGTGTCGGCGGGCAGGAACCAGGAGGCGCCCACCTCGACCGGTGAGTCCTCGGTACGGACCAGATGCCGACGGCAGAGCAATTCGGTGCCGTCCGGTACGCCGAACGCGTCCGCCACCTCGGGTGGGGCGGGGGAGCGGCCCACGGAGACGAGTTGCTGCCGGTAGCGGGCGGCCAGATCGGTGTGGTAGCCGCGGAAGCCGCCGTAGCGCCCCCGGGACAGCCGGTTGAGCCGTCGCCGGGTGCCGCGGACGTACGTACCGGAGCCGGGTTTGGTGATCAGGACGCCCTCGACGCGCAGTTGGTCGACGGCGCGCTGCACGGTCTGCTTCGCCACGCCGAACATCTCGGCGATGGCCGGGATCGACGGCAGGCGCTCGCCCGGACCCCAGTCGCCGCGCCGGATCTGCGACTTGAGCTGCGCGGCGATCTGCCGGTGCGGGAACTCCGCCGCCCCCGGGTTGATCTGCATCCCGACCCCCTATCAGCTAGGTTCCTAGGATGCCCTACGCGTGGTGATCCGCGCCACCCCGACACTCCAGTGCATCAGGCGCCGGGGGAGAGGTGATCAGAAACAGGCCCCAGGCGATACCGCCTGGGGCCTGCGAAAATTTACGGGGGTGACTACCAGGAGCCGGCGGTGGGGCCGGCGGAGCCGCCTCGACGGCGGAGGTACTTCTCGAACTCCTGGGCGATCTCGTCCCCGGTCAACGGGGTGATGCCCGCGTCGCCGACCCGCTCCTCCAGCTCACGGACGTACTCGCCGAGTTCGGCGTCCTGCTCGGCGGCGCTGCGTACCCGCTGCTCCCACTCGGCGGCCTCCTCGGCCAGGTCGGCCATCGGCACCGGCAGGTCGACGACCTCCTCGACCCGGTGCAGCAGGGCCAGGGTCGCCTTCGGGCAGGGCGGGTTGTTGGCGTAGTGCGGCACGTGTACCCAGAACGAGACCGCGTCGACCTCGGCGCGGGTGCAGGCGTCGTGCAGGACACCGACGATGCCGGTCGGCCCGTCGTACCGGGTCGGGGTGAGCTGGTAACGCTTGGCGGCGTCGGCATCGGAGGCGCTGCCGCTGATCGGCAGCGGTCGGGTGTACGGCACATCGGCCAGCAGCGCGCCGAGCAGCACCACCCGCTCGACCTCGAGGCTGTGGCAGATCTCCAGCACCTGTTCGCAGAAGGTGCGCCACCGCATGCTCGGCTCGATGCCCCGGATCAGCACCACGTCCCGCTCGGTGCCGGACGGGCTGGCCACGGTGAACCGGGTGGTGGGCCATTCCACCCGCCGGGTGGCGCCGTCGGACATCGCGATGGTGGGCCGGCTGACCTGAAAGTCGTAGAAGTCCTCCGGGTCGAGCTCGGTGATCGGTCTGGCCTGCCACACCTGTTCCAGGTGTTCGACTGCGGCGGTCGAGGCGTCGGCGGCGTCGTTCCACCCCTCGAAGGCGGCTATGGCCACCGGAGACCGCAGCACCGGCAGCCCGTCGAATTCGGTCACGCCGTCACCTCACCCCGTGCCTCACCGGCGCGACCCAGGCTCGCCCCGGTCGTGCGCCCGTCGTGCATGGTGGTGTCGCTGTAGTCCCTCACATTGGTAGCCTACGTGCCTTGTCCGGACAGGGCCCGCCGGCCGCGCCGGATCGCCACCGACACGCCTCCGGATCGGTACGACACCCCGCCGGACGCCGGGCCGCTCGCTCCGTCCGATCTCCGGGTTGCCGGCACGGCGCAGCACAGTGGGGCAGCTGTCATCGATGGCACGATGTGGGATGGCACGCTGCGATGGCTCAGTTCGTGCCGGAGCGGACTAACCTGACAATGTGCGGACTTCGTTGCTCGATGCGTTGGCAGACCGGATCCTCATCACCGACGGGGCGATGGGGACGATGCTCCAGGCCGCCGACCTGAGCCTGGACGACTTCGATGGCCTTGAGGGCTGCAACGAGATCCTCAACGTCACCCGACCGGACGTGGTGCGCGGAGTCCACGAGGCGTACCTCGCGGCGGGCGCCGACTGCATCGAGACGAACACCTTCGGTGCCAACCTGCCCAACCTCGCCGAGTACGACATCGCCGACCGGATCTGGGAGCTGTCCGAGGCCGGCGCACGGCTGGCCCGGGAGGCCGCCGACGCGTACGAGACGCCGGAGCGCCCCCGCTGGGTGCTGGGTTCCATCGGACCGGGTACGAAGCTGCCCACCCTGGGGCACGCCTCCTACGCCAGCCTGCGCGACGCGTACCAGCAGAATGCCGGTGGTCTGATCGCCGGTGGGGCGGACGCCCTGATCATCGAGACCTGCCAGGACCTGCTCCAGGTGAAGGCCGCGGTGATCGGGTCGAAGCGGGCGATGGCCGAGGCGGGCCGGCAGGTGCCGATCATTTGCCACGTGGCTGTCGAAACCACCGGAACGATGCTGCTGGGCAGCGAGATCGGGGCGGCGCTCACCGCGATCGAGCCGCTCGGGGTCGACCTGATCGGCCTCAACTGCTCGACCGGCCCGGCCGAGATGGGTGAGCACCTGCGCTACCTGTCCCAGCACTCCACCGTGCCAGTGTCGGTGATGCCCAACGCCGGGCTGCCGGTGCTCACCTCCGACGGCGCGTACTTCCCACTCGGGCCCGAGGACATGGCCGAGGCGCTGGAACGCTTCGTCGTCGACTACGGCGTGGCGCTGGTCGGTGGTTGTTGCGGCACCACCCCCGAACACATCCGGGTGCTCGCCGAACGGCTGCGCGACGTCGCGCCGGTGGCCCGTGAGCCGCGTATCGACGCGGGTGTCTCCTCGATCTACCACCACGTGCCGTTCGCGCAGGACGCGAGTGTGCTGATGGTGGGGGAGCGGACCAACGCCAACGGCTCGAAGGCGTTCCGGGAGGCGATGCTCGCCGCTGACTGGCAGGCGTGCGTGGAGATCGCCCGCAGCCAGGCCCGCGACGGCTCGCACCTGCTGGATCTCTGCGTCGACTACGTCGGTCGCGACGGCACCGTCGACATGCGGGAGTTGGCCGGCCGGTTCGCCACCGCCTCCACCCTGCCGATCATGCTCGACTCGACCGAGCCGGCGGTGATCGAGGCCGGGCTGGAGATGCTCGGCGGCCGGTGCGTGGTCAACTCGGTCAACTTCGAGGACGGCGACGGCCCCGATTCCCGGTACGCGCGGGTGATGCCGGTGGTCGCCGAGCACGGCGCCGCCGTGGTCGCCCTGCTCATCGACGAGGAGGGCCAGGCGCGTACGGCGGAGTGGAAGGTCCGGGTCGCCGAGCGTCTGATCAATGACCTGACCGAGCGGTGGGGGCTGCGCCGCGCGGACATCCTCATCGACGCGCTGACCTTCCCGATCGCCACCGGGCAGGAAGAGACCCGACGCGACGGCATCGAGACCATCGAGGCGATCCGGGAGATCGCCCGCCGCTGGCCCGGGGTCAACTTCACCCTGGGCATCTCGAACGTCTCCTTCGGCCTCAACCCGGCCGCCCGGCAGGTGCTCAACTCGGTCTTCCTGCACGAGTGCGTACAGGCCGGGCTCACCTCGGCGATCGTGCACGCCAGCAAGATCCTGCCGATGGCGAAGATCCCCGAGCAGCAGCGGGAGATCGCCCTCGACCTGATCTACGACCGGCGTCGGGAGGGCTACGACCCGGTGCAGCGGTTCATCGAGGTCTTCGAGGGCGTCGACGCGGCGTCCGCGCGGGCCACCCGGGCCGAGGAACTGGCCGCCCTGCCGCTCAACGAGCGGCTCAAGCGGCGGATCATCGACGGTGAACGCAACGGCCTGGAGGCCGACCTGGACGCCGCGATGGCCGCCGGCACCGCGCCGCTGGCCATCATCAACGACATCCTGCTCGACGGCATGAAGGTCGTCGGTGAGCTGTTCGGCTCCGGGCAGATGCAGTTGCCGTTCGTGCTCCAGTCCGCCGAGGTGATGAAGACCGCGGTGGCGTACCTCGAACCGCACATGGAGAAGGCCGACGACGGTGGCAAGGGCCGCATCGTGCTTGCCACCGTCAAGGGCGACGTGCACGACATCGGCAAGAACCTGGTCGACATCATCCTGTCCAACAACGGCTACGAGGTGGTGAACATCGGCATCAAGCAGCCGATCTCCGCCATCCTCGACGCCGCCGAGCAGCACCGCGCCGACGCCATCGGCATGTCCGGCCTGCTGGTCAAGAGCACGGTCATCATGAAGGAGAACCTGGCCGAGATGGCGTCGCGCGGGGTCGCGGAGCGCTGGCCGGTCCTGCTCGGTGGCGCGGCGCTGACCCGGGCGTACGTCGAGGACGACCTGCGGTCGATGTTCCCCGGCCAGGTGCACTACGCCCGTGACGCCTTCGAGGGACTGTCCCTGATGGACCGGGTGATGACCGCCAAGCGTGGCGGCGCGCCGGTGATCGATCCCGAGCGGGAGGCGGCCCTGGCCGCCCGCCGGGCCCGCCGTGAACGCCAGCGCGCCGTGGTCGCCGAGTCGCTGCCGGAGTTGACGGACACCTCGGTCCGCTCCGACGTGGCCGCCGACGTGCCGGTGCCGACCGCCCCGTTCTACGGCACCCGGGTGGTCAAGGGGGTGCCGCTGGCCGACTATGCGGCGCTGCTGGACGAACGGGCCACCTTCATGGGCCAGTGGGGGCTGCGCGGTGCGCGCGGTGGCAAGGGCCCGTCGTACGTGGAACTGGTGGAGACCGAGGGTCGGCCCCGGCTGCGCTACTGGCTGGACCGCCTGATCGCCGACCAGGTGCTGGAGGCGGCCGTGGTGTACGGCTACTTCCCGGCGTACTCCGAGGGCAACGACTTGGTGGTGCTGGACGAGAACGGGCATGCCGAGCGGGCCCGGTTCACCTTCCCCCGGCAGCGGCAGGAGCGGCGGCTCTGCCTGGCCGACTTCTTCCGCCCCCGCGGCGAAGAACTGGACGTGGTCGCGCTGCAACTGGTCACCGTGGGTCAGCCGGTCAGCGAGTACGCGGCCAAGCTGTTCGCCCGCAACGAGTACCGCGACTACCTGGAGGTGCACGGCCTGTCCGTGCAGCTCACCGAGGCTCTCGCCGAGTACTGGCACAAGCGGGTACGCGCCGAGCTGACCCTGCCCGACGGTCGTACCGTCGCCGACGACGATCCGACCGACCTGGCTGGCCTGCTGCGCACCGACTACCGGGGCTGCCGGTACGCGTTCGGCTACCCGGCCTGCCCCGACCTGGAGGACCGGGCAAAGATCGTGGAACTGCTCGGCGCGGAGCGGATCGGCGTGCAACTGTCCGAGGAGTTCCAGCTCATGCCCGAGCAGGCCACCGACGCCATCGTCGTCCACCACCCCGAGGCCAGCTACTTCAACGCCAAGTGATGACCGCAGGTGCCGTGACCTGCACTTCCGGCACCTGCGGTAGGCGTTGAACCATGATCATGCCGTCCCCAGGCCGTCACTGGGTTCCGGACCGTCATCGTCGGCCTGGTCCTCACCGAACGCCTTGTCGATGGCGCGGCGGGTGCGGTCCTCACTGCTGGGCAGCAGATGGGTGTAGGTCCGCAGGGTGAATCCGGGGTCGGCGTGGCCCAGGTACGTCGACAGGGCCTTGATGCTCTCCCCGGCATCCAGGAGGACCGAGGCGTAGGTGTGCCGCAGGACGTGCATCCCGTTGCGCCGGTCGTCCGGGATGCCGGTGGCCCGGATCGCGTGCTTCCAGACGCCAGGGTTGAACTTCGAGCGGCTGAGCGGCAGGTCGTCCGCGTCGGTCAGGTAGAGCGTGACCGACACCGGGTCACCAGTCGGAGTTGCCCAGGGCAAGGCGACCTCTACCGGCGGGTACTGCTCGGCATGTTCGGCAAGGCGGCGCGACACCGAGGCGGGGAGAGGAACTTCCCGAGTCTTGCCGCCCTTGGGCGGGGCGAAGATCAGCGCCCCGCGTACGAGCTTCACCTGTCGGACCACTTGGAGAACGGGCCGTGTCGGGTCGAGGTCGGTGGGGCTCACGCCGAAGATCTCTCCCTGCCGCAGGCCGCAGCCCGCGCCCAAGTCGACACTGACCCGGTAGCGGTCCGGCATCTTCGCGCGAAACGCGGTGAGTTGGTCGACGGACCACGGCCGTCCCAGCAACTGTTTGACAGTGGGTTTAGTAGGCGTGTCCATGGCCGGGGCCAGTGGGCGAAGATGTCAACGCATGCAAGAGCCGTTGGTACTCGGCTGGTTCGCCGATCGCGGCCCTGTGCTGTGGGTGGTCGACGTAGTGGCGGATCGTGTCGGCGATGAACCAGGGGTGGATGTTGTCGATGCGCAGCCGCCGCCGGCCGTGCGGCAGTATGCCACGGCGGCGTACCAGGTCCGGTTGTGCGTAGGTCAGGGCCATGGTGGATGCCCTGACTGCGGGCTGGGAAGGGCGGCCGGGTGCCAGGGCCTCCCACGGCACCATCAAGGAGCCGGTGAAGTCGCGTTGACAGATACCGTCCGGTCGCAGCTCGACCGAAACACCACGCCAGCCGCCGGCAACGTGTACACCGACGCCGACCAGGAGCAGCAACGGCAACACCATGGACGGGTGGCCCCCGTAAA
Source organism: Verrucosispora sp. FIM060022 (assembly GCF_003977705.1). NCBI lineage: Bacteria > Bacillati > Actinomycetota > Actinomycetes > Micromonosporales > Micromonosporaceae > Micromonospora > Verrucosispora sp. FIM060022. Next base: position 1,028,060 of record NZ_RQIV01000001.1, read on the forward strand.
TTTCGTCAAGGTCGCGAGCCCCCAGCGGCAGTGAGGCCAAGAACATGTACGCCACGGCTATATAGACCTGGAACGCGCTCGGTTCAGTGGCGAACGCCCGAACCTCGGGCTTGACCAGAAAGACCGCCTGCCGTGGCCGAAGCAGGGCGAGTATGGCCAGCGACAACGCCAGCATCCCGGCGAGGATGGTCGCGATGCCCAGGATCGAGCCCAACTGATCGGACAGCCGACGGCCCACGGCCAGGACCACGGCCAAAACAAGCGCAATGGTGAGGATCGGCCGCCGGTATCGGACCGTCACGGCGGAGAACGCGGCCAACATGCCAGGAGCGTAGTCGACCTTATCCACAGCTTTGGCCCCTCGATTCCCGGATCTCCCCAAGCATCTGGTGGGACGCCCCGTCAAGCATGTCCCGTGACGGGGCAGGAAGGGAGGCTTCGAGCGGGAGGCTTCGGGAGGCCACTTCGGGAGGCTTCGGGAGGCTTCGAGCGTGTGAGAACTTCTGTACGAGATCAAGGCGGCCCGCTTCGCAGGCCGCCCGCGCCGCCGAACCAGGGCCGGGCCTGCCGGCCCGCCGCGTTGCCTCTGGCCTTCGGCCGCCGGCACGCGGTTACCAGCCCGCCGCCGGCGCGACATACGACGAAGCCCCGGGCCGCCATGGGTGGTGGCAGATCCGGGGCTTCGTGTTGTTCAGTTCAAGGGCAGTGCCTCCGGCGGGGTCCTCAGGCACTCCAGGATGGCTGAAGGCAGCTGGGGTGTGGTGAGTGAAATCGGAGTCAGGACTGTTTAGCCGTCCGGCTCTTCCTCGGCGCCTTGGCGTTGAACCGTTTCGGCGTTTTCAGCTGCTGCCGTCGCTGCTGCCACTGCCGGATCGTCGGTGGACCACCATGCGGGCGGCCAGCCCGGCGTCGGCGGTGAGAGCAACTAGGGGCGGCAAGCTTTGGCAACTGCCGACAACTACCGCCCTGGCCAGGGCTTCGAAGGATCTGATTGATGATGTTCTTTCGACATGCTGGGTGTAAGGGGTTCAGACCCCCTCGAAGTCGGCGGTTTGCCTCACCAAGATCATGCCGTCGCCAGGCCGTGCGAGGTGAACCAGCGGCGACCAATGCTGACCGATGATGACTGCCCGCGTCCGAGGTGGCGCGGCGTGGCGTCCGCCTTTGATCGCCGATGCCTGCCAGCGAGATCAGTACAACGCCAAGTAGGGCGCAAGGGCGTCACGGCGCCCTGTCGAGCTGAGTGCCCAACCGCACCAGGCGGTGTGGTGGGGCGTGGTTGCTGCTGGGCTCCGGGACGTCCGCGCGTCGATCTGCCCCTTCACGCCGTTCGGGGGGTCTGGCACACTCACGCGCCGTGACGATCTTTCCTGCTCGTGTGGCGCTGACCGCGGTGGCCGGCGTTGTGCTTCCGGTTCTGTTGCTGGCGGGCTGCGCCAGCGACGGGGCGCCGGATGCGACGGCGTCGTCCGACGCGATTCGTGCCGTGCCGGAGGACTTATGCGACCGTGTCGATTACGCGCTCGCCACGTCGGCCTTCGACGGCGGGCCGATGCCGATTCCGCCGGCGGACGACGATCGTGGCCCCAACTTCCGGTGCCACAAGGGCTTCTTCGAGGGGGATGAGTTCCGCGGCGGGTTCGTGTTCTTGAAGGTGCAGAGCTTTGGTGGGGCGGGCGAGGCTCGTACCGGGTTCGAGCGTTCCGCCACCGTGACTTCGGCAGAGCCGTTCGAGGGCGGTTCGGAGATCGTCGCCGATGCAGTCCGCTATCAGCAGCTCCGGGACGATGTCAGGATCGAGATCCTGGACGCCAACGTGATCATGGAGGTCCGGCTGGCAGTGGTGAGTGCGGTGAGCGACGAGCAGGCGGCGGCGATGCGGCCGACAGCGGTCCGGCTGGCGGTGCACGCGCTGGATCTGATCCGTGCCGGCTGATCACCGCCGGGTTGTCTCGTCGAGGCCCGGCTGGCCTAGTCGCGGTGCAATGATCGACTCCGTTTCGGCGTAACGGTGGTATCGGGCGGGGGCGGTAGGCGCCGTTTCGGCGTAACGGTGGCACCGATTGTGCCGGTGGCCGGGCTGGCGCATGGCGCGCCCGCGCGGACGGGGGACTGGGGGAGGCTTCGCCGTTGATGATCATCATGGCTGGCAGGATGTAGATCATGCTCGCGTTGCGCCGCACCCTGACCACGTGGACTGTGTCCGTACCGATCGCTGCCCTTGTGGTGCTCGCGCTGACCTGGAACCAGAAGCTCGACGGCATCATGGTCGTGATCGTGGGCCTGTTCCTGGCCGGCGCGGTGCTGGCGGCGGTGCATCACGCCGAGGTGGTCGCGCACAAGGTCGGTGAGCCGTACGGGTCACTGGTGCTCGCGGTGGCGGTCACGGTGATCGAGGTGGCCCTGATCGTCACGCTGATGATCAGTGGTGGGGAGAAGACGCAGTCGCTGGCGCGGGACACGGTCTTCGCCGCCGTGATGATCACCTGCAACGGCATCCTCGGCTTGTCGTTGCTGATCGGTGCGCTGCGCCGCCGGTTGGCCGTGTTCAATCCGGAGGGTACGGGTGGCGCGTTGGCGACCGTGGCGACTCTCGCCACGCTCAGTCTGGTGGTGCCGACGTTCACCATAGGCCGCGCCGGTCCGCAGTTCAGCCCGGCCCAGTTGACCTTTGCGGCGGTGGTGTCGCTGGCCCTGTACGCCCTGTTCGTGATGGTGCAGACCGGCCGGCACCGGGACTATTTCCTGCCGGTGGGCAGTGAAGGGGAGACGCTGCCGGAGGAGGTGCACGCCGATCCGCCGTCGACCCGGCAGGCGCTGATCAGCCTCGGGCTGCTGCTTGTCGCGCTGGTGGCGGTGGTCGGTGACGCGAAGTCGGTGTCCCCGGCGATCGAGGCGGGTGTCGCGGCGGTGAACCTGCCGCCGGCGTTCGTCGGGGTGATAATCGCGCTGCTGGTGCTGCTGCCGGAGACCCTGGCGGCGGCCCGCGCCGCCCGCCGTGACCGGGTGCAGATCAGCCTCAACCTGTCGCTCGGTTCGGCGATGGCCAGCATCGGTCTGACCATCCCGGCCATCGCGATCGCCTCGATCTGGCTGGAAGGGCCGCTGCTGCTCGGCCTCGGCGGCACCCAGGTCACCCTGCTCGCGTTGACGGTGATAACCGGCGTGCTGACCGTGGTGCCGGGGCGGGCCACCCTGTTGCAGGGCGGGGTGCACCTGGTGCTGTTCGCCGCCTTCGTCTTCCTCGCCGCCAGCCCGTGACATCCCGCCGGCACCCGCCACACCGGCCCGCCGGCACCACGCCACGTCGGCACACCACGCCGGCACCACAGCGGCCCGCTAACACACGCCAGACCGGTCCCACAGTGAACCGGTGCGGGCGATACGGCGTACCAGACGGCGACGGGCATGCCGGTCGTACCGTGGGGGTATGGAAGCTGGCATCGCCGAGGCGGGAGGATGCGGTGGCGGCAGACGGGCGGGAGCGGCGTCGGGGCAGATTCGCCGGTCTGGTGGTGGCGCTGGTCGCGGCGACCGCGTGCATGGTCGACCCGGTGGGTCAGCCGGGTGAGCCGACCGAACAGCGGGAACCGGCGTCGCCGAGCGAAGAGGTGACCCGGGCCGACGGCACCGACACGGTCGAGGAGTTCCAGGAGGACGTGGAGGTCGCCCGGCGTACCGCCGAACGCTACTGGGCGGCGCAGTTCGAGGCGTCCGGGAGTTCGTTCCGGCCGATCCGGCAGGTGATCGCCTACCAGCGTGACGGTGAGGTGTCCTGCGGTGGGCAGGAGGTGCCGCGCAACAACGCCGTCTACTGCACGGTCAGCGACTTCATCGCGTACGACATCAACTGGTCGTTCGGGGCGTTCCGGCAGGTGGGGGACGCGTTCGTGTACTACCTGATCGGCCACGAGTACGCCCACGGGATCCAGACCCGCCTCGGGGTCCAGTACAACTTCACCATCCAGCAGGAGTTGCAGGCCGACTGCATGGCCGGGGCGTACCTGGGTGGGTCGGTGGAAGCCGGTTGGCTCACCCTCGACGAGGGTGACCTGGACGAGTTCCACGAAGGTCTGCTCGCCGTCGGCGACGACCCGGGCCAGCCGTGGTTCGCCGAGGGCTCGCACGGCACCCCGGAGCAGCGCGCCGAGGCGTTCTTCCGGGGCTACGAACGGTCGCTGTCGGCCTGCGGGCTCGGTTGAGAAAGGTCACCGACCCGGGCGTACGGCGGTGACGGGCTGACAGGATTCACCGGGTACCCGACGCGAGGAGGAACCGGTGACGAGTCACCCCGCCGCCGTGCTGTTCGACATGGACGGCACCCTGGTCGACAGCGAACGACTGTGGGACGTGGCGTTGGCCGAGCTCGCCGAGACGTACGGAGGCACGCTTTCCGCCGAGGCGCGGCGGGCGATCGTCGGCACCGGGATGGCCGACTCGATGCGGATTCTGCACGACGACCTGGGCCAGCCGCACCGCGATCCGGCGGCCAGCGCGGAGTGGATCAACAGGCGGATCCTCGAACTGTTCCGTACCGGGTTGCAGTGGCGTCCGGGCGCGTTGGCGTTGCTGGCGGCGGTGCGGGCGGCGCAGGTTCCGACGGCCCTGGTCACCTCCAGTGGCCGGGCGTTGGTCGAGATCGCCCTGGACACCTTGGGCCGGGACAGCTTCGACGTGGTGGTCTGCGGTGACGAGGTCGAGGCGACCAAGCCGCACCCGGAGCCGTACCTGACGGCTGCCCGGCTGCTCGGCGTACCGATCGACAGGTGTGTGGCGATCGAGGATTCGGCCACCGGGGTGGCCAGCGCGGTCGCCGCCGGAGCGGCGGTGCTGGCCGTGCCGGCGGAGGTGCCGGTCGCGCCGCGCGACGGCGTACACCAGGTGGAGAGCCTGCTCGCGGCGGACCTGGAGTTGTTGGCGGCGCTGCTCGCCCGCTCCGCCGCCTGACGTCTGCACCGACGCTGCCGACGCTTGTGTTAAAAAGGGCCCCCTGTACCGCGCTAGGCGTTAACAGGGGGCCCTTCCTTACAGGTCAGTCGTGGGCGATGGCGCCCAGGACGTTGATGCGGGCGGCGCGGATCGCGGGCAGGACCGCCGCGATCACGCCGATCAGCGCGGCCAGGCCGAGGAAGACCCCCATCTGACCCCACGGCAGCACCAGGTCGGTGATGCCCTCGTCGCGCAGGGCCTCCACCACGGCGGCGCCCAGGCCGGTGCCGACGACCACGCCGAGCAGCGCGCCGAACACCGAGATCACCACCGCCTCCACCGTGATCATGCCCATGGTCTGCGACCGCTTCAGGCCGATGGCGCGCAGCAGGCCCAGCTCGCGGGTCCGCTCCAGCACCGACAGGGCCAGGGTGTTGATGATGCCGAGTACGGCGATCACGATGGCCAGCGCCAGCAGGATGCGGATCATCGTGAGCAGGCTGTCGAGCTGACCGGCCTGCTGCTCGATGTACGCGTCGAGGCTGACCACGGACACCTCGGGGCTGTTGGCCAGCAGCGCCTCGACGCGCGGCTGCACCTGGTCGACCGCCGTGCCGGGCTCCAGCTGGACGAAACCCTGAATGGGCTGCGGGATGGTGAAGTCGGCGGCCGACTGGGTCGGCACCACCATCTGCACCCCGGTGAACAGCGGCGAGTCGTCGAAGATGCCGGTGACGGTGAAGGTCTGCGCCTCGCCGCGGGCGAACTGGATCGGCACGGTCGAGCCGACCGACAGACCCCGGTCCTTCGCGGTGTCCGTGCTGACCAGCAGCTCACCGGGTCCCAGCCGGTCGATGTTCCCGGCGGAGGCGGTCAGGCTGTAGACCTGGCGCAGGGCGGCCGGTTCGGTCACCGCTCCGGTGTAGGTGCGCTTGCCGTCGACCAGGGACATGTCGCCGTAGAGGCCGTCGACCAGCCGTACCCCGGGGATCGTCTTCGCCTCGTCCAGCACCGCTGGATCGAAGGTCGGCGGGCGGGGCCCGGACTGCGCACCGGCGATCACCAGTTCCGCCTTGACGGTGTCCTGGGCCAGACCGCTGATGCTGCTCTTGGCCGAGTCCAGGATGACGGTGATGCCGGTGACCAGGGCGATGCCGACCATCAGCGCGGCGGCGGTGATCGCGGTACGGCGCGGGTTGCGGCCGGAGTTGAGCCGGCCCAGCTTGCCCGGCACCCAGCCGGAGAAGATCGCGCCGAGGGCCGCCACCACCGGCTTGCTGATCAGCGGCGTCAGCAGGGCCACCCCGATGAAGGCGAACAGCACGCCACCGAGGATGGTGGCAAGCGTGTTGCTGTCGGCGTAGCCGCCCAGGCCGAGGAAGAGCAGGGTGGCGCCGATCGCGGTGACCACCGCCCCGGCGATGGTGATCTTCGTCAGGGGGCGGTCCGGCGTGGCGACGTCCTGCATCGCCGCGATCGGGGGGATCCGCGCGGCCCGTAGCGCCGGCAGCAGCGCCGCCAGCACGGTGATCACCAGGCCGACACCGAACGCACCGATCACCGCCGACGCGGGCACCGCGATCCCGGCCAGGGTCATCCCACCGGCGAGGTTGCTGAACAGGTACGCCAGCAGCGCGCCGATGCCGATGCCGGCGGCCAGGCCGAACACCGCGGCGATCAGGCCGATGGCGATCGCCTCCATCACCACCGAGCCGATGATCTGCTTGCCGCTGGCACCCACGGCCCGCAGCAACGCCAGTTCCCGGGTGCGCTGCGCCACGATGATCGAGAACGTGTTGAGGATCAGGAAGGTGCCGACCAGCAGCGCTACCGCGGCGAAGCCGAGCAGGATCCGGTTGAAGAAGGACAGGCCCTCCTTCAACCCGGCGGCGGCGTCGGCGGAGAGCTGCTCGCCGGTCTTCACGTCGTAGGCGTCGCCGACCGCGGCGGCCACCGCGTCACGCAACTGCTCGTCCGAGACGCCGGTGGCGGCGGTGGCCACGATGTTGGTGTAGACGTCCGGCTCGCCGAGCATCAGTTCCTGCGCCGCCGGCGTGGTGAACATGATCTCGTTGGCGCCGCCCATGGAGTCCCGGTCGCCGCTGTAGCCGAAGATGCCGACGATGGTGAAGTCCTTGCGCGGCTGGAGGGTGAGCACGCCCACCCGGTCGCCGACGGCCACGTCGGCCGTGGTCGCCAGACCCTTGTTGATCACGATCTCGTCGTCGGTCTGCGGTTCGCGGCCCTCGCGCAGCTGCACCAGGTCGCTCTCGCCGACCCAGTTGCCGCCGAGCTGCGGCGGACCGAACGAGGCGACCACCTTGCCGTTGCTGCCGATCAGTCGGGCACCGTCGGCGGCCACCACACCGGTCGCCTCGGCCACCCCGTCGACCGACTGCACCGTCTGCAGAGCGGCAGCCGGCACCGGCCCGGCGAGCTGCGGGCCCTCGAACTCGTTGCCCTGCACCTTCGGCTTGGCGGCGACGCTGACGTCGACCTCTTCGTAGGCGTCGGCGAAGATCTGGTCGAAGGTGCGACCGAGGGTGTCGGTGAGCACGAACGCACCGGAGACGAACATCACGCCCAGCACCACGGCCAGGCCGGACAACATCAGCCGGACCTTGCGGGCCAGCAGGCTCTTCAGTGTCGCCCGAAACATCAGGGAGCCACCTCGGTCAGGGTGTCCAGCTTCTTCATCGTGTCCAGCACCGTGTCGGCGGTCGGCTCGATCAACTCGGAGACGATCTGCCCGTCGGCCAGAAAGACCACCCGGTCGGCGTACGCGGCGGCGGTCGGGTCGTGGGTGACCATGACGATGGTCTGACCGTGCTCGCGTACCGAGTTGCGCAGGAAGTTCAGCACCTCGGCGCCGGCCCGCGAGTCCAGGTTGCCGGTCGGTTCGTCGGCGAAGATGACCTCGGGGCGGGCCACCAGGGCCCGCGCGCACGCCACCCGCTGCTGCTGGCCGCCGGAGAGCTGCGCCGGCCGGTGGTCGAGCCGGTCGCGCAGCCCGACCGTGTCGATGACGATGTCGTACCAGGCCTGGTCGGGCTTGCGGCCGGCGATGGAGAGCGGCAGCAGGATGTTTTCCTTGGCGGTCAGCGTCGGCAGCAGGTTGAACTGCTGAAAGATGAAGCCGATTTTGTCGCGCCGCAGCTTCGTCAGGCCGGCGTCACCGAGGCCGGTGACCGTGGTGTCGCCGACGTGCACGGTGCCTCGGGTGACCGTGTCCAACCCGGCCAGGCAGTGCATGAGCGTCGACTTGCCGGAGCCCGAGGGGCCCATGATCGCAGTGAACCGTCCGCGCTCGAACTCGGCGCTCACCCCCTGCAGCGCGATGACCTGAGCCTCGCCGCTGCCGTACACCTTCCACACGTCGCTCGCCCGGGCTGCGGCCTCTGCCGACCGGCCTGTCGTAGCGGTCACGTTATAACCTCTCCGTCGCTGTTCAGATCGTGCCGCCCTCCCGTGGATCTCGGCACGAGTTCCATCATCTGCGCCGTGTGCCGGCGATCCCTACGACTCCTGGGGGAGTGGGTGCGGATTTCCGGCTGCGGGTAGTCCCCCACCCGGGGTCAGGGTTATCCCGGATCAGCGCTGTGAGCAGCGACGAAGCTCGTCACCACACGATAGTCCGCGACTCTGGCCCCCGCGAGAGACAACCGTTCTCGGTGCAGACCGTCACGGTAGGTGACGGATGCAACGGTCACGTTACGCCCCCGGCCGGACCAGACCCGACTCGTACGCCAAGACCACCGCCTGCACCCGGTCGCGCAGCCCGAGCTTGGTCAACACGTTCCCGACGTGGGTTTTGATGGTGGTCTCGCTGACCGACAGGGCGCGGGCGATCTCGGCGTTGGACAACCCGCGGGCCACCTGCCCCAGCACCTCCCGTTCCCGGTCGGTGAGCGTGCTCAGCGCCTTCGGCGGTGAGGCTGCGGGATCGGGCAGCACGTCGGCGAAGCGGTCCAGCAGCCGCCGCAGGATGCGGGGGGCCACCACCGCGTCGCCGGCGGCCACGGTATGGATCGCGGTGATCAGATCCTCGGCGGGCACGTCCTTGGACAGGAATCCACTCGCCCCGGCCCGCAGCCCACCCACCACGTACTCGTCGAGTTCGAAGGTGGTCAGGATGAGCACCCGGACCGGCAGCCGGGCGTCGACGATCGCCCGGGTGGCGCTCACCCCGTCCATCCGCGGCATCCGGATGTCCATCAGCACCACGTCGGGCAGCAGCCGGCGGGACAACTCCACCGCCTCCGCGCCGTCGCCGGCCTCCGCCACGATGTCCAGGTCCGGCTCGGCGCCGAGCACCATCCGGAAGCCGGTACGCAGCAACGGCTGGTCGTCGGCGAGCAGGATGCGCACCGGACGGGTCGTCGACGGCGTCGGATCGGTCATCTCATCCTCCGGGGTCAGGGTGCCGCAAAGCGGGTCTCGGGCAGTGGTTCGACCGGAATGCGCGCGTACACCCGGTAGCCGCCGCCGGCGCGGGCCCCGGTCCGCAGGACACCACCGTAGAGGGCGACCCGCTCACGCATCCCCACCAGGCCGTGCCCGACCCGCTGCCGGTCCGGTGACGGCCCTCGACCGGTGTCGGTGATCTCCACCTCGACGGCGTCACCGGGGTAGCTGACGTGCACCTGCGCGGTGGCCCGGCCAGCGTGCTTGAGGGCGTTGGTCAGTGCTTCCTGCACGATCCGGTACACGGTCAACGCCACGCCCTGCTCCACCGGCCCCGGCGTGCCGGTCACCGCGAAGGTTACCGGCAACCCGGCCTCGCGGACCTGTTCGACGAGCATCTCGATGCCGGCGAGACCGGGCTGGGGGGCCAGGTCGGCGGCCGGCTCGGCCTCGGTGCGCAGCACGTCCAGCAGCCGCCGCAGCTCCCGCAGGGTGGCCCGGCTGGTCTCCTCGATGGTGGCGACCGCCTCGTCGGCGGCCTTGGGATCGCGGGGCAGCACCCGCCGGACCCCGGTGGCCAGCACCCCCATCACGCTGACGTGGTGGGCCACCACGTCGTGCAGTTCCCGGGCGATGCGTCGCCGCTCGTCGGCGACCGCCTGCTCGGCGAGGGCGCGCTGGTTGGCCTCGGCGACCCGGGCCCGTTCCCGCAGCGCCGCCGTGGTGGACCGGCGGGCGTGCACCGTACGGCCCACGGAGAACGACACGATCCCGACCAGCAGGTTGTTCGCCACCACGTACGCCGCGCCGACCTGCGGCAGACCCTCGGTGGGCAGCAGGGGCGCCAGCACCGCCACCGGCACCCACAGTGCCACCGCGGTCGCCAGCGCCGGGCGTATCGGCTGGCAGGCGGCCACGGTGTAGGTGAGCACGACCAGGGTGAGGCCCTGGGTGGCCGGCACCACCTCGATCACGACCGGCAGGGCCAGCGACGCCAGCGCGGCCAGCACGGCGAGCCACGGCGCGATCCGCCGCAACAGCACGGGGCTGGCACAGAGCAGGCTCCAGCCCAGCGCCTCCGGCAGCGACCGGGGCCAGAACTCCCGGGGGGACAGCAGGGTGAACAGCGCCTCACCCAGCACCAGCCCGACGGTCAACAACGCGTCGCCGGCCAGCGGGCGTGCCCGTAGCCACTGCCTCAGCTGCCTACCCATGCCACGACGCTAGCCGCCCATGCCGGCGAGAGATCATCTCGGATGGTGAGCTGCCTCTCCTTCCTGAGGAGGAGAGCTACTCGTCCGCGCCCGGGGTGGCGGGGCGGGTGCGGGCGTCGCGCAGCGGATCCGCGCCGGGCAGGTGCTCGGGGAAGGGCGGCGGGGTGCCGCCGTAGCTCGGGCAGAGCGCCTGGTGGCTGCACCAGTCGCAGAGCCGGCTCGGCCGGGGCCGGAAGTCCTGGGCGGCGGTGGCCTGCTCGATCGCCCGCCACAGCGCCACCACCGTGCGTTCGAAGCGCACCAACTCCTCGGCGTCCGGGGTGTAGTCGCACACCTCGGCGTCGCGTAGATAGAGCAGCCGCAGCACCCGGGGCACCACGCCCCGGGTGCGCCAGAGCACCAGCGCGTAGAACTTGAGCTGGAACAACGCCCGCGCCTCGAACGCCTCGCGGGGCGCACCACCGGTCTTGTAGTCCACCACCCGCAGCGCGCCGTCGGGGGCGACGTCGAGCCGGTCGAGGTAGCCGCGGATGAGCAACTCCTCGTCGATCACGGCGGAGATCAGGCTCTCCCGTTCGGCCGGCTCCAGTCGACGCGGATCCTCCACCGAGAAGTAGCCCTCCAGCAGGGTCGCCGCCGAGCGCAGGAACTCGACCGCGTCGACCGTGCCGTCGTCGGTGAACAGTCCGGCCAGTTCCGGCTGCTCGGTGACCAGCCGGTCCCACTGCGGTGCGACGAGGTCACCGGCCGCCTGCGGGGTGCGCCCGGCCGCCGGCAGGTCGAACAACCGCTCCAGCACCGCGTGCACAAGCGTGCCGCGCGCCTGCTCGACGGTGGGCCGCTCGGGCAGCCGGTCGATGCTGCGGAACCGGTAGAGCAGCGGGCAGGTCTTGAAATCCGCGGCGCGTGAGGGTGACAGCGAGGCCCGCACCGTTGGCGGCAACGGGGTCGAAGTCGGAGCCTGTTGGGCGATCACCGGATCCGCGGTCATGCCGTGGAAGACTAGGGCACCGGTACGACAGGGCGGCCGCCGCCGCACCGAAGGTGATCTCCCGCCGCGTAGCATCGGCTCGGTGGAGCAGAGCAGGCAGTCACGGCCGGGTCGGCGTCCCGGCCTGCAGGTCGGTCGGGTCTTCGGGGTGCCGCTGTACCTGAACGCCTCGATCCTGCTGCTGGCCGTGTTGATCATCGTGCTCTACGGCGAACTTGCCGGCCAGCGACTGGCGCTCTCGCCGACCCTCGGCTACCTGGTCGGCGCCGGCTTCGTGGTCTCGCTGCTCGGCTCGGTGCTGGCCCACGAACTCGGCCACGCGCTCACCGCACGACACTTCGGCATCGGTGTGCGGGGGATCACCCTCGAACTGCTCGGCGGGTACACCGAGATGGACCGGGACGCGCCGTCGCCCCGGGTGGACCTGCTGGTGTCGCTGGCCGGGCCGGCGGTCTCCGCGCTGCTCGGCGTGGCCGCCGTCGCCGCGACCGTGGCGCTGCCCGACCGCACCGTGGCCCACCAGCTCGCCTTCCAACTGGCGGTGAGCAACGTCATCGTCGCCGTGTTCAACAGCCTGCCCGGGCTGCCGTTGGACGGCGGGCGGGCGTTGCGGGCGGTCATCTGGGCGGTCACCCGGGACCGGCACCGGGCCACCGAGGTGGCCGGCTGGGTCGGCCGGGTCCTCGCCGTGGCCACCGTGGCGCTTGTCGGCCTGCTCTACGCCGCCGACCTGCTGAGCCTGCTGGCGCTGCCGCTGACCGCCCTGGTCGCGCTCACCATCTGGCACGGCGCCGGACAGTCGATCCGGTTGGCCCGGATCGGCCGGCGACTGCCCCTGATCGACCTGGCCCGGCTGGCCCGGCCGGTGTTCGCCGTACCCACCGCCACCCCGCTGGCCGAGGCCCAGCGCCGGGCCGACGAGTCGGCCCCGGACCGGCCGGTGGCGCTGCTGGTGACCGACGCCGCGGGCCGACCGGTGGCGGTGGTCGATCCGGCCGCGGCGGCGGCGGTGCCGCCGCACCGCCGGCCCTGGCTCGCCGTGGACGCGGTCGCCCGCGCGGTCGCCGACCTGCCGCGCATGTCGGTGGCCACGGACGGGGAACGGGTGCTGGAGACGGTGCAGGCCCACCCGGGCGCGCAGTACCTCGTGACGGCAGGCGAAGATGTCGTCGGCATTCTGCACATCGCGGATCTGGCGCACCTGCTCGAACCTCACCGGAAGATGAACACGTGACCGTGACCCACTCCCACCCGGCGACCCCGGGCGACGCCGTGCCCGCCGAGACCCCGGAGCTGCCCCCGGTGCACCGTGGGCCGTTCCGGCCCGGTGACCGGGTGCAGCTGACCGACCCCAAGGGCCGGATGCACACGGTCACCCTGGAGCCGGGCAAGCAGTTCCACACCCACCGGGGCATCCTGGCGCACGACGAGCTGATCGGGCTGCCCGACGGCAGCGTGGTCACCACCTCCGGCGGGGGTACGGCCTTCCTGGCGCTGCGTCCGCTGCTGTCGGACTACGTGCTGTCCATGCCCCGTGGCGCCCAGGTGATCTACCCCAAGGACTCGGCGCAGATCGTCGCCATGGGCGACATCTTCCCCGGCGCCAAGGTGCTCGAGGCCGGCGCCGGCTCCGGCGCGCTGAGCTGCTCGCTGCTGCGCGCGGTCGGCACCAGCGGCGAACTGCACTCCTACGAGCTGCGCGACGACTTCGCCCAGATCGCCCGGCGCAACGTGGAGGCGTTCTTCAACGGGCCGCACCCCGCGTGGCACCTGCACGTCGGTGACGTCGGCGAGTGCACCGAGACGGGTTTCGACCGCATCATCCTGGACATGCTGGCCCCGTGGGAGAACCTCGACATGGTCGAACGGGCGTTGCTGCCCGGCGGGGTCCTCATCGGCTACGTCGCGACCACTCCGCAGCTGTCCGAGCTGGTTGAGGCGCTGCGGGAACGGGGCGGCTGGACCGAGCCGCGGGCCTGGGAGTCGCTGGTGCGCGACTGGCACGCCGAAGGGCTCGCGGTGCGACCCGACCACCGGATGATCGCGCACACCGCGTTCCTCGTCTCCGCGCGTAAGCTCGCCCCCGGAGTGACCGCGCCGCCGCGCCGACGCAAGCCCAGCAAGGGCACCGAGGCGTACGTGCAGCGCCGGCAGGCGCTACGCGAGGCGGAGGCGGCCCGACAGGCGAGTACGGCGTCGCAGACGCAACCGGACACGACGCAGGAGACGGGCAGGCCGTGACGGCGGAATGGGGCGGCTGGCAGTGAACGGGCTGAACCTGGATGCGGGTTGGCGGTGGCCGGGGGTGGCCGCATGAGTCGGCCCGGGTTCGGCGGCGGCGACCTGCCGGCGGTCTTCCCCGACTGGTCGCCCTACACCGACCTCGAATCGGCGGCGCGGGCGTACCTGCGTGACCCGGACGTCGCGCTGGAGGCGCTCGGCGGTGTGCTGCGGGGGGCCTCGGTGCTCGGCTTCACCCTGGAACGCTTCGTCAACGAGGTAAACGGGGTGTGGCAGGAGGTCGTCGTCTGCGACGGCAGTCGGCTGGTGCTCTGGCACGGCGAGGACGTGCCGCCGGGGGAGGGCCCGCCCGGGTCGATGACCTCGTCGCTGCGGGTGGTGCCGGTCTCCTCGGTCACCGAGGTCGGCTGCCGCCGCCGGCTGTTCCGGCACGACAACGGTGAGATCCGGGTCGACAGCATCGACGTGTACCTGCTGCTGACCTCGCTCGACGAGACCCCGCCCAGCGAGGAGACGGCCGGCGGGCCACGCCACGACGCGCTGCGCTTCGGCAAGACCCTCGACGACGGCGGCGCCGGGCAGATCGCCCGGCTGGAGGAGTTCGCCCGCCTGGTCGCCTCGGTGGTCGGCCGCCCGCTGCTGTGAGTGGTCGGTCGCCCGCTGCGGTACGGCGGGCGGCGGGCTCAGTCCTCGGCGTCGGGGCCGGCCACCTCCACGCCGTCGCTGGCGCGGACGACGTGGATGCACTCGCCCGGGCACTCCCGCGCCGAGTCGATCACCTCGAGGCGCAGGTGCTCCGGTACGCCGACGCGGGCGCCCGGGGCCTGCTGGAGCTCACCGTCGGGGCCCTTGACGTACGCCAGGCCGTCGACGTCGAACTCGAATACCTCGGGCGCGTACTGCACGCACAGCCCGTCGCCCGTGCACAGATCCTGGTCCACCCAGACCTGCACCTCGTCGGTCGCGACCTCGGCCACCGGTGCACCCCCCATGTTCTCGCGTCCCACCCCCCGACGGTACCCGAATGCCCGTACCCGCCCGCCAACCCACCCTTGGCGATCAAGCTTCGGTGACGGGCGCGTTGCGGAGGACCGAATCGGGCTCATAGCGGCTAGTGTTAGGTCAGAACGTTCAAGCCCCCCGGGGAGGTGGGACGTGGCACGCAGCGACGACGCGGACTCGCGCGCCGCACGGTGGGAGAAGGAGGCCCACGATCTCTCCACGCAGGTCGCGTTCCTTCAAGAGGAACTCGCTCTGGTGCGGCGCAAGTTGACCGAAAGCCCCCGACACGTGCGGCAGCTCGAAGAGCGACTGTCCGCCACCCAGGCGCAGTTGGCGCGGCTGACCGAGAACAACGAGCGGCTCGTGAGCACCCTCAAGGAGGCTCGCGCGCAGATCGTGACGCTCAAGGAGGAGATCGACCGGCTGGCCCAGCCACCCAGTGGCTACGGCGTCTTCCTGGCCAGACACGACGACGGCACGGTGGATGTCTTCACCGGCGGGCGCAAGCTGCGCGTGGCCGTCTCGCCCTCGCTCGACGTGGGTGAACTCCAGCGCGGCCAGGAGGTCCTGCTCAACGACGCGCTCAACATCGTGGACGCGTTCGGCTACGAGCGGGTCGGCGAGGTGGTCATGCTCAAGGAGATCCTGGCGGGCCCCGAAGGCGCGCCGGGTGACCGGGCACTGGTGGTCTCGCACTCCGACGAGGAACGGATCGTGCACCTCGCCGAGACATTGATCGGCAGTGCGATCCGGGCCGGCGACTCGCTCATGATCGAACCGCGTTCGGCGTACGCGTACGAGCGGATTCCCAAGAGCGAGGTCGAGGAGCTGGTGCTGGAGGAGGTGCCCGACGTCGACTACAGCGACATCGGTGGCCTGCACTCCCAGATCGAGCAGATCCGTGACGCGGTGGAACTGCCGTTCCTGCACGCGGACCTGTTCCGTGAGCACCAGTTGCGTCCGCCGAAGGGCATCCTGCTCTACGGCCCGCCCGGCTGCGGCAAGACGCTGATCGCCAAGGCGGTGGCCAACTCGCTGGCGAAGAAGATCGCCGAGCGGCGGGGCGAGGAGAAGCACACCAGCTTCTTCCTCAACATCAAGGGCCCGGAGCTGCTCAACAAGTACGTCGGCGAGACCGAGCGGCACATCCGGCTGATCTTCCAGCGGGCCCGGGAGAAGGCCGGCGAGGGCACGCCGGTCATCGTCTTCTTCGACGAGATGGACTCGGTCTTCCGGACCCGTGGCTCCGGTGTCTCCTCCGACGTGGAGAACACCATCGTGCCGCAGCTGCTCAGCGAGATCGACGGCGTGGAGGGCCTGGAGAACGTCATCGTCATCGGCGCCTCCAACCGGGAAGACATGATCGACCCGGCGATCCTGCGTCCGGGGCGACTCGACGTCAAGATCAAGATTGAGCGTCCGGACGCCGAGGCGGCCAAGGACATCTTCTCCAAGTACATCCTCTCCGGTCTGCCGCTGCACGCCGACGACCTGGCCGAACACGGCGGAGACGCCCAGGCCACCGTCGCCGCGATGATCGACGCGGTGGTCCTGCGGATGTACTCCGAGACGGAGGAGAACCGCTTCCTGGAAGTCACCTACGCCAACGGTGACAAGGAAGTCCTGTACTTCAAGGACTTCAACTCCGGCGCGATGATCCAGAACATCGTCGACCGGGGCAAGAAGATGGCCATCAAGGAGTTCCTCACCTCCGGCCGCAAAGGGCTGCGTCTGCAGCACCTGCTCGACGCCTGCGTCGACGAGTTCCGCGAGAACGAGGACCTGCCCAACACCACCAACCCCGACGACTGGGCCCGCATCTCCGGCAAGAAGGGCGAGCGGATCGTCTACATCCGTACGCTCGTCTCCGGGGGCAAGGGCACCGAGGCCGGTCGCTCCATCGAGACCGCCAGCAACACCGGCCAGTACCTCTGACCGCTACCCGCAGGGCCCGTGACGGTGTCGTCACGGGCCCTGCGTCTGCGTGCGGCACCGCGCCACGTCCCGCACAAGTCGGGCGGCACGGCTAGACTCCGGACAACTCTCCTCGTATGCAAGGATTTCGCGTGCCCGCCGAGCAGCACACCGTGGCCCCGCTGATCGTCCCGAGTCTGACCGCCAGCCCTGGCGAGCCGTACCGTCGATGGAACCTCGCCGTGCTGGCCGCGCTGCCGGCGGCCTGGCTGCTGCCGCTCGCCGCGGTCGCCCTCGACGCCCGCTGGGTCTTGCCCCCGCTGGTGCTGCTCGCCACCGCCAGCCTGCTGCGCGGCGGCCGTACCCTGCTCGACCGGCTGTTGCTGGCCACCATCCTGCTGGTCTGCCTCACCACCGCGGCCGGTCTGCTCTTCGCGGTCTGGCCCTGGGGGATGAACCCGGTGGCGGTCAGCGGCACCGCCCTCACCGCCCTCGTGCTGACCGCCCTGATCACCGGGCGGCGTCCCACCCTGCCGCGCCCGGCCTGGCCCGACCTGCTGCCCGTCATCGGCACCACCGGCCTGCTCTGGTATCTCGCCCAACCCCTGCTGCGCGCCGGCGACCTGGGCGGCCGGCTGAGCATCCTCCACCGAGGTGAGGACTACCTGCGGCACCTGAGCCTGGTCGACGTCATCGGTCGGCACGGCGGCTACCTCTTCGTCGACCCCGCCGCCGTCCGCGACGACCTGTTCTCCGCACTCGTGCACTACCCGCAGGGCTGGCACCTGCTCGTCGCCCTGCTCGACAGCCACCGCACCCCGCCCGGCGGTGGGCCGGCCGGCGCAGCCGCCGTGGAGCCGTTCCTCTGGTGGAACTTCGCCACCTTCGGGCTGCTGGTCCTCGTCCTGCTCTGGGCCGCACAGCGGCTCCCCGGCCCGCTGCACCCGCTGAGCCGCCTCGTGCTGACCGTCGTGGTCGGCGCACTCGTGCTCGGCAGCCAGATGCCCCGGATGCTGGTCTCCGGATACCCCACCGAGACGCTCGGACTGACCCTCACCATCGTGCTCGCCGTGCTCGTCGCCCGGCCGGTCGGCGCACCCCGGGAACACTTCCTGCTGCTCGGTGCCCTGCTCGTCGGCATCGGCTACAGCTACTACCTGTTCCTGCCCGCCGCCGCACTCCTCGCCCTCGGGTCGCTGCTGGCGCGGCGTCGCGAAGTACGCCGACTGCGCGGCACCACGCTCGTCGTCGGCCTGGCCACCGCCGTGCTCGCCCCGGTGCCGATCCTGCTCGGCGTGTTCCGTGCCAACCAGACCGAGTCGCTGGCCGCCACCGTCGGGCCGGACCTGACCGAGACCTGGCTCGCCCTCGGCGGCCTCGGCGTGTTCGTGGTGCCCGCCCTGCTGGTGCACGCGGTACGACGCGGGCGGGCCGATCCGGCCTGGCGACGCTGGCTGTTCGCGCTGCTGGTCAGCGTGGTGCTCACCCTGGCCATCGGTCAGGCCAGCATCAGCGTCGGTGGTCAGGCCGGCTACTACTTCAACAAGGCCGGTCACCTCACCACCGTGCTGCTCATCATCGGCACCGCCGCGGTGGTGCGACTGCTGCCGGTGCCGCCCCGGGGCCGTCCGCTGCACACGGCCGTGGCCGGTCTCACCGCCGTCACGGTCGCCGCCGCCACCGTCTGGTTCGCCGGGGTCACCGGCGGGCAGCGCAGCCTGCTCGTCGTCACCCCGCAGAGCTGGGCGCAGCGCTGGGTCCACCAGGACCTCGACCGACCCGGCCGGGCCACCGCCGTGTGCGAGCAGGTCCTCCAGCGCTACCCGGCCGCCGACGGTGTCACCACGCTCATCCTCGACCGCCGGCCGTACCAGTCCTACCTGGCGAACATCTGCGTCTCCACGCTGCAGGGCACCACCGCCCAGACCGAGGCCGGCATCTACGAGATGGTCTTCGTCGAACCGGGCCGGACCTGGCAGATGCTGCACCGCGTACCCGGTGAGATCCGGCTGGTGGCGGTCACCGACGGGGCCCGGGTACGGACCAACCGGATCCTGCGCGCCGTGCCTGAACTGGCCGCAAGGGTGAGCATGGAGACGATGATCATTGATGATCCGCCGAGCTGATCCCCGCGACTTGCGACGCACCGACCACCACGGCAGGCCCCCGTGCGCTCACATGCCGACTACGCTCGGATGTGACGGGGATCGGTCGGGCAAGCGAAGCGGGTAGGTCGATGAGCGTAAGACGGATCATGGGCACCGAAGTCGAGTACGGCATCTCCGTGCCCGGTCAGGCCGGGGCCAACCCGATGGTCACCTCGTCCCAGGTGGTGAACGCCTACGGCGCCCGCCCGGAACTGAACCGGGGCGGTCGGGCGCGCTGGGACTACGAGGAGGAATCGCCACTGCGCGACGCCCGGGGCTTCACCTACTCCGGTGCGGTGTACGACCCGGCCGAGGCGCTCGCCGACGAGGATCTCGGGCTGGCCAACGTCATTCTCACCAACGGGGCTCGGCTCTACGTGGACCACGCCCACCCCGAATACTCCACTCCGGAGGTCACCAACCCGCGTGACGTGGTCCGCTGGGACAAGGCGGGGGAGCGGGTGATGGCGGAGGCCGCGCGTCGGGCCGCCACCATTCCCGGCACCGCACCGATCCACCTCTACAAGAACAACACCGACAACAAGGGCGCCAGCTACGGCGCGCACGAGAACTACCTGATGCGCCGGCAGACGCCGTTCGCCGACATCGTGGCGTACCTGACCCCGTTCTTCGTGACCCGTCAGATCGTCTGCGGCGCCGGCCGGGTCGGCATCGGGCAGGACGGCGGCCAGAACGGCTTCCAGATCTCCCAGCGAGCCGACTTCTTCGAGGTCGAGGTGGGGCTGGAGACCACCCTGAAGCGGCCGATCATCAACACCCGGGACGAGCCGCACGCCGACGCCGACAAGTACCGCCGGCTGCATGTCATCATCGGCGACGCCAACCTCTCGGAGATCTCCACGTACCTCAAGGTCGGCACCACCGCGCTGATCCTGACGATGATCGAGGAGAAGGCGCTCGGCGCGGACCTCGGCATCGCCGACCCGGTTGGTGAGCTGCGTGCCGTCAGCCACGACCCGTCGCTGACCCACCGGATGCGGTTGCGCGACGGCCGCCGGCTCACCGCGCTGGACGTGCAGTGGGCCTACCTGGAGCGGGTACGCGCCTTCGTCGAGGACCGCTACGGCAGCGACGTCGACGAACAGACCGCCGACGTGCTGGACCGCTGGGAGTCCGTGCTGGACCGTCTCGGCCGCGACGTGATGCTCTGCGCCGACGAACTCGACTGGGTGGCCAAGCTGCGATTGTTGGAGGGCTACCGGGAGCGGGAGAAGCTCGCCTGGGGTTCGCACAAGCTGCAACTGGTCGACCTTCAGTACTCCGACGTGCGCCCGGAGAAGGGGCTCTACCACCGGCTGGTCTCCCGGGGCGCGATGAAGACGCTGCTCAGCGACGAGGAGAGTCGCTCGGCGATGACCGAGCCGCCGGAGGACACCCGCGCCTACTTCCGGGGCCGCTGCCTGGCGCAGTACGCCTCCGAGGTGGTCGCCGCCAGCTGGGACTCGGTCATCTTCGACGTCGGCCGGGAGTCGCTGGTGCGGGTGCCGATGATGGAGCCGGAGCGCGGCACCAGGGCGCATGTCGGGGCGCTGTTCGACAGGTGCGCCAGCGCCAAGGACCTGCTGGAGAGCCTGACCGGCGGCTGAGTGGCCGATCCTCGGTGTGGTTGTCGCCGTGTGCGGTTTCCGTACCGGCGCGCGTGAGGGATTCGTCGCTCCCGCGAGGTAAGTTCATCGCAGGGAGATCGTGGAGGAGGCAACAGTGGCCACTCGTGACAGCGGCGGTCAGTCGCAGTCGGGCAAGTCCCGCCAGGGCGAAGAGGTCGAGGACGTCACCGTCGAGGCGAACCCGGAGGTCGCCGAGCGGCACGCCGAGATCACCGAGGACGTCGACGACCTGCTCGACGAGATCGACTCCGTCCTTGAGGAAAACGCCGAAGAGTTCGTGAGGGGGTATGTCCAGAAAGGGGGAGAGTGAGGCATATGTCCGATTCTCCGCCTGGGGCGGACAAGACCTGCCCTCAGTGCCAGCGTTCGTTGCCGCGAACAGAGTTTCACCGTAACCGCCGCCGTGTGGACGGTCTTGCCTATTACTGCAAGGCGTGCGCGACCATCCGGTCGGAGACCAGCCGACGCAAGCGTGGCATTGCTCCGGCGCGACGACCGGCGGTACCCGTGGGACAGGGCCTGAAGTGGTGTCCCGACTGCGAGCAGATCAAGTCGCTGGACGATTTTCCGAGCACCAGCCGGAAGGCCAGCGGCCGACACAGCTACTGCAAGCCCTGCCACAACGCGCGAGGCAAGGAGACCGCTCAGCGGCTCTACGGTGGGACCCGCGAGTACCACCTGCGGCGTCGCTACGGCATCGGGCAGGCGGAGTTCGACGAGCTGTTGGCCGAGCAGGGTGGGGTTTGCGGGGTGTGCGGTGACCCCGATCCGGAACATGTGGACCACGATCATGCCACCGGGTGGGTGCGCGGGATACTCTGCTTCAACTGCAACGGTGGTCTTGGCCAGTTCCGTGACAGTCCCATGAGGCTGGCCAGGGCCATCACGTATCTGAGAGGAACCACGTGGCAGCGGGTTTTGATCCATCCGGGCGTCTACCAGATGTGTTCACCAACGCGGGGACGTCCTCCTTCACGTCGTTTCTGAGCAAGGTGGCCCCCGAGATGCTGCCCGGCCGCCGGCCGCTGCCCCCGGGCATGGCCGCCGACCTGGCCCCACACGCCACCACGATCGTGGCCATCTCCGCGGCCGGTGGCGTCGTGATGGCCGGCGACCGGCGGGCCACCATGGGCAACCTGATCGCCCAGCGGGACATCGAGAAGGTGCACCCGGCCGACGCGTACTCGCTGGTGGGCATCGCCGGCACCGCCGGCATCGGCATCGAGCTGATGCGACTGTTCCAGGTGGAGTTGGAGCACTACGAGAAGATCGAGGGCGCCATGCTCTCGCTCGACGGCAAGGCCAATCGTCTCGCCTCGATGATCCGGGGCAACCTCGGCGCCGCGATGCAGGGGCTGGCGGTGATCCCGCTGTTCGCCGGGTTCGACCTGGCCGCCAAGGACCCGGCCCGGGCCGGTCGGATCTTCAGCTTCGACGTCACCGGCGGCCCGTACGAGGAGACCGGCTACGACGCGATCGGCTCGGGTTCGCTGTTCGCCCGGTCGGCGTTGAAGAAGCGGTTCCGGGCCGGCCTGTCGATCGACGACGCGGTGCGGTTGGCGGTGGAGGCGCTCTACGACGCCGCCGACGACGACACCGCCACCGGTGGCCCGGACCTGACCCGGCGGATCTACCCGGTGGTGATGACCGCGACGGCGGAGGGGACGCACCGGCTGACCGACGCGGAGACGTCGGCGATCGCCGAGAGCGTCGTCGCCGGCCGGATGGAAAACCCGGGCGGCTGAGCCGGTCCCGCAATCCCACCTGATCGCAGTTGCCCAGCACAGCGCCTGAAGGAGAGCCGCCGCCGTGGCCATGCAGTTCTACGCCTCGCCCGAACAGATCATGCGCGACCGTTCCGAGTTGGCCCGCAAGGGCATCGCCCGGGGACGCAGCGCGGTGGTCCTGAGCTACGCCGGCGGGGTCCTCTTCGTTGCGGAGAATCTCTCCAGCACCCTGCACAAGGTCAGTGAGATCTACGACCGCATCGGGTTCGCCGCGGTCGGCAAGTACAACGAGTTCGAGAACCTGCGCCGCGCCGGGGTGCGGATGGCCGACCTGAACGGCCTCAGCTACGACCGGCGCGACGTCACCGGCCTGGCCCTGGCCAACGCGTACGCGCAGACCCTCGGCGCCATCTTCACCGAACAGTCCAAGCCGTTCGAGGTGGAGATCTGCGTGGCCGAGGTGGGGGCCACGCCGGAGGAGGACTCGCTGTACCGGCTCACCTACGACGGCTCGGTCAACGACGAGCCCGGCCGGATGGCGATGGGTGGCCAGTCCGAGGCGATCGCCGGGGTGCTGAAGTCGCACCACCAGCCGGACATGTCGCTCGGCGACGCGGTCAAGGTGGCGGTGCAGGCGCTGAGCAGCGTCGGTGGTGAGGGCGGTGCCGCCCGGACGATAGCCGCCAACCAGCTGGAGGTGGCGGTCCTGGACCGCAGCCGGGTGGGGCGTACCTTCCGGCGAATCACCGGCGCGGCGCTGACCGCGCTGCTCGACGGCAGCGCGGCGGGTGAGGCCGCCGACGAGGACCGGGCGAAGACCCCGACGACGCCGACCGAGGAGGCCCACAAGCCGACCACCTCGGCGGGCTCGGCCGACCTGGAGGACAAGCCCGGCAACCCGTCCGAGGCCTGACCCCACCCCGGTCCGGCCGATCCGACTCGGCCCGACCACGCTCTGCGCGGCGCTCGGCAGCTTTTCGCTGCCGAGCGCCGCACCCTTTGTCGGTCCACCTGCCCGGCCCAACACCCACCGAGACCCACTCTGTACGCCTGACCCGACCCCTCCACGCGACTCGGCCTCCACGCGACTCGACTCGCCCCCCACGCGCTGCATGTACGGACAGCGCCGGCTCGAGGGGTGAGCTTCACGAGCGGCGTCCACACTGCTCCCGGAGCCCTTTGCTCTGCTTCAACCCACGCACCTATCTCGCGTCGGAGTTGATGCGTGGGTTGAAGCAGAGCAAAGCGCGCGGAAGTTGTGCGTCGGGTGAAGCAGAGCAGGGCCGCGGGAGAGTTGTGCGTCGGGTGAAGCAGAGCAAAGGGCGCGAGGGGAGGCAGGGCGGGCGGGTGGGGGGTGGTGTGGCGAGCCGCTCGGTTCAACCGATGGCCGGCCCGGCCCGGGCCGCGCCGCGCTCGGGTCGGGCATGGGGGGGCGGGTTGGGTCAGGAACGGGCGAGCAGGGGGCGGACCAGGGTCCACCAGGCGGCGGCGATCGCGTTGAACACGCCCATTCCGGGTGGGGCGTCCACGTTCGACGGTGCCACCCGGGCGGTGATCAGGTGGGCGAGGGTGCCGTCGCCGACTGTGCGTTCGGACTGGAGTTGGCGGCGGCGGGTGCGTACCCAGGTGCGGTGCTGCCACAGCCAGGCCCAGCCGCGTACCTTCTGTCGGCCCCAGCCGCCGGCGAGGGCGGCGGCGAGCATGGCGGCCTCGGTGAGCAGCAGCATCGGTGCCAGCAGCGCCAGGGTCCGTCCCTGGTACGCGGTGAGCAGGGTGATCAGCCGGTTGCGTTCCACCAGGTAGAGCTTGAGGGCGTTGCGGGAGAACTCGTAGTGGTGGCGGACCACCGCGTCGGGCACGTACTCCAGCCGTAGGCCACGGTGCCACAGCCGGAGGCTGAGTTCGGTGTCCTCGTGGTAGGCGAAGTACTCGGTGGCGAAGCCGCCCAACTCCTCCCAGCGTTCCCGGCTGATCACGAAGCAGCAGCCGCTGAGCGACGGTACGGCGGTGCGGCGAGCGTGGGCGGTGGCCGGCTCGCCGTTGCCGCCGGCCCAGGACAGGCCGGTGAAGTGCAGCGGGTTGCCGGAGGTGTTGATCAGCTCGGGGTTGTCGGCGAGGCGGATGGAGGCCATCGCGGCACCCACGCCGGGCTCGGCGGCCACCGCGGTGACCTTGGCGAGGGCGTCGGGGGCGACCACCGCGTCGGAGTTGACGAAGGCCAGCCAGTCGCCGCCGGCCTCGGCGGCGCCGAGGTTGCAGCCGCCGGAGAAGCCGGTGTTCTGCTCCGGGCGGATCACCCGTACGCCGGGCAGGCCCTTGACCACGTCGATGCCGTCGCTGGTGCACCCGTTGTCGACCACGATCAGCTCCACGTCGACTCCGGTGCTGGCCAGCACCGCCTGTGCGGCGTCGACCAGCCAGGGTTCGGGGCCGTAGGCGAGCATCACCGCGGTCACTCGGGCCGGGCTCATCGGACACCTCCGGGGGCGGTCGCGGGCAGCGTCACCGCGACGGGTGGGTTCGGATCGGACTGACGACGGCGGCGCAGCAGGGCGAGCATGACGGCGGCGACCACCACCGAGCCCACGGTGTAGCCGAGTTCGACCCGCAGGGCGACCGACAGCGGGGCCAGGGTCGCGGCGGCCAGCGCGGCGACGCCGAGGGTCCAGGCCACCGCCTGGGCGCGGTGCCGGTCGCGGGCCAGCAGCGCCTGGCCGAGCACCATCGCCCACAGGTACGCCTGGGTGGCCACGGCGAGCCAGGCGAAGTCGCCGTGGCCGAGGATCGCCGGCGCGTCGAAGAGGGCGGTTACGAGCCAGGGCCCGAGCAGCACGGTCAGCACTCCGCCGCCGACGCCCAGGGCGGTGACGACCGCCAGGGCGCGCCGCAGCAGACCGCCGAAGGCCGCCTTGTCGTCGGTGGCGGCGGCGGTGGACAGGCCGGGTAGCAGCGCGGCCTGCATCGAGCCGAAGACGAACAGCGGGATGCGGACCAGCACCAGCGCCGACAGCAGCGCGCCGGCGGTGGCGACGTCGTCCGGGGCCAGCAGCCGTACGTTGATCACACCGACGTTGACCACGACCTGCGACAACAGGCTGGAGACGGTGAGCAGGGCCAGTCCGCGCAGCAGCGGCGGCCAGGGCATCGGCGTCCCGCCCCCGACGGCGCGGGCCACCGGCGGGGCGGTGAGGGCGACCGCCAGCAGCGGCGCGGCGACCAGCACGAGGGCGTACGCCACGGGAGAGTCGACTCCGGCCGCGGCGAGGGCGGTGACCCCGCCGATGCGCAGCCCACCGTCGAGCCCGAGCTGGCTGCCGTACCAGGTGAACTGGCCCAGCCCGGCGAGCACCCCACGGGTGGTGTGCGCCAGCGCCAGCGCGA
Source organism: Verrucosispora sp. FIM060022 (assembly GCF_003977705.1). Classification (NCBI taxonomy): domain Bacteria; kingdom Bacillati; phylum Actinomycetota; class Actinomycetes; order Micromonosporales; family Micromonosporaceae; genus Micromonospora; species Verrucosispora sp. FIM060022. The sequence continues at coordinate 1,053,638 of NZ_RQIV01000001.1, forward strand.
CAAGCGCGCCGACCAGCGTGGCCACCATGGCGCGGTCGCCGTCGAAGAGGCGCTCGGCGAGGGTGTCCGTGGCGGCGGTGACGGCCAGGACGAGCAGGGTGAGCACGGCGGCGGCGACGGTCGCGCCCCGCGCCAGCACCGGGCCCGGTGGCAGGTCACGGGTACGCCGGGCGGCGACCAGCCGGGCGACCTCCTGCTCGACCGGCAGGAACACGCCGATGCCGACGGTGAAGACGATCGACCAGAGCACCGACAGCGACGAGTAGTCGCCGGGGGTGAGGGTGTGCCCGGCCACGGCCAGATGCACGTACGAGGCCACCCCCACCAGGGCCAGCCCGGCCCCGACGGGGACGGTGCCGGGTGGGACGAGGCGGAGCAGTCGGCGGATCACCGGCGGATGAGCGCCAGGGTGAGGACCGCCAGCGCCCGCCCGAGGTAGATCATCGCCTTGGCGGGGGAGTGGCTGGGGGTGCCGGCCATCCGTCGTCGCATCGCCACCGGGACCTGCTGGATGCGGTAGCCGCGGCGGGCGGCGTGCACAAGCGTCTCGACCGTGTCGCCGAGGTACTCCGCCGGGTACCAGCGGGCGAACATCTCGATCATGCGGCGGTTGGCGGCGCGGAACCCGGAGGTGGTGTCGGTCAGGGTGGTGCCGGCCAGGCCGGACAGCACCATCGACAGCATGCCCATCGCCCAGCGGCGCGGTCCGCGTACGGCGTAGTCGCCCTCCCCGGCGAACCGGGCCCCGATGACCAGGTCGTAGTCGTCGAGCAGGTCCACCAGCTTCGGCACGTACCGGGGGTCGTGCTGTCCGTCGGCGTCGATCTGCACCGCGACGTCGTAGTCGTGGTCGTGGGCGTAGCGGTAGCCCAGCCGCATCGCCCCGCCGACCCCGAGGTTGTACGGCAGCCGGGCGACGCGGGCACCGGCGGCGGCGGCGACGGCGGCGGTACGGTCGGCCGATCCGTCGTCGACGACCAGCACGTCCACGCCGGGCAGCTCGCCTCGGATCTCGCGGACCACGTCGGCGATCGAACCGGCCTCGTTGAGCGCCGGGATGATGACGAGCAGTCGTTTGCCGTTAACCATCGCGGCTCACCAGTTCCTGCCGGTCGGCCCGTTCCGCCCGGTCGGCCTCGACCTCGGCGCGGAGCAGGGCGAACTCCTCGGCCAATGTCCGGGTCTCCTCCTCCAGGGCGCTGACCTCCCAGCTGAGGTGGATGCAGACCAGCAGCAGGAAGACGATGCCGAGGAAGAGCACCAGAGAGACGCCGGAGGCCACGCCGACCAGGTCGGCCACGCCGTCGAGCAGCCGGGGGAACAGCGACAGCGGGATCACCACGAACAGCAGCCCGAGCCAGAGCATGCCGTACTTCTCCCGCAGCTGCCGCCGGCGCAACAGCTCGACGATCGTGGCCAGCAGGACGAGTCCGGTCAGGCCGGTGACCAGGGTGAGCTTCATGCGACCTTCCACGGGGAGGGTGGAGCGGCGGGGGCGAACGCTTCGGTCAGCGTGGTGTGCCAGTCCGGCAGGGGGGACAGGCCGGCCTCGGTCCATCGGCCGTGCCGCAGCACACTGTACGCCGGTCGCGCGGCCGGACGCGGAAACCGACTGCTGGTGGTGGGTCGGATCCGGTCGGGGTCGAGCCCGTGCAGGGCGAACACCGCCCGGGCCAGGCCGTACCAGGTGGTCTCGCCGGTGCAGGTGCCGTGCCAGATGCCGGGCCGCGCCCGGCCGTCCCGGGCCGCCTCGGCGAGCCTGACCAACTGCTCCGCCAGCGCGTACGACCAGGTGGGTTGGCCGCGCTGGTCGTCGACGACGTCGAGGAAGTCGCGCTGTTGCGCCAGGCCGAGCATGGTGGTGACGAAGTTGCGGTCGTGGGTGCCGTACAGCCAGGCGGTACGCACCACGTGGCCACGGTCGGGCAGCAACCGGCGCACGGCCTGTTCCCCGACCAGCTTGCTGCGACCGTACGCGTTGACCGGGGCGGTCGGCGCGTCCTCCGGGTAGGGGGTGTCGGCGTCACCGGCGAAGACGTAGTCGGTGGAGACGTGCAGCAGGTATGCGCCGTGGGTGGCGCACGCGGTGGCGAGATGGGCCACGGCGGCGCCGTTGACCGCGGTCGCCGCCGCCTCGTCCTGCTCGGCGCCGTCGACGTCGGTCCACGCGGCGGCGTTGAGCACCACGTCGTGGCCGGCCACCGCGTCGGCGACGGCGGCCGCGTCGGTGACGTCGAGTTGGGTGCGGGTGACGGCCGTCACCGTGTGGTCGGGGTGACCGGCGAGCACCTCGACGGCGTCCCGCCCGAGCATCCCGCCGGCACCGGTCACCAGGAATCTCATCCGGCCGACGCCTTCCGCAGCGGCTCCCACCAGGAGCGGTTGTCGCGGTACCAGTCGACGGTGTCGGCGAGCCCGTCGTCGAGACCGACGGTGGGCGCGTACCCGAGCTCCTTGTTGATCTTGTTGATGTCCAGCGAGTAGCGGCGATCGTGGCCCTTGCGGTCGGCGACCAGGGTGACCCGGTCCCAGTCCGCGCCGCACGCCTGCAGCAGCCGGCCGGTCAGCTCCTTGTTGGTCAACTCCGTGCCACCGCCGATGTGATAGACCTCGCCGGCCCGCCCGCCCTGCTGGACCATCGCCACGCCCCGACAGTGGTCGTGCACGTGCAGCCAGTCCCGCACGTTGCCGCCGTCGCCGTACAGCGGCACGGTCCGGCCGTCGAGCAGATTTGTCACGAACAGCGGAATGACCTTCTCGGGGTACTGGTAGGGGCCGTAGTTGTTGGAGCAGCGGGTCACCACCACGTCCAGCCCGTGGGTGCGGTGGTAGGCCAGGGCGAGCAGGTCGGAGCCGGCCTTCGAGGCCGAGTACGGCGAGTTCGGCGCCAACGGCCAGTCCTCGGTCCACGAGCCCTCGGCGATCGAGCCGTACACCTCGTCGGTGGAGACGTGCACGAATCGACGCACCCCGTGCCGCAGCGCGGCGTCGAGCAGTGTCTGCGTACCCAGCACGTTGGTGCAGACGAACGGCCCGGCGCCGGAGATCGAACGGTCGACGTGCGACTCGGCGGCGAAATGCACGATGACGTCTTGCCCCGCGACGACCTCGTCGACAACCTCGGCGTGACGGATGTCACCGTGTACGAACCGAAGCCGGGGATCGTCCGCCACCGGTGCCAGGTTGGCCCGGTTGCCCGAGTAGGTGAGCGCGTCGAGCACCGTCACCTGGGACGGCTGGATCGGGGGCACCCCCTCGGCGCTGCCCCCGGGCGCGCCCAGCAGCATGCGCACGTACTCCGAACCGATGAAGCCGGCGCCGCCGGTGACCAGGATCCTCACGGGTCCGGAAGTCTACGCGAAACACCCGCATTCGCCTCCGCTCGCGCCCGCGTGCCGGTTGCGGCACCTGTCGGTACGCTCCCCAGGTGCGTGGAATATTGCTGGCCGGTGGCACCGGATCGCGGCTGTGGCCGATCACCCGGGCGGTGTCGAAGCAGCTGATGCCGGTCTTCGACAAGCCGATGATCTACTACCCGCTCTCCACCCTGGTGATGTCCGGGGTGCGCGAGATCCTGGTGATCACCACGCCGGATGAGCAGGCCCAGTTCCAGCGACTGCTCGGCGACGGCAGCCAGTTCGGGCTGCGGCTGGAGTACGTCGCCCAGCCCCGACCGGAGGGCATCGCCCAGGCGTTCGTGCTCGGCGCGGACTTCATCGGCGACGAGGGGGTGGCGCTGATCCTCGGCGACAACATCTTCCACGGCGTCGGTCTCGGTCGACAGCTCGCCGCCGCCGGTGACCCGGTCGGCGGACGGATCTTCGCCTACCCGGTGGCGAACCCGCAGGCGTACGGGGTGGTGCACTTCGCCCCGGACGGCCGGGTGCTGTCGATCGAGGAGAAGCCGGACCAGCCCCGGTCCCGGTACGCGGTGCCCGGCCTGTACTTCTACGACAACCGGGTGGTGGAGATCGCGCGTGGCCTCACTCCCAGCAGCCGGGGCGAGCTGGAGATCACCGCGGTCAACGAGGCGTACCGCCGCTGGGGTGAGCTGTCGGTGACCGTCCTGGACCGGGGCACCGCGTGGCTGGACACCGGCACCTTCACCTCGCTGATGCAGGCCGCCGAGTTCGTCCGGGTGATCGAGGAACGGCAGGGCATGAAGATCGGCTGTATCGAGGAGGTCGTCTGGCGGGCCGGGCTCATCGACGACGACCAGTTGCGGGCCCTGGCCGAGCCGCTGACCAAGAGCGGGTACGGCGACTACCTGCTCGACCTGCTCGCCGGTGAGCGTCACGAGCTGATCAGCCCGGGAGAGGTGCGATGAAGCTGCGACAGTTGGGCATCGAGGGCGCCTGGGAGATCACGCCACAGCAGCACGGCGACTCCCGGGGACTGTTCCTGGAGTGGTACCGCTTCGACCGGCTCGCCGAGGAGGTCGGTCATCCGCTGCGGCTGGCCCAGGGCAACCTGTCGGTCTCCGCCCGCCACGTGGTGCGCGGCATCCACTTCGCCGACGTGCCACCCGGCCAGGCGAAGTACGTGACGTGTGTGCGCGGCGCGGTCCTGGACGTGGTGGTGGACCTGCGCGTCGGCTCGCCCACCTTCGGCCAGTGGGAGAGCGTGCGCCTCGACGACGTGGACCGGCGGGCGGTCTACCTCGCCGAAGGGCTCGGCCACGGCTTCTGCGCGCTGACCGACGACGCCACCCTGAGCTACCTCTGCTCGACCACCTACAACCCGACGGCCGAGCATGCGGTGCATCCGCTGGACGAGGAGCTGGGCATCGAGTGGCCGACCGGCGCACCGCTGCTGTCCGCCCGCGACGCCGCCGCGCCGAACCTGGCGCAGGTGCGCGCGGCAGGTCTGCTGCCGGAGTACGAGACGTGCCGACGGTACGCCGCCGAGCTGGACGCCGAGGCGCCCGACGGGTGCTGACGTCGCGAACGCGGCAAGCGTACGTGTCACGACAGTGACGAATCGGGGCTCCGTACGGCTAATGTCTCATCATGGAACGGCGAATCTTCGGTCTGGAGACCGAGTACGGCGTCACCTGCACCTACCGCGGACAGCGCAGGCTGTCCCCCGACGAGGTTGCCCGGTACCTCTTCCGCCGGGTCGTGTCCTGGGGCCGGTCGAGCAACGTCTTCCTGCGTAACGGCGCTCGGCTCTACCTGGACGTCGGCTCGCACCCGGAGTACGCCACCCCGGAATGCGACTCGGTGATCGACCTGGTGGCCCACGACCGGGCCGGTGAGCGCATCCTGGAAGGGCTGCTCATCGACGCGGAGAAGCGGCTGCACGACGAGGGCATCGCTGGCGAGATCTACCTGTTCAAGAACAACACCGACTCGGCCGGCAACTCGTACGGCTGCCACGAGAACTACCTGGTCTCCCGGCACGGGGAGTTCGGCCGGCTGGCCGACGTGTTGATCCCGTTCCTGGTCACCCGGCAGTTGATCTGTGGCGCGGGCAAGGTGCTGCAGACTCCACGGGGCGCGGTGTACTGCCTGTCGCAGCGCGCCGAGCACATCTGGGAGGGGGTCTCCTCGGCCACCACCCGCAGCCGTCCGATCATCAACACCCGCGACGAGCCGCACGCCGACGCCGAGCGGTACCGCCGGCTGCACGTCATCGTCGGCGACTCCAACATGAACGAGGTCACCACGCTGCTGAAGGTCGGCAGCGCCGACATCGTGCTGCGGATGATCGAGGCCGGGGTGGTGATGCGCGACCTCACCCTGGAGAACCCGATCCGGGCCATCCGGGAGGTGTCGCACGACATCACCGGCCGGCGGAAGGTGCGGCTGGCCTCGGGCAAGGAGATCAGCGCCCTGGAGATCCAGCAGGAGTACCTGGCCAAGGCGACCGAGTTCGTCGAGCGCCGGGGCGGCGACCAGACCGCCAAGCGGGTGGTCGAGCTGTGGGGCCGGGTGCTGCGGGCGGTGGAGACCGGCGACCTGGAACCGGTCTCCCGGGAGATCGACTGGGTGACCAAGCTGCGGCTGATCGAGCGCTACCAGCGCAAGCACGACCTGCCGCTGTCGCATGCCCGGGTGGCGCAGATGGATCTCGCCTACCACGACCTGCGTCGGGGTCGGGGCCTCTACGCCCTGATGGAGCGGCGCGGCGACGTGGACCGGGTGGCCACCGACCCGGAGATCTTCGAGGCGAAGGAGACGCCGCCCCAGACCACCCGGGCCCGGCTGCGCGGGGAGTTCATCCGGCACGCCCAGGAGAAGCGGCGGGACTTCACCGTCGACTGGGTGCACCTGAAGCTCAACGACCAGGCGCAACGCACCGTGCTCTGCAAGGACCCGTTCCGGGCGTACGACGAGCGGGTCGAGCGGCTGATCGCCAGCATGTGACCGGCTGCACCGGGCCCGTCCGCTCCGGACGGGCCCGGGTAGGCTGGCCGGACCATGTTTCCTTCCGAACCTCCCACCCCCGGCGCCCAGCGGCAGGGCTGGCTCGAACGCCGTCGCGACAAGGTCCGCGCCGAGATCGAGCGCAATCGCCGAGGCGAGTACACCGTCCCGACCTGGGTGCTGGCGGCCGCGCTGGCACTGATCGTCGGCGCCTGGCTCGCCTTGATCATCCTCGCCTGAGGTGTAAGGAAGGGCACCTTGTTAACGCCTGCGGTAGAGCAGGGGCCCCCTTTTAACACGTACGCCCGGTCAGCTCAGGCCGTGCCGCTGCCGAGCAGGCGGGCGGCGTGCCGACCGGCCGCGGCGGCGGCCAGGAAGTAGGCGTGATCGGCGTCGAGCCCGCGGCCCATCGTCGACAGCGGCACCGGACTGCGCCGTAGCGCGGCGTCCAGCCCGGCGGTGTCCACCCGCAGCACGGTGTGCCGGTCGACGAGCGGCGTCAGCGCGGCGTCGACCTCGGCGGCCAGCGCCGGGTCCAGACCGTCGGGGACCACCAGCTCCGCGCGGGCCAGCGCCACCCGGCCGTACGCGGTCAGGCTGTGATGCGACACGCCACGGTGCCTCGGCCGAGGGTCGGCGTCGGAGATGCGCAGTGAGCCGACCGGCCGGCCGCCCAGCGTGGCGACCGCGTTGACCGCCTCGCCCACCGCCACGCCGGAGAAGCCCCACCGGGTACCGGTGCCCAGGTTGCCCGGGCCCTGCGCCACCACCGCCACGTCGGCGTGCAGCACGTGCCGGGCGGCGAGCAGACCGCTGTGCAGCGTCGACGCTTCCAGGTCACCGCCGAACGCCTGCCCGACGCTGATCGTGCCGACCAACTCGTCGCGCAGGGCGGACAGCGTCCGGGAGAACCAGGCGGGCAGCGCCCCACCGTCGGTGAGCAGGTACGCCACCCGGGCCTGCGGGGCGTCGGCGCGGATGCCGGCGAGGATGGCCGGCAGCGCCGAGTGCAGGTCGGCGGTCACCACCGGCAGGCCGCCCAGATCCTCGGCGGTGGCCAGCACCTCGTGATGCGGTGACGCCTCCTCGTCGACGCCGAGCAGGATCGGCTGCAGCGGGGTGTACCGGGCCTTCACCAGATGGCCGGCGTCGCGACTGTCGAGTGCCTGCGGCGGATCCGGCGGCAGCCGGTCCGGCACCGCCACGACCAGGGCGTACCCGCCGGTGCCCAACCCCATCAGCAGCGCCCCGGCGTTGAGCAGCACCCGGTCGCCCACCTCCGGCACGCCCACCAGCTCCGGGTACGCCAACGCCCGCATCGACGTCCCGTCGACGAGCGTGACATCCAACTCCACGGCCCCCGCCCACCGCCGCCGTACCCCCGCCACCGTCCCCACCCGCCACCGCACCATGCCCCGCACGCTAACCCACCCCACCCCACCCCTCCGCCACCCCACCCCACCCCACCCCACCCCACCCCCACGCCCCGCCACCCCACTCCCACGCCCCGCCACGCCCGTCCACCACCCCGTCGATCTTGCACTTATGGTCGGGGCATAACGTGTCAAAAGGGGTGAATCGGCGACCGAAAGTGCAAGATCGGCGGGGTTGGATGAGGGAGGGGGTTGAGGTGTCGGCGGGGGTGCATGGGTGGGGCGGGTTGGCTGCTAGCGTCTACGGGGTGTCGCGCAGCCGCACCGAACGCCTGGTCAACCTGGTGATCTGTCTGCTGTCTACGCGGCGGTTCCTGACCGCCGCGCAGATCGCCGCGACCGTGCCCGGTTACGAGCACGATCCGGACGATGCCCGTGAGCACGAGGCGTTCCAGCGCAAGTTCGAGCGGGACAAGGCCGAGCTGCGGGAGTTGGGCGTGCCGCTGGAGACCGGCACGGCGAGCGCCTTCGACACGGAGCCGGGATATCGGATCGCCCGCAGGGAGTACGCCCTTCCGGAGATTCCACTCAAACCCGACGAGGCCGCCGCGGTGGGCATCGCCGCCCGGCTGTGGCAGCACGCGGGGTTGGCGGCCGCCGCGTCGTCCGGCCTGGCGAAGCTTCGCGCGGCCGGCGTCGACGTGGACCCCCATGCCACCCTCGGGCTCGAACCGATGGTCAACGTCGATCCGGCGTTCGCGCCGCTGACCGCCGCCGCCCGGGACCGGCGCGAGGTCCGCTTCGACTACCGGGTACCGGACCGGGACGCACCCGATCACCGTCGACTCCAGCCGTGGGGCGTGGTCTGCTGGCGGGGACGCTGGTACGTGGTCGGCCACGACCTGGATCGTGACGCCACCCGCTGTTTCCGGCTGTCCCGGGTGGTCGGCCAGGTGCGCGCCACGGGTACGCCGGGCGCCTATCAGCCGCCCGTCGGTGTCGACCTGATCAGCCACGTGGCCCGCTGGTCCGGCCCGACCGAACACGCCGGACGGGCCACCGTGCTGGTCGCCCCCGGGCGGGCCGCCGGGCTACGTCGGGTGGCTGTCGAGGCGACTCTCGGGCCGGAGGCGGACCGCCTGGTCCTGCCGTACACCGACGTGGACCTGATCGCCGGTCACCTGGTCGGCTACGGACCCGAGGTGCGGGTGCTGGACCCACCGGAGGTGCGCGACGCGGTCATTCAGCGCCTCAAGGAGATCGCCGCCCACCACGACCTCCCGCCCGCCGTCCCGGTACGCGCGAGGAGTGAGCTTGCGAGCCCGGCAGTCGCGAACGGAAGGTTGAGCCGGTGAGCGCGAAGGCTGGCACGCGGACCTCGGCCGACCGGTTGGCGCGGCTGCTCAACCTGGTGCCGTACCTGCTCGCCCGGCCCGGCATCGAGATCGCCGAGGCGGCCGGCGATCTCGGGGTGACCGAGCGGCAGCTGCGGGAGGACCTGGAGCTGCTCTGGGTGTGCGGTCTGCCGGGCTACGGTCCGGGCGACCTCATCGACATGGCCTTCGACGGCGACCGGGTGACCATCACCTACGACGCGGGTATCGACCGGCCGCTGCGGCTCACTCCGGACGAGGCGCTCGCCCTGGTCGTCGCGCTGCGGATGCTGGCCGAGACGCCCGGGGTGGCCAACCGGGAGGCCGTCGAGCGGGCCCTCGCGAAGATCGAGGATGCCGGCGGTGACCTGGTGGCGGCGCCGGTCGAGGTGCGGTTGCCCGGTGACGCCCGCCGGGTCGAGCAGTTGCGGGCCGCGGTGGAGGGTGGGCGCGCGTTGCGCATCACCTACTACACGCGGGCGCGCGACGAGACCACCGAGCGGGTGATCGACCCGCTGCGGATGCTGATGGCAGGTGGTCGGGCGTACGTCGAGGCGTGGTGTCGGCGGGCCGAGGCGGTACGGCTGTTCCGGGCCGACCGCATCGACGCGGTCACCGAGTTGGACGAGCCGGCCGTGGTGCCGCCGCAGGCCCGCCCCCAGGATCTCAGCGAGGGCGTGTTCCGCCCCTCGCCGGATCTGCCGTTGATCACGTTGCGGATCGGTCGGGGCGAGCGGTGGATCACCGAGTACTACCCGTGCGAGCGGGTGGAGTCCGACGGCGAGCGGTGGGTGGTCTCGTTGCGGGTCACCGACCTCGGCTGGGCCCGGCGGTTCGTGCTGGGCCTGGGTTCGGAGGTCACCGTGCTGGCTCCGGCGGAGCTGGCCGAGCAGGTCCGGGACACGGCGGTGGCGGCCCTGGAGGCGTACGCGACGCCGGTGCTGCCCGGCGCGGACCCGGCGGCGACGGTGCCCAGGCAGTAGGCTGACGCCGTGCTGAAGTGGATCGTGCTCGCGCTGGTGCTGGTGCCGTTGGTCGTCCTCGCGCTGGTGGTCCGTCCGCTGCTCGCCCGGTTGCCGCAGCTGCGTCGGGCCGCGGTGCGCCTGCAACGGCGGGCCGACGAGGCGACGGCGTTGCGGGTGGCCGCGGAGAGCCTCCAGCAGCGGGCCGAAGGATTGCAGGGGCGGCTGGAGACGACCCAGCGTCGCCTCGCCGTGATCAGGGCCCGCCGAGGCGACTGAGCTGGGGTGCTGTGGATGTGGGCCGCCACGCCGATCGTCAGCGCAGCGGGACCGGCTTTCCGGTGCGAAGATCGGAGTCAACTAGTTGACGAGACACTTGCGGGTGGCTGAGACTTCACCCGCCGGAACGGATCCACCACCGCCCCGGTGGGTGGCAACAGCCCGTGTCGCACGTACGATGGGCTGCGGAACCACCCCCATTGACACAAGCGACTGGAGCTTCACATGGGTGCCCTCAGGCCCTGGCACATCGCCGTACTCGTGGTCGTGATGATCCTGCTCTTCGGCGCGAAGCGGCTCCCGGACGCGGCGCGTTCCCTGGGCCGCTCGCTGCGCATCATCAAGGCCGAGACCAAGAGCCTGGCTGACGACGACGACCGCGACCTGGCCGGTAAGGCCGACGCTCAGGCCGGCTACCAGCCGCTCCCGCCGCAGCCCCCGCAGCAGCAGCCGTACCAGGGCACGGTGCAGCAGCCGGTCGTCGACCCGGTGCAGCGCGTCCGCGACAACTGAGCGACGGGCCCGACCACCGTGGCCTTCGCCCTGCGTAAGCGTGGCCCGAGCCAGTTCGAACGGGCCGCCGACGGCTCGATGACGCTCGTCGAGCACTTCCGCGAGCTGCGTACCCGACTGTTCCGGGCGTCGCTGGCGATCGTGGTCGGGCTGATCGTCGGTTACCTGCTCGCTCAGCCGGCCTTCGACCTGCTGGCCCAGCCGTACTGCCGGCTGCCCGGCATGACTGTCGACGGCGAGTGTCAACAGTTCCTGATGCTCGCGCCCGCCGACGGCTTCATCCTCAAACTCAAGCTGGCGCTCTGGATCGGGCTCATCGTCGGTGCCCCGGTCTGGTTGTTCCAGCTGTGGGCGTTCATCGCGCCCGGCCTGCACCGGCACGAGCGCAAGTGGGCGTACGTCTTCGTCACGATCGCGGCGCCGCTGTTCGCCGCCGGCGCGGTGCTCGCCTACTTCGTGGTCGACAAGGGCCTGGCCTTCCTGATGGAGGCCGGCGTCACCGGCACCGATCAGCAGCTCGAGGTGACCCGCTACATCAGCTTCGTCACCACCATGATCCTGCTGTTCGGGGTGGCCTTCGAGTTCCCGCTCACCCTGCTGATGCTCAACTTCACCGGGGTGGTCAGCGCCAAGCGGCTGCTGAGCTGGTGGCGGGTGGTGGTGTTCATCTGCTTCGCGTTCGCGGCGGTGGCCACGCCCGACCCGGGTCCGTTCGGGATGACGCTGCTGGCGCTCTGCCTCAGCCTGCTCTACTTCATCGCGGTCGGGGTGGCGTTCCTCAACGACCGGCGCAAGGGTCGCGGCAAGGAGGTCTACGCCGGCATCGGCGACGACGAGGCCTCCCCGCTGGAGGTCGACCGCGAGCAGGTGGCGGCGGGACAGCCGGTGGAGGCGGTCAGCCCGATCGAGGCACCGGAGCCGGTCGCCGCACCGAAGCCGATCGAGCGGCGCTACGACGACGTGACCTGACGGTCGTCGAGGTGGCCCGTCCGCGCGAGTGATGCCGCGGGCGGGTCGCCGTGTCGTTGGCGGCCCTCCGCCGCGGCGGGCTCCTAGCGCATGGCGTGTTGGCTGTCAGCGATGGAGTCGGTAATCCGTCATCGGGCCTACTCGGCGCAACGGGCGGGTAATAACGCCTTAACGATGTGTTGTCGCACTTCGACGAGGAAGGTCGTTGCCACGTGCGCCGTACGTTGCGTTATCGCTCGCCGACTTGACCTGCTCGTGCACGGGTGACGCGACCGGCTCGACCGCGTGCGTCCCGGCCGTGTGGTGGTGGGCCCTGGCATGGCGGAGGGTCAGCGTGGCTGCCCGCGCGTCCGTCGGTGCCGCCCGCCTCGTCACGGCGCCCGTGCCCTGCGAAGAATCCGGCCTACCGCTGTGCCGCCCATGGGAGTCCCATCAGCGGGACCCCGATGGCGGCGGGTGTGTTTCCCGATCGGAGCCAGGCATTGATTCGCGTCGTCGTCGCCGAGGAGATGAGTCTGCTGCGCAGCGCGCTCTGCGTCGCGCTGTCGAGCGAGGATGAGATCGAGGTGGTGGCCCAGGTCGCCCGGGCGTTGGAGCTGTCCGACGTCCTGCGACGGCACCGCCCCGACGTCGTACTGGTCGACTTGGCCTCGGAGGTCGCGCCGTCGGTCGAGGTGGTCGCCGAGATCGCGGGTGCGGCACCCGACGCCGCGGTGCTGGCGATGGGCCGCCGGTGGAGTCCGGCGGTGGTCGGGGAGCTGTTGGCGGCCGGCGCGCACGGGCTGATCGGCATGGATGCGCCGGTGGAGGCGCTGGTCGGGGCGGTACGGGAGGTGGCGACGGGCGGACGGGTGATAGACGCGGAGGTCGCGGTGACCGCGCTGCTGCCCCCGGGCAGCCCGCTGACCCGTCGGGAGGCGGAGGTGCTACGGGCCGCCGCCGAAGGGCTGCCGCTCAAGGAGATCGCCCGCCGGCTGTTCCTGGCGCACGGCACGGTGCGTAACCACCTGTCCGCGGTGATGCGCAAGACGGGCACCCGCAACCGGATGGAGGCGGTATGGCAGGCCCGCCGCCACGGCTGGATCTAGGCCCGAGACGCCGTCGCCCCGTACCGGCCGGTACGTGTTTGAATGCTGACGGTTCGTGATCCGCCTGGCGATTTCCGGGAAGGTCCACCGTGATCCGTACCCTGCTTGCCCTCGACGGTGCTCTGGTCCGTGGCGCGCTCTCCCTCGTGCTCACCGCCGAGGCGGACATCAGTGTGGTGGCGGAGGTGGACCGGGGGGACGGCCTGGCTCGGCTGATCAGGGCCCGGCGTCCCGATGTGGCGGTCATCGACCTCGACCTGGTCGGCACGGCCAACGTCGCGGGATGGTGTCCGTTGCTGGTGCTCGTCGACCAACGCCGGGCACGCCGCCTGCACCGGGTGCTGGTGCCGGGGCGTCCCCTCGGCATCCTCGGCAGGGATGTCGCCCCGCACCGGGTGCTGGACGGGCTCCGGCGGCTCGCACGCGGGGAGTCGGTGATCGATGTCGACCTGGTGATGGCGGCGTTGACCCGGGGGAGTCCGCTCACCTCCCGGGAGACCCAGATCCTCGATCTGACCGCAGCGGGCGCTCCGGTCGCGGAGGTCGCCCGGGCGCTCGGCCTCGCGCCGGGCACGGTACGCAATCATCTCGGTCGGATCACCCGCAAGGTCGGTGCCCGCACCAGGGTGGAAGCGGTCCGGGTGGCCCACGAGGCGGGCTGGATCTGACCTCAGGTGACGCTTTACGGCTGGGATGCGAGCGACTACGACGTCGGCCGGGGTCTGACGACCGGCCGGATCCGCGATGCCCGCGCGGCGGGAATCTCCTTCATGACGTACAAGGGCACGGAGCAGTCCGCCGCCGGCACCTTCCACAGCCAGTACTACGGCGTCATGCTGACCGCCGCAAAGGACGCCGGCATTCCCTTCCTCGGCATGTACGTCGTGGTGCACTCCCAGGTCACCGCCGAGGAGCAGGCCACCACGGCCATCGACTACGCCGACGACCACACACCTGGTGGCGCGCGGCCGGTTCTTCTGGCAGATCGACCTGGAACGCTGGCCGACGGACGACGTGCCGTCGACGGTCGGTGTCGCGGTCGCCCGGGAGTTGAGCGCACGCACCGACCGTCGGGTCGTCATGTACGCCTCACGGGGTCAGTACGGCTCGAACGAGTTGGGCAGCTATCCACGGTGGAACGCCAACTACCCCTATCAGGTGGCGGAGGACTTCAAGGCCGCGTATGAGCATGGTGCTGTTCCGGCTTCCCAGCTGACGCCGACCGCCGGGCCGCCAGCCTGCCGCGCCGCTGGGCCAGCAGCTTGCCGGGCTGCCTGGTTGCCGGAGCGACGGGCGGTCGGCGGTCATGTCCGGGTGAGCGGCCGGTGGGCCGGGATCGTCAGTTCCTGCCAGTGGCCGACCAGTTCCCGGTAGGTGGGCGAGCGGCGCAACAGTTCCTCGTGGCTTCCGGCCAGTGGCCGGTCGTCGTCGAACACCAGCACCCGACGGGCGCGGATCGCCGAACTGATCCGGTGTGCGATAACCACCAGGCTGCCGGGGCGGCGGGCGAACGCCTCTTCCACCGTGGCCTCCAGCGTCGGGTCGAGGTGGCACGTCGCCTCGTCGAGGATGACCAACGGTGCCGGGGCGAGGTAGGCCCGGACCGCGGCGATGAGCTGCCGTTCCCCGGCCGAGAGACGGCCGGGCTCGACCTCGGCCGCCAGGCCGCCGAGGCGCTCGACCAGCGGCCCGGCCCCGAGCGCGTCCACAGCGGCCGCCACGGTCGCCTGGTCGGCGTCCGGGCGCAGGTACCGCAGGTTGTCGGCGAGGGTGCCGGAGCGGACGTACGCCTCCTGCGGCACCAGCACCCGCAGCCGGGCCAGTGTCTCCGGCGCGACGGCGGCGACCGGCGTGTCGGCCAGGTGCACGCTGCCGGAATCCGGCGGCACCAGCCCGGCGATCAGCGCGGCCAGGGTGGATTTGCCGGCGCCGCTCGGCCCGACCACGGCCAGGTGCTCACCGCCGGCCACGGTCAGGGTGAAGTCGGCGAGGACCGGCCGGGCGTGCGGACCGTACCGGAAGGTCAGCCCGCGGACCCGCACCGCCGGCACCACACCGCCGTCCGCCGTCGCACCACCCGCCGTGCCGCCACCCGCCGTGCCGCCACCCGCCGTGCCGCCACCCGCCGTGGCGGCGGTTCGACCGGCGGCGGCGCTCGGGTCGGTCGGCGGGCAGCCGCGCAGGATCCGGTCGAGGGTGACGGCGTAGCGCAGGCCGCCGCCCCCTACGCCCTGCACCAGGGCGTGCAGGGCGGGTTGCAGCCCGGTGGTGACGTAGACCAGCGCGCCCAGTACCGCACCCGTGCTGAGGCCGCGCCCCACCAGCCACGGCGCGGCCAGCAGCAGGACCACCACCGGCAGCCAGCCGCCCAGCCCGAGACTGAGGGAGCGCAGCGCCGCCATCCGGGCCAGTGTCCGTTCGGCGTCGGCCTGTGCCACGACCCGCCGGTCGACCGCGGCCACGACCCGCTCCTGCCCACCGCAGGCGGTCACGTCACGATGCCCGGTCAGCGCGGCGGCCGCCGATCGGCCGAGTTCCTCACCGGCCGCCACCTGGGCGCGCTGGTGGGCGACCATCGACGGCAGGGCCGCCGCGAACACGGTCAGCCCGAGCACCAGCGGCGCGGCCACCGCCGCGGCCAGCGGTGGCGACAGGGCGAGCAGGCCGAGCAGCGCCGCGCCGGCGCTGAACAGGAAACCGCGGACCACCAGCAGCAGCCCACCGAAGGTGTCCCGCACCACCTCCACCTGCTGGGTCAGTCGGGCCACGGCGGCGCTGTCCGGGCGACCACCGGCCCGGGTGGCCTCGCGCAGCGCACCGTCGACCACCCGGGCGGCCAACTCGTCGCGGTACGGCTCCACCACGGCACCGAGACTGCGGTACACCCGCCCGGTGGCGACCGCCCCGACCAGTACGGCGACGGCCAGCCCGGCCAGCCACGCCAGGCCGGTACCGAACTCACCGGCCAGGAAACCCCGGTCGACCGCGCGGGCCACGATCAGGCCGCTGAGCAGCGCTGGCAGTGACTCGGCCACCGACCAGGCGGCCAGTCGCCCCAGCGGGCGGCGGCGGGCCCGCAGGGCATCCCAGGTGGTGCGGCGTACGCCGGTCATCGGAGGTCACCGCCGGGGGTGAAGACCGCGCGGTAGTCCGGGTCGGCCCACAGCCGGCGATGCGGCCCCACGGCCCGTACCCGACCGCCGTCGAGCCAGGCGACCAGGTCGGCTGTGGCCGCCGTCGCCGCACGGTGGGTCACCACCAGCCGGGTACGACCGCCGACCCCCTCGGTCACCGCTCGGCTGATCCGGTGCTCGGTGGCGGTGTCCAGGCTGGACGTGGCGTCGTCGAGGATCAGCAGCCGCTGCGCCGGGAACGCGCGGGCCAACCCGAGGCGCTGTGCCTCACCGCCGGACAGCGGCGCGTCGGTCAGCCGGGTGCGGAACCCGTCGGGCAGGCGGGCCACCACGTCGGCCACCTGGGCGGCCCGTGCCACGGCCAGCACCTCGGCGGTCGCCGGGGCGGCACCGGCGGGCGGGCCGGCCGACTCGTCGGGCAGGGCGAGACCGATCGCGTCATGCACCGTCTCGCCGACCAGGACCGGACGGTCGAACGCCTGCCCGATACCCCGGCGCAGCGCTTGCGGGCTCAACCGGTGCAGCGGCACCCCGTCCAGCAACACCTCACCGGCGTCCGGGTCGTGCAGTCGGCCCGCCACGGCGGCCAGGGTCGACTTGCCGACGCCGGAACGCCCGACGACGGCGAGCGTGGCACCGGCCGGCACCAGCAGGTCGATGTCCCGCAGCACCGGCCGCCCGTCCGCGCCGTGTACGCCGACCCCGCGCATTCGCAGTTCGCCCTGGCCGGACGGCAGTGGCTCGTCGCCGTACCGGCGGGTCGGGTGGGCCAGGGGTTCGGCGATCCGGTTGGCCGCCGCCCTCGCGCGTACCAGCCGGTTGAGCGTGGCCAGCACCGCGCCCAGTCCGGCGCCGAGGGCCGCGTACTGCATCGCGGCGACCAGTTGCCCGGGGGTGAGCCAGCCGGCGGTGAGCGCGTACCCGCCGACGGCCACGACGGCCGCCTGCAACAGCGGACCCACGGCTGCGGTACGGGCGCTCGCCCGCGCCAGTAGCCGCCAGCCGAGCAGCCCGTACCCGCGCAGTTCCGGTAGTGCGCTCAGCACCCGGTCGCGTTCCTGGTCGACGGTGGCCGCGGCGGCGATGGTGCGGGCCCCACCGAGCGCCTCCAGCAGCCGCCCGGCGATGGCGCCCAGCACGCGCTGGTATCCGGTCACGGCGGCGGAGGCGTCGGTGACGAAGGCCCGCATGAGCACCGCGAGCACCGCCAGCCCGCCGAGGAGGGTGAGCCCCAGCAGCGGCTCGATCAGGGTGAGCGCCACGACGCTGCCCACCGGGGGCAGCAGCGCGACGACCCCGAACACCACGGCAGTCCCGGCCTGCCCGGCGTCGGTGGCCTGACCGACGAGCCGGCCGACCAGGTCACCCACCGGGTAGCGGCGCACGGTGCGGACGTCGCAGGCGAACAGATGGCGCAGCAGCCGCCGGCGCAGCAGGGCGGTGGCCCGGGCCGCGCCGTAGCCGGCGGCGACGTCACCGAGGATGTCGGTGGTCAGGAGGATCGCGACGAGCGCGCAGGCGACGGCCGGCCACCAGGAGGCCGTACCGCCCACGGCGGCGTCGACGGCGAAGCCGAGGGACGCCGGCAGGGCCAGTTCGGCGGCGGCGCCGATGAGCGCCACCATGGTGAGCAGGACGGTCCAACCGCCGCCGTCACGGACCACCCGGCGCAGCAGCCGGTCGGGGCCGGTCGGTGTCGGCATCGGACCTCCCGCGAGACAGACGTGCGGCCCTGGGCGGGTACATCGCCCCGCCCAGGGCCTCGCGTGGCGACCCGTCAGTTGCAGGTCGTGACGGACAGCGAGCTGTCGCCGCAGAGCAGCAGGCTCGCCCGGCTGCCACCGCCGGTGCGGTCGGCGGGGGCCATCTCCAGGCCCTGGAGGTCGAGAAGCGCCATGTCGTGTCACCTCCTCCCGTGCTTGTCGGGTTGGTCGGTTCCCCTCGCATCGGCGAGGGTGTCGGTGGCGCCCGTCAGGGGCGCGAGGAACGGCAGCGTCACCGCCGTGTCGGGTCGGGCGGCGGCCAGTGCCAGCAGGACGCCGGCGGTGCCGGTGCCGAGGTCCATGGACAGCCGCAACAGCTGCTCACCGGGGAAGGCGATCCCGTCGGCGTACGGCAGGGCGTGCCAGGCGAGGCGTTCCACCTGTGCCGCCAGCTCCGTGGCCAGCTGCGGATCGTCCGGGTACGCCGCGAGGTAGGCGACGATGCCCGCCCGTCCGGCGAAGAGGCCGGACTGCGCGTAGAACGGGGATCGGGCGGCCCGACGGACACCGGCGCTCGCCTCGGCGAGCCGCTCGTCGGCGCGGTGCCGCAGGTACTGGTCGAGCACCAGTCCGATGCCGACACTGCCCTGCCCCAGGTACGGCATGGTGCGCCAGCCCTCGTTGACCTCCAGCGCGCCGTCCGGGCGTACCACACAACGGTGCAGGTCCTGCCGCAGCGCGGTGGCGGCGTGCTCCAGCAACTGGGGATCGCCGGTCAGCTCGTACAGCCGTATCAGCATCAGGGCCGGTCCGGTACGGCCGCGCAGCAGTCCCGCGTACGGGTGCCGGCCGCCGCTGACGTCGGACTCCGGGGCGTCGGCGAGTTGCGCGATCACCCGGTCGGCGGCCCGCCAGGCGGCGTCGCGGAGGGTGGTCTCGCCGGTGCGTCCGGCCAGCTCGGCGAGGTTGAGCGCGATCCCGGACAGGCCACCGGCCAGACTGTGGTCCAGCCCGTCCCACGGTTGCCGTAGGCAGATGTCGAGCACGTCGAGGGCGTCCTGCCGGCGATCCAACAGCTCCAGGGCGTACGCGACGCCGTGCAGGCCGTCGTAGAAACCGCAGCGGGTGCCGGAGGCGGGCGAGGTGGCCTGGCGTACCAGCCACCGTTCGTGTTCCGGCTGGCGTCCGGCGCCGCTGACGTGCAGCGCGTACAGGACTCCGGCGGCGCCGTGGGCGAGGTTGAGCCCGCCGCTGCGGAACTGCTCGATGTCGCCGGGGAAGAGTCGGTCGTCGCGCTCCGGTGTCGCGCTGGCCAGGATCGCCCGGGCCAGTCGGTCGCGGTGCGACGGCCCGACGTCGACGGTGAGGTCGGCTCGGTGTTCCGCCGCTGCCGGGCTCTCGCCGGTGATCTCCTCGACAGCGGCGTCCAGGAGTGCTCCGGGCACCGGGAACCGGGCGGCGATCACGTCCGCGAGGTGTGCGGTCTTGGCCGGTGCCAGCCGGAACAGTTGGGTCAGCGGCAGGAACAGGGCCAGGCGCAGGCAGGCCAGGGCGTAGTGGTCGACAGCGGGACCGCTGCGGTCGCGGGGTGCGGCGAAGCCCTGGTTGCGCAGGCCGGGCCGGCGATGCCCGTCGATCGGGGCGGCGACTTCGAAGTCGACCAGGGCGATCCGGTCGTCCGGGCGGACCATCACGTTGAACAGGTGCAGGTCGCCGTAGACGAGGCCGCGTTCGTGGATGGCCCGGACGACCTCCTCGACCTGCCGGTGGATGTCCAACGCCCAGCGCGTGTAGGCGGCGCGGTCGGTGTCGGTGGCATCGGCGTCGATGAGCGGGTACCTGTCGACGAGCACCTTGTTCAGCGCCCGGCCCTCGATGAACTCCAGGGCCAGGAACCGGTGCTCGCCGAGGGTGAACTCGTCGTGCACCCGGGGCACCTGCGGGAGGTCGGCGAGTCGACGCAGCGCCGCTGCCTCGCGGCTGAGGCGGGCCACCGCGTCGGTGCCGTCGGCGTCCAGACCGGCGTACGGTCGTGCCTCCTTGAGCACCACCTGCGTGTCGGTGCGCAGGTCCCGGCCGATGTAGAGGCCACCGCCGTTGGAGAAGTGGATGACCTTCTCGATCCGGTACGGCACCTCGTCGGTGCTTGTGGCGTTGCGGGCGGCCAGGTGCGGCGCGAGGAAGTCGGGCAGCGTCACCCAGGACGGTACGTGGAAGACCGGGTCGCGGCGGTCGGGCACCAGGGCGCCGTTGTCGTCCTCGATCGCCGGGACGACCTGGCCGTCAGCGGAGTGGCAGTAGCGGGCGGCGAAGCCGCCGTAGCGTACGTACACCGGGCCTGAGCCGTAGCGCAGATCGCTCAGGATGTACGGACCGGACTCGCCGGCGAGCAGCTCGTCGAGTTCCTTGCAGACCAGTTCCAGTTCGGCGTCGTCGTGCGGGTAGACGGTGACGAACTTGCCGCTGGCCGCCCGGGAGGCGTACTTGGAGTTGCGCAGCAGCAGGGTGCGAGGGCCGCGGAGGAACTTGAACGACAGGCCACGCGGGACGCAGTAGTCCCAGATCGCGTCCAGCACCCGTTCGGCGTTGTCCAGGGTCGCCGACACGTGGATCTTCCAGCCCTGCTGCGGCAACGAGCCGCCGTCCGGGGCGTAGATCAGCCAGTCGTCGAGCGGCTCGGTGCGCCAACCGTCGGGCAGGGGCCGCCGGGCCGCCGCGAAGGTGGGCTCTGCGGTGGCGTTGCCCAGCGAGTCGTAGAAGTGCCGGTCGGCGGCGCAGTAGCTGTCGTAGCGATCGTCCACCGTGACCACTCCCTCCGCTGATCGGCTGAGCCCTCGGTCTTGCTGGCTGATATGAGTTTGTCTATTCGGCCTATGGCGCTTCCAGTGTGATCAGTCATGACGTGAGGTGTGTGCCACACTCTTGGCCGTGACAAATGTCAGGCAGGTCCCGGGCGGCGGCGGTTGGCGCGACCGCCCGCGGTGCGGGCCGACGCGACCGAGCGCCCGGGTCGTGCGCGCCGGCGGCGAAGAGGCCGCCGACCTGCGTCTGACAGCGAGGGCCCAGCCGCAGCCGGTACGGGTACGGCGTACGCCGTGACACCTGACGATCCCCCCGCAGCCGCCGATCAGCCAGCCGCTGTGACACCTGGCGATCACCGCCCAGCCGCAGGTCGGCCGGTCGCCGTACTGGCCAACCCCACCGCTGGTCGAGGACGGCACCGGCGACTGCTACCCGAGGTGCTGGACCGCCTGTCGGCGGGTGGACGCCCGGTGCGAGTGCTGGACGCGTACACCCGTGGCCAGGCCGAGGCGGTCTGCCACGAGGCGGTGGCCGACGGGGCGGCGGCGCTGGTCGCGGTGGGCGGCGACGGCACCGTGCACGTGGCCCTGCAGGCGGTGGCCGGCACCCGGGTGCCGTTCGGCGCGGTCCCGGCCGGCACCGGCAACGACTTCGCCGTCGAGACCGGCTTCCCGGCCGATCCACTGACGGCCGTGGACACCATCGCGACGGCGCTGCGGGACGGCCGTTCCCGCCCCGTCGACCTCGCCCGGATCACCACGGCGACCGGCGAACACCGTTGGTTCGGCGCCGTGCTCGCGGCCGGCTTCGACGCGATCGTCAACGAACGGGCCAACCGGATGCGCTGGCCGCGCGGCCCGCGCCGGTACGACCTGGCGATCCTGGTGGAGTTGGCCCGGTTGCGCCCGCGCCGCTACACGCTGCGCCTCGACGGGGAAACCCACGAGTTGGACGCCGCGCTGGTGGCCGTCGGCAACTGTGCGTCCTACGGCGGCGGCATGCGAATCTGCCCGGACGCCGACCCGACCGACGGACTGCTCGACATCGTCGTGGGCGGGCGGTTCAACCGGCGCATGCTGATCCGCGAGAAGCCGAACATCTACCACGGCACCCACATCCACCACCCGCTGGTACGCAGCTACCGAGCGCGCACCGTCGAGCTCGCCGCACCCGACATCACCACCTACGCCGACGGCGAGCGCTGCCTCCCCCTCCCGATCACCATCACCGCCATCCCCTCCGCCCTCCACCTCCTCCTCCCCTAACCACCCACCCCACCCCCGCCGCAGCCCACCCACCCTCCCCACCCGCGCGCCCCTCCCAGCCCTGCCCCGCGATCTTGCACTTTCGGTCGGGGAATAACGGGCGTATGCCCTATATCGGCGACCAGAAGTGCAAGGTCGCGGGGGCGGTCCAAGGTCGCGGGGGCGGTGGGAGCGGTGGGGGTGGTGGGGGTGGGGGGGTTACAGGGTGGTGAGGGGGAGGATGGAGCCTAGGCCGTTGGGGTGGCCTACGTCGGCGGTCGGGAGTACCAGCGCGGCGCAGCCGGCTGCCACGGCTCCCGCGTCGGCGGGGGTGTCGCCGACCATGAGGGCGTGCTCCGGGTCGACGCCGAGCATGCCGCAGGCGCGCCAGAAGATCGCCGGGTCCGGCTTGCAGCGACCCACCTCGTACGAGAGGACGAAGGCGTCGACCAGGTCGGCGAGGCCCCAGGCGGCGAAGTGGGGGCGGATGTCGAAGCCGATGTTGCTGACCACGGCCACCCGTACGCCGGCCGCCCGCAGGGCCGCCAGGGTGGGAGCGGTGTCCGGGTACGGTACCCAGCCTTCGGGCGTCAGCACCCGCTCGTAGAGGGCGTCGGCGAAGCCGTCGATGCCCGCGTCGACCGTGGCGGCCAGCCCGGTGTACGCGCCCCGGTGGGCGTGCTCGTAGAGATCCCGGTCGGCCCACAGCTCGGCCAGTTGCGGTGGCACCCGGGCGGGCAGTGGCCCGCCGGCCCGACCTGCGGTGAGCAGCCGGTCGGCCAGCGAGGTGGCCCGGACCCGGTCAAGATCCACGCCACACGTGGCGGCGGCGGCCAGGACCCACTCGCGCGGCTCCTCCACCTGGGCGAGCGTGCCGTGGAAGTCGAGCAGCACCGCCTCCACCGGACGGCGGGACGGGGTCGGCTGGACGTCGCGTACGGAGTCGGTCGGTTCGGCATGATCCGGCACGTGCTGCACCCTACCGACCCCCTCCGACCCGGCTGCCGGTCGGCCTTGCCGGGTACCTGTCAGGCGTACGGACTAATCTTGAGAACATGTCGAGCCCCGCCGAGCGGTACGCCGCGGCGCGCCGCCGGGCCGCCCAGGCCTCACAGTTCCCGGCGCTGGAAGAATTCACCTCTGACATCGGGTTCGATCTTGACGATTTCCAGCGTGAGGCGTGTCAGGCGCTGGAGCGGGGCAGCGGCGTGCTGGTGTGCGCGCCCACCGGCGCCGGCAAGACCGTGGTCGGCGAGTTCGCCGTACACCTGGCGTTGCGCGGCACGCCCGGGCAGCCGGTGCCGACCGACGGCGCGCGACGCAAGTGTTTCTACACCACGCCGATCAAGGCGCTGTCCAACCAGAAGTACCACGATCTGGTCGACCGCTACGGCGCCGCGCAGGTCGGGCTGCTCACCGGCGACAACGCCATCAACGGCGACGCCCCGGTGGTGGTGATGACCACCGAGGTGCTGCGCAACATGCTCTACGCCGGCTCGGCCACCCTTGAGGGCCTGGCGTACGTGGTGATGGACGAGGTCCACTACCTCGCCGACCGGTTCCGGGGCGGGGTGTGGGAGGAGGTCATCATCCACCTGCCCGCCTCGGTCACCCTGGTGTCGCTGTCGGCGACCGTGTCCAACGCGGAGGAGTTCGCCGACTGGCTGATCACCGTGCGGGGCGAGACCACGGTGGTGGTCAGCGAGCACCGGCCGGTGCCGCTGTGGCAGCACATGCTGGTCGGCAAGCGGATGTTCGACCTGTTCCACGATGCGGCCGCCGCCCGTAAGCACGATGTGCACCCGGAGTTGCTGCGCTACACCCGGGAGACGGTCCGCCGTCTCGACCTGGGCGAAGGACGCGCCGCCGGCTGGGGCGGGCGGCGGGGACCGCGCTGGCGTGGGCCGTCGCGGCCGGACATCGTCGAGCGGCTGGACCGCGAAGGGCTGCTGCCGGCGATCCTGTTCATCTTCAGCCGGGCCGGTTGCGCCGCGGCCGTGCAGCAGTGCCTGGCCGCCGGGCTGCGACTCACCTCGCCCGAGGAACGGGCCGAGATCCGTCGGGTGGTGGAGTCCCGGGTGACCGCCATCCCCGGCGAGGACCTGTCGGTGCTGGGCTACTGGGAATGGCTCGACGGCCTGGAGCGTGGGCTGGCCAGCCACCACGCCGGGATGCTGCCGGTGTTCAAGGAGGTCGTCGAGGAGCTGTTCGTCCGAGGGCTGGTCAAGGCGGTCTTCGCCACCGAGACCCTGGCCCTGGGCATCAACATGCCGGCCCGCTGCGTGGTGCTGGAGCGCCTGGTCAAATACAACGGCGAGGCGCACGTCGACCTGACGCCGGGGGAGTACACCCAGCTCACCGGGCGGGCCGGGCGGCGGGGCATCGACGTGGAAGGGCACGCCGTCGTGGTGTGGTCCCCGGAAACCGACCCCCGGCACGTGGCGGGTCTGGCGTCGACCCGCACGTACCCGCTGCGGTCCAGCTTCCGGCCCTCGTACAACATGGCGGTCAACCTGGTCGGCAGCGTCGGCGCCGACCCGGCCCGCGCGTTGCTGGAGTCCTCGTTCGCCCAGTTCCAGGCGGACCGGTCGGTGGTCGGCCTGGCCCGGCAGGTGCAGCGCAACACCGAAACCATCGAGGCGTACGGCGTGGAGGCGGAGTGCCACCACGGTGACTTCGACGAGTACTTCGCGCTGCGGGTGTCCATCGCCGACCGGGAGCGGGCGCTCGCCCGGCAGGGCCAGAGCCAGCGCCGGGCGGCGGCGGTGGCCGCGTTGGAGCGGCTGCGTGTCGGTGACGTGATCCGGGTGCCGTCGGGTCGGCGCGCCGGCCTGGCCGTGGTGCTCGACCCGGCCGCCGGTGGGTTCAGCGAGCCGCGTCCGCTGGTGCTGACCCAGGATCGCTGGGCCGGGCGGATCAGCCCCGGCGATTTCACCACGCCGGCCGAGGTGCTGGCCCGCATCCGGGTGCCCAAGCACTTCAACCCCCGCAACCCGGCGGCCCGTCGTGACCTGGCGGCGCAGGTCAGCGGCACCGGCCTGGACCGGCACAGCCGTCGAGGCGCCCGGGGCCGGCAGTCGGGCGAGGACCACCAGCTCACCCAGTTGCGGGCCGAGTTGCGGCGACACCCCTGTCACGCCTGCCCGGAGCGGGAGGAGCACGCCCGTTGGGCGGAGCGTCGCCGCCGGTTGGAGCGTGACACCGAGGAGTTGCGTGAGCGGGTGGCCGGTCGGACGGGATCGCTGGCGCGTACCTTCGACCGGATCGTCGCCCTGCTCACCACCCGGGGCTATCTCACCGCCGAGGGCGAGGTGACCGACGCCGGGCGGATGCTGGGTCGGATCTGGACCGAGGCCGACCTGCTGGTGGCGGAGTGCCTACGTCGGGGGGTCTGGGACGGGCTGTCGCCGGCCGAACTGGCCGCCGCGGTCTCGGTGGTGGTCTTCGAGGCCCGGCGTGACGTCGACGAACGGGCGTCCCTGCCGCGCGGTCCGGTCGCCGAGGCGGTCGACGCGACGTTGAAGCTGTGGAGCGAGATCGAGGCCGACGAGGCCGCCCGTGGTCTGACCGTCACCCGCGAGCCGGATCTGGGTTTCGCCTGGCCGATCTACCGGTGGGCCCGGGGCGAGGCGCTGGCCAAGGTGCTGGCCAGTGGACACGAACTCGACGGCGAGATGCCGGCCGGTGACTTCGTCCGCTGGGCTCGTCAGGTGGTGGACCTGCTCGGTCAGGTCGCCGACTCCGGTGGTGCCGCGGCGGAGCTTCGGGCCACCGCCCGGCAGGCGATCGGTGTCGTCAACCGGGGTGTGCTCGCCTACCACGCGCCGGCCTGATCCGCTTCGTCACTCACCGTAAGGTTGAGTCGGGCTGGCGGTGAGGTCACCGAACGGCAACGGTTCGCATCCGACAACTGTTCCTATTGTGCCTGGTGAACGCTTCCCTGATCATTCTACCGGCGCGTAATCCGCGTGCCGGTGGAAGCTCTGGGGGGAGCCGTCGTGGCGGAAATCAATCACTTTGAGTACGGATGGATCACACCCGCCCTCAGCTACGCGCTGTCGGTTCTGGGGTCCGTTCTCGGGCTGATCTGTGCGGGCCGGATCCGTACCGCGTCGAGTGCCGGCCAGCGGGCCTGGTGGGGAATTCTCGCGGCCTGGGCCATCGGCGGCACCGCCATCTGGACGATGCACTTCATGGCGATGCTCGGCTTCGCCGTGAGCGGCTCCCGGATCAGGTACGACGTGCCGGTCACCGTTGTCAGCGCGTTGCTCGCGGTGGTGGCGGTGGGTATCGGGCTGGCCATCGTCGGCACCGGTCGGCTGTCGGCGGTACGGGTGCTCGCCGGTGGGCTGTTCACCGGTGCCGGGGTGGCGGCGATGCACTACACCGGCATGGCCGCGATGCGGCTCAACGGCGAACTCGGGTACGACCCCACCCGGGTCGCGCTCTCCGTGCTGATCGCCGTGGTCGCCGCCACCGCCGCGCTGTGGCTCGCGATGACGGTACGTCGCGGCGTGGCGATCTTCGCGTCGGCGCTGGTGATGGGCGTGGCGGTCAACGGTATGCACTTCACCGGGATGAGCGCCCTGTCGGTGCACCTGCACGAGCGGCGGGGGGAGGTCGCCGGCGCGGAGGCGGGCAGCCTGCTGATCCCGATCGTACTGCTCGTGATCTTCGGCGTGGTGGGGTTGGTCTACGCGCTGCTCGCGGCGCCCACCGACGAGGACCGGGCCGCCGCGGCCTACCTGGCCGCCCGCCGGGCCCCGGCAGCCGACCCGGTCGGCGTCGACTCGCCGGACCCGGTCGGGTTGCGTGCCCGCTCGACCCTGGCCCGCCCCGGTGCCCAGTTCCCGTCCCGCCGGGACCACCCGCCGCGCTGACCCGCGCGCACCGATCTGCGCGGTCCCTCATGGACGGTGGCGGAAAGTGTCGTACCCGGTACCCATCATGTATTCATGGCTGTCCCCGCCCTCACCCCGCGCAACACCCCACCGCGCTCGCTGCCGCTGCGCGAGGCGCGCACCCGACTGAGTCAGCTCGTCGCGATGGCGGAGCTGACCGACACCGTCACCGTGGTCACCCGCGACGGTGACTCCCGGCCGGTCGCCGCGATCGTGCCGGCCGACGCTGCCCGCAGCGCCGCGCAGGCTCGTGCCGACGCCGGCCGGCTCGCCGAGGTCACCGCGGGTTGGTCCCGTCGCCTCGAAGCGCAGCGTGAGCAGGCCGGTCGCCGACACGCCGCCGAGCTGCGCGCGATGCGGGCGGCGCTGGCCGAGGTGTGGGCCGCGTTGGAGCGCCGGGCCGCGCCGGGCGACGCCGAGCTGGCCCGGCTGCGCGCCGGACACGCCGACCTGCTCGACGGCTGATCGTCCTGCGTCGCCTCGACACGCATCTCGCTTGGGTAACTGTGGGTCACCCGGTGGTGCTGGTCGGCCACAATAGACCCTCACGATGGGCGTAGCCGGGGGTGACGATGAGCGGATCCGAAGCATCGAGCGGCGCGCCCGCGAGCTCCGGTCCCACGCCCCGGATGCGGTGGCTGCGCCTCGCCGCGCTGCTCGTGCTGCTGGTGGTGGCCGCGGTCACGGTGGTGCGGGTGGTCAGTGTGACCGGCCCGCCCAGTCGTGACCAGTTGCGGGAACGAGCCGGGCTCACCGGCAAGCAGGAGCTGCTGATCGGGGTCAAGGACGATCAGCCGGGCGTGTCGCAGCTGCTGGAGAACGGCGCGTTCGTGGGCTTCGACATCGAGATCGCCTACATGATCGCCGAGGATCTCGGTTTCGACGCGCCACGGGTGCGGTTTCTGCCCATCGAGAGCGAGGACCGGGCCCGTCGGCAGGCCCGCACTCCGGACGGCCGCTTCGTCACCGTCGATCTGGTCATCGCCTCGTACAGCATCACCGAGGATCGCCGACGCCAGGGTGTGGTCTTCTCCGCGCCCTACCTGCAGACCGAGCAGTCGGTGGTCACCCGCGCCGACAGCAAGCTGGCACCGACCACGTTCGCCGATCTCGCCGGCCGCAAGGTCTGCACGTTGGCGACCTCGACGGCCGAGCAGAACCTGGCTGCGGCCGGTGCGCAGGCCCACGGCCGCAACCGGATCAGCCAGTGCATCCAGGAGCTGTACGACGGCACGATCGACGCGGTCACCACCGACGCGGCGGTGCTGGCCGGATTCGTGGCTCCGCCCCTCGCCGAGCAGGCACCGCCGGTCACGAAGCTGACGAACCCCAAGCCGTTGCGTCACTTCGACATCGGTGCCGACGGTGATGAACTGTGGGGGGTCAACACCGGCCCCGATCCGGCCATGCGTGACCTGGTCAATCTCTCTCTGGAAGAGGCGCGCAACGGCCGTAACGGCAAGCGGTGGCGGACGGCCTTCGACCGCTACTTCGGCTACTCCCAGAAGTACAACGATCAGCAGCAGGTTGCGGTTGACCAGCAGCCACCGCCCGGCCCGGCGGACAAGGTGGAGGTGCGGCAGTGGCCATGGGAGAGGTCCGCCTGGCGGCACCCGAACCAACCACGGCCGGGCCTGTCGGCCGCCGCCGTCCGGGTGCGCGCCAGACGCAGCAGTGGCTGCTGACCCTGCTGCCGGCATTCCCGGTACTGCTGCTGGTGCTGCGGTTGTGGCGGCTCAGTCGACAGGACATGTCGACAATGCTGCTGCTGGTGCAGTACGTCAGTCCGCTCGGGCTGCTCAGCGCACTGCTCATCGCGCTGGTCTGGGCGGTACCGCTGGTGGTGCTGGTGCCGGTCGTGCTCGGTCGACTGTTGCAGGTCAGCGCCCCGCAGCGGTTCGACCCGGAGCGCTCGCTGCTGGCGTACGCCGCCGCGCGTACGCCGGGTTGGGTGCTGGTCGTGGCGGCGGCGCTCGCCGCCCTCACCTGGCAGCTGCGGTTCCTGCCCGGGCTGGTGATGATGCTGGTCTGGCTGGTCGCCCTGCACACCCGCAGCCGCTACCCGGATCGACCGCGACTGCTGCTGGCCACCGGCCTGATCCTGCCGGTCGTCGTGGCGGCGGCCAGCTACGCCTGGCTCGCACCGGCCATCCGGTCGGCCGTCGGACACGGCGAGCTGGCCACGGCCCTGCTGCTGGCGCTCCCGCCCGCCGGTGCGCTGGTGTTGACCGGCCCGGTGCCGGCGCGGATGGCCCCGGCGGTGACCCGGACGGTCATCTACGCCGTCGGCGGGCTGCTGCCGTTGCTGACGGGAGCGGTGTTCCTGCGCGTCCCGTTGCTGCCTGCGGTGGCCGTCGAGGTCGGTGAGCCGCAGACCCAGGAGGTGGTGCTGGGCGAGGCGGTGACGGTGACCGACCGGATGACAATCGTGCTGAGCCGCTCCGGCGAGGTCCGCTTCCTGCCCAACGACGAGGTGCGGGCGCAGGTGCTCTGCCCGGACGCCGACCGGGTGCCGAGCAGCCGGGTCACCGTCGCCCGATGGCCGGTGGAGGACACCGCGCTGGAATGGCTCATGCCGCGTCGACCGGTGGGCCCGCCCGATCCGCGCTGCGGCGGTCTGGTGCCGTTGCCGGCGCCCTCGCCGTCAGCTGGGCCGTGACCGCCCCTTGAGACGACGGCCCAACTCGCGGGCGATCTCCCGGTCCGCGTCGCGGGCGGCGAGCGCCTGACGCTTGTCGTACGATTTGCGGCCCTTGGCCACGGCGAGTTCGACCTTGGCCCAGCCGTCGGAGAAGTACATCGACAGTGGCACCAGGGTGAACCCGCCCTCCCGGATCTGCGCCAGGATCCGGTCGATCTCCACTCGGCGCAGCAGCAGCTTGCGGGTCCGGCGGGGAGCGTGGTTGGTCCAACTGCCGTAGCCGTACTCGGCGATGTGCAGGCCGTACAGCATGATCTCCCCGTCGCGTTCCTGGGCGAAGGCGTCGACAAGCGAGACGCGGCCGGCCCGCAGCGACTTGACCTCCGTGCCGGCCAGCACGATCCCGGCCTCGTACGTCTTGAGGATGGTGTAGTCGTGCCGGGCCTTGCGGTTCGATGCGACAAAGGTCCGCTCGCCACTGCGGGAGGTGCTCACCCGGCGAAGGATATCCGCCGTCGGTGGAACCGACGTCGCCGAGCGCCCTGCTCAGGGCAGCCGGTTGCGCAGCCGGTCGGCCAGATCCGTCACCGCGGCCCGGAACCGGGGATCGGCCTCGCCGGGCCAGTGCCCGATGATCTGTGGTGGCACGCTGTCGCCGGGCGGGGGAACCACGTCGACCGGGTCACGGAGGCGTCGATCGACGGTGCCCGGTGGCCCGGGCAGCACCGGATCCCGGCCCGGGCGGTGCGGTGAGAAGACCCAACCGCCGATCGGGTCGGTGTCGCGCCACAGGTTCAGCCACCGCCAGTTCACCCGCCTGCCCACATCGAGCAGCACCTGCTCGTTGACGTACGCGGGGAACAGTCGCCCGTACAGCCGGCGCAGTGGGGACCCGTACGTGAGCAGGGCCAGGTGGCCGCAGACCTCACGGGGCAGTTGCAGCACCGTGGCGGCGAGCAGCACCGCGCCGTGGCTGTGCCCGGTCAGCAGGACGCCGTGACCCTGCTCGGTGAGGTAGGTGATCCGTCGGCTCAGCTCCGGCACCGCCCGTTCGGCGTAGCAGGGCGGAGCGAACGGGTGTGCCGCCCGGGGCCAGAAGGTGCCCAGGTCCCACAGCACCCCGACGTACCGGCGGAACTCGGCCGTGCGGTAGGCGAAGATGCCGCCGATGAGCAGGGCGAGCACCACGGCCGCGATGAGGAAGCTGCCCACCTGGATGCCGAAGTTGGTCGCCGCCTCCGGTATCCCGGTCAGTTGCTCGACGACGTGGCCGGGGGCGAGTTGCAACATTCCGAGCAGGATGGTGGGTAACCCCGCGCCGACCACACCGGCGTAGATCACCGCGAGGGTCTCCAGACGTTCGGTGAACCGTGCTCGGGCGATGGTGTGTTCGACCTGCTGCAGCCGGTGCCGGGCTGCGGCGGGGGCATGGGGGAAGTCGCGGGCCACGGTGGCCCGGGCGCTGTTGATCCGTACGGACCGACTCGCCAGGTTCAGCACCACCGCGCCCACCAGGACGGTCACCGCCGCCAGCAGGAACACGAAGATCGCCCATTTGAAGCCGAGCGGCGCGGAGACGGTGCGTTCGTCGTCGGCCCGGGCACGGCGATTGAGCAGATCCGCGACCCGGAAGACGAGGTCTGCGGTGAGGGCGAGCGCCAGACCGGTCGCGGTGGCGGCGATGACCGGTGCGCCGAGCCCCTGCAACGGTCCCGATCCGAGCCCGTCACAGCCGAATCCACGCCGCGACTCCTCCGGGTCGATGCCCCCGCCGCGCGCCCGGC
This sequence comes from Verrucosispora sp. FIM060022, assembly GCF_003977705.1. Classification (NCBI taxonomy): domain Bacteria; kingdom Bacillati; phylum Actinomycetota; class Actinomycetes; order Micromonosporales; family Micromonosporaceae; genus Micromonospora; species Verrucosispora sp. FIM060022. Next base: position 1,084,772 of record NZ_RQIV01000001.1, read on the forward strand.
CCGCCACGCTCACCTTGTCGCGTAGTTGACCACGGGTGGCGAGGGCCGCCACGCCGAGGGTGAGCAGCAGGGCCGTCTGCGCGAGGATGACCAGGCCGACCATCACGCTGTATCCGGGCAACCCCACCGCCGATCGCCAGGGTGTCGGGTCGACCGCCACCACGACCAGGACCATTACGGTGAGCACGCAGGCAGCGGTGCGCAGAAAGGAACAGAACCGGTCAGCCCGTCCGCTGTCCGGGGCGTCGATCCACCGCTGGACGCAGAGCATCGTGACGCAGGCACCGAGTATCGCGGTCGCCACGACGGTGAGAGCGACACTCGGCGCCGACGTGCCGGCGAAGCAACGGGCGATGAGCAGGCCGATGCTCAGGGTGGCGAAGCCGGCGGCGACGTGCAGCGAACGCAGGCGACCCACCAGCGGCGCGCCGTCCCACTGACCCACCGCGCTGAGTGCGTGGGGCTTCGACTCGTTGGTCGCCCGGTGGAAGGCGTCGAAGTTGTGCCCCGGTCGTGTGCCGAGCCGCCAGACGAGCCCGAGGGCGGCGGCCGGTGCCAGGGCGAGCACCGACAGGCGTAGGCCGGTGGGTCGTCCGCTGAGCCAGGACAACCACGGCCGGTTCGCCGTGCAGAACGGGTTCGACATGCACCGGACGGCGATCAGGTCCAGTGCCACCCCCATCGTGGCGAGCACGTACAGCATGGTGAGGGTGAGGGCGAGCAGCCGGCAGGTCGCCTTGATCCCCGCGCCCGAGGTGCCCTGGGTCGCCGGTCGCATCCAGATGGCGACGTTGCAGAGCATGAACGGCAACAGGAACATCAGCGACAAGGTCCGGACCGTCGTCCCGGAGGGCAGATCGCTCCACCGGTACGCCTCCAGGGTCACCCCGGCCGGGCCCTTGGCATCCGGATAGTCCGGATGCGGCCGGTAGAAGCCCCCGCTGCCGTCCCCGGCGACCTGGTAGCTGTGCGGACGGTTCAGGATCTGCTCGGCCCCGGCGCCGGACACACCATGGACCCGCAGTTCCACGACATCGACGTGGGCCTGCGGTCCGCTTGTCATTCGTCCCCCGGGGTCGTCTCCGCCGGTCGGGCGTGGCGGAACCCGACCGAACCGCTGCGGGTGCGGCGTCGCCGTCTACCCGCGCCGTCGCCGGTCACGCCTGCGGCATGGGTGGACGTTGTGCCGGACGGGATTGCCGGTGATGCGGCGGGCCCCGACGAACGGGTACGGACAAGGGCTTGAAAACCTAGTTTCCCGGTAGGAATATAGGCCTACTTCATCGGTGCTTCCGCCGTCGGCGGGCGGTCCGCCCCGTCGATCTGTCGAAAGAGACGATCATGACCAAGCTGGAACCCCAACCGTCACCCACCGCACCCGAAAGCCGGTTCTCCATCAACGAGGACTGGGCCGCCACCATCCTGGGTCTCGCTCTGCTCTGCCTGGTCCTGGCCGGTGCGATCCCCGCTGGGCTGGTGCCCTGATGGCCACCGAGGCAACCCGAGGTGCCGCCCAGACCGCGCCGCAGGCCGGGCTCCTCGCCCCGCCGCCGCGAGACCGCAGGTTCTGGGCCTGGACGGCCGCCGGCCTGCTGGTGGTCGTGCTCCTCGCCGCGCTCACCCGCTATCTCGAACAGCAGGTGCCCGAGTGGGCGGCCGGCACGGCGCTGGAGGATGTCGCGGCGGCGATCGAATATCCCGTCTACGCCATCGTGCTCGGTCTGCTCGGCAATCTGGTGGTCACGCTGACCGGGTTACACGACCGCATCGCCGCCGCATTCCGTACCGAGTTCTTCATCAAGACCGGCCTGGTGCTGCTCGGTGCCTCGATCAATCTGGCGGTGATCGCCAGTGCCGCCGGGCCCGCCATCGCCCAGGCGCTCCTGTTGATCTCCGGCGTGTTCCTGTTCACCTGGTGGCTGGCCGGGCGGCTCGGCCTGGACGACAAGCTGCGCGCCCTGCTCGCCTCCGCGGTGTCGATCTGCGGAGTCAGCGCCGCCATCGCCGCCGCCGGGGCGGTCCGCGCCCGTCGTGAACAACTCGCCTACACGGCGAGCCTGGTGATCGTCTTTGCCCTTCCGTCGATCTTCCTGCTGCCCTGGTTGGCCGACGTGCTCGGGCTGTCACCGGCGGTGGCCGGTGCCTGGATCGGCGGCAACATCGACACCACCGCGGCGGTCACCGCGGCCGGGGCGCTGGCCGGCGAGGACGCACTCCAGATCGCCAGCATCGTCAAGGTCACCCAGAACGCGTTGATGGGCGTGGTGGCGGTGGCGCTCACCGCGTACTTCGCCCTGCACGTCGAACGGCGGCCCGGGTCGGCCCGGCCAGGGCTGGGTGAACTGTGGCGCCGCTTTCCGAAGTTCGTCCTCGGCTTCGTCGCGGCGTCGGTGATCGCCACCTGGTACCTGAAGGCGGTCGGCGCCGACGGCAAGGCCACCATCGCGATCGTCAACGACCTGCGGACCTGGTTCTTCATCCTGGCGTTCGTCAGCATCGGCCTGGAGGTCCGGGTGGCGGCGCTGCGGCAGGCCGGCTGGCGTCCCATCGCGGTGTTCGGTGCTGCCACCGTGTTCAACCTGGTTCTCGCGCTCGGCCTGGCCTCGCTGTTGTTCGCCGGGTTCACCCTCAGCTGAGAGGCGGCACCGGCGCGCGGCCGGGGACCGGACGACGGTTCCCGGCCGCGCGCCGGTCCTCACAGGGCGGGTACGCCGAGGCGGTCGAGCAGCCGGCGGCGCAGCGCGCCGAAGGCCGGATCGTCGGGGGAGCGGGTGGGCCCGAGGTCAACCGGCAGTTCCTCGGCGATGACACCGGCTTCCAGGACGAGCAGGCGGTCGGCGAGCAGCAGTGCCTCCTCCACGTCGTGCGTGACCAACAGCGCGGCGAAGCCGTGTTCGGCCCGCAGCCGGCGCAGCAGGCCCTGCATCCGCAGCCGGGTGAGCGCGTCGAGCGCGCCGAACGGCTCGTCGAGCAGCAGCAGGTCCGGCTCGCGGACCAGCGCCCGCGCGACCGCCACCCGCTGCGCCTGCCCGCCGGAGAGTTCGGCGGGCCAGGCCCGGTGCCGCTCGGCGAGGCCGACCTCGGCCAGCGCCCGGGCGACCCGCTCGGCCACGTCCGGACCGCTCAGACCGAGCGCGACGTTGTCCGCCACCCGTTTCCACGGCAGCAGACGGTGTTCCTGGAACACCACCGCCGCCCGGCCGCGCAACGTGATCTCGCCGGTGGCCTCGTCGTCGAGGCCGGCGAGCACCCGCAGCAGGGTGCTCTTGCCGGAGCCGCTGCCGCCGAGCAGGGCGACCACTTCCCCCGGTGTGATGCGCAGATCCACGCCGGTCAGCACCGTGGTGGCACCGAACCGGCGGCGTACGCCGGTCGCGGTGAGCAGTGGCCCGGTCAGCTGGCTCGAAGTCCGCGACGCCATGTCAGCGTCCTCCTCTCCACGATCCGGATCGCGACGTCGGACAGCAGGCCGAGCAGGGCGTACACGAGCAGGCCGAGGACCACCACGTCGGTCTGACTGAATTCACGGGCCTCCATCATCAGGAAGCCGATGCCGGTCTGGGCGTTGACCTGCTCGCCGACCACGAGGCTGAGCCAGGCCGCGCCGATGGCCAGCCGCAGGCCGAGGAAGAGCGCGGGCAGCGCGCCCAGCAGCACCACGTGTCGCAGCCGGGCGAGCGCTCCCAGCCCGCAGGTGCGGGCCGCCTCGACCAGCCGTTCGTCGATGTCCCGGATGCCGGCGTAGGTGTTGAAGTAGAGCGGAAAGAACGCGCCCAGGGCGACCAGACTGATCTTCAGCGACTCGCCGATGCCGACCCAGATGATCAGCAGCGGCACCAACCCGAGGTGGGGCAGCATCCGGGCCATCTGCACCGGCGGGTCGACCAGGTCGTCGCCGATGCGCAGCAGCCCGGCGAGCGCGCCGAGCAGGACGGCGAGTCCGCCGCCGATGAGCAACCCGACGCCGGCCCGGGTGAGCGAGTCGAGCAGGTGGGTCAGCAGGGTGCCGTCGCGGGTCAGTCGCCAACCGGTGGCCAGCACCGCGCTGGGTGCGGGCAGCTTCTCCGCGGCCAGCACCCCGGACCGGGCCGCCAGTTCCCACCCGAGGACCAGCAGCAGCGGGGTGGTCGACCGACGCCAGGCCAGGCCGCGTCCGGGCCGTGCGGGCCCGCCCGGTGCGGTGGCCGGGGCGGTGACAGGTGCGGGCCGTACGGCGGTCGCCCGGGTCACTCGAACACCTCGCTGAATCGCCCGTCGATCCGGGCCCGGATGTCCACGGTGCCGGGGATCAGGTCGAGGGTGGTGAACCCGTCGGCAATGGCCTGCAACTCGTCGCCGACGGCCGGGGTGACCGGTGCCAGCGCGCGGGCGCTGCGGGCCAGCGCCCGGCTGGTGACGTCCTCGGGGATCTTCAGTTCCGGGGCGAGCACCGCGGCGCGTTCGGTGGGGTTGGCGATACCCCAGTCGGTGACCGTGCGGTAGGTGCGCAGGAACGCCTCGATCTGCGGGGACTTGTTCGTCAACGCGTCCGGGTGGGCCAGCACGTACTCGCGGTTGCTGGCCAGGCCGGTGGCGTCGGCGAGGATCCGTACCCCGGGTCGTTCGGCGAGGGCGAAGTAGGGGTCCCAGATGATCCAGGCGTCGACCTGCCCGTTGTCGAAGGCGGGCCGGGCCTCGGCGGGCTTGAGGTACTTGACGTTGATGTCCGACAACGTCAGGTTGTTGGCCTCCAGCAGGCGGACCAGCAGCCAGTGCACGTTGGAGCCCTTGTTGAGCGCCACCGTACGGCCCTTGAGGTCGGCGAAGGTGCGCAGGCCGGAGTCCTCCTTGACGAGTACGGCCTCGCCCTGCGGGACCGGTTCCGAGGTCCCGATGATCTGGAACGGGATCCGGCCGGCGGCGGCGAAGATCGGCGGTGCCTCTCCGGTCTGGCCGATGTCGATGGAGCCGGCCTTGAGCGCCTCGGTCAGCGCCGGTCCGCTCTCGAACAGCGACCACTCGGCGTCCGGCGCTTCACCTCGGGCCTTGACCAGGCTCAGCCCGCCGAAACGCTGGTAGCCGATGCGCAGTCGGGGCGTGTCGTCGCTGCCGGCCGGATCGTCGGCGCAGCCGGTCAGCGCCCCGACGGCGACCAGGGTGAGCACCGTCAGGGCGGCGGTGACGACGCGGGAACGGCGCGGGGCAGGGGTACGCATGAGCACTCCTCGACGGCGAAAAGGGGTCCCGTGGACATCGATGAGGTCCAGCGGCGACAGCAGCCTACTAACTCGATAGGTTTTATGGGTAGTCTGTTCGCGTGGTCGTTCCCGAGCGCGTCGAGGACGGCCGGTCGGAGCAGCCAACCCGCGCCCGGAGGATCGAGCCATGTTGACCTTCCACTGGTTCCTGCCCACGTACGGCGACAGCCGGGACATCGTGGGCGGCGGTCACGGCGTGCCGGTGGGCAGAGCCGGTGGCTCCCGTCCGCCGACCGTCGCCTATCTGGGCCAGATCGCCCGTACGGCCGAGCAGTTGGGCTTCGTCGGCGCCCTCACGCCCACCGGCGCCTGGTGCGAGGACGCCTGGCTGAGCACCGCCATGCTGACCGAGGTCACCGAGCGGCTGAAGTTCCTGGTGGCCTTCCGCCCGGGCCTGCTCTCACCGACCCTGGCGGCGCAGATGGGCGCCACCTTCCAGCGCCTCTCCGGTGGGCGGCTGCTGGTCAACGTGGTCACCGGTGGCGAGGCCCACGAGCAGCGCGCCTACGGCGACTTCCTGGACAAGGACGCCCGGTACGCCCGTACCGACGAGTTCCTGACGGTGGTGCGGGCGCTGTGGGGCGGTGCGACGGTCGACCACGACGGGCCGTACCTGCGGGTCGAACGGGCGCGACTGGCCCGGCTGCCCGACCCGGTGCCGCCGGTCTACTTCGGAGGGTCGTCGGCCGCTGCCGGTCCGGTCGCCGCCCGGCACAGCGACGTCTACCTCACCTGGGGTGAGCCGCCCGCGCAGGTGGCCGCGAAGCTCGACTGGATCCGAGGGCTGGCCGCCGAAGCCGGACGCGACGTCCGGTTCGGCATCCGGCTGCACGTCATCGCCCGCGACACCAGCGAGGACGCGTGGGCGCAGGCCCGCCGGCTGCTCGACGGCATCGCCGACGCCGACATCCGGGCCGCCCAGGAAGGGCTGCGTCGCAGCGAGTCGGAGGGGCAGCGCCGGATGCTCGACCTGCACGGCGGGTCCCGCGACGGCCTGGAGGTCTCGCCGAACCTCTGGGCCGGCGTCGGGCTGGTCCGCGGCGGCGCGGGCACCGCCCTGGTGGGCAGCCACACCGAGGTGGCCGACCGGATCGCCGAGTACCACGCCCTCGGCATCGACGAGTTCGTCCTGTCCGGACAGCCACATCTGGAGGAGGCATACTGGTTCGGCGAGGGAGTGCTGCCGGTGCTGGGTGAGCGTGGCCTGTGGCGGCACCCGGCCCGACCGGCGGTGACCGTGCCCGAACCCACCGGCATCCCGTTCGCCACCCCACCGGTGCCGGCGGGGCGCGGCTAGGGAGTCGTCACGCGGAACCGGGCGGGTCAGCCGGCGTGGCGGGCGAAGAAGTCGGCAAGCACCTCGGTGTGCGTGGAGAAGGCCAACTCGGTCGGCCGGGTCAGCACCAACCATTCGGTGGCCTCCGCCGTGGGCGCGGAGGCGGGCAGCTCCTCGATCGGGCGCGCCGGCAGTTCACCGAAGACGAGCAGGGTGCCGCCCGCCGGCGCGTTCTGCACCGCGACGAGGTCGACCTGGTCCGGGTCGGCGACCAGCCCGGTCTCCTCCCGCAGTTCGCGCACCAGCGCCTGCGCCCACCGCTCGCCGTACTCGATGAAGCCGCCGGGTAGGGCGAGCAGCCCACGGGCGGGCTCGATGGCACGCCGCACGGCCACCACACCGATACCGTCCGGGGTGAGCACCGGCAGCAGTGCCACCGCGACGGGCAGCGGATTGCGCCACACCGTCTGACCGCAGTTCGCGCAGAGCCGGGGCCAACCGGCCTCCGCGGGATATGCCGTGCCGCAGTACGAGCAGTGCGAATGGGCCACTCCGGTCATGTCGATGCACGTTACGCCCCGCCCGCCCGTGGTCGCCGGCCCGGGTCGGGGTCGACCGTCCGGTGTGGTCAGGTGGTGATGCGGGCGTTGCCGATCGCGTCCATCCGCCCCCACCGTCCGGGGATGTCGAGCAACTCGATCCGGCCGAAACGCTGCGGGATGGCGGGGTGGACCACCAGGTGTTCGCCGTACGGTTCGAGGCCGAGCAGGGTGCGCAGCAGCAGGAAGGTCGAGCCGGTCGCGGAGGCCTGCGGGCTGTTCGCCGCCGGATACGGCACGGGATAGCGGGTCAGAGCCCGTTCGTAGCCGGCGAACGACTCCGGCATCCGCCCGCCGAAGTGCTGGGCGGCGTCGATGACGCCCTCGGCGATGATCCCGGCCTCGGCGACGAAGCCGTACCGGCGCAGCCCGGCGGCGATCAACGCGTTGTCGAACGGCCACACCGTGCCCAGGTGATAGCCGAGCGGGTTGTACCTGGCCTGTCCGGTGCCCAGCGTCCGCACTCCCCAGCCGGAGAACATCTGGGGCCCGAGCAGGTGTCGGGCCACCGCCGGGGCCCGGGACTCGTCGACGATGCCACTCCACAGCAGGTGGCCCATGTTCGAGGCGAGGGCGTCGACGTGGTCGCCGTCCGGGCCGAGCGCCAGCGCGAAGTACTCGCCCTGCTCGATCCAGAAGTCCCGGTTGAACCGCTGCTTGAGCTCCTCGGCCTGCCGTTCCAGGCGGTCGGCGTACGCCGGGTCACCCCAGAACTCACGGGCCAGCCGGGCCCCACGACGTCGGGCGTCGTACGCGTAACCCTGCAGTTCGCAGGTGGCGCGGGGCAGTCCCGGCAGCCGGCCGTCGCGGTAGCAGATCGCCTCCGGCGAGTCCTTCCAGCAGTGGTTCATGGCACCGCTGTTCTCGTTGCGCCGCCGGTACCAGAGGTAGCCGTCGCCGCGGATGTCGCCGTACTCGTCGATCCAGTGCAGGGCCGCGCGGGCGGCCTCCTCCAGGTCGCGGACCAGTTGGCCGTCGCCGGTCCACCGCTCGTACTCGTCGAGCAGTACGACGAACAGCGGCGTGACGTCCGCGCCGCCGAAGTACGGGGACTGGGGTCGCTCCTCGAAGGCCGCCAACTCCCCGTACCGGAACTCGTTGAGGATCTTCCCGGGTTCCTCGTCCCGGAAGTCGTCGAGCACCGTGCCCTGGTCCAGGGCGAGCAGCCGGAGCGTGGTGGCGGCCGTGCGGGGGACGAAGGGCAGGGTCTGGTAGCAGGTGAGGATGGCGTCGCGGCCCACGATGGTGGCCGACCAGGGCAGGCCGGCGGTGAGCATCGTCTCGTGCGGCATCGCGAGCGGGGCGAATCGCAGGCCGGCCAGGTCGGTCAGGCCGCGTCGATAGGTCGTGGTCAGCGGTTGCCAGTCACAGTGCAGTCGGGGCGCGTCGGCCAGCCACCGGCTCAGGTCGTGGCGCAACTGGGTGCCGACCTGGCCGTGCGTGTGCCCCAACTGTTCGCGTACGTCGGCACCGTCCGGGCGGAGCACCAGGCTCCGGACGGTCAGGGTCGTGCTCCACCGCCCCTGTCGGTCGACCTGTATCCGGTAGGTCATCCCCTGGTTGTCGACAGCTGCCGGTTCGGTCGTCGAGACCTCGGTGGCGCGGTGGAACCGTTCCCGCCGGTAGCCGAGCCGCAACCGGTCCTCGAACACCTCCCGATATCCGCGCAACCGCGTCGCCCGCGGCCAGACCACGTTGTAGATCGGCGCGAAGTCGCTGTCGATGTCGATGCGTAACACGTACTCGGCCGGCTCGCAGGTGTGGTTGAGCACGGTGAGGCGTTCGGTGAAGCTGCTGTCGGAGATCCACCGGTCCCGGATGATCGAGACCTTCGCGTCGACGTAGTGCGTCGGGTTGCCGGGGACCAGGAACAAGCGGATCTCGTAGTAGCTCGGCTCGTGGATCGCCAGCGGGTGCAACTGCTCGCCGTCGAGGGTCAGCCGCCAGGTGGACAGGAAGCGGGTGTCGAAGACGAAGAACCCGCTCGGGCTGGGCGGGTCGAAGGTCATGTCCCCGTTGTCCTCGCTGAGCGCGAAGATGTTGCCGTCGAGGATGCGTACCATCCGCTTCATGCGGGTTCCCGATCGTCCGCCGACGGCAGCATCGCCGCGACCCGCGGATGGCGGGCCCCCTTCGGCGGGGCGAAGAGGCGCTCCAACATGATCACGAAACGGAACTCGCCGTCCGCGGTGAAGTCGTTGCGCAGCCAGGCGGACAAGGGCTTGATCTCCCCGTGCGCCATCCGGAGGAACAACGTCTCGTCGGCGCCGATCACCGTGTCGGCTTCCACCGCGCCGCCCTGGGACACGGTGATCCGGCCCTGGTCGATGGTGACCAGCCAGTGATCCACTCCGCGGGGGTGGGCGAGATCGAAGCGCACGCTGCCGGAGACCTTCCGGAGCATCCGACCACCGCTGTGGGTGAGGTCGTCGAAAAACGCCCGAACCGACTCCGACATCGCACCAACTCCAAGGGTCCCGTCCGGCGACGATCGGCAGCGAAGGACCGAATCCGCGCGAACGGTCGGTCGGGTGGAGCGCAGACCCCGCCGCTGTTTGTCACTTTAGCGGCTTTGATCCTGGTACGAGCCCTCCTCGGCCGGGCCGTCGGCTCCGGCGGCCAGGTCCTCGATATTGCCGTTGGTTTGCCCTGCGAATGCGTCTATGGTGGTTCGATGTACCCCGTCGCGCTGATGAACCGCGTCGCCGTCGTCACGGCGACGCCGGTGCTGGCTGCGGCGGTTCGCACGGTCTGGGTTTCCGGGCAGGTTGGTCACGGCCAGCCGAGCCCCGCAGGCCGGAGCCCTCCAGGAATCGTCCAACCCACCGGACGACCAAGGGCGAAGCCAAAGGCTTCGGCCCTTTTCTATTTTCCAGGAGAGGGATCCGACATGAGCACCGACACGTTCGACCAGAAGTGGCTGACCGACCTCAGGACGACGTTGACGCACGAGTTCGAAGCGCAGACCGCGCGGCTGACCGAGTTGACCGCTGACACCGGCGACCCGGCCGAGGCACACACCAACGCCGCGTTGATCGCCGCCACCCGCCAGAGCCTGGCCCAGATCACCGACGCGTTGCGACGGATGAGCAGCGGAAGCTACGGCGACTGCGAGAAGTGTGGCACGGCCATCCCGCGTGAGCGCTTGGAGATCCTGCCGCAGGCCCGCTTCTGCGTGCCCTGCCAGCAGAAGCAGAACGGCTGACCCGGCACGGGCTGCCGGACCGGATCACCGGTGCGGCAGCCCGCCGTCGCCAGTTGCGGTGCCCTCCGCCCGGGTGGGGTCGGTCGGGCCCGAGATCAGTGGGGCGGTGACCGTGGCGGTCATGCCATCGCTGCGGTGGGTGAGGGTCAACGCTCCGGTCAGCTGATGAGCCAACCAGAGCCCGCGACCGCCCGGGGTGTCGGTGGCCGGCCGTTGCACGGTCAGGCCGAGCCCGCCGGGCCCGTGGTCGCTCACCTCGCAGACCAGGCGGTCGGGGTACCGGAGCAGTTCGAGACGGCCCCGGCCGCCCCCGTGCAGCACGGCGTTGGTGACCAGTTCGTGGACGGCCAGGACGAGATCCTCGGCCGCGTCGCCGCGCAGACCGGCGGCGGCGATCCGCGCGGCGAGCAGGTGTCGCAGCGCGGTCACCGTCTGCCCGGTGAACGACAGCGAGAGTAATGAGTCGACCTCGTCACCGCCGGATGAGGCGCCGTCCGGGCCGCTGGCATCCGGTCGGTCGAGGTTGCTCATGCTGGCAGATTACGTCGTCCGGCGACATCCGCACCCGTTGCCCGACGGCAAGCTCCTGCGAGCGGACGGTTCGGCGACGCTTCGCGGCCCGATGCGCCGGTCGGGTGCGGCGGGCGTCGCGGTGGCCGCCGTGCCCTGGTCGTGCTTTGCTCTGCTTCAATCCGTTGCCACGCTCCGCCACCACAGTCGGATGCGGCGTGGCCGGACCGCGCCCGTAGTGGCCAGGGGCGCGACGAGCATGACAAGGAGATCCGGACATGGCTGACTTCGTCGGCGCCGTCGACCAGGGCACCACCAGCACCCGCTTCATGATCTTCGACCATGGCGGCAACGAGGTGGGTCGCCACCAGCTGGAACACCAGCAGATCCTGCCGCGGGCCGGCTGGGTGGAGCACAACCCGCTGGAGATCTGGGAACGGACCCAGACGGTGGTGCGTACCGCGTTGAACACGCACAGCCTGGCCGCCTCCGACCTGGTCGCGCTCGGCGTGACGAACCAGCGGGAGACCACGGTGGTGTGGAACCGGCGCACCGGCCGGCCGTACTACAACGCCATCGTCTGGCAGGACACCCGTACCGACCGGATCGCCGCGGCCCTGGACCGCGACGGTCGCGGTGAGATCATCCGGCGCAAGGCCGGGCTGCCACCGGCGACCTACTTCTCCGGCGGGAAGATCCAGTGGATCCTGGAGAACGTCGACGGGGTGCGGGCCGCGGCCGAACGCGGCGAGGCGATCTTCGGCAACACCGACACCTGGCTGCTGTGGCATCTCACCGGCGGCACCGACGGCGGTGTGCACCTCACCGACCCCACGAACGCCAGCCGCACCATGTTGATGAACCTGGAGACCCTCGACTGGGACGACGAGCTGCTGTCGTTCTTCGACATTCCCCGCGCGATGCTGCCCCGGATCGTCGCGTCGTCGGACCCACACGCCTACGGCACCACCGCGTCGGGCGGTCCGTTCGCCGGCACGGTCCGGATCACCGGCGACCTGGGTGATCAGCAGGCCGCCACCGTCGGGCAGGTCTGCTTCGCGCCGGGCGAGGCCAAGAACACCTACGGTACGGGCAACTTCATGCTGCTCAACACCGGTACGGAGATCGTCCGCTCGGAGTCGGGACTGCTCACCACCGTCTGCTACCAGTTCGCCGGCGAACAGCCGGTGTACGCGCTGGAGGGCAGCATCGCCGTCACCGGTTCCGCCGTGCAGTGGCTGCGCGATCAGTTGAAGATCATCAGGACCGCCGCGCAGAGCGAGGACCTCGCCCGGCAGGTCGACGACAACGGCGGGGTCTACTTCGTACCGGCCTTCTCCGGCCTGTTCGCCCCGTACTGGCGCGCCGACGCCCGAGGGGCCATCGTCGGGCTGTCCCGCTACAACACCGACGCCCACCTCGCCCGGGCCGCGCTGGAGGCGATCTGCTACCAGAGCCGGGACGTGGCCGAGGCCATGGCGCAGGACTCCGGGGTGGCCGTGGAGTGTCTCAAGGTCGACGGTGGGGTCACCGTGAACGAGTTGTGCATGCAGTTGCAGGCGGACATCCTCGGTGTGCCGGTCAGCCGGCCGACAGTCGCCGAGACGACGGCGCTGGGCGCCGCGTACGCCGCCGGGCTGGCCGTCGGCTTCTGGAAGGACACCGACGAGTTGCGGGACAACTGGAACGAGAGCCGCCGGTGGCACCCGTCCTGGTCGGCGCAGCAACGCGCGGCCGGGTACGCGGGCTGGCAGAAGGCGGTCGGGCGCACGCTCGACTGGGTGGACGTGGAGTGACCTCACCTCCCGGTGCCGGTCGCCGGCGGGGCGCGCCCACTGACGGGCCGTTGCCGGGCATATCCGGCCGATGTGGCTTAACATCCCCGATGTCGGGCACGGGGGCCAGGCGTGGAGAGGGGCAGCCATGCGGGTCACGCGCGCGATCGTGGCGATCGTCGTCGTACTGTCGGCCGGGGTGTTGGCGGGATCGGCGAACGCGGCCGCGTCGTCACCGTTCACCGTGGTCAACGGATCCATCCAGCCGGCCACCGGGACACCGGAGCCGGCGTCGGGCACCCATGCCACCCTGTGGCGCAACACCAGCTACGCGCTGACCACAGTGCAGGGCGCAGGGACGCTGGTGGTGGGCGCGATCGGCGACCACTGCGAGGGGTGGCCCACGATCCGGGTGAGCGTGGGCGGCACCCCGGTCGGCGAGGTGGACGTGGTCAGCGCCACCGACTACGGCGCCTACCAGGTCGGCGCGCCGCTGCCCGCGGGGCAGCACACCGTCCGGATCGACCTGGTCAACGACCGCTACACCGGCGCGTGCGACCGTAACGTCCACCTGGCGTACGTCCGGACCGAGGCGACGCCGCCGACCGACACCAGGTTCAGCTTCGCGGTCGTCCCGGACACCCAGGAGGAGGTGCTGGACGCTGCGGACAACCGGTTTCGGCAGCGGATCGACTGGCTGGTGGCGCAGCGCAACGCGCTGGATCTGCGCTTCGTCACGCACTCCGGGGATGTGATCAACTACGACACCTCGGACCACGTCCAGTACGTGCGGGCGAGCAACGCGCTGCGCCCGCTGGAGCAGGCCGGGGTGCCGTACACGTTGGCCATCGGCAACCACGACGGGCAGGTCTTCGGCCCGGACGGCAAGCCACGCAGCCCGGCCGGGCCGCTGCTGCGCGACACCGCCGTGTTCAACAGGTACTTCACCGCCGCGCGTTTCGGGTCGGTGCAGGGCCAGTTCGAGGCGGGCAAGGTCGACAACGCGTACGCCACCTACACGGCCGGGGGAGTGCACTGGCTGGTGCTGACCCTGGAGTTGTGGCCCCGGCGGGCGGCGGTCACCTGGGCGCAGCAGGTGGTCGCCGCGCACCCGCGCCACAACGTCGTCCTGGTCACCCACCACTACCTGGAGAGCGACGCGAGCATCGGGCAGAGCGCCGGATTCGGTGCCAGCAGCCCGCAGTACGTCTTCGACAACCTGGTGCGGCGCTATCCCAACATCCGGTTCGTCTTCTCCGGGCACACCGGCACGGCGGCGTCGCGGGTGGACACCGGTGTGAACGGCAACCGGATCTACTCGTTCCTCCAGACCTTCCACTCCAAGCGGACCAATCCGGTCCGGCTGGTCGAGATCGACACGGCGGCGGACTCGCTGCGCACCTGGATCTACGCGCCGCACACCACCGAGAACTTCCCGGCGCACGAGCGCCGGTACACCGGTCTCGGTCTGGTGCGCTGATCCCGCGACCCGCGTCGCAAAACTATCTCGATACTGTCTCGTTATTGTCCGACGAATTGAGATGCCGGTAGAGGGTCGCCCGGGACACGCCGCAGGCGGCGGCGATCTCGTCGATGGAATGCGTACCTGCCGCATGCATCCGGCGGGCCGCCAGCAGCTGCTCCGGGCCCATCGAGCGGGGGCGGCCGGGCCGCCGCCGGCCCACCGCCCCGACCGCCGGCTCGTCGTCGTCGCCCCGGGAATCGGCGGCGGCGGGTTCGTCGGCGAGCAGACGGCGTACGCCGTCGAGCATGTCCGCGCGCAGCACCGGCGCGGGCACCTCCATGAGGAACACCACCGGGTCGCTGCACATCGCGATCGCCTGCACCGCGCGGACCCGGTCCCGTCGGCTCGGGTCGGGGCCGGCGAGGATCTGGTTGGCCCGCATCGCGATGCGCAGCAGCCGCTGGTAGGTGCTGCCCTGGTCGACAAGCGCGAGGTCGTGCAGGAGCAGACCGAGACGGCCGCGGTGTTCGAGCATGGTGTCCACCCAGCCCTCCAGCAGCGTCCACCTCGCCGGCCCGGGCGGCAGCGACTCGGCGGCGTCGACAAGCCTCTCCAGGTCGCCGACCATCGGTTCGGCCAGGGCGGTGAGCAGGTGCCCCTTGCTGGGAAAGTGGTAGAGGATCGCGGCCTTGGTCAGCCCGAGCCGTTCGGCGATGCGGCGCAACGAGGTGCGCTGGTAGCCGTGCACGGTGAACAGGTCGAACGCGGCGCGCAGGATCCTCTCGCGGGTGCCGTCGGTCTCCGCCAAGGTCATGCCGTCGAGGGTAGCCGCTCCTGACCGGCGGTCGGACAGACTCGCATCGAGCCCTTACCATCGGTCAGTGCAGTGAGTCGTGTTCGGTGCGGCGGGAGGCCCCCATGTCCGTGATAGCCATCGACAACCTGGTCAAGACCTTCGGCAGCGTACGCGCCCTCGACGGGCTGGATCTGCGGGTGGAACCGGGGGAGGTGCACGGCTTCCTCGGCCCCAACGGCTCCGGCAAGTCCACCACCATCCGGATCCTGCTCGGCCTGCTGCGTCGCGACTCCGGGCAGGTACGGGTCCTCGACGGCGACCCGTGGCGCGACGCGGTGGCGCTGCACCGGCGGCTGGCGTACGTGCCCGGCGACGTCAACCTCTGGCCCAACCTCTCCGGCGGCGAGGCGATCGACCTGTTCGGCGCCCTGCGTGGCGGCCTCGACGAACGCCGCCGCGACGAGCTGCTGCATCGCTTCGAACTGGACCCCACGAAGAAGTGCCGTACCTACTCCAAGGGCAACCGGCAGAAGGTCGCCATCGTCGCCGCCTTCGCCTCCGACGTCGAGCTGTACGTCCTGGACGAACCGACCTCCGGCCTCGACCCGCTGATGGAGGCGGTGTTCCAGGAGGAGGTCCGCGAACTCACCGCCGGCGGTGCCAGCGTGCTGCTCTCCAGTCACGTGCTGGCCGAGGTCGAGGCGCTCTGCGACCGGGTCAGCATCATCCGGGAGGGGCGGATCGTGGAGTCCGGCAGCCTCACCGAGCTGCGGCACCTGGCCCGCACCACGGTCACCGTCGAGACCGTACGCCCGCTGACCGGGGTGGCCGAGCTGCCGGGGGTGCACGAGGTTCGCGCCGTCGACGGGCGGGTCCGGTTGGAGGTCGAGCCGGCGCACCTCGACACGCTGCTGGCTCACCTGCTCCGCTTCCAGGTCCGGGCCCTGACCAGCGCGCCGCCCACCCTGGAGGAGTTGTTCCTGCGCCACTACGGCGACACCGTCACCGACGGCGGTGCCCGATGAGCACCCTCACCGGCACCGGTCGGCTGGCCCGGCTCGCCGTGCGCCGCGACCGGGTCCGGCTGGGCATCTGGGTGCTCGGCACCCCCCTGATCGGGTACGCCATCGCCGAGAGCGTCGCCGGGCTCTACCCCGACGCGCAGACCCGCCTCGGCTACGCCGAGACCGCGATCACCAGCGTGGTCGCCCGGGCCTTCAACGGTCCGATCGCCGGCACGGACATCGGTGCCGTGGTGGTCACCGAGTCGTACCTGACCCTGGCTCTGCTCGCCGCCCTGCTCAGCACCTTCGCGGTGACCCGGCACACCCGGCAGAACGAGGAGACCGGGCGGGCGGAACTGCTCGGTGCCGCGCCGGTCGGGCGGTACGCCCTGCTCACCGCCGCCCTGGTCGTGGTGGTGGGTGCCAACGTGCTGGCCGCCGGGCTGCTCGCCCTGGCCCTGGCCGGCACCGGCCTGCCGGTCGCCGGATCGGTGGCCGCCGCGGCGGCGGTCGGCGGGGTGGGTGTCGCCTTCTCCGGCGTCGCCGCCGTCACCGCCCAGCTCACCGTCACCTCGCGCGGCGCGAACGCCCTCGCCGCCGCCACGGTCGGTGTCGCGTTCCTGCTGCGTGCCGCCGGTGACGTGCTCGGTGAGCGGGCCGCCGCCGCGACCCGCCTGGACAGCGCGTGGCCGGTGTGGCTGTCCCCGCTGGGCTGGGGCACCCAGGTCCGGGCCTTCGGTCCGGAACGCTTGTGGGCGCTGGCCCTGCCGGTGGCCCTGCTGGTCGCCTGCGTCGCCGTGGCCTACCTGCTGGCCGAGCGTCGGGACGTCGGCGCGGGCCTGCTCGCCGCCCGTCGCGGGCCGGCCCGGGCCGCGTCCGGGCTGCTCAGCCCCGCCGGGTTGACCTGGCGGCTGCACCGGGGGGCGTTGGCCGGTTGGGCGGTCGCGGTGACGATTCTCGGTCTCGCCATGGGCGCGGCCGGGCACGAGGTCGACGCCATGATCGCGGAGAACCCGCAGGCGGCCGAGGTGATCGCCCAGCTCGGCGGCGGTGCCGAACTGGTCGACGCGTACCTGGCCGCGATGCTCGGGATCTTCGCACTGACCATCGGCGCGTACGTGGTGCAGGCGCTGCTGCGGACCCGCACCGACGAGTCCGACGGCATCCTGGAGGCGCTGCTCGCCACGGCGGTCAGCCGTACCCGATGGCTCGGCACGCAGGTCCTCGGCGCGGTCCTCGGCGCGTCGGTGCTGGTGTTGCTGGCCGGGATCACCACGGGCCTCGGATACGGCGTGGCCGACGGTGATCCGGTCGGCTGGACGGTCGACCTGGCCGGGGCGGCGCTGCTGCGGCTACCGGCGCTGCTGGTGGTCGCCGGGGTGGTCACCGCGCTGTTCGGCACGCTGCCGCGCTTGTCGGTCGGGCTGAGCTGGGCGTCGCTGATCGTCTTCCTGCTGCTCGGCCAGCTCGGTACGGTGCTCGACCTGCCGCAGGCCGCCCTCAACCTGTCCCCGTACACGCACGTGCCGTCCGTACCCGCCGCCGACGCGACCGTACCGCCGCTGCTCGCCCTCACCGCCGTGGCGGTGGTGCTGCTGGCCGTCGGACTGGCCGCCTTCCGCCACCGCGACACCCCACGGTGACCAGGTCTTCTCGTGTGCGCTCCCGCCGATGCCCACCGCGCGTCGGCGGGTCGGTGCGGCGAGGCTCACTAGACTCGATGAGGTGGGACGAGGACGCTCAGGCCACGGCACGGGCGGTCCGGGCATGCGCGACCTGCTCACCCCGATCGAGACGGCCGTCCACCAGGGACACCAGGACGAGGCCCTGCGTCGGCTGGCGGCCGTCCCGGCGGACCTGCCGCTACCCGCGGGGTTGGCCTGGCGGCTCGGTGTGCTGCTGCACCAGCAGGGCCGGTTCGACGCGGCCGACGCCTGCTATCGCCGCGTCGACCTCGACCTCGACGACCAGGACCCGTCGACGCTGGCCGACCGCGCCCAGGTCCTCGCCGGCTGGGCCGCGACCCGCTGGGCTCAGGGCGACCAGGCGCGTACCCGGCAGTTGGCCACCGATGCGGTCGCCGTCGCCGAACGCAGCGGCGACGACGCGGCGGTGGCGGCGGCCTACCTGGCACAGGCGCTGGCCGCGTTCGGCGACGGCGACCGCGCGGGAAACGAGCACGCGTACGCCCAGGCCCTGGCGGCAGCCGAACGCGCCGGCGACTTCGGGCAGCAACTGCGGATCCGGTGCAATGTCGGGTCGCGGCTGGTCGAGGAGGGACACTACCGACCGGCCATCGAGGAACTCGACGAGGCGGTCCGGCTCGGCGAACTGCTCGGCCAGCAGATGCTGCTCGCGTTGGCGCTGCACAACCGCGCGGAAGCGTGGCTCGGCCTGGGTGACCTGCATCGTGCCCGCAGCGACGCGGACAAGGCGCTGGCCCGGTGGCAGCGGGCCGGTTCCCCGCTGGCTGCCTTCGGGCTGACGCTCACCGCCCGAGTGCACCGGGTCCGGGGGGCGAACCACCAGGCGGTGGCCGCCTACCGGGCGGCGCTGGCCATGGGAGAACCGGACGGCAACGCGCAGGTGCTGGTGGAGGCGTGCGCCGGGCTCGCCCGGCTCAGCTACGCCGACGACCCGCAGGCGGCGGCCCGCCACACCGAGCGGGCCCTGTCGCTGCCCAGTTCCGCCGGCCCCACCGTCGCCGAACTGGCCGCCGGCTGGGTCGCCCTCTGCTCCGGAGACCCGCACACCGCCCTGCGGTACGGCGAACAGGTCCGCGCCGAGGCCGGTCGCCGGCGGGACACGGCGGGCCTGGCCGAGGCCATGGAACTCGTCACCCTCGCCGCCCACCGCGCCAACCCCGAGGCGACCTCGCCCCGGACGGTACGCCGGCTGCTCGCCG
Source organism: Verrucosispora sp. FIM060022 (assembly GCF_003977705.1). Taxonomy (NCBI): domain Bacteria; kingdom Bacillati; phylum Actinomycetota; class Actinomycetes; order Micromonosporales; family Micromonosporaceae; genus Micromonospora; species Verrucosispora sp. FIM060022. The sequence goes on from NZ_RQIV01000001.1 coordinate 1,103,544, forward strand.
ACCTGGTCGAGGCGGCGACGATCTGGGCCGAGCTCGGCAACGAGTTCGCGCTCGCCACCAACGCCCTGCTCCAGGCCCGGCTCACCGGTGACCTGGTCGCGGAGCGGATCGCGTACGAGCGGCTGCGCCGCATCGGCGTACAGGAAGGTGGCTGGCATGTCGCCGGACCGTTGGCGGCGATCGGGCCGGCACCGGTGCCCGAGGTGGAGGTGCAGATCCTGGGCCAGTTCGCGGTGCGGCTGGCCGGCGTGGCGGTGCCGGTCGGCAGTTGGCAGTCCCGCAAGGCGCGCGATCTGCTGCACATGGTGGCCGCGCAGCTCGGCAGACCGGTGGCCCGCGACGCGCTGGCCGTCGCGCTGTGGCCGCAGGCCCGCGTCGAGGTCGCGCTGCGCCGCCTGTCGGTGCTGATCTCGACCGTACGGGGTGTGCTCGACCCGGGTCGGCGACATCCGGCGGACCGTTACCTGATCACCGACTCGGCCACCGTGCAGCTGAGGACGGCACATGTGGTGGTGGACGCGTGGCGTTTCCACGACGCGGCCCGGGCGGCAGTCGTCGCCGACACCGCGAGCCCGCCACCGACCGGCACCGCCGCCGACGACCGGTTGCTGAGCCAGCTGGAGACGGTGGTGGCCATGTACGCCGGTGATCTCCGCACCGACGACGAGGTCGTCGGTGCGGCGGTCCAGCGGCCCCGGGCGCTGCTGTCCGCGCTGCACCGCGAGGTGACCCACCGGCTGGCGAGGCGGTATCTGCACCTGGACCGGGCCGACGCGGCGATCGGCTGGTACCTGCGGCTGGTCGGCGAGGACGGTTACGACGAGCCGGCCCACCTCGGCCTGATCGCCGCGCTGTCGGCCGCCGGACGGCACGGTGAGGCCAACCGGCGCCATCAGGAGTACGTCGTGCGGATGGCCGAGATCGGTGTCGAGCCGGCCGCGGCCGCGCTACCGGATCGGGCTCGCCTGAACAATTCCTGAACCGCCCCCGAAGACCGCCGAGCAGACTGCTCGGTGTCCGGACACGACCGTGGTGGACCCGACGTGGCGGGTGCCGCGACCGTGGCGATGCCGGAGGCAGACGGGGGTGGTCGGCGTGTTCAGGTCGAAGGAGAAGACGATGGGACGGGTTCGAGGGCTGCTTGTCGTGCTCGCGGCCGGGCTCATGCTGACCGGCTGTGCCGGCGGAACGGACGACGGCACCGCCTCGGGTGGGGCAGCCGCGACCAGCGAGGCCGACGGCGGGCAGGCGTCGGACCAGGGCAGCGGCGGAAAGGACACCGGGTCGGGTGACGGGGACCGCTGGTGCGACGCGGTGCAGGCGTTCAGCACCTCGATGGACCCGCTGTTCACCGAGAGCGCGGGCAAGGCCGAGCTGGATCAGGCCCGTACCCGGCTGAAGGAGTTGAAGGCGGCGGCACCAGCCGAGATCAAGTCCGACGTGACGACGCTCGGCGAGTTCTACGCCGCGGTCATCGACGCCTCCGGCAAGAGCATGCCCGAGGATCCGGCGGCGTGGGCCCGCGTCGGCCAGACCACCGAGGGGCTCAAGACGGCGATGCCGCCGGTGTCGGACTACACCATGAAGCGTTGCCCTGAGTTCGACGGGCAGCTGCCGACGGGGCAGTGACGACGGCCCCCGGGCTGCTCAGAGCACCTGGGATCAGAGCACTTGGGATCAGAGCACCTGGGAGAGGAAGCGGCGCAGGCGCGGGTGCTGCGCCGCTTCGAAGATCGCGGCCGGCGGTCCGGCCTCCAGCACCACCCCGGCGTCCATGAACGCGACCGTGTCGGCGACCTCCCGGGCGAAACCCATCTCGTGGGTCACCACGACCATGGTCATGCCCTGCGCCGACAGGTCCGCCATCAACGTCAGGACACCCTTGACCAGTTCCGGATCCAGCGCCGAGGTGGCCTCGTCGAAGAGCATCACCTGCGGCTGCATGGCCAGTGCGCGGGCGATGGCGACACGTTGCTGCTGGCCACCGGACAGGTGTGCCGGGCGGGCGTCGGCCTTGGCGGCCAGCCCCACCCGGTCCAGGTGTTCGCGGGCCACCGCTGCCGCCTCGTCCTCGCCGAGCTTGCGGATGCGCCGCAGCGCGAGGGTGATGTTGCGCAGCACGCTCATGTGCGGGAAGAGGTTGAACTGCTGGAAGACCATGCCGACCCGCTGCCGCAGGGCGTCCGGGTCGTCGCGCAGCACACTGCGTCCGTCCAGCAGCACGTCGCCGCGGTCCGGTTCGAGCAGCCGGTTGACGGTCCGCAGCAGGGTGGACTTGCCCGACCCGGAGGGGCCGATCACGCAGGCGGTCGCCCCCCGGGCCACGTCCAGGTCCACCCCGCGCAGCACCTGGTGACGCCCGAAGGCCAGGTGCACGTCGCGCAGGCTCAGGCTGACCGAGTCGCTCATCGTTGGTTCCCTCCGGCGGCGCCGGGCAGCGCCAGGTCGAGGTCGTCGGGGTCGTCGTCGGCCGGGCCGGTGGCCGGTCGGCCGTGCCGCAGTCGCCTGTCGATCCAGTTGACGACGTGGGTCAGCGGGACCGTCAGCGCCAGGTAGAAGAGCCCGGCCAGCAGCAGCGCCGACTGGTTGCCGGTGTTGGCGGCGTAGTCCTGCCCGATCCGGAACAGTTCCCGCTGGCTGGCCAGCAGCCCGAGGAAGTAGACCAGGCTGGAGTCCTTGATCAGGGCGATCAGCTGGTTCACCCAGGCCGGCAGGATCCGCCGGATGCCCTGCGGAATGATCACCCGGCGCATCGCCTCGCCCCAGGAGAAGCCGAGCGCGCGGGCCGCCTCCAGCTGGGTGGCCTCCACCGACTGGATGCCGGAGCGGAAGATCTCCCCGATGTACGCCGACGCGATCAGCGACAGCGCCAGGATGCCCAGCGGGTACGGGTTGGGCCCCCACACCTGCATGCCGAGCGGGGCCAGGCCGACCCCGATCAGCAGGATCGTCGCCGCGGCCGGCAGGCCCCGGAAGACGTCGGTGTAGACCCGTGCCGGCCACCTCAGCCAGCGGGTTCGCGAGATGCCCGCGACGGCCAGCACGATGCCAAGCGCCGAGCCGAGCAGGGCGGCGGTGACCGCCAGGATCAGCGTGTTCGGCAACCCGACAGTGATCATTTCGGGTAGCGCCTCGCGCATCGACTCCCAGTCGAAGAACGTCTCCCACAGGGTGCGCAACGGATCCACGGGTCAACCTCCGCCCTGCTAGCTGGTCGTACCGGTCAGGAAGCGGCCGAGGGGGCCGCCGACGGGACGGTCACGGTGCCGCTGCCGGGAGCGAAGTCGGCCGGGATCGCCCGACCCGGGTAGTACTGCTCGTTGAGCCGGGTCCAGGTGCCGTCGGCGATGACCTCGTCGAGGGCCTTGTTCAGCGCCTCGCGCAGCGCGTCGTTGCCCTTGGCGAAGGCGTACGCCGTCGGGGCCGGGCTGAGTTCCTTCGCCGCCACGGTGATCTTGCCGCCGCTGTCGGCGGCGGTCTTCTCACCGATCTCGGCCGGGGAGATCCAGGCGTCCGCGGTGCCCGCCTTGAGCTGGTTGAGCCCGCTGTTGTAGTCGGGCACCCGTACCGGGTCGAGGCCCTTGGTGGTGGCGTAGTCGTCCTGGACGGTGCCCTGCACGACCACCACCCGCTTGCCGGCCAGCTCGTCGAAGCTGCTCAGGGTCGAGCCGGCGGGCACGTTGAGACCGAGGTAGCCGAAGTCGTAGCCGTTGCCGAAGTCGACTGTCTTCTTTCGCGCCTCGGTGATGGTGATCGAGGAACTGCCGATGTCGAACTTGCGGTTGTTGACCTGGGCGAGCAGACCGGAGAAGTCGGTGCCGACGAACTCGACCTTCAGCCCGAGCTTGTCGGCGGCGGCGACCAGCAGATCGTTGTCGAAGCCGGTGAACTTGCCGTCCTTGAGGTACACGTTCGGCGGCGCGTCGGTGAGCGTGCCGGCCCGCAGCACCCCCGGCTGGAGCAGGTTGTACGGGTTGTCGGCCTCGCCGGCCGAGTCAGAGCCGCAGGCGGTAAGCGTGACGGCGGCGAGGACTGCGGCGACGCCGACGGCGGCGGCCCGGGTCAGGGCAGGAACGATTCGCACAGGTGTCTCCTGGATGAACGACGGCGGGCACGGACGTGCCGCACCGACGGTCCGTCGTGCGACGGACCGCTGGGATGAACCGATGGCAGAGGGGGAGTTGATCAGGTCACCCGAGGCCCGCAGGCTCGGCGACCGGCAGCGACGCGGTCAGCTACACGCGGCGCTGCAGACCCGCATCATGTCGACGTGGCGACGTTGGGTCAGATCGAGGCAGGCCGCCACGGGAGCGGATCGACTGCGGTACGACATGGGTCTCCCTCAAGGTCGTGATGACCTGGAAACCAGGCCACGCTTGCACCGGTGGTTGCAACCGGTGCCTGGTCCTCACCCGGGGCACCCCTGCGCGGACGAGGGTTGCCGGCCAGCAAGCCGGGGCTTCACGCTGGCACTCATGACCTGCGGCCGAGGCTAGCAGCAGGGGACGGGTCGGCGTCCACTCGATATGACGGCCCTCACGCCCAGGCCATCGCGGTGGTGCGGCAGGTAGCCGTTCGGTGAGCCGGAGTCCGTCAGGCGGGTTCGACTGCGGCGTCGGGCGTAGCGCCGGTGGCCCGCCGGCGCTCGCGAACCGACAGGCGACGTGCCAGTACCGTGGCGCCGGCCAGCGCGGCGAGCACCATGACGACTTCGACGACCAGCACCTCCGGTGCGGTGCTGTAGTCGGTGGACCAGGCGTACGCCATGGTGATCGGGGTGACGACGATGCCGGCCGCCGGCAGCAGCAGGCTCATCAGCAGGGCGGTTCTCCGGATCTGGGGCAGGTCGCGCAGCCGGAGCCGAACCGCGGTGACCGCCCCGGCCACCACCACGGCGGCCGGCACGCCGTAGTAGACGACTACTGCGACCTGGACCGGGATCTCGATCGAACGGGGGATGTCGATCAAATGGACGAGCAGCGGATACAGCGCTGTGAAGATGCCAGCGCCGAGCAGGCTGCCGAGCAGGGCACCGGCCAACGCGGTCAGCAGGAGACGGTGGTATTCCGGGCGTACCCGCCGGACAGCGGCCTCGTCGGCGAGCCGTCGGGCGAAGCCGGCCACGTCACCGCCGACCAACTGCATCGGGTCGCCCCCGTCGGCGGCCGCGGCGGCCAGATCGAGGCGCAGGTCGGCGGCGAGTACCCGACGATCGGCCGAACTGACGCCGTAGGCCCGCCACGCACGGTCGGCCTCGGACAGGACGCTGTCGATGGTCTCCACGGTCAACTCCTGGGCGGGCTGTGGTCGGTCGGGACGAGGATGGCGTCGACGGTGCCGGCGAAGCGGGTCCACTGGTTCTGCCAGGCATCGAGGCGAGCGCGTCCGGCCCTGGTCAGCGCGTACACCTTGCGGGGTGGGCCGGTCGGACTGATCTGCTGTTCGTCGGCGACGAGGCCGAGGCGGCGCATCCGGGTCAGCAGCGGATAGAGGGTGCCGTAGCTGATCGTGCTGAAGCCGGCCGACTCCATCCGCCGCACCAGCTCGTAACCGTGGGCGGGTTCGCGGGACAGCAGCGCCAGCAGGCACATGTCCAGCACGCCGCGCAGAAGCTGGGTCTGACGGTCGTTGTCGTCGGTGGGTTGGCCTTCTGCCACTACCATGCGAGGCATAATACCGCGCTATTTGGTGTCGCGATATACCGAAGTTGGTACGGGTGTTGCCGACGGCGGCGTGATCCCTTACGGTCGGCTCAGCGGTGGGCGGTGCGGTCCGCATCCGAGAAGACACCGTCGGTGCCTCGCCAGGTGGGCCGGGAGGGTGGAACTCCCGAGGCCCGCACACGTGGCGGGACCCGACGGGCGAGCCCCGAACCGTGGGACGGCGCGTCGAGGCGTCGCAGCCGGCGGTTGACGGGCGCGGACACCCACCGGGAGCCACCCTTGTATCTCACTCCCCATGAGCAGGATCGTCTGCTCGTCCACGTGGCGGCCGACGTCGCCCGGCGCCGCCGCGAACGCGGCCTGCGCCTGAACTATCCCGAAGCCGTCGCGGTGATCACCGCCTTCCTGCTCGAAGGTGCCCGCGACGGGCGCTCCGTGGTCGACCTGATGTCCGCCGGTCGTACCGTGCTGACCCGCGAGGACGTGCAGGACGGCATCCCCGAGTTGCTGGGGGAGGTGCAGGTGGAGGCGACGTTCCCGGACGGCACCAAGTTGGTGACGGTGCACCACCCGATCCCGTGATCCCGGGGGAGATCCTGCTGGCCGCCGACCCGGTGGAGATCAACGCCGGGCGGCCGGTGACCACGCTGCTGGTGGTCAACACCGGCGACCGGCCGGTGCAGGTCGGCTCGCACTACCACTTCGCCGAGGCCAACCCCGCGCTGGAATTCGACCGGGACATCGCCTGGGGGCAGCGGCTGGCCGTACCGGCGGGCACCTCGGTGCGTTTCGAACCAGGGGTCAGTCGCAGTGTCGACCTGGTGCCGTTGGCCGGTGCCCGGATCGTGCCCGGCCTGCGCGGCGAGTGCGGCGGGGCACTGGACACCGGGCCGGAGGGAGCGGCATGAGCATCGTCGAGCGAAACCGTTATGTCGCGCTGTACGGGCCGACCACAGGTGACCGGATCCGGTTGGCCGACACGAACCTGCTCATCCAGGTCGAACACGACCACTGCGTCGGCGGCGACGAGGCGGTCTTCGGCGGCGGCAAGGTGATCCGCGAGTCGATGGGCCAGTCCCGGGCCACCCGGGCCGAGGGTGCCCTGGACACCGTCATCACGGGTGCCGTGGTGCTGGACCACTGGGGTGTGGTCAAGGCCGACGTGGGGCTGCGCGACGGGCGGATCGTGGCGCTGGGCCGGGCCGGCAACCCGGACACCATGGACGGGGTGCACCCCGACCTGGTGATCGGCCCGGCCACCGAGGTCATCGCCGGCAACGGTCGCATCCTCACCGCCGGAGCGGTCGACACCCACGTGCACTTCATCTGCCCGCAGATCGTCACCGAGGCCCTCGCCGGCGGGGTCACCACCCTGGTCGGCGGCGGCACCGGGCCGGCCGAGGGCACCCGCGCCACCACCGTCACCCCGAACGCCTGGCACCTGGCCCGGATGCACGAGGCCCTCGACACGTTCCCGGTCAACGTGCTGCTGCTCGGCAAGGGCAACACGGTCTCCACCGAGGCGCTGTGGGAGCAGCTGCGGGCCGGGGCCGGCGGATTCAAGCTGCACGAGGACTGGGGCACCACCCCGGCGGCCATCGCCGCCTGCCTGCGGGTCGCGGACGCCTCGGGCGTGCAGGTGTCCATCCACACCGACACCCTCAACGAGGCCGGGTTCGTCGCCGACACGCTGCGGGCGATCGGCGGGCGGGCCATCCACTCGTACCACACCGAGGGGGCCGGGGGTGGGCACGCGCCGGACATCATCACCGTCGCCGGGGAACCGAACGTGCTGCCGTCGTCGACCAACCCGACCCGCCCGTACACCCGCAACACCCTCGCCGAGCACCTCGACATGCTGATGGTCTGTCACCACCTGAACCCGGCCGTACCGGAGGACCTGGCCTTCGCCGAGAGCCGGATCCGGCCGTCCACCATGGCCGCCGAGGACCTGCTGCACGACCTCGGGGCGATCTCCATCATCGGCTCGGACTCGCAGGCCATGGGCCGGGTCGGGGAGGTCGTGCTGCGCACCTGGCAGAGCGCGCACGTGATGAAGGCCCGGGTGGGGGCGCTGCCGGGTGACGGCGCCGCCGACAACCACCGGGCCCGGCGGTACGTGGCGAAGTACACCATCTGCGCGGCGATGGCCAACGGCCTCGACCACGAGATCGGGTCGGTGGAGCCGGGCAAGCTCGCCGACCTGGTGCTCTGGGAGCCGGCCTTCTTCGGCGTACGACCGCACCTGGTCATCAAGGGCGGCATGATCGCGTACGCCCAGATGGGCGATGCGAACGCCTCGATCCCGACTCCGCAGCCGATGCTGCCGCGGCCGATGTTCGGCGCCTACGGCGGTGCGGCGGCGGTGACCAGCCTGGCGTTCGTGGCCCCGGCGGCGCTGGAGGCCGGGCTGCGTCTCGACGTACGCCGCCGGGTGGTGCCGGTGGCCGACGTGCGTTCGCGTGGCAAGGCGGACCTGCCGGAGAACAACGCCCTGCCGCGCATCGAGGTCGACCCGGACACCTTCACCGTCCGCATCGACGGCGAGGTGGTCGAGCCGGACCCGGTGACCGAACTGCCCATGGCCCAGCGGTACTTCCTGTTCTGATGGCCGCAACGACGATTGCGCTGCTGGTCGCCGACGGGCGGTTCCCGGCCGGGGCGCACGCCCACTCGTCCGGTCTGGAGGCGGCCGTCGCGGCCGGACGGGTGACCGACCTGGCCACGCTGGACGAGTACCTGCGCGGCCGGCTGACCACCGCCGGCCTGGTCGCGGCGGCATTCGCGGCAGCCGCCCGCCAGGCGGCCGGCCCGCCGCCGGGATCGGATGGTGTCCACGATCGACGGTTGACGCTCGCCCAGCTCGACGCGGAACTGGATGCCCGTACGGCCTCGCCGGCGCAGCGGGCGGTGTCCCGTCGGCAGGGCCGTGCGCTGCTGCGGGCCGGTCGGGAGATCTGGCCCGCCGCGACCTTCGACGACCTGCCCGCCACACCGGGCGGCCCGCACCAACCGCTCGCGCTCGGTCTGGTCGGGGCCGCCGCCGGCCTCGATGCGGCACAGGTCGCCACGGTGGCCGTGCACGCCACGGTGACCGGGTCGGCAAGCGCCGCCGTACGCCTGCTCGGCCTCGATCCGTACCAGGTGCAGGCCCTGCTGGTGCGGCTCGCCGACGCCTGCGACGCGACCGCGACCCGCGCGGCGCGGGCCGCCGAACTACCACCGCGGCGGCTGCCCGCCGCCGCCGCGCCACTGGCCGACATCCACGCCGAAGCTCATGCCACCTGGGAGGTGCGTCTCTTTGCGTCCTGACATCACGCACGACGAGTCTGTTCCCCACACCCACCCCGAACCGGGGGTCGACCCGCACGCCCCGCTGCCCACCGCCGTCCGGGCGCTGCGGGTCGGCATCGGTGGCCCGGTCGGCTCGGGCAAGACCGCCCTGGTCGCCGCGCTGTGCCGGGCGTTCGCCGACGAACTGCGTCTCGGTGTGGTGACCAACGACATCTACACCACCGAGGACGCCGACTTCCTCAAGCGGGCCGGGGTGCTCGACCCGGCCCGGATCCGCGCGGTGGAGACCGGCTGCTGCCCGCACACCGCCATCCGTGACGACATCGGCGCGAACCTCGACGCGGTCGACGAACTGGCCGAGGCGCTGGGCCCGCTGGACCTGGTGCTTGTCGAGAGCGGCGGCGACAACCTGACCGCGACCTTCAGCCGCGGGCTGGTCGACCGGCAGATCTTCGTGGTCGACGTGGCCGGCGGGGACAAGGTGCCACGCAAGGGTGGTCCGGGGGTGACCGCCGCCGACCTGCTGGTGATCAACAAGACGGATCTGGCGCCGATGGTCGGCGCGGACCTGTCCGTGATGGACCGCGACGCCCGGGCCCGGCGCGGCAGCCTGCCCACGGTGTTCCAGTCCATCACCGAGGATCCCCTCGCCACCCAGGTCGCCGCGTGGATCCGGCACGAACTGGTCCACCACCGCGCCACCGGCCTCGAATCCGGGCCCAGCGCCGGCACCCGGGCGGCGGTTCCCGCCGGGCAGGCCTGATGCGGGCCACCGCCCGGCTGGTGGCCCGTGCCGACCGGCACGGCCGCACCACCCTGGCCGAGCTACGCGGCGAGAGCCCTCTGCTGCTGCGCCAGGTCCCCGGCCCGGGCGGTGGCGTCACGGTGTACGTCGTCGGCGGTGCGGCCGGTCCGCTCGCCGGCGACGACCTGCGGCTCGACGTCGAGGTCGGCCCGGGTGCGGTGGTACGCGTCCAGACGGTCGCCGCCTCCATAGCGCTGCCGGGCCGCCCCGGCGCGGTCTCCCGGATGCTGGTGCGGGCGACCGTCGCGGCGGAGGCCGTCCTGCACTGGCTGCCGGAGCAACTGGTCGCCGCGGCCGGCTGCGCGCACATCGCCGACGCCCAGGTGGAGGTCGCCGAAGGCGGCACCCTGCACTGGCGGGACGAGTTGATCTGCGGCCGGCACCGCGAGCAGCCAGGTCACGCCGAGATCAACACCTGGGTGGACCTGGCCGGTCGGCCGCTGTTGCGCCAGTCGTTGACGGTCGGACCCCAGGCACCCGGCTGGGCCGGCCCGGCGGTCCTCGGTGGCGCACCGGCAACCGGCTCGCTGCTGGTTCTCGACCCCACCCGACCCCCCGAGTCGCCGGTGGTACGCGGCACCCTGGCCCGGCTGCCGCTGGCCGGCGGACCGGCGACCCTGTGGACCGCCACCGCGCCCGACGCACACACTTTGCGGTCGTATCTTGAGCCGGACAATCCTGAGAATAGCCTCACTGCGACGGCCGGGCGGGATTCGGCCGGGCGGGATTCGGCCGGGCGGGATTCGGCCGGGGGAGGGGAGCGCGAGGTTGTCCGGACTGGGTGAGGTCGTCGCCGAGCGGCGCATCGTGGTCATCGACCCCGAAGGTGTCACCTCGGAGCTGGTGGTCCGCCTCGGGAAGCCGTATCCGGATCCGTTGTCGCACCACGGCGACTGGGGCTGCCCGTTCCAGGTCGAAGGGCTGGGTGAGGATTCGGTGCAGACCGCGTACGGAGTGGATTCCCTCCAAGCGCTGCTGCTGGCCGCGTACCGGGTCCGGCTGCTGCTGGCCGAACATGCCGAGCAGACCTCGGCCCGGCTGGACTGGCTGGGACAGCCGGACTTCGGCCTGCTTGTCGACCCAGGCCCGGCCGGGCCACCCGCCGGCCCGGGTTGACCGGCCGGTCCCCGGTAATCCGGTTGGCCCCGATGTCACCGGTGGCTAGCGTGCCGGTGCATGGACCTGCCGCGACAATTCGTCATCCGCGAGGGTGACCTGCGCATCCTCAACCCCTTCGACGCGGAGAAGCTGGCCACCCTGGGGCGGGCGCTGAAACTCGCCCCGGGCACCTCGATCCTCGACCTGTGCAGCGGAAAGGGTGAGCTGCTCTGCACCTGGGCCCGCGACCACGGGGTGGTCGGTACCGGCGTGGACATCAGCACCGCCTTCACCGCCGCCGCCCGGCAGCGAGCCACCGAACTGGGGGTGGCGGAACAGGTCCGCTTCGTGCACGGAGACGCCGCCGCGTACGAGGGCGAGGCACTGGTCGACGTGGCGGCCTGTGTCGGTGCCACCTGGATCGGCGACGGTGTTCCCGGCACCCTGGAGATCCTGGCCCGGCGGCTACGGCCCGGCGGGATGGCGCTGGTCGGTGAGCCGTACTGGCGGATCGAGCCACCGGACCAGGCGACCGTCGAGGGCTGCGACATCACCAACCGGGACGACTTCCAGGACCTGCCCGGCCTGGTCGGGCTCTTCGGTGAGCAGGGCTGGGACCTGGTCGAGATGGTGCTGGCCGACCAGGACAGCTGGGACCGCTACGCGGCGGCCCACTGGCTCAACCTGCGCCGCTGGCTGGACGACAACCCGGACGACCCGCTCGCCGGCGAACTGCGGCAGGAGTTGACCGAGGATCCGTTGCGCCACGTGCGCTATCGCCGCGACCATCTGGGCTGGGGCGTCTTCGCCCTGATCCGCCGCTGATCCGCCGTGACTGCGGCGATCGCTGCCACGGCGGCATCAGGTGCCGGCACGACCGCCAGCCCGGCTTCGTCGACGGTGGCAAGCCACCGACGCCTTTCGTCTGACGGTCACCTCACCCAGGCGGCTGGCCGGGGACCGAGGGAGACGAACGGTGCCGTCGCGTGCGCAGCCAGCTCCTGATCCCGTACACGCATGCAACGGTCAGAAGGAGGAGGGCCGGCCAGATCAGGTGCACCCAGATACCGCCGAGCAGGAACGCGGCACCGAGCAGGGCCTGACCGCCACTCTCCACCAGCACCAGCCGGCTGTCCCTGCCGCTGTGATCACGGGCCTCTGAACCACCGCGAAGCAGCAGGGTGGCGCCGCGCCACAGGCCGAGCCCTCCGGACATCAGGAGTAGCCAGCCTCCCAGCAACGTCAGCCAGCTTGGCATCCGTGGCTCCCTCGTCGTTCCTGCCGTGCGCGATCGACAGTAGGTCATAGCGCGGCGGCCAGGCGTAGGGAACGTTCTCTGACGATCTCCTGCGATTCCCGAGCCCACGCTGCCGCCCACCCCGACAGCGGGCAACGAATCGCCCCCCCACCCCCACCCCCACCCCCACCCACCCCCGCCCTCGCCCGCCCCACCCCCGCCCCCGCGATCTTGCACTTTTGGTCCCGACGAAAGCCTCATAAGGCCGCATATCGGCGACCGTAAGTGCAAGATCGCGGGGGCGGGGGCGGGGCGCGGGTGGGGGTGAGGGCGGGGCGCGGGTGGGGGTGAGGGCGGGGGCGGGGCGCGGGTGGGGGTGGGGGTGAGGGTGGGGGCGGGGTGGGGATCGCCTGGCGGGGCGGGTGGGGTGGGTGGGTTAGGCGGGGGTGGGGTGGGGGTGGGGGGTCAGGCGGGTGATGAGGGCGGTCAGGTGGGTGGCGAGGGTGATGTCGTCCACTGTGCTGAGTGCGGCCAGGTTGGTCTGGATCAGCATGGAGAGGCGTTCGTGCTCGCGGCGGCCTCGGGCGGTCAGGTAGGCCCGGATGCGGCGGCGGTCGATCGGGTCGACCCGACGGAAGACCAGGTTGCGGTCGACGAGTTGGTCGACCAGCTTGGTCAGGGTGCCCGGCGGCAGGGACGCCTCGGCGGCCACTTCGCTCATCGGGTGGCCCAGGCCGTCGGCCAGCAGGCAGAGCACCCGCCAGGCCTCAATGCTGAGCGCCTCGTCGGCCAGCAGCCCGCCGACCCGGCGGGAGAGCAGCCGTTCGGCGCGGGTGAGCAGGGGCAGCAGGTCGGCTGCGGAGCCGGGATGGTCTGACATGGCACTCCCGCCTTGGGGTTGCCGCGTCATCGTACCGAGACGTCCCGCTTGTTGGGGAGGTCTGGTCACCAGGATCGGCGGCGGTCACCATGTGTTCATGTCCGGGCCGGCGTCGGGGATCGGGAGTCCGCGGGCGGCGCAGAGCGTCGCCGCCGGGACGTCCTGGCTCACCGTCGACCGAGGCGTGGTCAGTATCGCGTTGGTGTACCCGATGCGCGGGCCGGCCGGCATGTTCGGCCCGAGCTGCGAGCTCTGTGCCCAACTCGCCGTCGAGGAGGTCAACAACCGGGGCGGGGTGCTCGGTCGGGAGCTGCGACTGGTGCCGGTGGACGGTGGGGCGCCGCCGGCCGAGGTGGCCGCCGAGGTCGAGGCGCTGGTGTCGGTCGGTGCGGTGCAGGGCGTCACCGGTTGGCACATCTCCTCGGTCCGTCAGGCGGTGGCACCGCGCATCGCGCACCGGGTGCCGTACGTCTACACCGCCCTGTACGAGGGCGGTGAGCGTACCGAAGGGGTCTTCCTGACCAGCGAGACCCCGGATGCGCAGCTGTTGCCGGCGATGCGGGTGCTCGCCACCGACGTGGGGGTGCGGCGCTGGTTCGTGGTCGGCAACGACTACGTCTGGCCCCGGCGGACCACGCAGGCCGCCTACCGGTACGCGCAGCGCACTGGCGGCCGGGTGGTCGGGCATCATTTCCTGCCGCTGGAGACCCACGACTACGCCGAGGTGTTGCGGCGCATCGAGCGCAGCGACGCCGACGCGGTGCTGATGCTGCTGGTCGGTGCGGACGCGGTGCGCTTCAACCGGGCGTTCGCCCGTTCCGGGCTGGATCAGCGCTGTCTGCGGCTGAGCACGCTGATGGACGAGAACATGCTGCTGGCCAGCGGGGTGGCCGGCACCCGAGGGCTGTTCAGTACGGCCGGTTTCTTCGCCGGCCTGGTCACTCCGGAGAATCTGGACTTCCACGGCGCGTTCGCCCGCCGCTTCGGGTTGGAGGCGCCGCCGCTGGGCAGCCTCGGCGAGTCCTGTTACGAGGGGGTCATGCTGCTGGCCGCGCTCATCGCCAAGGCCGGCACGCTGGACGTCCGGGCGGTGGAGGCGTCCGCGGACGTGGTGTCGTACGACGGACCGCGTGGCGAGTTGCGGCTGCGGCGGCGGCACGTGCGGCAGCGCATCTACCTGGCCGAGGCCGACGGTCTGGATTTCACAGTCGTCGCCGAACTCTGACCCGCGGCAGTGTGATCGCGCGGCATCGATCACGGCGTGACCCGACCGTGCCTTGACACGCCCGGGAAGCGGCCACATAAGATACTTCCTGCGTGAAGTATCCGGTGCCGAGCCGGATGTCGCCAACCGCTCGACGGCAGTCTGATAATTGCCGTCCACTGCGGCTGATAATCGTATGCCGGTTTCCTGTGCGTCCTTTTGTGGCGGCAGGTCCCGGCATTTTCTGTGTCCGCTGCACCGGCCGTTACGCGGTAGCGGAAACAGTCTATTGAGGATCGGGAAACATCCGCGCAATGAAGCGGATCGAAGCTTTCCCTGCCCGATATCCGAATCGGTGCCCGGTCGGCGTCCACCCGCCCGTCGGGCGCCGCGATGTTCCACCGGACCGCACCGCAATCGCAGCTCGACACCTTCGCTCGGGACCGGCGTTCGTTTCCGGGCTACTGACTCGACGCTTCACGTGCGACGCAGGGAGATTTGATGACACTGTTCCGGGGACGACGCATCCTGGCGGGTGCCATGACCCTGGTCGCCGCGGCCGCGCTGGCCGCGTGCGGCAGCAAGACCACCGACGAGAAGACCTCCGCCGGCGTCACCGCCGACACCTCCGGCGACACCGTCAAGGTGGGCCTGCTCAACTCCCTGTCCGGCACGATGGCCATCAGTGAGGTGACCGTCCGCGACTCGATCATGCTGGCGATCGAGGAGATCAACGCGGCCGGCGGGGTACTCGGCAAGAAGATCCAACCCGTGGGTGAGGACGGTGCCTCCGACTGGCCGACCTTCGCCGAAAAGGCCGAGAAACTGATCCGCGAGGACCGGGTGGCCGCCGTCTTCGGCTGCTGGACCTCGGCCAGCCGAAAGGCCGTCAAGCCGGTGTTCGAGAAGCACAAGGCGCTGCTGTTCTACCCGGTGCAGTACGAGGGACTGGAGCAGTCGCCGTACATCTTCTACACCGGAGCGACGACCAACCAGCAGATCGTTCCCGGCCTGGACTACCTCAAGGCACAGGGCGCCAAGTCGCTCTACCTGGTCGGTTCCGACTACGTCTTCCCGCGCACCGCGAACAAAATCATCAAGGCGTACGCCGAGGCCAACGGAATGACTGTGCTGGGGGAGGACTACGCCCCGCTCGGCTCCACCGAGTTCGGCACGATCACCAACAAGGTGAAGTCCTCCGGTGCGGACGCGGTCTTCAACACCCTCAACGGGGACAGCAATGTCGCCTTCTTCAAGGAGTACAAGTCCGCCGGGCTGACCGCCACCAGCATGCCGGTGGTGTCGGTGTCGATCGCCGAGGAGGAGGTCAAGAGCATCGGCACCCAGTACTTGGAGGGTCAGTTGACCGCCTGGAACTACTACCAGACCACGCCGGGTGCGGCGAACGAGAAGTTCGTCGCCGCGTACAAGGCCAAGTACGGGGCGGACAAGCCGACGAGCGACCCGATGGAGGCCGCCTACGTCTCGGTCTACCTCTGGAAGGCGATGGTGGAGAAGGCCGGCACCTTCGAGGTGGAGCAGGTCCGGCAGGCCTCCGACGGCATCACCTTCGAGGCGCCCGAGGGTCTGGTCACCGTGGACGGCGCGACCCAGCACATCGCCAAGACCGCCCGCGTCGGCAAGGTCGGCCCGGACGGCCTGATCACCGAGGTGTGGAACTCGGGCAAGCCGATCACCCCGGACCCGTACCTCAAGAGCTACCCGTGGGCCGGTGGCCTGAGCTAGCCGGCACCCCGGTTCGGGCGGGACCTCACGGTTCCGCCCGAACCGCCCCACCAGCAGTACGGAGTACCCACCGTGACAGTTCTCATCGGCCAACTCTTCACCGGCGTCAGCATCGGAGCGGTGCTGCTGCTCATCGCGCTCGGCCTGGCCCTCACGTTCGGCCAGATGGGCGTGATCAACATGGCGCACGGCGAGTTCATCATGGCCGGCGCGTACACCACCTTTGTCCTGCAACAGGTCATCACGGCGGCCGGCTGGTCACTGCTGATCGCCCTGCCGGTGGCCTTCGTGGTGGCCGGCGCGATGGGTGTGCTGCTGGAGTTCCTGCTGATCCGCCGCCTCTACGCCCGCCCCCTGGACACCCTGCTGGTCACCTGGGGGGTGTCGCTGATCCTGCAACAGCTGGCCCGCGACATCTTCGGCAGCCCCAACGTGCAGACCCGGGCCCCCGAACTGCTCACCGGCAACATTGCGCTGCCCGGCGGGATCACCGTCGCCAACAACCGGCTGTTCATCCTGGCACTGGCCGGCGGCGCCGTCGTCGCGCTGACCGTCGCGTTGCGCATCACCCCGCTGGGCCGCCGGATCCGGGCCGTGGTGCAGAACCGTGACCTGGCCGCCGTCTCCGGCATCGCCACCGCCCGGGTCGACCGGATGACCTTCTTCATCGGCTCCGGCCTGGCCGGCATCGCCGGTGTCGCCCTCACCCTGCTCGGCCCGATCGGCCCCACCATGGGCACCAACCTGATCATCGATGCCTTCCTGGTGGTCGTGGTCGGCGGGATCGGTCAGCTCAAGGGCACCGTGATCGTCGCCTTCGCCCTGGGCGTGCTCCAGGCCACCGGCGAGTACCTGACCACCCTCAGCGTCGCCAAGGTGATGGTCTTCGTCGCCATCGTCGCGTTCCTCCAGTGGCGGCCCCAGGGCATGTTCACCCTGCGAACCCGGAGCCTGGCATGACCACCGTCGCCCGTGATTCCCGTACCGTCGTCGACCCCGCGCCGCCGCCGGCCAAGCCGGCGGCCGGGCCGTCGCGGCACCGCTTCCGCGCCGTAACCGGCTTCGCCTTCGGCGCCGCGCTGTTGTTCGCCGTGGCACCGCTGGTGCTGTCGGACTTCCGGCTCTCCCTGCTGGCCAAGTACCTCTGCGTGGCGATGGTCGCGGTCGGTATCGGCCTGGCCTGGGGGCGCGGCGGCATGCTCGCCCTCGGCCAGGGCGTCTTCTTCGGCCTCGGCGGCTACGCGATGGCCATGCACCTCAAGCTCGCCGACGCGGGACCGGGCAACATGCCCGACTTCATGCTGCTGTACGGGCAACTCGACGAGTTGCCACTGTGGTGGCGACCCTTCGCCAGCCCCTGGTTCGCCCTGCCCGCCACGGTGCTGCTGCCGATGGCGGTGGCGTTCGTGCTCGGCTCGCTGGTGTTCCGCCGTCGGGTCCGCGGTGCGTACTTCGCCATCCTGAGTCAGGCCCTCGCCGCCGCCATGGTGATCCTGCTGATCGGCCAGCAGGGCACCACCGGCGGCACCAACGGGCTCACCGACATCCAGGGCTTCTTCGGCTACGACCTGGACGACCCGGTCAATCAGCGGATGGTCTACTTCATCATCGCCGGCACCCTGCTGGCGCTGCTGGTCCTGGCCCGGCACCTGATGCAGTGCCGCTACGGCGAACTGCTGGTGGCCGTACGCGACGGCGAGGAGAGGGTCCGTTTCCTCGGGTACGACCCGGCAGCAGTGAAACTCGTCGCGTACGTGGTGGCCGCCGGCATGGCCGGGCTGGCCGGTGCGCTGTTCGTGCCCGCGGTCGGCATCATCTCCCCGGCCCTGATCGGGATCGTCCCGTCCATCGAGTTCGTCATCGGGGTGGCCGTCGGTGGACGGGCCACCCTGCTCGGGCCGGTGCTCGGCGCGGTGGCGGTGGCCTGGGCGCGTACCGCCCTGTCGGAACGGTTTCCGGGCGGCTGGACGTACCTGCAGGGGCTGTTGTTCGTGGTGGTGGTGGCGTTCCTGCCCGGCGGCCTGGCCTCGCTTATCGGCCTGGCCCGCCGCGGCGACGGTGAGCGGTGGTTCGGCCGGCTGCGGCGGACCCGCCGCACGGAAGGGCAGGCGTCGTGACGGAACAACTACCCGGACTCTACGTACGGGATCTGCGGGTCAGCTTCGACGGCTTCACCGCGGTCGACGGGGTGAGCCTCGACGTGGCGCCGGGGGACATCCGATTCCTGATCGGCCCCAACGGTGCCGGCAAGACCACCCTGGTCGACGCGGTGACCGGGCTGGTCAAGGCCACCGGCTCGGTACGCTTCGACGACCGGGAACTGCTCGGCCGCCCGGTGCACCGGATCAGTCGCCTCGGGGTGGGGCGTACCTTCCAGACCTCCACGGTCTTCGAGGAACTCACCGTCCTGCAGAACCTCGACATCGCGGCCGGCGCCCGGCGCGGCTGGGCGACCCTGCTGCGTCGCCGGCACGGCATCCCCGACGAGGTGGCCGAGGCTCTGGAGGTGATCGGCCTGGCGGGCCGGGCCGACCAGCTCGCCGGCACCCTCGCCCACGGTCAGAAGCAGTGGCTGGAGATCGGCATGCTGCTCGTGCAGGACGCCCGGCTGCTGCTGCTCGACGAGCCGGTGGCCGGGATGAGCCACGAGGAACGCGACGCCACCGGTGAGCTGTTGGAGCAGGTCAGCCGGGACCGGACGGTGGTGGTCATCGAGCACGACATGGACTTCCTGCGCCGGTTCGCGCGGACGGTCACCGTGCTGCACGCCGGCCGGGTGCTCAGCGAGGGCAGCGTCGCCCAGGTGCAGGCCGACCCCCGCGTGCAGGAGGTCTACCTCGGCCACCCGGTCGACGCCGGTCCGACCCCTCTGGAGGCATGATGTTCAGTCTGCGTGGCGTGCACGCCGGCTACGGCCGCAGCCGGGTGCTGCACGGCGTCGACGTCCAGGTGCCCGGCGACGGGGTCGCCACGGTGCTCGGGCACAACGGCGCCGGCAAGTCCACCCTGCTGCGGGTCGCCGCCGGGCTGCTGCGGCCCACCGCCGGTCAGGTCGAGTGGGACGGTGAGGACATCACCCGGCTCGCCCCGCACCAGCGGGTCGCCCGGGGTATCGCGTACGTGCCGCAGGGGCAGCAGTGTTTCCCGCACCTGACGGCGGCGGAGAACCTGCGCCTGGTCGCCGACGGCCGCCGCGACGGTGCGGCGGCCACCGCCGAGGTGCTGGACCTGTTCCCGGCACTGCAACCGCTGCTGCGTCGGCGGGCCGGGCTGCTCTCCGGCGGGCAACGCCAGCAACTGGCCATCGCCCGGGCGCTGATCACCCGACCCCGGTTGCTGATGCTCGACGAGCCGACCGAGGGCATCCAACCGTCGGTGGTGGCCGAGATCCAGGACCGGATCGTGGCGTTGATCGCGCAGACCGGGTTCAGCGTGCTGCTGGTCGAGCAGCATCTCGGGTTCGCGTTGCGGGTCGCCGACCGCTACCACGTGCTGGAGTCCGGCCGGGTCACCTCCGCGGGCGAGGGTGGCGGCGACGCGGAGCTCACCGTGCGGGAGGCGCTCGCCGTGTAGCGGCGGCGGTTGATCGACTCCGTGTCGGTGGTGTCACCGCCGAAACGGCGTGCCTCCACTTCCGCTGCTGGCGACGACCGCATAAGGTGTCGATGGAAGCGCTCCCACGGCCTCGGGCAGGGCCGTTGTGTCGACGTTCCTCATCACCCACCACAGAGGAAGTCGCATGTCCGCACGGAGAAAAATCCAGGCCGTCGCCACCGCGGCTGCGGTGCTGCTCGGCCTGGCTGCCGCCGCGCCCGCCGCAACGGCGGCACCCACGGCTGACGCCGTGACGAGCGCCGCCGTCCCGGCCAACGACTGGCTGCGTACCGACGGCAACAAGATCGTCGACGAGGCCGGCAACCAGGTCTGGCTGACCGGCGCCAACTGGTTCGGCTTCAACGCCACCGAACGGGTCTTCCACGGTCTGTGGTCGGCCAACATCGAGAACATCACCCGCCAGATGGCCCAGCGCGGCATCAACATCGTCCGGGTGCCCATCTCCACTCAGCTGCTGCTGGAGTGGAAGGCCGGCCAGGCGATCCGGCCGAACGTCAACACGTACGTCAACCCGGAGCTGGAGGGCATGAACAACCTCCAGGTCTTCGACTACTGGTTGCAACTGTGCGAGAAGTACGGCCTCAAGGTCATGCTCGACGTGCACAGCGCCGAGGCCGACAACTCCGGGCACACCTACCCCGTGTGGTGGAAGGGCACCGTCACCTTGGAGCTGTTCTACCAGGGCTGGGAATGGGTGACCACCCGCTACCGCACCAACGACACCATCGTCGCGATGGACATCAAGAACGAGCCGCACGGCACCCCCAACGACCCGCAGCGGGCCAAGTGGGACTCCAGCACCGACCAGGACAACTTCAAGTACGCCTGCGAGACGGCGGGCAAGCGGATCCTGGCCATCAACCCGAACCTGCTGATCCTCTGCGAAGGCATCGAGGTCTACCCGCGTCCCGGCGCCACCTGGAACTCGCCCAACACCAACCCGGACCGCAGCCCCAACTACTTCTACAACTGGTGGGGCGGCAACCTGCGCGGCGTCGCCGAGCACCCGGTCAACCTGGGCGCGCACCAGGACCAGCTGGTCTACTCGCCGCACGACTACGGGCCGCTGGTGTTCGAGCAGCCCTGGTTCGCCGGTGACTTCGACAAGGAGTCGCTGACCAACGACGTGTGGCGACCGAACTGGTTCTACATCCACGAACAGAACATCGCCCCGCTGCTGATCGGTGAGTGGGGCGGACGGCTGGGCCAGGACGCCCGGCAGGACCGCTGGATGGCCGCGCTGCGCGACCTGATGATCGACAACGGCATCCACCACACCTTCTGGTGCCTCAACCCCAACTCCGGTGACACCGGTGGTCTGCTGCTCGACGACTGGACCAGCTGGGACGAGACGAAGTACAACCAGATGCTCAAGCCGGCGCTGTGGCAGCACAACGGCAAGTTCGTCGGCCTGGACCACCAGGTACGCCTCGGTGGCGCCGGCGCCACCACCGGCATCAGCCTCGCCGAGCGCTACGCCGACGGCACCGACCCGGTGGACACCACCGCGCCGACCGCCCCGGGCCAGCCCACGGCCACCGAGGTGACCGCCACCGCCGCCACGCTGAACTGGGCCGCCGCCACCGACAACGTGGGTGTCACCGCGTACGAGGTGCTGCGGACCACCAGCGGCTCCGGTGGGGCCAGCGTGGTCACGGTCTCCGGCACCAGCTACCGGGCCACCAACCTGACCGCCTCGACCAGCTACACCTTCACGGTGCGGGCACGCGATGCGGCAGGCAACATCTCGGCGGCCTCGCCGCCGTTGACCCTGACCACACCGGCCGACAACGGCGGTGGTGGCGATCAGGGCTGCGCCGCGACGTACCGGGTGGTCAACTCCTGGCAGGGCGGCTACCAGGCGGAGGTGACCGTACGCAATTCCGGCACCGCGGCGATCGGCGGCTGGACGGTCAACTGGACCGCCCCGGCCGGCACCACCATCTCGTCACTGTGGAACGGCAGGTTGACCACGTCCGGCACCTCGGTGACGGTGCGAAACGAGCCGTACAACGGGCAACTGGCCGCCTCGGCCAGCACCACCTTCGGGCTGACCGGCAACGGATCGGGCGTGCCGACCGGGCTGAGCTGCGTCGCGTCCTGACGCGACCGGCGCGCACCCCTGCCCCATCCGCCCGGCGGGTGGGGCAGGGGCCGTCCGGATCACGTGATCCGGACGGCCCCGCGCGGCCCGGGCCTGGGATGGGCCGCGTCTAGGCCAGCCGGATGGCGTCACCGTCGACTGTGACGTTCGCGGCCGGCAGCGGGGCACGTGCCGGTCCACTGCGTACCGAGCCGTCGGCGATGTCGAAGACGCTGTTGTGGCAGGCGCAGGTGATGGCGCCGTTGTCGACCGAGGTGACCGTGCAGCCCTGGTGGGTGCAGGTGGCCGAGAACGCCTTGATGGTGCCCTCGGTGGGCTGGGTGACCACCACCCCGGCCGAGGCGAAGATCGCTCCACCGCCGACCGGAATGTCGGCGAGCGTGGCCAGCGCCGGTGGGCCCGGCTCGTCGTCCGGCGCACCGGATCCGCCGGGAGCGGGACTGCCCCCGCCGGGGGCGGCGCTAACCCCGGCCGGGGCGGTGTTGCCGCCCGGTGCGGCGGGTGGTGGGGCGGCCGCCGGCTGGCCGTACGTCGCGCAGCCGGTCAGCGCGGCCACTCCCGCCGCGCCGGTGCCGGCCAACAGGGCCCGTCGCGACCGGCAACAGCCGGCCTGCTCGTGGTTCATCGTGGCTGCTCCGCCCTCTCGAAGATCAGAACTGGATGCCGAAGGTGGTGAAGTACCACACCGACGAGGTCAGGAAGATGCCGATCAGGGCGACGAAGACCACCCCACCGACCACCGGCAGCACCCAACCGGCGAGACCGCGTTTGGGCAGGGTGAGCATCTTGGTGGCGAACGCGCCGAAGAAGAAGCAACCCAGCAGGGAGTGCAGCAGCGTACGGGTGTCGTAGCCGTCGAAGCCGAGCGCGTACAGACAGTGCACCGCGACCGGTACGGTCAGCAGGAAGGCGATCCGCCCCGACCAGCGGTGCGCGGCATCGGCCCAGGACGGGGAGAACCCGCCGAGCCGGCCCCACATCGACAGCGCGGACAGCAGCTGGATGACGGCGAAGAACGCCGCCCCGGTGCCCAGCCACACCTTCACCGTCAGCGGTGACGAGAAGCCGGCCACGTTGACCGCGATGCCGGTCGGGGTGTGGTTGCGGCCGTAGACGCCCAACGCCACCGCCACGCCCGCCCCGACCAGCAGCGGCACCATCATCGACGGCCGCCGTCGCGGCGCCGGTGCCGCGCCGAACTCGCGGATCACCTCGACGTCGGGCTCCGGCGGGCGGCGGGGCACCGTACGCACGTTGCCCTGCCGGTGCTGGGACATCACCGCGCTCCGGGGATGACCGGCTCGGCGACGATGGTGACTCCGTTGACCACTGTGCTGTTGAAGGCCGGGTCCAGCGGCGGCGCGGGGATCGGCTTGCCGTTCCAGGTGACGATGCCGATCTGCGTACCGTCGGGCAGCATGATCCAGCCGCCGTCGATGCCGGCCTTGCGGACCTCGTCGGTCGCGCGGTAGATCGCCGGGTCGGTGCCCGCGCCGGACTTGGTCTCCGCCTCGTCGACCGTCTCGCTGTCCGGCCGGGCGGTGAACTTCCAGCGCCGTACGCCGACGATCATCTCGCCGCTGGCGCTGTCACCCCGGATGATGCCGGTCAGCTTGGCGTCCTTGCCGGTCAGTTCGATCTTTCCGTCGCGGACCGTGCCGGACAGCCACACCTCCATGCTCCGGCCGTCGCAGACGTACGCCTCGGCCTTGCCGCCGGAGACCGTGATGGCGATGGTGGCGCCGTTCTCCAGCTGGCCGATCCAGTTCTGCTCGACCGAGGAGACGTCGACGCCGTCCGGCGACTCCTCCGGCTCGTCGGGCGGGGAGACTCCCGGCTGGCGGCTGTCCTCCGGATCGGGTTGCTCGTCGTCCACCGGAGCCTCGTCGTCGACGTCCGCCTCGTCCTGCGGCGGCGCGGCGACTGCCGGTGGGGCGTTCTCGCCGGTGGGCTGGGTGCGCGGCGGTGATGCCTGCGCACTCATCGTGAACAGCACGGCAGCCGTCACCGCCCCCGACAGGAGGGTGAGCAACGGGGTCAGGCGCTTCATGGGCCACTCCCTTCGCCATCAGGTACGGCATCGGAAGTGGATCGGTTCAACACCGGCTGGAAAACCTCTTCGCCGTGCGGCGGTACCCCGGGCCGGGCCGCCCCACCCGACCGGTGGCCAGGGCTCAGACGGTGAGCCGGGTGGCCGGGCGGCGGCCGGCGGTGGCGTTTCGGGGCGCCCTGGTCCGCACCCGGCCGGCCTCGGCCGGCGTCACGTCGACCCGTACCGGGTCGCCGGTGGCGGTGGTCTGGGCACGCAGCTGGGTGAGGGCCTCGTCGAGGCTGGCGAAGATCGGGAAGACGCCGTCGAGCTTCATCGTGTGCAGCACGGTACGGATGAAGCGCGACGGGGCGGCCAGGCAGAGCCGCTCGCCGCGCTCGCGGACCTCCCGGTGCGCGCGGACCAGCAGGCCCAGCCCGACCGAGTCGATGACCTGGACCCGTGCCAGGTCCACCACGACAGTCCCGGCCAGGCTGGCGGCCGCGCGCAACGCGGCACGCAGCGCCTCGCCGGACTCCGCGCCGATGACGGCGTCGCTGCTGAGCACCGTGACCTCGTGACCCTGCCCGTCGGCGCCGGCCGCGGGCTCGCCGGCACCGAGCCGGTCGGGGCCGCCGTTCGTGGTGGCGCCCGGCGGCAGGGTGCTGCACCGTGGGCAGCGGTGCGGACCGGTGGCGAACGGGGAGCCGCTCCAGCCGTGATCGGAAACCAGCGTCCAGACGACCTCGGCATCGGGCAGCACGCAGGCCATGCCGGTGGTGGTCTCGCCGCACGTGTCGCAGATCAGGGTCATCAGGTTGTCGTCCGGTACGACGGTCATCCTGTTTCCTCTCCGGTGCTGGCGGTGCGGGGGCGGAACGGGACGGGACTCGGGGCGGACGGCCGCTGAGCCGTCGCCGGGTCGGCTCAGCGGGAGTCTGAGTGTTCCTTGCTGGCGGTGGCGAGCACGATCACCACGCCGATCGTGGCCAGACCGGCTTGCACGATCAGCGCCAGCAGATTGAGCTCACGTGCGCCGACGAGCCAGGCGCTGATGGCGCCGAGCAGCGCGGCGGCGGCGCCGATGGTCATGGTGAGCCACAGCGGGACACCGGGACGGCCGGGAACGACGAGCCGGCCGAGCGCCCCGACGGTGAGACCGACGGCGACGGCTGCGGCGATCCCGGGAATGGTCATGCTGCTCCTCGTCCTGGCGGTGGCGGTGTTCGCCGGGTCAGCTGCGTACGGTGACGGCCGCCCGGCCGTACACCGTCGGATGACCGGCGGCACTCACGGCCGCGTCACTGGATACAGCCCCAGGGGCGGTGGTCACGGCCGACGGTGCCGCGCCGTCGACGTGCACCGGCAGGATCTGGTCCAGCCGGGCGGTCTGCAGAATGCGGGCGATGCGCGGATTGGGATTGCGTACCGACAGCACTCCGCCGATGCGCAGCATCCGGCGGTGCACGTCGAGCAGCAGCCCGATGCCCGCCGCGTCGATGTGCCGACAGTCGGAAAGATCGACCACGACCTGGCCGGGGTGCAGGGTGAGCAGTCGGTCGAACACCGTGCCGGTCTCCGGCAGGCAGGCCAGGTCGAACTCGGTGATGGCCACCTCCACCAGCGGCACGGTGCACTCGGGGCGTCGTGGCGTGGTCACGTCGCTGCCCCCTCTCCGGCGGTCCCCAGGTGGCTCTCACCCTGCCCAGCGGGGTTGGCAGGCACTGCGCGGACGTATGACAGTTGCGTGACAAAACACCCTGGAGGCGGTGGTGGTTGGCCGGTCGGCGGGCGCTTGGGGATGATTCCCGGTATGACAGCGGTACTGGTGATCGAGGACGACGACCGCATCCGACTGGCGCTGTTGCTCGCTCTGGAGGACGAGGGTTACGAGGCGCACGGTGCGGCCACCGCCGAGGAGGGCCTGCGGGCGCAGCGCCGTAGCCCGGCCGACTACGTCCTGGTCGACCTGATGCTGCCCGGAATCGACGGCTTCGAGTGCATCCGTCAGCTGCGGCGCGACGACGACGTGCCGATCGTGGTGGTCAGCGCCCGCGACGACACCCACGACATCGTCGCCGCGCTGGAGGCCGGCGCCGACGACTACGTGGTCAAACCGGTGGCGATAAAGGAGCTGACGGCTCGGCTGCGGGCCCTGCGGCGGCGGGCCCGCACGGTGACCCCGGTGGAGGAGCCGGTGCCCGTGCTCGTCTTCGGCGAGCTGGAGGTCAGCCCCGAGGCCGGAGAGGTACGCCGGGCGGGTGCGCCGGTGGCGGTCACCCGTACCGAGTTCCGGCTGCTCTGCGAGTTGGCCGAGCACGCCGGGCGGGTGCTGTCCCGCCAGCAGCTGCTCAGCCGGGTCTGGGGGTACGACAGCGGCGACGAGCGGCTGGTCGACGTGCACGTGGGCCGGCTGCGGCAGAAGATCGAAGCCGACCCGGCCAACCCGAAACACCTGGTCACCCTGCGCGGGCTCGGCTACAAGTTGCAACGATGAGACGGCTCGGACTTCGTGCCCGGGTCACCGCGGCCTTCGCCGTCGGTGCCCTGCTGCTGTCGGCCTCGATGGCCCTGGTGTCCTACGAGCTGACCCGCCGTACGCTGCTCGACGAGCGGGAACGCACCGTGCTGCGGGCCGCCTACTACGACGCGGCCGTGGTGCGCGCCGGACTCGACACCGAGAACCCGGACGCGGGGGAGGCCCTGCGTACGCTGGACACCGGCACCGGCCGGCGGGCGGTGCTGCATCTCAACGGCGACTGGTACGGCCGGGCCGCCGACAACGGCCTGACCGCGGCGATCCCGGCGCGACTGCGGGAACTGGTCAGCGCGGGGGAGCCGGCGGTGCAACGCATCCGCGTCGACGACCAGCCGGTCCTGCTGGTCGGCGTGCCGCTGTCGGAGTCGGCGTCGTTCTACGAGATCGCCTCGCTGCGGGAGCTGGAGCAGACCTTCCAGGTCCTGGCGCTGGCCCTGACCGCCGTCGCGATCATGGTGGCCGGCTCGGGCGCCGCGCTGGGCTGGTACGCCACCCGGCACGGGCTGCGTCCGCTCACCGCCGTCGCGGACGCCGCCGAGCGGATCGCCGCCGGTGACTTCACCACCCGGCTGGCACCCGACACCGATCCGGACCTGACCCGGCTGTCGACCTCCTTCAACCGGATGGTCGACGAGTTGGCCCAGCGCATCGACCGGGACCGGCGCTTCGCCGCCGACGTCAGCCACGAGCTGCGGTCACCGCTGCAGACGCTCGCCGCGGCGGCCAGCGTGCTGTCCCGGCGTCGGGACAACCAGGACGAGCGGACCGCCACCGCGGCCCGGCTGGTGGCCGACGAGATCGACCGTTTCCAGCAGCTGGTCAACGACCTGCTGGATCTGGCCCGCAGCGACCAGTCGGTGCACCGGCAACCGGTGGACGTGGCCGAGCTGGCCCGACAGGTCTGCCGGGACCGGGACCTGCCGGAGACGATGGTGCGGCTGACCGAGGACACCCCCGCGACCTGGCGGGTGGACCGGCGTCGGGTGGCGCAGGTGCTGACCAACCTGCTCGACAACGCCGAACGCTACGGCGCGGGGCCGGTCGCGGTGCTGCTGTCGCGTACCGGCGACACCGGGGTCATCGAGGTGGACGACGACGGACCGGGGGTGCCGGTGGAGGACCGTGAGGCGATCTTCGACCGTTTCGTCCGTGGCCGGGCGGCCCACTACCGCGGCGGCGGCGACGGCACCGGCCTCGGGCTCGCCCTGGTCGCCCAGCACGCGGCTGCCCACGGTGGCAGCGCCTCGGTCAGCGACCGCCCGGAGGGCGGCGCCCGGTTCCGGATCACCCTGCCCGGGAGCGTGTCATGATCGGCGCCCGACGCGTCCCGGTCGTCGTGGCGGCTGTCGTACTCGCCCTGGTCGCGGCGTGCGGGGTGCCGGGCGAGGACCGACCCCGTGCGGTCACCCCACCGCCCGGCCCGTTCCCGCCGACCGCGACCGCCGCGCCGACCACCGCCGAGACCGGCGCGGTGACCGAGGTGCTCTACTTCTCCCGCGAGGACCGGTTGGTGCCGGTGATCCGTCGGATAGACGAGGTGCCCACCGTCGACGTGCAGATGCGGGACCTGCTGGCCGGGCCGACCCACACCGAACGCGACGACGGGCTGACCAACGCCCTGACCGGCGCGCTCAGCAACGCCGAGGTGGAACTCGTCGACGGGCAGGCCCGGGTCACGGTCACGCCGACGGTCGCCGACACCGGTCGTACCGACGAGATGCTCGCCTACGGGCAGATCGTCTGTACGCTCACCGCCCGCGCCGACGTCGACGCGGTGATCTTCCTACGCGACGGCGCGCCGTTGAGCGTCCCCCGGGGAGACCACTCGCTGTCGTCGGACCCGCTCACCGCCGCCGACTACGCGGTCCTGATCACTCTTCGGTGACCGGTCCATGACGGACGTCACGCGGAAGCGTGACGGTTGCGACACAAACCGTCGGTGACGGGGCTCCGGCGTTTGCCCTTCGGGTCGGCCGGGGCACCACATCCGGCGAGGTAATCGTTCGGAAGGACAGGCTCTCGTGGAAATCACCGGCTTCTTCACCGCCATCATCATCGGTCTGATCATCGGTGCGCTCGGCCGCCTCGTCGTGCCGGGACGTCAGCGCATCCCGATCCTGTTGACCCTGGCGATCGGCGTCGTCGCCGCGCTCCTCGGCACACTCGTCGCCGGCGTGCTCGGCGTGGACGACACCCGTGGCATCGACTGGATCGAGCTGTTCATCCAGATCGCCTTCGCTGCGGTCGGTGTCTCGCTGCTCGCCAGGACGTACGGCCGCCGTCGCTGACCCGTTCGTCTGCCGGCCCGTCCCCGCTGTCGCAGGGGCGGGCCGGTGTCGTGCCCGCGGAGGCGGACCGGCCCCGCACGCGGACAGCGACGGCTCGTATTCTTTCCGCGAGTCGTCGTGGCTGACGAGCGAAGAAGGGGAAAGGTGTGAACGACCGGACTGAGACGTTGGAGTTCCAGGCCGAGGCCCGTCAGCTGCTCCAGCTGATGGTCCACTCGATCTACTCGAACAAGGACGTGTTTCTTCGCGAGCTGATCTCGAACGCCTCCGACGCGTTGGACAAACTGCGGCTGGCGGCGCTGCGCGACAAGGATCTCGCCGTCGACACCGATGACCTGCACATCACCATCGAGGTCGACCGGGACGCCCGCACCCTCACCGTGCGGGACAACGGCATCGGGATGACCCGTGACGAGGTCGTCTCCGTCATCGGCACGATCGCCAAGTCCGGCACCGCCGAGCTGCTGCGCCAACTGCGCGAGGCCCAGGACGCGGGCGCCTCCCAGGAGCTGATCGGGCAGTTCGGGGTCGGCTTCTACGCGGCGTTCATGGTCGCCGACTCCGTCGAGTTGACCACCCGGCGGGCCGGCGAGAGCGGTGGCACCCGGTGGGAGTCCAGCGGCGAGGGCACGTACACCATCGCCGCGCTCGACGACGCGCCGCAGGGTACGGCGGTGACGCTGCACCTCAAGCCGGCCGACGCCGAGGACAACCTGCACGACTACACCGCCGAGTGGACGATCCGCGAGATCGTCAAGCGGTACTCCGACTTCATCGCCCACCCGATCCGGATGGACGTCGAGCGTCCCGGCACCGACGGCGCCGAGGCCACCACCGAGACGGTGACGCTCAACTCGATGAAGGCGTTGTGGGCGCGTCCCCGGGGCGAGGTCGAGCCCGCCGAGTACCACGAGTTCTACAAGCACATCGGCCACGACTGGGCCGACCCGCTGGAAACCATCCACATGCGCGGTGAGGGCACCTTCGAGTACGAAGCCCTGCTGTTCATCCCGTCGCACGCGCCGATCGACCTGTTCTCCCCGCAGGGCCGTCGCGGCGTGCAGTTGTACGTCAAGCGCGTCTTCATCATGGACGACTGCGACGCGCTGATGCCCAACTACCTGCGCTTCGTCAAGGGTGTGGTGGACGCCCACGACCTGTCGCTGAACATCTCCCGGGAGATCCTTCAGCAGGACCGGCAGATCCGGGCCGTACGCCGTCGGCTGGTCAAGAAGGTGCTGGCCACCGTCAAGGACCTCAAGACCGAGCACCCCGAGCGGTACCGCACCTTCTGGACCGAGTTCGGCGCCGCCGTCAAGGAAGGCCTGATCGACGACACCGACAACCGGGACACCCTGCTGGAGGTCCTGTCGGCGGCCTCCACCCACGACCCGGCGGAGCTGACCGACCTGGCCGGCTATGTCAGCCGGATGAAGGACGGACAGAGCGACATCTACTACGCCACCGGCGAGAACCGGGCCACCATCGAGAACTCCCCGCACATGGAGGCGTTCCGGGCCAAGGGCTACGAGGTGCTGCTGCTCACCGATCCGGTCGACGAGGTCTGGGTGGAGCGGGTCGGCAGCTACGACGGCAGGACGCTGCGCTCGATCGCCAAGGGCGAGGTGGACCTGGACACCGAGGAGGAGCGCACCGAGGCCGAGGCGGAGCGGGAACGCCAGCGCACCGAGTACGCCGACCTGCTCACCTGGATGGGCGGCGTGCTCGCCGACTCGGTCCGGGAGGTACGCCTGTCGTCGCGGTTGACCACCTCGCCGGCCTGCGTGGTCGGTGACGCCCACGACCTGACTCCGACGCTGGAGAAGATGTACCGGGCGATGGGTCAGGAGCTGCCGAAGGTCAAGCGGATCCTGGAGATCAACCCGGGGCATCCGCTGGTGACCGGGCTGCGCAAGGCGTACGAGCAGGACGGTGCCAACGACTCCCTGGCGGAGACCGCCGAGCTGCTGTACGGCACGGCGCTGCTCGCCGAGGGCGGTGACCTGGCCGACCCGTCGCGGTTCGCCCGGATCCT
The DNA here is from genome assembly GCF_003977705.1 of Verrucosispora sp. FIM060022. Classification (NCBI taxonomy): domain Bacteria; kingdom Bacillati; phylum Actinomycetota; class Actinomycetes; order Micromonosporales; family Micromonosporaceae; genus Micromonospora; species Verrucosispora sp. FIM060022. Next base: position 1,134,081 of record NZ_RQIV01000001.1, read on the forward strand.
CGCCGACCGCCTCGCCCGCACCCTGTAGCCGCCGGGTTTTCTGCGGACCGAGCGTCCGGTTCGGGGTCGGGTGGCGACGGTGTGGCGGTACACCTACCCGACCCCGAACCGGACGGCCTGCGAGCGGCGATGGACCGCCGGCCTCGACTCGGTTCGGCCCGTGGCGGCACTTCCACTGTGAACTACGCGTAAGTCATCCGTCCACTATGGACCTTTTACCTGCTTCACCCTGCGATTTCCAGCCGGCCGGTGAATAGGTCGTCACCGGTTAGCGTCCACACAGGACTGAGAAACGAACCGGCCCGCTCCGACGGGCGCGACTTTGCCGTCCGCTTGCCCGTTGTCGGCGACATTGGCACACACGTACGGTTACGACGCCAGCCGCCCCGGGTGACCAGTCAGACGAAGTCAGGGCAGTCGCAGCAGGGCTGGCGGAACCGAAATCCATGCCATGTAGTAACGAAAGTTGGACAATATGAGGCGTTTTGTAGCGGTATTGGCGGTCTTCGCGATTGCCGCAACGGGATGTGCGCAGGACGAGACGTCCAGCTCGCCGGCGTCCACGCCGACCGCATCGACGAGTTCGGCATCCCCCGCCGCGGCATCCCCCACCGCTGCCTCGTCCGCGGCGGCGGCGATCGACACGTCCATCAACGAGAAGCCGGTGGACGGCTCCGATCCCGCTGCCGTGAAGACGGTCGACGTCAAGGCGCAGCCGGCGGCGCAGCTCCCCGCCGCCGCATCGGGGTACTACAAGCTCAAGACGGTGTTCCGCGGCGAGGACGAGTGCCTGGAAGGCAACCGGATCGACGGCAACTCGACCCTCGCCGGCGCCGCGTTCCAGGACACCTGTCAGGACGTGGACGGGCAGGCGTGGAGCTTCACCAAGCGCCCCGGACGGCTACTACACGCTGCGGACGAAGTTCCTCGGCGAGGAGAAGTGCCTGGAAGGTAACCAGGTCGCCGGCAAGGTTCTCGGCGGGGCCGCCTTCCTCGACACCTGTCAAGAGGTCACCGGCCAGCAGTGGAAGCTGGTCAAGGCCGGTGACAACCTCTTCCGGCTCCAGACGAAGTTCCGGGAGAAGGAAGGCGAATGCCTGGAAGGCAACCGACTCGCGCCGGAGTCCGTCCTGAAGGGCGCGGCGTTCATGGACAAGTGCCAGAACGTCACCGGCCAACTCTGGTACGTCACCGCGATCCCGGCCTGACGCCGTTGCCTTGACCGGCGGAGCCCGGACCGCGGTCCGGGCTCCGCCGCGCTGTGATGCCGGCCGGCGCCGCAGGTCCGGGCCGCGCAGGCGGGGCCTTTCAGGTGGGCGTGATCCGCCGGGCCTCGGCCGAGACCTCCGCAGGGTACGGCGGGTCGGCGTCGAGGATGCGGTGGGCGATGCCGGTCCGCAGCGCGGCCAGCGTGATGCCACCCGTGCCGTCCGCGACGACGTGGTCGGGGTCGACCTCGGCGAGGGCGGCCACCACGATCGCGTAGATCTCCCGTACGGCATCCTGGGGTGGGGTCTGCAGCGCCATCGTCAGCTCGCCGGAGGTGATCCGGCTGCGCAGACGGGTGTCCCAGAGGTGGACGAAGTGTGCGATGTCGGCGACGAGGGCGAGGTCACCGAGTTGTCGAGCCTCGGCGGTGACGACGGCCAGCCAGCGCCAGGGCCGATCGATGCCAAGGTCGCCGGTCTGGTGGATCAGGCGGACGTTGCGCATCAGTTGATCGAGATCGGCGACGCCCCCACCGGCCTGGACCACCGCCGTACCGGCCGTGCACATCCGGTCGTCGTCGCCGAGGCCGGCGAGGAAGGCGCGGACCACCTGCCGCGCGGCCGCCAGGTCGCCCGGTGCCAGGGTGGGTGGTGGTGGCGGATACGGCAGGTCCGGCGGTGGTTGCTGCGGCAACTGCCTGCGCCGTCTGAAGATGCCCATGTGACCACTCCGTCTCGTCTCCGGTCTGCCGCCCACTCGTGGTGGGAACAGGAAGTCTGACGGCGGGTGCCGGTCTGGACACCCACCGTTCTGTCGATAGTCAGTGGATCATTGGATGCTCCCTAGTCGATCTCCGGGTGCTACCGTCCCAGATGGACGAAGCCGTGCCACCGCACCATCGGAGAGCCCAGGTGACCGACGCATCCCCGCTCAGCGCAGCCATCCGGAGCGACATACCCCACTCCGCTCGACTGTGGAACTACCTGCTCGGCGGCAAGGACAACTTCGCCGCCGACCGGGAGGCCGCCCAGCAGGTGCTGGCCTACATGCCGGAGCTGGTGCAGTCGGCCCGGTTCAACCGTGAGTTCCTCGGCCGGGCGGTGCGACACCTCGTCGCGGAGGCAGGCGTACGGCAGTTCCTCGACATCGGCACCGGCCTGCCCACCGCGAACAACACCCACGAGGTGGCCCAGTCGGTCGCCCCGGAGACGCGGGTCGTCTACGTCGACAACGACCCGATGGTGCTGGTGCACGCGCGTGCCCTGCTCACCAGCGACCCGCAGGGCGCGACCGACTACATCGACGCCGACGTGCGCCAGCCCGACCACATCCTCACCGAGGCCCGGCGCACCCTGGACTTCACCCGGCCGGTGGCGGTCATGCTGCTCGGCATCCTGAACTTCGTGGTCGACGACGCCGAGGCCACCCGGATCGTGCGACGCCTGGTCGAGGCGTTGCCCGTCGGCGGGTACCTGGTCATCTCCCACCCCACCCGGGAGGTCAACCCCGAGGCGGTGGATCGGGCGATGGACTCGTGGCGGGCCGGTGGCGGTGCGGCGATGGCCGTGCGTACCCCGGCGGAGATCGCCGCTTTCGTCGACGGTCTGGAGATCCTCGAACCCGGCCTGGTCACCTGCTCCCAGTGGCGGCCGGACGGTAACGACACCACGCCCGTCTCCGAGTACGCCGTGGTCGCCCGCAAGACCAACTGAATTCCGCCGTACGACTCAGGCCCCGGTCGGCACCGGCTGCGGTGACCGCGCGCCGGCCCGACCGGACCGGGGCCGACCCGGCCGGGAGCGGCGGCCGATGGCCACGGCGGCAGTGAGGCAGACGGCGGCGGCGAGGACGAGCGGCGGGCGGGCACCCAGCAGTACGGCGGCGGCACCGAGCGGCGTGGCCAGCGCGATCGGCCCGAACATGATCGTGTTGGCGGTCGCGGAGGCGCGGCCCAGCAGGTCGTCGGGGCTGTGTGTCTGGACCGCGGTGACGGCGGCGACGAGCGTCCAGGGCAGGCCGACACCGGCCACCACCGAGGCGGCGAGCACCGCAGGCCACCACGGTACGCAGCGGCCCAGGCAGCTCGCCGCGAACAGGGCCGTGCCGACGACGGCCACGGTGGTCGGGCTGAACCGGGTGATCAGCCGACCGACGACCAGCCCGCCGGCGACCGAACCGGCGCCCTGCGCGCTGAGCAGCACGCCGAGGAAGGTCGCCGGTAGGCCCAGTTCGACGGTGACGATCTCGTACCCGGCGGCGGTGGTGAGGGCCTGCATGCCGATCGCGGTCGCGGCGAGGCCCACCGTACGCCGGATCGACGCCGAGCCGGTCAGGACAGCGAGACCGGCGCGAGCGGCACCACGTCGCCTCGCGGTTGTCGCCTCGGTCGCGCTCAGGCGTAACGCCGCGTACCCGACCGCCACCAGCAGGGGCAGGACGGCGGCGAGCAGCGCGACGAGGTGTCCACCCCGCCAGGCGTACAGGCCGGCCCCGGCCAGCGGGGCGACGAGTTTGACCCCCTCCTGGGCGCTGGACCGCCAACCGTTGACGTGCCCGAGTTCGGCGGGGGAGAGGGCGGCCGGCAGGATGGCGCTTTCGCCGGCGTCGATGACGACGTACGCGACGCCGTACACCGCGCAGACGGTGAACAGCAGCCACAACTGCGCGGGACCGTGCACCGCCAACAAGGTGGGCAGCACGGCGGCCAGGGTCAGGTTCGTCGCGATCAGCAGCCCTCGGCGGGGCAGCCGGTCGACCAGGGCGCCCAGCCACGGTCCGGCGAGCGTGGGGGCGTACACGCAGAGCCCGGCGAGCGCGGCGAGCCCGCTGGACCCGGTCAGGTCGAGAATCCAGATGCCGGCGACCAGCGCCATCGCGCTGCCGCCGAAACCGGACAACACGGAGATGGTCACGAACAGGGCCGCGTTGCGCCGCACCACGCCTCCAGGGTTGAGTCAACCTGACTCACAGCCTCGATTCTGAGTCGAGTGGAGGCAAGACTGCTGCCACCCTGTCAATGCAACATTGACAGGGTGGCACGCAGTTCGGCGGTGATGAGGCAGACCGGTCCGGGCAGTTCATGCCCGGCGGCGGTGAGATCGGCGGCGACGTGCCGGGCCAGATCATGGAGCGCACCGGGTTCGGCGTCCAGGGCGAGCAGGACGGTGTGCCGGGTCAGGTTGGCGCCGGGAAACCTGCCGTCCCACCGGCGGTCCGCCTCGATCCAGCGGTGCAGCCCGGCGAGCGCGGTGCGTAACCCGGTGACGTCGCCCGGCCAGCGCCGGTCGGCCGCCGCGCGGCGAGCCCGACGGCCGGCGGCGAGCCGCTGACGCCGTTGCTCGGCGGCCTGGCGGCTGCTCAGGCCGAGCGCCCCGGCTACCTGGTGCCAGGTCGCTCCGGCCTGCCGGGCCTGGTCGATGAGATCCAGTTCCGCCTCGTCCAGGCGGTCGCGGGCCGCCGGTATCCCGGCGAGACGGTCCAGCGGGTCAGGCACCCGTCAACGCTACATTGACAACGCCGGACCCTTCGCGCCCCGGGAGCGGCGCTGTCGGCGGTGGGGCGCCGCCCCCGTGAGCGGCGCATCCGGGGTTAAGAAAGGTCAGGCGGCGGCGGAGTCGCCGCGTGACTGCTCGCCCTGCCAGCCCGGCAGCGTGAACGGCGCGGGGTAGGTGGTCCGCTCGGCAGTCCGGGTCTGCTGCGTCGAGCCGCCCTGTGCCAGGCTGAGCGCCCGCTGTGCCTGCTCCCAGGGCCCGCAGGGCCAGTCCTGTCCGGCGCAGAGCAGGTGGGCGCAGCCGCCGTCCTCCGCCGGAGCGTGCGCCTCGGCGACGTCCAGGGCGAGCCGCCACAGCAGTGGATCGGTCACCTCATCCGGGCGGTCATAGGTGTGGCTGGGCCGATTGCCGGCATTGTCGGACACGGGTGGTCCCCCCTTGCACTCAAGCTTCCTTGCTCTTGCCTCTCCAGTCTGCACGCAGGTCAAACACTTGACCCTGGACGGTTGGCCGAGGTGGGGGTGATCACCCGCCCATACTTCGGGACGATTGACAGATGACCTTCGGAGCGTGAAAGTTGTGCGCAACCTGATCACTCCTAACGGTCCGGTGTGTGACGCTGCGTAGTCGGTGATGCGGGCAGCGTCTACATCGGATGCCTCGCCGCGCTGCCCGCACGAGTAGAGCGCGGCCGAGGCGCATGCCTAACCCCCACCGCACACCGAGAAGGGGCTACGAGCCTCATGTCCGAATTCCGTACCAGTGCCCGGTGGCGACGCCGGGTACCCATGGCGGCCGCGCTGGCGGCCGGCACCGCGGTGCTGCTGCTGGTCAACCCGGCAGCCGCCGTCGTGCCACAGACCGCCACCACCGGAGTCAGCGAAGTGCCTGAGGACCTCGGCCGGCTGGCCGACGAGCAGGCCAACGTGGTCGAGGTGCTGCTGGCCGACAAGGACGAGTTGGATGCGCTGGTGGCCACCGGCGTCGACCTCGACCACCACGTCCACCAGAGCGAGGACGGCATCGTCGTCCACGCGGTGGTGACCGGTAACGAGGTGGCCGCTCTGACCGCCGCCGGATTCACCTTCGGCGAGGTGCTGCACACCCCGTCCGACTCCGCGGCGCGAATCGCCGAGCGCGAGGCGACCATCGCCGCGCACCTGGCCGAGAACGAGGAGTTCATGGAGGGCGCCGGGTTTGCCGCTCGCGCCGCCGCCTCCGACGTCAAGATCATCCGTGCTGACTACTACACCAACGGCACCAGCCAGGTGCTGTCGGTGGAGGCGAAGTGGGCGCAGGGTCAGAACGCCAACAACGCCCTCACCGTCCAGCGGGACAGCGGGCCGGGCACCGAGATGGGCTCCGGCGGTACGCAGAACATCACCCGCTTCGTCGACGCCGGGGTCTACATGTACCACCGGGGCGCGTCGAACGTGACGAGCAAGCCGGAGTACGTGCAGATCACCAGCCCCACCGGTGACATCGCGGTGGCCAAGGTCAAGGAGTGGCTGCCGATCTCCGGTGACGCTCCCGAGGGCCCGGGCTACCAGAAGGACTTCGTCAACAGCTACCTGACCCCCACGGAGCTGTACGACCGGATCCACACCCTGGCCGCGCAGTACCCGGCCATCTCCGAGATCGTCGAGCTGCCGCACAAGACCAACGGCTACCGGCGCAAGGCACAGGCCGTGCTCGGCAGCGCCAACGCCAACCGGGTCGGCGTCGACTCGCTGGCCTGGGGCCACGAGGGTGGCAACGACATCTCGGTCGAACTGGTCAACCCCGGTGCCGCCGACTCGGCGCTGACGGTGACCGTCACCGGCAACGACGTGCGGGTCAGCCTGGCCACCGACGCCTCCGGCGCGGTCACCAGCACCGCCGCGCAGGTCGCCGCCGCGCTCAACGCGGAGGCGGGCACGCTGCTCAAGGCGTACACCTATCGGGGTAACGAGGGCGCCGGTGTGGTCGCGCCGGCCGCGCCGACCAAGCTGTCGGACGGCCTCTCCGCGCCGGAGTCGGTCTCCCGCGAGCCGCACTCCGTCTACGCCATCCGGATCGGCAAGCACCGCGACGGCTCCAAGCTCGGCGTCCTGGCCTACGCCCAGGAACACGCCCGTGAGTGGGTGCCGCCGCTGGTGACCATCGAGACCGCCGAGCGGCTGCTGCGCAACTACGAGAACGACGCCAACACCCGCGATCTGATCGACAACCTGGACATCTGGATCGCGCCGTCGATCAACCCGGACGGCGGGCACTACTCGTTCTACGACTTCAACTCGCAGCGTAAGAACATGACCAACCACTGCACGCCGGAGACGAACGGGGACTTCCTCGGCCGTACCTCCTGGGGTGTGGACAACAACCGCAACTACACCGAGTACAGCCTCTTCGACGGCTACTCGGGCGCCTCGGCCAGCTGCACCAGCGGCACGTACGCCGGGCCGAGCGAGCTGTCGGAGCCGGAGAACAAGAACGTCGACTGGCTGGCCTCTCGGGGCAACATCAAGTTCTCGATGAACCTGCACTCCTCGGGCAACTACTTCATGTGGTCGCCCGGCGCCTACGCGACCCCGGGCCGGATCTCGGCGCCGCGGCCGACGCTGGCCGAGGAGTCGCTGTTCTGGGGTGCCTCGTCGCGGATCCTCACCGCCATCAAGCGGCACCGCAACCTGGCCGTCACCCCGGCGCGGACCGGCCCGATCGCCGACGTGCTCTACTCGGCGGCCGGCAACTCCGGTGACATGCTCTGGTACAAGTACGGCATCTACGCCTGGAACTTCGAGGTCGGCACGTCCTTCCAGCCGGCGTGGGCATCGGCCAAGGAAGAGACCATGGAGTTCTCCAACGGTCTGGTCGAGATGCTGCGGGTCGCCCGCGACTACGACACCGACACGGCGGCACCGACCAGCACGATCACCGTCGAGCCGAGCGCCACGCCCGGCATGGTCGACGTCACCTTCGACACCAGCGAGCCGGCGGCGGTCTTCTACACCGTCGACGGCAGCCGGCCCACTCTGGAGTCGACCCTCTACGGCTCGGCCGGCGTCCGGGAGGGCGGGGAGACCCTGACCCTGCCGAACGGCACCACCGTGAACTGGTTCTCGGTGGACTCGAAGGGCAACGTCGAGAACGGCTACGTGCCCGACGGCACCGGCACCAACCACAACACGACGAAGGCCTGGGACCCGGAGGCACTGCGGGTCACGGTGACCACCCAGGTGCGGTGTGTGGCCGGCAAGGCGTACGTCGCGGTGCAGGCGCACAACCAGAACGACGCGGCGGTCAGCATCTCCCTGGAGAGCACCTACGGCACCAAGGCCGCCGTCAACGTCGCGCCGGGCGCGAGCACCTTCCAGCAGTTCAACACCCGGGCCGGCACGGTCTCGGCCGGCTCCGCTTCGGCTCACGCCACCGGCACGCTCGGCGGCGAGACGGTGACCACCACCGTCACCGGGGAGTACGCGGCCGTCAACTGCGCCGACCCGCGGCCCGCCCAGTAACTGACAAGCGACGACGGAGAAATTGATGAACACATGGAGTCGTAAGCGGCTGCTGGCCGCCGGTGCGTCCGGTGCCCTGCTGGCCGGGGTGGTGGCGGTGGGTTCGCCTGCCTTCGCTGAGCCGGGTGACGAGGCCGGGGTGGAGGTGACCGTCGAGATCGAGGAGATTCGGGAGCCGGGTGTCCTGGCGATGACGGTGGCCGCCGATTCGGTGTTGTTGTCGGAGGACGGGTCGACGCTGCTGGTCCGCCAGTTCACCGGCAACCTGCCGACGGTGACGGTCACCGACACCCGTACGGCCGACGAGGTGCCCGAGGGTGCCGCGTGGGCGGTGCTGGGTAGCGCGACCGATTTCGTCGGTGACGCGGATCAGGCGCCGATCGGTGCCGGTCACCTGGGTTGGAAGCCGAAGCTGATCGATGGTGGGGACACCGGTCTGGTCAGTGAGGGTGAAGAGGTCGTCACGGTGTTGGACGAGCCGACGCAGCCGGGTAACAACGTGGGTCTGGTGGACCAGGAACTGCTGGTCTCGACCTTCGATTCGGGTGCGGTGACTCCTGGCGAGTACACGGTTGATGCGGATCTGTTCCTGCGGACTCCGGCGGATGTCGAGGCTGGTGCGTACACCTCGACGCTGACCCTGTCCCTGTTCGAGTAAGAAACCGACGGTGCGGGCCACCCCGACGGGTGGCCCGCACCCCGGTGCTGCGACACCGCCGGTGCCGTACGGCCGACATCGAGACAGCTTCGCCCGGGTCCCGACGCGGCCCGCAGCAGCGCCCGCCATGATGAGACGGTGAAAATCCTGTCCATCCAGTCCTCGGTCGCCTACGGCTACGTCGGCAACTCCGCCGCCGTGTTTCCGCTGCAACGACTCGGGCACGAGGTCTGGCCGGTACTGACCGTGCACTTCTCCAACCACACCGGGTACGGCGCGTGGCGCGGGCCGCTGCTGGCCCCGGCCGACGTCGCCGAGGTGATCGCCGGCATCGCCGACCGGGGCGTCCTCGGCGACGCCGACGCGATCCTCTCCGGCTACCAGGGCGACCCGGCGATGGGCGCGGTGATCCTCGACGCGGTGAGCCTGGTCAAGACCGCCAACCCGGACGCCGTCTACTGCTGCGACCCGGTCATGGGTGACGTGGGCCGGGGCATGTTCGTCCGGCCGGGCATCCCGGAGTACCTGCGCGACGTGGTGGTGCCCCGAGCCGACATCGTCACCCCGAACCAGTTCGAGTTGGAGTTCCTCGCCGGCCGTCGGACCGACTCGGTGGTGGATCTGCTGGCCGCCGTCGACATCGTCCGGGCGAGCGGGCCACGGCACGTCCTGGTCACCAGCGTGCTGCACGGTGCCGTACCGGCGGGATCGCTGGACGTGGTGGCGGTCTCCGACGAGGGCGCCTGGGCGGTGACCACCCCGCTGCTGCCGATCAACCCGAACGGCGGCGGCGACGTCACCGCCGCGCTCTACCTCGCGCACCTTCGGATCAGCGGCTCGCCGGCCATCGCGCTGGAACGGACCACCGCCTCGATCTTCGCCGTGCTGGAGGCGACCCTGGCCGCCGGCACCCGCGAACTCCAGCTGATCGCCGCCCAGGAGGCGATCGCCCACCCGCCGAACCGGTTCCCGGCCCGCCGCCTGCGCTAGACCGGCCGCGCCGCACAGGTCGCACCGGCGCTGCTCACGCCGGAGGCCACCTCCAGGGATGGGAGGTGGCCTCCGAACGATCAAGCGGGCGGACCGCCACCGCCCGACCCAGCCGGGTGGTGGTCACCCCGGCGGAACAGGTCCGGTCGGTGGCGGCCGATCAACACCTAGCGGCAGGAGTTCAGCACGCCCACCACGCCGACACCCGGGTTCTTCAGCGGCAGCTTGGTCGACGAGGCCGGGCAACGCGGCACGGTCACGTCGTAGATGCCGCGGCCGAAGGTGGCGGCGGTCAGCTGCCGGCTTGGCTCGTGGTAACGCAGGTACATCACCGGAGCCTGCGGCAGGTTCTTGCCGAGGGCGGCCCACTCCCCGCCGTTCCAGGCGGAGAGGAAGACACCGACGTCGGTGCCGACCACCAGCAGACCGTCGGCGGTCGGGACGATCGAGTTGACCGGCGCATCGGGCAGGCCCTGCCCGATGTTGATCCAGGTCTGCCCACCGTCGCGGGTCATCAGCACGTGTGCCCGGTTGCTACCCGAACGGAAGGCGGAGAAGGTCGCGTACGCGATGTTGGCGTCCTTCGGGTTGACCGCGATCCGGGTGACCCAGGTGCCCGGCAGCTTGGCCTGGTCGACCTCGTTCCAGGTGGCGCCGAGGTCACGGGTCCACCAGACCTTGCCCTCGTCGGTGCCCACGTACAGGGTGTTGCTGTCACTGGGCGCGACGGCGACCGTGGTGATCGTGCCCCACGGGTAGCCGGACGGGTCGTTCGGGCCACCGTTGGTCAGGTCGGGGCTGATCGGGGTCCAGGTACGACCGTTGTCCGTCGACCGGTTCACGATGTTGCCGGCGTAGTACATGACGTTCGGGTCGTTCGGGTCGAACAGCAGCGGGGTGAGCCAGTTGCGCCGCTGCGAGGTGGTCTGGCCGGTACCGATGTTCTGCCGCGGCGTGCCGCCGGCGTTCTCCGAGCGGTAGCAGGCACCGTACTGGCTGCACCCGAAGACGATGTTCGGGTTCTCCGGGTGGATGATGGTCTGCAGACCGTCACCACAGCCGATGGCGTTCCACGGGCCGAGGCGGCCGTTGTAGCCGCGGTTGCAGCCGTTGTCCTGGGCGCCGGCGACCTTGAGGGTCGGGTCGGTCTCCGCCACATCGACCGTGTAGAACTGCGTGTACCGCTCGTCGGTGGCCTTCACCCAGGCGCGGGCACCGTTCTCCTCGGAACGGTAGAGGCCACCGTCGTTGCCGAGGTAGACCCGGCCCGGCACCTTCGAGTCCCAGCGCATGACGTGCTGGTCGGCGTGCACGCCGCCCACGGACGAGAAGCTCTGCGCGCCGTTGGTGGAGCGCATCAGGTTCACACCCATCAGGAACAGGTGGTCGGCGTTGGCCGGGTCGACCCAGATCTTGCCGAACCACCAGCTGAACGTCGACTGCGACGCCTGGTTGGTGCTGATCGGCATCTGCGTCCAGGTGTCGCCGCCGTTGTCCGAGCGGTAGAAGGCCCGGAACGGGCCGATGGCGGTGCCCACGTACGCGTAGAGGCGCTGCGGGTTGTTGGGCGCCACGGCCAGGCCCCAGCGGCCCTGGTCGGCGTCGGTGGGCAGCCCGTTGGTCATCCGCTGCCAGGTCTCGCCGCCGTCGTCGGAGCGCCAGAGGCTGGAACCGGGGCCACCGTAGGTGCGCTGGTGCGGCTCCCGCAGGTGGTCCCACATCGCGGCGTACACCCGGTCGGGGTTGCTCGGGTCGATGATGACCTCGGTGGCGCCGGTTCTGGGGTTCGGCGGGGCGAGCACCTGCCGCCAGCTGTCACCGCCGTTCTCGCTGAGGTAGACGCCGCGCTCGCCGCCGGGGACGAAGAGGTTGCCGCTGGCCGCCGCGAAGATCCGGTCCTCGTTGGTCGGGTCGATGGCGAGCCGGCCGATGGCGTGGCTGTCGGTCAGACCGACCCGCTTCCAGGACTCACCGCGGTCGGTGGAGCGGTAGATGCCGTCACCGCCGAAGGTGATCGAACCGCCGCCGGGCTGCGCCTCACCGCTGCCGGCGAACAGGACGCCGTCGCTGGTCATGGCCAGCGCACCGATGGGCTGGGCCCAGTCGTCCGGCCAGGCCGGGGTGAAGACGTTGCCGGCGTCGCTGGACTTCCACACGCCACCGGAGGCGGCGGCGATGAACAGCTGGTCCGGCACCTGCGGGTCGATGGCGATGTCGACGACCCGGCCACCGATGTTCAGCGGCCCGAAGAAGTCCCACTTCTGGTCGCCGAGCTTGCGGTAGCTGTTCTTGGTGCGGACGGCGAGCTGGTTGGCCTGGCTCCGGGCGTTTGCGTACTTGGTGACCGACAGGCTGGTGCTGCCGTCACTCAACCGCTGGGCGGTCATCCACTCGTCCGGCACCTCCATCGGGCCGGTGGGCAGGTTGGTGGCCAGCGACGGCGCAGCGGGGGGTGGGCTGGACGACGCGGCCAACGCGACCGTGGCGAGCAGCCCGACCACAGCTGTCGCCGCCAGTCCGCGATAGCGTCTCGCAGACGTAAGTCTCATGGGGGTTTCTCCTGATCCGGACGCGAACGGTCCTTCCTGCGCACGCTAGATCGCTGGTCGATGCACGTCACCGAGCATCTGTCGGGAGAACACCCCGTCCGGTTAGGACAGATGTAGGGACGTCATCCGCCGCTGCGGAACTCGGGCAGACCGGCGTCCTCGGAGTCCGGCCCCACCACGACGGTCAGGCTGGAGCCGTCGGCACACAGAGCCGAGGCACGCAGGTACATCCGCCGGGCCTCGGTCCGGGCCAACACCTCGGTCTCGAAGATCTCGTCCTCCACGCGCAGCACGTCGATGTCCGTGCGCTGCTCGTAGTGCGCGCGAACGTCCAGTGGAGACATCCGCAGAGTCGCCTCCACGGTGGTCAGCACGCCCTGCTGCACCACGGCGGTGACCCGCGAACCCTCGGGCAGGGCCAGACCCGGCACGTCGGCGTCGACCTCCGGGTCGTCGTCGATCGGCACCCGGTCGCAGCTGGGCAGATTCGCCAACAGGTCACGCCCGCCGCCGGACGGTGCCGCCGAGCCGTCACCACAGGCGGCCAGCAGCGGGAGGACGACGACGGTGGCGGCCAGTACCCGCAATCTCATCGCAGCAGGATGCCAGCTCATCGCAGCACCCGCCAGCGTCGTACGGCCAGCAGCAGCACGATGATGATCACGGCAGTGATCAGCATCAACAGGATGGTGACGAGTGAGCCGTACGCGAAGCCGGAGAACTCGAAGACCTGGTCGAAGATGTACACCGGCAGGTACAGGGTGGCGTTTGCGGGTCGACCGTCGGTGAGCACGTACGCCGGCACGAAGTTGACCTGGAGGGTGAGGATGATGTCCCGTACCGCCAGCAGCACCAGCACCGGGGCGAGCAACGGCAGGGTGAGCCGCCGCAGCTGACCGAACGGGCCGCAGCCCTCCAACGCCGCCGCCTCGTACAGCCGGCCGTTGAGCAGCCGGCGGGCGGCGAGCACCACCACGAAGCCCTCACCGATGGGGAAGGCCAGCATCAACACCACCCCGATGCGGGCGGTGGTCGGGTCGGCGAGCCAGTTGTAGCCCTGGTGACCGAACAGCCCGAGAAGCTGGTTCAGCGGCCCGTACAACGGGTTGAGCACCCACAGGAACAGCACCGCCAGGGCCACGTCGGGGATGACGGTGGGCAGGTAGACGGCGGTGCGGAACCAGCGTCCGCCCGGACGGGGAGCGGCGAGCAGCAGACCGAGCCCCACCGCGGCGACGAACCGTACCGGCACGGCGAGCGCCACGTGGAACAGGGAGGCTTCCATGCTGTCGAGCAGGAACCGGTCGTCGAGCATCCGACGGATGTTGTCCAGCCCGATGAACTGCGGATCCCGGGTCAGGCCCGTGTGGTCGGTGAACGCGTACCCGAGGTTGAGCAGCGCCGGCACCGCGACCAGCAGCGCCACCGCGATGGCGTACGGGGCGAGGAACGCCCAACCGGTCAGGGGCCGTCGGGGACGGCTCATCGTCGTCGGCCGGTGGTCGCGTCGAACCGGTGCAGCCGATCGGCGCGCAGCCGCACCTCGTCTCCGCCAGCCACGCCGGGGCGAGGGCCGGTGCGCACGATCAGCCGGGTGCCGTCCGGGCAGCGGGTCGACAGGTTCGCCTCGCTGCCCAGCGACTCCACCGCCTCGACGGTGGCGGTGACCGGCCCGGCGTCGTCGAGGGCCAGATCCTCCGGCCGTACGCCGATGGTCAGGGTGGCGTCGCCGCCGAGCACTCCGCCGCCGGGTACCAGGTTCATCGGCGGGCTGCCGAGGAACCCGGCGACGAACGTGTCGGCCGGCTCGTCGTACACCTGCTGGGGTGGGCCGACCTGGCGGATCTGCCCGTCGGCCAGCACCACCACCCGGTCGCCGAGGGTCATCGCCTCGTGCTGGTCGTGGGTGACGTGGATGGTGGTGGTGCGCAGTTCCCGGTGCAGGGCCAGCAGGTCGGTGCGGGTGGCGAAGCGCAGCGGACCGTCCAGGCTGGCCAGTGGCTCGTCGAGCAGGTAGACGCTCGGGTCGCGCAACAACGCCCGGGCCAGCGCCACCCGTTGACGCTGGCCGCCGGACATCTGGTCGGGGTAGCGGTCCAGCAGGCCGTCGATGCCGAGCCGCTGCGCGGCGGCCCGGGCCCGCTGCTCCGCCTCGGCCCGGCGCACCTTGCGCACCCGCAGCCCGAAGGTGAGGTTGCCCAGCACGGTCAGGTGCGGAAAGAGCGCGTAGTCCTGGAAGACCATCGCCACCGCGCGCCGGGGTGGCGGGACCGTCGCGACGTCGACGTCGTCGACCAGGATCCGGCCGCTGTCGGGCCGGTCCAGCCCGGCGATCAGCCGCAGGATCGTCGACTTGCCGGACCCGGACGGGCCGACCAGCGTGATCAACTCACCGGCCGCCACCTCCAGGTCCACGCCGTCGACGGCGGGCCTGCCGCCGTACGAGCGGGTCAGTGCCTCCAGCCGGATGACGCCTCTCACTTGCCCACCGAGAACAGCGGACGGACCCGGTCCTCCAACTGGCGCAGCCCGTCCTCCCGGTCGATGCGGCCGTAGAAGACCTCGGCCAGCAGGCTGTTGCCCTCCTTCTCCACCCGCGACCAGCTGCCGGTGCGCGGGGTGGCCCGCAGGTACGGTTCCGCGTCGAGGAACACCTGCGAGGACCGGGGCGCCTTGGACGGGTCGAGGAAGGCGGGGGAGTTCGCCACCTCCAGCCGCGACGGCACCGTACGACCCGACTCGGCGAGGGTGCGCTGCCCGGCGTCGCCCATCGCGTACTCGATGAAGCGCCACGCCGGGCCGTGGTCGGCCAGGCCGGCGCTCATGCAGTACGCGTCGCTGTGCAGGATCGACGCCGGCCTCCCGCCCGGTGCCACCGGCAGCGGCGCGACGTCCCAGGTGAAGTCGGTGATGGTGCGCAGGGTGGGCACGGCGACCCGGCTGTTGAGGTACATGCCGAGGGTGCCGCGCAGGAACCGGGCCTCACTGGACTCGCTCTGCTCCTCGGCGTCCGGCGGCACCACCCCGTGGCGCGACTGGAGGTCGAGGAACCAGTCGACGGCCGCCCGGGAGGACGGGTTGTCGGTGAGGGTCAACCGGTTCGGCTTGTCCGGATCGTCGACCAGCTCACCACCGTTGGACCAGACGAACGGGGCGAGCCGGGGCAGCGACGGGTCGACACCGACGCCGTACCGGCCGTCGCGGGTCAACGCCTTCGCCGCGGCGAGGAAGTCGTCCCAGGTCCAACCCGCGGTCGGGGCGGGAATGCCGGCGGCGGTGAACAGGTCGACGTTGTAGTAGACGACGAGCGAGGACAGGTTCTGCGGCAGGCAGGTCAACTCCCGACCGTCGAACCGGAAGGCGTCCAGGGCCCGCGGGCTGAAGTCGCTCTCCCGGATCTCCTCGCTGGAGTCCAGGTACGACTGCACCGGCTCGATCACCCCCTGCGCGGCGAACTGGCCGTAGCGGCGGTAGTTGAGCAGGAACACGTCCGGCGGCTGGCCCCCGGCGAACGAGGTGGTCAACCGCGCCATCAGTTCGTCCTGGGTGGCCACGGGGGAGAGGGTGACCGGGATGTCGGGGTGGGCGGTGGTGAAGCCGGCGACCAGGTCCCGATAGCCGGCGATCTCCTCGGCGTCACCGAACAGCACCACGGTGATGCCGTCGTCGTCCGTCGCCTTGTCACCGGACGAGCATCCGGTGCCGACCAGCAGCACCGTCAGCAGGGTGGCGCAGGCGCGCCGCCAGAGGGAGGTCATCGGCTTCCTTTCGAGCGAAGCGCCGCCAGTGGATCGTCGGCCAGCAGGACCCGCTGGGCGAGCAGAAACACCAGTACGCACGGCGCGGTGGCGATCACGCTGCCGGCCATCAGCAGCGGCCAGTCCGTCGGGTTGAGCAGCAGCAGGAACCGCAGCCCCAACGGCCAGGTGTAGCGGTCGCCGCTGGTCAGATAGAGCAGCGGGTCGATGAAGTTGGACCAGTGGAAGGTGAAGGCGAGCACCGCCACGGCCAGCGTCGCCGGTTTGACCTGCGGCATCGCCAGCCGTCGCCAGATGGTCAGCCACCCGGCGCCCTCCAGCCGGGCGGCCTGCAACTGGCTGTCCGGGATGCCGCCGAAGCTCCAGGCGTACAGCAGGATCAGGAACGGGCTGACGGCCAGCGCCGCCGGCGCCAGCAGCGGGAGGTACGTGTCGACCGCGCCGAAGAGCCGGAACACCTCGAACCGGGTGGCCCACACGGCGGTGACCGGCACCAGCAGCACGACCAGCAGCGCGAGCAGTGCCCGGCGGCGCGCGGTCCCGGACAGCAGCCGCAGCCCGAATCCGGTCAGCGCGGCCACCAGCACGGTCAGCGGTACGGCCAGCGCCACCACCAGCGCCGAGTTGGCCAGGTACCGGGCCAGCGGCACCAGTTCCGGCAACCGGGTGTACGCGGCGGTGGTGGGATCGGCCGGCCACAGTTCCAGGGTGCGTGGCGGTGGGGAACCGGCCGGTCGCAGCGAGCCGACCAGCATGAACCACAGTGGTGCGACGAAGATCGCCGCGAAGATGGCGGGCACGACGAACCGCCCGAGCCATCGCCCGATCACCGCGCCACCCCCTGCTTTCCGGACCCCTCGGCCGAACCTAGGGATCGGCCCGCCATCGGTCATCGGGCACCTGTCGAAGATCTCGGAGCGGGGTTGCTACGTGTGTCGCAGATGGTCTACTCCTCGGGCCGATGCTGCCCGGTCAGGCGGGCCAGCTTGAGCCCCAGATGCAGGCAGAGCCGCTCGTCGCCGTCCTTGAGGTCGGTGTCGGCGAGTTCCTCGATCCGTTGCAGTCGGTAGTAGAGGGTGGTGCGGTGCAGCCGCAGCCGGGCGGCCGTGGCGTGCGCGTTGCCGGCTTGGTCCAGGTACCGCTCGAGTGTGGTCAGCAGGACCTGACTGCCCGGGGTGGCCAGCAGCCGGGCCAGGCCGGGATGCACGTCGGCCACCGTGAGCTGCTGGTCGCCGAGTCGGGCCAGCGCCCGGTAGCTGCCCAGGCCGGACCAGAAGACGACCCGGCCCAGCGCCGGCAGTTGCGCACCGACCCGTGCCGCGTGCAGAGCCTCGACGTACGACTCGGCGGCGTCAGCCAGCCGCGCCCGCGTCTGACCGACACCGACCACGGTACGTTCCACCGAGCCGAGTGCGCGGGTGACGTGTTGCAGGTCCTCGTCGAGTTGGCGGGCGGCGATCTCGGGCGCGGGCCGTCCGGCGACCGGCTCGGCCGGTAGCAGCAGTATGCCGTGGTCGTGGCGGATCAGATGCAGGGCCTCCCTGATGCCGGCCCGTCGGCGGGCGGCCACCAGCGCCTGTTCCAGCGCGATCCGGGCCAACTCGTCCGGCTGCCGCTGCGCGGGTGCGACAAGCCGTGCCACAAGCGCCGTCCGGGGCCCGTCGGCGGCGATCATCCCCGCCTCCAGCAGGGCACGGGCCGCCTGGTCACGGGTCTCCGGGCTGTCGGCGAGCAGCGTACGGGCCGCCTCGGTCTCCCGTTGCGCGGCCAGTTCGCCGAGCAGGTTCTCCCGGTACAGCGCCAGGGAGAGTTCCTTGAGCAGCCCCGTGGCGGTCAGGTCGACGTCGGTCATGGTGCCGTCGGGATCGATGAACCAGACGTAGCCGAGCAGCAGTTCGTGGTGCCGTACCGGCACGCACAACCGGGGCAGCATGCCGAGGTCCGGCCGGGCAGGAGTGCGTACCGGCCCGCGTGCGTCGGCCAGGCCGAGGTCACGTACCCAGGCGACGACCTCCGGGCTGCTCTGCCGGCGCAGGATCGATGCCCGGCGGACCTCGTCGGTCAGCCCGTTCTGCTCGCTGTACACGACGACCCGTTGCCGACGGTCCTCGATCAGTGCGGGACGTCCGGCGTGGGCGGCGACGGCGTCGACGATGCGTTGCAGTTCGCCCCGCACCAGCCCCCCTCTCATGTTGTGGATCCCTGGCGGGCGGCAGAACCGCCCCGCGCGCCGCCGCCATGATCGGAATCCTGTCTACACCCGGGATAGGCGTACGACCAGGCTGGTTCGTTACAGTCATGCGGATCATTCTCGCGTTGCCTGTCACATAAGCTGGCCCGTGATGAGCCGACCACCGAGCCGTGCTCCCGGCGACCTGCGGGTTCACCTGCGACGGGCACGCGATCACATGGACCGCCACTACACCGAGGCGTTGGACCTCGCCGCCGTCGCGGCCGTCGCCGGCATCAGCAAATATCACTTCCATCGACTGTTCACCATCACGTACGGGCTCTCGCCGGCCGCGTACCTGTCGCAACGGCGCATCGAGCGGGCCCAGGACCTGTTGCGGGCCACCAACCTCACCGTGACCGAGGTCTGTTACGCGGTCGGCTTCGCCAGCCTCGGCTCGTTCAGCAGCCGGTTCCGCGAACTCGTCGGCGAGTCACCAAGCGAGTTTCAGCGCCGTTGGGCGCAGGCCGGCACCCCGCACATCCCGGGCTGTTTCGTGTTCATGTGGGGGCTCGCCGAGCGACGCGACGACGCCGCAAGCTAGGAGAAGCCGCCCCCGCGTCGACCGGGCCTAGCCTGGCTCCCATGATTACGAACGTCTCGCTGACCAGCGTTTTCGTCAAGGACATCGACGCCGCCAAGGCGTTCTACATCGACGTGCTCGGCTTCGTCGAGCGCACCGACATCACCATCGGCGACGGCTCCTACCGCTGGTGCACCGTCGGCCACCCCGGCCAACCGGAGTTGGAGGTGCACCTGCAACTTCCCGGGCCACCGCTGTCGCCGGAGGTGGCCGAGTTGTTCGCCCGGGCGCGTGACGAGGGGAGTCTGTTCGCCCTCGGGCTGGCCGTCGACGACTGCCGCAAGACCTACGACGACCTGCGGGCCAAGGGCGTGGAGTTCCTCCAGGAGCCGGCGGACCGCCCGTACGGGGTGGAGGCCGTGGCCCGCGACAACTCCGGCAACTGGCTGGTCCTGGTCGAGCACAAGGAGTTCAGCCCGGCCGACTTCGACTGACCGGCGCCCGTCGCCTGCCGCCTTGCTGCCTCGCCCGGCGATCCGTGCCGTCGGGCGGGGTGGGTCGCCACCGGTCAGGACGGCACGCGCGCGGATGCCGAGCGCGGTCGACCTCAATACGCTGTCCGACATGCGGGTGTTCGACATGATCGTCGACGAGCGGCACCGGGCCGCCGACCTCCTGGACGGGCTGACGGCCGAACAACTGCGCCAGCCGAGTCTCTGTGCTGGCTGGACGGTCCACGACGTCGCCGCCCACCTCACCACCTACCTGCGCTTCGGCCAACTGAAGATCTACGCCGCGATCGTCACCACCGGCGCCGATTTCGACAGGTTCAACCTCCGGTTGACCCGTCGTGCCGCCCGCCTACCGGTCGAGGAGATCGTGGCGACGCTGCGGCGGCACGCCGCCTCCCGTACCACCATCCCGCGCTCCGGCTATGACCCGGTCCTGACCGACGTGCTGCTGCACGACCTGGACATGCGGGTTCCCCTGAACATTGCCCGCGACATCCCGGAGGAACGGCTCCGGGTGGCGTTCCGTCACCTGACCGACCGGCCGTCACCCGGGTACACGATGGGCGACCGGCTGCACGGTCTGCGACTGGAGGCGACCGACACCGGATGGACGCACGGCAGCGGACCGGTGGTACGCGGTCGCGCCGAAGCCCTGTTGCTCGGCATCGGTGGCCGGCCGTGGGCCTTCGACCACCTGGAGGGCGACGGGCTGGCGTTGCTGCGCACGCGGGTGCGGGACCGGACCCGGCCGGGGACGATCCGCCGCCTGATGGCACCACTGCGGGTGCTCGCCAGCCCGCCACCACGAGACCGACGATCCCGCGACGCCGGGGCGCCCGGAGCGCGGTGAGCAGCGCCGTCGGCTGACCTCAGCGGACGGTGAAAGTCAGACGGTGTTGCGGTAGCCGACGCTGATGACCCGGCGGGCCGTCTCGTCGTAGAACTTCGGATCACTCGGGGCGAAGGTGCCGAGACCGTCGACGTACCGGTTGACCATGCAGAAGGCCGCCGCGATCAGGACGGTGTCGTGGATCTCTTCGTCGGTGGCACCCTCGGTGCGGGCCGCATCGACCAGTTCGGTGGTCACGTCGCGTCCGCTGCGCTGCACCGCCCCGGCGATGTGCAGCAGGGCGCGCAGCTTGGCGGAGATCGGTGCCGTGGCCGGGTCGGCGCGTACCTGGTCGACCAGGGACATGCCCTCGTCGAGCAGCGCGGCGGCGAACGCCGAATGGGCCGAGCAGCAGTAGGTGCACTCGTTGAGGCCCGAGACGTACGCGGCGATCAACTCGCGGTCGGCCGTCGGCAGGCTGAGTGGCCCACGCAGCAGGGTCTCCGCCAGTTCCAGCATCGGCTTGCCGGTGACCGGGCGGTACTTCAACGGCCCCCGTACCCCGGGAAATTCGGTCTCGTCCACGCCCAGGTCGATGTGTGCCATGACGTCACGCCCTCATTCGGTCGGCGAGTTGACAGCGATGACCGGTACGGCTCAGCGGTCCAGCACCGGTAGGTAGCCGTGGGTGGCGATCCGTTCGGACGCCTGCGCGTACCACCCTGGGTCGGCTGCCGGTAGGGTGCCGAGGCCGTCGACGTACCTGTTGAACATGCAGAAGGCCGCCGCGATCAGGACCGTGTCGTGGATCTCGAGGTCGGTGGCACCTTCCGTGCGCGCGGCCTGGACCAGGTCGGCGGTGACGTCGCGTCCGCTGACCTGAACGGCGGCGGCGATACGCAGCAGGGCACGCAGCTTCGCGGAGATCGGAGCGCGGTCCGGGTCGGCGTGAACCTGGTCGACAAGGGGCATGCCCTCGTCGAGTTGTGCCGCCGCGTAAGCCGAGTGCGCCGAGCAGCAGTAGGTGCACTCGTTGCGGCCGGAGACGTACGCGGCGATCAGTTCCCGTTCCCCTGCGGTGAGGGAGTGTGGTCCGCGCAGCAGCACCTCGACCAGGTCGAGCAACGGTCGGCCGGTCTCCGGTCGGAAGCGCAGCGGCCCACGGATGCCGGGGAACTCGGACTCCTGCACCCCCAGATCGATGTGTGCGATCTTGTCACTCTCCTCGATGTCGAAGGTGATCCATAGAATCTAGTGAATTGCCTTCGGCCCCTCAAGGGGCTGACTGTCCGCTGTCGGAAGTTCTCCACCGTGGACTTCGCGGTGCTGGCGGCGGTCCACCAGTCGCAGCGACCAGCCCGTCATGGCGGTGGTGACGAGGGCCATCACGACAAGCGCGAGGTACAGTTGCCCGGTCACGATGCCGGCGGCGTGTCCGGCTTGCAGCAGCGCGATCTCGGTGAGGCCGCGGGCGTTGAGCAGCACCCCGATCCGCTGCGCGGTGTGTGGCGTCTCGCCGGCCAGGCGGGCGCCGACGTAGCTGCCGACGGTCTTGCCGATCACGGCGAGGGCGGTCGCCACGGTGATCGCCAACCACGGGACGGCCGTGGCCCCGGTGGACCAGACGGTGAGGCCGGTGGCGACGAAGAACGCCGGCAGCAGCGCGGTGCCGAGACGGTTGATCCGGGTGACAGCGGCCGCCGTCCAGGGTTGCTTTGCCGGCAGGCACAGCCCGACGAGGAAGGCGCCGGAGATCGCGGTCAGTCCGCCGGACTCGGTGGCGTGTGCGGCGACCAGGGCGACCATGGCGATCACCGCGGCGACGGGGTATGGGTGTCGGGCGAGCGCCGGCGGCACGGTACGGGTGGCGAGCAGACGGCGGAGCAGGAGCGAGGCACCGAGCCCGCCGACGAGCACCAGGATGGCGGTCAGCGCCGCATGGGTGCCGGTGCCGGCGAGACCGACTGCGGTGCCGAGCAGTAGCCAGGCGATCGCGTCGACGACCACCGCGGAGGACAGGGACAGTCTGGCGGCGCGGGTGCCGGTCAGGCGGTGGTCGGCGATGATGCGGGCGAGGACGGGCACCGCCGAGACGGTGAGCGCGATGGTGATGAAGATGAGGAACGCCGGTCGGGGAGCGCTGCCGCGCAGGTCCGGGTCGTTCTGCCAGAGCAGCCACCCGGCCAGTGCGGCGCCGGCCGCCAGCGACGGGAACAGCGTCCCGGCCGTCACCCAGGCGATCACCCGACCACGTAGGGACACTGTGGAGGCGGTGAGTTCGGTGGCGGTGGCGACGAGGAAGAGGACGAGGCCGACGTGACCGCAGAGGTGCAGGACGGTCAGGACGTCGGCGGGAAGTAGGGCCTGGCGGGCGTCCTCGCCGCCGAGCGTCAGGATGAGCGGGCCTGCGAGCAGTCCCAGCGTGATCTCCCCGACCACCCCCGGTTGGCCGACGAACCGGGCGAGCCGGCGGAAGAGGTGGGCGGCGGTGAGGACGATGGTGAGCGCAGCGACGCTGTGCAGCCCGCTGACCGTGTAGCTGACCGCGCCGTTCACAACTGTGACAACTGGTGGGCGGTCGGACCGGACGAGTGGGTGCCGCTCCGGCGTGCTGGCCGGGGCTCGTGCGGGCCGTTGGAACGCGGCCCGCACGGCACCGGATGGGTGGGTTTACCAGGGCCAGTCGATGAGGTGAGGGGTGAGCACCGGACAACCTCCCAACCGTGTGTTGGCGATCCACTACCTGATGCATCGTTACTGATCGCCGTAACTCTTGTAAATATGCGCCGGGTGGGATTCTCGGTAAACCTCGTCCGGTGGGCGGCGCGCGTCCTCGTTGGAGGGTCGAGGGGGATTCGTTGACGCTGCATGCAGTTGACATTACTGTAGTCACGGCTTGAAGACTACAGTCATGCAACAGGCGGGGTGGTTATGGATAGCTTCGGCGATCGGGTCCGTTCACTTCCGGCTGACGAGCGGGACAAGGTGCTCAGGAGGCTCACCGGCAGCCTCGCCGAACCGGAGCAGGACCTGATCAGGCGACGTCCTGACGGCACCCATCCGCTGCCGCTGTCCTACCTGCAGGAGCACCTCTGGTTCCTGGACCGGCTGAACCCGGGAACCAGCACCTACAACCTCGGTGCCACCTTCCGACTGCGCGGACGCGTGGAGATCGGCGCACTCTGCGCCAGCCTGCGCGACCTCGTCGCCCGTCACGAGGCACTGCGTACCACTGTTGTCGACCAGGACGGTCGGCCCGTCCAGGTGGTCCACGACGCCGGGGCCGCCGTGACAGTCGTCGACCTGTCCGGTACCCCGGACGACGAACGCGACAGCACGGTCGCCCGCTGGGCCCGCGAGGCCGTCGACAGGCCTTTCGACCTCGACCGGGAGACCCTGTTCCGGGCCACGATCGCCGTTCTCGGCCCGCAGGACTACCTGCTCGCCCTCACCATGCACCACATCTGCGTCGACGGCTGGTCATCGCAGACTCTGCTCGCCGAGTTGACCGAGCTGTACCGGGCCGCGGTGACCGGCACCGAACCGGCGCTGGGCGTGCCGCAGGTGCACTACCCCGACTTCGCGGTCTGGCAGCGCAGCCGAGGCGACGAGCTGCTGACCGGGCAGCTGGACTACTGGCAGCGGACGCTGCGGGACCTGCCGACGTTGGCGATGCCCACCGACTTCCCCCGGCCGGTCGTACCCTCCGACCGCAGCGAGAGCGTGACGACGGTCCTTCGCGGCGCGGTGGTACCGGCCCTGCGCGAGCTGTCCCGTCGGCGCGGCGCGACGCTGTTCATGACCCTCGTCGCGGCCTTCGACGCGGTCCTGTCCCGCTACACCGGTCAGGACGACATCGTCATCGGCACCACCACCACCGGCCGACACCGTCCGCAGCTGCCGGAGATGATCGGCCACTTCGTGAACATGGTCGTGCTCCGCACCGATCTCGGCGGCAACCCCACCTTCGACGAACTGCTCGACCGGGTACAGCAGACGGTGCTGGGTGCCTGGCGCAACCAGGACGTACCGTTCGAGAAGGTCGTCGCCGCGGTGCGTCCGGACCGGCAAGCCGGGCGCAACCCGCTGTTCCAGGTGGGGTTGCAACTGCTGCCCGGTGCCGCTGCCGGTGCCGCGCTGGACCTGCCCGAGGTGCGCGCCGCACTTGTCGACGCCGGACTGGACCGGCATCCGTTCGACCTGTCCCTGACCGTTCGGGAGGACGACGAGGCGCTGCACATCACCGCCGACTTCCGCACCGACCTGTTCGCCGTACCCCGCATCGAACGACTCGTGGGGCATCTGTGCACCGTGCTGGAGGCGGTGGCGGCGAACAGCGGCACCGTACTGGGCGAGCTGCCGATGCTCACCCCGATCGAGCGTGAGCGGGTCCTGGAGGCCTGGCAGGGTGCCCGCCGGCCGTACCTGCGGGAACCGGTGCACCTGCAGATCGCCGCCCAGGCCGCGCGGACGCCGCGCACCGTCGCGCTGCGCCACGGCGACGAGCAACTCACCTACCGTGGGTTGATCGAGCGTGCCGACCGCCTCGCCGGGTACCTGCGGGGTCGCGGAGTCGGACACGAGGACATCGTCGGGGTCGCTCTGGAACGTGGCATCGACACCGTCGTCGCCTTCCTCGCCACGATGAACGCGGGCGCCGCGTTCCTCCCACTGGATCTCGCCCACCCCCGCAACCGGCTCGCCTACCAGCTCGACGACGCGGGCGCCAAGGTGGTGATCAGCCACTCCCGGGTACGGGATCGGCTCCCCGACAGCACCGGCTGGGAGCCGGTCTGGTTGGATCTCGACGCCGCCGCGATCGACACCGCGATCGACGCCGCGCCGGCATCCGCCGATCCCTCGCCCGTCACCGAGTCCTCGTTGGTCTACGTCCTCTACACCTCCGGTTCGACCGGACGGCCCAAGGGCGTGCTCATCGAACACCGGGCACTGTCCAACTTCGTCTCCTGGATGACCGGGGTGTTCGAACTCGGACCCGGCGATCAGATGTTGCAGTACGCCGCGGTCAACTTCGACCTCGCCGAGGGGGAGATCTTCTCCGCGCTCACCTCCGGAGCGACCCTGGTGCTCGCGCCGGAGCAGCTGCGCAGCGACCCCGGTTCGCTGTCCGGGGTGATCGAGGCCGAGGGCATCACCTATCTGGGCGCTCCGCCGGCGGTGCTGAGCCTCATCCCGTCGGCGGATTACCCGCTGCTGCGCAAGATCCTCGTCGGTGGTGAGGCGTTGCCCGGGGACCTGGTGAACCGGTGGCGGACCCCGGGCCGTCGCTTCGTCAACGGGTACGGCCCCACCGAGGTCACCATCGGGTGCAGCTACTACGTCTGCGAGCACCGGGAATGGCGGGGACAGCCGCCGATCGGTCGGGCCATGCCGAACCGCTTCGTCTACGTGCTCGACCGTTTCGACAAGCCCAGCCCGGTCGGGGTGCCCGGCGAGATCACCGTCGGCGGTGTGGGGCTGGCTCGCGGCTACCTCAACGCCCCGGAGCTGACCGCCGCCCGGTTCGTACCGAACCCGTTCCGTCCCGGTGAGCTGATGTACCGCACCGGAGACCTCGGCATGTGGAGCGAGACCGGCCAGTTGCAGTTCCTCGGGCGCATCGACACCCAGGTCAAGTTGCGCGGCGTACGGATCGAGCTGACCGAGATCGAGGCCTGTCTGGCCAGCCATCCGGAGGTACGCCAGGCCGCCGTCCTGCTCCGTACGGACCTGCCGGGCGGTCCCCGGCTCGTCGCGTACCTGGTTCCCGGGTCCCGGGTGCCGGGGGAGGCCGAACTGCGCGCACACCTGACCCGGGAACTGCCCGCCGGCGTCGTACCCGGCAGCTACGTCGTACTTGACGAACTGCCCCTGACCACGGTGGGGAAGATCGACCAGGCGGCACTACCCGCGCCGCAGCTCACCGAGGGACGCGTACCGCGTACCGAGACGGAGCGGGTGCTCTGCGAACTCTTCGCCGAGGTGCTCGGGGTGGACACGGTCACCATCGACGACAGCTTCTTCGACCTGGGCGGGTACTCGCTGCTCGTGGTGCGGCTGGTGAACCGGGTACGCGAGCGGCTCGGTGCCGAACTGGAGATCCGGACCATCTTCGACACGCCGACCGTGGCCGGGATGGCGCACACCTTGGACGGCGGCAGCGGCGCGGACGACCAGGATCTCGCGGCGCCGACCGAGCAGCCGCAGGTCGCGGCACCGACCGAGCAGCCGCAGGTCGCGGACGCCGGTGCGGTCCCGGCTGGCGAGCCGGGACGCCCGGAGCGGGTGCCGCTCTCCTACGCCCAACGGCGGCTGTGGTTCCTGGCCCAGATGGAAGGCCCCAGCGCCACCTACAACGTGCCGATGGCGTTACGGCTGACCGGGCCGCTGGACCCGGACGCCCTGCAGGTGGCGCTCGACGACGTGGTGGGCCGGCACGAGGTGCTGCGTACCGTCTACCCGCAGTTCGACGGCGAACCGACGCAGCACGTCGTGGCCGACGCCCACGTACCGCTGATCCGACCGGACGTCACGCCGGGACAGCTGCCGCACCTTCTCGCCGACGCCGCCGCGACCGTCTTCGACCTCGCCGTCGACCTGCCGGTCCGGGCGTGGCTGCTGCCCACCGGGCCGCAGGAGCACGTGCTCATGATCGTCCTGCACCACATCGCCAGCGACGGGCTCTCCCTGCTGCCGCTGCTGACCGATCTGGGCACCGCCTATGCGGCTCGCCGCGACGGGTCGGCGCCGACCTGGCCGCCCCTGCCGATGCAGTACGCCGACTACACCCTGCGCCAGCGGGCGCAGCTCGGCGAGGTCACCGACCCCGACAGTCCGCTGGGCCGGCAGCTCGCCTACTGGAAGCGGACGCTGGCGCAGCTGCCGGCGGCGTTGCAACTGCCCGCCGACCGGCCCCGGCCCCCGGTCGCGAGCTACCGCGGTGACCTGCTCACCTTCCCGATCGACGCCGAGCTGCACGCCCGCCTGCTCGACCTGACCCGACGCCACCGCGTCAGCATGTTCATGCTCTTCCAGGCCGCGTTCGCCGCCCTGCTGACCCGCCTCGGCGCGGGCACCGACATTCCCGTGGGCGCCCCCACCGCCGGGCGGGCCGAGGCCGACCTCGACGCCCTTGTCGGCTTCTTCGTCAACACCCTGGTGTTGCGCACCGACACCGCCGGCAACCCCACCTTCGCCGAACTGCTGACCCGGGTACGCGACACCGACCTCGCCGCCTTCGCCCACCAGGATCTGCCCTTCGAGTTGCTCGCCGAGGCGCTCAACCCGCCGCGCGCCGCCGGGCACCACCCCCTGTTCCAGGTGGTGCTCCAGGTCAACAGCGGTGGGGCGGGTGGCCTGCCGCCGCTGGGCGACGTCACCGTGACCGCGGAGCTGGTCGACCTGCACGTGGCCAAGTTCGACCTGGTGCTCGGCGCGGAGGAGAGCTACACCGAGGCGCGACCCGCCGGCATCCTCGGCTCGTTCGAGTACGCCACCGATCTGTTCGACCGGGACACCGTGGCGCGGCTGGGGGCGCGGCTGGTCCATCTTCTCGACGCGGTCAGCCGCGATCCGGCGCAGCCGCTGGACGCCATCGACCTGTTCCTGCCGGGTGAACGCGAGCGGGTGCTCGACGAGTTCAACCGCACCGACCGACCCGTACCCGACACGGTGCTGCCCGATCTGTTCGAGGCGCAGGTGCGGCGCAGCCCTGAGGCCACCGCCGTCATCGCCGACACGGGTGCCGTCAGCTACGCGACGCTCGACGAGGCGGCGAACCGGCTGGCGCATCATCTTCTCGCCCACGGGGTCACGCCCGGGGGGATCGTCGCGGTGGCGATCCCCCGACGGGCCGAGCTGATCGTCGCCCTCTACGCCGTGCACAAGGCCGGTGCGGCGTACCTGCCGTTGGAGACCGACCACCCGGCCGAGCGACTGCGGTACGCGGTACGGCACAGTCGACCGTCTCTCGTGCTGACCACCGGCGACACCGAACTTTCCGACCTCGGCGTACCGGTCGTGGTCCTGGACGATCCCCGGACCCGCACCGAGCTGGCCACCCGGCCCGCCACCCCGCCGGCGCGCGACCTGCACCCCCGACACCCCGCGTACGTGATCTACACCTCCGGGTCGACCGGGCGGCCGAAGGCGGTCGTGGTGTCACACCACGCGATCGTCAACCGGCTCGCCTGGATGCTGCACCACTATCCGCTCGACGCCACCGACCGGGTGTTGCAGAAGACCCCGGCCGGGTTCGACGTGTCCGTGCCGGAGTTCTTCGGGCCGCACCAGGTGGGTGCCACGCTCGTGCTCGCCGCACCGGGGGAGCAGGCCGACCCTGGTCGCCTCGCCGCGCGCATTCGCGACGACGCGGTCACCGTCGTGCACTTCGTACCGTCGATGCTGCGGACGTTCCTGGCCGAGCCCGCCGCGGCGACCTGCACCGGCCTGCGGCGGGTCTTCGTCAGCGGGGAGGAGCTTCCGACTGCGGTCCAGCGGCGCTTCCAGCAGCTGTTCGACGCGGAACTGCACAACCTGTACGGGCCCACGGAGGCGGCCGTCGAGGTCAGTGCCTGGCAGTGCCGTGCCGACGAGCCGGGACCGGTGCCGATCGGACGACCGGTCTGGAACACCCGTCTCTACGTCCTCGACGACCAGCTGAACCCGCTGCCCATCGGTGTCACCGGCGAGCTGTATCTGGCCGGTCGCCAGCTTGCCGACGGCTACCAGCACCAGCCGGGCCTGACCGCCCAGCGGTTCCTGCCCGACCCGTACGGTCCGCCGGGTGCCCGGATGTACCGCAGCGGTGACCTCGCCCGGTGGCGGGCCGACGGCGCGCTGGAGTTCCTGGGGCGGGTCGACGACCAGATGAAGATCCGTGGCCTGCGTATCGAGCCGCAGGAGGTGGAGGAGGCCCTCACCCGGCACACCGGCGTGGCGTCCGCCGCGGTCGCTGCCCATCCCGCCCCGGACGGCGGCGCCCAACTCGTCGGTCACCTGGTGCCGGACCCGACGGCGGAACCGTTGCTGCACCGCCTGGCGGCGCTGCGCGCGACCGAGTCACTGCCGTGGCAGACCCTCCCGGACGGCACCGCGGTGGTGGCCCCGGACCGGGCCACCACCCAGTTCCTGTACCGGGAGCTGTTCGAGGACGGCCCGGTGTCACCGGCACGTCTGGAGCTGCCCGCCGACGCGTGCGTGTTCGACGTCGGCGCACACGTCGGCATGTTCAGCCTCGCCCTGCACCGCGCCCACCCGGATGTGGTGACGTACGCCTTCGAGCCGGTGCCCGCCCTGCACCGGATGCTGGCGGCCAACACCGCCCTGTACGGACTGACGGCGCAGACCTTCGCCCACGGCCTCGGCGACACCGAGGGCGAGGTCGACTTCACCTACTACCCGCACCTGTCGATCATGTCGGGCCGGTACGCCGACACCGCGGCCGACGCCCGCGTCGTCCAGGGGTACGAAGGGGTGTCGGCGGACAGCCCGCACTGGGCTGAGCTGCGTGACGAGCGACTGCGACCGGAACGTGTGACAGTCGCGCTGCGCACCCTGTCCGCCGTCATCGACGAGACCGCCGTGTCGCGCATCGATCTGCTCAAGGTCGACGTCGAACGTAGCGAACTCGACGTGCTGCGCGGAATCCGCGACGAGCACTGGCCGCTGATCCGGCAGGTGCTCGTGGAGACCGACAACGCCCGCTCCGACGAGGTCGGCGACCTGCTGGCCCGGCACGGCTTCGCGGTCACCCGGCACACGCCGGACCTGCTCGCGGGCACCGGGTTGGTCAGCCTGCACGCCGTCCGTCCCGACCACCCGTCGCGGTCCGCGCCCCCGGCGCAGGTCGGGTGTCCCCGTACGGAGGCGGAGTTCGTCGCCGAGGTGCGCGACGAGGCCCGCCACGTGCTACCGGCGCATCTGGTGCCGCAACGCCTCGTCCTGCTCGACCGGCTTCCGCTGTCGGCGAGCGGCAAACTCGACAGGTCCCGGCTGCCCGCACCCGGCCGGGACGGAGGTCGGGGACGAGCACCGCGTACCCGTGACGAGGAGATCGCCTGCGGGATCGTCGCCGAACTGCTGCACCGGGACCAGGTCACCATCGACGACAACTTCTTCGACCTGGGTGGGCACTCCCTGCTGACGGTCCAACTGGTCAACCGGATCGCCGCGGCCACCGGACGGCAGCTCAGCGTCCGGTCGGTGTTCGTCACCCCGACCGTCGCCGGGCTGCTCTCCGACGCCTCCGAGCACGGCGGCCTCGACGTCCTGCTGCCGCTGCGAACCACAGGTGACCGTGCGCCGCTGTTCTGCGTACACCCGTTCACCGGGCTCAGCTGGGGCTATGCGGGACTCGCCCGGCACCTGGAGTCCGACCGACCGTTGTACGGCCTCCAGTCGCCGCTGCTGACCGATCCGGACTCGGCGGTAGCTGACGTCGCGGCCCTCGCGGAGCGGTACCTCGAACGGATCCGCGCGGTCGCGCCCCAGGGGCCGTACCACCTGCTCGGGTGGTCCTTCGGAGGCCTGGTGGCCCACGAGATCGCGGTCCGGCTGCGGGAGCGGGGCGAGCAGGTCGGGGTGCTGGCACTGCTGGACGCCTACCCGGTGCCGCAGCAGGGCCCGGCGGCCCAGCCGCCCACGCCGGCCGAGGTGCTCGGTGTGCTCACCGGTGACCCCGAGCTGCGCCGTACCGATCCCAGCCTGTCCGTACTGCCCGACGACGAGGAACTCGCCCGGCTGATACGGGAGGCGAACCCGGCGCTGGCCCAGTTGCGGACCGCGGAGATCGCCGGGATCGCCCGCGCGGCCGCCGGGCACGTCGAGGCGATGCGCCACCACCTGCCCCGCCGGTACGACGGCGACCTGCTCTTCGTCACCGCCACCGAGGGCCGACCCGAGCAGGCGCCCACCGCGGACGTGTGGGAGCCGTACGTGGGCGGTCAGGTGACCCGGGTCGACGTGGCGGCGAACCACTGGTCGATGACCGAACCCGCGCCGCTCGCGCGCATCGGGGCGGCGCTGCGGCAGCGACTGGACGAGGCGTAGCGACCACGACGTCGGGCACCTCCACCCCTCGGGGGCGGAGGTGCCCGACGATCGTGCGTGAGGTGCGCAGGTGAGCGGTCAGCCCGCCGGGGGGACCACCACTGTGGCCTCGGCGGTGACCGCGACGACCGGCGGTTGCAGCGGCTGCGCCGCGGTGACCCCCCGCTCGGGGGTGGCCCGGCAGAGCACCGAACAGGTCAGGGCGACGGTACGGGACCGGGTACGCACCCGGGTCACCGTGGCCGTGAACTCGACGACGTCACCGGCCCGGATCGGGGCGTGGAACTCGACGGCCCGGTAGCCGGCGAGCAGCCCCTCGTCGCCGTCGGTCCGGATGGCGAGTTCGGTGACCGCGTCGCCGAACCCGGCCAGGGCGTACGCGCCGTTGACGAGGTCGCCCGCGTAGCGGACGTCGGCGCGGGAGACGTAGCGCCGGTGGGCCACGCTCATGCCGAGCCGCGGGTCGGTGTCGGGGCTGCTCACTGTGCGGCTCCCGGGCCGGTTCCGCCCTGCAACTGGTCCACCACCAGGCGGGTCAGCACGTCGCTCGTGGGTTGCTGGAAGAAGGCGGCGGCGTCCACCTCGACCTCGAAGACCCGGTTGGCGCGGTTCACCAGCCGGATCAGGGCGAGGCTGTCGGCGCCTGACTCGAACAGGTTCGCGGTGGGCTGCACGTCGAGTCCGGGCAGGACGGCGGCGAGGACCTCGTCGCGCAGGATGGCCGCCACCGGCTCGTGCAACCCGGTCGGCTCGGGCAACCCGGTCATGCCGGCTCCTCGGCCAGGCCGAGTTCGGTGACGAGCTGCGCCTGCTGGGCCACCGTCGGATGCTCCAGCAACTCGATCAGCGGCACCGTGCCGCCGAAGGCCTCCGAGAGGCGGGCCGACAGTTGCTGCAACATCAGCGAGTGCCCACCGAGGTCGAAGAAGTTGTCGTCGACCTGCGTGGGCGCCCGACCCAGCAGGTCGCGCCACGCGTCGACGACGACCTGCTCGACGGGTCCGGACGGGGCCCGGCCGCCGGTGCGCCCGTCGGCGGTGGGTGCGGGCAGCGCCGCCCGGTCGACGTACCCGTCGGCGGTGTACGGCAGTGCGGGCAGCACGGTCAGCCCGGGTACGGCGAAGCCCGGTAGTCGCTGCGCCAACCGTTGCCGTACCTGCGACGCGTCGGTCGTACCGTCCAGCACCAGGTACGCGTGCAGGGTGCCGTCCGCGGTGGTGAGCGTCGTGGCGTCGCGTACGCCGGGACACTCGACCAGCAGGTCGGTGATCTCGCCCGGGTGCAGGGGCACCCCGCGCAGGACGGTCCGCTCGTCGGCCGGGCCGACGAGTTCGACGCGGCCGTCGGCGCGGATCCGGGCGTACCAGCGGGTCGGCTCGCCAGCCTCCGCAGCGTCGGTGGTTCCCAGGTGCAGGGTGCCGAAGGCGCCCTGCGGCAGCCGGCGGCCCGACGGGTGCGCCGTCCACGCCCGCAGCGGGGCGAGCGGTCGGCCGGCGTCGACGCGGTGCGGGCCGACCGACAGCCGACCCACCGTGGCCAGGCCGCCGGCGGTGCGCAGGCAGCCGTACCAGACCACGTCGGCGCGCTCGGCGAGCCGCGCGGCGGCGGCGCGGTGCAGGTCACCGACGGCCAGCAGGGCGCAGCCCTGCGGGGCCCGCCAGCCGGCGGGAAGTCGCGCCAACAGGGGCACGGTGGCGCTGAGCAGACCGGGCCGCAGCCGGTCCACGAGCGCGGCCAGGTCGCTGCCGTCGTCGGGGACGCGGATCAGCTCGGCGCCGGTGGCCTCGGCCAGCGCGGCGTCCACGTCGGCCAGGGCGCTGCCGGGGGGTGCGGTGCTGAGCAGCCGACCGATCGGCCCGAGGGCGGCGGCGGCCGCCGGGACCGTCGAGAGCGGGGAGTCGACCGGGGTACGCCGTCCCGAGGCGGCGCTGGCACCGGCGGCGGTGGTCGGGGCGGTCGCGGTGCGGGCCTCGTGGACCACCGGCAACGCGGTGACCGGGGTGTCGACGTCGTCGACCACAGCGGCGACGAGCGCCCAGAACTGCCCGGCGAGGGTGACGATCGTCGACTCGTCGAAGATGTCGTCGTTGTACGGCCACTGCGCGCCGAGCTGCGCCCCGTGCAGGACGTTCACGCCGAGGTCGTACTCGGTGCCCTCGGACCGCAGCGGGAACGGCTCGCCACGCAGGCCGGTGGGGGCCAGCGGCAACCCGGTGCCGTCGTCGGCCAGGTACGAGTAGGAGACCTGGTACAGCGGCGGGACACCGGCCTCGCGGACCGGGTTGACGTCACGCACCACCCGCTCGTACGGCAGCTCCTGTCGGGCGTACGCGGCGAGGGCGTGGGCGTGCTCGCGCGCGATGACCTGCCGGGCGGTGTCGGTGTCGCGTACCTGGGAGCGCAGCGGCAGCACGTTGACGAAGTAGCCGATGAGGTGCTCGGTCTCCGGGTGGGCCCGCTCGCTCTTGGGGACGCCGATGACGATGTCCTCCTGGCTGCTGTACTGCCACAGCAGGAGGCGGTAGCAGGCGAGCAGGAGCACCGACGGGGTGGTGCGCCACGCCCGCGCGGCCTCGTGGACCCGCTCACCCAGCCCGTCGGGGGCGGTGTCGTAGTAGAACCGTCCGGCGCCCTCGTGCCGGGCGGGGCGGGGCCGGTCGGTGGGGATGGCGAGCTTGTGCGGCGCGTCGCGCAGGTACTGCTGCCAGTAGTCGAGCAGCCGGTCCAGTCGTTGGCCGTCGAGGCGGTCGCGTTGCCAGACGGCGAAGTCGGCGTACTGGATCGGCAGGGTGGGCAGGGGCGGCGCGGTGCCGTACGCGGCGGCCTCGTACCGGTTCCACAGGTCGCGCAGCAGGATCGCCCGGGACGGCATGTCGGCGACGGCGACGTGTTGGTTGACGACCAGGACGTGGTCGTCGTCGGCGAGCCGGTAGAGGCGGATCCGCAGTGGCGGCTGCGTCGCGAGGTCGAAGCCGGCGAGCGCGTCGGCGCTGGCCCGCTCGGCACAGGCAGCGGGGTCGGTGCCGGTGAGGTCGACGAGCGCGAAGTCCACAGTGCCCACGGGCAGGATCTGTTGGGCCGGCCGGCCGTCGATCGTGGTGACGATGGTGCGCAGCGAGTCGTGTCGGGCGGCGAGGTCGGCGCAGGCGCTGCGCAGCGCGGCCAGGTCGAGCGGCCCGTGCAGGCGGCTGGCGGTGGGGAAGGCGAAGATGTCGCGCCGCTGGTAGAGCTGTTCGAGATACCAGAGCCGCTCCTGTGCGTACGACAGCGGTGCCGGCGCGTCCGGGTCGGGCCGGGGTGCCAGCGGCGCGGTCGAGCGGGGCGGCTCGGCGCGGGCGCGCAGCACCCGTTCCAGCGCCCTGCGCCGGTCGGGCGGCAGGTGGTCGAGTCGCCGCCGGAGGGCTTCCGTATCGGACTCCATGGTCATGCGTCGCCTCCGAACTTGAGCCTTGACTCACGATATAACTGTAGTCAATAGTCTAGTTGTTGCTTGGTTGATCAGGGGGTGCGGGTGGACACCGAAAACCGGACCGGCGACACCGGAGACGACCAGGTCCTGCGCCGACTGCGCGACGAGTGCTACGCCGTCGTGCTGCCGGGCGTACCGGTGACCGCCGACGACGACCTGTTCGAGGTCGGTGGCGACAGCGTCATGCTGATCCGGCTGGTCGCCATGGCCCAGCTCGCCTTCGGCGTCGAGATCGACGCCCTGCGCTACTTCCAGCGCCCCACGCTCGCCACGCTCGCCGCCGAGGTGCGGCAGGGCCTGGCCCCGCAGGCCGTCGACGATCGGCTGCTCGACGACGTGCTGGCGCGGGTGGAGTCGATGACCGACGACGAGGTGCAGCGCCTGCTCGACGGCGCGGGATCGTGACGAGGGAGGCACCCATGCGGCTGGCCGGCAAGGTCTGCCTGATCAGCGGCGGTACCGCAGGCATCGGCCTGACCACCGCCGAGCTGTTCGCCCGGCACGACGCGCAGGCCGTCGTGGTGACCGGCCGCGACCCCGAGCGGGGCGCCGAGGCGGTCGAACGGCTCGGTGGGAACGCCTGGTACCTGCCTCAGGACGTGGTCGACGAAGACCGCTGGGACGCGGTCGTCGACGCGGTCGTCGCCCGGTACGGACGCCTCGACATCCTGGTCAACAACGCCGGCTGGATCGGCGACGAGCAGGCCCAGGACATCGAGGAGGTGGAACTGGAGCAGTGGCGGCGCATCCTCGCGGTCAACCTGGACAGCGTCATGCTCGGCTGCCGCGCCGCGGTACGCGTGATGGGGGCCAACGGCGGCGGCAGCATCGTCAACGTCTCCAGCACCGCCGGGCTGATGTCCACCCCGCTGTTCATCGCGTACGGCGCGGCGAAGGCCGCCATCACCCAGCTCACCAAGTCCGTCGCGGTGCACTGCGCCTGGCGTCGGTACGGCATCCGGTGCAACTCGGTGCACCCTGGACTCATCGAGACCGACCTGGGCGACCGGGTGCTCGCCCTGTTCGATCCGGACGTGGACCGGGCCCGCACCGCGTACCTGGCCCGGGTGCCGATGGGTGAACTCGGCACCCCCGACGACGCGGCGGCGGCGATCCTCTATCTCGCCAGTGACGAGTCCCGGCACGTGACCGGGACCCAACTGGTGGTCAGCGGTGGCCTCGGGGTCTGAGGCTACGGCGTGATCTGACTCTTCAGCAGCCGCTGCACCAGGTCGGTGTCACCGCTGACCAGGTGTGTCCCGTCCGGGAACGGCAACCGCTGCCAGAGCAGCAACAGCACCTGCTCGGCCGGTCCGCGTACCACCGCCACCGGCTCGTCCACCGCAGCAGCCCTCGGGCCGCTGACCGCCGGAACCCGGTTGCCCGACGGGGTCAGCACCCACCGGTGCCCGGTGTCGGACAGCTCCACGGTCACCGGGCCGGTGAGCGTGGTGACCGGCTTGCCGTCCCAACGGTGTCCGACCGCCAGCATCACCCGCAGCACCTCGTCCACGCCGTCGGCGGCCAGCAGTTGCGGCACCGGTCGCAGTTCGCCCAGGGCCAGGTCGGCGTCGCGTCCGTGTATCAGGGTCTCGTGGAACTGCCGCCGGAACCAGAAACCGGCGGCCCGGGGCACGGTGCTGAAATTCCAGCAGGGCGCGTCCGGGTCGGTCCGGGCCAGCTCGTCGAGCAGCAGATCCGCTCCGGCGCGGTACCAGTCCGCCAGGTCGGCGTCGTCGTCCGGCTTCGGCACCTGCCGGGCCCGCTTGCCGGTACGGATGTTCTCCACCGCCCACCGGTGGATGCCGCCGAGGTGGGCCACCAGATCCCGCAGTTGCCAGTAGCGGCTCACCTGCGCCGGCATCGGCACCGACAGGTCGGCCTTGCGGGCGATCGCCTCGAACGCGGCCATCTCCGCCGCAAGTGGATCGAGGTAGTCCCGTGCCGCCAGGGGCAGCGCAGTCGGTTCCATCGTCAGATCACCCTCCCGCGGTCAGACGGTCACCCGCCAGCCGCAGCGTATCGAGACGTTTGCAGAATGCGAAGCGGACGAGTCCTCGGCCCCGCTGCGGGTCGGCGTAGAACCGGGAGGCCGGGATCGCCGCCACCCCCCGGCTGTGGATCAGCTCCGTGCAGTACTCGACGTCGTCGTCGGCGCACCTGCCGAGCAGGAAGAAGGTCCCCTCGTTGTCGGCCAGGGTCAGCGGGGTGCGTTGCAGGTAGTCCCGCAGCACCGCCCGCCGCTGGGCGTACTGGGCGCGCAACAGCTCGTAGTAGCCGCTGGCCGGGGCCTCGTTCACCATCACGGCGGTGGCCAGTTGCAGGGGAGTGGCCGGCGCGAACGTCACGAACTGCTTGACCGCGCGCAGCGCCGCCGTCAGTGCCGGTGGGGCCACCGCCCAACCGACCCGCCATCCGGTCGCCGAGAAGGTCTTCGACACCGACGAGATCGTCACGGTACGGTCCCGGCACGCCGCGACCTCGGCGACCGGAAGGTGCGCCACCCCGTCGAAGGTCAGGTGCTCGTACGTCTCGTCCGCGACCAGGTACGCGTCGTACTTCTCGGCGAGTTCGCCGATGAGCGTCAGCTCCGGCTCGCGGAGCACCCGACCGGCCGGGTTCCACGGCGTGTTGAGGAAGACCAGTCGGGTGCGCGGATTGAACGCCTCGACCAGCCGCTCGGGGTCCAGCCGGAACTCGGGGAAGTCACAGGGGACGTAGCGCACCGTCGCCCCGGCCGCGGTCACGGTGGGTGGGTACTGCTCGTAGCAGGGTTCCAGGACGATCGCCTCGTCGCCCGGTTCGAGCAGCCCGAGCGCGGCGCACCAGATCGCCTCGCTGGCACCGGCGGTCACCGTGACCTCGGTCTCCGGGTCGACCTGACGTCGATAGCGGCGCAGCAGGTCGGCGGCGACCGCCTGACGCAGCGCGGGCACCCCGATGCTCATGCTGTACTGGTGCCCGCCCCTGCGTACCGCCTCGTCGGCGGCGGCCAACAGGGCGGCCGGTGGACCGAAGTCCGGTGCCCCCTGGGCCAGGTTCACCGCCTGCTGCCGGGCCGCCTGCTGGCTCATCGCGGTGAAGATCGAGGTCCCGTACGGGCGCAGGGAACTGCGGAGCAGGGTCATGCCGGCACCTCCGACTCGATCCGCACCCGGCCGGCGCCGGTGGCGAAGATCCGCCCGCCGTTGAGGATGCCGTGCGGGTCGAGGGCCTGCTTGAGCAGGCGCATCGTCGCGATCTCCGCCGGGCGTCGAGAGTAGGCCAGGTACGGCTCCTTCTCGAAGCCGATACCGTGCTCGGCGGAGATCGACCCGTGGTAGCGCTCCACGTTGCGGTAGACGATGTGCTCGACCTCCGCCTTGCGTCGACGGGTGGTCTCGCCGGTGATCACCGCGATGTGCACGTTGCCGTCGCCCAGGTGCCCGAACACCTGCAACGACACCTGCGGCCACAGCTCGCGCAACTCACGGTCGACAGTGGCCAGGTAGGCCTCCAGGCACGTCGCGGGCAGGCTCACGTCGAAGCCGAACAACGGCCCCTCGCCCCCGAGGATGAGCGACGGGATTCGTTCCCGTACCGCCCACAGGGCCGCCACCTCGGCGGGTTCCAGCCCGACGGCGGACTCGGTGATCAGGTCGTCGCAGCCGTTGAGCGCCGAGACGAACCGCTCGGTGTCGCCGACCGGGTCCGAGCCCTGGATCTCCACCAGCGCGTAGACCGGGTACCGGCCGACGAGCGGCGTCCGCACCGTGTCGCGCAGCGGCAGGATCAACTGGTACGCCTCGTCCCAGATCGCCTCGAATGCGCTCACCGAGCCCGGCAACGCCGCGCGGAGCCGGCCCAGCAACGCCAGTGCCGCGTCCACGCCGGGCAGCCCGCAGAAGGCCACATAACGGGTACGGGGCAGGGGCTGAAGGCGCAGCACCGCCCGGGTGATCACCCCGAGTGTTCCCTCGGAGCCGATGAACAGATGCTTGAGGTCGTACCCGGCGTTGTTCTTGACCAGCTTGTGCAGCCCGGGCAGCGTGGTCCCGTCGGCGAGCACCGCCTCGACGCCGAGCACCAGGTCACGTGTCATGCCGTAGCGCAGCACCCGGTTACCGCCCGCGTTGGTGGCCAGGCAGCCGCCGATCGTGCACGACCCGCGTGAGGCCAGGTCCAGCGGGAACATCAGCCCGTGCCGCTCGGCGGCCTCCTGCACCTGTTGCAGCGTCGCACCCGCCTGGACCGTCATCGTCGCGCCGACCACGTCGATCTCCTCGATCGCGGTCATCCGTTCCAGCGAGAGCACCACCTCGTGGGCGTCCGGGACGCCACCGCCCACCAGCCCGGTCATCCCGCCCTGCACCACCACCGGCTGACGCCGCCGATGGCACTCCGCCAGCACGGCCGCGACCTCACCGGTGTCCGCCGGGCGGACCACCACCGTCGGCGTACCGACCCGGTCGCTGCCCCACAGATCCTGTGCGTACCGGGCGCCGATCGCGTCACCGAGCAGCACGTGGTCGGCACCGACGAGACCGGTCAGTCGCTGCACGAGGTTCATCGGACCCTCCCGGGGGCGGTGAGGCGCTGGTAGGCGGAGATGTGCGTGAGGCTGGTGCGTACGTGCACCACGACCGGGCCGGGGTGGGCGAGCGCCTTCGACAGCACCGGCTCCACCTCGGCGTCGGTGCCGATGGTGAGACCCAACGCCCCGTACGCGTGGGCGAGCAGGGCGAAGTCGGGATTGGTCAGGTCGGTGCCGACGACCCGCCCCGGACAGCGGCGCTCCTGGTGTTGGCGGATGGTGCCGTAGCTGCCGTTGTCGGCGACGACGATGACCACTCGGGCGTGGCGCTGGACCGCGGTGGCCAGTTCGCTGCCGGTCATCAGGAAACCCCCGTCGCCGACGAAGACGACCGTGGGCTGCTCCGGGTGACGCAGTGCGGCCGCCACACCCGCCGGTACGCCGAAACCCATCGCGCTCGACCCAATGCCCAGCAGCCGACCTTCCTCGACCACCCGGTGGTACCGGTGCACCCAGGAGGTGAAGTTGCCCGCGTCGATGGTGACCACGCCACGCCCCGAGGTCAGGTCGCTCAGCACCGCGACGACCCGACCGAACACCACCCCGTCGCCGGCGGTGACGGGAGCCCACCGTGCCTGTTCGGCCTCGTGGTCGGCGAGTTGCCGGACCCAGTCGTCGTCGACGGTGGCACGCGGCGGTGCGGCGGCGAGCTGCTCCAGGAAGGCGATCGGGGAGCAGGCGTACGCCAGCCGGGGCCGGTAGGCACCACCGGGCACCGTCGCGTCGGGGTACACGTGCACCAGGGCGGTGCCCGGGTCGGGCAGCGTGTACCGCTGGGTGCTGACGGCGTCGAGTCGGGTGCCGACGGCCAGCACCAGGTCGGCGCGGCCGACCAGGTCGCGCTGGTGTGCCGGGGTCGCCAGGTGCAGGTGCCCGGCGTACAACGGGTCGGTGTTGTCGTACAGGTCCTGCCGCTTGTTCGTCACCAGCACCGGCAGGCGGTGCCGGTGGGCGGCCTCTTTCAGCGCGCGCCGGCCCTGCGGGGTGTCCACCTGGGAGCCGGCGACCAGGACCGGTCGTCGACTCGCGGACAGCAGGGCCAGGGTCCGGTCGATCGTGTCGGCCGACGCAGGGGCGACCTCGGTCGCCACCGGTGCCCCGGAGCCGGACACCGGCACCGGTGCGGTGAGCACGTCCTCCGGTACGACGAGCACCGCCGGTCCGGGTACCCCACCGCGTGCGGCGGCGAGAGCACGAGCGGTGAACTCGGCGACGTGGTGGGGATGCCCGACGGTGAACACCCCGCGCGACATGCCGGCGAAGGTGCCCTGGTGGTCGAGTTCCTGGAAGGAGCGTCGCCCGCGCTCGGCGGTGGGCACGTCGCCGACGATCAGCAGCAGCCCGGTGGCGTCGAGGTCCGCCGAGTGCACCGCGATCGCGGCGTTCGTCGCACCCGGGCCGCGGTTGACGAGCACCACCCCCGGTGTGCCGGTGAGTTTGGCGTCCGCCAGCGCCATGAAGGCGGCCCCACCCTCGTGGCGGCAGGTGACCAGGTCGATGCCGGCGTCGGCGAGCCCGTCCAGCACCGGCAGGAAACTCTCGCCCGGTACGCAGAAGACGCGGTCCACGCCGTGCGCGCGCAGCGTGGCGACGAGCCGGGCGGCGGCCGTCGTACCTGCGTGATCGGTCACCGGACGACCTGCGCGTCGTGGTCGGGGCGGGTCAGCGTGCCGGTACGGGCCTCGGGCGGGTAGACGATCGTCGCCTCGTCGAAGGTCTGTCCGACCTGCTGGTACTGCATCAGGACGATAGGTGGCGGGCTGTGATGCCAGTGCTGGTCGTCCCGCTGGAACCGCACCGGGCCCCGCCAGGTGTCGAACTCGTGGGTCTCCAGCGCCTCGATCAGCGCCTCGCGGCTCAGTTCGCTCGCGGCGTCGGCGGCCTGGCCGAGGATCGTGACGTCGGTGAAGGCGTTCAGCGCGTTGTCCGGTGGGAACGAACCGAAGCGTTCGGCGTAGCGCTCGGTGAACCAGCGACCGATCTCCGTCAGGCCCGGCCAGGACGGCCGGTACAGCAGCGCGGGCCAGATGACGTGGTTGCCGACCTCGCCGGCGAGACGCCAGTAGTCCTGCGAGCGCATCGGGAAGGGGAAGAGGACCACGAGCATCGGTCCGGGCAGCAGTCCGACTTCCGCGGCCTGTTGGATGATCATGTAGTTGGTGCGGACCACGCCGCCGTTGATGAGGACGTCCGGTGCGAAGTCCTTGACCGCCCGGAGCTGGTCGCGGACGTCGTCGGTGGTGTCCTGCGGGAAGTCGAAGCGGAGCACCTCGACGCCGCGGGCGGTCAACTCGTCGGCGATGGTGTCGGCGTTCATCAGACCGAAGACGGTGTCCGCCGCGAGGATCCCCGCCTTGCGGACCCCCTGTTCGACGAGCAGGTCGGCGATCATCGGGGCCCGGTCGGCGATGGTGAAGTAGGTGCGGAAGAGGGTGCGGCGACGTTGCTGGGTGAGCGTGCTGTGCCCGTTCTCCACGAACAGCGGCACGCCGAACAGTTCGGCGGCCGCCGACACCCCGGGCGCGGTCCGCAGATGCCACTGCCCGATGACCGCGTGCACCTGGTCCACCAGGGCGAGCTTCGCCAGCCCGCCGACGGCGCTGCGCTGCATGATCTCGCCCTCCTCCAGGGGCTGGTCGTTCTGCAGCACCAGCCGCACCGGCAGCCCGCCGCGTACGCCGCCGCGTTCGTTGAGGTACTCCGCGCCGAGGCAGGCCGCCCGCACGATGAGTTCACCGGCGGTGGCGTCACCGGGACCGGTGACCGGCGTCAACAAGCCGATGGTGAGCGCCTCGCCCGCCCCGACCGTGGCGTCGTTGGTGGCCGCGATCAGCGCAGCGGCGCGAGATTGGGGTGTGGTCACGGGGGTCCTCCCTGGTGCGGCGGTGCTGCTGCTGGTCGCGGTGCGGAGTCACGGACGGTGGAACGCGGCGAACTCCCGGGCCAGGCGGGCCGGATCGAGTCCGTAGTCTTCGGCCCGGTACCGGTAGGCACCGGTGCTGTACTGCGGGTGGTTCGCGAGGTAGCGGCGCATGGCCGCCTCGGCCGGTGCCGCCAGCCCGATGCCGAGCTGGTCGCAGATGTCGCGCAGGACGGCGATCGGATCGCGGAGCAGGGCGGGGTAGTCCGCCTCGATCAGTTGCACCGTCGGGGGCAGGGTGCCGCGGTCGCGCGCGTAGCGGCGCAGTCCGGTGCCGACCGCCGTCGACCACTGCCGACCTATCTCGTGCCGGTCGATGGTCGCGGTGCGGGCGCCGCGTACCGTCTCGCAGAGCAGACAGGTGGAGGCCACGGTGACGGCGGGATCGCGGTGCAGCACCACGATCCGCGCGTCGGGGTAGACCTGGACCAGGTCGCGCAGATGCCACAGGTGGAACGGGCACTTGAGGACCACCTGACGGCCGGGGCGACGCCACAGGATCGCCTGGAGTTGGCGTCGGTGGTCCCGGTACGCCTGCACCATGCCGGTCTCGTCGAGCCAACGGTCGTACGACGGCACCCGGTAGCGCATTCCGTAGACCATGCTGGCGAAGGCGTTGCCGGTCAGCCGGTGGCACTCGTCGGGGCGGTTCGCGTCGAGGAAGTGCATCGACCGCAACAGCGGGGCGACCCGGTAGTACTCGGCGACGTACC
Source organism: Verrucosispora sp. FIM060022 (assembly GCF_003977705.1). Lineage (NCBI taxonomy): Bacteria > Bacillati > Actinomycetota > Actinomycetes > Micromonosporales > Micromonosporaceae > Micromonospora > Verrucosispora sp. FIM060022. The sequence goes on from NZ_RQIV01000001.1 coordinate 1,177,054, forward strand.
CCTGGGCCCGGTCGGCGAGCGTCCGCGCGTCCGCGCCGGGTTCGCTGACCGGCAGCATCAGCTCCCACAACGCGGGCGCCCGCAGCGCGGGGTGTTCGGTGAGCAGGTTCTGCACGAGGGTGGTGCCGCTTCTCAGCAGCCCGGTCACGAAGATCGGCCGGCGCACCGGGACGGCGCCGACCTGCGGTACCTGCGCGTGCAGCCGGTCCACCGCGGTCCGCGTCCGGAGGGCCGCGACCAGACCGGCGTGTACGGCGGCCGCACCCTGCGGGTGCAGTCGGGCCTCCCTGCGGAGGGCGTCGGCGAGCCGGTGCAGGCCCTGCTGGTAGTGGGCGTCCGGGTCGACCGGGTGGTCCGCCTCGGCGAGCATGGCGGTGGTGTCGAGGGTGACCTGGGTGGTCATGCGATCTCCGTCCGGGCCAGGTAGGGGCAGCCGGCAGCACCCTGGTCGGCCGGTGCCACCGCGGCCGACCAGGCCGCGAACTCGGCGAGGAAGACCTTCGCCACAGCGTGTTCCTCCTCGGGGAAGCGGTACGCCCCGTGCGGCGTGACGAACAACCGGGGCACGCTCCACAGCGGGCTGTTCGGTGGCAGCGGCTCCTCGTCGTGCACGTCCAGTACCGCGCCGCGCAACCGCCCGGCCCGCAACCTGTCGACCAGGGCGGCGGTGTCCACGGTGTCGGCGCGGCCGACGTTGACCACGACCGCGTCGTCCGGCAGTGCCTCGATCACCTGCCGGTCGACCAGACCGCGGGTGCCCGGGTTGCTCGGCAGGGTGTTGACGAGGTGGTCCGTGTCCGCGGCGGCGGCCCGCAGGACGTGCGGCGGCAGGACCGTGCCGGCCAGTGGTGACGGTCGGGCGGTGCGGGTGATCGCGGTGACCCGTACCCCGAACGCGGCGGCCAGTTCGGCTACCGCCGAACCGATGCGGCCCAGGCCGAGCAGCAGCAGTCGGGAGCCGGCGACCAGCCGTGCGTCGGGTAGCTGCCAGCGATGCTCGTGCTGCTGGTCACGGAGTCGGGGCAGGTCCTTGGCCAACGCCAGGACCGCCGTCCAGGCGAACTCGGCGACGGCCCGGACGGGGACGGTGGCGGAGGTGGTGACCCGCAGTCCGGGCGGCGCACCGGCGGCGGCGAGATGATCCGTGCCGGTTCCGGTCAGGTGCAGCCAGGACAGTCGGGTGCACCGACTCAGCAGGCCGTCCGGCAGCCGGTTGGCGACCAGTACGTCGATCGTCTCCGGCTGCGGCGGGTCGGTCCGCAGGTCGGACGCGACGTCGACGCGTACCCCTGGGTGGGCTGCCTGAAGTGCCCGGGTGATGGCCGGGCCCATGCTCGGGTGGTACACACAGACGCGCGGGCTCATACGCTCAGCGGTTCCGCGGCGGTGGCGCGTGCGTGGACGCGCTGGGCGGCGAGGGCGTCGGCGACGACGCTCAGCGGGCGGTCGGTGCCGTGGGCCTGGGTGATGACTTCGGCCGTGTTGCCCCGGATGATCGTGGCGACGGTCTCGAACAGGGCGGCGACCAGGCTGTCCGGGTCGGTGTACGTGCCGACCGAGTTGGTCAGCAGCATTCCTGTCACCGCCGCCGCCCCGACGTTGACCACCGGGCCGGGCAGGGTGTGCGCGCCGCGCTGGATGAGCAGCTTCTCGGCGGCGGGGGTGCAGGTCAGGTTGCCGGCCTCGACGAGCAGGTGCGGGATGACCCGGTCCACGTTCGTCTCGTTGACGGCGCCGCTGCCGGCGGCGAGGACCAGGACGTCGGCGGGGACGTCGAGCCAGGCGTCCGGCGTGTCGGTCAACTCGAGTCCGGTGGGCAGGCGGCGTCGGTCGATGGTGCCGGTGCTGTCGGTGGCGTCCAGCAGCGCGCTGACCGGGAGTCCGCCGGTGGCGCTGATGGTGCCGAGCCGGTCGGCGACGGCGACGATCGGATAGCCGCGGGCGGCGAGCCCGGAGGCGACCGCCCGGCCGACGACACCGAAGCCCTGGATGACGATGGAACGCACCGCCTCCGGTCCGAGGAGTTGGTCGGCGGCGGTGTCGACCGCCTCGCAGACCCCGAGCCCGGTCACCTCGCGGCAGCGCTGCCACAGTTCCCCCCAACTGCACGGCAGCCAGGGGAGTTGACGCCGGGGATCGAAGCCGGCGGCGGAAAAGAACAGATCCCGGTCGTCGTGCGTGATGCCCTGGTCCGAGCCGAGGTACAGGCCGCCGCGCAGCAGCGGGGTGATCTGCCGGCCGAACGCCGTCAGGACCTTGTCGCGGTGCGGCCCCGGTGGCAGACCGCAGCGGATGCCGGCCTTCGCGCCGCCGATCGGCACCCCGGCCAGAGCCAGTTTTCTCGTCATCGCCGAGGCGAGGCCGGCGACCTCGTCGACGGTGACGTCGGTGGTCATCCGGGTTCCGCCCATCGCCCGGCCGGCGACGAGTGAGTCGACGACGACGAACGCCTCGACGTCGTTCTTCTCGTCGCGGATAAGGATCCTCATCTGACTGGTCATGCGACTCCGATCAGGGAAAAGCCGCCGGTCACACCGACGTCGGCTGCCGTGGCGGTCCGCGTCCCGCGCGCCGTTGACGAGGCGATACTAAACAACTAACGTGACAAGAGTAAAGCAGACATAACAACAGTCAACAGTGGTGGGAGTCGAAGTGTTCCGTGACATCCCGTACCTGGACCTGGTCACCGACGATCCGCAGAGCGTCATCGGCTACCTGTCCGACCAACTCGCCTTCGCTCCGGCGGCCCGCGCCGTCGACGCCGATCGGCAGGCGTTGGCGTTGCGAAACGGCCCGGTGACCATCGTCGTGTCGTCCCCGGTAGGCGCCCACGGGCCGTACGCGAAGCACCTCGACCGGCACGGCGCGGGCATCATCGACGTCCCGATGACGAGCACCGACCTCGACGCGGACGTCCGCCGGCTCGTACGGTCCGCGACGCCGATGCTGCCCGCGCCGGCCGGCGCCGCCCGCGCCGCGGGGTTCGGACCCGTCGTGCACACCCTGCTCCCCGTCGGAGCCGATCCTCTGCCGCCCGGCCTGTCCTGGACCTACCTGCCCGAACAGCCCGTCTCCCGGGGCGCGCTCGACATCCAGGCCCTCGACCACATCGCCGTCTGCCTGCCCGGGGGGACCCTGCAACAGACCGCCGACCACTACGCCGACGCCTTCGGCCTGCCCCGCTACTCCAGCGAGTACATCGAGGTCGGGGCACAGGCGATGGATTCGGTGGTGGTCCGCAGCCCGTCCGGCGCCATCACCTTCACCCTCATCGAGCCCGACCTGTCGCACGCGCCCGGACAGATCGACGAGTTCCTCGACCGGCACGCCGGAGCGGGCGTGCAGCACCTGGCCTTCCTCGTCGACGACATCGTCACCGCCGTCCGGCAGGGGCGCGACGCCGGGGTCAGCTTCCTCACCCCACCCGGCGTCTACTACGAGACGTTGCTGGAACGGGTCACCTCGCTGCGCGACCGCATCGCCGACCTGCGCGACACCGGGGTGCTCGCCGACTGCGACGAGTGGGGCTACCTGCTCCAGATCTTCACCCGCTCGCCGTACCCGCGTCGGACCCTCTTCTACGAGCTGATCCAGCGCAACGACGCCCGTGGCTTCGGCAGCGCCAACATCCGCGCCCTCTACGAGGCGGTGGAACGCGAGCGCCAACGCGAGAGCACGCGGACCCGATGACGGCGTACCTCACCCTCGACGACCTCGCCGCCACCGCCCGCAGCAAGCTACCCGTCGAGGTCTGGGACTTCGTCGAGGGCGGCGCCGGCCGGGAACGGACCCTCGCGGCCAACCGGGACGCGTTCGCGCGGATCAGGCTCCGGCCCCGGGTGCTGACCGGGGTGACCGAGGTCGACCCGAGGGTCAACGTCCTCGGTGGCGTCTGGGCCGCCCCGGTCGGCATCGCGCCGCTGGCGTACCACACCCTGGTCCATCCGGACGGCGAACTGGCCACCGCGCGGGCCGCCGGTGCCTGTGGCGTACCGCTCGTCGTCAGCACCATGGCCGGTCGCGCGTTCGACGAGATCCGCGCAGAGACCACCGCGCCGCTGTGGTTGCAGCTGTACCCACTGCGTGATCCCGCCGCGACGGCACATCTGGTGCGTACGGCCGAGCGGGCGGGGTTCGACGCGCTGGTGCTCACCGTCGACGCTCCCCGTCTCGGTCGCCGCCTGCGTGACCTGCGCAACGGCTTCCGGCTGCCGGACGGCGTCGCACCGGTCAACCTGCCCGCGTCCTGGCGCACCGGGGCCGCCCGTCCCGCCGGGCACGCGGAGAGCCACTTCGCGACCGGGCTCACCTGGGACGCTGTCGCCCGGTTGTGCGCCTCGACCACGCTCCCCGTGATCGTCAAGGGGGTGCTGACCGCCGAGGACGCCCGACTGGCCGTCGCGGCAGGCGTCGCCGGTGTCGTCGTCTCCAACCACGGTGGACGGCAGCTCGACGGCGCGCCCGCGTCCCTCGACGCCCTGCCCGAGGTGGCCCGCGCCGTCGACGGCGCCGCCGTGGTCCTGCTCGACGGCGGCGTACGCACCGGCGCCGACGTCCTCGGCGCACTGGCTCTCGGCGCCACCGGGGTGCTGGTCGGACGGCCGGTGCTGCACGGGCTGGCCGTCGACGGGGAACAGGGGGTCGGCGAGGTCCTCCGCATCCTGACCGAGGAGTTCGTCGAGAGCATGTTCCTGACCGGTCTGGCCACCGTCGCCGCCATCGGTCCGGCGACGGTCACCGCCCCCGTCACCGCCCCGGCCACCGGTCCACCCGAGCGGACCGGCGGCGCGCTGCCGACCGGCCTGCATCTCACCGACCTGCACGCGAGCCTGCGTCATCCGGTGCTGCGCACCATGACCTTCCTCAACGAGATCGTCGCCCGCTATCCCGACGCAGTGTCGTTCGCACCCGGTCGTCCCTTCGAGGACGGGTACGACCTGGCGGAGCTGTCCGGGCACCTGGGCGCCTACCTCGAACACCGGCAGGCCGGCGGACAGACCGGGAACGCCCTGACCCGTGAGCTGTTCCAGTACGGCCCGACCGCCGGCACGATCCGCGACATCGTCGCCCGGACGGTCGCCCAGGACGAGGGAATCCACGTCGCCCCCGAGGCGTACGTGATCACGGTCGGGGCGCAGGAAGGGCTGTTGATCACCGTCCGGGCATTCTGTGCCGACCCCGACGACGTGCTGCTGGTTCCCGATCCCTGCTACACCGGCGTCACCGGCGTGGCGAGTCTGCTCGGCGTGCGTGTCGAGGCGGTCCCGGAGACCACCGACGGTCCCGACCTGGCGTATCTGGACCGCCTGCTGGCCCGGCTGCACGCCGAGAAGCGACGGGCCCGACTGCTGTACCTGGTCCCGGACGCCGCCAATCCCTCCGGCACCACGATGAGCCGCCACGCCCGCGAGCAGCTGCTGCGGGTGCTGCGGCCGTACGGCACGGTGGTGCTCGAAGACACCCCGTACCGGCTGCTCGGTCCCGCCGACCGTCCACCCACGCTCAAGGCGCTCGATCGACACGGGCAGGTCGTCCACGTGGGATCGTTCGCCAAGTCGGCGTTTCCCGGTGCCCGCGTGGGCTATGTCATCGCCGACCAGACCGTGTACCGGCCCGACGGCACCGGCCTGCTGGCCGACGAACTCAGCAAGATCAAGAGCATGGTCACGGTGAACACCTCACCGGTCAGCCAGGCACTCATCGGTGGACTGCTGCTGCGCGCCGGTCACCGGCTCGGCGAGGCCACCGCACCGGCCGCCCGCCGATACTCGGCGATGATGCGCCTGCTCCGCGCCGAGCTGGACCGCCGATTCCCGCAGCCGGTACGCGACCGGCTCGGGATCAGCTGGAACGACCCGGACAGCGGCTTCTTCCTGAGCCTGACCGTGCCGTTCGTCGCCGGCGACGAGCAACTCGACGACTGCGCCCGCAGGTACGGGGTGCTGTGGACGCCGATGAGCTACTTCCACGTGCACCCCGACGCCGGGCAGCACGCCGTACGTCTGTCCGTCAGCTACCTCACCGAGCAGGAGATCGTCGACGGCGTCGGACGGCTGGCCCGCTTCATCACGGAGACCGTGTCATGACGGCGGCCGGTACGACCCTCGCCGTACCCCAGATGGTGCGTCGGTGGACGCAGCGTGCTCCGCACGCCCCGGCCGTACGTCAGGGGTCCCACACCCGCGACTACCAGGCCGTCGCCGGTCTGGCCCGGGCCGTGGCCGACCGGCTTGCCGCCGCCGGAATCCGGGCCGAGGACCGGGTCGCGGTCCTGGCCGACCGCAGCGCGGACCTGCCCGCGGTGCTGCTGGGCATCGCCGCGGCCGGTGCGGTCTGCGTACCGATGGACGCCACCCACCCGGCGGACCGGCTCCGCTACGTCGCCACCGACGCCCAGGCCCGCCTCCTGCTCACCGACGGGACGCAACAGGTGCCGCCCACCCTGGCCGGGCTGCCGGTGCTGCGCCTGGACACGCTCGCCCCGGTGTCCGGGGAGGTCGACTTCGACGGCCATCCGCAGCAGCTCGCCTGCCTGCTCTACACCTCCGGCTCCACCGGGCGCCCCAAGGGAGTCGGCGTCACCCACGGCGCGCTGGCCAACTGCCTCACCGCGACCGCCGAGGCGCTGACCTACGCCCCTGGCGAACGCCTCCTCGCAGTCACCCCGCTCACCTTCGACATCGCCATGCTGGAACTGCTGATGCCGCTCACCACGGGCGGACAGGTCGAGATCGCCGGCCGTGAGCAGGCGCGCAGCGGCCCCGACCTGGCGCGGCTGCTGGCCACCACCACGCCGCGCTACCTGCACGCCACCCCCTTGACCTGGCAGATGCTGTTCACCGCTGGCTGGACCGGGGACGGCGGGCTGGTTGCCCTGATCGGCGGCGACCGGGTGCCACCGGCCCTCGGCGGTCGACTGGCGGAGCGCGTCGAGCGGGTGCACCACCTGTACGGCCCCACCGAGGCGACCATGTACGCGGTCAGCGACATCGTGCCGCCCGGGCCACAACCCGCCGTGCTGCCGATCGGTACCGCGATTCCCGGCACCCGGGCGGTGGTCCTGGACCGCGCGCTGCGACCGGTGCCTCCCGGTACCGTCGGCGAACTCTGCCTCGGTGGTGTCTGCCTGGCCCGTGGCTATCTCGGCCGGCCCGCGCTGACCGCCGAGCGCTTCGTACCCGACCCCGATCATCCCGGCGAGCGGCTCTACCGCACCGGCGACCGGGCGCTGGTGCTGCCCGACGGGCGGCTCGAACTGCGGGGCCGCGACGACGACCAGGTGAAGATCCGTGGCCACCGGATAGAGCTCGGCGAGATCGAGAACGTGATGAGCGAACACCCCGACGTCGCGGTGGCCGCCGCCGTGGTCGTACCGGTCGGCGCGGACCAGCGTCTCGTCGGGTACGTGCAGCTGCGCCCGGCCGCGTCGGCGTCGGCGCTCGACACGCTTCGCGCGTACCTGCGCGACAAGCTGCCCGGACACATGCGACCCACCGCGATCGGTGCGCTGCGCACCATGCCCACCACGACGACCGGGAAGGTGGATCGCGCCGCGCTCGCGCGGATCCGTCTGCCCTGATGAGGGAGGACCCGTGACGGTAGACGCCGCACGCGCGAACGGATGGTTGCTACGCCCGGTCTCCGGTGATCCGGTCGCTCGCCTGTTCTGCCTGCCGTACCTCGGTGCCGGCGCGTCGATGTATCACCGCTGGCCGCGCCGGATCGGCGAGGTCGAGGTCTGCCTGCTGCAACCACCGGGTCGGGAGAACCGGCTGCTGGAACCGGCCCACCAGGCGTACGAGCCGTTCGCGGAGGATCTCCTGGCCGCCGTCGAGCCGCTGTTGGATCGGCCGTACGCCCTCTTCGCGCACTGCAACAGCGTCTTCGCCGCGTACGTGGTGGCGCTGCGGCTGGCCGCGGCCGGCCACCGGCCACGGCGCTTCTTCGCCTCCTCGATGGTCGCCCCCGACCAGGTCCCGTTCGGCAGCCTGCTCGACGTGCCCGCCGACCGCCTGCCCGAGGTCGTCGCCGACCTGATGCGGGCGCGTGGCACCGAGCCCTCACCGGAGATCGTCGAGCTGGCGATGGAGGCGGTCGAGTCGGATCTGCGCGCCTACCGTGACTTCGGTGGTGCTGCCCCCGCACCGATGCCCTGCCCGGTCACCGTGCTCTCGTGGCGCGACGACCGGACGGTCCCGCCGAGCCTGACCACCGGCTGGACCCGGTTCGGTCAGGATCGGGCGGTCAGTCTCGACGGTGACCACTGGGCGTTCCTGGACCCCTCGCCGGCCCTCCTGCGGATCATCGCCGAGGATCTGGCCGGCTGAGGGGTCCACCGCACCGGGTACTACAGCCGGGCGACCGCTGCGGCGAAGTCGGCGAGCACCGGCTTCTCGAACAGCAGTCGCATCGGCAACCGGTTGAGCTGGTACGCCTGCCGCACCGAGCCGATCATCTGGGCCGCCACCAGCGAGTGTCCACCCAGCTCGAAGAAGCTGTCGGTGCGCCGTACCTGGGCGACGCCCAGCGCGTCCCGCCACAGGCCGGCGATGCGCTGTTCGTCCGGGGTCTGCCACTGCTCGACCGGCCCGGCGGGCGCCTCGCCCGACGACTCCGGCAGGGCGGCACGGTCGATCTTGCCGCTGCTGTTCAGCGGCATCGCGTCCAGCACCACGTAGGCGGCCGGGAGCATGTACTCGGGCAGCGCCCGGCTCAACGCCGCGCGCAGCGCTCCGCGTAGCGCCACCGGGTCGGTGCTCGCCTCGTCGACGGTCAGGTACGCGACCAGCCGGTCGTGACCACCGTCGCGGCGCATCACCACCGCCGCGTCGCGCACCATGGGCTGAGCCATCAGGTGATGCTCGATCTCGCCCAGTTCGACCCGGAAACCGCGCAGCTTCACCTGATGATCCACCCGCCCGAGGTGGTACAGCCGGCCGTCGTTGCCGAATCGGCCGAGGTCACCGGTGCGGTACATGCGCGAGCCGGCCGGGCCGTGCGGGTCGGGCAGGAAGGCTGCCGCGGTCAGCGCGGGCTGGCGGCGGTATCCGCGGGCCAGGCCCACTCCGGCCACGAAGATCTCGCCGGGCGCGCCGACCGGTACCGGCCGCAACCGATGATCGAGCAGGTGGACCGCGAGGTTCGGCAGGGCGGTGCCGATCGCGGGCGCGTCGGTGACCGGGGCGGCGACGTCGGTGAACGTGGCGCAGACCGTCGTCTCCGTCGGGCCGTACGCGTTGACGAACCGGCGGCCCGGCGCCCAGGCGGCGGCGAGGTCGGTGTCGCACTGTTCCCCGGCGGAGACGACCAGGCGCGGGTCGCCGAGGTCGTCCGGGGTGAGCGCCCGGAGCAGGGTCGGGGGGTACGTGCCGACCGTCAGACCCAGCTCCCGGATCTCGGCCGCGATCTCGGCCGGGGCCGCCTCGGCGGTGGTGAGGACGCCGAGGGTCGCCCCACCGGCGAAGGCCATTGTCATCTCCCAGACGGAGGCGTCGAAGGCCGCCGAGGAGAACAACGACACCCGGTCCTGCGGACCGACGGCGAACTCCTCCCGCAGGGTCACCGCCAGGTTGGCCAGCCCGGCCTGGGTGACCTCGACACCCTTGGGTCGCCCGGTCGACCCGGAGGTGTAGATGAGGTAGGCCAGTTCCGCCGGATCCGGCAGGTCGGTGACCGGGGTGTCGGGCTGGGCGGCGATCGCGGCCTCGTCCCGGTCGAGCAGCAGCAGCGGGCCGGTGTGCGCCGCGACCGCGACGGCCTCGCTCGCGGTGCTGACGACGAGTGTCGCGTCGGCGGCGTCGAGGATGTCCCGGAGCCGTTCGGCCGGGTGGCGGGGATCGAGCGGCAGGTACACCGCCCCGCTCTTGAGCACGGCGAGGAAGCTCAGTGGCAGGTCGATGCCGCGTCCGACGCAGACGCCGACCACGCTGCCCGGCCCCGCGCCCGCCTGCCGCAGGTGATGTGCCAGCTTCGTGGCCCGGACGTCGAGGTCCCGGTAGCTGATCGAGGTGTTCCGGGTCCGGACCGCGGTGGCGTCCGGGTGGGTCGCGGCGACCTCGGCGAACAGTTGCGCCGGTACGGCCGTGACCGGCGTCGCGCCCGGTCGGGGCAGACGGTCCAGCAGCTCCTGGTCGGCCGGGCTGAGCATCGGCAGGTCGGACAGGCGCGTGCTGTCCTGCGCCGCGGCGCCCGCCAGCAGCAGGGTGAGCTGGTGCAGCAGCCGCTGCGCGGTGGTGGCGGTGAACCAGGGCGACCGGTAGTGCAGCGCGGCACGGCTGCCGTCGTCGGCCCACCACAGCTGCAACTGTGCGCCGTCGACCATCGCGGGCGGCGTGTCGGAGACCGAGACCACCAGCTGGGGCGGCCCGGCGATTGCCGACAGCGTCGACGCGTCGAGGTTGCGGTGGGCCAGCGCGTCGAGCAGTACCTCCCGGGTACGGCGCAGCACGTCGGTGAACGTGGGCTCGCCGGAGCAGTCGAGACGTACCGTCACGGGCAGGACGCGCTCCGGGTGCCGGGCCCTCGCCAGGGGCGTGGTGACCAGGATGTCGTCCTGCCCGGTCAGCCGCGACGCCCAGGCGGCCACGGCGGCGGTCACCACCATCAGAGTGCTCGCCCGCTCGCGTCGGGCCAGCACGGCGACCGCCCGGCCGACGGTCGGTGGCAGGGTCAGCTCGCAGGAGGCGGGGGAGGCGGGCGGTGCGGACACCGGCGGGCGGTCGTACGGCAGGCCGAGCCGGGGCGGCGCGCCCCGCAGGTGCCGCCGCCAGTACTCGACGTGTCGCGGGTCGTCGCTCAGCTCGGCCGGCGTGCCGGGCCTGCTCGTCGGTCCTGCGGAGGTCAGCGCCTCAGTCACGATCGTCCTCCAGGTGAATGCGTACGGGAAGCTGGTCCAGACCCCACATCAGGTTCGACCTGAGCCGGCGGACCGGTCCGGTCAGCTCGAAACGCGCCACCTGACTGGCCAGCGCGTCGAGGGCGACGCGCAGTTCGAGCCGGGCCAGGGCGGCGCCGATGCAGAAGTGCTGCCCCATGCCGAAGGTGACGTGCCGGTTGGGCCACCGGGTGATGTCGAAGCGGGACGCGTGGGGGAACGCCGCCTCGTCGCGGTTGACCGCCGGGTTCCAGATGGTCACCTGTTCACCGGCCTCGACGAGTTGCGGGCCGACCACCACGTCGGTGAGTGCGGTACGCATGACGTGCAGGCTCGGCGCGGTCCAGCGCAGGATCTCCTCGACGGCGGTCGCCATGACCGCTTCCGTGTCGTGTCGCATCCGCTGCCACTGCGTGGGGTTGTCGATGAACGCCAGTACCCCGCCGGCCGTGGCGTGCCGGGTGGTCTCGTTACCGCCGGTCAGGATCCCGTTGATGTTGACCTGGATGTCCTCGTCGGACATCCGGTAGCCGGCCGACTGTCCGGTCACCATGGCGCTGACCAGATCATCGCCGGGTCGACGTCGGCGTTCGGCGATCAGGTCCGCGGAGTACAGGAAGATGTCGGCGTGCGCCTGCTCCTGGAGCTCCGCGCTGATCGGGTCGCCGCCGTCCTCGGTGACCGAGCCGAACGCGGTACGGGTCAGCTCGATCATCAGGTCCCAGTCGTTGCGGGGTACGCCCAGCAGTTGACAGGTGACGTAGAGCGGCAGCCGTCCGGCGATGCGGTCGACGAAGTCGAACGAGTCGAGATCGCGTACCTCGTGGAGGAGCTGCCGGACGATGGCCCGCATGCTCTCCTCGAGCCGTCGTACGGATCGTGGGGTGAAGGCCGGGTTGAGCACGTCCCGCATCCGTCGGTGCCGGGTGCCGTCGGTGACGATGAGCATCTTGCCGGCGGAGGCCCGTCCGGCGGCGCCTTCCCCTCCGATGCGCATGCCGCGCTCGGAGGTGAAGGACTGCCGGTCCTCGTAGACGGCGGTGGCGAGCCGATGGGTGGTGATCGCCCAGAACTCGGAGCCGTCCGGTCGCCGGTTGCGGTACATCGGGGCGTGCTCGCGCAGGTGGTCCCAGACCTGGTACGGGTTGCCGCTGACGTACAGCTCGGGGTCGCCGAGGTCCACGTCGGTCAGTTGGTTCACCGCGCACCTCCGGTGGGGCGTACCGCGAACAGTTCGAAGATGTCGGTGCCGGTCAGCAGCGGATCCTGGGCCACACCCACCCGGTATCCGCGTTCGGTGAGTTCCTGCCGCAGCTCGTGCAGCCGTCCGCCGATGTCGTGCAGCTGCACGACGACCTGCCGGATCGTGGGCCAGTGCCGCTCGGCGATCCCGCGCAGCACCTCGACCTCCGCCTTCTCCACGTTGATCTTCAGCAGGTCGATCGGCTCGCCGTCCAACTCGTCGGCGACCTCGGAGAAGGTGCGCAGCTCGCAGGTGAGCGTCTCGCTGTCGTGCCGGTCGGCCACCATCTCCTCGATGTCGTCGGTGTCGAACCCGCTGTTGGCCAGGAAGGCCCGGGTGAGCTGTTCGTCGTACCCGCGATCGGCGTGGAAGCTGGTCATCGCGGTGATCTGCGGATAGTTGGTCAGCACCGCCCTGCCGGGCCGGTCGGACAACGCGAACGGGTAGGCGGCGCCCCGGATGCGATGTTCGGCGAAGTTGGCGGCGAGTGCCTGGTAGCACCGGGGTGCGGGTTCGAAGGCGAAGACGCGGCTTGCGGCCTCCCAGTGGAAGAAGAGTGAGGCCACACCGACGTTCGCCCCCACGTCGAAGACGGTCCCACCTGGCGTCAGGGTGACGCCGTGTTGCAGGTAGGCGCGTCCGGTCACGATGTTGCGGTACATCAGGCTCGTCTCGCCAGCATTGAGTTGCATGACGTCGTAGCCGTTGGGCAGGCGCATCCGTTCCACGCGCCGTACCTCCGTTTCGGTCGACCCTTCGTAGCCAGCCATTTCAGTCACTTAATATTGACTGTAGTTGTGCAGAGATTACAGTAGTTGTCGGACGCTGACTACGGATCGGTGCTGGGGGAGGGGCGAGTACGTGACAGAGTCACTACCGGAATTGGTCGACCACCATCGATGGGAGCTGTCCGAGGCCGCGGCTACGGCCGTGACGAGGGCGGCCCGCAGCGCGCAGGTGCCAACCCGACAGGTGGTCGCGGCGGCCTGGGCCAAGGTCAGGTCGGTCCTGACCGGTGACCCCGAGCTGCCGCCCGGACCCTGGCGCGGCCTGCTCGGCACCGACACCGGCGAGGCCACGCCCACCGGCGAACCGCCCACCGCCGTCTGCCTGGAACACCCCGCCGACCTGCTGCGCGGCGTCGACGCGTCGCGAACCGGCGAGTACCTGGACGGGGTGCTGCGGGCCATCGCCGCGGACCTGGACGCGCCGCACGAGAAGCACTCGTTGCTCACCGGCAAGGACGTCTGGCGGCAACTGCACGTGTTCCACGGCGAGCTGCGCGAGCTGCCCGACCGCCGGGCCCACGAGCTGATCGGCGAGCAGGCCCGGCGTACCCCCCATGCGGTCGCCGCCGTCCGCGGCGAACTGCGCTGGACGTACGCCGAACTGGACCAGCGCGCCAACGCGGTGGCGAACCGGCTCCTCGCGGCCGGCGCCCGTCCCGGCGACGTGGTCGCCGTGCTCAGCGACCGGACCCTGCCCTGGGTGGCCGCGATCCTCGGCATCCTCAAGGCCGGCCTGGTCTACCTCCCGGTCGACCCGGCCTACCCGCACTCCCGGATCGCCGGCATCCTGCGGCGCAGCGGCACGAGGCTGCTGCTGGCCGAGGTGCCGACCGAACCGATCGCCGACGTGCCGGTGCTGCCGCTGGAGGCCGCCGGACCGACAATCGACCCACAGGTGTCCGTACCGGCCGACGCCCCCGCGTACATCTACTTCACCTCCGGCTCCACGGGTGAGCCCAAGGGCGCGGTCTGCGCCCACGCCGGCATGCTCAACCACCTGAGCGCCAAGATCGACGACCTTGGCCTCACCGAGCAGGACGCCGTCTGCCAGAACGCGCCGCAGTGCTTCGACATCTCCCTGTGGCAGGTGCTGGCGCCACTGCTCGTCGGTGGGCGGACCGTGCTCGTGCCGCCGCAGGTGATCCTCGACGTCGAGGCGTTCGTGTCCACTCTCGACCGGGAGCGGATCACCGTTCTTCAGGTCGTCCCCTCGTACCTCGAAGTCCTGCTCGGTCACCTCGACCTGAGTCCGCATCAGCGTCCGACGCCACGGATCGTCTGCGTCACCGGCGAGGCGATCTCCCGCAGTCTGGTCGCCCGCTGGTTCGGGTGCTTCCCCGACGTTCCGCTCGTCAACGCCTACGGTGCGACAGAGGTCTCGGACGACACCACCCACGAGATCATGCGTGCGCTGCCCGCCACCGAACTGGTGCCGGTCGGCCGCCCCGTGCAGAACGTCTCGGTGTACATCCTGGACAGTCAACTCGCCCTGGTGCCGTTCGGCGCACCCGGCCAGATCGCCTTCGCGGGCATCTGCGTCGGTCCCGGCTACATCAACGACCCGGACCGCACCGCGGCAGCCTTCGTGCCCGACCCGTTCCGACCCGACCAGCGGATGTACCTCACCGGCGACTACGGTCGATGGCTGCCCAACGGGCATCTGGAGTTCCTAGGCCGGCGCGACGAGCAAGTCAAGATCAGCGGGATGCGGGTCGAGGTCGGCGAGGTCGAGAACACCCTGCTGCGGGTGCCCGGGGTGCGCTCGGCCTGCCTGGTGGTGGTGCCGATCGGGACGAGCAAACGGCTGGCCGCCTTCTTCACCGCCGACGAACCGGTGCCGGACCTCAAACGGCGGTTGGCGGACCTGCTGCCGGCCCACATGGTCCCCTCCACGGTGCACCAGCTCGACGCGTTGCCGCTGACCGAGAACGGCAAGGTCGACAAGGCCGCACTCGTCGCCGCGGCGCTGCGGGCCGGCGCTCAGGCAACCGTGTCCCAGGAGCGTGAACAGGCGACCGACCCGCTGGAGCGCCGGCTCGCGGCCGCCTGGGCCGAGGTCCTCAACCGTCCGCTCGAGGACATCTACCGCACCGACAACTTCTTCGCCCTCGGCGGTGACTCGCTCTCGGCGGTCCGGCTGGTCGTCAAGCTCAAGCACCTCATCACCCTCACCACCCTGACCAGCAATCCGGTGCTGGCCGACCTGGCCGAGGCCGCGAGTCGTACCGGTCAGGCACAGCTGCTCCAGGCCCTGGCCACGCCGCAGGAACCGGTGGCGACTGTGGTGACCGTGCCCGACGCGGCCGGCACCGCCCTCAACTTCCAACCGCTCGCCGCCGGCCTCGCGGCGACGAACTGCGCTCTGCTCGCCACCGAACTGCCCGGGCACGACCTCGCCCGCCCCGAGGAGCCACTAGCGGACGTGGCACAGGTCGCCACCCGGCTGGCGGACGAGATCGCCGCGCGGGTCGACACCCCACTGATCCTCTGGGGCCAGGGCAGCGGCGCGGCCGTCGCGGTGCAATGCGCCCGCCTGCTGCACGACCGGGGTCGACCCGCAGCCCAACTGGTCCTCGCCGCAGCCACCGCCGACCCGCATCAGCTCGCCGCGGATCTCGCCGAGGTGCAGGCGATGGGGGAGGGGGAGATCCGCCGTCACATGGCCGCCCAGGCGACCTACACCGAACTCGACGAACTCAAGAGCGAGCGGGAGGCGCTCATCGAGCGGGCGTACCGCCACGACACCCTCGGCGCCGCGCGTTTCCTCCAGCACACGCGCGACGGGTGGCCGGCACTCACGGTGCCGACCTGGGTCGTCGTCGGCGACGACGACATGCGACTGGCCACCGAACCCCGTCCCGAGCTGGCCTGGCGGCACTTCGCTCCGACCGCCGAGCAGGTCGTCCTGCCCGGTGCGGGACGGCACTTCCTGCGCACCCACGCCGACGAGGTGGTCACCCTCCTCCGGTCGATCGTGACCACCCGGACCGGCGCGTGAACGGGCAGCCCGCGGCGGGCCCGACCGCGATGCCGCTCACCGGGCGGCTCGGCCGTGCCCCGTCCGCCGTCCTGCACGAGCACGTCCTGGCACCTCAGTTCCAGTTCGAGGCCGACCACCTGCTCGGGTGGTACCGGGTCGTCGAGCGGGTGCTGCTGGCCGAGTACACCCGGATGGGGCTGGTCACCGAGCCCGAGGCGGCCGCCATCGCCGCACTTCTCGACACGGCCACCGCCGACCGGATCACCGCCGACCCGGCCGCCAACCTTTCCGACATCTGTCTGGCGCTGGAGCGGCACGTGCTGGCCGGGCTGGCGACGGTGCCGTCGGCCTGGCACGTGGACCGCAGCCGCAACGACATCCAGGCCACCGCCCAACTCCTGTACGCCCGCAGCGAGCTGCTCGACATCGCCGAGGCGCTGGTGGAGGTCACCCGGGTCACCCGGCGCCGGGCCGCTGCCGTGACGCACCTGCCGATGCCCGGGTACACCCACCTGCAGGCCGCCCAGGTCAGCACGCCGGGCTTCTTCCTCAGCGCCCTCGTCGAGCATTGTCTGCGGACGCTACGGCGACTCCTGGCCACCTACGACGAGATCAACCTGAGCCCGCTCGGCGCGGGTGCGCTCACCGGTCAGGAACTGCCCTGGGACCGGGACCGGATGGCCCTGCTGCTCGGCTGCGCCGGTCCGTATCCGCACGCACTGACCGCCGTCGCGTCCCGGGCCTGGGCGTTGGAGATCGCCGGCGAGCTGTCCCATTTCGGGGTGGGGACGAGCCGGTTCGTCACGGACCTGATGGCCTGGGCGAGCAGCGCGTACGGCTTCGTCGAGCTGCCCGACGAACTCGCCGGCATCTCCGCGGCCATGCCGCAGAAGAAGAACTATCCGGTGCTGGAACGGATCCGGGGTCGTACCGCCCACCTGACCTCCCTCGCCCTCGACCTGGCCACCGCGCAACGGGCCACCCCGTACAGCAACATGGTCGAGGTCTCCAAGGAGGGCGGGGCGCACCTGCACGACCTGTTCCGATCCGCGCGCGGGGTGCTCGCCCTGCTGCGGACGGTGCTGGAGAACCTGGACTGGCGTCCCGAGGCGATGCGGGCCGCCTGTGACCGGGAGTTCCTCGGCGGCTTCACCCTCGCCAACCGGCTCACCCTCGACGAGAAGGTCCCGTGGCGGACCGCGCAGGTGATCGTCGGGCGGTACGTCCGCGCCAAGCTGGCCGCCGGTGACCCCCTGGACCGACCGGACGCGTCGTTGCTGGCGGGTCTGGCCGAAGCGGCGGGGTACCGGTTGACCGACCCGGCGGCGCGGCTGCGTGGGCTCGACAGCGAGGGTCAGTTGGCCGTCAAGTGCTCTGCGGGGTCCGCCCGTCCCGACCACGTCCGTGACCTGCTGGACCGCCAGGGTGTCGCGCTCGACGCGCTGGCCGGGCAGTTGGGGCGTCGTCGGGCCACTGTCGGGGCCGCGCTCCGGGAGGTCCACGGCCTCTTCGCGGTCGGCTCGCCCACCGGGGCACGAGGACCGGCGTGAGCACCGGACAGGCGCACCGGTCCCGGACCGCCACCGGTGTCAGCTCCGCCTTCGGCACCTTCGGCGAGCTGCTCCAAGGGGTGCTGCCGGATCAGGTCGACTTCCTGGTCACCATGCCGATCGCCCGATGGGCCACCGCGACCTTCGAGCTGGCCGCCTCGGGCGGGGTCAGCGTCACCCCCGCCCACAAGACCAAGGCCCGACGACTCGCCGAGTCGATCCTCGCCGTCCATGCGCCCGGCGCCGGGGGACGACTGACGCTCGACGGCACCATCCCCGAAGGCAAGGGCCTGGCCAGTTCCTCCGCCGACCTGGTGGCGACCGCCCGCGCGGTCGCCAACGCCCTCGGGGTCCACCTGCCGGACACCGACATCGAGGACTTCCTGCGGGAGATCGAACCCACCGACGGCGTCATGTACCCGGAGGTGGTGGCCTTCGACCACCGGGCGGTACGGCTGCGCGCCCGGCTCGGCGTACTGCCGCCGCTGACCGTGGTCGGCATCGACGAGGGCGGCACGGTGGACACCGTCGCCTTCAACCGCATCCCGAAGCCGTTCCCCGCCGCCACCCGCGCCGAGTACGCCCGTCTGCTGGACACCATCACCACCGCCATCGCCGTGGGTGACCTGGCGACCGTCGGGCGGGTGGCCACCCGCAGCGCGGAACTCAACCAGCAGCTGCGGCCCAAGCGGTCCCTGACCGCGATGCTCGCGATCTGTGCCGAGGCGGGCGGGGTCGGTGTCGTGGTGGCACACAGCGGTACGGCCATCGGCGTACTCCTGCCCCACCAGGCGCTCGGGTACGAGCGCCGCCTCGATCTGACCCTGCGCCGCTGTGCCGAACTCAGCGACCAGGTCCTGCTCTACCACGCCCTGTGCGTGGACTACCGATAGGAGCTGCGGTGCGTTTCGACTCCATGGTGGACGCCATCGGGCACACACCCCTGGTCCGGCTGCGGACCTCCGGGGACGTGCAGCTGTTCGCCAAGCTCGAACTACAGAACCCGTACGGGATGAAGGACCGGGTCGCCCGTGAGGTGGTGCTCGCGGCGCGGGAGTCCGGCGAGCTGGCCCCGGGGGCGCCGATCGTGGAGAGTTCCTCCGGGACGTTGGCGCTCGGGCTGGCGCTGGTCGGAACCGTGCTGGGTCACCCGGTGCACATCGTCACCGACCCCCGCATCGACCCGATCACCCTGGCCAAGCTCCGCTCGCTCGGCTGTGTCGTGCACGTGGTGCCCGCGATGGCGCGCCACGGCTGGCAGAGCGCCCGCCTGGAGCGCCTCGCCGACCTGCGCCGGGAACTGCCCGGCGCGTACTGGCCGCAGCAGTACGGCAATCCGCTGAACCCGCGCGCGTACCAGGCGCTGGCCCGGGAGATCGTCGCCGACCTGGGACCGGTCGACGTGCTCGTCGGCTCGGTGGGCAGCGGTGGATCGCTGTGTGGTGCCGCCCGCGCGTTGCGCGCGTACCGGCCGCAGTTGCGGGTCGTCGCGGTCGACTGCGTCGGCAGCGTCCTGTTCGGTCAACCCGATCTGCCCCGCCGTCGGCAGAGCGGGCTGGGCAACAGCCTGCATCCGGAGAACCTCGACCACACGGTCATCGACGAGGTGCACTGGCTCAACGACCGGGAGGCCTTCGCCGCCACCCGCGACCTCGCCCGGGAACAGGGCATCTTCGCCGGCAACTCGGCCGGATCGGTGTACCAGGTGATGAAGGGGCTGACCGGGCTGCTCGCCCCGGGCACCCGGGTGGTCGGCATCCTGCCCGACCGGGGCGACCGCTACGCCGAGAACCTCTACGACGACGGGTACTGGGTCGAGCAGAAGCTCGACGACCTTCCGCTGGCCCGCGAGCCGGTGCAGGTGCCGTACGGCAGCCGCGTCACCTCGTGGTCGTACGCGCCGGTGCCGCCCCGGGAGTTGGTCTTCGTCGAGTCCAACACCACCGGCACCGGCATGCTCGCCCTGCACCAGGCGGTACGACTGGGCCTGCGCCCGGTACTGCTGACCCATCGTCCGGGACGGTATCGCGGGCTGCCCGAGACCCCGGCGGAGGTCGTCGAGTGCGACACCAACGATGTCGACGCCCTGCGCGCGCTGCTGTCCCGGCGGCGATCCCTGGCCGGGGTCACCACCACGAGCGAGTTCTACCTGGAGACCGCGGCCACCCTGGCGGGCGGCCTCGGCCTGCCCGGTAGCAGCGCGGACGCGGTGGCGGCGTGTCGGGACAAGGCCCGTACCCGGGACCTGTTGAGCCGGGCGGGGTTGCCGCAGCCGCGGTACTCGGTGGTCCGTGCGCCGCACGAGGTCGCGGCTGCGGTGGCGCGGGCCGGGCTGCCCTGCGTGGTCAAGCCGACGGGCGACTCCGCCTCGACCGGGGTGCGGCTGTGTCGCACCGAGGCGGAGGCGCAGGCCCAGGTGGCGACGCTGCTCGCGGTCACCGTGAACGTCCGTGGCCAGGCCACGAATGCGGCAGTGCTGGTCGAGCAGTACCTCGCCGGTGCGGAGGTGAGTGTGGAGACCTTCGCCGCCGACGGGCGCGTGGAGATCGTCGGCATCACCGACAAGACGATCGGTCCCGAGCCGTACTTCGTGGAGACCGGCCACATCTTCCCGGCGCTGCACCGACCGGAGAGCGAGGCGATCCGACAGACCGCCCGCTCGGCGCTCGCCGCGGTCGGGCTCGCGCACGGAGCGGCGCACGTCGAGATGCGGCTGACCGAGGCCGGACCGGTCGTCGTCGAGATCAACGCTCGGCTGGCCGGCGGCATGATCCCCGAACTGATCCGCCTCGCCACCGGGCTGAACCTGGTGGAGCGGCAGCTGAGGGCGGCGAGCGGACTGCCGCTGGAGCCGCTGGCACCGGCGACCCGGTACGCCGGGATCCGCTTCCTGACCACCGCGACCACCGGGGTGTTGCATGCCGTCGGCGGTGCCGAGGAGGCCGCCGCGCTGCCGGGCGTGCACGACGTGACGGTCACGGCACGTGTCGGTGCCGCCGTCGGCCCGGCCACCGACGCCTACGGGCGACTCGGCTGGGTGATCGCCGACGGCGACAGCCCTGAGCAGGTACGGGCCCGCCTCGACCAGGCCCTGGCCCGGATGGCACTGGACGTGACTCCCGCGTCGGACGGTACCGCCGCGGCTGACGAGAAAGTGACGGTACCCGCATGATCGAGATGCGCAGTGACACCTTCACCCTGCCGACGGAGCAGATGCTCGCCGCGATGACGAGCGCCCCGCTCGGTGACGACGTCTACGGCGAGGACCCGACCGTCCGTGAGCTGGAGGAGACGAGCGCGCAGCTGACCGGTAAGGAGGCGGCCTGCTTCCTGCCGAGCGGCACGATGGCCAACCTGTGCGCGATCATGGCCCAGGTGCCACGCGGCGCGAAGGTCATCGTCGGCGACGAGTCCGACATCTACCTGTACGAGGCCGCCGGGGCGAGCGTCTGTGCCGGGGCGGCCTACGAGCCCGTCCGCACCGACGAGGAGGGGCGTCTTCCGCTCGACGGGCTCGCCGCGGCCTTTCCCGCCGACCCGGACGACCCGCAGTTCGCGCTGCCCGCGTTGATCTGCCTGGAGAACACCCACAACAGGGCCGGCGGCGTCGTGCTCGACGAGGCGTACCTGCGCGCGGTGCGGGACTTCGCCGACGAGCGGGGAGTTCCCGTCCACCTCGACGGGGCGCGCCTGTTCAACGCCGCACTGGCGGCCGGCACCACCGTCGAGGCCGTCGCGCGGCACGCCGACACCGTGCAGTTCTGTCTGTCGAAGGGGCTCAGCGCTCCGGTCGGTTCGATGCTCACCGGCCCCGCCGAGGTCATCGGCCGGGCCCGCCGGGTGCGCAAGTTGCTGGGCGGTGGGATGCGGCAGGCGGGTGTGCTGGCGGCGGCGGGGTTGATCGCCGTGACCCGGATGCCGCAGCGACTCGCCGAGGACCACGCGAACGCGCTGCGCTTCGCCGAAGGGCTGGCGCAGGTGCCCGGGGTGACGGTCGATCCGAAACGGGTGCAGACCAACATCGTCCTGTTCCGGCTCGCCGACATGCCGTGGGAGCGGTTCGTCGCCGAGACGGCCGACCTCGGACTGCGGGTGGCGGAGTTCGGGCACGGTCGGATCCGTGCCGTGACCCATCGTGGTGTCAGCCGTGCCGACGTCGACCGGGCCGTGGAGATCGTCGGGCGGGTGGTGGCGCGGTGACCGCGGTCGCGAGCGGCGGTCGGGTCGTCGAGCCGTGGCCGGTCCGCGCCGACGCCGACGACTGGCTGTACGACAACCGCGTCGAGCTTCGTCAGCGGCTCACCGAGATCGGTGTGGTGCACCTGCGTGGGCTCGGGCTGGATGCCCCCGAGCGGTTCGCGGCGGCCGTCGAGGCACTGGTGCGGCCCTGCCCGCGCCGGGAACCGTTCGCACCACGGCCGCACCTGGGCGGGCCGGTGTACGGGCCGCCTGCCTGGCCGTCGTACCGGGACATGTGCCCGCACAACGAGCAGAGCCACGCGCTGGTGTTTCCCGGCACGCTGCTGCTGGCACATCCGCCGGGGGCGGCGGCGACCGGGCGGACCCTGCTCGCCGACGGGGTCGAAGCGCTGTCCCGGCTGCCGTCGAGAGTGCGGGACGCGTTCGTCACGCGGGGGTGGATGCTGGTCCGCAACTTCCGGCCGTACGTGGGCATGGGTTGGCGACAGGCGTTCGGGGTGGAGACCGTCGCCGAGGTCGAGGCGTACTGCGCCGGACAGTCGATCGGGTACGAGTGGCTGCCCGACGGCACGCTGCGTACCCGGCAGGCTCGGGCGTCGACGTTCGTGCATCCCGTGACGGGCGCGACGGCGTGGTTCAACCAGATCGCCTTCCTCAGCGAATGGAGTCTCCAGCCCGAGGAACGCGAGGTGTTGGTGGGGGCGTACGGCCGTACGGGGCTGCCGTTCAACACCTTCTTCGGTGACGGGGAACCGGTGCCGGCCGAGGACCTGGCGGCGGTGCAGGAGGCGATCGACGCGTCGACGTTCGACCTGTCGTGGAGGCCGGGGGACCTGGTGCTTGTCGACAACGTGCGGATGGGGCACGGGCGTAGCGCCCACGACGGTACGTGGCCGCTGTGGGAGGCGCAGGGCGACCCGATTCCCGCTGTTGACTTTGCATGACTCCTGTCATGACTTGAGCCGTTAACTCTGGTAAGTTTCGTTGTCATCGGCAGTCAAGACGAGTTGAGGTGCTGATGAACAAGTGGGTGAGCATCGCCACGCCGAACCCGACCGCTCCCACGCGGTTGTTCTGCTTCCCGTACGCCGGCGGCGGCGCCTCTGCGTACCGGGAGTGGCACCGCTGGCTGCCGCAGGTCGAGGTGGCCGCCGTGCAGTTGCCGGGGCGGGAGAACCGGCTCGGGGAACGACCGATCGCCGCCATGGACCGCCTGCTCGATCTGCTGGTCGAGGCCCTCGACCCGCTGCTGCGGCAACGCCCCTTCGCCTTCTTCGGCCACAGCATGGGCGCCCGGATCGCGTACGCGCTGACCCGCCGGCTCGAACAGGACGGCGCGCCCCTGCCGAGCTGGCTGTTCGCCTCCGGCAGCCCCGCACCGTGGCTGCGGATCCCCGAAGCGGCCTGGGCCGAACCCGACGACCGGCTGCTGGCCTGGCTGGCCGACCTCGGCGGTACGCCCCCGGAGGTGCTCGACAGCCCGGACCTGATGCAGCTGGCGCTGCCCGTCATCCGCGCCGACCTGACCCTCGGCGCCACCTGGCAGTACCCGTACACCACCGCGTCGTCGGTGCCGGTACACGCCTTCGCCGCCACCGACGACGACTACGCCACACCGGAACGGGCTCGGGCCTGGGAACGCGAGACCACCGGCCCGTGCCGGGTGAGCGTCTTCCCGGGCGGGCACTTCTTCCTGCACGAACACACCGCACAGATACTCCGGTTGATCGACGAAGACCTGCTCAGCGTGGCGCGGTGACGGCCATGACCTCCACCGGACTCGCCGCCACTGCGCCCGCCATCGACCACCCGCAGCAGTGGCCGGTCTACGACACTCAGGCTGTCGCAAGAGCCACCGACCTGATCCGCGCCGGCCGCACCTTCGACTACCGGCACGGCCCCGAGATCGCCGAGATCGAGCAGTTGTTCTCCGAACACCTGGACGGTCGACACGTCCTCGCGGTCAACTCCGGCACCAGCGCGTTGCTCGCCGCGTACTACGTCCTCGGGCTCGGCCCCGGTGACGAGGTGCTGGTGCCGTCCCTGACCTTCCTCGCCACCGCCTCGCCGCTGTTCGTGCTCGGCGCCACCCCGGTGCTCTGCGACAGCGGATCGGCCAACGGCAACGTCACCGTCGCCAGCCTGGCCGAGCGGATCACCAGTCGGACCCGGGCCATCGCGGTCACCCATCTGTTCGGTCATCCCTGCCCGATGGCGGAGATCGCACAACTCGCCCGCGAACGGTCACTGGCACTGATCGAGGACTGCTCGCACGCCCACGGATCGACCATCGACGGCGTCCCGGTGGGCACCTTCGGCGACCTCGCCGTCTTCAGCATCGGCGGACTCAAACTCGTCAGCGGTGGGATGGGCGGCGTCCTCGCCTGCCGCGACACCCGCCACTACGACCTGGCCTGCCTGCTGAGCAGCTTCCGGCAACGCAGCAACCTCACCGTCCGCGATCCGGCGCTGCGTCGCCTCGCCGACGTCGGCTTGGGCGGCAACCTGCGGATCAGCCCCGTCGCGGCCGTCCTGGCCAGCAGCCACATGCGACGGCTCGACGCGCTGGTACGCGCCAAACACGACAACGCCACCGCACTCGTCGCCGCGCTGTGCACCCACCCGGGCATCGAAGGACTGGGCGTCGCGGCCGGACACACCATGGGCGGCTGGTACGACATCGTGCTGCGCGTCGACCCGCTGCGCGCCGGCTTCGACCGCGACGACCTGGTCGCCGCGCTGAAGCGGCACGGCGTACGGGCCGGTGTGCCGCAGACCGCCCCGCTGCACCGTACGTCGGTCTTCACCGGCGCCCGGCCGCCGACCTGGCACGCGTACTCACCGGCCACGCTGCGCCGACGCTTCACGTACGCCCCGGAGGACCTTCCGGTGAGCGCTCGTCTGCACGACGAGTGGATCAGCCTGCCGGCGACCTACTTCAACGAGCCGCAGGAGGACCTGCTCGGCGCGTACCGGCGAGCTGCCGAGCGGGCGCTGTCCGACCTGGCGGCGACCCGATGAGCCAGGTCTCGGTCTACCTCGTCGGCGTGCAGAGCCTCGCCAGCTGGTTCACCCACTTCGTCCAGTGGCGACCGGGCGATCGGCACCTGCATCTGGGCGAGGGGCCGGTCGACACCGAGGCGCTCCAGCGCAGCTTCCAGGGCCTCGACGTCGCGACCGCCGTCTTCCTCACCAGCCACGACACGCTGCTGCGGGACCGGGAACTCGCCGCCGGGCTGCGCCTCGCCGGCCACCGGGTCATCGTCCAGTCCGCGAACGCGGCGAGCCTCGGCCTCGACAAGGTGGCGATGAAGCGCTTCTTCGACCGGCACGGCATCCCCACCGCGCCGTGGCGGTACCAGGACGAGGGCACCCTCGACGGCGCCGGCGACGACCTGCTGGTGGTGAAGGGCCGCAACAGCACCCAGAGCATCGGGATCCGGATGGCCACCGAGGTGACGTCGTCCCCGCAGTACTTCACCGAGCGGTACGCCGACGGGGTGGAGTACTCGGTCGTGGCGCACCGTACCGCCGGGCGCACCATCACCCTCCCGCCGGTGTGGAAGGGACCCACCTCGCCGATGCTGGTCCCACCGTGGCGCCGGCTGCGGCTGTGCCCCGCCCCCGGCCTGACCCCGGCGCTCGACACCTGGCTGCGCGACACCACCGAAACCATCGCCCGGGCCGCCGACGTCGACGGCTACCTGGAGGTGGAGTTCCTGGTCCGGGCCGACGGCACCGGACTGGTCCTGGAGATCAACCCGCGGATCTGCGGCACACTGCGCATCGCCGCGCTGGCCGCCGAGGTTCCCGTCTTCTCGCTGCACCACCTGACGTCGTCGGCGGCGCTGCCGGCCCTCCGGTACGCCGCCGAGGTCCCGTACACCGGGGCGTCGTTCAACGATCCGGCACAGCAGGTGTACGCCACCTCGCGGCTCACCGTCGCCGCGCCGGACCCGACGACCGTCATCACCGCGCTTCGCCGGCACGCCGGTGACCGCGCACTGCTCTACGACCCCTGGACCACCGGCAACGCGCCGACCCTGCTCGGAGCCCGAGAGGAAACCCCGTTATGAGCACCGAAACCGTCCGCGATGGAGCACCGTCGGATGACGGAGCTCCACCACCCTCGCTGAACCGGCACCGCGACTTCAACAAGCTCTGGCTCGGGCAGGGGATCTCCGCCTTCGGCACCGAGATCACCACCCTGGCGTTGCCGCTCACCGCGATCCTCATCCTGGATGCGAGCGCCACCCAGATCGGCGTCATGTCGGCGTTGCGGGAGCTGGCCTTCCTGGGCCCTCTGCTGTTCTTCGGCGTGCTCGTCGACCGGATGCGCCGACGTCCGTTGATGATCGGTACCGACCTGGCCCGTGCCTTCGTGATCGGTCTCGTGCCGGTGCTGGCCTTCCTCGACTCGCTGACCATGATGGTGATGTACCTCGTCGCCTTCACGGTCGGTTGTCTCTCGGTCATCTTCGACCTGGCCTACCGCTCCTACCTGCCCAGCATCGTCTCCCGCGAGCAGTTGATGGCCGGCAACAGTCGGCTGCAGGCCACCGACTCGCTGTCCCAGATCGCCGGTCCCGGCCTGGCCGGTCTGCTCGTGCAGGCGTTGCGAGCACCGTTCGCGCTGGTCATTGACGCGATCTCGTTCGTCGCCTCGGCGATCGCCATCGCGATGGTGAAGACCCCGGAGCCGCCGGTCGAGCGGTCCGCCGAGGACATCGGTCGCGGCTGGCGGGGAGTCTTCAGCGACATCGGCAACGGCATGCGGATCACCGTCCGGCACCCGGTGGTCCGGGCGCTGGCCGGCAACAGCGCCACCTTCAACTTCTTCTCGATGCTGATGCTCACCCTCTTCGTGCTGTACGCGACCCGCGAGTTCGGCATCACCCCGGCCGCGCTCGGCTTCATCTTCGCCGCCTTCGGCGTCGGCGGTCTGATCGGCGCGGTGACCATGGGACGGCTGCTGAAGGTGTTGGGCTACGGACGGCTGCTGATCGTCGCCTACCTGCTGGCGGTCGTGCCGATCGTGGCCATACCGTTCGTCGACGGTTCGCCGACCACCGCCGCGATCCTCTTCGGCGTCATCCATTTCGTGGTCGGCTACGGCATCGTCTCGTCGAACATCGCCGAGATGACCATGCGTCAGATGGTGATTCCGCAGCACATCCTGGGTCGCGTCAACGCCAGCTTCCGGTTCCTCATCGGTGGCCTGGTGCCGATCTCCGCCCTGGTGGCGGGCCTGCTCGGGGACTCCATCGGGTTGCGGGCGACGCTGTTCATCACCGCCGTGGGCATCCCGCTGTCGCTGCTGTGGCTGATCTTCTCGCCGATTCCGAAGTTGCGCACCGTACAGGACGTGGAGGCGACGGCATGAGTGGTCCGACGTTGGACGGTGGCTGCGACCGCGGGTACGCGATGAGCCCCTGCCTGTGGGGACGTGAGCCGGAACCGGTCGTCGAGAGCCTGGCCCGGCGCACCTCGCTGGAGGGCCTCCGGGTGCTGGACGCGGGCTGCGGGGAGGGGCGCAACGCCGCGTTCCTGGCCCGACAGGGTGCGCTCGTCGACGCGACCGACGTGTCCGAGCTGGCGTTGCGCAACGCTCGGGGGGCCTGGCCGAACGAACCGGGGATCACCTGGTCGGTGCGGGACGTGCTCACCCAACCGTTGCCGCCCGCCAGCTACGACGTGGTGGTCTTCGACAGTGTGGCGCACTGGCTCGCCGACGAGGCGTCCGTCGCCGCCGCGGTCACCGCCCTGCAACAGGCCACCCGGGTCGGCGGCTGGCACGTCCTGTGCGCCTTCAACGACCGCGCCCAGGAACTGGACAACCACGTCAACCCGCCCCGCTGCATCCTGCCGCACGGCACTCTCGTCGGCTACTACCTCAAGCCGGACTGGGAACTTGTCGAGGTACACGACGACGACGTCATCTCCTCCCACGCCGACCAGCCCATCCCGCACCGGCACTCGGCCACCCGGCTCCTGGCGCGGCGGTGGGGGACAGGGTGACCGGCATCGAGATCCCGCGTGGCCGGCTGGCGCCGTTGTCGTTCCCCCAGGAGCAACTGTGGCTCATGGAGAGCCTCGCTCCGGGCACCTACAACGAGGTCTGGGTGCTGCGCATCGAGGGCGAGCTGCGGGTGCCGCTGCTGCAACGAAGCCTCGACCTGATCCTGAGCCGGCACGAGGTGCTGCGCTCCACCTTCGACACCGTCGACGGTACGCCGGTCTGCCGCATCCGGCCCGAACTCACCATCGACCTGGGACAGCCGACGGATCTGGCGTACGTGCCGGTGGCGCTGCGCGATCAGACGGTCGCCGATCTCGCCGCGCTGGTCGCGGACCCTCCGTACGACCTGCGTAACGGTCCGCTGGTCCGCGCCGCGCTGCTGCGGCTCGACGACGCCGAGCACATCCTCGTCCTCGCCACCCACCACATCGTGGCCGACGGCTGGTCGCTGCGCGTGGTGCTGCACGAGCTGCTCGCCGCCTACGAGGCGTTCGTTGCCGGGCGGGCACCTGAGCTGCCACCGCTGCCGTGCCAGTACCGGCACTTCGCCGAGGAACAGCGTCGGCTGCTCGACGGTCGGGAACTCGCCGAGGAACAGCGGTACTGGCGTACGCAACTCGACGGCGCCGTTCCCGTGCTCCCACTGCGTACCGGCGGTCTGCGTCCACCGGTCAAGTCCCCGCACGGGCGACGCATCCAGGTGACCTTCCCGGCGAGCCTGGCCCGGTCGCTCCACCGGCACGCCACCGGCTGCCGCAGCACCCCCGCCGCCGTACTGCTCGCCGCCTTCACCGCGGTCGTGCACCGTTACACCGGTCGGCGGGACCTGCTCATCGGCACCGCCAGTGCGGCCCGTCCGGACGAGCAGTGGGAGCCACTCGTGGGCTTCTTCGCCACGACGGTGCCGCTGCGCCTGCGACCCCGCCCCGACCAGTCGTTCCATGAGCTCGTACGGCATGTGATGGAGGTCAGCCTCGACGCGCTCGACCACGACCGGCTGCCCTTCTCCCACCTTGTCGACCTGGTCCGACCCGACCGGGACCCGAGCTACCATCCGCTGATCCAGGTGGTCTTCTCGCATGCCGACGTCCGCGACGCGGAGCTGACCGGCGAGACCCTGCGCCTGCGGTACGAGCACGTTCCCCGTTCCCGGTCCCGCTTCGATCTGATCGTGGAGGCCCAGACCAGCCCGACCAGCATCGGTTTCTGGCTGGAGTTCGACGAGCAACTGCTTCCCGAGCCGTTCGTGCGGGCCCTCTTCGACCACCTGCGGACCCTGCTGGCCGCGGCGATCGAGGCGCCCGGGATGGCGCTGACCGATCTGCCGATGCTCTCCGCCGCGGAGCGGGCCGTGGCCATCGCCGAGGTCCCACCGGTGGGTGTCCCGGTCCCCGCGGCGGAGCAGGTGGTGCAGGGCCGGGACACGCTCGCACCGCAGGGCGTGGTCGGCCGGATCGTCGCGGTCGACCCGCAGCACGTCCGACTGGTCGGCGACCGTCTCCTACCGGTGCACGGGCAGACCCTCACCGACACCGGCGACCTCGGATACGTCGACGGGCGGGGCGAGATCGTGCGCCTCGGCCCCCGGGACCAGCATCCGGTGATCAACGGGTTGACCGTGCCGTTGGACGAGGTGGCCGCCACGCTCTCGGTGCATCCCGGCGTCCGTGCCGCCGAGGTCGGCTACGACGGCACTCCGCCGGTGCTGCGTGCCCGGGTGACGTGCGCCGGCGACCCGGTCCCGACCGCTCGGCAGCTGGCCGAGTTCCTCGCCACCCGGCTGCCCCGGTACGCGATTCCCGACGTGATCGACGTGGACCGCCCGGCGGCCGAGAGCACCGGCGACAGCGCGATCCTCGGCCAGGTACGCCAGAGCTGGCGGCAGGTGATGGGCCGCGACGACCTCGACGACGACGATGACTTCTTCGCCCTCGGCGGACACTCGATCCTGGCGGCGGAACTGGTGTCGCGGCTGCGTACCGAGCTCGGCCGACAGGTGCCGATCCGGTGGATCTTCGAGGCCCCGACGGTGCGCTCCCTGGCCCGCCGGATCGAACGGGAGGACACGGCCGGCCCTGCGCGGGCGCACGTCGCCGCCCCGACCGGCACCCCGACCCTCGGATCGGGCAGCCGGGCAGCGCCCGGGCCGGGGGCCGAGCCGGCCGGTGCCGCGCCGCTGACGGCGGCGCAGACCCAGATCTGGGTGCTGGACCGACTCGCTCCCGGTCGGGCCACCTATCACAGCCCGCTGCGGGTCGACATCGACGGCACACTCGACGTGGCCGCGCTACGGCAGGCGTTCGCGCAGGTGGTCGAGCGGCACGAGATGCTGCGCAGCGTGATCCGGTTCGTCGTCGACCGGCCGGTGCAGGTGCCGCAGCCGCAGGGTCCGCAACTGGCGGTCACCGACCTGAGCGCGCTGCCACCGCAGGCGCAGGCGGCCGAGGTCGACCGGCTCGCGCAGGCGCAGGCGCTGCGACCGTTCGACCTCGCCCGGGAGCCCGGCATCCGGGCAACCCTGGTCGTGGGTGCCGACGCGCGGCACGTGCTGCTGCTCACCGTGCATCACATCGCCATGGACGGGGTGGGCTTCCAGGTGTTCTGTCGGGACCTGAGCGCCTGCTACAACGCCCTCGTCGGCGGAGAGAACCCGCCGGCGACGGCAGGCGGGCTGACCTGGCAGCAGTACGCCCGCTGGGAGGACGAGTGGCTGGGCGGCCCCGAGCCGGCCAGGCTGTGGGCGTACTGGGAGCAGACCCTGGCGGGGTTGCCCGTGCTGGCGTTGCCGACGCCGCTGCCCCGGCCGCCCCTGCCCACCTTCGACGGTGACCAGCTCACGATCCTGCTCGACCCGGAGCAGACCGCAGAGGTGCTGCGGTTGGCCACCACCCGGCGGGTCAGCCCGTTCATCCTGGTCACCGCCGCGCAGGCGGCCTTGCTGCACCACCTTTCCGGCAGCGACGACGTGCCGATCGGCACGGTGGGGGAGAACCGCCGCCTGCCGGGCGCCCAGGAACTGCTCGGCTGCACCATCGCGACGCTGGTGCTGCGGGTGGACTGCGCCGGTGATCCGTCCTTCGCGCAGCTGCTGACCCGGGTACGGGACACGGTGCTGGGCGCGTACGACCATCAGGGCCTGCCGTTTCCTCAGCTGGTGCGGGCCGCCGCGATGCCGCGGCACCTGGACCGGCTGCCCCTGTTCCAGGTGGCGGTGGAGTGGCAGGAGCCCGACCGTAGTGGGTGGAACCTGGCGGGCTGCACGGTCGACTGGCACTTCACCCGGCTCGACACGGCCCGCAACGACCTGTACTTCACCGCCGCCCTCCGGGCCGACCGGTTGGAACTCAGTGTCGAGTTCAACACCAACCTGTGGGACGCGCCGACCGCGCGCGGACTGCTGACCCGCTGGCGCGACCTCCTGGTGGCGGCGACGCGTCGACCCGACCAGCGGTTGTCCGAGCTGGCCGGGTCGTGAGCAGGCAGCCGGGATGTCGGTGCCCTCGATACGGCGGGGCATCGACATCCCGACCTGTCTAGCGGTGTCGCGCGATCTCCTCGTGCCACCACCGGATCCCGGCGCGCAGCGCCGTCGGCGCGGGACCGTGCCGCAGCACCCCGGTCGTCACCGTGAGCATCGCCCGGTCGGTCGCGTCCCGGACCGGGGCGAGGACCTCCTCGGTACGGCGGTCGGCCCGACCCAGCCCGGGGATCTCCAGGACACTGTGCGGCAGGCGGTCGACCAGCTGCGCCGACTCGGGTGGCCGGGCACCCACCACCGCCGCCGCTGGTCCGGGCTGGGCGGTGCCGCAATGCTCGGTGTGCCATCCGGTGAGCGCGTCCGCGATCGCCTCGGCCGTGCTGGTGCCGCCGGCGGTACGGCTGCCCTGGACCTCTCCGGCGCCGTGGTTCGACGTACGGACCAACGTGAAGACCGCGGTGCCGCTGTCCTGCGCGATCCGCAACAAGGGGTGCAGTGTCGCCGTACCCATGAATGCGCAGGTGGTGACCGCGTCCCCGCCGAGTTGGCTGTCCGGCCCGAGGTAGAGATCCGCGTAGGCGGCCATCGTGTCGTCGGCGTCGCCGACCTTGGCGTCGAGGAGCACCAGCGCGTCCCGCTCGTGCGCGCCGTCGACGAAACGGCGCAACGCCGCCAGCCCGGCGGTGCCGTGACGCAGATAGAACGGAACCTGGACCTTGTAGCCGGCCACCCCGTCGCCGGCCGCCTCCAGGATGATGTCGCCGTAGCGGTCCAGCGACTCGCTGGTGTCGTCCAACTCCCACCGACGCAGCCAGGACGCCGACGGGGCTACCCCGAGGCAGAGGCTGCCCCGTTGGGCGCTCAGCCTCGACCATGTCCCGGCAAAGCTGGTCCCTTCTCGGGTCAGCGGCATCAGGATCCCTTCCGCACCGTCCGGGCAGGCAGCAGCCGGACGAGCTGATCGAGTGTGGTGATGGTGGGTACGTCGGCCTGCCCGTCACCGGTACGGTCCAGCCATACCCCGGTCAGC
Source organism: Verrucosispora sp. FIM060022 (assembly GCF_003977705.1). NCBI lineage: Bacteria > Bacillati > Actinomycetota > Actinomycetes > Micromonosporales > Micromonosporaceae > Micromonospora > Verrucosispora sp. FIM060022. The sequence goes on from NZ_RQIV01000001.1 coordinate 1,209,215, forward strand.
CCGGCTGCGATGGCGGCGCGGGCGTCGGAGTCGAGTCGGTCTCCCACGTAGACCGTCTCGGCGGGTGCGAGTCCGAGCCGGTCGCAGACGGCGTGGAAGATTCGTGGGTCCGGTTTGGCCACCCCGTCGACGTCGTCACAGCAGACCAGCGCCTCCAGCCGGTCCCGGATGCCCAGTGCGGTCAGCTTGCGGTGCTGGTACGCCCGGTCGCTGTTGCTCATCGCGGCGAGGCGTACCTGCGCGTGCCGCAGGGTGTCGAGCGCGGGCAGCACGTCGGGGAAGAGCGTGAACGCCTTGTCGCAGTGTTCCAGGTACCGGGCCACCCAGGCGTCGGTCTCGCTCTCCTCGGGGCCCAGCGGGAACCCGGCCGTCGCACAGAACTCCCGTGCCCGGCGTCGACGTTGTTCGGTGAAGGTGCACTCACCGCGCAGATACGCGGTGAAGTGGATCTGCTCCAGGTGCCGCCAGAGGGCGAGGTACTGCTCGGCATCGGTGGGGCTCACCGCCCTCGTCGTGGCCAGGTGGGCCAGCAGACCGCGGCCGGTCGCCCCGGAGAAGTCGACAAGGGTGTCGTCGATGTCGAAGACGACGGCGCGGATCACCGCGTCGACGACCGGGCCGCGAACTCGCGCAGGCTGCGCGGTCGCATGTCGGTCCAGACCTGTTCGATGTAGGCGAGGCACTCCTCGCGGCTGCCCCGCTTGCCGGCCTCGCGCCAGCCGTTGGGCAGGTTACGTCCGGTCAACCAGAGAGAGAACTGCTCCTCGTCGTTGGAGACCACCACGTATTCGGCGTCGTCGTCCGCCACGCTCATAAGTCCTCCTCGGTCGTGCGCTTCCGGAAGCATAACTGGAGACAACTACAGTCTCAAATCTACCGACAAGGCGCTGACTCTAGTTATGCTTGGCGATCCGAGGGTTGTCGTGACGTGCGCGAGGAGGCAGCTGTGACGGCATCTGCGCCGCAGTCCAGATTGACGATATCCGCAATGGACCGGGTATCGACAGAGCTCACCGCGCCGACGACAGCGCGAGACGCCGTCGCGCCGCACTGGTCGACCTACGCCGCCGCCCTGCTCGTGCTGCTGCGTCACTGCGGCCCACACGCACCACGCCGGGTCGCCCTGCGTGTCGAAGGGGCATCGGCGACGGTGTCCGTACCGTCCGATCCGACGACGATGGCGCGACTCGTCGACACCATCGCCGGTACCCCCCTGAGCAGCGGCGAGGTCTCGGCGCCGGCGGCGTTCCACTGGCGCCATCCGCACCCCGACACCGACGCCCAACTCGTCCTCACCGGCGACGAGACGGGGATCTCGTGGCGACTCGCCCAGGGCTGGTCCGCCCCGATGCTCGCCACCGAACTGGACCGCAACCTCGCCGCCCTGCTGGCCCAGGTGGCCGACGACCCGCACCGGCCGATCGGGACGCTCGCCGTACCGGACCGGACGGCCCAGGACTGGTTGGCGCGCCACGGACGGCCCGCCGACACCGCGCTCGTCGGCGGACTCGTACCCGACCTGGTGGCCCACCAGGCGCAGCAGCACCCCAGGCGTCTCGCCTTCGGATCCGGTCCCGCGAGCCTCACCTACGGCGAGCTCGACTCCCGGGCCAATCAGTTGGCCCGGGTGCTGCGGGAACTCGGCGCCCAACGGGACGGTTGCGTGGGGCTGATGATGGATCGTGGCAGCGAGATGCTCGTCTCCTTCCTCGCCATCCTCAGAAGTGGTGCGGCGGCGATCCTGCTGGACCCGGCCCATCCGGCGCAGCGGATCGCCGAGGTGCTCGACGTGGCCCGCCCACGCGCGGTGCTCACCCTGGCGCGCCTCGGTGCCGTCCTGCCGCCCGGCGCGGGCACCGTGGTGGCCGTCGACACCGAGTGGCCGCGCATCCACCGGCTCCCCACCGACGACCCGGGCATCGCCGTACATCCCGAGGACGTCGCCTACGTGGTGCACACGTCCGGCTCGACAGGCACGCCCAAACGGGTCGCGGTCCTGCACCGGTCGGTGGCCCACTCGGTCGCCACCCATCAGGAGGGTCACCGCATCACCGCGCAGGACCGGGCCGCCTGGCTGGCACCACCCGGTTCCTCGGTGTCGGTCGGCGAACTGTGGCCCTACCTCTGCGCCGGGGCCAGTGTGCACACCGCACCACCGGAGATCGTCGGCGCCGCGCCCCTGCTGCGCGACTGGCTGGTGGCCGAGAAGATCACCAAGGCGTACGTCAGCATGCCCCTCGCCGAGCAGCTCTACCAACTGCCCTGGCCCGCGCAGACGGCCCTGCAACTGTTGACCGTCGGCAGCGACAAGGTGCGGCGGTGGGCGGCACCGGATCTGCCCTTCGAGGTCGCCGTCGCCTGTGGCTCGTCCGAGGCCAACGGCATCAGCAGTTGTCTGGTGCCGTGGGAGGACCGCCTCACCAGTGCGACCGCCACCAGCAGCGACCGGGCCGCGCCACCGCCGATCGGCAGGCCGTGGCCGGGCGTACGGGTCGAACTCCTCGACACCGCGATGCGCCGCCTGTTGCCCGGCGCGGTCGGCGAGATGTACCTCGGCGGGCCCGAACTCGCCCGGGGATACCTCGGCGACCCGGCGCAGACCGCGGACCGGTTCCGACCGGACCCGTACGGGCCACCCGGTGCCCGCCTCTACCGCACCGGCGACCTCGCCTGCTTCGACGAACGGGGACGGTTGCACCACCGGGGTCGCGTCGACCGGGAAGTCAAGATTCGGGGCTTTCGGGTCGACCCCGCGGAGGTGGAGCGGGCGCTGCTCGCCCAGCCCGGTGTGCAGGACGCGGTCGTGGTGGCCCTCGCCGACGAGGACGGCGAGAGCCAGCTCTGCGCCTATCTGGTGGCCCCGGAGGCCGAACCGCACCGGGTCCGGGCCGCGCTCGTCGACCTGCTGCCCGGGCATGCCGTGCCGGCCTCGTTCACCCTGTTGGACCGGCTGCCGGTGACCGCCAACGGCAAGGTGGACCGCAATGCGCTGCCCGCACCCGACTGGACCACCCTCCGCAAGCCCTACCGGGCACCCCGCGACGAGGTGGAGCGTGACCTGGCGCAGCTCTGGGCGGATCTGCTGCCGGTGGCGCAGATCGGCCTGGACGATCACTTCTTCCACCTGGGCGGCGACTCGATGTCGGCCAACCGGCTCGCCGCACGCCTGAGTCGCCGGCTGCGGGTACGGATCACCGTGCGCGCGGTGCTGGAGCACCCCACCCTGGTCGAGCTCGCGGAGTTCGTCAGGTCCCAGGTGCGTATCGCCACGCGGAGCTGACCCGTGCTCGTCGAGCTCGCCCCGCACAGCAGCGACGCCGAGCTGGCCTCGTTGGCCACCCGGATCGCACGACACGAGGACGTCACCGCCTGGCCGCTGCGCCTGGCCGGCAGGTGCTTCCTCGTCGTCGCGGGAGACGAACGGTTGGTGCACCGGGTGTCCTCCGCCGCGATCCGCGCCTGGCACAGCACCGCCGAGCGGGGCTACTGGCTGGTGGATCGGGCGAACGCGGTGCTGCCGCGACGGGTGCCGCTCGGGAGCGGCCACGTCGGCGGCGGTGACCTGTGGTGCGGGGCCGGACCGTGCGCGCTGGAGTCGGTGTCGGACACGGTGCAGACCGCCGCGATGGTGCGCCGCGCCGGGGCCGACGCGGTGCGGGCCAGCCTGTTCAAGGTCAGGAGCGGTCCCTACCATTTCCCCGGCAAGGGACGCGGTGGCCTGTCGGCGTTGGCCGAGGTCCGCGCGGGGGGCGGGCTGCCGGTCATCACCGAGGTGGCCGACCCGCGGGACGTCGGAGCGGTCGCGCAGGTCGCCGACTGCCTACAGGTCGATCCGCGCAACATGACCAACCGGGCGCTGCTGGCCGAGCTCGGCGGCAGTGGTCGGCCGGTGCTGCTGATGCGGGGCGTACGCGCCACCGTCGCGGAGTGGCTCAAGGCCGCGGAGTACGTCGTCAGCCACGGCAACCCGCACGTCATCATGTGCGCCCGGGGCGTCGTGTCGTTCGACCGGTCGCTGGCGTACCAACTGGACTACGGCGCTGTCGCGGCGGTACGGCGACACACCGACCTGCCCGTCATCTTCGACCCGAGCCACAGCACCGGCAGCGCCGCGGCGGTCGCACCGGCTGCGTTGGCGGCCGCCGTCTTCGGCGTGGACGGGCTGCTCATCGAGACGCATCCCGCGCCGGAGCGGATGTACCGGCCCGGCGACGCGGCACAGATGTATCCGGTGGATCGACTCGCCGCGCTGCTGGCCGCCTGCCGGCAGGTCCGGGACCTCGCCGCGGGCCTCGACGCCTTCGCGTGAGGCCCGCGGCCTGAGCGTGCTGCCCGCAGCCGGCGGTGCCGATCAGGGCTGCCCGTCGAGCAGCTGCTCCCGTTCGTCCGGCGACAACTGTGCCGCCCGCTCCAGCAGCAGGCGCTCGACGTACTCGGCCTGGGCGGCCACCGTCTGATACTCGAACAGCTCGGCGACCCCGACGTGGGCGCGGAACGTGTCACTCAACCGGAACGAGAGCTGTGCGACGGTGAGCGAGTGCCCGCCCAGGTCGAACAGGGCGTCGTGGGCGCCGGGGGAGACGCCGAGCAGCGACTGCCAGGCGGCGGCGATGGTCTCCTGGAGATAGCCCTGCGGCTCGACCCGGTCCGCGGTGCCGGCCCACGCGAGGACCTCGACGGTGGCCTGGTCGTCCTGGCTCGGGTCCGGTGGCACGTCGCCGAGTCCCGGGATGTCGCATACCCGGCGGTCGGGGTCGCTGGTGACCGCGTCGACGAGCGCCCAGAACTGGCGCGCCCACTCGGTGATCCGGGTCGCGTCGATGATCGCGTCGTCGAAGTCCCACCGGGCGGTCAGTTCCACGTCGCGGACCACCTTCACCATCAGGTCGTACTGTGCCCGGCCGCCGGTCAGCACGATCTCCTCGCAGCTCGCCCCGAGGTAACTGCCGCTCATGCCGGGCTGTCCCTCGACGGAGAAGACAGTCTGCACCAGTGGGGTGGAGCCCATCTCCCGTGGCGGGCGCAGCTGCGTGACCAGCTGTTCGAACGGCAGGTCCTGGTGCGCGTACGCGGACATCGCCGAGGCGTGTTCGGTGGCGATGAGGTCACGCAGCGACGCGTCGGGGTCAGCCGTGCCGCGCAGCACCACCATGTTCAGGAAGTAGCCGACCATGTTCTCGGTCTCCGCCAGTGGCCGGGCGCTGACCGGCGTACCGACCAACGTGTCGCGCTGCGCGGTGAGGCGCCACAGGAGCAGCCGGAACGCGGTCAGCAGCACGACGAAGGGGGTCGTGGCGTGCTGGCGGGCCGCGGTAGCCACCCGGTCGGCCAGCCCGGTGGGGGCGGTGAAGTCCAGGTAGGCGCCGCCGCGTCGGGCCGAGCGGGGATTGTCCAGCGGCAGGAGCAGCCGACCGGACGTCTGGGCCAGCCGATCCGTCCAGTACCGGGTCAGCGCGGTCAGCCGCTCACCGGCCAGGAAGCCGCGCTGCCACTGGGCGAAGTCGCCGTACTGGACCCGCAGCGGTGCGAGCGCGGCGGGCCGGCCTTCGCGTCGGGCCTGGTAGAGCGTCTCCAGATCGACCAGGAGTACGCCCTGAGAGACCCCGTCGGTCACCATGTGGTGGGAGGCGAGCACCAGGACGTGGTCGTCGGGTGCGAGGCGGTACAGCCGCAGCCGCGCCAGCGAACCCTGTTCCAGATCGAACGGCACCGCGAGGTCGCTTGTGGCGGCCGCGGTCGCTGCGGCGATTCCCTGCCCGGTCAGGTCGGTGACGCTCACGTCCACCGGGGCGGATCCGGATACGAGCATCGGGATCTCGCCCTGACGGATCAGTCGGCTGCGGAGCGGCTCGTGCCGTGCGACGAGGTCTTCGAACGCGGTGTGCAGCGCGGCGAGATCGAGGGGGCCGTGGAGGCGGAACGCGACGTGGTCGACGAGACTTCCCGGTTCCCCGGTCATCAGGTCGGTCAGCCAGACCTGTTCCTGTCCGCTGGACAGACGTACCGGCGCGCTCGGATCGACGCGCGGCCGCAACGTGCCGGCCTCGGTGTCGCGTCCCAGCAGCCGAAGCGCCGCCTCCCGCCGGTTCGCCGGCAGGCTCGCCAGCCGTTCTAGCAGATCTGTCGTCTCGTCGGCCATCGCGTCTCCTATGGTTGGTCGTCGGCCAGCACCGTGTCGCGTTCCCGGGTCAGTTCGTCGATCTGTCGCCACACCTGGGCGGCGAGTTGGTACGAGCCGCCCTTCTCGCACAGTTCGACCGCGGAGCGCAGCATCGCTATCGCCTTGTCGAGCTCGCGGGTCTGGTGCAGCGCGTTGGCGTGGCTGAGGTAGCTGTAGATCAGATCCAGCCCGGCCAGCGGGGTGTCCGGGCCGGTCAGCGGCTCGTACAGGCGCAGCGCCTCCTGGGGGTTGCCGGTGCTGAGCTCGTAGCGGGCCCGCAGTGCGGAGACGATGGCCTGCTCCTGGGCGAGGCCGAGCATCCGCGACGTGGTCTCCGCGTCCCGGATCCACTGCCGTGCGCTGTCCAGGTCGTCGCCGATGTCGAGCAGCACCGACGCCGCCGACCGGCAGAACCGCAGCCAGTCGATGAGCGACATGCTGGGAAAGGCCAGCGCGTCCCGGGCCAGCCCGAAGTGCTCCCGCGCCTCCTCGGGGCGGCCCAACTGCGCGTACGCCATGCTTGCCACCCAGTGGGCCCGCCCGACGAAGCCCGGCCAGTCCAGCTTGCCCGCGACCTCCAGCATCTCGGTGATCAGCGGTTCCACCTGGTCCAGCTCACCGGCCTCGCAGAGCACCGAGATGAGCACGCCCAGCAGCCGTACGTGCACGCTCGTGCCGCCGATCCCGGGCTGACGCAGGTGGGTCAGTGCGCCGTACGCCGTACGCCGGGCCTCGCGCAGTTGCCCGAGGTCGCGGAGCACGGACGCGAGGTGGGTCTTGACGACCAACAGCAGTTCCGGGGCGGACTGGACGAGGGGAACCTCGGCCAGCTCCTCCAGCAGCCGGAGCCGGGCCTGGTGCTCGCTGAGCATCCGCAGGGTGTCCTGGAGTTCCAGGCTGACGTCGACCACGCGCTCGGGCAGTCCGTCGGACCTCGCGCTGGCCAGCGCGTTCTCCAGGAACCGGCGGGCCTGGGCGTGGTCACCGACCTCGCTCGCGCTGCGCGCCAGGACCTGTTCGAAGACGATCGGGCGACGGCTGGCTTCGCTCGGCAGCAGGGGAGCCACGTCGACGTCGAGCAGTTCCTCCAGGCTGCAGTCGAGCATGCGGCCCAGGTACACCACCACGTCCAGAGTCGGGACCCGGCTGCCCGCTTCCAGCAGGGAGATGTAGCTCGGGGTGACGAAGTCACCGGCGAGTTCGCGCTGCGACATGCGCAGCGCCGTGCGCCGCGCCTTCAATCGCTGACCGAACTCCGGCTGGGTCACGGCGATCTCGCCCTGCGGAAGCCAACCCAGTTGCCCTTTCGCCATCTTCCCACGACTCCTGTTATTGTCTCTGATATGACTCTAGTTGAATAGCGCCGCAGAGCCTACCCCATCAACACGGTCGTGTTTAAGCACCCGGGGTACGAAAAGTCCGTGTCTCTGGCCGAGAGCGCACGTTGGAAGTCGGATCAAGCCACTGCCGGAATGGCCAGCACATGCCCCTCTGCCTGCTCGTTCACGCCCGGCAGCGGCACTGACTGAAGTTAGCCACCCGGGTTTGCGAGAGCTAGGCGTGTCCGCCGACGGTGACGGGGCCAATTCGCACCGAGACTTTCGCCCCGAAGAACGCGGCCAGCCGATCCGCCTCTTCATCGAGGGCGCGGCGCTGCGCGGCGGACAACTCGTCAAGCGGTTCCACCGTCACGTCGATCCGGCGTCCGGATTTGCGTTGATGCCATACGCCGGCGACCCGCCCGTCGACGAGAAGCACGGGGAACGTGCCCGCCTGACCGTTGGCGAGGGCGCGCTGGGCCGCTCGACCGGCGAACAGCCGGTCCCGGGGATGGCACCCGATGACGTACGCGTCGAAGTAGGGCAGCAGACGTAGCCCGGACGGCGGCTCCTGGTCGAACACGCGGTCGTCCGCGATCACCCAGGCCCGCTCACCTTCCAGATCGACCGGCTCCAACCGGTCCGCCGCCATCTCGAACATGTCGGTCGCGAATGGACGCGGAATCGACAACCACTGCGCCACGTGTGCGGGCGTCGCGGGTCCGTACGCCCAGAGATAGTGCACGAGCAGGTCGGTCAGCGCGACGTCACTCGCGGCCGGCGTGAAACCCGGCAGCAGCCGCGCCGGACTCGTATAGGTCACCTTCCGGCCGCGTAACGGACCGAAACACATCACACCTCGGTTGGTCACCTGATGTTCGATCTGCCGCCACCGTGGCCATCGATCACCGAACGCCTCCATCACCCGGTCGGCCGACCAGTCCCCGACCCGTGCGGCGATGGCCACGGTCAGCTCGTCAACCGTCAGATCGGCGTCCCGCAGCGCATCGTCGATCGCCTCGATCACTGCTTCGACCTGGAGCTTCGTCATCCGTACCGCAGCGGGCTGGTGGTCCTGACCGGTGGGGAGCGCGCCCAGCGCACCCGCCCACATCGGCAGGTCGTCGGCGGCGAGCAGATGCACCGTGCCACGTGGCCCACGGGTCTTCACCAGACGGTGATCCCGCCAGAGCGCATCCTGCACCGACTGCCGGGACACCCCGTCGAGCCGCGCGCCGAGCGACCACTCGGCGGCCGACATCACCTGCGCGTGTACGCCGCACTGCGCCCTCGCGACCCGGGCGACAGCCGCCTCACCGCCGTTGCGGGGCCCGGTCAGACCGGCGCGCTCCAGACGTCGCGCGTTGGCCTGATCCCATGTGCACCGAGCCGCGACCGTCATGCAGGAGAGTGTGCCGCAGCCGGCCCTGATGTGCAGCCGCGCCGGCGCCCTGAACCGGACCGTCGGTCATCCCGTTACCGACGGTCCGGTCCAGGACGCCGGGGTCACCCGCCGACGTGCGGCACCGGGTCGCCGGGCAGGTGGACCGCCGGCGATGGCACCGGGGCGGGCGGGGACGGCAGATGCCGCAGCGGCCCGGAGGAGGCCGGGCTCGCCTGCGCGTACCGGCCGTCGGGGGTGCCGTTCGGGCCGCAGTCGGGGCAGTCGCGGCGCCGGGGGAGAGGCCGGACGGTGGCGGTCGGCACCCCGTCGGGACAGGAGATCTCCAGGCAGGTGTCCGCAGTGGTGGGATCCACGCCGCGGATCAGGGTGTCGGCGACCTTTCCGGCCGTCAGTGCCGCGATCACGTCGACGATCGTCGCGGTCGGGCCGGCCGGGTCCGGGCGGGTCAGCGGCAGCTGGCACCCGCAGGAGCCGGGCCGCAGCAGCGGCCCCACCCACCCGCCGCTCGCGTCGACCCGCGCGCCGAGCCACCACTGACCCGCCCGCAGGGTCGTGGCCAGGGCGGTGGGTGGGCCGTCGGCGAGCACCTCCACCACCACGACCGAGTTCCGTCCGTCGGCGGTGACCGGCGGCAGCCCGACCAGCAGGTCAGGGTCGTACGGCCACATGGCGACCCCGCTGCGGTCCAGCTCGGCGGTGATCGTCGCGGCCAGCCACCCGCGCCCTGTCACCAGTGCCCGGCCGTGGCGCAGGTTGGCCAGCATCTGGGCAGTGTCGGTCGGGTGATCGAGTTGGCCGGCGGTACGGGACAGGAAGTCGGCCGCCGGTGTCGGCGGATCGGTTCCCGACCAGACTGCGTCGTCCGCGGTGACGGCGTGTGCGAGCCCGTGTCGCACGAGCAGGGCTATCCGGTCGGTGACCTCCGACATCGGTACGCCCAGCAACCGCGCGATCTGCGATACACAGTGATTGCCGTCGAGCAGTTCGCAGAGCTGCGGCAGGACATCCGTCGCGCCGGGTCCGGCCACGACGGCACGTGCCGGCCCGCCCTCCAGGACGTACGAGTCGCCGAAGGCGAAGCGGACCAGCCCGGTGCTGAGGCGATACACCGGCCCGGTCACGCCACAACCCCCGTTCTGTCGGGCTGGCCCGCTCGGTCTCCGGACCCGCCGGGTAGCTGCTGCGCCACCGCCGCGCGCTTCCCCCGGGGACAACCGTCCACCGGCACGAATGCGTCGGTGCGTACGGTGCCGTCGAGCAGGTCGTAGCGGAGAATGCGCTGGCTGGCCGGACCCTGCTGCCTGATCAGCATCGTGGCGAGGGACGCCGCGACGCTGACGTGATGCTCCAGGTAGCCGAGCGGGCCCGACCACCTGTCCTGGTCGTACAGGTCCCACAGCGCCCTGGTGACGTGCGGCTGCTCATCAGTGGCGAGCACCTGCCCCAGCAGACAGTCGTAGCAGCCGGGCAGTTGCCCGCCGAGAACGGGGCCCACACGAATCTGCGGATGTGTCAGGATGACTGGCAGCCACCACGGCACCGCCTCGTTGGCGTCGATGCTCCGGGCGATGGCGCGGGCCTCCCGCCAGGACGCCAGGACGATCGGTCGCAGGGGAGAGGTCGCCGCCGGGACGCTCTCCGTCACCTGCGTTCCGGCGATTCTGGACACCAGGCGGCCGGCCACCGCGCGACCGAAGTCGCCGACAGCAACGACGGTGATCGGGGGCTGCTGCATGGCGGACCTCCAGGACAGCCACAGCTGAAAAGATGATCGCTTCGGTGGCCGATGGTACGGTGGCCGGCGTACAACCTGCGCACAATCGAGGTACATCTGGTCAGCCTCAGGCTGAGGTGAACGATGCCGATCCACTTCGACCTGCTCGGCCCGTTGTCGGTGGTCCGGGACGGCCGGCCGGTCGATCTCGGCTCGGTGAAGCAACGGCTGGTGCTGGCCTGTCTGCTGTTCCGGCCCAATGAGGCGGTCTCCAAGGAGCGACTGGTCACCGCCCTCTGGGACGACCAGCCACCGGCGTCCGCCAACGCCAACATCCGCACCTACGTCCGCGGGCTGCGGCAAGCCCTCCACGACGAGGCCGACGACCAGCCGCGGATCGTGACCACCCACGGTGGATACCTGCTGCGGGTCGAGCCGGACGAACGCGACCTCGATCGCTTCGACGCCGCGACCGCGCGGGGACGGGAAGCCCTGACCAGCGGTGACGCCGAGCGGGCCGAGGCCGAGCTGGTCGCAGCACTGGGCCTGTGGCGCGGCCGGGCGCTGGCCGAGCTGCCGCTTCCCCCGCAGCTGTCCCGCTGGGTCGAGCAGTTGATGGAACGGCGGCTGCTGGCCGAGGAGGACCACGCCGAGGCGAAGCTCGCCCTCGGTGCGCCGGCCGAGGTGATCCCCCGGCTGCGCGCCCTGCTCGACCGGCACCCGTTACGGCAGCGTGCCTGGGTGCACCTCATGTCGGCGCTCTACGCCAGCGGCGACGTGGCCGGCGCGTTGGCGGCCTTCCGACAGGTCCGACGGGTGCTGGCCGAGGAGACCGGGATGGATCCCGGGCCCGAGCTGACCCGCCTGCACGACGACATTCTGCACCACCGGCGGCACCCGGACGGTTCGTCGGCGACAGTCGAACGGGTGGCTGTGAGCTCGGTCCGGGTGCGCCCGGAGCAGCTACCGCTCGTCCCACCCGGGTTCGTCGGTCGGGAGCTGCACCTGAGTCGCCTCGACGCGGCGGTCGGCGACCGGGCCAGTGGGCCGACCACTGTGGTCATCTCCGCTGTCTGCGGCATGGCCGGCATCGGCAAGACCGCGCTGGCGCTGCACTGGGCGCACCGGGTGGCCGACCGCTTTCCCGACGGACAACTCCACGTCAATCTCCGCGGGTACGACGACGGGGAGCGGGTCGCGCCCGCCGACGCGCTGCTCGGCTTCCTCGAGGCGCTCGGTGTACCACTGGCCCGCATACCGAGCAGTCTGGATGCTCGGATCGGTCTGTACCGTAGCCTGCTCGCCTCCCGCGAGATGCTCATCGTGCTCGACAACGCCCGCGACGCCGAGCAGGTACGGCCCCTGCTGCCCGGCGCGGGCCGGTGCGTCGTCGTGGTGACCAGTCGGGACCAGCTGCACAGCCTGGTCGCCGCGGAGGGCGCCCGCCTGCTGGCCCTCGACCTGCTGACCGCCACGGAGTCGAGGAACCTGCTGCGCAGCCGGATCGGTGGCGACCGGCTCGACGACGAACCGGACGCGGTGGCCGACATGATCGAGGCATCCGGGCGCCTGCCGCTCGCCCTGTCGATCGTGGCGGCGCGGGTGGCGACCCGGCCCACCTTTCCGCTGGAGGCGATCGCCGCGGAACTGCGCCCACCCGAGGCACGGTTGGAAGTTCTGGCGGACGGCGACGTACGTCGGGTGTTCTCCTGGTCGTACCGGGCCCTGAGCCCCGTCGCGGCCCGCCTGTTCCGCCTGATCGGGCTGCATCCGGGACCGGAACTGACAAGTGCCGCCGCCGCCGCGCTGCTGGGCTGTCCCGCCGCTGCGGTCGGCCCGGTGCTCAAGGAACTGACCCGACTGCACCTGTTGACCGAGCACCGGCCGGACCGGTACGCCTGCCACGACCTGCTGCGCTCGTACGCCGCCGAGTTGACGCAGGGCGCCGAGCAGGGCGCCGAGCGGCACGACGCCCGGCACCGGCTGTACGACCACTACCTGCACAGCGCCTATCCGGCGGCCCGGCTGGTCCAGCCGCAGTGGACACCCATCACCCCCGTGCCGGCACTGGGCGACGTCATCCACGTGCCGATGGCAGACCAGGATGCCGCCCTGGCCTGGTTCTCGACGGAACGCCGGGTGCTCCTGCGGGTGATCCGGCAGGCCGCCACCACCGGGTTCGAGGCGTACGCCTGGCAGCTCGCCTGGGCGTTGACCACCTTTCTCGCGCCCCGTGGGCTCTGGCACGACCAGCTCGCCGCCCAGCAGGTCGCGCTCCAGGCGGCGGAGTGCCTTGGCGACCTGAATGCGCAGGCCACGGCCAGCCGGCTGCTGGGCCGGGCCGCCGCGCGACTCGGCCAGCACGACACCGCCGGTGACCGCCTGGAATGGGCGATCAAGCTGTACGAGCAGCTCGACGACGAGGATGGTCTGGCGCAGACCCTGCACAACTACACCGAGCACTGTTTCGTGCTCGGCCGCCTGGACGAGGCGCTGACGCACGGTCACGAGGCCCTGCGCCTGTACCGGCGGACCGGCAACCGGGCCGGCGAGGGGCGGGCCCTCAATGCGGTCGGGTACATGCACGCTGTTCGCGGTGACTACCGGCAGGCGATCGTCGACTGTACGGCGGCGCTGACCCAGCAGCGTCTGATCGACGACCACAACGGTCAGGCGGCGACGCTGGACAGCCTGGGGTTCGCCTACCACGCACTCGGCGATCATGCCCGTGCGGTGTCCTGCTACGAGCGGTCCGTCGAGCTCTTCCGTGCCTCCGCCGACCGTTATCACCAGGCGGAGACGCTCGTTCGTCTCGGCGAGACCCACGCTGCGATGGGCAACGCCGAGGCAGCCGCGCAAGCCTGGCGTCTGGCGTCTGCCATCTACGACGACCTGGGTGATCCCACCGTCGATGACGCGCGCCGCCGACTCGCCGGGCTCGGCCAGGCCGTTGGCGGCCGGCAATGCTGACCTAGTTTCGACCCGGTGGGTTCCGGTCCTTGGTGATCGTCGTGGGCCGGGCCGGCGGCGTCGTGGGGGAGGTGTCGATCGCCTGCAGCAGTGCGGTGGCCGACCCGGTGAGCCGTCGACCGCGTGGCCACACCGCGCGCAGGTCCCGCCGGAGCGGCAGGTTGTCCACCGGCACGGTGACCAGGTGGCCGGTGGCGAGTTCCGTCTCGACGGCGTGCCTGCTGAGCACCGCGGGCGCGGTGCCGGTCATCGCCGCGCCCTTGACGGCGGCGTTCGAGCCGAGGGACAGGTGCGGCGGCGCGGGGTCGAGGTCGCGCAGGGCCAGTTCCAGGGTCTCCCGGGTGCCTGATCCCTGCTCTCGCACCACGAGCCGGGTGGCCGCCAGCTCCGCCGGACGCAGCGGGCGACGACGACGGGCCCAGTCATGCTGTGGCGCCACGACGACGACCAGGTGATCGTGCCCGACGATCATGTGGTCGAGTCCGTCGGGCACATTCGGCCCTTCGATGAACCCGATGTCGACGCTGTCGTCGGTCACCAGCATCCGCGCGACTTCGGTGGAGTTGACGACGGTCAGGCCGACCTGCACATCGGGTTCGCGCTGCGCGAGGCGGTGCAACCACCGGGGGAGCAGGGCCTCGGCGACGGTCATGCTCGCCGCCACGCGCAGGCGTGCCGCCCGTGCGTGGCGCATGGCGGTGAGGCTGTTGTCGAACTCGTCGGCGACGGTGAGCAGCCGCAGCGCCCACGTCACCACGACCTGCCCGTCGTCGGTGAGCATCGAACCGCGTGGGGTCCGGGTCAGCAGCGGGAGTCGTACCTGCCGTTCCAGCGCGGCGAGGCGCTTGCTGGCCGACGGCTGGGACATCCCCATCGCGCGTGCGGCCCGGCCGACACTGCCCAGCTCCGCCACCCCGACCAGCAGGCGCAGCGACACCAGGTCGGGAAGCACACTCATAACCCCACGCTATGACCTGTACCCCGGTGGACGGCTACTGGAGGGGGCCAGATCACGTGAAGCTGTCCCTATGACGATCAAGGAGGCGACCAGTGTCGTTCCCGCCGCCGGTCGGGGCGGCCCCCGCCTGCTGCCGGGACTGCTCGTCGCCGCCGGTGCCGCCGCCGTCGGATATCTGGTGAATCTCCGGTTCGGCGCCGCCAGCCCGCTGGTGGTGGCGATCGTGCTGGGCATAATGCTGACCGCCTGCGGCGGCAACCGCCCGTGGTTGCAGTCGGGCCTGCGGTTCGCCGCCACCACCCTGCTGCGGATCGGCATCGTGCTGCTCGGCCTGCAACTGGTGCTGGCCGATGTCGTCGGGTTGGGTGTCGGGCCGATACTCGTCGTGACGCTGGGGGTGGCCGCCAGCTTCGTCGCCACCCGCCGGGTGGGCCGACGCCTCGGCCTCACCGCCGACCGCTCGTTGCTCGTCGCTACCGGAGTGGCCATCTGCGGCGCGTCGGCCGTGGCCGCGATGAACCAGGTCGGTGACGGCGAGGAGGAGGACGTCGTCACCGCGGTCGCGGTCGTCACCGTGCTCGGTACGGTGTCCATGATCGCCCTGCCCGCCCTCGGTGTGCTGTTCGGCCTGGACGAGGTGCTGCTCGGCCTGTGGGTGGGGGCGAGCGTGCACGAGGTGGGCCAGGTCGTCGCGGTCGGCGGCGCGGTCGGCGCCACGGCCCTGTCGGCGGCCGTCGTCGTCAAGCTGTTCCGGGTGCTGCTGCTCGCCCCACTCGTCGCCCTGGTGGCCCTGCAACGCCGGACCTCCGGTCACGTACGCAAGCCTCCGATGCTGCCGTGGTTCGTCGTCGGCTTCGTCGCGGCGGCGATGCTACGCGCGACCGGCTTGCTGCCGACAGTCGTCCTCGACATCGGGTCGGTGGCGGGCACGATCCTGCTGGCGGCTGCCATGTTCGCCCTCGGTGCCGCGGTCGACCTGCGCTCCGTCGCCCACGGCGGCCGCACCGCGTTGACTGCCGGGACGGTCGGCACCGTCGTCCTGTCGACCGTCACGCTGGCCGGCCTGGCCCTGACCACCTGAGACCGGATGGGCGATTTCTACGCATGGTTCGTCTTCAATCCGGCTGCGCGGTTGCGCCTTCGGGTGTTCACCGAAACGGAGGGTGACGATCGATGAAGGTCAGCCGTCTTCCGGCGCCAACGCTGCCGAGTGGGGCCAACTGATCTGTGTTCTCGATGGCGAGTAGTTCCCTGTCACGCGGTGGGCGGGCGGGCAGCGGTGCCGCGTTGCCGCCGTCGGCCGGAGCCGGTGCGCAGCCCGGCGACCACCAGCAGGGGTGCGAGCGCCTCCGCGCCGGCCGCGACCCGTTCGGCCAGGCCGATCCGCTCACCACCGGTAGCCAACTCGGCCACGAACCAGGCCACCGGCAGCGCCAAGGCGACCGTCAGTGCCGCCCAGGGTGCGCGCCGTCGGGCGGGTCCCCTCGTGGTCGTGGTGCGCGGCGCGGCGAGGGCGGGCCAGAGCGCCAGCGCGCCGAAGGCCACGGTGGCGGCGAGTGTGTGTGGCACCGAGTTCCCGCCGCCGGCCGGCAGCGGGAACGCCGCCACCGCCAGGGTTCCCACCCCGCCGAGGGCGAGCAGCGCCCGTCCGGCAGGTGCGAGAGGACGTAGCCCGGCGGCGGTCACGCAGTGACACAATCCGAGTCCGGCCAGGCCGAGCGTCATGATCCACCGGTCGGTCGCGTCGACTGCGGCGAGCGCGCTGATCGTGTCGGTGACCTGGTCGAATCCGCCGGGCTGGCGGGCCGCACCGAGGGTCCAGCCACCGATCAGGAGGATGGGCGCTGCCACGGCGGAGGCCAGCGCCCATCGGGGTACGACTCGCATTCCCGCACCGTACGTGTTGACCGGCCGAGCTGTCGATGATCAACGGGGCAGGCGGGCTGCCCGATCAGACCGGGCGCGCGTTCGATCTGGTGACGAGTACGGCGGCGGTATGGTCCCGTGTGCGCCGAGCAACGGCATCGGCGGGGAGTATCCGCCGACGCGTGTCGCGGATGGGCCTACGTCGACGGGGAGCTTGAGCATGCCGATGCTGCGGCGTGGCGAATGTGGTGTCCCGCGACGAGGTCGGGGTTGGCGTCGAACTGTCGTGGCGATCGCCGTTGCCTCTGTCGTCATGCTCAGCGGCTGCGGGACCGACGCCGAGATCGCCCCAGAGCGGCTGGCGACGGCGCAGGATGGCCACATCGTGAGTGTCGCGTGGCTACCGAGCGGCCAGCTCTACGTTCTCCGCTATGTCGACTCTGCCAGTCCCACGAGACTTGCCATGATCACAAGTAGCGGTCGAGGCGAAATGGTGGCCGTTTCGTCCACGGGGTTCTGCGGTGCTCCCGAAATCGTCACCATCTCCACCTTGCCGGACGGCAGGCTGGGCGCTGTCGTCGACTGCGAAGCCACTACAACTCATGTCAGTTCACGAATTGCCGCCGCCCTTGACGACGGGAAGTTGGTCAAGCTGGCGACGTTGGGTGCTCAGTGGCTGGTGTCGTGGGATGGCGACCTGTCGAACGGGTGGGTGGAGTACGCCGCCGGCGACTGTCGGAGTATCGCCCGGTACGTGAGGGGTCACGTCGTTCCCTTTCCGAAGTACGGACCGGCTCAACTCGTACCCTTCGGCCTGGATCAGGATTTCTTCGACCCATCCGGTTGTTCGACACCGGGGCGAGCGGGATTTCTCGCCGTGGCACGGTCCGGTGAGGTCTTCTTCCTTGTCTCCGACGAGGCCGAGAGCCTTTTCGGCGAGCGCGCACGGTGGCGTGCGATGACCTTCGATCCCGCGTCAGGTCTCATCCGGCAGACAGGGCCGGAACTCACTGATCCCTCCGACGTGGCGGTGTCGCCGGACGGAGCTGCCCTGTTGGTGTCCGGTCGTCACGACAACAGGTCAGGTGTCTGGCGAATCGATACCACCAGCGGAGAGTTCTCGCGGGTGTTGTCCGGGCGATTCGGCGCGATAGGCGTAAGCGCCGACAGTCGACGGGCCGCCATCGCCCGTCGGACGGAGACGGGAGACGACCTGGTGCCGCTGGACCTTGTCCAGACGACACCCGGACCTTAGCCGATCATGAGCTGATCAGTTGCCCGGCTCGTGCCAACCCCACCGTCAGCGCCGCCGGACCGACCGTTTGATCATCGAACCGCAGCGTCAGTCGGAGCCGTGCGGCTGCCGGCGCGCCGCAGCCGCGTAGGCCTCGTCCTTCAGCCGCGCGGCAGCCTCTCCGAGTGGCACGTCGTGCCCCTTGGCGCATCTGACGTGGGCGGAGAGTGGGGCCTCGCAGCCACGGTGAACGAGTTCGACGCCGGTGCGGTGGTCGTCGCCGAGCAGTTCACCCCACTGCACGAGGGCAACGATGATCGGGAAGAGTGCGCGCCCGCGATCGGTGAGCAGGTACTCGTCGCGGGTGCGCTTGCCGGGCTCCTGGTAGGGGCGCCTGTCGACGATGCCGTCGGCGTACAGCTGCTTGAGTCGTCCGGCGACGACGGCCTCGCTCAAACCCGTACGTCGAGCCAACTCGTCGAACCTGGTGCCCCCGTAGAAGAGTTCACGGACTATCAGCATCGCCGAGCGCGTGCCGATCAGACCGAGTGAGCGTTCGATGCGGCACCAACCCGTCGCCGTCCAGTCGTCGCGCGCGGCGAACGCGCCCAGACGCTCGAGGGCGTCGGTGGGCTCGACAGGTCCCTCGTCGTGATTCATGACACCCATCCTACGCTGACTTTGCTCCCCCAAAGCCAGGCAGGCTAGATTACTGGCTATGGCAGACACTAGTCAGCCGGATCGCGAAGGCGGCAGCCACGCCGTCACCCACCACGGAGGGATCTGACATGCCCAGCCTCAACGGAGCCGTCGTGCTCGTCACCGGAGCCAACGGTGGCCTCGGCACCCACTTCGTTCACCAGGCCCTCGACCGGGGAGCGGTCAAGGTGTACGCCGCCGCCCGCAACCTACGGGACTGGAACGACGACCGCATCGTCCCCCTCGTCCTGGACGTGACGTCGCCGGAGTCCATCGCGGCCGCAGCCGACATCGCCGACGACGTGACCATTCTGATCAACAACGCCGGGGCGTTGAACGGCGCCAGCGTGCTCGGCGACCTGGCGGCGGCACGGGAGCTGTTCGAGACCAACTTCTGGGGCGCCCTCGCGGTGACCAACGCGTTCACTCCGGCGCTGAAGACGTCGCGGGGCACGGTGCTCAACGTGCTGTCCGTCCTGAGTTGGCTCGGCATCGGCGATGCCTACAGCGCCACCAAGGCGGCACTCTGGCAGGCGACGAACACGCAGCGCATCACGCTCGCCCCCGAGGGCGTGCACGTCGCTTCGTTGCACCTCGGCTACGCCGACACCCCGATGACCAAGGACGTCGAGGCCCCCAAGCTCGACCCGGCCGACGTCGTCCGCTCGGCGTACGACGGGATCGAAGCCGGCAGCTACGAGATCCTCGCCGATGAGCTCAGCGGCCGGGTGAAGGCTGGACTCGCGGGGCCGGTCGAAGGGCTCTACCCGCAGCTCGCCGCAGCCCGCGCCTGACCCGACTACCGGGCTGTCAGGACTTTCCGCAGGTCGTGGACGAGGTTGAAGGCCGGATTGGTGGGTCCCGCGGCGTCCTGCCACAGAAAATGCCACTCCGAGTCGGCGGCCATGATCCGGTCGAGGGCCCGCGCCGCGAGCGGGACCAGGTCGTCGGGCAGATCGAGCCGACCACCGTCGAGCAGGAAATCCGGTGCGTACGAGGAGGTGATCGCCGGCCCGCCGGGCCGCTGCGCGGCGACGATCGCGGCTGCGGCGACCGCCTCGCAGGCGACATCGGCGTCGAGGTAGCCGGCCTCGCCGGCGGCCCGGCTCAGCGCCTCACGGACGAGCATCGGGCGCTTGGCCACGTCGGCGTCGTTGAAATCACCACACCAGTCGGCGGCGGTGTCGTTGTCGAACGGCCCGCTGTCCCACGTCCCCATGCCATCTCCCAGAATCGGTTGTCCGGCATTCTCACATCGACCACCGACAAGATTCCCCGAACAGGGCGGCGGCCGTCGTGCAGCGCGGAGGTGCAGCCGGCCGGATGCCGTGCGTCAGCCGGAGGCAGTGGGCTGGCGGGGCAGCGGTGACGTGGCCGGGGTGGTGCGGTAGCCGGCGGCCTGGAGGGTGAACAGGTCGGCGTACCGGCCGCCTGCGGCCATGAGTTGGTCGTGGGTGCCGGTTTCGACGAGCCGGCCGTGGTGCAGGACGTAGATGCGGTCGGCGTGCCGGACGTTGGCGAGCCGGTGGGTGATCAGGATGGTGATGCCACGTCCCTGCCGGTCGCGGATGGCCTGGAACAGGGCGTCCTCGGCGCGCGGATCGAGGGCGGAGGAGGGCTCGTCCATGATGAGCAGGTCGGCGTCGCGCAGGAAGCCGCGGGCGGCGGTGATGCGTTGCCACTGCCCGCCGGAGAGGTCCTGACCACCGGCGAAGGTACGGTCGAGCAGCGTTTCGTAGCCGTACGGCAGATCGGTGATCATGTCGTGGGCGACGGCGCGGGCGGCGGCGGTCTCGATGCGGGCCTGTTCGGGGACGGTGGTGATGTCGCCGATGGCGATGTTCGTGGCGGCCGTGAACGGCCAGTTGTGGTACTCCTGCGTGACGACGGCGATCCGGGCGCGCAGCGTGTCGTTGTCCCAGTCGGCCGCCGGGCGGCCGTTGAAGCGGATGGTGCCGCCCGTCGGGGTGCGCAGGAGGGCGATCATCGTGGCGAGGGTCGACTTGCCGGAGCCGTTCTCGCCGACGAAGGCCACCGTCTGCCCGGCCTGGATGCGCAGGCTCACCCCGTCGACGGCGGCGGTCTCGCGGTCGGGATAGCGCAGCCGGACGTCGTCCACCACGATCTCCCGCAGCTGGTCAGGTGCGTCCGCCGCGGGGGCGGCGGGCGGGGGCAGATAGTCGGCGGCGCGGGTCATGAAGCCCGTGTAGTCGCGAAAGTGCTGCCCCTCGGTGTAGATCCGGTCGGTCTGGAAGGTGACCACGGCCAGCGACCGCTGCGCGGACTGGACGGCGATGACGCAGGTCGCGGCGGCCGCGAGGGGGATCTGCCCGTCGATGAGCAGCAGACCGAGCAGGACGTACACCACCGCGGTCGCGATGCCGCCGATCATCGCCCCGACGGTGGTGGTCGTGGTCACCCGGCGGGCCAGAGCGAGTTGGATGTCGGTCTCGACGCCCATGACCCGGTCGTACTGGTCGAGCAGGAAACCACGCAGGCCGTAGGAGCGTAGTTCGGGGGCGGAGTCACGTTCGGCCATCAGGCGGTGCAGCAGCCACATCCGTCGTCGCCGCACCGACCCGGCGGCGTAGGTCCGGTAGCGCAGATGTCCGGCCCGCAGCGACGCCCACCCGTTCGGCACGGTGGCCACCAGCAGGGCGAGCAGCAGCAGCGGGTGGATCACCACGACGGCGATCGCGACGGCGAGCACCCCGGCCAGGCCGGCGAGCAGATTCATCGACGCCTGCACCAGGTCGGTGGTGGAGGTCGAGCCGCGGGTGGCCCGTTCCATGTCGTCGGCGAACGCGTCGGCGTCGAACGCCTCCAGCCGTACCGCGGTGGTCATCTCGAACAGCCGTCGCTCGACCTCCCGGTCGACCTTCGGGGTGAGGCCGTTCTGCGCGTACCCCATTGCGGCTGTCATGCTCGCTCGCAGCGCGGTCACCGCCGCCAGCGCGATCAGGGCGGGTAGCGCCGCGATCACCTTGTCGGCGGTCGGCCCGCCGGCGAACAGTTCCACGAGCACCCGCTGTGCCGCGAGCAGCCCGAACGCCGACATCACCCCGGCGCCGACGGTGGTTACCGCCACGACCGAGGTACGCAGCCGGTCGGCCCGCCAGCTGACGACGATGGCGGCCCAGACCAGGCGGGGCAACTCGGAGAAGACCGCGAACAGGCTGGCCTCGGCCCGCGCCCGTACCCCGGTCTCCCACCACAGCTCCCGCAACTCCGGCAGTACGGAATCCTGCCGTGACGACGTACGGGTGCCGTGCTCTGTCGTGGACATGGAAGTACCTCCCGGAAACGAGCAGGATCGGCGGCGGTGGCGGCGCGGACTGGCGTTGGCGGAGGTGCCCCGACGGTGACGTCGGCGGACGTTGTGGACTGCACTCATCAGCTCGCGCGTGCCACGCCGAGATCCGGGACGACGTCAGATCGCAGCGTGTAGCAGTCCACTCCCGCAGAGTAGTGGCGTGTGGTGTCGGGAGGATGCCACCCAGCGCAGTTCCGACACACGCTTGCCCGGGTGGCCCCGATCGGGTGGCGTGGTCAGCGGAGGTCGACCTCGACCTGGTGCGCCGCGAGGATGTCCAGCAGATCGTCCAGAATGGTCGCCGGTGCCAGCCGACGTCCGTCACAGCCGGCGACGAGGTGCGCGCGGGCGACTGCCGAGTCGTGCCACACCAGGCGGAACGGTGTCCGTGCGCCGAAGCCTCCGCGCAGACAGTCGTGGAGCGCGTCGAGGTTCCAGCCGAAGTACCCGCCGGGCCCGTTGACCGCCTCGCCGATCGCGCAGTAGAACCCTTCGATGTCGGTGACGTACCGCCCGTCGAGGTCATAGGTGGTGCCGGGGGGCCGGTCGGCGGCATCGATCCGGTGGGCGAGTGCCACTCCGGCCCAGTGGTGGCGCAACTCGCGGTGGTGGTGGAGGAGCGGACCGGGGCCAACGTGTACGTGGTCGGTTCGGGTTGGGGCGACGGCGTGTACGCGACCTACATCGGCCGCACCGCCGAAGGGGACATGGCCAGCTTCGTCACCGATTTCCGCGTCGTGCCGCTCGATTAGCCAGCCGGCGGCTCATTTCTGCGGCAGGTCGAGGCGTCGACGCCAGTTCGAGGTGCCGAAGGTCCGACGTTCATGCTGGCCGCGCCGCGTCCGCCCGCACGCCCGTTGCCGGGCGGCGGGCGGACACCGTGGGCGCTCAGAGGTCGTAGCCGCCGGAGACCTCGATGTTCTGCGCGGTGATCCAGGCACCCGTGTCGTCGAGCAGGGCGGCGATGACCTTGCCGATGTCGTCGGGTTCCCCGAGGCGGCCGAGCGCGGTCTGGGCGGCGAGCATCGGGATCACCTCCGGGTACGCCTCGAAGCCCACGACGCCCGAGGCGTCGGAGAGCCGGGTCCGGGTCGGCCCCGGTGAGACGGCGTTGACCCGGATGCCACGAGCGGCGAACTCCTTGGCCATGTAGCGGGTCAGCACGTTCAGGCCACCCTTCATGGTGGCGTACGCGGAGTAGCCGGCGTCGACGAGGCCGGTGGGCAACGCCGAGTTGCTGCTGACGTTGACGATGGCGCCACCGTCGGCGAGCAGTGGCAGCAGCGCCTGGGTGAGGAAGTAGGGGCCCTTGAGCAGCACCCGCATGAACCGGTCGAACAGTTCCTCGGTGGTGTCCTCGAACATCGCCATTCCACCGAAGCCGGCGTTGTTGACCAGGTGGTCGAAGGTGTCCCGCTGCCAGGTGTTGCGCAGCGCGGTGACGACGTCGTCGCGGAAGGCCGGGAAGGTGTCGCTGCGGCCGATGTCGAGCCGGAGCGCGACGGCGGTGCCGCCCTCCTTCTCCACGGCCGTCACCGTGTCCTGCGCGCCGGCCGGGTTGCCGCTGTAGGTCAGGATGACGCCCGTGTCGCGCTTGGCGAGTTGGATTGCCGTGCTCTGGCCGATGCCGGAACTGGCACCGATGACGATTGCGACCCGCATGCTGTCCACCTGTTCATTCATGGAGCTTCTGTCAGCTCCCGGCGATTCAGATGAGTCCATCTGATCAGCCTGAACAGGTGATCTGTTAGAAGGATGTTCCCGACCTCTTGCCTGATCCTCTCATACGGTGGAGGCAGCGTCCGTGCTTGAATTGTCCGGTGTCGCTTGACGAATTGAGGGGGTTGCTGGCCCGTCACGCCCGCCCCGACGGCAGCACCGCCATCGACGGGGTGCTGATCGGCCGGGCCGATCAGGCGCACCTGCCCTCGGCGTCGATGTCCGGCACGGTGCTGGCGCTCATCGCCCAGGGCGCGAAGACCCTCGCCCTCGGCGACCGGGTGTACGAGTACCGCGCCGGCCAGTACCTGATCGCCTCGGTCGACCTGCCGGTCACCGGCCACTACACCGAGGCCAGCCGCGAGCGCCCGGCCCTCGGGTTCGGCCTCGTCCTGGAGCCGGCGGCGATCGCCGAACTGCTGCTCGACACGCCACCGGGAAGCCTGCCCCGGACCCACGGCGCACCGTCCGCGCTCGCCGTCAGCGACGCCCCGGTCGAGCTGGTCGACGCCGCGGTACGGATGCTGCGGTTGCTGGAGACGCCCCGCGACATCCCGGTGCTCGCCCCCATGATCAAGCGGGAGATCCTGTGGCGTCTCGTCACGGGGGAGCAGGGCGAGACGGTCCGCCAGGTCGGCCTGGCCGACAGCAACATCGCGCACGTCAGCCGCGCGGTGCGCTGGATCCGCGACAACTACCGGGAAGCGTTCCGGGTGGAGGAGGTCGCCCAACTGTCGGGCATGAGCCTGTCCGCGTTCTACCGCAACTTCCAGGCCGTCACCGCGATGAGCCCCATCCAGTTCCAGAAGCAGATCCGTCTCCAGCAGGCCCGGCTGCTGCTGGCCACCCACCCCGACGACGTCACAGGTGTCGGGCACGCGGTGGGGTACGACAGCCCGTCACAGTTCAGCCGCGAGTACCGCCGCCACTTCGGCGCCCCACCCAGCCAGGACGCCACCCGTCTCCGCCGCACCGCGCTCACCCCCGTGCCCGCCATGCCGTAGCGGTCGATCCGGTCGGCACTGCCGGCCCCTGGAAGCGGCACCGTCGACTGAGTAGGGATGCTCAGCCCGGACACCGTTCGCGGTCTCAGGTGCTGGCCCGTCGGCATCGCGAGGATCATGGCATGGCCGATCTGCCGCACCGACACCTCGCTCTGCGTACCACTTCTTCACCGCTGCCGGCCCTGGCCGCGCGTGGCCGGCAGGCCGTGCTGGCCCCCCTCGGGCGCGCGGTCGCCGCGTTGAGCCGGCTCGTCGGCCGCCACCCCGCCGGATGGCGGTGGATGGCGCGGCGACACCACCCGGCCCTGGACGCGCTGGCCGCGGCGCACGCGCGGGCCGTCTGCGTACGGGCCGCCCGGCAGGTGCCCGCCTACCGGGCCTTCCTGCGCGCCCGTCCGGGCGGTGTGCGTCGTCGGCTGACGGATTTCCCGGAGACCGACAAGCTCGGCTACGTGGTGGCCCACGACGCCGCCGCCCGCTGCTGGCACGGGCGGTTTCCCACCCGAGGGGTGGTGGTCGACGAGTCGGCCGGCTCGTCGGGGCGGCCGTTCAACTGGCCGCGAGGGGACCGGGAACTGCGGGCGGTGCACCGGGACATCGTCGGCTACACCGGGCTGGTCTTTCCGATGCGTCGACCGTTCGTGATCAACGCGTACTCGATGGGGGCCTGGGCGACCGGGACGACGACAGGTGCCGCGATGGCCCGGATCGCCGTGGTGAAGAACACCGGGCCGGACCTAGGGAAGATCGTCGACACGCTGCGCGAGTTCGGTCCCGACTTCGACTACCTGGTGACCGCGTACCCGCCGTTTCTCAAGCATCTGCGCGACCGGCTCGACGCCGAGGAGTTCCCCTGGTCGCGGTACCGCATCTACGCCAGTTGCGGCGGTGAGGGGATGACCGAGGCGCTGCGCGACTACCTGGAGCAGCGGTTCGCGCTGGTCCGCTCGGCGTACGGGGCGTCGGACCTGACCATCGGCATCGGCGCGGAGACCCGGTTCACGGTGTGGCTGCGGCGGCGGCTGCAGAACGACCGGGCGCTGCGGGCCGAGTTGCTCGGCACCGACGAGCAGCGGCTGCCGATGGTGTTCCAGTACAACCCGTTCGCCACCTACCTGGAGACCAATGAGCACCGGGAGTTGATCTGCACGGTCACCGGTGACGTGCTCCAGCCCCGGCTGCGCTACAACATCGGCGACGAGGCGCTGCTCGTGCCGTACCGGCGGATCGTCGAGCTGGCGCACGCCGACCCGGTACGCCGGGCCGAGTTCCGCACCGCCGTCTCCGCGGAACGGATGACCCTGCCGGTGTTGCTGCTGTTCGGCCGGCGCGACTCCACGGTCTCCTACCTGGGGGCCAACCTCTACCCCCAGGACGTCGAGTACGGCCTCTACACCGGCAACGCGTACGCCGCCGAGATCAGCCGCTTCTGCCTGGCGCTGGTCGAGGACGCGGCGCTGGAGACCCGGCCGGTGATCCACATTGAACTGCGCCGTCCGCTGCCCGCGTCGCAACGCGAGGCCCTCGCCGCCGCCTGCCGCAGCGGGGTACGCCGGCACCTCACCTCGGTCTCCCGGGACTTCGCCCAGTCGCTGTTGGAGGACCCGACCGCCGGTGACCTGCGGGTGGAACTGCACGATCCCGGCAGCGGCCCGTTCGTCGGCGATCAGAAGATCAAGAACGTCTATCTGGTGAGGTGACCATGCGTACCCGTGACTTCTCCCGCGCTCCCGCGCAGGCCCGCGCCGGGGCCATGTTCATCGGCGCGACCCGCTACACCAACCCGCTGGTCCTGCTGCGGCTGGCACCGGCCTGGTTCCGGATGGTCCGCGACATGCGACGGATGTCCGGCTACTGCTGGCACACCGTCTACTGGCAGTTCCCGCTGACCCTCGGCACGATCGCCTTCTTCACCGACCGCGACGCGATGCTGCGCTTCGCCCGGACCCGCGAGCACCGCCGGTTGATGGTCTGGTTGACCGACGGCACCCGCAACGCGACCGCCGGCTTCATCCGGCTCTACACCGCCGCCCCCGACGGATACTCCAACGGCACGTGGCGCGCCGAAGGCCCGGAGATGGGACACATCGCCACCTTCACCCCCATCGGCGCGGAGCGCACCGGGCCGGAGGTCGTGCGGTGAGAACCCGGTTCGAACGGGTCACCGGCCGCCGGGACCTGCGGGACTTCTGCACCCTCACCGACCGGCTGTACGCCGGCGAACCGCGTCACGTGCCCACCCCACGGCAGCAGATTCGGCGGTGGTGGCGCGACGGCGTGCCGATGTACCTGCTGCGCGACGCCACCGGCACGGTGATCGGACGTACCACTCTGCACACCGACGCGGCCTTCGACGCCAAACTCGGCCGCCGCTGCCAGCTCTTCGGGCTCACCGAGTTCACCGAGCCGGCCGCCGGGCCGCTGTTCGACGCGATCACCGCCCACGCCGCCGCCGACCGGGAGCTGCTCTTCGGCCCGGTGGCGCTGCTACCCAACCAGGCCGGTGGGGTGATCACCTCCGGGTACGCCGACCGGGGTTTCGTCGACAGCGCCTGGAACCCGCCGCACTACCCGATCGCCTACGAGGCGTACGGGTTCCACCGCCGCTTCGAAGCCGACACCTGGATCTGCCCCGTGCCCGCCCCGCCGCAGCCGAAGCCGTCGACATACATAAAATCCGATGGCGTACGCCTCGAAGTGCACCGAGGTGAGCTGCGCCGCCTCGACGAGCAGCTCGACCTGCTGCGCGGGATGCTCAACGACTCCTTCGCCCAGCTCGGCTACTACACCCCGATCTCTGCCGAGCAGCTGCGGCGGCAGACCGACGGGCTGGCGTACCTGCTGGACGAGTCGCTGCTGCTCTACCTGACCCGCGACGGCGCGGCGGTGGCGTTCGTGCTCTGCGTACCGGACATCAGCGAGTTCCTGGCCGGGGTGCGCGGCAACCTGCACCCGGTCAACCAGCTGCGGTTGCTGGTCTCCCGCCGCCGCTACCGGCGGGAGGCGGTGCTGATCATCAAGGGTGTCGTGCCGCAGTACCAGGGACACGGTTACCAGCGGCTGCTCTCCGCCCACCTGCACCACAACCTGTACGCCGCCGGCTACACCACCCTGCGCAGCACCTATGTCGAGCGGGACAACCCGGCCTCGGCCGCCCAGTACCGACGCCTCGGCGGTCGCCCGCTGCACGGGTACACCTTCTACGCGAAGGAGCGGTAGGTGGACTTCGCCGCGTTCCGTGCGCTCGCACCGCTGTGCTGGCGGGCCCCGAGCGCTCACAACACCCAACCGTGGCGGCTGCGGTACGAGTCCGCAGCGATCCGCGTCGGATGGGACGCCGCCCACACGCTGCCGGCGGCCGACCCCAACGGCCGCGACCTGCGGCTGTCCCTCGGCGCGTTCGTCGAGACCTGTCTGATCGTCGCGGCCGACGCCGACCTGCCCCTAAAGTACGTCGCCGACCACGACGACCGGTGGGTGGGTCGGCTGCGGCCCACCACACACCGCTACTCGACCCCCTTCCGCGCCATCGACGTGTGGGAACGCCGTACCGACCGGGGTCACTTCGCCGCCGGTCCGGGACCGGACGTGCTCGCGGCGGTGGACCGGATCGCCCGACGAGCCGGCGGCAGCGTACGGGTCGTGCCGCACGCCGGCCGGCTCGGTGCCCTCCTGCGCACCGCCGACCGGCACCTGTACGCGGACCCGGCGATCACCGCCGAACTGCGCCGCTGGCTACGGCTCGACCCGGCGCACCCGAAGTACCACACCGACGGGCTCACCGACCGCTGCCTCGCCCTGTCCCGGCCCGCCGCGGTGGGCCTACGCGCGGCGCTGGCCGCGTACCCGGTGCTGCGCCCACTTGGCCTGCCCCGGCTGCTCGCCGCCGCCGACAACCCGCTCGCCCGAGGCGGCACCGTGCTGGCCCTGGTCGCCCCCGACAGCCTCGACCCGGCCGGGCAGGTCGAGTTCGGACGGGTGCTGATGCGGTGCTGGTTGACGCTGCACACAGCCGGGCTGGCAGCCCACCCGCTCAGC
Organism: Verrucosispora sp. FIM060022; assembly: GCF_003977705.1. Taxonomy (NCBI): domain Bacteria; kingdom Bacillati; phylum Actinomycetota; class Actinomycetes; order Micromonosporales; family Micromonosporaceae; genus Micromonospora; species Verrucosispora sp. FIM060022. The sequence goes on from NZ_RQIV01000001.1 coordinate 1,237,614, forward strand.
CAACTGATCGACGTCGCCGCCACCCGTACCGCCCTCGCCGCGCTGCTGGACGTGGCACCCGAGCGGCTGTTGCACGTCGTACGGGTGGGCCTCCCCACCCGGGCCGCGCCTCGCTCGGCCCGCCGGGTCGGCGGCGGCCCTCCCACCACCTCCTGATCACGACAGCCCGGTCCCCACGTCACGGTCTCGATCAGCGGGCGGCTTCCTGTCCGGTCAGGATGTCGCGGGCCTGCATGAGTGCGAAGCCGAGCAGGTTCAGCCCGCGCCAGCGTGCCGGGTCGGTGGCGTGCGGATGGTCGGCGGCCAGGCCGATGCCCCAGATCCGGTCGAGCGGGCTGGCCTCCACGAGGACCCGCTTACCGGTGCCGGTCAGGTACGTGCGCAGCGCAGGATGCTTGTCGAACTTCGCGACGGTGCCGGTCAGCACGATGTCGTAGCGGTGCTGCTCCCACACGTGTTGGTCGAAGCCGGTGACCTGCCGGCCCAGCGTCTTCGCCGCGTGCGGGTGCGCCGCCGCCAGGACCCGGGCGGCGGTGGCGTCATCGTCGAAGAGGGTGGCCTTGCGCCACATCATGTAGTGCTCGGCGGTGGCGAAACGCAGCCCGTCGATGGTGAACGGCGCCGGCCACCACTGACTGAGGCAGCCCGCCCCGGCGCTGCCGTCGCGCTGCGGCTGGTGGCCCCAGAAGAACAGGAACTTCACCCGGGCACCCGAGCGCATCGCCGCGGTCAGGTCGGCGACGCTGTGTACTGACGTGACCATGTGAGCGAGTCTCCGGCAGCAGGCGTTGCGCCGCACCGCCATTATCGCGGCGCGCCCGCCCCGAGCTGTCCCTGCGTCGGGCTCGACGAGTCGATGAGCCCTTGCAGGGCGGTGCGGGTGCTCAGTAGAGCGGCGATGCGTTCGTCGTACGCCTGCAGGTGTTCGACGAGGGTGGGCACCGCGCAGGGTTCGAGTCGGCCGGGTTCGTGGATGCACCCCAACAGTTCGGCGATCACACGAGTCGGCAGGCCGGCGTCGAGCAGGAGGCGGATGGAGCGGACCTGCTCCACCGCCGAGACGTCGAAGAGCCGCTGCCCGGTCGTGGACCGCTCGGCGGGCAGCAGGCCCTGGTTGTCGTAGTAGCGCAGCATCCGCGGGCTGACCCCGGTGCGCAGGGCCAACTCACCGATGCGCAGCAACTGCCTTCGCTGGCCGTTTGCCTGTGACACTGATGTCAGCTCCTACCGTCCTGGCATGGCTGTCTCGCTCACTCATCTCAACGGTAAGCCCGCCACCGCCGCCGACCTCGCGCCGTTGGCGTTCGCCGGCTACGCCCACTTCACCGCGATGCAGGTCCGCGACCGGGCCGTCCGGGGCCTGGATCTGCACCTGGAGCGGCTGCGTCGGGCCAGCGAGGTGCTGTTCGGCCAGCACCTGTCCACCAGCCGGGTCCGCGAGTACCTGCGCCTGGCCGTCGACGAGGGCGGGCCGGACGCGTCGGTGGCCTGCTTCGTCACCTCCCGGCCGGGGGAGTTCATGGTCGACGACACCGACCCGGCCCTGGACGTGCTGATCAAGCTCACCGACCCGGCCCAGCCGCCGACCGGGCCGATGGCCCTGGACGTCGTGAGCCACCAGCGGCACCTGGCGGGCATCAAGCACGTCGGCGAGGTCGCCAAGACCTGGTACCTCCGGCAGGCCCGAGCCCGCGGCGTCGACGACGCCGTCTTCGAGGGCGGTACGGGCCGGCTCAGCGAAGCGACCATCTGGAATCTGGCCTTCTGGGACGGCGAGACGGTGATCTGGCCGCAGGCCGACCTTCTGCCCGGAGTCACCATGCAGATCCTCACCCGTCAGCTTGCCCACCTCGGCGTCGCTCAGCAGACCCGCGACATCCGCCGGGCCGACCTGACCGAGAACCTGGCATGCGTCCTCATGAACTCGTGGACCCCCGCCATTGCCGTCTCCCACCTGGGCGACCGGCAACTCGCCGACGGCACCACCTTCGCGCACCTCCTGCACGAGGCGTACCGGAACGAACCCCCGACCCGGCCCTGACACCTCAGCGCCTGCGGCAAGGTCACGCTCGATCGTGGATCGAGTGGTCCCCTCGCGGCTCCGATGCCACTCAATCCCTGATCGAGCGCGATCTCGCAAGAGCGTGTCACCGCCACCTGACGCACATCACCCGCCCGGACACGGGTGCCCCTGTCACGGATTGCGGCGAGCCGTTCCGCCGTAGAGGTGCACGCGGTGGTCGACATCGCGGTCCGGCTGTCGGTGTACGAAGTGTCCAGGAGTCACCTGGCCGTAGCTGACGTGCACCAGCCAATCCTCGTAGTACCAGCTCGGGCTGCAGGCGCAGCCGGTGAACCGGAAGTTCGCCCGGTAACGGCCGACCTGACCTGTGGTCAGCGTGAACAGGCGAGTGGAGGCGTACGGTCGCGGATAGGCTGCCGCACCGGGCAGCCGGTCGACGGTGAGGGTCTGTCCGGTGCGGCCCAGCCAGAGGCCGATGTCGCGGGCCTGCTTCACGCCGCCGTGCAGCACCTTTTCCTGGCGTTCGTAGTCGACCGCCTGGTCAGCCAGGACCTCGTGGACGACCACATCGCCGTCCGGCAGCGACCGGGGCAAGGCCACGGCCCGGTCGAGGCCACGGCGTGCGTTCGCGGCTGTCGCGCCGCGTGCATCAGCCGTCCACCGCACGCGAACCCGCTGAACAACGATCACACCTGAGCTTCGCTCAGCCCGCGCCCCACCCGCCAGCCGGTATCTTCGAACACCGTCGCGGGGCGTACGTCGATCGCCATGACGCCTACCCTGCCATCGTCCACCGACACCGCACGGCGATCCCGGCAGGACCATCGGCTGGGATACCCGGGCCGAAGCGATGGCATCGGCCCGCACGCCGAGCAGGAGCGCCGGCCGCTCGGCAGAGCCGGAGCCGGGTACGAGTCGACAGGCTGTTCGCTGCAGTCGCTAGTCTCGCCGCGTGCGTGATGATCAATGCGACGTGTGGACGCTGCACCGGCGGGACGATGGCGGCCTGCTTGCTGATCTCGTGGTGACCGGTGGTGACTTCCCGTGGCTCAACGCTCATGTCCGTCCGACGGAAGGCTTCCCGGAGGTCCGGCCGCTCTTCGCCGAGGAACTGCGGTTGCTCGACCACATCGACCAGAACGGTGAGTCCTGGGAGCGCGCGTACGACGCGGTCCGCAATGCCGTGACGCTGCGGTACCCGCAGGGCCGGGAGGTGCCCGAGTTCCTGCTGCACATCGAGGGCGATGAGGCCTGGTGGCGGTGGAGCGACGAACCGTTCGACAAGGAGGACAGCTAGTCCCCTGAGCGCAGACGAGCGGGCACGTCGGCTCTCTTGACCAGTGATTCACTGCTTTACTATGGTCCTAGTAAAGCAGTGAGGAGTCATCGTGTTCGTCTTCCGGCTCGACACCCGCTCCGGGGTGCCGCCGTACCTGCAACTCGTCCAGCAGGTCCGCCAGGCGGTGCTGCTGGGTTTTCTCCAACCCGGTGACCGCCTCCCGCTCATTCGCGAGGTGGTCGAGGACCTGGCGATCAATCCGAACACCGTCGCCAAGGCGTACCGCCAGATGGAGCAGGAGAACCTGGTCACCGGTCGGCCCGGCCAGGGCACGTTCGTCAACGCACAGCAGTCGGCCGCGATGTCGGCATCGACGTACACCTCGCTGCGCCGCGGCCTGGCGACCTGGCTGCGCCGCGCCTACGCGGCCGGCCTCGACGAACAGGCGGTCAACGCGCTCTTCACTTCCGTCCACCAGCAGACGAGGAACGAGGACGTGGCGTGACAGGGACCGAGTTCGCGCTGCGCACCGACGGTGTGGGCAAGCGGTACCGGAAGGGTTGGGCGCTGCGTGACTGCACCCTGGCCCTGCCGGCGGGCGGCGTGATCGCCCTGGTCGGGCCGAACGGCGCGGGCAAGACCACGCTGCTGCGCCTGGTCGTCGGGTTGCTGGCCCCGAGCACCGGCACGGTGGAGGTCCTCGGCCACGACGTCACCGCCAGCACCCCGCAAACCTTGTCCCGCGTCGGGTTCCTGGCCCAGGACCACCCGCTGTACAAGCGCTTCACCGTCGCCGAGATGCTCCACTTCGGCCGGGCCTGCAACCTGCGGTTCGACCAGGGGCTGGCCGAGCGCCGGCTGGCGAAGCTGGGCATCCCGCTCGACCGCCGGGCCGGCACGCTCTCCGGCGGGCAGCAGGCCCAGGTCGCGCTGGCTCTGGCGCTGGCGAAGCGGCCGGACCTGCTCGTCCTCGATGAGCCGGTGGCCAGCCTCGATCCGCTGGCTCGGCACGAGTTTCTCCAGGTCCTCATGGGTGCGGTGGCCGAAGGCGGGGTGACCGTCCTGTTCTCCTCGCACGTCGTGCACGAGCTGGAGCGTGTCTGCGACCACCTGGTCGTGCTCAACCAGGGTCGGGTCACGCTCACCGGTGACATCGACACCCTCCTCGCCGAGCACCGGCTGCTTGTCGGCCCGCGTACGGCCACCGACCTCGACCGGGCCGGCGCCGTCGTGCAGGCCGTCCACAGCGACCGGCACACGACCCTGCTGGTACGCGACGGTGGGCTCCCGGCCGCGCCCGGCTGGCAGGCCCAGCCGGTCGCGCTGGAGGAGCTGGTGCTGGCGTATCTGCGCCGGTCGTCCGAGCCGAGCGGCACGGTCTGGTCGGAGGTGGCGGTATGAGGTGGTTGATCTGGCGTCAGCACCGCACCGAGGTCTGCGTCCTGGGTCTGCTCGTCGGCCTGTTCGGCGTCGCCCTGCTCGTGCTCGGGACACAGGCCCACGACCTGTTCCCCGGTGGTCCCGCCCGCTGTGCGGGCGAGGCGGGTGTCGACGAGGCCTGCACGGCCGCGTTCCGCCGGCTCGACGAGGAGTACGGGTACCTGGAGAACCTCCTGGCGGCCTTCTACCTGGTCCCCGTCGTCATCGGTGCGTTCCTCGGTGCGCCGCTGCTCGCGCGCGAACTGGAGGACGGCACCTGGCAGCTCGCCTGGACGCAGGCCGTGCCGCGGATGCGCTGGCTGGCGGCCAAGCTCGTGGCACTGGCCGGCGTCACCGTCGCGCTCACCGGGATGTTCACCGTGGTGCTCACCTGGTTCCGTCAGCCGTTCGACGCGTGGGAAGGGCGGTTCCAGTACGACGCCTTCGACCTGGAGGGACTCGTTCCGATGGCGTACGCGCTGTTCGCGTTCGGCGTCGCCACCGCCGCAGGGGCGATCCTGCGACGCAGCCTGCCCGCGTTCGGCGTCGCGTTCGGGGCGTTCGTCGCCGCCCGGATGTCGGTGGCGCTGCTGGCCCGTCCCGTGTACGCCACGCCGCTCACCACAATGGCCCCGGTTCCCGTCGGCGGCGCGAAGGACCAGGCGGGGCACAGCGTCGCCGACTGGACGATCGAACGTGGCTACGCGGACGCCACCGGGCGCAGGCTGAGCGCGACCGAGTACTACGAGCTGGAGGAGGCCGCCAACCAGGCCGGCACCAACCTCAACCAGTTCCTGCACGCCCGAGGCGTCCAGCAGTTCGGGGTCCACCACCCGGCCGACCGGTTCTGGACGTTCCAGCTCATCGAGGCGGCCCTGTTCATCGCCGTCGCGGCGATCCTGATCGGCATGGTGGTGTGGCGGGTACGACGTCGTCTGATCTAGGCCTGTGCTGACGCTGACGGGTCAACGGCGCATTCGTTGCTGGACCCAGGTGAGCATCGTGCTGCGGTAGTCGGAGCTGATCGATCCGAGCGCTTCGGCCCCGCCGACGGTCGGCAGGTGGGTGCAGCCGGCGAGCCGGTGCACGGTCAGGTCGCCGGTGGCGGCGGCGCGCCGCCACACGGCGATGCTGTCGTCGGCGGGAGTCCACTCGTCGGCCTCGCCGTAGAACAGCAGTGTCGGGCAGCGCACCTGCGCGATGACCGGCTCCGGGTCGTGGTCCATGTCCGCCCAGGTGCCGGGATGGTCGTCCAGATCGCGTGGGATGTGGGCGAGGGGAAACCACGGCCGGTCGGCGTACCCGTCGATGACCGCCTGCGCGGTCGTACGGTCGATGTGCCCGCGTACGACGTTCTCCAGGGTTTCCCGCAGGCGGGTCAGGTCGGCGAGTTCAGCGCTTGCGTAGCCATTCAGGAGCAACTGCTGCGCGGTCCCGTACCGCATCTGGGCAGCCGGGCTCACCCCGCTACCGGCGACCAGCACGAGGAACGAGATCAGCTCGGGCCGACGGGCCGCGACCGCGGACGCGGGCCAGGCGCCCTGGCTCCACGCCCACAACCCCACGGGGACGTCGCCGACGTGACGACGCACCTGGGCGACGGCCGCCAGGGCGTCGTCGGCCTGGACGGCGTACGGCACGTCGCCCCGTTCACGCGGACGACGGTCGAAGCGCAGCACCGCCACGCCGGTCGCCGGGAACACCCGCGCCAGGTGTTCGTAGAGGAAGTACGAGCGTCGCGGCTCGCCGGAGCCGTGCAGGACGACGATCGCGCCGCGCGTCGGCCCGTCCACCGGCACGTCCAGCGTGGCCGGCAGGGACACGTCGCCGGCATCGACAACCAGCTCCATGGGGTGAGTCAATCAGGAACCGGCGGCACCGCTGACAGCCGGGGTATCGGGCGTACGGAGGGCGGGGGCATGGCGAAGGTCATGATCATTGGTGATGTCGGCGGATGTGCCGACCAGCTGTCTCAGGCGGTGGCGTCCGCGCAGCCGACCCGGGATGCCGTGATGATCCAGGTCGGCGACCTGATCGACCGTGGACCGGACAGTCCCGGCGTGCTGACCTTCGTTCGGCAACGCCTGGAGGATCCGCGGCGGTGGATCCAGCTCGTCGGCAACCACGAATCGCAGTACCTGGGCGCGGAGATGTTCTGGCCGCAGCGGCTGCCCGACGAGGACGCCGCACTGCTGAAGAGCTGGTGGCTGCGGGATCGCCTGCGGGTGGCCGCCGCAGTGCGCACCGTCGACGGAGAAGAACTCCTGGTCACGCACGCCGGTCTGACCGTCGACGCGTGGCGGAGGCTGGGTGAGCCGGTGACCGCTGCCACCACAGTGGTCATGGTGCCAGATGGCGCTCGGCATGCGCCGCGCCGCCGTGCGATCCGGTTTCGCAGGCGGATTCCCGAAAGCCGACCGGTTGTGGTGGCCCCGGGCCGTCAAGCCCGGGGCCACGGTTGCCGATTCGCGTCGGGTCACGATCCCCCCTGATGCGCTGCGGCCGTACCGGCTCTCAACCCCTCGCGCCGGTGCCAGAGTGCTGTGGTGCGGACTCTGGGCGGGCTTGCGCATCCCCCGTTTCGTCCCCTCCGCGATCGGCGTTCACCGCCCCGACTGTGCGGTATGTGACGTCGACACACCTGATGTCGGGTTCACCTGTTGCTTCACTTTGGTTGTCCGCTACGGTGTCACTGCCACAACAGTGGTCGGGTGCGGCCAAGTCAAACACGTGAGCAGCGCCTATCGCAACTATTGTGGATAAAGCGCACGCACTTGACCACAATGGTGGTGTGCGGGGTTTGACCAGGAGGGGGCCATGGCCGACTGTGCCAACGGGTCGTTCGCCGCCCGGCTACGGCACCTGTTCGACACCCGTCGCAAGCCCGGCACAGGCAAGCCGTACACACCGGACGAGGTGGCGAAGGGGACAGGGCTGTCGACCAGTTATGTCAACTACCTCCTCAATGGGGAGAGAGACAATCCCACGCGGTCGGCTATTCAGCAGTTGGCGAACTTCTTCCGAGTACAGCCGAACTATTTCTTCGAGTCGGTCGCACCGGACGTTGTCAGCGCGAACGTCGAGGTGGAAGCCGATCCTGACCTTGAGACCATCACGGTGCTCGCCCGACGGATGCCTGCCGGGCCGTCTCGGGCGAGCCTGCGCGCGATAGTCGAACAGGTCGCCGCACTGGAGGCGCAGAGCAAGGCACCGGGTCGGCGAAACCAGCCAGAATAGGCCGCCGGCCTAGCGCAGCAGACCGAACGTCGGCACTGCGACGAGCAGACCGACGATGGTGCCGGCGAGGACCTGACCGGTGGTGTGCTCGCCCAACCGGACCCGTGACCAGCCGACGAGCGCCACTACGGGCACCGACACGAGGAGCGTCGGACCGAACTCGATCACAAGTACTGCGGCGGAGCCCGCGGCTACCGCCGCGTGAATGCTGAGCTTCCAGAAAAGGTTGACGACGGTGACTGCCACGCCGATGGCGAGCATCACGACAACCATGGCGAGGAGTCGTCGGGGAGCGTCGAAGCTGACCATCATGGCGATGCCGGCGATGACCGACAACAATCCGTAGACCAGCGGGGTTCGCCGCTGCTCGCGGACCCGAATGTGATGGTCCGTCAGCCGACCACGACGTACGCCCCACCAGATCAAGCTGTTCGGGATGACGGCGCAGAAAAGTGCTCCGGTCAGTGCCCATGGCAGGCCTTCGCGGATCGACGGAGCGCTGGCGGTTCCGACCACAATAGGCATGACGGCGGCCAGGAGGGCAGGCGCGAACACTTCGGTCGCGATGCGAGCCACACGGTGGGCCGGTCGTCGAGCCTGACTGCTGATGGCTACGGTCACATCTGCATTCTGCTCCCAGCGGTGGAACCTCCACGACCCATCGCTCGACGGAACTCCCCGGAACCGGCTCCGTCTAGCTAAGCTGCCAGCTTGCGTCTGCCACTGTTGTGGTTGTGCGCTCGGCTGAACAGTCGAGCGCCCTACCAGGACATCCTGAACAAACGGCAAGACGGTGTTCCGGTGCGGGGCTCTCTACGCGGGGGGAGTGGCAGTAGGCGATGTGGCACCAACAACGTCGGACACATCGCCTCCTGCGCCAGCTTGAGTTCGACCTGCCGATGCCGCTGACGGTACAGGCACTGGTGGCGGCCCTGGAGGCGGTACGGCATCGTCGCATTCAGTTCGTCGCCATGAGCGTTGAGCAGACGGGACCGTGTGGACTGTGGGTGGCCACGGGCGAAACCGACTACGTCCTCTACGGCCGCGACTCGCCGCCGATTCTCCGGCTTCAGACGATCCTGCACGAGCTGATGCACATCGCACTGCGGCACGCCGGTCATGCAGCACTCTCGTGGGGGACGGGCCAGGTCGCCGGCTTGGATGACACGCCGACGGAAGTCGTGCTCGCGCGTTCGACGTCGGCCTTCGGCGAGCAGCAGGAACACGACGCGGAGCTGTTGGCAACCTACCTGGGTGCCCGGCTCGACGGCGGGGATCAGGTAGGCGCCTTCGAGGACCTCGCGGATGCAACGGCAGCGGTGATGTACCGCATTGCTGCCGTCCTGGCGGAGTAGACGGGGAGAAGGCTCGTGGTGGTAGCAGCCGGACATGTAGTGGCGGCCGTGGTCGCCGCGGTTGCTCTGATCGTGAAGCTCTGGGCGTTGCATCGAGATCCAGGTAACCGGACGATCCTGGCGAAGGCGGGTATCTGTCTGGGATGCGGGATCGCGGTGACGGCCGGCTGGGCTCCCGTCCACAGCCTGATCGACAGGGTCTCGGGTGTGGCGAACCTGGCGAAGCCGATCGAGCACGGGTCAGCGCTGATAGCGGCCACCGCGATCCAGTTCCTGTTCCTCCATCTGGGTGACCCGGAGAAGGCGCGCAGGTTGATGCCACGGCGGCTGGTGTTCCTGGGCGCCGTGCTGGCTGTCATGATCGCGATGTTCCACGCCGCAGACTTCCCTGAGTCGGAGCCGCTGCACTTCGCCGAACGCTACGGGGACATGCCGCAGGTCTCGATCTACATGCTCGCGTTCCTGATCTACCTCGGGGTGACCGTTGTGGACATCCTGCGGATGTCGCTCGGATACGCGCGCTATGCCGGTACCCGGTTGAAGATCATTATGGGGCTGCTCAGCGCTGGTGCGGCGTTCGGCGCGGCCTTCGTTGCGCACAAGGCGCTGTTCCTCGGACTGAAGTTGGCCGACCTCGCACCTCCGTGGCCAGAGCCGGTGGTGACTCAGACGCTTGTCACGTTCTCGGTGGTGTTGATCTGTTCGAGCTTCGTTCTGGCGACGTTGTGGAAGGCGGTGGACGGCGTTCGAGCCTGGCCTCGTCGAAGCGCAATGTACCGGGACCTGCATGCGCTGTGGTATCTGCTGTACCAGGCGGTTCCGGACATCGTGCTGGTGACGCCGCGGCGGCCCAAGCGTGATCCATGGTGGGTGTTCGGCGTGGAGCAGCGGCTGTACCGGCGATGTGTGGAGATCGGTGATGGCATCCAGGCCCTGGGGCCGCAGGACGCCCAGGTGAGGACCGTCGCTTCAGGTCGGGCGGCTGAACTCGGCTGGGACCAGGCCCGGGCGGCAGCGGCTGGTGAGGCGGCGGCGATTCTGGTTGCCGTACGGCGCCTTGAACAAGGTCGTGTCGTGCGGCGTGAGGTTGAACCTGACCTTGAGCCGCAGCCGGCGAAGGTTGCACATGTCGACGTCGAGGCCGACGCCCGTAGGCTGGCGTTGATATCGATCTCGTTGTCTGAGCCATTGGTACGTGAAACCGTCGCCCGGTTTGCCAGTGAGCCCGCCTCCGGAGAGAGGGCGAGGCCCTGACGTTGCCGGAACGGGTGAGTTCCCCCGGGGCTTCGACCAGCGGTCGGGTGGAGGTTTCCCATTGCTGGCGGTACCGGCTGCCGTCCCGAGCCCGAGCTGACGCCCTGGGTTATCATTGCCGCTCAGGCGCTGCCCGTTCCCCCGTGCGGGCAGCGCCTGCTACTGGTTCTGCTTGCCGCGGCACTCTTCTCCGTCATAGCCGCTGCCGTCACCGGCTCATGAGTGTTCCATCCGCTCCTGCAGGGTTGGTTCCCGAGCTTTGTCGGGTGTGCTGAGCGGGTCCTTCGGGCGTCCAGTGGGGGTGGCGGCTGGTCGGGTGGTGTCAATGGGCACCTCCAGCACTGTGACGTGGTCGCCGTCGGCGTCGCTGAGGTGGTCTTCGACGGTGGGGCCTGCGATGGCCAGGTGATGACGGTGTAGCCAGGCGAAGAGGTGCTGCCCGGCGTCGATGATGCCGGTGGCGGGCGGGATGACGGCGCGTGCCACCGTGCGGGCCGGCAGCGTGAGCCGCTCACCGGTGCCTCCGGTGTCGACAGCGGCGCTGAAGCCGCCGTGGGGGAGTGCCCGTAGCCAGGTCAACAGCGTGCTGGTGGGGTACGCGGCGCAGACGGCCGCGAGCTCGCCGGGGTGGGTGACTTCGAGGTGACGGACGCGCAGATGGCGGGTGCCGACGGTGGCCTGTTGGGGTAGGAGCGGCGCGGGTGTGTCGAGGTAGTCCTCGGCGCGGTCCGCTGTCTGGTCCAGGGCCGTGATGCGTCGGCGGATGTCTGCCACTGTTTCGCGTACTGCTTGCCGCACCTGTACCTCGGGTGCGTCGATCAGGTCGGCTATGTCGCGCAGGGACAGGCCGAGGCGTTGAAGTCCGCGGATTCGTTCCAGTCGGGACAGTGCCGCGACGCCGTACCAGCGGTAGCCGGACGTGCGGTCGATGGCCGTCGGCACCAGGAGCCCGATCTTGTCGTAATGGCGCAGGGCTCGTTCGGTTGCGCCGGTCATCCGGGCGAGTTCCCCGATTCGCCACATGCTTGACCTTCTCCCTGGGGCAGAGTTCTAGCGTCGCCCACCATGACACTGGCTGACAATGACCCGGGTGCCCGGCTTGCCGGCATGCTCCTGCTGATCTCGTTGGTGGCGATCCTGACCGCAGCGGCGATTGTGGTGCCATCGGGGCTGACCCTGAATCCGGCCGATCCGGCCACCACACTGACTGCCGTACACGATCACGTCGGGCTGCATCTGACCGAACTCGCGTTCGACGTACTCGGCTGGCTGGCGTTGACCGCGGCGGGACTGGTGCTGGCCGGCAAGCCCGACGTGATGGTCAGGCCGCACCTTGCCGTACTCGCGGGTGGGTTGCTGGCTGCCGCGGGGCTGGCGGGCCTGCTCCACGACGCCGGCAACCTCGCGGTGACCCAGCTCGCCGCGACGCCGGCGGACACCGTCGCCGATGTGGCCGGCGCGGTGTTGCTCACCGCGAAGTGGACGGTCAACCTCGCCGGGCTGCTCTGGGCGGCCGCCGCAGCGGTCACCGCGATCGGCGTCGATCTACCGGACCGGCTCCGCCGCGCCGGAGGGCTCGCCGCGCTGGCCGGCCTCGCCGCCGTCGCCGTTCCGTGGACCACCGGGACCAACGGCATGTCACCAACCCTGGAACAACTCGGCTACGCCCTCCAGCTACCCGTCATGATCTGGTACGGGTTGCTGGGCTGGCGGCTCGTACGGCGCCGGTGACCAGCCATCCTCGTCCTGCGTCCGGGTGAACCCGTCGGTGCGCGGGACGAGGATGGCTCGGCAGTTGTGGTATTTCAGCTTCCGGTGCAGGTGGCGGTGGTTCCGTTGCCGTTACCGGCGCCCTGGAATCCGAAACTGGTGGTCTGGCCCGCGGTCAGTCCTCCGTTGTACTGCTCGTTCGTGACGGTGACGGTGCCGCTCGTACCGCTGCGGACGCCGTTCCAGACGTTGACCACCGACGCACCGCTCGGCAGGGTGAGGGTGACTCGCCAGCCGTTGAGGGCGGTGGTTCCCGCGGTGACGGTCACGGTGGCGACGAATCCGCCGTTCCACTGGTCCTGGACTGTGTAGACCGCGGTGCAGGACGCACCCGGCGGTGGGGTGGTGGGCGGTGGGGTGGTCGGCGGCGGGGTGGTCGGCGGTGGGGTGGTGGGCGGTGGGGTGGTGGGCGGCGGCGTGGTCGGGGGAGGTGTGGTGGGCGGTGGGGTGGTGGCCGGCGGACCGCCGTCGAGCGTCAGCTTCCAACCGTCAAGCATCCCTGCGTACGAGGCCACATTCTCGACCCGTAGCTTCCAGGTGCCGGGCGTCGGCTTGCTCGACAGATCGAGGATGAAGGCTTCGCGGGAGTTTGCCCGATACGACCCGACGAGGCTCTCCTTGAGCAGGAAGGCCTGTCCGTCCGGTGCGACGAGGGACAGTCGCAGGTCTCGGTTGTACTGGTGAGCGATGTTGGTTTCGACGTAGCTGGTGGTGGACGGTGCCCGGCCGCAGTCGGCCACGTTGATCGGCGATTCGATCGTGCCGTTCTCCGGGATCCGTACGTCGGCGGTGGCGATACCGCCGCAGGCCGGCGGCGGGAGGTCGACGCCCGCCAGGTTGAGCGTCCACGAGTCGAGGAACCCGGTGCCCTGGTACATGTTGTCACTGACGTAGAGCTGCCAGGTGCCGTTCGCTGTCTCCGACGACAGGTCGTAGGTGAGCGTGTAGTCGACGCGCTTGGCGCCTGCGCCGGTGTGATCCAGCAGGTAGTACCAGGTGCCGGCGGGCGAGATCAGCCGTACGTCGAGTTCGCTGATGTTGGCATGGCCGATGTGCAGCTCGATCGTGCTGTTGCGGGCGGCGCGACCGGCGCAGTCGGTGATGGTGATGGGGGCGTACAGGTTCTGGCCCTCGCTGATCACCCGGTCGGTGCCGTCCGAGGCGACGCAGCCGGGCGGGTTGTCGATGCGCAGCTGGTACGCCACCGGCCGGATCGCGTCGGTTCCGGTGCCGATCACCGAGATGGTGTAGCTGCCGGCCAGCATCGTCGCCGCGGTGCTGATCGTGAGTGTGGTGCTTGCGTTCGAGGAGATGCTGGCCGGCTGGAAGGTAGCCGTCACCCCCTCGGGCAGGCCGCTGACCGCGAGGGAGACCGGCTGGGCGACACCCCGGGTGACGGTGCCGGTGATCGTGGTCGAGACGGTGCCACCGGGCGTGACGGTGCCGCTGGCCGGGGTGGCGGTCAGGGTGAAGTCGTTGGCCGGCACGGTGGAGTTGACGTGGAGCAGTCGGTTCGGTGAGCCGATGCCCGGGTCGGTCACCACGCCGGGGGTGGCGTTGTCCAGGAGTGCCTGGGTCACCTGCGCCGGGGTGTAGGTGGGGTTGTTGGCCAGGACGAGCGCGGCGGCCCCGGCGACGTGCGGGGCGGCCATCGACGTTCCGGAGGCGGTCCGGGTGGAGGTGTTGCCGTCGATGTAGGCCGAGGTGATGTCGACGCCCGGCGCGAACAGATCCACACACGTACCGATGTTGGAGAAGGCTGCGCGTGCATCGTTGGGACCGGTGGCGGCCACCGTGATCGCCTCGGGGACGGAGGCCGGGGTGGTCGTGCACGCGTCGGCGCCGTCCTCGTTGCCCGCCGACACCACGTAGGTGACGCCGTCGGCGATCGAGCGCTGCACGGCGTCGACCATGGGTTGGTACGCCGGGCCGCCGAGGCTCATGTTCGCCACCGCCAGCTCTCCGGGATCGTGGTCGCCGGTCACCCAGTCGACCCCGGCGATCACCTGCGCGGTGGTGCCCCGGCCGTTGCAGTTGAACACGCGTACGCCCACCAGTTGCACGTCCTTGGCCACCCCGTAGGTGGTGCCGCCGAGCGTGCCGGCCACGTGGGTGCCGTGGCCGTGGCAGTCGTTGGCGTCGGCGTCCCCCTCCATGAAGTCCCAGCCGGACACGGCCCGCCCGCCGAAGTCGGTGTGCGCCACGTTGATGCCGGAGTCGATGACGTACGCCCGCACCGCCGGTGTGACCCGGGGGTAGGTGAACGAGTTGTCCAGCGGCAACGCGCGCTGGTCGATGCGGTCCAGACCCCAGGACGGGGTGGGGCTCTGCACGTCCGACACGGAGACCGTGTGGTTCTGCGTCACCGAGGCCACCGCCGGGTTGGCGGCGAGCCGGCGGGCACCGCGTTCGGTGAGCCGGGCCTCGAAGCCCCGCAGGGCGTGCCGGTAGACCTGGCCGACGTTGCCGCCCTGCCGTTCGGCGAGGGTACGGGCGGTCGTGTCCACGGACTTGGTCCCGACGGCGGCATCCCGCAACACGACGATGTAGGAGCCGGTCACGGCGCTCGGGCCGCCCGCGGCGAGGATCTGCCCCTCGGCCGGGGTTGTCACCGCGGGCGCGGCGGCCGCGGTGAGGGCCAGCACGATCGCTGCGGCCACGATGCCTGAGCGGAGCAGGGAGCGCCTGCGTTGTCTAGCCGGTGTCATGTCTACCTTCCCTGGCGAGGGCCACGCGCCCAGAACCGACCGCGTGGGGATCGCCCGGCGATCGTCGGCGAACGACCACCGGAGACGTTGGTCGGTGGGCCCCGGTGTGAGAGGGGGGTGCCCCTTCGGCCGACTGTGGCTCAGCACGGTCGCGAAGTGACCTGCGTCGATATCACAATCCTTCATGATTGTTTTGCTGTCAACGAAAGATTCTGTGGGTGAGACCAACGACGAAGCGGTCAGCGGCTACGAGCGCGAACCTGATCGACAGGCCCCACCGGGGGCGGGCCGGCGGCCGTCCTGGCGAAGCGGCGGGCCAGGTGGTCGAAGGCATCGGTGAGCTCGGCGGGGCCGACGACCTCGATCTCGGTGTCGAAGCGGGCGAGGGCGGCGGCGAGGCTGGGCCAGGACCAGGAGCCGAGCGTGAGCCGGCAGCGGCCCGGGCCGACCTCCTCGACGATCCCCTCTCGGGTGTAGCGGGCCACCGTGGCGGCGGGCAGGTCGAGGATCGCGGTGCCCTGGCAGGGCCAACCGGTGACGCCGTCGGCTGCGCCGCGGAACCTGCCGGTGACGAAGGTGCCCACATCACCGCCGGGTAGCTGCCTGGGCGTGAAGCGGGGCCCGTTGGGGGTGCGCAGGCTGATCCCGTCGACGCGAAAGGTGCGCCAGTCCGACCGGTCGAGGTCCCACGCGACGAGGTACCACCGCCCGTCCCAGGTGACGACGTGGTGTGGCTCGACGCGGCGCGGCGGCTGCTCGGCGGTTTCGGGGCCGTAGTCGAAGCGGAGGATCTCGCGCGCGTGCACGGCGGAGCTGATCGCCAGGAGCACGCCGGTGTCGATCGGGGCGGCTGGTCGGGTGACAGGCCGGTCGACGGCGGTGATCTGGAGAGCCTTGACGCGGTGCCGGAGCCGGGACGGCATGACCTGCCGGACGGTGGTCAACGCCCGGGCTGCCGCTTCCCCGGTGCGGTCGCCCAGCGTGGTGGCGGCGATCTGCAACGCGACGGTGAGGGCGACGGCCTGCTCGTCGTCGAAGAGCAGCGGCGGGAGTTCGCTGCCTGCGCTGAGCCGGTAGCCGCCATCGGGGCCCTTGACGGCGGCGATGGGGTAGCCGAGCTCGCGTAGCCGGTCGACGTCGCGGCGCACCGTCCGCAGGCTGATGTCGAGCCGCTCGGCCAGCAGCGCGCCCGGCCAGTCGCGGCGCGTCTGCAGCAGCGACAACAGCGCCAGCAGTCGCGCGGAGGTCTTCGGCATGGGTGCGAACCCTAACCGCAGTAGGTGACACAACCTGTCACCACAGTCGTCGAATCTTGGGGACGACGCCGGTCGGACGCTCCGATCGGGATACTCACCAGGAGTCTCATGAGCATCACCACGACCGCCCACCTCAACTTCCGGGGCAACGCTCGGGAGGCGTTGGAGTTCTACCACTCGGTGTTCGGCGGCGACATCGCGATCATCACGTACGGCGATTTCGGGATGCCGAAGGAACTGCCCGACGCCGGCAAGGTCGTCTGGGGCCAGGTCGCGGCCGCCGACGGCTTCCGCGTCATGGCGTACGACGTGCCCGGCCAGACTGTCGCCGGCGGCGCGCCGCAGCCCTCGACCCGGCGTGAGAACGGCATGACGCTGACGGGCGAGCCGTTCTTCCTGTCCGTCCGCGGCGAGACCGTCGAGGAGGTCGGCGCGCTGTGGGAGAGACTGGCGGATGGCGCCACTGTGATCGAGGCGTACGGCCCGGCGCAGTGGGCGCCGGCATTCGGGATGTTGACCGACCGCTTCGGCATTACCTGGATCCTCGACGTAGCCGCTCCGTACGCCCACGCCTGATCATCGTCGAGCAGATGCTGCTACCGCTATCGCCGCACGTCAGGGGCGGTAGCGGTAGCCCATGCCGGGTTCGGTGAGGAGGTGCCGTGGCCGGGCGGGGTCGGTTTCCAGCTTGCGGCGAAGCTGGGCCATGTACTGGCGCAGGTAGCCGGTCTCGTTCTGGTACTCCGGTCCCCACACGTCCTGCAGCAGTTGACGTTGGGTGATCAGCTTGCCGGGGTGGCGCAGCAGTCGTTCGAGGACACCCCACTGGGTGGGGGTGAGTCGGACCTCGGTGCCGTCGTCGCGGGTCACGATCCGTTCGGCGAGGTCGACCGTGTGCCGCCCCACGCGTGCCTGGCTGCCCGCCCGGCCGTCGGCGGTGTCGGCGGTGTGGCGGCGGGTGACGGCGCGGATGCGGGCGAGCAGTTCGTCGACGCCGAACGGCTTGGTCACGTAGTCGTCGGCACCGGCGTCGAGGGCGGTGACCTTGTCGTCGCTGCCGGCCCGGCCGGAGAGCACGATGATCGGTACGCCGGTCCAGCCGCGCAGCCCTCGGATGACCTCGACGCCGTCGAGGTCGGGCAGGCCGAGGTCGAGGACGACCAGGTCGGGCGGATGGCGGGCGGCGGCCTTGAGGGCGTCGGTGCCGGTGGCGGCGACCTGCACGTCGTAGCCACGGGCGCGCAGGTTGATGCCGAGGGCGCGCAGGATCTGCGGTTCGTCGTCGACGACGAGAATCCGGTTCATGCCGGCGGTTCCTCCATGGCGGTCACCGATGCGGCGGCGGGCAGCCGCAGCACCATGGTCAGTCCACCACCCGGGGTGGTCTCGGGGGTGATGCTGCCGCCCATGGCTTCGGCAAGCCCGCGGGACAGGGCGAGGCCGAGGCCGACTCCTGCGGTGTTGTCCCGGTCGCCGAGGCGCTGGAACGGTTGGAAGACGTGTTCCCACTGGTCGGCGGGAATGCCGGGCCCGTGATCGATGATCCGCAGCTCGACCTGGCCGGCGTGGGCGCTGGCGGTGACCAGTGGCGGCCGGTGCGGTGGACTGTGTCGCAGGGCGTTGGCGACGATGTTGACCAGGACCCGTTCCAGCAGGCCGGGATCGGCGGTCGCGGCCGGCAGGTCGGCGGGGATGTCGGTGCGGACACCGGCGGCGGGTGGCCCGAGTTCGTCCAACGCCCGGGGTACGACGTCCTCCACACCGATGGCGACGGCGTGTACGCCGAGGGCCCCGGCCTGTAGGCGGCTCATGTCGAGCAGGTTGGCGACGAGGCGGCCGAGCCGATCGAGGGATTCGTCTGCGGTGGCGAGCAACTCGTCCCGGTCGGCGGCGTCGAACTCGACGTCGTGACTGCGCAGGCTGGACACGGCCGCCTTGGCCGAGGCGAGCGGCGTACGCAGGTCGTGGCTGACCGCGGCGAGCAGCGCGGTGCGCATCCGGTCCGCCGCTGCCAGCGGCCGGGCGGCGGCGGCCTGCGCGGCCAGGCGTTGTTGACGCAGCGCGACGGCGGCCTGGGCGGCGAAGGCCTCGACGACGCGCCGATCGGAGGCCGCCAGCCGGCGGCCGCAGAGCACGACGGTGAGTCGGTCGTCCACCGGCACGGCGGTCTCGCCCGCACCGGGGCTGGTCGCCGGCGCGTCGCCGACGCTGGCGACCAACCGCCAGGCCGCCTCCTCGCGAGCCCGGTCGGGTCGGCCGTCGGCCGCGTCCACCAACTCCAGCACGCTGACCGCACGTAGCGCGAACGTCTCGCGGAGCCGGTCCAGCAGGGCGGTCAGCGGGCGCTGGCCGCGCAGCACGCTCCCGGCCACGGTGGCCAGGGTCTGCGCCTCGGCGGAGGCCCGGGCCGCGTCCCGGGTGCGGCGGGCGGCCATGTCGACGACCCCGCTGACGGCGACGGCGACGCCGACGAAGACCGCCAACGCGAGCAGGTTGTCGGCCCCGGCGATGGTCAACGTGGCGAAGGGTGGCGTGAAGAACCAGTTCAGCAGCAGGGAACCACCGAGCGCGGCGAGCAGCGCCGGCCACAGTCCGCCGACGAGCGCGACACCGACGACGGCGGCGAGGAAGAGCAGGATGTCGCTGGTGAGGGTGAGATCCGGCAGCGCTTTGAGCGACGCGGTCAGCACCGGCATGCCGAGCACGGCGAGTGTGAAGCCGAGCAGCCGGCGGCGTCGGGACAACGCCGGGACCCCGGCGGTACGCCGGCCCCGCCCGGCCTCGGGGTGGGTGACCAGGTGGACGTCGATGGGCCCGGACAGTGCGGTGGTGGTGACCCCGACCCCACGGGAGAGCACCTGGGCGAAGCGGCCCCGCCGGCTGGCGCCGAGGACGAGTTGGGTGGCGTTGACGCCGCGGGCGAAATCGAGCAGCGCGGCCGGGATGTCACTGCCGAGGACCTGGTGGTAGGTGCCGCCGAGGCTCTCGACCAGCACCCGTTGCCGGGCCAGGTGGGCGGGGTCGGCTCCGGCGAGGCCGTCGTTGCGGGCCACGTGTACGGCGAGCAGATCGGTGCCCTTGCTGCGGGCGGCGATGCGCGCGGCCCGGCGGATCAACGTGGCGCCCTCCGGGCCGCCGGTGAGCGCGACGACGACCCGTTCGCGGGCTTCCCAGGTGGCCGAGATGCCCTGCTGGGCGCGGTACGCGTCGAGTTGCTCGTCGACGGTGCCGGCGAGCCAGAGCAGGGCCAGCTCCCGTAGCGCGGTGAGGTTGCCGACCCGGAAGTAGTTCCCGAGCGCCGCGTCGATCTTGTCCGGCGGGTAGATGTTGCCGTGCGCCATCCGCCGCCGCAGCGCCTCGGGGGTCATGTCGACCAGTTCGACCTGCGCGGCGGCCCGCACGATCTGGTCGGGCACGGTCTCGCGTTGGGTGGTGCCGGTGATCTGGGCGACGACGTCGTTGAGCGACTCCAGGTGCTGGATGTTGACCGTGGACAGCACGCTGATCCCGGCGTCGAGCAGTTCCTGGATGTCCTGCCACCGCTTCGCGTGGCGCGACCCGGGCACGTTGGTGTGGGCCAATTCGTCGACGACGGCGACCGCGGGGTGACGGGCGAGGACCGCGTCGAGATCCATCTCCTGGAAGGTGCCGCCCCGGTAGGTGGCGGTGCGGCGAGCGATCACCTCCAGGTCACCGATCATGGCGGCGGTGTGCGGGCGGCCGTGGGTCTCGACCAGGGCGATCACCACGTCGGTGCCACGTTCGACGCGTCGCTGGGCCTCTTCGAGCATGGCGTACGTCTTCCCGACGCCGGGTGCGGCACCGAGGTAGATGCGTAGTTCCCCTCGCGGCACAGCAGTGGTCCTCTCCACGCGGTCGGCGGCCGGGGTGCGGGTGCCGGGCCGGGACACTGCGGTCCCGGCTCGCTGGCGTCAGCGTGGCGGGAACGTCTCGTCGAGGGCGAGGTTGAGTTCCAGCACGTTCACCCCGGGCGCGCCCATGAAGCCGAGCGTACGGCCGGTGGTGTGCTCGTCGACGAGACGTTCGACCGCGGCCGGGTCCGCGCCGCGCTCGCGGGCCACCCGCGGGACCTGGAGTCGCGCGTATGCCGGACTGATGTGCGGGTCGAGGCCGCTGCCGCTGGCGGTGACCGCGTCGGCCGGTACGGCGGGCACGGCGGGCGCGTCACCTCGGACGGGGACGATGGTCGCCCCCGCCGCCCGGTAGTCCTGCCCCGGCTGGGCCAACTCCACCGGCACGCCCGCGTAGCCGGGGAGGAACGGGGTGGCCGGCGCGGTCTGGTTGACGCTGACCACCCGGAGGACCGGGCCGGTCAGCCCGTCGGCACGGAAGACGGCCAGCACCGCCCCCACTCCGTCGGTGGTGCAGTACGGCCGGCGACCGTCGACGCCGTCGAGTTCGCCGACTGCCCTGCTGCGGGCGCAGACCTGGGTGAGCAGACTCTGCCTGCTCTCGTCGGGGTCGGTGGCGATGACGTCGACGACGTCCTCCGGGCCGAGGTTTGTGGCGCCGGTGGAGGTGGGGTCGTAGCCGTCGCCGGCCGCCGACGGACGGGACTGGAAGTAGCGCGGTACGGCCTTGCCGTCCGCGTCGGTGAAGGACTGCCCGATCAGGGCGCTGCCGGCGGCGTGGCCGTCGACCTCGATGATCGAGCCGTCGGCGCGGTCGGCGAGGCCGGGGAGGCGGCCGACGGCGACCATGGTGAGGGGGTAGGCGATTCCGGCGAGCGCGGTGAAGACCAGCAGCGCGCGCAGGGCGGCGAGATGGTGGGCGAGCCAGGTGGGTAGGCGCATCAGGAGATCCCCGGGACGAACTGGATGAGCAGGTCGATGAGCTTGATGCCGAGGAACGGCACGATGATGCCGCCGAGGCCGTAGATCAGCAGGTTGCGGCGCAGCAGACTCGACGCGGCGGCGGGCCGGTACCGCACGCCGCGCAGCGCGAGCGGGATCAGCGCGACAATGACGATCGCGTTGAAGATGACCGCCGACAGGATCGCCGACTCCGGACCCGACAGGCGCATGATGTTGAGTACGTCCAGACTCGGGTAGAGCCCGGCGAACATCGCCGGGATGATCGCGAAGTACTTCGCGATGTCGTTGGCGATGGAGAAGGTGGTCAACGCTCCTCTGGTGATCAACAGTTGTTTGCCGATCTCCACGATCTCGATCAGCTTGGTCGGGTCGGAATCGAGGTCGATCATGTTGCCGGCCTCCTTCGCGGCGGAGGTGCCGGTGTTCATGGCGACGCCCACGTCGGCCTGGGCGAGCGCGGGGGCGTCGTTGGTGCCGTCGCCGGTCATCGCGACCAGTCGGCCGCCCGCCTGTTCCGTGCGGATCAGGGCGAGCTTGTCCTCCGGCGTGGCCTCGGCGAGGAAGTCGTCCACCCCGGCCTCGTCGGCGATCGCCTGCGCGGTACGCGGATTGTCGCCGGTGATCATGACGGTGCGGATGCCCATCCGGCGCATCTCGTCGAAGCGCTCCCGCATGCCGGCCTTGACCACGTCCTTGAGGTGGATGATGCCCAGGGCGCGGGCCGGCTGACCGTCGACGTGCTCGGCCACCACGAGGGGCGTGCCGCCCATGCCGCTGATCTCGTCCACCACCTGGCCGACCTGTTCGGTGGGGTGGCCGCCGTGCTGGCGTACCCATTGCATCACCGCGGCGGCGGCGCCCTTGCGGATGCGTCGGGCCGGCCCACCGTCGCCGGGTGTCAGGTCCACACCGCTCATCCGCGTCTGCGCGGTGAACGGCACGAACGTGGCGTGCGGCATGAGGCCCGGTTCGCGCTGCCGCAGCCCGAATGCGTTCTTCGCGAGCACCACGACCGACCGGCCCTCCGGGGTCTCGTCGGCGAGGCTGGACAACTGGGCCGCGTCGGCCACCTGGCCGGCGGTGACGCCCTCGACCGGCAGGAACTCGGCGGCCTGCCGGTTGCCGAGCGTGATCGTGCCGGTCTTGTCCAACAGCAGTGTGTTGACGTCGCCGGCGGCCTCCACGGCCCGCCCGCTCATGGCGAGCACGTTGCGCTGCACGAGGCGGTCCATGCCGGCGATGCCGATCGCCGACAGCAGCGCGCCGATGGTGGTCGGGATGAGGCAGACCAGCAGCGCGACCAGCACGATGCCGGTCACGCCATCGTCGGTGATCGCCGGGCTGTCCGCGGCGGCGGCCTGGAAGTCCTTCGAGAAGATGGCGAGGGGTTGGAGGGTGACGACCGCCAGCAGGAAGATGATCGTGAGCGCGGCGAGCAGGATGTTCAGTGCGATCTCGTTCGGGGTCTTCTGCCGGTTGGCGCCCTCCACCAGGGCGATCATGCGATCGATGAAGCTTTCGCCCGGCTTCTGGGTGATCCTGACGATGATCCGGTCGGAGAGCACCTTCGTGCCGCCGGTGACGGCGCTGCGGTCGCCGCCGGACTCCCGGATCACCGGCGCGGACTCACCGGTGATCGCGGACTCGTCGACGCTGGCGATGCCGTCGACCACGTCCCCGTCACCGGGGATGGTCTCGCCGGCCTCGACCACCACGATGTCACCCTGCCTCAGGTGCGGGGCCGGGACGCTCTCGGTGCGGTAGGAGCCGGGGGTAGTGCCCGCGGTCCAGTCGAGCAGGCGGGTGGCGACGGTGTCGGCCCGCGCCGTACGCAGCGCGGCGGCCTGCGCCCTGCCCCGGCCCTCGGCGACGGCCTCGGCGAGGTTGGCGAAGACGACGGTCAGCCACAGCCACGCCGTGATCGCCCAGGCGAACACCGACGGTTGCGCCACCGCGAGGACGGTGGTGGAGGCCGCGCCGATCTCGACGATCAGCATGACCGGGTTGCGCCACAGCGAACGAGGGTCGAGTTTGCCCAGCGCGTCGGGCAGCGAACGGAGGAGTTGCCTCGGGTCGAGCAGGCCGCCGCCCCGGTTGCCGTGGGTGGCCGGTGGGCCGGGGGTGCAGGCGTGGGGCGTGGCGACGGTCATGTCCTTCTCTCTCATGCTGATCACAGCCCCTCGGCCAGGGGGCCGAGCGCCAGCGCGGGCAGGAACGTCAGCGCGACCAGGACCACCGTGACGCCGACGACCATCCCGACGAACAACGGGCGATGGGTGGGGAGGGTGCCGGGGGAGGCGGGGGTGGGTTGCTGCCGCGCGAGGGCACCGGCCAACGCCAGCACCAGGATGATCGGCGCGAATCGACCGACCAGCATGCACAGCCCGAGTGCCGTGTTCCACCACGGCGTGTTCACCGTCAGACCGGCGAACGCCGAACCGTTGTTGTTGCTCGCCGAGGTGAACGCGTAGAGCACCTCGGACAGCCCGTGCGGGCCGGCGTTCAGCGCGGTGAGGTGGTTGCCGGTGGCGAACGCCGCCGCGGTGCCGATCAACACCAGCGCCGGGGGGATCAGGAAGTACAGCGAGGCCAGTTTGATCTCACGTGGTCCGATCTTCTTACCCACGTACTCCGGCGTTCGGCCGACCATCAGCCCGGCGACGAAGACCGTGATCACGGCGAGGATGAGCAGCCCGTACAGGCCCGCGCCGACACCGCCGGGCGCTACCTCGCCGAGCATCATGTTGACCAGCAGCACCCCACCCCCGAGCGCGGTGTACGAGTCGTGGAACGAGTTCACCGAACCGGTGGAGGTCAGCGTGGTCGCGGCGGCGAAGGTTGCCGAGTTCGACACGTCGAACCGCACCTCCTTGCCCTCCAGGGCCGCCCCGATCGCCTGCGGCACCGTGCCGTGACCGGACACCTCGAACGCGGTGGTCAGCGCGACGCTGGCCAGCGCCAGGGTCGCCATCACCGCGACGATCGCGTAGCCCTGCCGAACCTGACCGACCATCCGGCCGAACACCCGCGGCAGACTGAACGGGATCACCAACAGCAGGAAGGTCTCCCACCAGTTCGTCCAGGCGGTCGGGTTCTCGAACGGGTGGGCGCTGTTGACGTTGTAGAAGCCACCACCGTTGGTGCCGAGATTCTTGATCGCCTCCTGGCTGGCCACCGGCCCACCCGTGATGCTCTGGCCGCCCCCGGTCAACGTGGTGATCTCCGTACCGGCGGAGAGGTTCTGCACCGCGCCACCGATCATCAGGACCAGCGCCGCGAGCACGGAGAGCGGCAGCAGCACCCGCAGCGTGATCCGGGTCAGGTCGACCCAGAAGTTGCCCAACTGCCCGGCGCGGCTGCGGGCGAAGCCGCGTACCAGTGCGACCGCGACCGCGATGCCCACCGCGGCGGAGACGAAGTTCTGCACCGCCAGTCCGGCCATCTGCACCAGATGGCCCATCGTCGACTCGCCCGAATACCACTGCCAGTTCGTGTTCGTCACGAACGACACCGCCGTGTTCCAGGCCCCGTGCGCGACCACCGGGTCGAAGCCGAGCGACAGCCACAGGTGGTTCTGCAGCCGCAGGAAGGCGTAGAGGAACAGCACCGAAACGGCGGAGAACGCCAGGACGGCGCGGGCGTACACACCCCAGGACTGTTCGGCGGCCGGGTTCACCCCGATCAGCCGGTAGATCCCGCGCTCGACCCGGGAATGCCGCTCGGCGCACACCACGCGGTACAGATAGTCGCCCAACGGCCGGTGTACGACGGCCAGGGCCACCACCAACGAAAGAACGAACAACACACCGGTGCTCGTGCCGGTCATCAGAACCGTTCCGGAAACAGCAGGGCGATCACCAGGAAAACCGCCAGGCCGACCGCCAGCACCACACCGGCGACGTTCACGACGCTCACAGCTTCTCCACACCCCTCACCATCAGGGCGAGCAGCGCGAACAGCGCCACCGTCAACACGACGAACACCACGTCAGACACGACCGGCTCCTCAATCCCGACCTCGGGGTGCCGCGGCCCGCTTCTGTCGGCCACGCCGGGCAATCACAGCGCCGACCAGTCGGGAATGACAGGTGCTATAACGCGATCCTCACGACGAATGCGCAATTCTTCACGCCTTTTTCACGCGAAGTGGCCTGCTGCATCCGGCGAGGCGAACCGACGCAGCCGGTCGACGACGACAACTGGCGAGCGGTGGCGGACGTCGTACCTCGCGACGACCAACGGGACTTCGTCGCCCCGTCGGCCGCGCGATATCTGCTGCTCAGTCTGCGTGAAGGGGTGTGGCACTCGCTGGCGGTCTGCGCCGACGACGAGGTCGTCGGTCACGTCATGTGGGGTTGGGACGACGACGACCAGAGCTACTGGATCGGTGGGATGGTCATCGACGCGTCGCGGCAGGGTGCCGGGCTGGGCCGGGCCACCGTACTGACCCTGGTGCGCTGGCTGATGGAGCGGCCCGACTGTCAGGGCGTGCGGCTGTCCGTACACACGTCGAACGACCTGGCCCGGGGTCTCTACGGCTCGATCGGCTTCCAGGAGTTGAAGCCGGACGAGGACGGCGAGATCGTCGCGGAGCTCACCCGCCAGCGGTTCGCTGATTCGGTGGCCTGACCCGGCACCTCAAGACCGCCCTCGAACAGGGATCACGTGGTGATGGTGCCGCGCCGATGCCACTCGATCATGTATCGAGCGTGATCTTTGAGGGGCCATCTTCGGGATCGTGGCGGAGCGTGGCCAGGCCTACGATGGGCTGGCTCCCTGGCCCTGAGGTGCATCGTCCTTCCGCTCGATCTTGGAGATGTCGTGAAGCTGTTGCTGACGTCCGGCGGTGTGACGAACCCGAGCATCCATACCGCGCTCCGGCAGCTTCTCGGTAAGCCGGTCGCCGAGTCCCGCGCCCTCTGCATCCCGACGGCACAGTGGGGCCACCCGATGTGCGGGCCGGCGTCGGTGCGGGGTCTGGTGGCCGCCGACCCCGGGTCCGACTGGCGGTACCTGTCCGGCCTGGGCTGGGGTTCGCTCGGTGTCCTGGAGTTGACCGCGCTGCCCAGCATCGGCGCGCAGCGGTGGGTGCCCTGGGTTCGGGAGACTGATGTGCTGCTGGTCGACGGTGGCGATGCGACGTACCTGTGTCACTGGATGCGAGAGTCCGGGCTGGCCGATCTGCTGCCCTCGCTGCCCGACCTCGTCTGGGTGGGGGTGAGTGCGGGAAGCATGGTGATGACGCCGCGGATCGGGGCGTACTTCGTCGAGTGGGCGTCGGCGCCGGACGACCGAACTCTGGGCGTCGTCGACTTCTCGATCTTCCCGCACCTGAACCTCTTCCCCACGAACACGCCGGCCGATGCGCAGCGGTGGGCGGCTGACATCGGCGGCCCGGCCTACGCCATCGACGAACAGACGGCCATCAAGGTCGTCGACGGCGCCGTCGACGTGGTGTCCGAGGGGCAGTGGACGAGGTTCGGCTGAATCTCCACCCACGGCCTCGATGCTCAGGCTCGTTGCGAGGCCCGGCCGGCGCCAAGCGAGGCGCCGGTACCGCTCGCGGCCTCACTCCTGCTGGCCCGCCGCCCGGCGTACGGCGCGCTCGTGGCGGTCGACCGCGCGGGCGTGCGCGACGGCGAGGAGCTGGTCGACCTCGGGCAGCAGGTGCGGGCCGGGCATGACGATGCTGGCGAAGCCGTACAGGGCGTAGCCCGGGTGCGGCACGACGGTGTCCAGCCGGGCGAAGTCGAACTCGTGCCGGTGTTCCTCGAAGTCCTTGGGTGGGAAGCCGAACCGGCGCTCGAACTCGGCGCGGCCGAGGTCGAGGTTGAGGCGGAAGACGCCGGGACGGTCGAGTTGGGACGCTTCGTCGAAGCCGGGCACGTCGTGTTCGACGATGGTGGCGAACGGTTGGCGACGGTCCGCGCCGACGTGGAAGAACCGGTCGCCCCAGGCGACCTCGGGTGATCCGTTCTCCTGGCTCGCCACGACCTGCTCGACGCCGGGCAGCGCGAGGATCCGCTCGGCGAGCGTGGCCGCGCCGACGCCGGTCGGGATGTGCAGCACCGCGTCGGCGTGGGCGACGGTGGCGTCATCGAGGGGGAAGTAGCGGTAGTCGTGCGTTCTGCGCTCGGCCGGTTCGATGTCGGACGCCCGGACGTACCGGGGAAGCCCGGTGTCCTGCTGGAGTCTGCCTTCGTAGGTCGACAGGGCGGGCGCTTCGATGCCGAGTGCGGGGCTCGCGCCGAGGCTTCCGACGATCACCGCGTACCGGTCGCCCAGCAGCGAGGAAACGATCGCGCCGGCACCGGCCCACGACAGGTCCGTTCCGGCCATCGTCATCGTGCTCAACTGGCGCTGAAGGTGCGTGTTGTGCGCGAAGACCACTGTGGGTCCGCGGTGTGCCTCCACCGACCGGATCGCGAGCAGGTTCTCGGCCATCAGCGCGTCCCGGACTCCGGCCAGGCGGGCGAAGCGTGCCTCCTGGGTCAGTGGTGCGGCGGCTGCGGCGTGGTAGCGCAGCACCGCGACGGCGGACATGGCGTGGACGAACGCCGACTGCCAGCCCTCGGGTCGACGGGGTGCCTGCAGGTACAACTCGGTCAGCAGGTCGTCGGCGATCACCCGCAGGCGCTGGGCGTCGGCCGAACCCCCGATCGACCTGCCCGGCTCCCAGATCGCTGCCGGGTCGCTCCAGCGCGCCTCGTCGCCGACCAGGTCGTCGATCTCCGCCGATCGGTCCAGGTCGAGGAACTCACACACCCGGACCAGGTGACGCCGTGGACTGGGGGCACCCTCCAGTTCCAACGGGGCGTCGAAGCCGTGGAACGTCAGGCGTTCGGCAGCCGGCCGCCCGGTGTTCCATTCGCGCATCCGCAGCAGCAGGTCACGGTTGGCCGGGGCGGCACCGAACCCGTGACTGAACCCCTCGGCGAGCGCACGGTCGAGCGGGACGGCGGCGGAGCCCTGCACGAAGTCGTCGGCGATCAGCCCGGCAGCCCGGTCGCTCTCCAACGCGATCGACCGGTAGCCGTGCTCGGCCAGCGAGAGGAAGACCTCGTTGCGGATCTGGAGGAAGGCGGATTCGCCGTGCGTCGGCTCACCGAGCGCGAGCAGGGACGGCGGTACGGCAAACAGGTCGAGAAGCGACGTCATTGCATCAACCGTATCGTTGAACCACCGATTGAGGCTTTCAACCGATGGAGCACGGTGACCGCCCCGAAACCCTCCAACCCGGGTGTACGCCGACCGGTCGACCTCGCCCGCCGTCACGGGCTGTCCGCGCAGGCGGTACGCAACTACGAACGAGATGGCGTCCTGCCGCCGGCCGAGCGCAGCCCGACCGGCTACCGCCGGTTCACCGAGGTGCACGCCACCGCGCTGAGCGCCTACCTCGCGCTGATCCCCGGCCACGGCTACGCGGCCAGCGGCGACATCATGCGGGCCGTCAACCGTGGCGACATCGACGCGGCACTGCGCACCATCGACCACAGCCATGAGCTGCTGCAACGCGACCGGGACACCCTCGACGCGGTCGAGGCGGCCGTCGCCGTGCTCACCGGCTCGCCGCCGCAACCGCAGCGCCGCACCGCCGTACCGATCAGTGTGCTGGCCCACCGGCTCGGCGTACGACCGGCGACCCTGCGCAAGTGGGAGCGGGCCGGCATTCTGCAGCCGGTGCGCGACGTGGCCACCGGCTACCGCGTCTACTCAGCAGGCGATGTCCGCGACGCCGAACTCGCGCACCTGCTGCGTCGCGGCGGCTACCGGCTCGACCACATCGCCGACGTGCTGCGTCGGGTACGCGAAGCCGGTGGTGCCGAACCGCTCGCCGCGTCGCTGCGCCAGTGGCGGGACCAACTCACCGCGCGCGGCCGTGCCCTGCTCACCGGGGCCGCCCGGCTCGCCGACCACATCGAAACCCTGGACCCTCCCGCACGGGGAGCGTTCAGGATCGGGTGAACGCGCGAGTTCACCAGGCAATCTGACGCCGACCAGCCAGCGTCCGATGCCGTCAACGGGGGAGTGGAATGAGCATGAAGACGTGGTTTGTCACCGGAGGCACCCCAGGCGGGTTCGGCATCGCGTACGCAGAGGCCGCCCTCGACAACGGCGATCAGGTGGCGGTGACGACGAGGCGGCCCGACGAGCTGCACTCGTGGGCGCGGCGATACGGCGACCGCGTCCTGATCCTGCCCATGGACGTCACCGATACCGAGGCCGTCGAGCAGGCCGTGCGTGCTGCCGAAGACCGTTTCGGTGGCATCGATGTGCTTGTCAACAATGCCGGACGCGGCTGGTTCGGGTCGATCGAGGGCATGGCGGACGCCGACGTCCGACGCATGTTCGAGTTGAACTTCTTTGCCGTGCTCTCGGTCATCCGGGCGGCTCTGCCCGGAATGCGCGCCCGAGGCAGTGGGTGGATCATCACCATGTCCTCGGTGGCCGGGCTGCGCGGTATCGAGGGATTCGGGTACTACAGCGCCGCCAAGTTCGCGCTCGAAGCCATCACCGAGGTGCTGCGCGGGGAGGTCGCGCCGCTGGGCATCCAGGTGCTGGCGGTGGAACCGGGTGCCTTCCGTACCCGCGCCTATGCCGGCTTCGCCGACGAAGCCGTCGCGGAGACCATCCCGGCGTACCTGCCGATGTTGGAGCAGGTACGCGCTGCCATGATCGATCAGGACGGTAAGCAGCCCGGTGACCCGCAACGCGGAGTGCAGGCGGTGATCGCCGCGATGGCCCAGGCCACGCCCCCGCACCGACTCGTGCTCGGCAGCGACGGATTCGACACGGCCGTCGCCACGCTCGAACGCAATCTCGACGACATCCGTGCCTGCGAAGCGCTGTCCCGGGGAGCCGACTTCCCGGCCGCCTGACCGACCTTCGGGGTACGGCATCTGCTGCCTGGTCGGCGACCGCGCGGGAGACCGTCGAGACGCCGAATGTCGACCCTCTCCTCGGGGGAGGCGCGAGGATGACACCGTGACGTTGCGCAAGGGCTTGACCATCGGCGAGTTCGCCACCGTGACGCGGCTGAGCGTACGGACCCTGCGGCGCTATCACGAGTCCGGGCTGCTGGTGCCGGCGACTGTGGATCCGCACACGAACTATCGGTACTACCTGCCCGACCAGATCGCGACGGCGCAGGTCATCCACCGGCTCCGTGAGCTCGACGTGCCGCTTGCCGAAGTCAGGTCGATCATCACGACCGGCGATCCGCACCAGCGGGCCGAGCTCATCGCGGGTCACCTGCGCCGGCTCGAGGCCGAGCTCGACCGTACGCGCGCGGCGGTGGTGTCCCTGCGCCAGCTGCTGCAACCGGACGCCGCGACACTCGACGTCGAGCTGCGTTCCGTGCCTGCGCGGACGGTGGTCGCCATCAGCGCGACGGTCCGGATCGAGGATTCGCTCGTCTGGTTCGACACGGCCATGGACGAGCTGGATGCCGCCTTCCCGCCGGCCGAACGCGCCGGGCCGCCCGGTGGCCGGTACGCCAACGAACTGTTCACCGACGGCGTCGGCGTCATGACCGTCTTCCGACCGGTCCGCAGCCCGCATGGCGGCGGCCGGATGGAGGTTGTCGAGTTCCCGGCGGCGGACCTGGCCGTGGCCGTGCACGCGGGTCCGCACGACGACATCGACGTCACCTACGGCCGGCTGGGGGACTGGGTCGTCTCACATGCCCTGGGCATCGACGGGCCCGTCCACGAGACGTACCTGGCGGGTCCCCGCGACACCGGGGACGCCCGGCGGTGGCGTACCGAGATCGGGTGGCCGGTGTTCCGACTCACTCCCGGCTGACGCCAGTCGAGGCGCCGGAGCGGCGCACTTGACCTTCTCGCCGGGGGAGACCCCACCGTTGGGAGTATGCACATGACACCAGACCGAGAAACCGCCCTCACCTGGGCCGAGTTGCCGACCGTGATCACCGCGTACCTTCGCGCCCACGAAGCCCGGGACACCGAGACCGCCGTGCGCGCGTTCGCCGCGGCCGCCGTGGTGGCGGACGAGGGTCACACCTACCGGGGCCGGGACGAGATCAGGAGCTGGCTGAGCAACGCCGGCAGCCAGTACACATACACCACGGAATTCGTCGGCGCTCACCGGATCGGTGCAGCACAGTTCGATGTGTTGCAGCATCTGGAGGGGAACTTCCCGGGCGGCTCGGCGGACCTGCATTACCTGTTCACCCTGGAGGGTGACTCGATCACCCGCCTCGCGATCGCACCGTAGGCGACGCCGTCCCGACAGGAGAGCGACGGGTGTGCGGCGGGCGGGTCGGGCAGCAGTGCCCGGATCGAGATCGGGTCTTGGCGTAGCCCGCGGCGGACGTTATGCTCCGCCGCGATGAAACCTTCTCTCAGATTGGGGGCCCGGTTCGCACAAGGTGAGTGCTGATGCGCTCCCCGACCGCGAACGCGGATTCCCGTCTCTCCCTCTGGCGGCGCGTACGTGAGTACGCCGTACCGCCGTCCATGATCGAAGCCGCGACTGCGCGTCGTCACGTCGGTGACTGGGCCGGGGCGTGCGC
Source organism: Verrucosispora sp. FIM060022 (assembly GCF_003977705.1). Classification (NCBI taxonomy): domain Bacteria; kingdom Bacillati; phylum Actinomycetota; class Actinomycetes; order Micromonosporales; family Micromonosporaceae; genus Micromonospora; species Verrucosispora sp. FIM060022. The sequence goes on from NZ_RQIV01000001.1 coordinate 1,269,283, forward strand.
CGCCGCCCGCGTCGATGTCGACCTGGACCTGCGCGCCGTTGCCCGTATTCACGGCCGGGAACTGGCCACCCGGCTGCGGACCGATCTCCGTCACCTCGCGCCGGACCTGCTGCGCTGGCACATGCCGAGGATCGCCCCTGACGGACTGCTGCGCCCGGGCGTGACCATCCCGCTGACCCGGTACGGCCCGGCGGATCACGACGGTGCCGAGGCGGTGCACCTGGTCGCCCGGACTCCACCGGCCTGGGCGGATGCGGGCCAGCGGATCAGCCTGGCGTTGTGGGCCGCCGGATTCCCCGACAGGACCGACAGCTCGCATCCGCATCCGCGCCCGGACCGTCGCTTCCGTCTGGACCTGCATCGTCACCTGTGGGATGCGCGGAGAACCGACGAGTTGCGCACCCGTTCGGGCCTGCTGCCGTCGGCCTCCGACAACACGATGCGCCCCGACCCGCCGTGGGACGCGTTGCGGGAACGTGGTTACGCGGTGGACCGGTGGGTGGCCGAGGCGACGTTGCTGCTCCGACAGGAGGGCCGCACCAACGGCTCGGTGGTGGTGCGGCTCGGCCCTCGGCGTCGTCTGGTCGTGGACGTCGCTGCGGCGAGCACGGACGTACACCCGCCTGCGGCGCGCCTCGGCAGGGCCGCACGGACCGGTGGTGTCCCCGGCGTGCCGGTGCTGCCCGACGCGGCGACCTGGACGCCACCTGATGTGGAACTGCTGCGTCATGGGTTGATCGAGGTCGACCGGCTGCACCCGCTGGTGGCCGCCGCGCTCGCGCCCGGTCACCGACCGAGGGTCACGCCGACGTCTCCGGGCCCGGAAGCAGCGCCCCGTCTCGTGGCCTGCCGGGGCGTCTGGCACCGCATCGGCCTGGTGGACGGTGTGCTCACACCCCTTGACCACGACCCGGCGGAGATCCGCCGGGAGGAGTTGCTGGCCGCGCTGACCGGCACCCCGCTGGCCTGCCTGCGGGCAATCGACGAGGCGCACCGCAGCCCGCAGTGTCTCCCCGACATCCGTGCCCGACTGGACCACGGCGACACGGCAGGTGCGCTGGCCGCCGTCGAGGCCCTCCTCGGACCCGATGCGCTGCTGCGCCACGGGGAACTGCGGAAGGAACTGGAGAACGCCGCGTCGCGGCGGATCACGTACGGGCTGTTCCGCGCCGGATTGATCGGGTCGGGACCTGCCACCTGCTCCCGGGACTGGCAGCCCAAGCGGGCCCGCCGCTCGCACCCACGTCACGCGATCGCCCGCTGACCGGCGGGACCGCTTTTCCTCCTCACTCGGCCCAGGGCCGAGCCACGACGACCTCACAAGGTGATCACACATGTCTTCCACCCGTACCTCGATCGACCCCACCCCGATGCCGCAACTCGACGTCGCCGCCGACCTGCTCACGCTGCTGGCCGACACCAGCACCGAGATCCGCTGCGACCCGCAGCTGGAGGCGCTGACCCTGGCTGTGGCCGCCGACCTGCCGGTGCTGCTGTGGGGCGAGCCGGGAATCGGCAAGACCGCCGCGCTGACCCAGCTCGCCGCATCCCTGGACCTGCCACTCACGACGGTGATCGCCAGTGTCCACGAGCCGTCCGACTTCGCGGGGCTGCCCGTCGTCGGCGATGACCCGGCGCACCAGGGCGTGCCGATGGCACCGCCGGACTGGGCGGTGCGCCTGGTTCGCGCCGGCCGCGGACTGTTGTTCCTGGACGAACTGTCGACCGCCCCGCCGGCGGTGCAGGCAGCGCTGCTCCGTCTGGTGCTGGAACGCCGGATCGGCAGCTTGCGCCTGCCGACCGGAGTCCGCATCGTGGCGGCGGCCAATCCGCGATCCTCGGCCGCCGACGGCTGGGAGCTGAGCCCGCCGCTGGCGAACCGCTTCGTCCATCTGCAGTGGACCCACGACCACGAGACCGTCGTACGCGGGCTGGGCGGGACCTGGCCCCGGGCCGTGCTGCCCCGGCTCGATCCGCAGCGGCTGCCGGAGGCCGTCACCTTCGCACGCCGTGCCGTGTGCGGGCTGCTGTCGGCACGCCCGGCGCTCGTGCACCGGCTGCCCACCGGTGAGGCCGGTCGGGGCGGCCCGTGGCCGTCACCGCGCAGCTGGGAGATGACGCTGCGCCTGATCGCCTTCGCGACCGCAGCCGGCTCCTCTCGGGAGGTGCTGTCGTTGCTGGTCCGAGGTGCCGTCGGTGACGGTCCCGGACTGGAGCTGCTGGCCAGCCTGGATCGGATGGACCTTCCCGACCCCGAGGTGCTGCTCGCCGACCCGGACGCCGCCGTGCTGCCCGAGCGGGGCGACCTGCGTCAGGCCGTGCTCGACGCCGTGGTGGAGGCGGTACGCCGACGTCCGGAGCGGGCCCGCTGGGACGCGGCCTGGGACGTGCTGGTCCGCGCGCTGCAGACAGGTGCCCCGGATCTGGTGGTGGTGCCCGCGTCCACGCTCGCCCGGCTGCGTCAGGAAGGCTGGGACGTGCCCGCGTCGATCGAGCAACTCGCCGGGGCGGTCTCGGTGTCCCGGCGGGCCGACCGGACGGCGGCCCGGGTCGCGGCGGTCGCGGGGACCGGCCGATGAGCACCGGCCAGGCCGGGACACTGGACCGGGACAAGCTCTTCACCGCCCGGCTGCACGCCGCCCGGGTCCGGCCGTACCTGGCGACGGCATTGTTCGCCCTGCACGTGGTCGAGTCCCGGTGGGTGCCGACGATGGCGGTGGATCCGCACTGGCGGTGCTACGTCTCGCCGAGGTTCGTGGACCGGACACCCGTGGAGGAACTCGCCGGAGTGTGGGTGCACGAGGTCTCGCATCTGCTGCGTGACCACCACGGGCGCAGCGATCGGGTGGCACGGGAACGCGGGCTGACCGGGCCGGGGGAGCGGCTGAGGATGAACATCGCCGCGGACTGCGAGATCAACGACGACATCTTCGGCGACGGGCTCGCCCGCCCGGAAGGCGCCGTCGAGCCCGGTGACCTGCTGCTGCCCGCGGGCCAGTTGATGGAGGCCTATCTGCGGCAGTTCCGGCTCGGGCCGCGCCTCCAGCATCTGGCCTGGCTGGACTGCGGCAGCGGCGCCGACGGACTGCACCGGCAGTGGGACCTCGGGCCGGACGGCGCGCACGCCCTGAGCCCGCAGGAACGGGACGCGGTGCGGTTCCGGGTGGCCGAGGGCATCACCGGTCGACCCGGAAACGTCCCCCAGGGCTGGCGACGGTGGGCGGAACGGGCGTTCCACCCACCGCAGCCGTGGCGGGAACTCCTGGGAGCCGCGGTCCGCTCGGCGGTATCCGCGCCCGGTGTGGGGGAGGACTACACCTACGGGCGGCCGTCGCGGCGCTCCGCCGGCACACCCGGCGTGGTCCTGCCGGCGCTGCGACGCCGGCCACCACGGGTATGCGTCGTCATCGACACCTCCGGCTCGGTCAGCGACGCCGAACTCGGCAGCGCTCTGCTCGAGGTCGCCGCGATCTCCCGGGCCGTGGGTGGCCGCCGCGACCTGGTCAGCGTGCTGCCCTGTGACGCGGCACCCCAGGTCGTACGCGCAACGTGTCAAGCCGAGGACATCCCCCTGATCGGTGGCGGCGGCACCGACCTGCGCGCCGGTTTCGCCAGGGCACTGCGCGGCAGGCCGGGCCCGGATGTCATCGTCGTACTGACCGACGGGCAGACACCCTGGCCGACGTCACGCCCGCCGTGCCGGACCGTGGTGGGGCTGTTTCCGCGGGCCAGGCGGTGGGACGAGGACGACCCCGACCACGTGCCGGACTCACCGCCGCAGTGGGCGCGCGTGGTCACCATCGGATCCGCTCCCGCCGCAAGGTGAGCCAGAGCGGCAACGCCATCGCATCGACGCACGTCAGCGGTATCACGTGGGTGCCGACGGGGTGGGTGGCGCAAATCACGGTGAGTTGATTGATCCGAAACTCATCGCAACCAAGGGCTGGTGCATTGCCGTTCGTCGTTGGATGATGACCGCCGGTACACGACGTTGATCTCGGCGCCAGCGCCCAGACGGAGGGCTATTCCGTGAAGCACGACCATTCGCCTGTCCTGCCAGGTCAGGGCGCTACGGACTATGCGCGCTACATGCGTATCGATGCGCTGCTCGGTTTGCAGCGGTCGCCGGACGAGGTCATACATCGCGACGAACTGCTTTTTCAGGTGGTGCATCAGTCGACCGAGTTGTGGCTCAAACTGGCGGCGGCGGAGTTGGCGGAGGCGACCGCACAGGTGGCTGCGGGGCGGCTGGCGGCGGCGGAGGCGTTCCTGGTCCGGGCGACGCTCGCCGTCCGCTTGATCACCGACCAGTTGGAGATGTTGCGATACCTGTCACCAGTGGATTTCCAGGCGATGCAACCGGCGCTGGGCAACGGCTCCGGTGCGGAATCACCTGGTTGGCGCGACGTCCAGCGGGCCAGCCGAAAGCTCGGTCGGGCGTTCGACGAGCAGCTCGCCACCCGCGGCATCACGGCCACGGCACTGTGCCCGACCGATCCGGCGGAACCGCTGCACCGGCTCGCCGAGGCGATGGTGGAGTGGGACGAACGGGTGTCGGTGTGGCGGGTCCGCCACTACCAGGTGGCACTGCGAATTGGCGGCCATCGGCCCGCCGGCAGCCCCGGTAGCGCGGCGAACATGCTGGCGAAACTCGCCGGACACCGATTCTTTCCCGAGTTGTGGCAGGCGCGGACGAGCCTTACCACCAACGAATAACCCTGCTCAACTCAGCATCTGCGGTCGACGGCAGCGTATTCGTATTTTCACGTTTTGAGGGGTGGCATGTGCGTGCGTTGACTTCCTGGTTGTCCGGCCCGAGTGAACCGCACAGTTTTCCCTACTCGCCGGTGCTTGCCGAATTTCACCGACTCGGTAAACACTTTGTCGAAAAGGATTGCCTCGCCCTGCTCGACAGCGCCCGGCAAGCAGTGGCCGGCCGGGCCACCACCACCGGCGACGCCGCGACCCGGCAGCTGACCGACTTCCTGGACATCGCACTCGACAAGTGGGACGGCCGCTACGACTATCGCAGCTACCTGGCTCTGCGGCTGCTTCGACTACCGGATTCCGCCGACCATCCGCCCACAGTGGAGGCCGGTGACGGGCGGCGGGCCCGGGACCGGCTCCTCGTCCGCCTGGTCGCCGACACGCTGGCGTTCGAGTTGGCCGCCGCCGCGCACACCACCGGGCTGCTTCCCCAGGAGAGGCCCGGGCCGGTGCTGGTGGCCAAACGGTGCCGGCTGGGGGTGCGAGCCGTCGCCCCTGCGCTGGCTCGTCTCGGGGTGGTCGAGGCGGTCGGCGCGGGCACCCCGGCCGCTGCCACGGCCCGCCTGCTCGCCGTCGCCCGTGAGCTGGTCTCCCCGGGGGACCCGTCATTGCGGCTGAGCATGCTGCCGGTGCATGTGACGCACGACGAGTACCTGTTCATCCGGGTGCTCCAGGCGTACGAGTGCATCTTCGCCGGCGTCGCCGAGGAACTTCGCGCGGCAGTGACGGCCCTGGCGGGAAACACGCCGGCCACCGCCGCCGACCGGCTCGGCTACGCGGGTGACCTGCTGCGCACCGCAGGGCCCCTCTTCTCCCTGCTGGCCACCATGCAACCGGAATCGTTCCGCACCTTCCGGCAGTACACCGAGGGCGCCAGCGCGATCCAGTCCCGCTCCTACAAGCTGGTCGAGTCGCTGTGTCGTACGCCCGAGGTGGGCCGGCTGGACTCGGTCGCCTACCAGTCGGTGCCGGAGGTGCAGGCCCGGGTACGCGACGGCCAGCCGACGGTGGACCAGACGTACCGGCGGGCGGTTGCCGACGGCCGGCTCACCGGGGCGGACGCCACCCTGGTGGCACGGCGGATGGCCACGTTCGCCGGTGCCCTGACGCAGTGGCGTCGTACCCATCTGCGGGTCGCGGTGCGGATGCTCGGTGCCCGGTCCGGCACGGGCTACACCGAGGGCACGCCCTACCTGGCGGCGGTCAGCACCGCACCGGTCTTCGCCGCCGTGACCACCGACGCCGCCACGCCCGAGCAGAACGAGAGGCGGTGCGCGTGAGCCAGCCCGAGCAGAGCCCCCGGTGTCTCGACGCCGCCGCACACGCCGCCCTGCGCGCGGAGTTCCCCCTGCTCGCGAGCTGCGTCTACCTGAACAGCAACTCCACCGGCGTCGTGCCGAGAGGCGTGGAGACGGTACTGCACGACTACTGGGAGACCCTACGCACCTGGCGCGACGACGTCTGGCAGGACTGGCACATCGGCCTCGACCGGTACGCCGACTCGGTGGCCACCCTGCTGGGCGCGCCGCCGGGCAGCGTGCTCACCGACGCGAACCTGAGCACCTTCCTGGCCCGAGTGGCGTCCTGTTTCGACTACCGCCCGCCCCGCAACCGGGTGGTGATCACGGATCTCGACTACCCGACGGTGCCGTTCATCTTCCGGGCGTACGGCCGATACGGCGCGCAGCTCGACGTGGTCGGCACCGGCGGCCCCCACCTCGACCAGGACGCGCTGGAAGCCCGGATCGACGAGCGGACGCTGCTGGTGTGCGTGCCGCACGCCAGCTTCACCTCCGGCGCCACCGTCGACCTGTCCCGGCTGGTGACCCGAGCCCACCAGGTCGGTGCGCTGGTGGTGGTGGACGCCTTCCAGACCGTCGGGGTGGTGCCGTTGGACGTCACCGCGCTCGGCGTCGACGTCGTCCTGGGCGGATCCCACAAGTGGCTGTGCGGCGCCGGCACCGCGTTCCTCTACGTCCGGCCGGACCTGGTGTCACGGCTGACTCCGGCGGCCACCGGCTGGCAGGCCGGCGACCGCGCGTTGACGTTCCGACCGTCGCCCGGCTGGGCGCCCGGCATCCGTCGCTTCGCCGGCGGCACACCGTACCCACTGACCTCCCTGATCTCCCAGGTCGGCCTGGACCTGCTGCTCGACGTGGGAGCCGACGCCATCCGGCGGCACTCGCTGGCGCTCACCGGGCGGCTGCTGGACCGGGCCGACGCCGCCGGCATCACGGTGGTCAGCCCCACCGACAGCGCGCGGCGAGGCGGCGTGGTGTGCCTGGACGTCCCCGACGGTGAGGCCGTCAAGCAGCGGCTGGCCGCTCGGGACGTGATCTGCAGCTGGCGCGGCTACCTGCGGGTCGGCCCGCATGTCTACAACACCCTCGACGAGATCGACCTGTTCATGGATGCGCTGGAAGAGGAGCTGCACCGGTGACCGTCACCCTCTCGCCCCGGGCGTTGATGAGCCTGCTCGTCAACGGCCCCAAGGCCGCGGACGTGCTGCACACGGCACTCGACCTGGGACTGCTCGACGCGCTGGAGGCCGGACCGGTCCGCCTCGACGCGTTGGCCACCCGGTTCGGGGTGCTTCCGCTGCGGCTGTACAAATTCCTCGACTGCATCGAGAGCCTCGGCCTGCTGACCCGCGACGAGCCCGACGACGACATCGGCGCGACCAGCTACCGCGCCGTACCGGGACTGCGGGACGCGGTCAACGCGGTGGTCGGTCCCGACGCCACCGAGCGGGACAGAGACCGCTACCCGTGGCGGCAGTTGCACGGCCGACTGGCCGAGAGCCTGCGCGGTGAGGTCAGCATCGACGACGGGTTCGCCTGGCCACCGAAGACAGCCGAACAGACCGCCGAGTTCGAGCGCAGCATGGCCCTCGGGCTGGGACCGGCGATCGAGACGGTACGCCGGCACTCGGATCGACTCTGGTCGGACCGCCACCGGCTACTCGACGTCGGCGGCGGTGACGGAACCCTCGCCGCACACATCCTCGACACCGCGCCGGACCTGCGGGCCGACGTGTACAACCTGCCGGCGGTGGCACCACTGGTGGCCGCCACCCGCGACGCCCGTGGCCACGCCGACCGGCTCGGCTTCGTCGGCGGCGACTTTTTCGTCGAACCCCTACCGCGCGGTTACGATGCGCTGTCCTTCGTCCGGGTCCTGCACGACTGGCCGAACGCGGTGGCCCGCGAACTGGTCCAGCAGGCGTACGCGGCATTGGACCCGGGCGGGCTGATCCTGATCTGCGAGGAGTTCCGCACCCCGGACCGGCTGGCCATGCAGTTCTTCTGGAGCTACTTCCTGATCGGCGTCGACAGCAGCGTCAGTCGACTCCGCGAGGCGGACTTCTACACCAAGCTGCTCACCGAGGTCGGCTTCCAGGACGTGGCAGTGCTGCCGGGCACCTGGGAACTCGTCATCGCGTACAAGCCGTCCGGGCGGGAGTGAGCGCCGTGTCCGGCGCGTCGACAAGGCGAGTCACATCCTGACCGAGGGAGCCCTTCCAGTCCTCGGCGCCACCCGGTAGGCCACGACCCGCGACGCTGGCAACGCTGTCGGCCGATCCCTGTGGCCACCGATGCGACGGCATCGGTGGTTCTCGTGGGGACGACCAAACGCGAACGGGGTGCCGCACGACAGTGGGTTGTGATGATGACATTGCCCAAGCACGGAGCATGGGCGGTACTGACCGCCCTGACTGCGGGCCCCCTGCCCTGGCAGTCGACCACCCTGATGGCGGGCATGCTGGCCGTCTGCACCGCGATGAGCCTGCTCGCCGAGTGGCAGGCGCGAGGCAGCCTGGTCACCCCGACCCGCGCCGCTCTCACAGTCCGGCTCGAGTGCTGGAACGCGACGGGCGTGCAGACTGTCCGGCTGATCTGGAATGCCGCGGCAGATCGGCACCGACAGCAACCAGGGACGTGATGTGGGGTCCGTCGAGTCCCGGCCAAAGCTCACCAGAGCCCAGGTCGAGCAGATCGAACAGCTCTACCTGCATGAGGCCGAGGACCTGTACCGGTATGCCCACTCGCGTTCGTGGATCCGGGCCGGCGATGCACATGATCTGGTCCAGACCACGTTCCACGAAGCCATCCGCGCCTGGGAGAAGGTCGAGCCGCTCGGTGTCGACGAGCGCAGACGATGGCTACGTCAGGTGCTCAGGAACAAAGCAGTCGATGTTTGGAGAAAGCAGAACCGGGTCGATCTGGCCGTCGATGTCTCCGAGCTGCACCCTACGTCCGACGACGAGACAGCCGAGCACGTGGCGCTGACGATCGCCCTGGCCAACTGCTGGAGGGCGATCGAACAGATGCCACCGCGTCGGCGGATGGTCGCGTTCCTGGTCTGGGGTCAGGCATGGGATGTCAAGCGCGCCGCCGAGCACCTCGGGCTGGCGGCGAGCACCGTTCGCGTCCATCTGCGAGAGGCACGTCTGCAGCTGAGAGCCAGCGTCGGCCACCTGGTGCCGTTCATCGAAGACGAGGAAGACTGGGAGTCTGCGTAATGACCGACAACGAGGAGCGGATGCCGCTCACGTTCGCAGAGGTCTACCGACGCGCCCGTGCGGCCGGGGGAGAGGCGATCCCACCGTTTGACCTCAGGCGCGGCCTGGACGAACTGAGGGCCTGGATCGACCGGGAAGTCGACGTCGTGGAGGAGACGGGAGAACACCGCGCCTCTGCTGGGGTGCGACGCTCGCAGATGGAACTGCGGGGACGCCATGACCTGCTAAAAGAGTTGCTGACCCTGGCACACCGACCCGCAGCGGGCGGTCCGGCCGTGCTCGTCGGGGCAGGCGGTTCGGGAAAGTCCACGTTGGCCGCTGCCCTGACGGAACGGGCGCGAAGCTGGGACCGCCAGCTGTGGTGGGTCTCCGCCGCCGATCCGGCTGGCTTCTTCGAGGGTTTGACCAGGGTGATGAGCGACCTCGGCGGCTCCACCACAGACCTGGAATCGATCGCCAACGGGGCGTCTGACGGCCCCGACCGGCTCTGGCGTCTGCTGGAACGCTCACCCAGAAGATGGCTGCTCGTCATCGACAACGCCGACGATCCCTGGATCCTTGCCGCGGCGGACTCGCCGGCGGGTATCCAGGACGGCCGAGGCTGGGTGCGGGCGTCGCAGCGAGGCCTGGTCGTGGTGACAAGCCGGGAAACCGACGCACGCATGTGGGTGGGTGCCCGACTCTTCGCGGTCGGTCAGCTGAGTGAGGTCGACGCCGCGCAGGTCCTCCGCGATCTCGCGCCGCAGGCCGGGGACGAGACCGAGGCCCTGGCCCTGGCGCGACGTATCGGTGGTCTGCCGCTCGCCCTTCACCTGGCCGGGACCTACCTGGGCTCCGGGATCGCGCAGTCGCACACCTTCGCCGCCTACGAACGGGCCCTCGGCAGCCGGGAGGGAACCATGGTGGACCGTACTGCGGAGATCTCGCTGGACGGGCTGGCTCAACAGGGCATCCCTCAGGCCCGGACGCTACTGCGGCTGGCCAGCTGCTACGCACCCGAGTCGATTCCGACCCGCATGCTGTCCATGAGTGGCCTGCAAGAGGCGCTCGACGGGTTGACAGGTGTGGGTCTGATCCAGAGCGGCGTCGCCGCGATCACCCTGCATCCCGTCGTCACCGCCACCCACCGCGCCCGCCTCGCGGGACCAGAGGTCTGGCAGACCGCAGTCGCGCATCTGGTCGACGCACTGCGGGAGCTCAGCCACAGCCAGCCGGAATGCTGGCCGGAGTATCGGCGGCTCAGCCAACACCTGCTGGCCCTGCTCGATGCCGTCGCCGAACACGGAGACCACGAGCACCTCGCCCTGCTGGCCGACGCCACCGCCGATGTCGCCAGGGCCTTCAACCACAGCGGCGCGTTCGGGGCCGCCGGCATGCTGTGCCGGATCGCTCTCGACCGCTGTGCAGCACTGGGTGAGGAACACCCGGCGGTGCTGGGCGTCCGGCACCAGTTCGCCTGGACCGTCGCCAACAGGGGCGATCTGTCCCAAGCGGAGAGCATCTACCAGGAGGTGCTCAGCATCCGAGGGCGGGTCCTCGGCGACTACCACCCCGACACCCTCCGCAGCCGCCACGAATCCGGGTGGATCGCCAGTCTGCTCGGCAGATGGGCCGAGGCTGAACAACGCTATCGGGACACCCTTCACGACTGCCTGCTCCACCTCGGGCCGGACTCGCGGGACACCCTGACCACGCGCCACGAGCTGGCGTACGCGATCGCCCGGCAGGGCCGCCTCGACGAAGCCCAACCGATCTTCGAGGACGTCCTGCGCGACCGGCGACGTGTCCTTTCCGATCTCGCTCCACAAACCCTCCAGACCCAGCACGCGCTCGCGTGGATCACCGCCAGCCAGGGCAGATGGGCAGCGGCCGAGGCCCTCTACCGCCAGCTCCTCGACCTGCGTCAGGTGCTCGAGGTCGACCACCCCCACGTCCTGCTCACCCTGCACGAACTCGCCTGGACGATCGCACGTCAGGGCCGCCGAAGCGAGGCGGAGACCATCTACCGACAAGTCCTGGAGCGACGCGACCGCACCCTGGGCACCGATCACCCCGAAACCGAGACCACCCGATGGGCGCTGAACGAGCTCCTGCACGGGCGGATTGTCGACGCCGTACACCCGGCCTGACCGTTCGGAGACCCACATGATCTTCGAGGAACACCTCGCCACCGCCCTGGCAGGCCTGCACCTGACCGAGCGCCCCGTCATGCTGCACACCTCACTGCGGTCCTTCCGGACAGTGATCGACGGCGGTGCCGACGCCATACTCGACGCACTGCTCAACCGTGGTTGCACCGTGATGGTGCCCGCCTTCACGGAACCCCAGTTCGCAGTGGCTGCCCCCACCGACATGCGTCCGGCACGCAACGGCGTCGACTACGCCGCCCCGCCGGTCGAGGACACCCTGCTGGAACCCAGCCCCTACCGTGTCGACTGCGGACTGATCAACCCTGCGCTCGGCCTGCTTCCGGCTGTGCTCGTCGGGCGCCCCGACGCCGTACGCGGCCGGCATCCACTCAACTCCTTCGCCGCGGTCGGCCCGGAGGCCGCCCACATCATCGACGCCCAGAGCCCCGATGATGTGTACGGGCCGATTCGCGAGCTTGCCGACCGCGACGGCGTGATCCTGCTCATCGGTGTGGGCCTCAACCGCATGACCGCCCTGCACCTGGCCGAACAGTGGTCCGGCCGCCGCATGTTTCGCAGGTGGGCAAAAGACATCGACGGTGCCGTCCGCATGGTCGAGGTCGGCTCCTGCTCCGCAGGGTTCCCGAAGCTGGAGCCGGTCCTCGGTTCGCTTGACCAGAACATCATGGTCGGCGCCTCGCGCTGGCGCGCCTTCCCAGCCCGGCAGACCCTCGCCGCCGCGACGGCCGCCATCGCCGCCCAGCAGGACATCACCCGTTGTCCTGACACCGAATGCATGCTCTGTCGAGACGCCGTCGCCGGAGGCCCGACGACTTGCCACACACGTCGGCCCGCCTTCCGAACGTGAACAAGTCCGCATGGTCGACCTGGCATCTAGATCGAACAGCGCTGAGCCATTCTCATCATGGATAGCGGGCGTCCTCGGTGGCTTGGAAGACGAGGATGGCCTCTTGCATTGATAGCCCTGTCCGTGAAGGTCAGCACGTTCGCGCTGTCAAGGGCGTCAATCAGGCCGTGGGTTTGGGCGGCGGGTCAGGTCGTGCACTGAGCCGGGCGGTGAGGTCGGGATTCGGAGTCGCCACAGATGTCTTCGGCTTTCGAATCCCACTCACCGAGGCGTGTACTTGTCGCAAGTGGTTGACGCCCAAGCTGCGTTGTAGACGTAATCATTGTGCCAGTAGCACTTATTGATGATCGACGCGACGTGAGGCGGATTTGTTTTCCAACACTGCTGAGTGTAGTTCGAACAGTGGTACCTCCCATCAGCGGCTGACGTCGGCTCGCGGGCGCGATCACTGGCCGGCCGCCGGGTTCGATCTTACTGAGGCACTCCTTTGTCCCGCCTGCCGCCGGGGTCACTGCGTCGCTGATCTCGCACTGTTCTGTAGACCCGGGTGGACGCCGGCCGGGTGTCCGGTGTGCTCGGCGAGCCGTTGCAGGACGGCGATGAGATGTCCGCGTTCGTTGGCATCGAGCGGAGTGAGGATCTCATCCTCGTGCTGGTCGGCGATCCTGCGGGCGCGGGGTAGCAGGGCGCGTGCGGCGTCAGTCAGGTGAATGGCGTGGGCGCGGCGGTCGGTGGGGTGTCGCCGACGTTCGATAAGGCCGCGATGCTGAAGGTCGTCGAGGAGTCCGACCATGACCTTGCGGTGGATGCCCAGCACGTCGGCGAGCTGTTGCTGGGTGCTCCCTTCGCCGCGCTCAAGGTGCATGAGCAGCCCGAAGTGATTCGGCCCGATGCCCAGCGGCGCCAGTCGCGTCGCGAAGGTCTGCGCGGTGTGGAACCCGAGCTGGGAGAGCAGGAAGTTGGCCCGGCCGGCCAGCGGCCGGTCCGTGCCGGGTGCGAGATCATCGGACACCCCATTATTGTACGCCTTCGTGACTGTCTTGTACGGTAACAGTTACCACTGCTCCGCAGTTGGGGATCGGATGAGGCTCACCGCACTGTCCCCTCTACGCCGAAGGATGCCGGATGTCCTACCCGCTGCCCCAGTTCGTCGAGCCGGAACCACACGGATTCATCTATCTGGGCTTCCAGGTCGAGCCCCCGCGACAGGCACCCGTCTACACCCACACCCCGCGCCGGCAACGGGCGGCGGCGCGGCTCGTCCAGGCCGTCCCCGCACTCCTGCGCCGCCCGGACGTGGCGTCCGTACGCATCTTCCGTGCGGTGTTCATCCCGCCACTGCCCGGCGCGCCCCGCTACGACCTGGCGACGCTCATCCGGACGAAGCACGTGGACGACCTGAAAGCGGTGCGCACCTGCGGCGAGGTCGCGGCCCTCGACGGCGAGCAGATCCTGGCCGGCGTCAACGTGGCCCGGATAGGTGACACCGAGGCCCGCACCGACGGTGTCTTCCTGCTCAACCACTTCACCGCCGCGCCCGGCACCGACGCCGACGCCGTCTGGCGCTCAGTCGCCGGCTGGTACACCACCAAGACCGCAGTGGACAACTCCACTGCCCTGCGGCCCACCGAGCCTTCGCCGTTCGCCTTGGTGAACTATGCGCGGCTGCCGGCCGGGCCGATCCGTTTCCTGGTCGGGCAACTCACGCGTCCGAGCTTCCACCGCTTCGTGCGGGCCCGCCTCGACGCCCACGGGATGCGGGCGCTACCCGCCTTCCACCGGCTCGTGCACACGTCGGCGTGACGTCGAACGGAGGTCGACCCTCATGCGTTTTTCTCGTCCTGCCGGGGTGGCCAGGACCTCGACAGCGTCAGGTTGCGGCGAGTGCGGGTGGGGTGATTGTGCGTAGGAATATCCGCGAGGGGTTTGCGTGACTGTCCGATGCGGAATAGCCTCGGCTCACTCTTCTGGATACCGGGTATTCAGATGAAACCGGGCGATGGGGTCGGGCGTGTGTAGTACTGGCAGGGCTGGCCCAGCGTGACCGACCTGCGCCGCGAACAGGAAGTCACCCACTCGAAGGAGTCCGTCGATGGTAACCAGACGAAATGCCCTTGCGGCCGGCGCGTTCGCCGCTGCAGCGCTTCCGGTGACCGCAGTGATGATGCGTGGTTCGGCCTCGGCCGAGTCGACGCCGACCGGCGGGCAGACCGCCCCGCGTACGTTGTCGCGACGGGCAGGCCGGGTGCGCGCGGGCGCCCGGGTGAGCGGCACCTCGTTCCCGGTCAGCCACCTCGGAGTGCGCTGGGCGGGTGACAATCCTCTGCGGATCCGCTTCCGGACGACTTCCGGATGGGCGTCCTGGCAGATGGTGAACGGCTGCGACGGCGGTCATGACGATGCCGAGGTAGGCGGCCACGCCGCTCTGATCTCCGCCCCGCTGGCGACCAGCTACGAACTCGACGCGGGTAGTGCCGACGCGGTGCAGATCATCGAGCTGAACACCGTGGACGGGCCGCGGGACCTGCGACTCGCGGGTGCGCGCCGAGGAATGCCGATCGGTGACCGGGTCGTGCCGGTGCGATACCTCAGCCGGGCAGCCTGGGGGGCCGACGAGTCGTTGCGGTTCAACCCGGACGGCACCCCGAAGTTCGGTGCCGACCAGTTCTTCCCCGTGCAGACCGTGACGGTGCACCACACCGCAGGCCAGAACGACGATCCGGACCCGGCCGGGTTCGTCCGAGGGCTGTACCAGTTCGACCTCGACCGCTACGGGGACCTCGGCTATCACCTGATGATCGACGAGGCGGGCACCGTCTACGAGGGCCGCGCGTCCGGCAGTGACTCGCAGCCGATGTTCGGACCGGCCGGTGCCGACGGCCGTCCGCTGATGATCAGCGCCGCCCATGTCGGCGGCATGAACAGCGGCAACCTCGGCATCGCGCTACTCGGCGACTTCACCAGTCGGCAGCCGACCGCAGCGGCCCGGTCGGCGCTGACCAAGGTCCTGGCCGGTATCTGTGCCGTACAGCGGCTCGACCCACGGGCCGCCACCACCTTTGTCAACCCGGTCAGCGGTGCCCAACTGGCAGTCGACACCATCTCCGGTCACCGGGACTGGATGGCCACCGAATGCCCCGGCAACGCCTTCTACCCCAAGCTGCCCGCGCTTCGGAAAAAGGTGGCAAGCCTCCTGCGCTGACCCTTCTCACAGACTCCGAGACGGGGTCGGTGGCCGGCAACCGCGGCAACGATGAGGCGGCGCTGATGAGCAACTCGCATCCGCCGCCTCACTGCGCTCCCCGGTAATCGCGTTCTGCCGCCTGTGGCCGTGCCATAGACTCCGCCGGTGCCTGAGGTGTCGGGGGACTTCGACGGTGCAGCGTTGGGAACGCGAACTGCGCGGGGTGGGGATATACCCATGCCGCTCGAAGATCGAGGCGGCCCCATGGTGCGTCGGCGTACCGCAGTCGGACGAGCAGGTGGTAGCCGAGCCGGGTGGCCGGTACTTCGAGCATCACGTCAAACTGCTGTTACCCACCACGGCGGTTGCGGATCTGGTGGCTCTCACCGATCTGGTCGCGCCGCACGGGGCGCGGCTGTCTCGCAACGCCCGCCGGGAGCTGGCGGACGGCGCGCAGGAACGCTTCGTCAACCAGCGCTGTCACGGTGTCGGGCTCGCCACGGCCCGGCATCGGCTGGACAAGCTCGTCGAAACCCTTCGAGCCGCAGGCCACGAGCCGACCACAGTGGAGCAGGAGTACGTCGTCTTCGACAGCGCCCTGCACCACGACCATGGCTGGCTGGACTCGCCGGAGCCGGCCGCGAGCGGTTACCAGCGGAAGCGCGAGAACAGGATGAGGTCCGCGCCGGCCGACTCCCCGGACTACCCGCCGACCTACCGGCCACTACCCGCCGGCCCGACCGTACGCCAGCGGGCGGCCTTCGACCCCGCCCTCAAGCAGTACCCGAACGCCTACCGCGCCGGCGAACCCGACTTCCTGGTGCCGGCCACCGGCCAGCGGTGGACCGACGCCCGACGTACCGCCATGAATCACATCCTGGCGGCCGCCGCCGCAACCACCTGGAATCAACATCTGGTCCTGCGCGGCAGCGTCACCATGGCGGCCTGGGTCGGCGACGCCGCCCGCGAGCCGGGCGACCTCGACTTCGTCGTCACGCCGCACACCATCACCAGCGACAGCACCGACGCCCGCACGCTGCTCGATGACATCAAGACCACCGTCCGCACCGCGACCGGCGGCGGCCTGCAACCGGACCGCATCACCGAATCCGCCATCTGGACGTACGAACGCGCTGACGGACGCCGCCTGCTCGTGCCGTTTCGCACCCCGGAGGCGCCGGACGGTCACGTACAGATCGACATCGTCTTCGGTGAGCGACTGCCCCTCCCGCCAGAGGTGCTGATCCTGCCCGGCGTCGACGAGCCGTTGCTGGCCGCGCCCGCCTCGCTGGCGCTGGCGTGGAAGCTGCTGTGGCTGGCCACCGACATGTACCCGCAGGGCAAGGACCTCTACGACGCGGTCCTGCTCGCCGAACACACAAGCGTCGACCAGGCGCTCGTCCGCGAACTCATACGACCGGAACTCGGCGTCGAGGCCGACACCTTCACCGCCGAGACCGTGCTGTCCTGGCAGGTCGACTGGTCCAACTTCACCGACGAGTACCCCGGTATCTCGGGCACCGCCGAGCAGTGGACCAGGCGGCTGGCACTGGCCCTCGACCAGGCCTGGAACTGACCGAACCGGAACAGGTCGGCGGCAGGGACCGCCCGGCTCAGCGTGGTCCCAGCCCGGTGCGCCCGTCGATCAGCTCGCGCACGACATCGAGGTGACCGGCGTGCCGAGCGGTCTCCTCGATGACGTGCAGGGCAACGGCTCCGCCGCGCCACGGAAGACCTCCTGGAACCGGTGGCGCTCGGCATGCCCGAGATGCTCCACCAGGCCGAGCGGCGACCATCCGGAGGGCAGGACGGGCACCGCGCGTCTGGTCGTGGAGGCGCAGGGCCACTGGTCCGCAACGCCGGGCTCACAGTTGGACGACGTGGCCCACCCGTGGCGGCGTGCGGCCCGCGAGGACGTCGAGCCAGGCGTGTCGCAGCGCCTCGGGACCATTGCCGACCTGCACGTCGAGCCACTTGTTCAGCACCGGCACGAATCGCTGCCACGCAGCGGTGAACCGTTCGTCGAGGCCGTCGCGGCCCCAGTCGCGGCTGCGCTTGCGCATCTGCACCGGCGCGAAGAAGACCTGCCCGGCGGCGTCGGCGTTGGGAGTCTGCTGGGTGAGCCCGACGGCGATGTCCCGGACGAGTCGGTCGCCGAGATGGTCGCGCAGGGCGCGTCGGGTGGCGGGTGCTCCGGCCAGGTCGAGGTAGACGGTCGGGACCGGGTCGAGGGCGCTGATGTCGTCGTAGGTGAGGACCGTGTCGTAGCAGCCGAGTGACCGGGTGAACGCCAGATTGCCGGGGGAGGTGAGCCCGATCAGGCGCGGTCCGCGGCCGTGCAGTTCAAAGGCGGCAGCGTACGCCGTCTTGCTCGACGCCGACGACAGCACGAGCGACTGCGCACCGTAGTGGTCGTTGTCGATGATCTGGTCGGCGAGCATGAACGAGGTGAAGAACAACGGCCGGAACAGGATCAGCAGGTCCTCCTGCTCCGCCCGGTAGGCGGGGTCCCCGGTGGTCGACCGGTACGCGTTGTACGGCGAGGGCAGATCGGCCCGGTGCCCGCTGGCGTCCCGGAACCCGGACGCGTCCACCCGATCGGGGCGTACCACCAGATGCCCCGCGGGCGGCAGGTAGCCGTAGACCCGCTGACCCGGCTCGACGCCGGCCACGGTGGACGCGATCACCTCGGCGAAGCCCCACAGCGGCGGAAGCCCCCACTGCCGGTCGAGCCCGCGGGGCTCAGGCGGAAAGAACTCCCAGTAGCGCATCGCCTCGCCGAGCACCGCGTACGTCACGTTGTTGGCGGTCAGACCGACCCGGTCCACGCGCAGCAGCGCCTCCCCGTCGGCGACAGCGGGCATCGGGCTGTCGACGAGTGTGGTGCGAGCACGGTCGTCACGGGCCACGGCGAAGGTCCACGAGTCAGCCATGCTGTGACGTTAGGCAGACGCGAACCCGGAGACAAGTGCACTGGGAGTGCAAAATCCCACTCGTGGCGGGCAGGGGAGACGCGTCACCACGAGGACCTGTCGGGATATCGGCGAGGAGGCGGTCTCTTATTGACCACCGACCAGGTCGCCGCTGCCCTGTTCCCGTCCCTGGACTTCGCCCAACGCCGGCTCCTGCCGTCGACGGCTCACGGTAGCCCTGCGACGAGCTGACCGGTGTCCCCAGCGAGAGGACCGAGCCACCGCCCTGCCCGACGCGGTGGCTCGGTGGACGACGCCACGGTCCTGATCCCGTCCCGGTCACCCGGGACAGTCGTCCCTGGTGCCTGGGTCTGTGGCCCGCACAGACTCACCAGCCGGAGCCGACAGGGAGGAACCGGTGGAGAGCGCACGTCACGAACCCGTCGCAGGCACGCTGCTGGAGGACGAGGACCCGGAAAGTCATGTCGGGGAGGCGGTCGACTTCGACCTCTTCGACCACGAGGACCAGGCGGAGCCGGAGCCCGCTGCGGAGGACCCGGCAGGGTTGCGGGCGGCGTACCACCTCGCGCCGACGCTCAGGGTACTGCGCGACGAGGTGGACCGGCGCTGGCCGAAGCGGGACCGAACCTCGGACGGCTGGATCGGTGACGCCGCGCACCGGGGCACCCGGTCCGACCACAACCCCGACGCGGACAACGGGTCGGTCAACGCCCTGGACATCGACCGGGACGGCATCGACCCGATGCTGGTGGTCCGCCGGTGCATCGTCCATCCCTCGACCCAGTACGTCATCTTCGACCGGACCATCTGGAGTCGGACCCGCAACTTCGCCGCCGCCCGGTACACCGGCAGCAACCCCCACGACCGGCATCTGCACGTCAGTGTCAGCCACGACCGGGCGTTAGAGGCCAGTACCCGGAGCTGGGGGATCGCCGACGCGGTCGTCCCGAAACTCGGCGACCGGGTGCTGCGCCGCGGCAGTACCGGCAGCGACGTGCGGGAACTACAGACCCTCGCGGGCCGGCTCGGCGGCGACCTCGCCGTCGACGGTGACTTCGGGCCCCGGACCGAGACCTGGGTCCGCGACTTCCAGAAGGCGCAGCGGCTCACCGTCGACGGTGTGGTCGGTGCCCAGACCCTCGCCGCACTGCGGGCGGCGACCGCACCCGCCCCGCCCTCGGCCGGTCGCCGGCCCGGTTCGCGGACCGTACGTCGGGGCAGCACCGGCGAGGACGTGGCCTTCGTGCAGCGATTCGTCGGCGAGCGGCGGTGTGGGCCGGCGACCGGCTCGTTCGACGCGAAGACCGAATCGGGCGTGCGGTGGTATCAGGGAATGCGTGGGATCACCGTGGACGGTGTGGTCGGCCCGCTGACGTGGCGACAGATGGGTGTCCGGGTGACCTACTGACCCTCGCCCCGGCCGGGCCGACGGTGACCGGGGGCTGCAGGGCGGCGGTGGGACCGAATGGGCGCGGTGGTGTCGCAACGGTGGATCGTCGGTGCCGGGAGGTCGGACGGGTGAGGCATGATGCGTGCGGCGTGACCGACCCGGCCGGATCCGGACCGGACCCGGCCGGCGGCCCGGCTGTGGAGGACGCGATGGCGATGGCCGACCCCGATCGGGGCCGTCCGGTCGTGGCGTGGCTGGTGCTCGCCCTCACCGGCGGGCTCACCCTTGGCGCGGCGGTAGCCGGGACGGTCGCCGCACCCCCCTGGCGGTCGGACCTGCTCTGGTGGCTGGTCGACCTGACCGTCGGCGCCGGTTTCGGGCTGGTCGCCTGGCTGACCCTGCTGCGCTGGTCGCACCCGGCGGCCGGGCTCGCCGCGCTGGTCGGGGTGGGTGCCGCGGCTTCGGCGGCGGCCGCCGGGTGGGCGGCCTCGGCCCACCGCTGGCCGTACCTCTGGGCACCGGAGATACCCCCTGCCGGGGCCGGGTTCGTACCGGCCTGGTCGGCCCTGATCGTGGTGCTGCCGTGGCTGCTCCCGGTGCGGCCGGTGGGCCGGTCGGTCCGGATCGCCGTGGGAGCCGCCGTCGCGGCGCAGGTGTTCCTGTCGACCGTGCGGTACGGGTGGGTACCGGATGAGCTCGTCGGGTCGGTCCGCGACACGCTGGCAGTGGCGCTCGGACCCGGGCTGCCGGCCGTTCTCGCGGTGCTCGGCTTCGCCGCCACCGCCGGGGTGCTGGCTCGCCGCCGTGCCCTTCCCCCATGGCAGCGGCACGGCCTGGGGTGGCTCGCCGTCGGCACCCTGCTGCACGCGCTGGCCCTGCTGGGGTCCACCCTCGACCCGGTCCTGCCGCGCGGGGTTCCGGTCGCGCCGCTGCTGATGCTCGCCGCGCAGGCGTTCCTCCCGGCGTCGGTGCTGGTGCTGGTGCTGCGCCAGCGGCTGTGGGGGCTTGCGCACACCGTCCGGCAGACCCTGGTGTGGGCGCTGACCACCGGCCTGCTGATCGGCGGGTACGCCCTCGGGGTGGTGACGCTCGGCAGCCTGCTGCCGGCCACCTCGGTGCTGCCCGAGGTGCTGACGACCGCAGCGTTGGCGGCGGTGTTCCACCCGGTTCGCCAGTGGGTGCAGCGCCGGGTGGACCGGCTGGTGCACGGTGACGGCGGGCAACCGTTGATCCGCCAGGTCGCCGAGCGGCTGCGTGATGTCGACGGGGGGATGCAGATGCTCGACGCGGTGGCCGACGGGATCGCGGACTCGTTGGGGCTGGCAACCGTGACGATCACGGTGACCGGGAACCCTGGCGGGTGGCTTCCCGCGCAGTGGCTGAGCGGTGCGTGTCCGTCCCCACCGTCCACCGGACCCGGACCGGCCGTGCCGGCCACCGGGCCGACCCCGTCCACCTCGGCCACCGGGCCGACCCCGTCCACCTCGGCCACCGGGCCGGGCCGGGCCCACGGGTCGACGACGTCGGGCACGGTGCCGCCGCTGACGATCCGCCTGGTCGCCGGCGACCGGTCGGTGGGGGTGCTGCGGGCGTGGCCACGTACCGGGGAGCGGGTGGCCGGCCGGGCGGCCTCGGTTCTGGCCGACCTGGCTCCGGTGCTGGCGGCGCTCGCCGAACTGGCGGTCGCCCAGCAGGCCCTGCAGCGGTCGCGGCTGCAACTGGCCAGGGGTCGCGACGAGGAGCGCCGCAAGCTGCGTCGGGACCTGCACGACGACCTGGGGCCGGTGCTGAGCGGGGTGTCGCTGGGGCTCGCCGCTGGACGCAACATGCTGCGTCCGCACCGGCACCTGCCGGCGGTCGCGGCGGCCGACGATCTGCTGGAACGGCTGGTCGCCGAGGTCGACCGGCAGACGGTGGCGGTGCGTGACAACGCCAGGGACCTGTTGCCCCCGTTGCTCGACGACGGCGCGTTGCGGCCGGCGCTGGAGCGGTTACGGCAGCGCTACGCCGACGCGGGGCTGCTCCTGCGGGTCCGCTCACCGGAGGTGAACCTCCCCGAGCCGGTGGCGACGGCGGTGTACGGCATCGTGGCCGAGGCGGTCCGCAACGTACACCGGCACGCCGATGTGGACTCCTGCACGGTCGAGGTGACGAACGGGCCGGAGGGGTTGGAGGTGTCTGTGGTGGACGAGGGCAGGGGCATTGCGCCCGGGGCGGCGGTGGGGGTCGGCACCCGCTCCATGCAGGAGCGGGCGGAGGGGATCAGCGCGGACCTGAGCATCGGTCCCCTGTACGCCCGGCCGGTCCGCCCGGGTACCCGTGTGCGGCTGCTGCTGCCCGGGAGCCTCCGGTGAGCCGGGAGCAGCCGGAGCGACCGATCCGGGTCGCCGTCGTGGACGACCATCCGGTGTTCCGGCTCGGCATGACCGCGCTGCTCGGCACCCTGATCGGCATCGAGTGCGTCGGTGAGGCGGTCGACGTGGACTCGGCGCTGGACCTTGTCGCCGGTCATCTCCCGGACGTCGTCCTGATGGACCTGCATTTGGGGGATCGCTCCGGGGTGGAGGCCACCCGGTTGATCCGGGCCCGGCATCCCGAGGTCGCCGTGCTGGTGGTCACGATGTTCGACGACGACGACTCGCTGTTCGGGGCGCTGCGGGCCGGCGCGTCGGGGTACCTGCTCAAGGGGGCGGCCCCGCAGCAGGTGGAGCGGGGTGTCCGGGCGGTGGCCAACGGCGAGTTGCTGCTCGGTCCGGAGATCGGCGCCCGCGCGGTCGGCTTCTTCGTCCGGGGCGCCGACCCGGTGCCTTTCCCGCAGCTCACCGACCGGGAACGGGAGATCCTCGACCACGTGGCGCAGGGGCTGGACAACGCGACCATCGCGCACCGGCTCGCGCTCAGCCCGAAGACCGTGCGCAACCACCTGTCCAACATCCTGGTCAAGATCGGTGTCGGCGACCGGGCCCAGGCCATCGTGCGGGCCCGGGAACACGGCCTCGGCCGGCGCTGAGACGGACGGCTCCGGCGTGGGCGGCCCACCCAGCCGCTCTGCGGATCACGGACGGCACCGCCCCGACCGCCCGTCCGGATGCCGGACGGGCGGCGAGGTCCGGGTCAGTGCCCGGTCGCCCCGCCCGCAGCGGCGTCGGGCGTGTACTCGTCGGTGTCCGGAGGCCAGAGGAGCGCGAGCTGAAAGGAGCCGGCGACCGGCGAGAGACCGGCGTAGCCCGCCGCCACGGCCACGCTGGCACCGAACCCGGGCGGGTCCGCCGGAGCGAGATCGACGAGAGCGGCCGTGAGGGCTGCCTGGGCCCAGTCCGCCTCGGGGCCGGTGCGCGGGTCCAGCAGGCGCGGCCCGGGGCCGTACACCGTATGGAAGACCGCCCGGAGCCCGTCTGCGGCCCCGTGCTCGCCCAGCACCTGCTCCGGTAGCACGGTGTGCCACCGCAGCAGCGCCGCCACCGCCTGCTCGCTGGTGAAGACCTCGCCGAGGGTGGCGTCCCGGGACGAGTCCGTCCCGTGGCGCACCAACGGGCCGGTCGGTGTGCTGCTGCCCGGGTAGCGCCAGCTCCGCTGCCGCAGCCGGTTGATCCGTCGGACGGCGAACCGCCACATCGCCCGACGCAGCCCGTCGGTGGTGCGCAGCGTCATCACCAGGCGGTGCACCGCGTGCCACCCCTGCAGGTGGTCGAAGACCTCGCCGTCGGTGGGGCCCAGCGGCAGCAGGTCGTGCGGGTGCACCCGGCCCTCGGCGTCCCGCAGCCCGTACAGGGCGAGTCGGCCCGCCTCGCGGGCGTGGTGGCCGGCCGCACCGTCCGACCAGACATCGCGCGCCCACCACGGCTGCGCCGGCCAGATTCCGTACCGGCCGAGGTCGCGCCGGTAGCCCGTGGGGTCGATGAACTGGTAGTAGGCGAGCAGGGCGGCCAGGTCGCCGAAGCCGTCGACGCCGAGCGACCAGCGCAGCGGTCCCAGCCGTAACCGGTCGGCGCCGCTGGCGTCGACTGCGTCGAAGTGCGTCCCCCCGCCGGCCTCGGCCACCGCCCGGATCACCCGGTACGTGCTCAGATCGGCCCGCGGCAGCGGCGGTGTGTCGTTGTACTCCGGCGGGATCAGTGACTGCGGGGTGAGCGCCGCCTCCGGCCAGAGCGCGGCGCCGGCCACCACGGGACCGCCGGGTGTGCCGGTGCCCGGATCTGGTGCGGCGTACCGCCCGAGCGCAACCCGGCCGGGCCCGCCCGGCAGCCGCCGGGCCGCCGGGATCGGATGACGTTCCAGGTGGTCGGTGGCGTACACGCCGAGGGTCGGGTCGGTTTCGTCGGCCGGGTGCCAGAGGTTCGCTGTGACGACCTCGCCGGGCACGTCTGCCTGCATCCGGTACGCGTCGACGGTGGCGGCGTTGCGGGTCTGGAGGCCCTTCGCGTCGGGGGTGAGCCAGGTCTTCAGCAGGGTGGCGGTGTCCGGGTTCAGGCACCCGTTGATCCGACCGTGGTAGCGGCGCACCGCCGGTAGCACGGCGGGGTCCACCGGGTTGCCGGCCTCGTCGAGCCGGAGCTTGTGGACCCGCGCGAACCGGGCCGAGATCTGGAACTCGCGCAGCGCCGACGCGGTGCGCGGACCGAAGCTCCCGACCGGGTCCGGCGAGGTCGGGAAGCCGAGTTGGGTGAGGTGCTGCTGGAGGAGGCGCACGTGGGTCCCGGGTTCGCCGTGGGCGATGCCGCCGTACCGGCCGTCTGCGTCGCTGTCGCCGAGCCGCAGCGGATGCGCGCCGTAGGTGTCGAGCGCCCGGGGGGCCACCGGCCACGAGCCGATGGTCCAGCCGTCGGCGGCGAGCCCGTCGCGCAGGAACTGTGCGAACCGGATGGCGATCACGTCCATCATCGCCTTACCCCATGGGCTGGCGAGGCCGTCGTCGAAGAACTCCCTGCCGGCCAACTGCAGCGCCTCGGCAGCACTGCGCACGTGCGCGGCGATCGTGATCTCGGCATACTCGGTCAGGGTGACGGTGCCGGTGGTCACGTCGTAGGTGTGCGGGATCGCCGGGCGGGCCCGCCGGACGAAGAGGTGGAAGCGGTTGTCGGAGTGCAGCACCCGCCGGTCGGGTGCGGTGCCGGTGGCGGCCGGGCTGGGGCCGTAGTAGCCGCGCAGTAGGTCGGTCAGTGGGGTGGAAAGGCTCGGGTCGAGCGCCTCGAATTCGGGCATGAGCAGGATGCCGTCCATGTCGCCGAGCATGTCGTCGGTGGCGCAGTTGCCGGCGGCGGCGTCCAGCCAGCCGAGCGGTACCGCCAGGGAGGCCGGGTCCGTCGGTTCGGTCCACTCCCGCCCCGCCCTCCTGGCCTCATCCTTCGCCTTCTTCCGAGCCCGGTTGTACCCCCGCCACCAGGAGGCGAGGTCGCCGGTCCAGCTCATCGCGCCGTACGGATCGGTCCGGACGGAGAGGGCTACTGCGGCTGTCGCCAGCCCGTTGAGGGCCGCGTCGGCGCAGACCCAGACGTGGGACAACTCCACCGCGGGGCGGGGTCGGGTGCCGAGTTCGCCGTGCCAGGTACTCACCGAGCCGGCGCCGACCAGACCGTCGAGGGTCTCCTGCGACGCGTGCTCCCAGGACAGTGGTGCGTGCAGTCGCGACGAGTGGGAGTTGAGGATGGTGTCGAAGGCCGGGAAGCTGCCGTGCCGACCGTAGTGCAGCATGCGGATGCGCTGCGCCGTCTCGCCGCTGTCGCGGATCCTCGACTCGACCTCGGCCACCCAGTCCAGGTACTGCTCCAGGTCGGGGCTGAAGGCCTTGTACTCGCCGCCGAGGGTGACCGGGCCACCCGGCCAGCGGCGGCCCTGCTCCGGTAGCGTCCGCACCGCCGTGGCGAGGACGGCGGCGACCGGGTCGGCGGTTTCGGTGCTCATGGTGCTCCCTCGGCCGGTAGCGGCCCTGGTGGTGATGGACGTCGGGGAAGGGGCCGGCGGCTCACGGCGCGCCCGGCCCGGCGGGGCGTTCGTCCGGGCGCACCAGCCACAGCCGGGCGGCGATCTTGTTCTCCCACTGGGCTGCGGAGAGATGCGGCGGCGGCGGGGTCACCGGGTTGGTGCTGCTGCGGGTCCACAGGGCCCGGGAGTCGGCGCGCCCCAGTGGGGCCAGGTCGGCCAGCGGCGGGTCGGGGGCCAGCCCCAGCAGGGCCCGCTCCTGCTGGTGCAGCCCGATCAGAGTCCCTCGGAGTTCGAAGTAGGCGGGAGAGACGATGCACCCCGCCGACCCGGTGCTGGCCGCCACGTCGTCCCCGGTGTTGGTGTGCCCGTCGTGGAACCGGATGTAGACCTTGCCGTCGAGGTCGTCGGCCACGTGCAGCAGCGGCGGGAACGGCTGCCAGGTCTGGGGGGCACCGGGCAACGGCCGGGGGTTGCTGATGTCGTCCAGGTAGTAGCGGCCGTGGGCGACGTGGTCGTCCTCCCCGGCGGTGACCACCTTCAACGAGTAGTTCTTGAAGGCGTCACCGGACCGGAAGGACCGGCACTCGTAGTGGGTGTTGCCCCGGATCGCCGACCGGTTGCCGCCCTGGTACCGCCACGCCGAGAAGCTGGTGAACGAGTACGCCGCGTGCTGTCGGCCGCCGTGCACGACGACGGCCACCCCACCGTAGTGGTCGGTGCCCCGGCGGTCGGGCCGGAACCCGGTCGGGATCGGGTCGAACCGTCCGCCGACGCCGGCCGGGATCTGCCAGGACGAGGACTCGCCGTCGAGGGCCGGCTCGCCGTCGAGGGTCAGGGTCCGGGTCGCCAGGTCACACCCGACGATCCGGTACGTCCCCGAGGGGCGGGCCACGTCGGCGGGCAGGTGGATGGTGTCGAGGTTGAGCACGAGGAGGGTGAGCCCGGCGTCGCCGTCGAGGACCACCTGGTTCGCCGCCGCACCGGGCCGGGCACCGGTGCCGACCAGGTGCGGTCGTTCGCCGACCGGGTCCACCACCACGATCTGCGGGCGGCGGCGCAGCAGCCAGGACTGGTCCGGGCCGACCAGCTGCGGGCTGCCGTGGACGGTGACGGTCCGGGTGGCCGCCTCGACGGCCGCGACCCGGAACCACCGCTGGGCGGCCGGCGCGGTGCCGGCCAGGAAGAGCAGGTCCCGGTGGGAGGTGGCGGGGGTCTGGCCGTCCGTCCGCCACACCTCGGTCAGATCGGCGTCGCCGTCGAGGCGCAGCCGGAACTGGTTCGGCGGATGCGGCGGCAGGGGGGTCGCGGCGACCCCGCTCGGGTCGAGCAGGTCCACCCGGTGGTACCCCGGGTCCTCCGGTGGGCGGGGCACGTTGCGCCCCACCTGATCCCCGGCGGTGCGGGGCAGCCAGGGGTCGTTCAGGTTCAGGTAGAACTCGGTGACCGCCTCCAGGTGGAACAGGTTCCCGTCGGCCACGTCCAGCACGTACGGGGGTTCACCCCCCTCGTCGACGGCGAACCCGGCCCGCACCATCAGCCGCCGCCGCCACAGGTCCTTCTGCGCGTTGCCGACCTGCCGCCACTGCGCCGGGGTCAGCGGGGTCCCGTCCCGGGCCGCCGTCAGGGTGGCCCACGGGTACAGCTCCCTGGTGGTCCGGGACAGCACGGTGGCGGCGGGCAGCCCGGCCAGCGCGGGCCGGACGATCCGCGTCGCGTCGGGCATCCCGTGGTGGCCGGGTCGCCGCCACAGGTCGATGGTGCCCGCGGTCTCGTCGTCCAGCCGGCCGTGCGGCAGGCCCAGGTGCCGCCGGTGCGCCGGACGTCGAGAGTCTCCGGCGACCCCGGCGCGGGTCGCCGTGACCTCCCGGTGGGAGGCCACGAGTTGCAGCTCGCGCAGGGCACTTTCGGTGGACGCGTCGAACCGCCCGGTCTCGGCGACGGTGAACCCGAGTTCGGTGAGGTCCCGTTGGAGCAGGGCCACCGGGGCCTGCGGTGGGCCGGCGGCCCGCATCTGCCCGCCGAAGCGGCGTTCGGCGTCGCTGTCGCCGTGGCGCAGGTGCCAGCCGCCGTACCGGCCCAGGGCGGCCGGTGCGGCCGGCCAGTCACCGGCGCTCCAGCCGTCGCCGGCGGCGCCGGCCAGCAGCGCCCCGGCGAACCGGTCGACGAGTTCGGTGAGCATGGCCATCCCCCAGGTCCCGTGCAGCGCCTCAAGGGCGTCCGGCACCGTCCAGGCGTGCCGGTGCCGCCCCAGGTGCTGCCGGATCACCAGGAACGTCGCCGCGCTCATCACCGGAGGGCGCAGGGCGGCGGCGAGCCGGGCCGGGTCGGACTCGCGGGGGATCGGTGGGGTGGCCGTGTCGTACAGCAGGCGGAACCGGTTGTGTGCGTGCCGTTCGGTCGGGTCCGTGGTGGCCGGACCGGCCGGGTCGTAGTAGCGGGCCAGCATCGTGCTGACCGGGGTGGCCGGATCCCAGGCCGCGGCGAGGTTCAGCCCGTCGACCACCGCGAGCAGCCGCTCGATACCGGCCCGTTCGGCGATCGCCTCGGCCAGCCACTGCCGGGGGCGGGCCAGGTCGGCCGGGTCCTCGACCCATATGTCACCGACCTCGCGGACCGCCTGCTCGGCGGCGCGGCGGCGCAGCTCGTAGCCGAGCCACGCCTCGGCCAGCAGCCCCGGCCAGCCGAGCAGTGCGGCCCCGTCGTACAGCGCACCCTGCGGGGTCGGCTCGCCGAGGCGCTGGTCCAGCAGGCACCAGATCGGGTACGTGTCGACGAGCCGGGGCGTACCGGTCGGTCCGACCCCGATCTGGAGCCGTCCGGTGCGGTACAGCCCGTTCAGGGCCGCCCGGGGGGCGTCGGCGACGGTCAGCGGGGTGCGCGCCCACGGGTGCGGGTGGGCGATCAGCTCGTCCGGCTGCCAGGTCTCCGGTGGTTCGCCGCCGCAGATGAGCAGCCGGATCCGGCGGACCACCTCCTGGGGCTGCCAGGGCGGCTGGTGCGGGCCCGCCTCGACGGCCGCCAGCCATGACCGGTAGCTGCGCCAGCCGGCCAGGTGGGCGCGTTGCTCGCCGGCCAGAGCGGTGGGGCCGAAGGGCCAGCGTTCGTCGGGGCGCGCGCGCAGTGCCTCGACCGCCTCGATGACGGGGGCGGTCACGACTGCTCCGCCGGAGGTCGGTTCGGTGGGAGGCCGGGCCCTGCGGGTCGCGGTGCGGCCGGCGGACCGCCCGGCTCGGGTGCGCCGGGCAGACCCGGCGCGGTGACCGGGCCGGGCCAGAGCACGTCGTGGTACCGGCCGCTGGCACCGCCGCCGCGGCCGACCCGGGTGCGCCGGCCCAGCCACAGGTGTTGGCGGCCGTCGGTCCAGCGGGCGTACTGCCAGGCGCGGGTGAGGTGGGTGCCGGCCCGGGTCACCTCCTCCCGGTGCAGCCGGTGCTGGCGGAGTTCGGCCAGCAACCGGCCCCAGGGCAGCGGGGCGGGCGTGCCGTCCAGCGGCGGGACCGCCCCGAGGTCGAGCATCTGGGCGGCCTGCGGCGACGGGTCCAGCGGGAACCAGTGGCCCGGGGTGTCGGTCCGTAGCCGGTAACGCAGCGGCAGGTCCGGGTCGGCGGAGGGGGTGACGGTGCCGCCGGCGACGTGGCCGGCGGCGTGGCGTTCCGCCCGGTCCACCGGTCGTCCGTCGGGACCGCAGGCGGTCGCTTCCACCGCCCACACCTGGTTGGCGCTCTCGTCGCGCAGCAGCCAGACCTCCTCGACGGGGGCCGAGTCGTGGCTGTCGTCCAGAGTGGGCAGCAGGGTGAAGGTGCTGTCCCGCAGCGAGAGGGGCCCGGTGCCGCCACTGAGTGGGTCGTACGCGCTGTGCTCGTAGATGGCGAACTCGGCGCCCCGCACCGCCGACCGGGTGGGCGGTACCAGCATCCGCTGCCCGAAGGTGTCGTGCACGACGAGCGAGGAGACCCGGCACACCGAGCCGACCTCCATCGCCACCGGGAACAGGAAGAAGTCGTTGCTGTAGACGGTGGCGTACTCGACGAGCAGCATGGTGGCGATGCTGTCCCCGGCGGCCCGGACGCTGCCGAAGTCGACCGCCGCGTTTTCGAACTCCCACCACCGGGCGGCGGGCATGCCCCGGAAGGTGACCGGGGTCGGGATGCCCGAGGCGAGGAACGGGCGGCCCGTCCCACCGGGGTCGCTGGCGACGGCCCCCAGCGACCCGCCGGGCACGTGGTCGAATGCGTACCAGTCCAGGCTGCCGGAGGCGTACTCGTCGGTGGTGAGGACGAACTCCGGTTCGCCGCCGACGGCGGGGGCGGCCAGCGACACCTGGTACTCCAGCCGCTGCGGCGACCAGGTGGGCAGTTCCGGCAGGGCCCGCCCGGTCACCCCGTCGTACCAGGCGAGGAAGCGCAACGCCGCGGCCCGGACGGGCCGCGCGGCCGCGCTGGTCAGGGGCGGCTGCGCGGGCAGCGTCGGACGCCCCCCGTCGGGCGGGCGCAGCCCCGAGTCGAGGGCGGCGAAGAGCGCCACCCCGTCCGGCACCCGGGCCGCCAGCAGCCGGTCCCCGGCCGGCAGGCCCTCGGTGGGGACGGGATGCGTGGCCAGCAGCCCGGCGACGTAGCCGGCCTGGCTCTCGGCGGGCAGCATGGTGCCCTCCCATTCCTCGGCCAGCAGGGTCAGGAAGTACCCACCGGCCCGCAAGGCCAGGTCCCGGGTGCCCTCGGTGCCGACCACCGCCGGTTCGGACTCGACCAGGGCCTCCAGGGGCACGGTACCGACGTCGTACCGCAGCCCCGTGGCGCCCGGGCCGGTGGGGGGTGGCCCGGGACGTAGCCGGGTCAGCCCGGTGACCGTGCCGCGCAACCGGGCCCAGACCGGGGTACCGGCGTCCGTAGCGGCGAACTCGCCGAGCTGCCACTGCCGGGTCAGCAACCACAGGGGATCGGCGATGCCCGCCTGTAGGCCCTCCTCCCCGGTCCGTTCCCGGACCGTCGGCTCCAGCCGGGCCCAACCGTTCTGCATGCTCATGACTTCTCCCCGCTCACACGTCGGCGCTGGTCCAGGACATGACCTCGTACGTGAAGGCCCCGGCGAGCTCGTGGTACGCCTCGGTCGACGGCTCGTCGTGCTCCCACGCCCCCTGCACGGCCAGGGTCGCGGGCACCGGCGTCCAGTGCTTGATCTTGATGATCGGTTTGCCGCGGTCGTTGTATTCGACCGGCGGTTTCGGGCGACCGGGCACCCGCAGGGTCACCGCCGCCCTGCCCGGCACGGCGGCCGGTACCACCCCGGTCACGGGCAGGTCGAGTCCGAGCACCCGGAAGGTGATCGGTGGATCCCTGTGCGGGATCGGCACTGTCGGCAGCAGGTGGCCGTCGACCTCGAGCACCACGGTGGCGTCGTACTGGTCCTGGCGCACGACGGCGGGGGTGACGGCGGTGATGGTGACCCGGGGGGTGACGCGGACCAGCCAGGTGGCGATGCCACCCCGGGTGACCAGCCGCAGTTCGTACGTGTCGACCGCGGGGTAGTCGGTGCCGGTGCGGGCCGCGCTCAGTTCCAGTTCGGTCTGGTCCGGCGACTGGGCGAGCACCCGGAGCCGCAGCCCGGGCTTGTCGACGCTCCACGTGCTGGTCTCCTGCGGGATGTGCAGGTTCTCGCCGGTGACGATGACCTGCACGGTGCGCCCCTGCCGGATTCCGGCGAGCGCTGTCTGCGTTCCCTTCAGGACGACGGAGCCGATCCGGGGCTGCCCGGCGACCTTCGGCACCCCGAAGGTCGCCGGCACCGATGCCAGCCGGCTCACCTCCACCGCGCCGGGGGCGGTCGTCGGCCACAGCGGCAGGTACGCCAGCGAGCTGAGCAGGTGCTCGGGGATGAGGTCGGTGCGGTCCACGGATCGGAGCTTGACCAGGTCGATGGTCTCGTTGACGGTCGCGGCCAGGTCGTCGAGGGTCCAGCTGCTGCCGGCCGGCCGGGGCGAGACGGCCAGCAGCACGGCCTGCGGTGCCTGCGCCCCGGGCGCGTCGTAGTGGTACGCGACCGCCGTCGTCTCCCGGCGGGCCGGCACCACCTCGCCCCACTCGTCGAGCAGCAGCCCGGCCAGCGAGCCGGTGGCGGCCGGGCCGGCGCCGACCGCGACGAGCGAGGTCACCCCGGTCGGCACGGTGTCGGCCGGGTCCAGCGGCGGCAGACCGACCCAGCGCCGGGCCGGTTCCCCGGCGGCCGGCGCGGGCACCTGACCGATCCTCAGGTCCAGACCCCACCCGGTCGCCAGCGCCTGACCGAACCGGCAGACGGTCTCGACCGCCGCGACGGCCGGCCGGATCCGGGCCGTCCGGGCGAACCAGGCCAGCGGCTCCTGACCGGCCGGCGCGCCGCTGACCGAGGTGCCGGCGAACGCGCGGGCGAGCTGGCCCGGGTCGGCCGGGGTGAACCGGGGTACCACCAGGAAACCCGGCCCGAAAACGGCCCGGAGCAGGTCGACCCAGTCCGGTGCCCGGCTGGCCCGCGCCGCGATCTCGTCCGCCGCCATGCTGCGGCGCCGCACCTCGGCGTAGCCGGCGAGGACCTGGGTGGTGAGGGTGGACACGGCGGCGGCGGTCACCTCGGCCGCGGGCCCACCCTCCGCTGCGGTGGCGTCGAGGATGTGCCGGGCCACCGGCACCACGTTCGGCACCCCGAAGGCGGTGGCGGTGAGCAGGTGCGCCGCCGCCGTGCTCAGGTCGGCGACGCCCTCAGGGTGCCCGTGGTCCTCGATGTCCCCGACGGCGTCGCGCAGCGCCGCCCGCAGGGTGGTCAGGCCCAGGTGGGCCACCGTCGCCCGCTGCCGCAACTCCTCCAGGAGCACCCCGTCCGGCTCGTCCTCGTCGCCCGCCGTGCCACCGGCGACCAGGTCGGTGCGGGTCAGCGGACGGGCGGTGGAGAGCACCGCCGCGATCGAGCGCACCACTTCCAGCAGGTCGGTGAGGTAGACCTGGCCGGCGCTGAGCGGACCGGCCGGGTCCGGCAGGAGCCGCACGGTGGCGTCCGGTCCGACGTCGGTCGGGCGGCGCGCCGGGTCCAGGTGATGCCAGGCGAGCCGGCTCTCGATCCCGGCCGGGTCGTCGGCGTACCCGAGCAGGTCCAGTGGGTACGGCAGCGCGTCGTCGAGGGTGACCCGGCGGTTCGGGGCCAGGGCCGCGCCGGTCGCCGGGTCGACGAAGGTGAGGTCGGCGACCACCCGCTCGGCGGGGCCCAGCACCGCCGCCACCCAGGCGGCGAGGGCGGGCTCGGCGGTTTCCCGGGGGCCGGTCTGCCACCCGCCCGGCCCGGTGCCCGGCGGGGGCGCGTCCAGCATCAGCAGGAGCCGGTGGGTGATCCCGGCGCCGGTGCGGGGGGTACGGACCACCTCCAGCTCCGGTGGGGCGACCCCGTCGACCTTGCCGATCGCCAGCGCCGCGCTGGCCCGCTGGTAGTTGCCCTGCAACGTGTGGTGCAGCCCTTCGGCGACGGAGAGGTCACCGACCGCGTCGAGGGCTTCCCGGGCCACCTCGATCGCCGGTCGGACGGCGGTCAGCGGGGGCAGCCCGCCGACCCCCCAGCGCAGCTGCCCGGCGGTGTGTGCGGTGAGCAGCGCGACTCCGTCGACCACCTCCTGCTCACCGGTCTGACCGGCCAGCGCGGCGACCGCCCGACGCAGCGCGGGGATGCCCGCCGCCTGCCCGGTGTCGTGCAGGGCCCGTTCGATGCGGTACCCGATCAGCGCCGCCAGGGTCTGCCCCTGGCGCAGCCCTTCGACGACGGCGGTGCCGAGCCGGACCCGACGGGAGGAGAGGTCGAGGGCGAAGGGGCTGGTCCCGGTGGCGCCGGCCTCCTCGGCGTGGTTGAGGTGACCGGCCCGCAGCACGGCGGCGGTCGCCGCCTGGGCCACGCTCGGCGCGTGCAGGTAGCCGGCGTCGCTGGCGCGGCGCAGCAGGCCGGGCGCCTCACCCGGCGGGATCTGGTCGGCCGGTACGGCGAGGTCCTGGCTGCCGGGGGTCAGGTTCTCGACGAAGCCGTATCCGCCGAGGGCGAGCCCGGCGTGCGGGTCGGCGCGCAGCCGGGCGAGCCTCCGGGTGGCCACCGAGGTGGCCCAGGCATCGAACCGGAAGCCGGCCAGGTCCAGCGACTCCCGGGTGGCCAGATCGACCACCCGGGCGGGCCGGGTGGCCAGGTCGTCGAGGGCGGCCAGCAGTTCCTCGTACCGGTTCAGCGGCGGCGGTTCGGCGGCGGGGTCGCCGAAGTGGCCCCGGGCCGGGTAGCCCCGCACATCCGGGGCCGGACCGGTGGCGACCAGCCGGGCCGCGTGCCGCAGCAGCAGGTACAGCACCGAGTCGGCCGGCTTGCCCGGCCAGCCACCGGCCTCGACGTCGGCGGGCAGGGTGGCCAGCATCCGGGCCCGCAGGGCGGCGAGCCACGGCACGGTCGGCGCCGTCAGGTCGGCCGCGACCGTCGGCAGGTGCCCGTCGTGGAGGGTCGCGCCGGTGAACGCCTTCACGGCGTCGAACGCCGTGAACGGCGGCACCCCCAACGCCGCGCTGATCCGCTGGTGCATGAGCTGGGCACCGACGACCCGCCCGGCCAGTTGGGACCGGTCGAGCCCCTCCGGTCCCCCCTCGAAGCCGAGGGCCCGGTCGAACCACTCGTGCGCGCCGAAGACACCCCGCATGGCGTAGCCGTCGGAGACCGGGCGGCGCTTGAGGATCTCCAGCACCGGTTTCGTCTCCGGTCGGCTGGTGGTGAGGGCGGCCAGCCAGGTCGGGCGCAGGCGGCGGACGAGGTCGGCCACCCGGGCGCCGGTCGGGTCGGTCGGGTCGGCCTGGTAGCGGTCCAGGGAGACGACCGGGAGCACGCCGTACGGCTGGTTGCCGATCCGCAGTGTGGCCAGGGGGCCCCGGGCCCGGACCCAGTCCACGAAGTGCCGCCGGTACGGCTCCAGCCGGGTGGGACCGACGGTGGTCAGGAACCGTTCCAGCAGGTACCCCCAGGTGGCGGGCCAGAGGGCGGCGTTCATCGCCTGGGCGTCGCGCGACTCCCGTCCCTCGGCCCCCTCGACCCGGCCGAACACCTTGCGGGGTACGCCGAGCGCGGCGGCCAGCCGGGCCCCGTCGGAGCCGTCGTCGGCGGCATCGGGGAGGAGTTCCCGGCGGCTGGTGGTGGCGGCGAGGCCCGCCTCGTCGAGGCCGGAGGGGCCGCGTTCGGTGTTGTTCGTCGGGGTGCCCTGGGCGACCAGGGCGAGTCCGTCGGTGTAGCGGTGCGAGGTGAGCAGCGCGGCGAGGTCGGCGGCGCCACGCACCCCGGCGGTGCCGTCGGGGTCACCCGGGCGGGCCTCGACCCGGACCCCGAGGACGACGAGCCGGTCCAGGACCAGTTGGGTGGGGCTGAGCGGGACCCGCAGCAGCATGCCGTTCGCCTCGCCCTCGGCGGGGTCGATCATCCAGGTCATGCCCGGCGGCGCGTCGAGGGGGTCCGGCCGGTGCCCGGAGGCATCCGGTGCCGGCGGCGGCGCAGGCGTGACGGCCTCGCCCGGCGGCGGGCTGACCGCGAGGTCACGGGGGATCGGCGCGGTCTCACGCTGGAACACCAGCTGGCCGGCGCGGTACCCGAGCACCACGAAGCGGTCCGGCAGGGCGCGGGCGCGCACCGGCTGCGACCACATGGCCGGACGGTCGCCCAAAGGCTCCCCGTCGGTGGGTCGCCGGGCGAGCCAGGCGGCGCGGGTCTCGCCGAACTGTTCGACGAGCCGGGCCCACGCGGAGACCACGTCGGGCGCGTCCGGGTCGGGATCGCGCCCACCGGCGGCGAGGAACTCCTTGCGGGCCTGCGTCTCGACCGGGGTCAGCCCCGGCTCGTGGGAGTCGAAGTGGATCTGGTCGGGGTAGACCCGGACCAGCAGGTCGGCGCCGGGCTGGCCGCCGGACCGGGGTAGGTACCGGGTCTCGATCCGGTACGGCAGCAGGGCGATCGGCGTGCCGGTGGGCACGGTGGTGATGTCGGGCATGGTGTCTCGTTCTCCGGCCTCAGTCGGCGGTGAGCAGGTCGGCGGCGTGGATCAGCACCCGCAGTGGCAGCCGCAGGGTGCGGCGGGCGACCTCGGCGGCGGTCACCCCGACGCCGGCGAGGGGGTCGCCGGTGGGGGGCGGGCCGAACCGGGTCTCGGTGGGTTGTTCGGCGAAGACGAAGAACCAGCCCGGGGGGTCGGTCAGCCCGGTCGCCTGCTCCTCGGTCAGGTCGAAGCCGAAGTAGCGCAGGTCCGCGCCGAGGGTGCCGCCGAAGATCGGGTACGCCACGTTGCCGGTGCCGGCCTCGTCCGCCGGGGCGGTCCGTGAGGCGGCGCGGACCGCGTAGACGGCCGTACGCGGGTGACGGCGCAGCAGTTCACCACGGACCGCCAGGACCAGACGGGCGGCGTCGCCGGTGACCACCTGGTCGAGCCGTCGGTCGGCCGGCCACTTGTCGATTGGCGGCACGTCGGCAGTGCCGTCGCCGCCCTGGCCGCGCTGGTCCCAGAAATGCCGGAACAGGGTGGCCCGTTCGGCCAGGGGAAAATCTCGCCACCGCAGCTCGCTGGCGAGTTCGGTGGTCAGCCCGGCGAGGAAGGCGGCGACGAAGCGGGGGTTGGTCTCCAACGCGACCACGCTGTCCGGCGGGATCCGGTCCGCGCCGGGCAGCAGGAACTGCGGTGCGAGCCGGGCCAGTTCGCCGACCATCGGGGTCGGGAAGGTCGGTGCCACCCGGATCCGGTCCGGCTGGTCGGCACCGGTGGCCCCGTTGAGCCGGCTGTCCACCCGCTGCTTGACGGTCCGGGCCGGTTCGAGGGCGCGGGTCAGGGCTGCCACGTCGGCCGGCGCGACGGTGACCGGGGCCGGTGCGGCGACCCGTCGGGCGATGGGGCCGCGCCGCCGGCTGACCCGCCGGTACGCGGTCGTGGTCACCACCGCTGCCCCGGCGGTGCGTCCCAGCGGCGCCGCCAGTTGGGTCAGGGTCAGCCCGTCGGCCGGCAGGCCGGTGAGCCGGCGGGCGTGCAGACTGCCGTTGACGGTGTTCGCCACGTCGCTGGTGGCCAGCAGCCGGTTGACCGGCCCGACGTCGCCGGCCTGCTGCCAGGCCGCCGCGACCAGGTCCTCCTGACGGTCCCGGACGACCGCGGCGGCCAGCCCCGCGACGCCCCGGTACCGGGGGTCGAGGTTCAGTTCGGCCAGCCAGCCGGTGTCGCCGACCGATACCGTCCGCCGGTCGACGTGCTCGCCGCCGTACAGGGGTGCGGCGCTGCCCGACCCGGTGCCGACGAGCGGAGCGAGGGCCTGCCGTACCCAGTCCGGTGGGGCGGTGTGGCCGCTGCCGGGGCGTACCAGCGCGCCGTCGAACGGGGGCAGCGGCGCCGCCCCGGTCGGGGCGGTGAGCCCGCTGCCGGCCAGGTCGAAGGGGCGCCGGCCGACACCCTCGGGAGCCGATCGGAACCGCAGCGCCCGGACCAGGTCGGCGAAGCTGTGACCGGTGCCGGTGCTGAACTCCCAGTGGTGGTAGACCGGCAGGGTCACCTCCTGGTCGGTGGCGTGCCAGGCCGGTCCGGTCCCCTCGGGCAGCGGCAGGTTCAGCCCGGCCGCCCGGCCGATGGCGAAGGTCGGCACGAGGCAGGCGTGGTAGCGGGCGTCGGGTCGTAGCGGGGTGGGGCAGATCAGCCGGGAGACGGTCCGCTCCGGCGCCTGGCGCAGCACCTGGGCGGCGGACTCGCCGGTGGCGAGGGCGCCGACCAATTGCACGTGCGCCCAGGCCCAGGAGTGGGTGAGGTCGGGTAGTTCCCGCCGGGCGTCGGCGGGCGCGCGGATCTCCAGCACGGTGGTGTTGCGCACCCCGTCCGTGCGCAGCCGGACTCCGGGCTGTTGGCGGACCGCCACCAGGCAGAGCCACGGCGGGAGCCGGTCGCCGGTCGGGGGCAGCGGGGTGAACAGCCAGGGCAGGGTCGGCGAGTCGAGGTCCAGGGTGGGGTAGTGATCCGGCTCGAAGCCGAGGGTGTCGGGCGGCGGGTCGGTGCGGAGGATCTGGTGCGGGGCGAGCCCCGTGACGTCGCCGGGGCCGAGGGTGGCGACGGCGATGTCGCCGAGGGACTCCTCGTTCAGGGTCGCGGTGACGGTGACGTGGCCGCGGCGCGGGTCCTCACGGGGGCCCGGCGCGCGGAGCCGGTTGGCCAGGCCCTCCCTGGCCCAGGGCAGGAAATGGTAGGTCGAGGACACGGTCACTCCCGGGGGACGTCGTCGTTTTCGATGAGCTTGCGGACCCCGCCGGCCCCCTGGGCGGCGAGCGCCTCCCGGGCTTGGGCGAACCGGGCCGGTGGTCGGGCCGGGGTGAGCACCGCCAGCGCGCCGTCGGTGGGCGGGGTGGCGGTGACCACCGCGTACAGCGGCTCGGCCAGGCTGATGTCGCCGGCGGGTCCGGCGAACGCTCGGACGCCCTGCGCGCCGGCTCCGTTGACGGCCGCCGCGCCGGCCCCGGCCTGCACCTTCATCCGGTCGTCCGGGATCGGCCGGGTCACGGTCTGCCCGGTGCTGCCGCTGTCGGGAGTACGGGTCACCACCTCGTCCTCGGTCCGGGCGGCGACCAGGCGCCAGGCCGGCTCCGGGGGCAGGGTCAGCGCCGAGTCGTCGACGCGGAAGCCGGACGGCCACCGCTCGAACGAGGGCGCGGACAGCTTCTCCATGTCGTCCAGGTCGAGGTACTCCGCCGGGGGGAACAGGTCGTCGACCGGCGTCGACCGGGCCGGGACACCGTCGAGGGTGACGGCGCCGAGAGTGAACCGCCGTACGTCTCCGGCGAGGGCCGCCGTGCCGTACCGGTCGACGGTCACCTCCAGCGGGGCCACCTTCTGCCGGACCGTCAGCGACCCGAGCGGGTGCACCAGGACCTCGGTGCCGGCAATGGCCGACTCGGCGAGGGTGACAAGCGGCCCGGTCCCGGTGGGGGGCTCGGCCGTCCAGTTCGCCGGATCGGCCAGGGCCGCGCGGATCCGCTCCGCGAGGTTCACCCGCAGCGGCGGGGGATTGACGGCGCGTCTGCCGACGGTGACGTCGAAGCGGATGGAGTGCCGGCCGAGGAAGGTGAAACTGGCCCGTCCCACCGCCCGCCAGGGGCGGGGCCCGGTAAGGCTGCCGGCGAGTTCCACCGCGAGGACCGGGTCACCGTTCCAGGTGAGCGCGACCATCGCGTAGATGTCGATGGCGAAGGAGAGCGGTTCGAGCACGATCAGCGCGTCGAAGCTGAGCACCGCGGCGATGGCGAAGGTCCCGACGAGCGGCACCGAGATCCCGGCATACAGGTCGAGGCGGGCCCCGAACTGGACGGTGTTCGAGGTGATCGCCAGGTACGACGCCAGCCGCAGCCGGGGGTTGCCGTCGCCCAGCGACAGGGTCAGCCGGGACAGCACCGGCACGGTGTCCGGCTGCGGATAACGCGGGTGGAACCCGCCGATCGAGACCAGGAAGGACGGTCGGTCTCCCCAGTTGGCGCGGACGGCCATCCGCCCGGTGAGGGTGAACCCGGCCAGCCGGGAGTCGCGCAGCACCCCGTCGATCGCCACCGTCCGCTGGCCGAAGTCGAGCGTACCCACCAGATCCACCTGGATCAGCGCCACCGGTTCGGTGCGCCCGGGCGGCAGCGCGATCCGTAGTTGACCGGCGAGCACCACCCGCACCGGCGTCGGGAACTGCACGAAGAGGCCCAGCCGGGCGGTGAGCAGGCCCTGCGCGCCCCAGGTGAGTTCGACCGTCGGCCCGACCACGTGCTGGCCGACGGTGGTGGGGAAGAACCGGTCGAGGTCCCGGATCAGGCGGGGGGCGTTGCCGATCGGGTCGGCGGGGAAGAGCAGGCCGTCCAGCCCGCCGTCGGCGAGCCCGTCACGCATCGCCTGTGCCCGGACCGCCCGGTTGACCCCGATCAGACCGCCGACCCCGGTGAGCGCGAAACCGAACCCGAGCTGGACCGGGGGAAACCGCACCGAGATGAGGACGAGCAGGGAGAAGCCGGGGGAGCCGTCCGGCATCCGGGTGTCGAGCAGACCGACCGCGGACAGCGCCTGGTCGAGGAAGTTGAGCTGGACGACGCCGCCGTACCGGCCGTCGTCCTGGGCGAGCAGGAA
The DNA here is from genome assembly GCF_003977705.1 of Verrucosispora sp. FIM060022. Taxonomy (NCBI): domain Bacteria; kingdom Bacillati; phylum Actinomycetota; class Actinomycetes; order Micromonosporales; family Micromonosporaceae; genus Micromonospora; species Verrucosispora sp. FIM060022. The sequence continues at coordinate 1,309,144 of NZ_RQIV01000001.1, forward strand.
CCCGCCGCCGGTGACGATTCCGGCGTCGACCGCGATCCCGATCCCGGACGGCCGCAGGAACGCCAGGTCCACGTCGATCGGGCCGAGGCTGCCGGCACCGTCGGCGGGGGTCAGCGCAGCCCGCACCCCGAGACCGGTGGCCGAGGCGGTGACCGGTCCGAGCCGTACCGTGAGGTCGGTGGTCAACCGCACCTCGGCCCCGGCGGTGGAGACGGGGCCGGTGGCGCCGCCGCCGGGCAGCCCGGTGCTGCCGGCCCGCACCCCGGCGGTGACGTGCTCCACGTGCAGCGGGCCGAAGCTGGCACCGACCGGCAGGGCCAGCTCCAGCCCACCACCGGCGGTGAGGGTCAGGCCGTGCTCCGGTGACCAGCGCAGCCCGGCGTCCAGGTCGATCCGGATCGGGTAGGGCGGCAGGACCGCGGCGAGGAACCCGTCGTCGCCTGGTGCGATCAGCAGGCGGGCGCCGTCCAGGCTGAGGACGAGGTCACCGGTGGGTCCGGTGGCGGTGAGCCGGCCCTGCGCGGTGAATCGAAGCTGGTCGACCTCCAGTCGGGTCGCGTCCGGGGCACCGAGGCGCAGGGCCGGCTCGCCGGGGGTGGGGCTGGCGTACCGCAGCTCGACCGAGCCGGTCAGCTCGGCCCCGGCGGGCGGGGTGGACCCGTCGGCGGGCCGGAACCGCACGCCGTCCCGGGTGACCACGACCGGGGTGACCAGGCCGGTGAGTCGACTCTGCAGGGTCCACTGGCCGTACTCGACCGTGGCGTCGAGGGTTCCCTGGGGTGCGAGCACGAGGGCCAGCGGCGGGTCGAGCGCATCCTGCGTGGTGTCCCGGGCCAGTCCGGCGGCCAGGTGCAGGGTGGCCTGTCCCAGCGGGTCACCGACCGGGTCGGTGCCCGTCTCGTCGGGTGCGCCGACCGGCGCCGACCAGGACAGGTGCAGCAGGCGCCGGGCGGCGTCGCGCTGCGCCGGGCTGAGCCCGGACTCGGCCGCGTCGACGCCCGGGGTGCCGTACGAGGCAGGCACGCCGACGCCGGTCAGCCACCGAACCAGCGGTTCGCCGAGGGCGTCGGCGATCTCGGCGGGCAGCGTGGGTGGGCCCTCGGGTCCGAACAACCGGTCCCGGAGCACACCCACCGGGTCGACCAGCAGCCGGCCCACCGGGTCGACCGTGAAGTAGGGCCGTTCCCGCCGGTCCCGGGCCTGCCTTCCGCCGATCGTGACGGGCGCCGTGGCGGTGACCAGCCGGCGCACACCGAGCACGTCGAGCGCGACCCGCAGGTTCGGGGCGTAGAGCGCCAGGTGCGCGTCGAGCAGGTAGCTGAACAGGTCGGTGAGGAAGAGCCGGTACGGGTCGGCGTCCTGGTGTGGGGGAGCGGGTCGGCCCGGCGCACCCGGGGCGGGTGGGGGCCGCCAGCCGTCGAACAGGTCCACGACGGCCGTGACGGCGGTCCGGATCTCGGTGAGACACCACGCCGCATCACCGAGGTCGTCGAGGCCCGCGTCGATCCGGGCGGCGACCCGGGCCACGGTGTCCCGGCAGCGGACCAGGGCGTCGACGAACGCGGGAAGGTCGAAGCCGGCGAGGGCGGAGAGGTCCCAGCCCATGCCGCGCAACAGCCGGTCGCGGGCCTGGGTGTCGCCGGCCGCGTCGGTGAGGGGGCGCAGCAGTGCGACCGCGTGTTGGACGAGGATCGCCTGTACCGGTCGGGTCATGGGTGGCACCGACCGGCGCGGTGCGACGGGACGTCCGAGGTGGACCCGGTGGCTGCGGTGGGACCCCGGCCCGGTGGGCGGGTGCTGTCGGGCATGACGACGGCACACCTCTGCGGCATGGTGGAACTCCTGTCGGTGGCTGGCCGGACGGTGCTGGGCGAGTCTGTTCGTGCAGCGGACCCAGACACCAGGGACCGTTGTCCCGTCCACTCGGGACACGACCGGGCCATCCGAAGGGGTGCGGGATCCGACCTGTCGGACGACAACCACCCGGGAGCTTCGGCGCATCGTTAGATCCGGCGGCCGTCGACCCGGGTGACGTATGGTTCGAACGCGGTCCGCACGGAACCTCCACGCACGCTCCACACCATGGTGATGTCGTGGTCGCGTCCCGGACGGTCGTGCCGTGCTCCTGCGACGACGAGGCCCTGCGCATCACGACGAGTGGTACGCGAGCAACCGATCGAGGCTGAGAGACCGTCGATCGGACGGGCTCGGCCTTGCGATATCGTCAACGTGCCCACCCCGGCGTCGAGCAGTCCGCGTCCGTCGGCTGTCGGTGGACCGCAGGGCGCCCCACCAATCCAGGGAGAACCCGATGCCGGAGCCTGAGCCCGTCCAGGACGACCACGCGGCGGATACCGAATCCTCAACCACGGCCGAGACCGACCAGCCTGCCGTTCCCGCAAATCGGGCTGCCCGGCGCGCGAAAGGCAAGGTCGCCTCGCCTCAACCATTTGGAAAGGGCCAGCACATCAGCGGTCGGGGCTCGGTCCAGAGCCCGCGCCAGTGGGGTAACCGCCGAAGCGGCTGATCCGTTGGTGGAGCCCGTTATCAGCACCCATCAACGATCAACACAAGCCGCAGGGTAACAACAGCCCTGATCATGTAGTCGAGGTTCAGCTCGCCCCTCGGACACGTACTGTCATTCCACAGTAATCAGCGTCAGGCTTAGTGCTTGGGTTGGTAAATCCTTCGGGGGTTATGCGGCCAAGGCCGATGCGGCAGGTTGGTGATCGCAGCCGGGAGGTTGTTGGGGGTTGAGTTCTTTCTGCTCGTGCCGCTCGATTCGGGCCATCAGGTCTCGGGTTGGGAGCACACGGACCGGCTCGGGGAGGCCTGCTCACCTGACGTACTCGGCGGCTTCCCTGCGGGCCGGCCCGGCGAGCGAGTAGGCGATCAGTCCGCCGACGGCGAGTGCCGTGGCTGTCAACGCGGCGGGTCTGTTGCCGGGCAGTTGACCCTGCCAGGTCGCCGCTGCTCCCCAGGTGCCTTCCTGGGAGTACATGACCGAGATGGTGGTCCAGCCCAGCGGCAGGAACCAGGACCGGTCGGCGCCGACCACCGCTGTGCACAGGGCGGTCAGCCCCATCAGACCGGCGGCGTCGCGGAGCACCAGGGCGGCCGGGCCGAACCGGGCTCCGGTGTGCAGGGTAGCGATCTGGACTATCACGATCACCCCCAGGCCGGCGAGCAGGTGCAGGGCGCGCCGCCAGGGCCAGCGCAGCGAGGCGGTCCGGTCCAGGTTCTCGTCCGGCCCGGCGAGGGTGGCCGACAGCACCGCGGCCATCAGCAGGATGGTCATGGCGACCACGTACGTGGGGATGTCCGGCTTCGCGGCGAAGGCCAGCCACAGCGTCCAGATCACCGCTGCGCCGCCGAGGGCCACGGCCAGGGCCAGGGGTACGCGCCGGGAGCGCAGATACAGGATCGCGAAGGTCACCGGGCACCCCCGGACAGCAGCCCGCTGACGTCCGTGCAGGCCCGAAGGGCGTCGCGGACCGCCGTGATCCGGGCCAGCGCCTCGGCGTCGGGTAGCTCACGCAGGCCCTGCCACAGGGTGACGGCTTCGGCGTTGATCTCAGGCTCCTCGAAGATCATTCCGGGAACCAGTCCGACGTCCGACCGCGGCTTGCGCCCCATCAGCCAGTAGGCCGCCGCACGCTCGACCGCCTCGTCACCCTGACGACAGTTTCCGTCGTACTCGACCCCCAGCCGCCTGAGAATCCCGGGAACCACGGCGGCAGGATGCGCGAGCCCGCCCCGTCCGTCGATCCCGATCTCGATCGTGACGACGCCATCCTGGGTCGACCGGACGTCGCCGAGAACGTACGAGAAGGTGTCCTCATGTACGGCCGTCGGCGCGTCCGGCAGTTTCGCAAGCATCGTCAGACCTTCCCGGGCCAGCGGGGTCAGGGTGTCGAGCACGTTGGCGTGGACCCGGCTGACGCACACGGTCGGGGTGTCGTCAGTACACACCAGTTGCCGCGCGACCGGGTCGACCGGCCAGTTGAGCACGTCCTGGTCCCTCGGGACGACCGCGATCGCCGCGGTGATCCCGAGCACCGCCGGCAGCAACGCCGCCGTACGGCCACGCCAACCGCCGGCCCTGAACAGCAGCAGGCCGGTGAGGGCGAGCGCGGTCATCGAGATCGCAAGCGTGCCACTGACCCGGTTGTCGATCGTCTGGTACGCATGGAACGGGCTCGAACCGTGCGCCGGGGAGACCGCCGCAGCCAGCCGGTCCGGAAACCGGACGACGCTGAAGAAGATGAGCAGGACGCCGGCCACCCCCAACGCCGGGGCGGTCGCCAGGGCGGGCAGCATGCGCCCGATCCCCAGGCCGAGCCACGCCGCGGCGACCAGGGACAGCGCACCGACAGCGGTGACGACGATGAAGTTCAGCAGCGGCCGGTGCTGGGCGGTGGTGATGATCCAGGCGAGGCCCGCTGCGGTCACCAGCAGGTACGCGAGCCCGAGTGCGACGGCCATCGCGCCGAGAATCGGCAGCATCCGTTGGGCGCGGGGCCGGGCGGTGGTGGCGAACAGCTCGCCGACTCTCGCCCGGTGCTCCCGGCGGCCCTGCCAGGCGCCGGCGGCCAGCGCCAGTGGCCACAACAGGAGCAGGTACTCCCGCATGGTCATGGCCAGCGCCATCCAACCACTCGACCACCGGCCGGTCGCCGCATAAAGTGCGCCGGCCCCGATCATCACCGTGATCAGTGCGGCACCGGGCGCGGCAGAACGACGCAGTTCCAGACCGAGGATGTTCATCGGGCGGCCTCCATCCGCTGCCGGCGCAGGAGAGCGGAGTAGCCGCGCTCGGCCGGGCTGTCGCCGGCGTCACCTTTAGCGCCCTGTGCTGCGAGCGCATCGGGAGTGCCCTGCCACACCAGCCGGCCCTCGTTGACCACCACGACGTCGGTGCAGGCCGCCACCACGTCCTCGACCAGATGGGTGGAGACCAGGACACAGCTGTCGGTGCCGAGGTCACGCAGCAGTTCCCGGAAGTCGAGGCGCTGTTCCGGGTCGAGACCGACGGTCGGCTCGTCGAGCAGCAGGAGCTGCGGATCATTCACGATGGCCTGGGCGATACCGGCGCGGCGCAGCATGCCGCCGGAGAGGGTCTTCATCCGGGCGTCAGCCTTCGCGGTCAGCCCGACCCGGTCGACGGCTCGCTGCACCGCCGCCGGGATGTCGGCCTTGTGCATCTCCTTCAGCCAGGCCATGTACCCGACGAACTCGCGTACGGTGAAGCGCGGGTAGAAGCCGAAATGCTGCGGCAGGTAACCCAGGGCGCGGCGCACCGATCGCAGGTCCGAGCGACCACCGACCGAGCGCCCGAGCAGCGTCAGCTGCCCACCGGCCGGAGCCAGGACAGTTGCCAGGGCGCGGATCAGCGTGGTCTTTCCGGCACCGTTCGGGCCGAGCAGCCCGTGCACTCCGGTGGACAGGGCCAGGTCGAGGCCGTTGACGGCCAGGTGCCGCCCGGCCCGGACCCGCAACGCCTCCGCATGGATCGCCCAGGGATAGACGGTGGCGGCTGTCTCGGCCGCACTCACGGCACGCATCATCATCAACTCTTTCGGTGGTCGTCGGTGGCAAATGAGCAGAAGCGTTCTTCGCTAGCCGTGTTGGGAGAGACGCCGGAATCCGTCGGCCCGGAAGAAGGCCGCGACGGTCAGCACAACCGCGGCCGCCGCCCAGATGCCGGCGCTCTCCATTGCCAGCACTGCCGGAATCCGGGCGATGGCGAGGCTCGGTGCGATCACGACGAGCGTCCAGGCCGCGACCAGGCCGAGCGCGGCCCGGCGTACGCCGATCAGGGTGCCCAGCAGCAGCGTGGCGGCGGTGAAGGCCAGGCACGGCGCCAGCATCAGGGCCAACGACACCCCGGTGCGGGCGCCGGCCACCGCGAGCGCCGGAATGACGAAGGCCAACACCCCTGCCGTTCGCCGCAGCAGCGTGGTCAGACCGGCGGCGGGCGTGGCGGCGATCAGTTCCCAGGCCGGATCGGCCCGACGGTGCCAGGCGACCGCGACGCCGGGTAACGGAGCCAGTGGTGCGATCAGCAGCACCAGCGAGGGCATCCCGACCCACAGCTCGCCGAGCAGCACGGCGCAGGCCAGCACCGCGGCGGTCATCGCCAGCCACGGCAGCAGCGTGCCCACGAACCAGCGCTGCCGCAACACCGACCAGGACCGGATGCGGCCGGCGGGGACCGGCGACAGCGCAAGCTCACGGTCCAGGTTCATCGCGACCCGGTCGATCAGGGAGCGGGCATCGGCGGTGGTGCTGGCGGCCAGCCTGGCACGGCAGTCGGCGCAGTCCTCAAGGTGCACCTCGACCGCCCAGACCTCGGCCTCGTCGAGGCCGGGATCCCCGGCGGCGTACCCGTCGATCTGGGTCAGGCTGGGGTGGGTGTTCATGACAGCGCCTCCCGTAGGGCGATCCGGGCTCGGCGTACGCGAGACTTGACGGTGTTCTCCGGCACGCCCAGCAGCACCGACGCCTCCCGCGCGGAGAGCCCGTCGAGAACCGTGGCGCGCAGGGCGGCCCGGACCTCGGGCGGCAGCACGAGCAGGGCCTGCTCCAACTCCTGCCCCACCCGGGCGGCCATCACCTCATCCTCGGCGGCCGGGGCCGTACTCGGCATGAGCTGCACCTGCGGCACCCGCGCCTTCCGCGCGCGGCGACGGAACGCGTCGACCAGACGGTGGGCGGCGATGGTCCACAGCCACCCCACCGCGCTTCCCCTGGGCTGGGCACCGGCGAAGCTGCCCGCCGCTCGCCAGACCGCGAGGTAGGTGTCCTGAAGCACCTCGGCGACCAGGTCCGGGTCCGCGCACCGGCGGCGCAACCGCACCTCCAGCCACGGTGCCGTACGCCGGTACAGCTCGTCGAACGCCTGCCGATCTCCGCGGGCGACACGGCGTACGAGTTCCCCCTCGTCGGCGGCATCCATGCTTGCTCTCACAACCGGTATGACGACGGGCTTACCCGAATCGGGTCCCGATTCGGTGCGACAGTCGTCACACTCGCCATCCGCCTGGCCCTGGGCGGCGGGAAACCGGCTACAACTCCCGGTCGATCAACGCCCGACCGGCCGGGCTGGCGTAGGCCAGGAACACCGCGAGCGTCGTCGCGGCGGTCAGCCAGGGGCGGCACGCCGAATCGCACCGACCAGAGGGCACGGCTGGTTCGGCCACAGCGGTGAATGGCTCGGGGGCTGTGCAGCCTTCGTTCGACGGAGCCCGGACCTGCAGGTTGTTCCAGCCCGTGATGCCGTCCGATGGCAGCTGAATATGTGCTTGTTTGGTCAATGTTCGTTGCCCGGGTGGCATTGGCCTGGGTTGAGACGGTCTGCCAGTTCGCGTACGGCCGCTTCATAGGTGCGGTCGGTGTGGTAGGGCCAGTGCCGCGCGATCGGTGGTGGGACGGTGTCGTCTGGGGCGGCGACGACCGCGTGTGGATCGCGTAGCCTCCGGTCGACCGTGCCGGCTGGCCCCGGCAGTGGCGGCTCGCCGGGCCGGTGCGCCGAGAAGATGGGCCCGCCGATCGGGTCGGTGTCGCGCCACAGGTTCACCCACCGCCAGCCGATCCGGCTTCCCAACTCGTACAAGGTCGGGTCACCGAGGAAGGCAGGGCAGAGCCGGGCGTAGAGCCGGTGCAGAGGGCTGCCGTGGGTCAACAGCGCCACGCGGGACCGCACGTCGGCTGGTAGCTGAAGCAGCGTGGCGGCGGCGAGGACCGAGCCGTGGCTGTGCCCGGACAGGATCACCGCACCCCGGGTGGTCAGCGCGGTGATCCGCTTCGCGAGTTCTGGTACCGCCCGCTCGGCGTAGCAGGGCGGCGCGAAGGGATGCACGGTACGCGGCCAGAACGTCCCCAGGTCCCAGATCACCGCCACCGTGCGCCGGGTGCCTTCGGACCGGTAGGACAGCAGCCCGAGGACCAGGATGCCGAGCCCGATCAGGCCGATGACGTACATTCCGACATCGGTTGCGAGCGCCAGCGCAGTAGCAGCAGCGCTGCCGGTGTGGGCGAACCTGGCGCTCAGGTCGGACGGGCCCAGACCGGCGACGTCGAGGGCGGTCGTCGTGACGCCGAGCAGCGACAGCACGAGGAAGACGATGACAGCTGGGTTGAGCTGTTCGGGTATCGCGGCTCGGGCGACGGCCGTCCGGACGTCGTCGCGGCGGGGCAGCGCCTCCGGCGGCACATCGGGGAAATCCCGCCGGACGATGGCCTCGGCCATCCGCGCGCGTCGGCGCCGGGTCGCCAGCAGCTGCCAGAAAATCGTGGCCGCGACGACCAGGACCGCGACCAGCCCGGCCAGTGCCGCCCAACGGTAGGAGACGGGTGGCTCCAGCAGAGGCGCACCGGGCTTGCTGGGTCGGACCGGATTCGGGATGTCACCCCGGTCGAGGAAGTCGGCGACCCGGTAGACCAGGGCGGCGGAGAAGCCGTACGCGGCGGCGACCGCTGCGGCGGCGAGGACCGGGGAGGCCAGTCCGCTGAGCCAGGGCGAGGCGACGTGGTGAGCGCGTCGCCGCTGCGCGAGCGTGGCGGCGGTGAGTACGGCCAGCAAGGCAGCCTGTACCGCGACCAGGGCGGCGACAGCACCTTCGTACCCCGGCAGTTGGCCCTGCGGCAGCTGTGCGGACTGAGGTACGGCGGTGTAGGCGATCGCCAGCACCGTGAGGGTGGTGGCCGCGATCTGCAGTGTGCGGATGCCGCGCAGGTCGGCCGGCCCTCGTTGCGACCCGTCCTCGCTGCGGCGAGCCGGTCGGACGAGTAGGACGGCGCAGGCGGCCAGCAGGCCCCAGGCTGCGATGAACAGGACGTACGCGATGGGGTGGGAGTAGCGTTGGATCTTCGCCCCTAACAGCATGACGTCGAGGGTGCCGAGGCCGACCGCGACGTGGATGACCCGTAGTCGCCGTACGACGAGGGCGTCGTCCCAGAAGCCGGGCCGGTCGATCCGCTCCTCGCCGTGATCCTGCCCGCGTGCGGCAGGGAACGCCTCGAACACCCGGGCCGAACGTTTCCCGAGCCACCAGAGCAATCGCAGGGCGGCGACCGGCAGTAACGCCAGCAGCGCCAGACGCGGCCCCAGCGGCAACTCTGCCAGCCACGCCAGGTAGCCACGGCCCCGCAGGCAGGATTCGTAGGGAGTGCACTGCCACCCCACGATGTCGACGGTCCCCCGACGACCGACAGGACGAAAGCGGCGGTCAGGGTGGCGGCGATCAACCGGCAGACCGGCCCGATGATCCCACCATCGCCGCCAGTCGGCGGTCGTGCCCACACAGCGAGATTGATCAACATAAAAGGGAGGAGAAACAGCAGTGACAGGGTGCGCACCGCGCTGCCCGCAGTCAGCGCACCCCAGCGGTACGCCTCCACCCGCAGGCACTCCGGGCGGTCGCTGATCCCGAACCCCGGGCGGGGCCGATAGAAGCCGGCGTGGTCGTCGCCTGCCACCCGGGTCACCACAGGATGATCCAGCAGCGCCTCGGCGGAGGTGCCGGAGACCCCATGCACCCGCAGCTCGACCACCTCGTGCGCCAACGCCCCCATACCCCCCCGGAGCTGCCGATCTCGGTTAACGGTAGTGATCTGAGCTGCCGTGGAAGGGCGAATAGGGCAGAACCGCCGGCCGCCACACTCACTCCGAACGGCGGCTTCAAGCCCCGCTCCTCGACTCACAACCTCGAAGGACGACGAACCCGGGCCGGATCGGACCGTGGTGGGCGGGCTTGTCGCACTGCCGTCGTCACCCTCAAGGGCGGCAACGTCCTAACCGGGCTCCGCTGCCGCCCAAGGGCTCATCCCGTCAGCGGGAGTAGTACTCCACCACGAGCTGCTCGTCGCAGACCACCGGCACCTCGCGGCGGGCCGGCTCACGCAGCAGCGTGGCGCGCAGCCCGCTGAGGTCCACGGACAGGTACGGCCGGGGCTGCTCCTCGGCGTGGGCGCCGGCGGCGGCGAGTTGAAACGGTGGCAGGGCTTGGCTGCGCTGGCGCACCGCGACTACCTGGCCCGGCCGCAGCCGGTAGGACGGGCGGTCGACCTTGCGCCCGTCGACGGTGAAGTGGCCGTGCCCGACGAGTTGGCGTGCCTGGTAGATGCTGCGGGCCATTCCGGCCCGCAGCACCACCGCATCGAGGCGCTGTTCCAGGAGCGTGACCAGTGACTCGCCGGTCTTCCCTGTGCGGCGGGCGGCCTCGTCGAACGTCCGGCGCAGCTGGGCCTCGCTGACGTTGTACTGGTGGCGCAACCGCTGCTTCTCCAGCAGCCGCACCTGGTAGTCGGAGGTCTTGCGCCGGCTGCGCCCGTGCACGCCCGGCGGGTAGGGACGCCGCTCGACATACCGCACGCACTTGCGGGTCAGTGGGATGCCGAGGGCGCGGGAGAGTCGGGCCTTGGGGCGTGGGTGGTTCACGTCGACGTCTCCGATCGGATGGTCTAGCCTGTTACTTAGGTAAGCCTAACCTATCTTGAGGAGGTCGGGGTTATGCGGCCCAGCCCGGCGGAGATCGTGCGCACCCTTGTCGCGGGCCAGCTGCCCGCCCTCGTCCACCTGGCCCGGCACGCCGGCCCGCACCAGGTCCGACACGCCACCGACCCCGACGGACGAGTGCTGCTGCTGGTGCCGGTCGTCAGCGACCTCGCCATGGCGCTGGTGCCGCCGGCCGGGGACACCGACGTCGCCACCGTGCTCGACGTCCTCGACCTGCCGCCGGCCGCCGGCGCGCCCTCGCTCGGCCGGGCCTGGATCTCTGGTTGGGCCCAGCGGCTCGACGGGGAGGAGGCGCGCCGCGCCGCCATCGACTTCGCGACCACCCAGCCGACCACCGACCTGCTCGACGTCGGCGTCCGGTTCCACCTGCATCGGTTCGAGGTGGCCGAGGTCCGCTGGGAACGTGGCGGCGAGGTCCGCCGAATCGACCCCGAGGCGTACGCGGAGGCTGAGCCCGACCCACTGCATCCGGTCGAGGCGGAGTTGCTGGCCGATCTCACCGACCACCACACCGAGCAGGTAGCCGGATACCTACGACGGCGCCTGACACTGACCGGGGGCGAGTCACCCCGGGTGGTCCGGATCGACCGGTACGGACTGCTGGTGGCGTACGGCAAACCCGGCGCGACCAGGCGTACACGGCTCGCCTTCGACCGGCCCGTGGCCGATGTGGCCGAGCTGTCCCGGCTGCTGCACCCCATGATCTGCCCCCGGGCCGCAGCTTGATTTCCGCCACCACGACTGCGCGCAGCTCGCGCCACACGTACCGCATGCCATGGCCGCTCGGACGATGAATCGCCACCAGGAGGACGACGGCGCGACGAAGTCGCCTTTGGCTCCCCCAGCCGCGGTTGATCCCAACCCCGCCTGCTCCGGGCGGCACCGTCCCCCACCCCCTTCACTGCGGCGACCACAGTGGCACCGCGTCCGGTGAGCAACCGCCGCCGACGGCACCCAGATCCACACCCACCCTCGTCGCCGACGTCACCAGCATCGCGGCGTCTCGGTCGACGATGGAGGTTCTCGACGACCTCTCCGATCGGCTACGGCCGGGTGCCGGCCTTGGGGTGTGGGACATCCACTCGCCCCGGGTGCCGTCTGGGGTGGCGCGACCGGGTCAGGCGTTGGGTGTCACTCGCGGGTGAGTCCTGGTGGCAGCGCGTCTTCGTTGGGTCGGACCCGGCGGGCGTTGGCCAAGGGGTCGCGGTGGAGGGCGTTGATCAGCGGTTCCGGGCCGCCGACGCAGGTCCAGGTGTCGTCCCAGAGTGCGGAGACCAGCCATGATCGATCGGCGGGGAAGAACAGGTCGGGTAGCGATCCGCGGCCGTGGCGCATGTGACCGGTCCGCCAGGTGAGGGCCTGCTCGGGTCCGGCCTCGACCAGCACGTAAGACCAGTTCCAGTAGAGCGACACCCTGGGGGCGCGGGGAAAGACGATGTCGTGGGCGCCGGTGTCGAGGTAAGCCAGCCACCAGGGCTGGTCGGGGGTCTGCGTGATGAGGCCCTCGACCAGGGCGTGTTCATAGGCGGCGACGGTGACGTCGTCGGCCTGGTGGGTGGTGGCGTAGGCGTCGAAAATCGGCGGGATGGCGGTGGTGATCGAGATGCCGGCAGTGGTGTGACCGGCGATCCACGACACGTCGGCGGCGGTGCCGACCCGCCAGTTCCGTCCGTCCTTGCTGACCTGCACACCGCTATTCAAGTCGCTGCGGTGACGGTTGGCGCGAAATAGGGTGTCCTCGGCGTGGCCGGCGGCGCAGCCGGCCGCCTCCGGGACAGCCGCGGATCCGGGTCATGGCCACGGTGAGGTCGTCGGCGGTCGCGGCCAGCAACGTGATTGCCTCGCGGACGTAGCGCCAGGCGGTGGCGACACCGACACCGATACCGAAGCCGGAGGCGAGGCGGGTGAAGGTGTCGCCGTTGGGCAGGTGGGATTGAGGCAGGGTAAGACAGCAACGAGGCTCCCGGTGGGGGCATCCTTCTTGGCCGCTGTCCTACCGGGAGCCTCAACCCGACCCAACAGCGGGGCGCCCGAGCCCACCCTCTCCCAACGCAAACCCAGTTGGGAAACGCTCAATGACGTCCTAATCGTGATTAGTGAACTGGTGCGCAGATCTTGCCGGGCACCCGAAGCGTTGTTAGGTTAGCCTAACCAAACTCGTGCGGAGGTCGGATGTCGTCGCGTGCTGCGATCACGACGATCGACGGTGTCGGTAGCACCGTCGACATCACCAACCAGGTCAAGGTCGAGACCCTCGCCGAGGTCTACCGCCGAGTGCACGCCCACGACCTACACCTGGTCGACCATCGTGCGCCGACGGTGGAGGAGCGCCTCCAGTGGACCGTTGACGCTCCCGGTTTCGAGGCGGCTCTCGGGTACGTCGACGGTTACCTCGTCGGGGCGGTTGCGGGTTGCCCATTACCACCGGAGACCCTGTGGTGGCGCGACCTGACCGCAGCCGACGACCCTGACCTCGCAGTGGAGTGGCCCGGCCGTACCTTCGCCGTGTGCGAGGCGTTCGTGCTGCCCGAATTCCGCCGGCACCGCCTCGGTATCCGGATGACCACGGAGTTGCTGACGCGGCGCGGTGAGGAACGAGTCTGCCTCGCGGTCGCCGAGACCAACACCCGGGTATGGCACGCGCTGCAACGGACCGGATTCCGCCACGCCGGTGGCACGGTGGGAGTTCGTGGCGGCCGATGCTCGCCAGTCGTTCCAGATCCGCCTGGGGCGGCTTCCGCAGGGAACCGAGTTCGGTGACTGGTATGTGACGGCGACGGATCCCCGCAGCACACCGCTGGCTTTCGAGACGGAGGAAGAGGCTCGCCGTGGCTACCATGACGAGGCTCTGCGGTTGCAGCGGTTCAACGATCCTGGCCGGTGGCGTGAGCTGACCCCGGACTGAGCAGACCCTCGGCCTCTGCCGGGTTTGTGCCCCCGCCTCTCCCTGCCCGGCACCGCCGACGGAAACGACCAACCGCTCCCGGCCCACCTCCCGGGGCTCTCGCAGGGAAATTGGGCCGGGAGCGAGTGGCGGCCGTAGTCCGCTCCCGCTGGTGCCCCGCAGGCTGCTGGCGGTGGTGGCCCGGCCCGACCTGTCGCGGATCCGGTGGCGCCGACCCACCGATTCCTGGCCGCCACGCCAACCGCGCTCATCAAGGCCGCCCTCGGGCGACCGGTGCAGGCAATTCCGTTCAGGTACCGGCCCTGCGGCAACGCCGAGCGTCTGATGGATCTCGAAGAGCCGCTGAGGTGAACCAGCGCGGGTAGGGGTTGCCCATACACGACTGTGGGCGGCTCGTCCGTGTTACGGCGGGGTGTCGGCTTCGGCGTGGCTCGGTGTCGTTCAGTCGCTCACACTGCGTCTACCAGGGGTTTTGTCTCCAGAAATAGCCTGCGTCGGACCTCTTGACGGGTCATTCATGTTGCGGCTACGTTTCCGTCTACCGTACACCGTCGACGATAAGTCGCCGGACTTGATGAGTCCGGGCCCTCCGGAAGGTTGTCGCATGGTCAACTCGGCCGAATCCGCCGCGTCCGTCGCCGCGCTGCGTGTGCCTCAAAAGGTCGTGCTCAGCGAGTCGACCTACGATGTGCTGCGGGCGGCGATCTTGGACGGCACACTGCCGCCGGGCACTCGGATCGTCGAGGAGTCGCTGGCCCGGCAACTCGGCGTCAGCCGCGCGCCGCTGCGCGAGGCCATCTGGCTGCTCAAGCGGGACGGCCTGCTCGTCGAGGAGTCCGCGCGCACCACCCGCGTCGTCCAGTTGACCGAGGACGACGTCCACGAACTGCACATGATCCGCACAGTGCTCGAGACGCTGGCGTACCAGCAGGCGTCACCGCGCCTGCAACCGTCCGACGTGGCCGAGCTCGAGGATCTGATCTCCCAGATGCACGAGGCGTCGGCAGCCGGCGACACCCGCCGGGTCGCCGCCCTCGACTACCGGTTCCACCGCGCGCTGTGCGCGCCGTGCGGACTGCCCCGGATCATGAAGGCCTGGGACGAGCAGCATGTGCTGTTCCGCCTGTGGTTGAACATGGTTGGCCCGACGCTGGGTGTGCAGGACATCGCAGAGTCGCACCGGATCCTGCTCGACGTGGTGCGCGGCGGCGACGCCGAAGCCATCTCCGAGCAGGTGATCAACCACGTCTACCTGGTCGGAGGTGTGATGGCCGACCAGCGCAGCCGCTGGGCAGCGGCCCAGCCGCGCCTCTACTTCCCGCAGGGCGCCGTGGGCGCCTGACCGGCCGTCGAGCGCTTCCGCCCGGCCAGCTCACCCGGCCCGGCGTACCGGACCGTACCCAGAGATAGCGAGGCCCGATGAGAACCGTCAACCTGACGCTGCCGTTGTATCCGTTCATGCCGGTCGGCAACGTGTGGGCCTGGGACTCCCCCTTCCAGCTCACGCCGGTGACGACCCACGAACGGCAGGGCGTCGCGATCCACCACATGAGCTTCCACAGCGAGGCCGGGACCCGGCTCATGCTCGGCGCCTGCTACGACGACGACGCACCCAGGATCCACGAACTCGACTACGGCACGCTGGTCAACCGCGAAACGGTTGTCATCGACGTCCCGAAGCAGGCCGGCGAGGAGATCGAAGCCGACGACATCGAACGCGCCGTGGTCGGCGATCCCGACTACCGCGACGGTGACGCCGTGCTGCTGCGCACAGGGTGGGGCGACGACGAACGCTACCGCACTCTCGGCGACGAGTACGCGACCACCACCCCCCACTTCTCGCTGGACGGCGCGAAGCGGCTGGCGGAGGTGATGACCGAACGCGGCAGCGACCTGATGCTGACCGACTGCGCGTACATCGGCAATCTCGGCGAGCGCTTCATGTTCCCGGAGTGGGCCTCCCGCAAGCCGTGGGACCGCCCGCCGTTCCCGTCCCCGCAGGCCCGCATCTACATGCGGCACTACACCCCGCAACGCGGCGCCGGCGGCGGCGCCCCGGACTGGGGGTCGTCGGTCGTCCTGCATCTCGCGATGTCCCCGGTCGCCGCGGTGGCCAACTGCGGCGCGCTGCGCAGCAAGCGGGTACGGGTCACCGTGCTGCCCCTGTTCCTCGCGGGAGCCGAAGGAGCCCCGTGCACCGTGCTGGCCGTGGACGGCGACGAGACGGGAGAGGCCCGATGACGCTACGCACCATCAACCTGACCCGCCCGATCACCACCGAGTCACCGGCTGGCAGCTTCTTCCCCTGGGAGGCGCCGTACCGGACCGAAGCGATCGCCACGCTGACCTACAACGGCGCGAACCTCTTCCACATCACGATGGGCAGCGGCTCCGCGACCCGGTTGCTGGGTCCGGCGCTCGGTTCGCCGACCGGAGCCACCGTCGACCAGTTGCCACCACAGCGGCTGCTCGACCGAGCGGCGGTCGTGCTGTCCTGCCCGGTCGAGCCAGGCGGTGAGATCTCCACTGATGCGGTCCGTGCCGCACTGGACGACGCCGACCTGCGTACCGGGGACGCGGTGGTCCTGGCCACGGGATGGGGAGACGATCCGGATCGCTTCACCGACGCCGCGTACTACCTCGACGGGCCCTACCTGAGCGTCGCGGCGGCGCAGCTATTGGTCGAGCGCCTCCACGCCAACTCGTCGGACCTGCTGCTCACCGACTGCCTCTACCTCGATCGGCCGGGCGGCGACCACGCCCGGACCGAGTGGACCGCACTACAGCCCTGGCTGCGACCGCCGTATCCGTCGGACGCCGCCACGACCTATCTCACGCATTACCGGCCGGAGAAGGTGCGCCAGGACTGGGCCGCCACCCTGGCTCTGACCGAGTCCATCTGGACCGTGGCCGGACTGGTCGGATGCAGTGCCCTCGTCGGGCGTCGAATCCGGCTCACCCTCGCCCCGCTCAACGTCCAAGGCGTCGGCGAGGTGCCCTGCACCGTGGTCGCCCAGATTCCCGGCGACAACCGTGCCCCTGAAGTACCGGTCTTCTCGTCAGGAGAACCGACATGAAGCAATCGCTCCGATCGATAACACGAACCCTCGCGACAGCCCTGACCGTGACCCTGGCCGTCGCCGCCTGCGGCGGAGGCAGCGCCGGGAACCAGGGCCCGGAATACACCGGCGACACCTTCGACTGGAAGCGCTACGACGGCCAGTCGATCAAGGTCTACGTGGCCGACACCGGACAGGTGGAGAGCCTGCGGGCCGGGCTCGGCGAGTTCACCGACCTCACCGGCATCACCGTCGAGATCGAGGGGGCCGACGTCACCAGCTACCGGCAGAACCTGCCGGTACGACTCACCTCGCGGGCCTCGGACTTCGACGTCATGGCAACCTTCCCCGAGGTCGACGGCCTGCAGTTCGCCAAGAACGGCTGGTACACCGACCTCGGCCCGTACCTGACGAATCCGGGAATGACCAACCCGGAGTACGACTTCGAGGACTTCGGGGCCGGCATCCGCAAGGCGATGACCGTGCAGGAGCAGACCGTCACCATCCTCTGGGAGATGCAGACCGACCTGGTCTACTACCGCAAGGACCTGCTGGAGAAGGCCGGTCTGGAAGTGCCGACCACCTTCGCCGAGTGGGATGCCGCCGCAGCGGCCGTGCACGACCCCGGCAACCGGCTGTACGGCTTCGCGCTGCGCGGCATCCCGTACCAGACGACCACCCCGTTCTCGTCCTTCCTGTACGCGCACTGCGGTGAGTGGGTCACCGACGGCAAGGCGGCGATCAACACGCCGGAGGCGCTCAAGGCGTACGAGGCGTACGGACAACTAGGCGCGAAGTACGGCCCACCTGGTATCGCCGGCTTCGACTGGCCGGTGCCGTCCCAGCAGTTCGCGCAGGGCAACGTGTTCGCCTTCCTGGACGTGAACCTGTTCGTCAAGGACCTGGAGGATCCGACGAAGTCCCGGGTGGCCGGCAAGGTCGGATACACCACCGTCCCCCGCGCCGACTGCGACGCCGCGCCGTTCATCGGCGGCTGGGGTTACGGCATCAACCCCTTTTCTGAGAAGGGCGACGCCGCCTGGTACTTCATCCAGTGGGCCACTAGCAAGCAGATGAACCTCGACCTGAAGCTCACCGGCTGGCCCAGCCCGCGTGCGTCGGCCTGGGAGTCTCCGGACTTCAAGCAGGCTGACAAGACCCCCGAGTTCACGCAGGTGGTGCTCAACAGCACCGAGACGGCACGGGCCCGGATGAATCCGCCGGTGACCCCGGGTGTCGAGGCCCGCGAGATCGCCGGGCTGGTCGCCAACAAGGCTCTGGAAGGCCAGACCGGCGACGACCTGAAACGGACGGCCGACCAGCAGAACGACAAGCTGCAGGGCCTGCTCGACGCGATGCGCTAGTGATCGGTCGCGGCCGGAGGCCCCGCCTCCGGCCGCGGACTTCGCAAGGAGGACCTGGTCCCGATGGCTCCGCTCACTCAAAGCCCCCCACGGTCTGCGCCCAAACCCTCGCAGCCCGTACCACGCCGCACCGTGCTCGACGTTCTGGACCGCTACGACCGGTACATCCTGCCGGCCCCGGCACTGATCGTCGTTGTCGCGATGTTGGCGTTCCCGATCGGCTACACCATCTATCTCAGCTTTCACGAATGGTCCGGCGGGCTGCGGCCCCCGGAGTTCGTCGGCCTGGACAACCTGACCCGATCACTGAGTGACAGCCAGTTCTGGGGCAGTATCGGGCGCACCATCTACTTCGTCACCCTGTCGGTGGGGTTGCAGGTCGTCCTCGGCGTCGGGGCGGCCCTGCTGTTCCACCAGCGCTTCCCTGGCCGAGGCCTGGCCCGCACCCTGTTCATGTTCCCGATGATCGCGACGCCGGCCGCTGTCGCCCTGGTCTGGAAGATGATGTTCGACCCGACCATCGGCATCCTCAACTACCTCGTGCAGTCCGTCGGTGGACCGACCCTGCTCTGGATCAGTGACGCCAACCTTGTCATCCCCGCGCTGGCGATCGTGGACACCTGGATGTGGACGCCGTTGGTGATGCTGATCGTCCTGGCCGGGCTGGCCGCCCTTCCGCAGGAGCCGTTCGAGGCGGCCAAGGTCGACGGTGCGGGGCCGCTGCGCACCTTCGTCAGCATCACTCTGCCGCTGCTGAGCCCGGTCATCCTCGTCGCCGCCCTGTTCCGGCTCATCGACGCCATCAAGACGTTCGACATCATCAAAGTCATCACGGACGGCGGTCCCGGCACCGCCTCGGAGACTCTCAACCTGTACGCCTTCAAGCAGGGCCTGTCGTACCTGCACTTCGGGTACGGGTCAATGCTGCTGGTCTGGCTGACCCTGCTGGTCTTCGTCGTCGCGATCGTCTTCACCCGCCTGCGGGCGCGCACCGACCAGGGGTAACCGATGTCCGAAACCCTGACCGCTACCAGAGCCACCACGACACCATCGACCCGACCGGTGGCCAGAACCCGCCGACGGCGGGGATCAATCCTCGGCCGCATCGCGCTCGCCGTCACCGTCACCATCGCGCTCGCCCCAGCGCTGTTCGTGTTCTTCTGGATGCTGACCTCGTCGTTCAAGCAGCAGGTCGACATCTATACGATTCCGCCGAAGTGGTTCGACTTCACCCCCACCCTGGACAACTACCGCACAGCGCTGACCCGCACCCCCTTCGCGCACTACATGACCAACAGCTTGGTCGTCGCCACCTGCTCTAGCCTGCTCGGACTGATCATCGGTGTGCCTGCGGCCTACAGCATCGCCCGTTACCGGCAGACCAAACTCTCGCTGTCGCTGTTGACGGCCCGGCTGCTGCCCGGGGTGGCCTATCTGGTGCCGTTCTTCGTCGCGTTCACCGCGCTGCGGATGGTCGGCACCTACCCGGCACTGATCCTGTCGCACGTCATCATCACGTTCCCGCTCACCGTCTTCATCATGGTGAACTTCTTCGCCGCCCTGCCCGACGAGGTCCACGACGCGGCGCAGGTCGACGGGTGCGGGAAGCTGGAAACGTTCTGGCGGATCGCCGTGCCACTGACCCGGCCCGGCATGCTCACCGCCGGAATCCTGGCGTTCATCTTCAGCTGGAACGACTTCAAGATGGCGCTGATCCTCTCCGACGGCGACAGCCGCACCCTGCCGGTAGCCGTCTTCAACTTCGTCCACGAGGCGTCCCTGGACTGGGGGCCGATGATGGCCTACGCCTCGATCATCATGCTGCCCGTCTTCGTCCTCACCCTCGCCGCGCAGCGGCACATCGTGACCGGAATGACGATGGGCAGCGTCAAGTGACCAGCACCTCGGGAGGCACCATGACCAGCACCGTACCCGCCGTCGTCAGCCGCGCCGCCGGCAACGGCCGCGTGATCGCCGCAAGCATCAAGCCCGGCGCCCAGCTGACCGACTCGATCGAGCAGGTGTGCCGCGACCACGGCGTGCACACCGCCGTCATCCTCTCGGTGATCGGCACCATCCAGGAGGTCTACCTACGCAATCCGCGCGACATCACCACGCTGCCGATCCACCGCGAGCACGAGTTCGCCGACGAGATCGACACCGTCGTGTTGCAACGCCCGATGGAGATCCTCTCCGTCCAGGGCAACGTCACCACCCTCGATGGCAAGCTGTGGGCGCACTGCCACGCCCTGTTCTCCGAGGCCGGCGGCAACGTACGCGGCGGCCACGTCTTCCGGGCCACCATCTGGAGCCAGGGCGAGGTCTTCCTGCAGGAACTGACCGACATCCGCATCGACCGCGAGTACGACCGGGAGGTCACCGGCCTGCCGCAGATCCGCCTGCATGGCTGCGACGCAAGGCCTGCTGATGACCAGTGACCTCTGTCTGCTCGGCGTCGACATCGGCACCTCGAGCAGCAAGGGCGTCCTCACCGACCGGGCGGGGACCGTGCTGGCTACCGCAACCCGCCCGCACGGTGTGTCCCGGCCCCAACCCGGCCGGGTGGAACACGACCCCGAGAAGATCTGGTGGGGCGAATTCATCGCCATCGTCCGGGAACTGCTCGCTGCGGCTCCCGCGCCGGTCGCCGCCGTCGCGGTCAGCGGCATCGGACCGTGTGTCCTGCCGACCACCGTGGACGGGCAGCCACTCCGCCCCGCGATCTTGTATGGCGTCGACACCCGAGCGACGGCAGAAATCGCCGAGCTGACCGACACCATCGGCGCCGACGAGATCGTCCGCCGTGGCGGCAACCGGCTGACCAGCCAGTCCGTCGGGCCCAAGCTACGCTGGATCCAGCGGCACGAACCGGAGGTCTGGGCTCACACCCGCCGCGTGTTCATGGCCAGTTCTTTCCTGGTCCACCGGCTCACCGGCGAGTACGTTCTCGACCACCACTCGGCCAGCCAGAGCGACCCGCTCTACGACCTGCACGCCCAGGCGTGGATCGACGACCTGGCCGCACACATCGCCCCGGGGATGGAACTGCCGAGATTGCTGTGGCCCACCGAGATCGCCGGCCGAGTGTCGCGCGACGCCGCACGTGTCACCGGCCTACCCGAGGGCATCCCGGTTACCGCCGGAACGGTCGACGCCTGGGCCGAGGCCGCCAGCGTGGGCGCCACCCGCCCCGGTGACCTGATGCTGATGTACGGCACCACCATGTTCCTCACCCGCGTGGTGGCCGCACCGGTCGTCCATCCACGGATGTGGTCGACCACAGGCGTCTTTCCGGGCAGCTTCTGCGTGGCGGGTGGCACCGCCACCTCGGGTGCAGTGGTCGAGTGGCTACGCGAGCTGGTCGGCGGCACCAGCTACGAGCAGCTAGCCGCCGAGGCCGCCGTCGTCCCCGCCGGCGCCGACGCCCTGGTGGTACTGCCGTACTTCGCCGGTGAACGGACCCCGTTGTTCGACGACAAGGCACGCGGTCTCGTCGCCGGACTGACCCTCGACCACGGCCGTGGGCACCTCTATCGAGCGGTGCTGGAAGGGACCGCGTACGCGATACGCCACCACCTCGACGAGATGACCGGTGCGTTGACACCACCGCAGCGGGTCATCGCGGTCGGCGGCGGAGCCCGCCCACTGTGGACCCGGATCGTCTCCGATGTCACCGGCCAAACACAGCTGATCCCCGAGCAGACGATCGGAGCCAGCTACGGTGACGCATACCTTGCCGGCCTCGCCGTCGGGCTGGTTGATCGTGCTGACGACTGGACACGGTGGGCCGCAAGGGTCGAACCGGACCCATCCACTGCCGCCGCCTACCATCGCGGCTATACAGCCTACCGCTCCCTGTATCCGGCGACTCGGACGATCATCCACGACATGGTCAACGGCTGGCGATCATCGTCTGGCCACACGACATCCACGACAGCCCCGACCGCGAACGGAAGTCCCTGACGCATGTCTCGCAACTCGGTGAAGGTGTTGCCGGACAACGGTGCTGGCGTCACCTCGCGAGGGATGATGTTGTGGAGATGGGCGCTGCCCCGGCGCTTGCGGGGCCGGGCAGCCCGGCCCATCGTCGATAGCATGCCGCCGTGATTCGTGAGATGCGCTTCGTCGTGTCGGTGCCGGATGAGGTTTCGGCCTATGCCGTCGCCGAGAAGCTGGCCGAGCGCGGCCACCTGCTGGTCGCGGTACGGGAGGTGCCGACCGACCTGCTGGAGGATCGCTTCGCCGGCTGGTGGCGAGCCCACTCGCTGGCTGTGGACCCGCCCTACGAGGGTCTGCTGGAGGTCTCACCGGCCGAGAAGAAGGCCGTTGCGGCCATTGCCCGGAAGTACGGCGGGCAGGTCAACTCGGCGTGCGGCCAGTTTCCGGACAAGGCGATCGAGCGCTTCTCCCGGGAGGGCCTCGCGTACGAGCTCGACCGGGCCGAGGCCGACCGGATCCGCGCGGAGCTCGTCGGCGGGCAGACGGCCGCCGCGTCGTCTCTGCCCGCGCCTCCTGGACTCAGGTGCGGTGGTTTCCGTCGTCCTGCCGCCGATCTTCGTGCGGCCGTCGAGGTGGTGCCCTTCGAGGGCCGGACCTTCGACGGTGTGGGCGACCTGATCGCGGCGATCGCGAACGACGCGTTCCCGCAGGGCTCGGTGGTGCCCGCCACCCCGGGTGCTGTGCCGCGGCTGGCCGCGCTGGCGGGTGCCGACGGGGTGAGCGACTTCTACCGGGCGATGACGCTCATGGTGCTGTTCCAGATGAGCACCGCGGGTCGGCGGCGGCTGGCCTACCAAGCGGACGCCCCGGAAGACGGCGGCGCCGAGACGCCTGCGGAGACAGCGACCCGGGCCGCGGTCGCGGCGGTGCTGCCCGGTCTCGCCGTGGGCCGCAGCGAACTGGTCGAGTTCCTCCTCGCCGGGCTGTCCGCGGCCACGCGGGAGGCGGGGGCCGCAATGCCGGCCGGCCTGGAGCGGATCGCCGGGCGGTACGCGGGCACCGCCCGCAGTCCGGTGGTGGACCTGATCCGGGCCGTGGCAGACGGGGCCGAAGAGCCCATCCGGACCGCCACCGCAGCGGTGGTGGCGGCCCTGCCCGAGGTGGTCGACGGCGTGCAGAGCACGAAGGCCACGGTCGAGGGGCGGGCACTCGACACGCTCGATACCGTGCTGCAGTGGGAGCTGGACAACGCGCGGCTGCCCAAGCTGGGTACGGTCTTCGGCCCCCGCTGATGACTGCCGGCCCACCGCCGTTGGGACCGCTGGACAACGCTGGCGACCGCGAGGCCGCCCGCTCAGCCGCCTACGACACGTCCCACGTCGCCGTGGACGACGCGGTCGCGGTCACCCCCGTTACCCTTTTGATCGTCCCAGCCGGGGACTCCTCGGTCGTCCGGCCCGGTATGACGGCAGGAAACCGGGCGTAGACGGCTGGTCCGGGTGAGCGTCGACGGCAGCGGGGCACAGCGCCTACGTGTACGGCGACAACCCGTGCGCCCTGACCGTGACCACGGCCTTTCTGGTGACCCGGCACGCCCGACCGGGCGTGCCGCGCAAGGCGTTGAAGCTCGGCCGAGCCGGCCCACATCACCTCCGTCATCGCCGCCCTGCACGCGGGCAGACGCTGGATCGACCCGGACGTGTCCGCACGCGCCGTCACCGAGGACAACCCGCTCACCGACCGCGAAGCCGACGTGCTGCGGGTCACCGGCGAGGGCTACTCGGTCACCGACATCGCCGCGCGGCTGCACCTCGCACCGGGCACCGTACGCAGCTATCTCTGCAACGCCATGCGCAAGACCCGACCCGGACCCGACACGAAGCGGCGCGCTACGCCCGCGAACACGACTGGCTGTGAACATGGCGATCAGGGGTCGCGGCCACCATCATGGACATTCGCGCCGAGGCTCGCCCGGAAGACAACTCGCCCGGAAGACAACAGGAGGACACGTGATGGTCGTAGTGACGGACGTTCCCGAGGCCAAGCGGTACGAGGCCCGGCTTGATGGAGAGTCCGAGGTCGCGGGCATCGCGGAGTACATCCGTACCGCGGAACTCGTCGCGTTCGTCCACACCGAGGTGTCGCCGAAGTACGAGGGCAGGGGAGTCGGGGCGGCCCTGGCCCGCGCGGCCCTGGACGAGGCGCGTGCCGCGAACCTGCGGGTTCTGGCCACCTGTCCGTTCATCGCGGGGTGGATCGACCGCCACCCCGAGTACCAGGACCTGCTGTACCAGGCCCGCAGCAGAGTCAGCGACTGAACAGATCTCGGGTGCGGACGCGGCGGTGAACTCCGTAGAGTGTCGCGGCATCAGCGTGTAGCTCAGTGAGCAGAGCACCGGGCTTGCCTCCCGGAGGGCGCGGGGGCGGGGCCCGCCACGTTGGCGTGAGCGACAACGACATCCGCGTCGGCGTGGGCTTTCCCCTGGGCCAGCTCGCGCGTGCCCTGACCACCGCCGGGACGCATGAGGCTCCGGCCATCCGGCAGCGGGCGGAGCGGCGGGTACGCCGCTGGCAGCAGGTCGTGGACGGGATGGCCGCAGGGACGCTGGACATCGGTTCGCGTACCCCGGTGCGGGGCCTGCCGGTGTGGGTGACGCCGGAGGTCATCCACGGCGGCTTCGCGACCGGGACGCCGGCCGCCGGCGGCGCGCTGCGCCCGGACGAGACCGACCGGGCCCGGCGCCTCGGCCTGCCGGCCGAGCGTC
This sequence comes from Verrucosispora sp. FIM060022, assembly GCF_003977705.1. Lineage (NCBI taxonomy): Bacteria > Bacillati > Actinomycetota > Actinomycetes > Micromonosporales > Micromonosporaceae > Micromonospora > Verrucosispora sp. FIM060022. Next base: position 1,333,695 of record NZ_RQIV01000001.1, read on the forward strand.
GGGTCCTGTTCTGGTCCTGGCTGACCGACGCGGGCCTGGTGGAACTGGGGGAGCTGCTCGACAGCGGCCGCTACCGGGTGGAGTACGCCGAGGAGGCGGCGCTGCCGGTGGTGGCGTGGTTGCTGCGCGCCGGCGAGCGCGACGCCGCCGTGAACCTGCTGGAGGAGATCGCACCGTACGCCGACCGGCTGCGGTTCACCCCGAGCCCGAACGATCAGCCTGCCGTCGACCCGGACGTCGTCTACCGGCAGACGGCCGGCGAGGTGCGCCGGCTGCTGGAGCAGCGGCAACCGAACGCGCAGATCGAGACGATGCGCGAGGCGCTGACGGTGTGGAACCCGTTCGCCGACGAGTTGCTGACGCGGTGGTGCGAGACCGTCGTCGACGGCCGGGTCGACGCGGTGACGCCGGACGACTGGCTGCCGCGCGCCGCCCAGCTGCTGGCCCGCTACCGGCACCTCGCCGCCGCGCATCCGCGCTGCGGCAGGCATCGCCACCGCAAGGGCAGCATCGGCGTGCTGCGCACCGCGCTGGAACGACGGGTGGCCGGAGCGGAGCTGACGCCGCGCGAGCGTGGCCTGGTCCAGAGCGTGGTGGAGGCGATGCTGCGCAAGCGCGGCCGTCCGGGCAGCCCCGAGCACACGGCGTTGCGTGAGCAGCAGGCCCGCGAGGCGGCGCTGCCCCGCCATCACCGGCTCGCGCAGCTGGTGGCCGCCCGGCTGGCCGCTCTGCCGCAGGACGTCGGGATTCACGACGTCGACCACGTGCTGCGCCCGGTCGACGCTGACGAATCCCACCTGGCGGGTGTGGTGGCGGGCTGGCCGGCACCGGCGCCGGTCGCCCGGGTGGTGGCCCGTGCGACCGCCGCAACCCTGGAGCAGTTGATCGCCCGTGGCGTGATCGCCTCGGCGGAGGAGTTGGCCCGGCTCACCCCGCGGTTGGCGGCGGCGACCGCGGCTTCGGCGTACCCCGATCCGGCCCTGCGCATTCTGATGGACGCCACCTACCGGGCCTTCCGCGCTCGCCGTTCGCTGTTGCTGCTGAACCTGGAGCATCAGGTACGCCTGGCCGAGCTGCCGTGGGTGCGGGCGGTGGTGTCGGCCCGGATCGACACCAGCGACACCCGTGATCAGGCCCGTCGCACCCTGGCCCGACTGGGGTCGGCGGCGGTGACCGGATTCCCGGCCACGGTGCTGCCCAACCCGCTTGTCAAGGAGCTGTCGACGCTGTCGACGCAGGCGAGCCTGCCGCTGCCGTGGGTCGAGGAACTCGCCGCCGACATCTTCATGGGCACGTTCTCGGCCAAGTTCCTCCAGGCCGCCACGCTCGCCGGCCGGCGGCTCGCGGGCAGCCTGTACGCGCGGTACTACGACATCGACTATCCGGCGATCGCCGGGATCGACGACACTCGTCGGCGGCTGATCCGGCGTGCCCGGACCTCGAACACCTTCGACGAACTCTGCCGCGACCGGGCCGGTGCCTCCCGCAGGCGGTCGTGGTTCCAGGTGGCGGCCAACGGGACGATCATCGAACAGGCGCAGATCCTGACCACGCACAACCTGGCCACGATCGTCGAACTCGGCATCGACCTGCCCGCGATCGACCTCGCGAAGCAGTGCCTGGACGCCGTGCTGCGGCTGACCGCACGCCTTCACCACAACCCTCGGCCGCTGGGCACCGTCAAGAACACCGCGTACGCGTGGCGGCAGATGGTGTTCTTCCTGTCGCTGTCGACGGGTGAGGAGCAGACGGCCTTCCTGTCCCACGCCGCGCAGCGACTGGCCGCCCAGCCCGACCACGTGCGGACCCGGCTCGCGCCGGCCGTGATCGGGCTCGGGCACATCGTCGGCGGCGGGACGTTCGATCAGGACGGTCGGGCCGGTACGGGCCGACGACTGCTCGGCTGGACCACACGAGAGCACTGGATGCTGGACCCGTCTCTCGATGTCGGGTAACCGCAGCCACCGCGTGATGGTGTCCGTGGTTATTGGCCTGATCCGTCGCATTTGCCTACCGCCACCGGCTACGCCGCCAAGTTTCACCAGGTCAGCCCCTTGACCATCACCAGACCCGCGCCTATGTTCAGTGATGTCTACAGACCAACGAAGACATCACTGGACAAGCGAGGAGTGGGCGGTGGCCACGGCTCAGGAACTCACCCCTGCCGCGATCAGGGCGCTCACCCGAGAGGTCTCCGCGGCCGAGGCCGAGGCCCTGCACGAGCAGATCTCGCAGCTGATGCGGCAGCGCATCGAGTCGGGCGAGTGGCCGGAGCATCTGAAGTTGCCGGCGGAGCCGGAGCTGGCGGGCGCGCTGAACGTCTCGCGGGGCACCGTCCGTCGGGCGATCCGGACCCTGATCGAGGCCGGCCTGCTCAAGCAGACCCGCGGCAAGGGCACCTTCGTACGCGGACAGATGCTGGAGCAGGAGTTCGCCCAGGAGCTGATCTCCACGGCGCAGAGCCTGGACCGGGAGGGCGTGGAGTACCAGACCCAGGTGCTGTCCGCCCGGGTCATCCAGGCGCCGAGCCACATCGCCGCCCACCTCGGCCTGCCCGCTGACGACCTCAGCGTGCTGGCCATCCGGCGGACCCGATCGGTCGCCGGTGAGGTGGTCTACCTGCTGGACAACTACCTACCCACCGTCCTGTGCCCGGATCTGTCCCCGCAGGTCCTACAGGACCGGTCGCTGTTCGGCGTGCTCGAACACGACTACGGCGTGACCGTCGAATCCGTCCGGCGGACCTTCTCCGCCATCCTCCCCGACGACGACGTCAGTGCCGCGATGTCGCTGCGCCCCGGCGTGCCCCTCCTCTACCTCGAACAGATCTCGTACCAGGCCAACGGGAACTCCGTCGAATACTCCGACGTGTGGGTACGCGGAGACCGCGTACGAATCTCCTCCTGGATCAAGCGGTAGGCCCCCGCCTGCCACCTTCCCCTCCCGCTCCACACCCCCCCACCCCCACGCGTACCGACGGTGGCCGACCACCGCCGTCGATACGTGCTGCCAACAGGAGACATCATGCGACACGAGGCTTCATTCAGGCTGTCCCGCCGTGGCTTGTTGACCAGCGCCCTCGGCGTCGGCGGCGCGCTGGCCCTCGGTGCCTGCGCCTCCCGCGAGGGTGACACAGGCACCCCGAGCGCCACCACAGGCACCCCGACACTCGGCGCGTCCGGCATGCAATGGGACCGCTTCAAGGGCGAGACCCTCAACCTCCTGCTCTGCGAGCACTGGTGGACCTCCGCGGTCAGCAAGCGATTCCCGGAATTCGAGGCCCTGACCGGGATGAAGATCAAGGCCAACACCCTGTCCGAGGACAGCTACTACCAGCAGGCCCTGGTGGCACTCTCCTCCGGCGCCACCACGTACGACGCGCTGATGGTCGGCAACCTGCAGGCCGGGCAGTACATGAACGCCGGATGGCTGGAACCGCTGGACAGCTACTTCGGTGGCAGTGGCCTGGTCAACGCCGACTGGTTCGACACCAACGACTTCTTCGCGCCGGCCCGCAAGGCCAGCAGCCTCAACGGCGAGTTGATGGCGCTGCCGCTGTCCGCGGAGGCCGGTGTGGTCATCTACCGCAAGGACCTCGCGGCCCAGGCCGGCGTCACCGCATTCCCCACCCAGGAGAGCCTGGTCGACGCCAGCGCCAAACTCTCCGCCGCCATGGAACGCCCCTTCGCCGGCCGGGGCCGCCGCGGACTCGACATCGTGTGGACCTGGACGAACTTCTTCCTCACCCAGGGCGGCGAGTTCTACAACGGCAACACCCCGACGGTGGACAGCCCCGAGGCGGTCGCCGCCACCGAGCTGTACGTGCAGCAGCTGCTCACCAAGTATGGCCCCAAGGGCGCGTCCAACATGAGCTGGCTGGAGGCCACCGGCAGCGTCAACGAGGGCCGGGCGGCCCTCTACACCGACGCCAGCGGCCTGCTGTCGGTCGTACTCGACAAGAACAGCAGCAAGCACACCGACCAGATCGCCGTGTCCCGGTGGCCCGACAGCGCCGCCGCCAAGGCCGCCCCGAACTACTGGTACTGGATGGCCGGCATCCCCAAGGCGTCCCGCAAGAAGGAGCAGGCCGCCCTCTTCTACGCGTGGGCGATGAGCAAGGAGACCGCCACCTCGGTCAGCGCCGAGTCGGGCAGCCCGTCGGCCCGCGAGTCGGTGTGGTCGAACGACGACTTCCTCTCCTTCTACCCCGGCGACATGTCGACCGAGATCGTCGCCAACCTCCAGGCCGTACAGCCGGACCGGGTCCCGTACGCCCGGCCCACCTTCCCGAGCGAGGCCGACGCCCTCTCCCTCGAACTGATCAAGGTGCTGGTGGACGGCAAGGACCCGAAGCGTGCCATGGCCGACGCGGCTGCCGCGATGGCCCGAGCGGGCCGATGAGTCCCCGTCCCGCCGGCCCGACCGGCCGGCGTCGTCCACGCCGAACGAGGTTGTGATGTCCGCAGACCGAACAGCTGTGCTGTCGCGGCAGGCCGCCGGCTCCCCGCCGGCGGCACCGCCGGGCACCACCGGCCGTACGCCCCGACCGGACGACAGGCGCAGCAGAAGACTGTTCCTCATCGGCATGCTCGCCCCGATGACCGTGCTGCTGCTGGCGTTCACGGTCTACCCGTTCGTGTCGGTGCTGGTCAACTCGCTGCGGCACAACAACCTCACCCGACCCGACGAGCAGGGCTTCGCCGGGCTGACCAACTTCGCCAACACCATTGGGGAACCAGGCCTGCTCCGGGCGCTGCTGCTCACCGTCGGCATGGTCCTGGTCGCCGTGGTCGCCGAGTTCGCCCTGGGCACGCTCGCCGCCTCACTGCTGTGGCGACCGCTGCGCGGCAGCCGCCTCTACCTGGCCCTGCTCGTGTTGCCGTTCGGCGCCACCCCGGTCGCGGCGTACCTGTCCTGGCGACTGATGCTCAACCCGGACGGCGGACAGATCAACGCCGCCCTGGCCGCCGTCGGGCTCCCCACACCGGGCTGGACGTCGGAGCCCATGCTGGCCGTGGTCGCCCTCGTGGTGGTCGACATCTGGCAGTGGGCGCCGTTCATCACCCTGGTCATGCTCGCCGGCCTGAAATCCCTGCCGGACGAAACGTTCGAAGCGGCCGCACTCGACGGCGCAAGCGCCCTGCAACGGCTGGTCCGCATCGCGCTGCCGATGCTCAAGCCACTCGTGGCCTTCGTGGTCACGATCCGCGCGATCGACGCGGTCCGCACCTTCGACTCCATCTGGATCATCACCGGGGGAGGACCGGGCGCGGCGACCGAGACGCTTGTCGTACGCATCTACCGGACCGCCTTCAACGACCTGCACATCGGTGAGGCGTCCGCGCTCGGCCTGCTGCTGCTCGTCGTCCTGTTCATCGTCGGGAAACGGTTCGCCGCACCCGCGCTGCAACGGTTGGAGCACTAGTGCACGAGACTCGAAAAGGGCGGATGCTGCGGACCGCGGCGATCTGGGCCCTCATCTGCTGGTCGATCCTGCCGTTCGCCTTCATGCTCCGCGTCGGCTTCGCCGCGCCCAGCGACATCCGCGGCGGTGCGCCGGACTGGCTCGCCCCGCTGTACGTGTTCAACTTCGTCGACCTGTTCGGCGATGCCGAGTTCATGGGGGCGATCGGGCGGTCGGTTCTCGTCGCGGTGGTGTCCTCCGCGATCGCCATCGCCGCCGCCACACCCGCCGCGTACGCCTGCGCCCGGATGCAGTTCAAGGGGCGGTCGGACTTCGAGTTCTGGGTGCTGTCCACCCGGATGCTCCCGGCGGTCGTCGTGGTCATCCCGTACTTCGTCCTGTTCCGCCAGGTCGGCGGCATCGACACGGTGTGGGCGCTGACCGTGATGCACACGGTGGTCAACCTCGCGGTGACCTTCTTCCTGCTGCGCAGCTTCTTCGCGGACCTGCCGGCCGCGGTCTTCGAGGCCGCCGACCTCGACGGCTGCTCGGAGACGAAGAAGTTCATGAGCGTGGCGTGGCCGATGGTCCGCAACGGTGTGGCCGCTGCGGCCGTGCTGAACTTCATCTTCTCCTGGAACGAGTTCGTCTTCGCCCTCACGCTGGCCAGCGGTGAAGCGAAGACCGTCTCGGTGGCGATGCTGGGGTTCATGCAGTTCCAGTCGGTGGCGGTCGGCCCGATGATGGCCGCCGGAACCCTGGCCGTGCTTCCCGTCGCCGTCGTGCTCTTCCTCGCGCAGAAGCAACTGGTCACCGGCATGAGCTTCGGGGCGGTGAAGGGATGACCGACGTCGTGTGCGTCGTGGACGCCGGCACCACCGGCATCCGCTGCGCCCTGGTCGACGATCAGGGCGAGGTGCACGCGCAGCGCAGCCACGAACTGGTCATCGACCATCCCCACCCGGGTCACGCCGAGCAGTCGCTGTCGGCGATGTGGGAGGTGACCGTACGACTGCTCCGGGACACCCAGGTCCTCGCCGCACAGGCCGGGCATCGCATCGTCGCGCTCACCCTGGCCACCCAGCGGGCCTCCGTCGCCGGACTCGACAAGGACCTGCGACCGGTCACCCCACTGGTGCTCTGGATGGACCAGCGCGGTGACAGCGAACTGGCGGCCATGGGCCGGTCGGTGGACCCACACACCTACAGCCGAATCTCCGGCATGCCGTTGAGCACCATGCCGGCCCTGGCCACCCTGGTCTGGCTGCGCCACCACACCCCGCAGGCGTACGCCGACTGCGCGTACTTCGTCGGGGTCCAGGAGTGGCTGCTGCACAGGTTGGCCGGCGGCCCGCCGCAGGTCGACCGCAGCTGCGCCTCCTGGTTCGGACTGCTCGACCTGCACGCCGGGCGCTGGAGCACCGACCTGCTCGACGCGTTCGACATCGGCGAGGACCGGCTGCCCACGCTGCGCGCCTGCACCGACGTCGCCGGTCGACTTCTCGACGAGGTGGCCGACGCCACGGGTCTGCCCGGCGGGCTGCCCGTGCACGTCGGCGGCGGCGACCAGCAGTGCTCGGCGGCCGGAGGCGGTGGTGTGCGTGCCGGTGCCGCCACCGTCAACCTGGGCACCTCGGCGACGATGGTCTTCCCGGCCGCCGTCGGCGACGCCCCCGACGTCGCCGGATTCGTCCGCGCCGCGCACGTCGTCGAAGGCCACGTGTCGGTCGAGGGGACCATCCCCGCCTGCGGATCGGTGCTCCGCTGGCTGCGAGCACTGCTGCGCTACGGCGACGACGACGCCGCGTACGAGCGGATGTCCGCCGACGCCGACGCGGTCGAACCCGGCGCCCGGGGTCTGCTGTTTGCACCGACCATGGCGGGCATCGGAACCCCGCACTGGACGGCCGCGAACGGCCGGATGAGCGGCCTCGACTTCGCCCACGGACCCGCATTTCTCGTCCGTGCCGCCATGGAAGGCATCGCCCTGCAGGTCCGTGACGTGCTGCAGCACCTGCCACCGGCACTGGCCGGGCCGACGCTGACCGCGATCGGCGGCGGCGCGCGGTCCGCGGTGTTCTGCCAGATCCTGGCCGACGTCACCGGCACCGCCGTCGAGGTGCCGGCGGGTGACCCGCAGGCGGCGCCGCTGCGCGGCGCGGCCATGTCGGCCTGGGTGGGACTCGGCCGCTACGACGACCTCGCCCACGCCGCCGGCCCGCTGCTCGGCGCTGCCCGACGCCACCGGCCCGACCTCACCACCGCCCCTGTTTACGACGCGCTGTACAGCCGGTACCTCGACCTGTCGAGCCTGGCCGCGGCGTGACGCGCACGAGCAAGGAGAACACGAGAATGGAAGCCCACCCTGCCGACGAAGAGTCGATGCGGGCGTTGATGCTGACCGGTGACCGCCACTCGGAGGTGCGCCAGGTGCCGCGCCCGGTGCCGGCCCACGACGAGGTGCTGGTCCGGGTGACCGTGTCCGCGGTGTGCGGCAGCGACCTGCCGCACTACCGCAAGTCGGCGCAGGATCTCGGCCATCGGCTGCACACGGTCCCCGGCCACGAGGCGGTGGGAGTGATCGCCCAGGCCGCCGCCAGCGGCGACGGACCGGCCGAAGGCACCCGGGTCATCGTCTACCAGCACTCGGGCTGCGGCGACTGCACCTTCTGCCTCAGCGGTGAGCCGATGTTCTGCGCCGACCGGCGCACCCTGGGCAACCACCGCAGCGGAGCGGACGGCGAATACCTCACCGCGCCGGCCACCGGAGTCCTGCCCGTACCCGCCGACGTCAGCGACGCCATGGCGGCCCTGATCGCCTGCAACTTCGGCACCGCGTACTCGGCGTTCCGCAAGTCCGGGGTCGCGGTGGGTGACCGGGTGGCGGTGTTCGGCCTCGGGCCGGTGGGTTGCTGCGTGGTGGCCCTCGCGGCGGCCGCCGGAGCAGAGGTCTTCGCCGTCGATCCGATCGAGGGGCGGCGGGACCTGGCCAAGACCCTCGGCGCCGGTACGGTCATCGACCCGATCGCGCAGGACCCGGTCGCCGCCGTCGCGGCCGTGACCGAGGGGCGCGGACCCGAGGTCATCTTCGAATGCTCCGCCAACCCGGCCGCACAGACCCAGGTGATGAAGCTGGCCCGGCCGCACGGCACCGTCGTGCTGCTCGGCGCCAACAACAGCATGGAGATCGACCCGGGGGTCGACGTGATTCGCAAGGAACTGCGGGTCATCGGCAGTTGGGTCTTCACGCAGCCGGAGTTCCCGGCGGTCCTGCGGGCGGCCCGCAGCCTCCCCGCGCTGCAGCACCTGATCACCGACCCCTTCCCCGCGCAGCGGGCCCCCGAAGCGTTGGCCGCCGCTGACGCCGGGCACATCGGCAAGGTGCTGATCGACTGGTCCTGACCCGATCAGGCGCACCTCCCGCTCCGGCAATTCCCTTTCCATCACCCTCCCGGTTCGACCCCCATCCGTGCGGTTGCCGGCGAACTCACGCCGACCGCAGGGTGCCGCACGCCCGCAGAAGGAGATTCCGCAATGACTTCCGCTACCACGGCCCTGCCGGCCGACCTGACTCCGGCCGCCCTCGCGCCGTACATCCAGCACACACTCATCGAGGTCGGCACCACCCGGGACCGCATGATCAAGCACGCCGAGGAAGCCCTGAGGTACGGCTTCAACGCCGCGATGGTGCCCGGTTCCTGGGTGTCGGTCGTCGCCGACGTGCTGCGCGGCAGCGGCGTCCAGGTCGCCTCCGCGCTCGACTTCCCGACCGTCGGGGTCACCACCAGCGCCGGCAAGGCGTACGAGGCGGAGAGCCTGGTGCGCGCCGGTGCCCAGCAGATCGACATCGGTGTCCAGATCGGCTGGCTGAAGAGCGGCATGTACGACGAGTTCCGCGAGGACATCGCCGGCGTGGTCCGCGCCTCCGGCGTCCCGATCAAGGTGATGCTCGAACTGCCGCTGCTCACCGAGGCGGAGCGCGAGACCGCCGTCGAACTGTCCATCGAGGCCGGTGCCGCGTACCTGAAGAACGCGAGCAGCGGTGCGATCGAGGTCGCCAACCCGGCCAGCATCGGCTACCTGGTGGACCGTGCCGGCGGCCGGACCAGGGTCAAGGCGTCGGGCAGCATCAAGTCCTACCCCCAGGCCGTCGGACTCCTGCGTGCCGGTGCCGAACTGCTCGGCACCAGCGCCGGCATCGCGATCGTGACCGACTCGGCCAACGAGGAGACGGTCAGCTACTGACCGGGTGGACCGCACCCCGGGGGTGTCGGTTGCCGGGCGTCGTCGGGTCCACCGACGTCGTCAGCAACGGCGACCGGCGTCCCGGGGTTGCGTCCTGGTGCTCTCTGTCCAGGGCATTGGCAACAGAGGATCTGCACGGGCTTCACCCTCCCGGCACAAGGCATAGGATCTGGCGTCGGGGCTGTGGTGATCGAGCCGACGCAACGCCCCAGAAAGCCGGGGAAACACCGTGCCTCGATCGCCTCGTTTCGGTCTGCTCCGCGAGCCCGACTTCCGCCGCTTCTTCGGTGCGACAGTGGCCGGTCAACTCTCCGACCGGTTCGTGTTTCTCGCGCTGCCGCTGGTGGCGATCGTCTGGCTCGATGCGGATGAGTTCGAGGTCGGCGTCCTGACCGCGATGACGACGGCAGGATCACTGCTGATAGGGCTGCCGGCAGGGGCCTGGATCGACCGCTGGCGCAAGCGCCCGGTCATGGTCAACACGGATCTGGTGCGAGCGGCGCTGTTGCTGCTCGTGCCGCTGGCCTGGTGGACGGACACGCTGACGATCTGGCTGCTGTTCGCGGTCGCGCTTGCCCACGGCCTGCTGACCGTGCTGTTCGAAGTCGGCTACACCAGTTACCTGCCGGCGCTGGTTGGCCGCGAGCACCTCGTCGAGGGCAACGCGAAGGTCGCCGCAGCCCGTTCTGCGGTGAGTATCAGCGGCCCGGGCCTGGCCGGGCCGCTGGTCGCCTGGCTGGGCGCGCCGTTGACGTTGGTCGCGAGTTCCGCCGGAATGCTGCTGTCCGCGCTGGGAGTGCTGCGCATCCGTACGCCGGAGCCGCAGCCACCGGCTGCCGCCGGCCGGCACCTGGCGCGTGAGGTCGCCGAAGGGCTGCGGTTCGTGCTCGGCCATCCGCTGCTGCGACCGACGCTGTTCACAGACGGCATCTTCAGCCTCTTCCTCGTCACCTACCAGACGATGCTGCTGGTGTTTCTGTCTCGACACCTGGGCCTGGGGTCCTTCGGCATCGGGCTGGTGCTGTCCGCGATGGCCTGCGGCGGGTTCGCCGGCGCGCTGCTGGCCCGCCGCGTGGTCGCCCGGATCGGTCCCGGCCCGGCCGTCTGGCTGGCTCCGCTGTGTACGGCGCCGGCCGCCGGCCTGATGCCGGCGGCGCGGCCCGGCTGGCTGCTCTGGCTCGCCGTGGCCGGTCTGGCCCTGCTCTCCCTGGGCGGCGTGATCCGACTGATCGCGCAGGTGGGCCTGCAACAGCACGTCACGCCGGACCGGCTGCTCGGCCGGATGAGCGCCACCGTTCGCTTCGTCCAGTGGGGCAGCATGCCGATCGCGGGCCTGCTCGGCGGCCTGCTCGGTAGTCTGCTCGGCGCGCCGGCAGTGCTGTGGATCGGCGCGGCCGGGATGACCGCCGCGTTTCTGCCCGCACTGCTGTCGCCGCTGCGGGCAACGCGCCAGTTGCCGGTGATGGACGAAGGGCTCAGTCGGGCGTCGGCGAGGCCACCGGGTGGGGGACCGGCTCACCCGGGCCCCCGATGCGGTGCAGCCCATCCCGGGTGAGCCGGTCGTCAGTGCTCGGCGTGCGGGTCGAAGCCCTCCGGCGCGCGGTCCAGGAACGTGGTGACCGAGCTGATCCGCCCGTCCGCGTCGAACACCAGCACGTCGGTGCCGGCGGCGAACGACCGACCGCCGTCGAGTTCGATCTCCCACATCAGCCGGGCCCGGTCATGGTGGATCTGCGGCGCCGCGCGCCGCTGGAACACGGCGACACCCACATGCTGGGTGAACTGCCCGCGAAAGTCGATCAACGCCTGCACTCCGGTGAGCACGCCGACAAGCGCGTGGTAGCTGACCTCCTCGGTGAAGGTGTCCGCCGCCAGCCGGCGCTGCTCCTCAGGCTGCCCGGTGTTCCAGAACCGGACGTACCGCTCGACGGTGTCCTCGTACGCTTCGGACGTCATGGGGTCGTTCCTCTCCCGGTCGACAGGTCGGGTACGGCGAGCGCCGCGTAACCACCGTGCGCCGACGGCCCACAGCATGTCGATTACCTGCGAGGTCATTGCCGCCCGGCGGCGGCCTGCGCCAGGCTGTGGTCCATGACCAGGGGTGAGCCGGTGGGAGTGCTGATCCGGCGCTGGCGTGAGCGGCGCGGCCGCTCACAACTCGACCTGTCGTCGTCGACCGAGGTGTCCACGCGCCACCTCAGCTTCGTCGAAACCGGCCGGGCCACCCCGAGCCGGGCGATGATCGAGCGGCTCTGCGACGAACTCGACGTGCCGCTGCGCGAACGCAACACCCTGTACCTGGCCGCCGGCTTCGCGCCGGTGCACCCGGAGAGCGCGTACGTCGACCTCGGCGCGGCCCGGGCCGCCGTGGCGGCGGTGCTCGCCGGCCACGAACCGAACCCCGCGCTCGCCGTCAACGTCCGCTGGGAACTCCTGGCCGCCAACAACGCCATGACCGTGTTCCTGGCCGGTGTCCCGGAATTCCTGCGTACGCCGCCGGTCAACGTGCTGCGCGCCACCCTGCACCCGGACGGGCTGTCCGGGCGGATCCGGAACCTGGCCCAGTGGCGTGCGCACGTGCTGCGGCGCGTACGCCGCCAACTCGACCGCACCGCCGCGGAAGGTCTGGCCGACCTGCTGACCGAACTGGAAAGCTACCCGGCACCGACGGCCGCGCACGCCGACACCGGTCCGGGGGAGGACCTGGTGATCCCGCTGCGGCTGTCCACTGAGTACGGCAATCTGGCCTTGTGTTACGCGACGACGGTGTTCGGCGCACCACGCGACGTCACACTCGACGAGATCTCCATCGAGACGTTCTTCCCGGCCGACGCCGCCACGGCGCAGCTGCTACGCGCCATGGCCTCCGCCACCCCGTAGCCTGCCGACGCTCACCCGACGCCTGCCTCAGGCAGACCGTCGCGGAGGCGGTCCAACTCGGCGAGGTACATCGCCTGCATGCGGTCGTAGTGTCGGACCAGCAGCATGACCTCCTCGACGCTGTAGCCCTCGATGAGTTGCTTCGCCCGCTTGGCGAACCCCTCGTACGGTCGCTCCAACTCGGCGGTCCGCTCCGGCCGCAGGGTCACGATCACCCGCCGCCGGTCCGCCGGATCGCGCTCGGCCGTGACGTAGCCCGCCTGCTGGAGTCGACGGAGCATGCTGGTCACCGCACCGGTGGTGAGGTTGGTCCGCTCGGCGATCTGCCCGGCGGTGGCCGATTCGACGTCCGCCAGGTAGTCCAGGCACTCCAGGTCGCTCACGGTGAGACCCAGTTGTTCCGCGATGGCGTACCGGAACACCATGGACAGCCGTGACATCTCCCGCCCGGCGCGCATGAGGTCGGCGATCGCGGACGCACGGGTGGGCTCGTGGGACATGCCCGCAATCATGCCTCCGGTACGGTGACCCGGTGCAGCCGAGGTAATACGCGGGTCAGCACCCAGTGCGGTGCGGTCGCGCCCCCGGTGAGGCGGCGCATCAGAGCGGCGGCGGTGTCGACGGCGCGGAAGGCGTACGGCACCATCTCGTCCTGGTAGCGGGCGATCGCCCGCTCCACCGGGGCGCCGCTCGCGCGGGCCTCGACAAGCCTGCGGCCGAGCAGGGCGGCGTCGCGCAGCGCGGTGTTGCCGCCGTGCGCGCCGAACGGCGGCATGACGTGTACGGCGTCGCCCATCATCGTCGCCCGGGGCAGCGCCCACCGGTGCGGGCGTTGGCCGGTGGCGAAGAGGTTGAGCACCATGGCGTCCAGTTCGGCATTGTCGACAAGTCGCCGCACGAGCGGGTGGAAATCCGTACTCATGTGGCTGGCCAGGTCCTGCAGTGCCAGCAGGTTCCGGCGGATGGCGGTGGGTACTTCCTCCTGCCGCAGCAGCAGCCCCCACATGACGTAGTCGTCGCCGGTGGGTGCGTAGCTGCCCGGGGCCAGGCGCGCGAACGCCTCGCGCGGGTTCTCGCCGAACCGTATCGAGGTGAAGAAGAAGGCGCGGCCCGGCCGGTCGTCGATGGCCAGGACTCCGCTGGTACGCAGCGCGTCCGGGATGATGCTCTCACCGTTTCGTCGCAGCGGCGTCCGGCCGTAGATGCCGGCCATCGGGGTGTTCGCCGGTGCCGCGTCCGGCATGAGCTGTGCGCGCAGCGCGGAGCCGACGCCGTCCGCGCCCACGATGACGCTCGCCGGCACGGACCCGCCGTCGGAGAAGACGAGCCGCAGTCGTGCCGGGTCGCTGCTGTCCACGCCGGCGGCGGCCTTGCCGTAGTGGATGCGCCCGTCCAGCCCGGACTGCAGGATCGACCGCAGGGTCAGCCGGTCGACCTGGCGGGTCGCGTGGGTCTTGTCCTTGAAGGTGATGGTGAAGGCGTCGCGTAGCCGCCGGTCGGTGAAGCGCAGCTGCCCGCCGGGTTCGTCGCCGGTGGCCAGCGCCAGGTGGTACAGCGGGCGGGGCAGGCTCGTACGCAGTGCCTCCAGCCCGTACTGGTCGAGAATGATCCGGTAGCCCTGCTGCCTGACGAAGGGGCCCGGATCCCGCTCGTAGACGTGCACGTCGATGCCGGCGCGCATCAGGTACTGGGCGAGGCAGAGGCCGGAGAGGCCGGCACCGGCGATCGCCACCGAGAAGTCAGTCGATGTGTCCATGCAGTTATCTTAATGACTAAGATGATTTGGCCAAGGGCTGTCGGTACACGGCGTAGGGATAGTCGGCATATTGCCGGGGTGTACCCGTGAACCGGTAGGTCAGAGTGCGGTGGTGTTTCGTGTTCGGCGGCTCAGTGACCAGGAGGGTCAGCAGCTGCTGAGGATCACTCGTAGAGGTACCGGTTCGCCGATCCGGTTGAGGCAGGCGATGATCGTGCTCGCTGGGGCCAACCCGCCACCCGAGCGGCCTGACCCCAACACGTCAACGTTCGTGTTCACGATCGAAGCGACGACGCCTGCCCGTCGCGGACCATGCGAATCTCCCGCACGCCGTCCTCGACCTGGACCGTCCCATCAGCAACGAAGCCGTGCTTGCGGTAGAACGCCTGCGCGCGAGGGTTCGGATCGGCGACCCACAGCGCCGCCGACTCCGTGGGGTCGATAACTGCCTGCAACAACGCCCGCCCAGCACCCCTCCCGTGATCGGCGGCAAGCACATAAAGCACGTACAGCTGCCTCGTCCACGCCGCAGCAGCGTCCGGCGGCGGACCCGACATCGCGATCCCGACCACTTCGCCCTCCCGCTCGGCCACAGCCGCCCGGTTCTCGCGATAGCGCTTGTCAGTCAAAGCAGCAGTCCAGAAGCGTTCCCGAACAGCTGGGAAACCCGGATCATCCAGTACCGAATCCGACATGAGGCCTCGATACGTCTCCTGCCAGCACCGAACATGCACACACGCCATCTGGGCGACGTCGTCGACCCGGGCTGGGCGAACAGTCAGCGAGCAACCCACCGCCGAATCGTACGGCCGACAGCACCCAGATGCTCGACGACCGGGACTTGCCGCGACCGCCAGGCCGTCAGCCCAGGCGCCGTGTCAACCCCGACACCGTGAACGTTCGTGGTCACGGCACTGGCGACCCGACGCCCGTTGAGGTGCCTCCGGGTGTTCTCCGCAGAGGCATCCGGTACTACGGTGCTTCGGTCCTCGGCAGCTGCGGCAGGATGGTCCGGCTGCGTCCGGGGCGGGGGTACGCCTCGGCGGCGGCCGCGAGCCGCGCCGCGTGTTCGCGTTGCTTCTGCCAGTGTCCGTAGAGTGCGCCGCGTTGGGAGAGGCGGTCGACCTGCCGGATGGTCTCGGGGTCCACATCGCCCGGTGGGGCGTCGCGCCACGGGGTGCCGGGCAGCGGCATGAAGGTGTGGGCGTGGATGCGGGCGCCGACCTCGGCGAGTTCACCGGCCAGGCGGAGGGAGTCGGCGACATCCTGCTCGCTCTCGCCGGGCATGCCGAAGATCATGTCGACGTTGATCCGGAAGCCTTCCTCGATGCCGAGGCGGGCGGCCCGTTTGACCTCCTCGACGCCGTGGCCGCGTTTCGCGGCGTCGAGAACCCGGTCCGAGCCGGACTGGGCGCCGACGATGATGTTGTTGTTCGCGCAGTACTTCTTGACCAGCCGCAGCGCCGCCCGGCTGACATGCTCGGGTCGGATCTCGCTGGGGAAGGAGCCGAAGAAGACCCGCCCGTTCGGCCCGATGCCCTCCTTGCAACTGGCCAGCAGTTCCTCGACCGCGTCGAGGTTCGGTTCCTCGGTCTGGCTGCCGTAGCTCAACGCGGTCGGCGTGATGAACCGGACGTCGCGCAGCCCACGAGCCCGCATCCGGTCGACGTGCCACCGCACGTTCGCCACGCTGCGGTGCCGGAACTTCGCCGAGAACATGAACGGGGTCTGGCAGAAGCGGCACGAGAAGACACAGCCTCGGGTGACCTCCAGGGCGTTGAAACGGTCCCACCGCAGCGAGAAGCCCCGGAAGTCGTCGAGCGGTCGCCGCTGCGGTCGGCCCGTACGCACCACGGCGCCGGTGTCGTCGCGGTACACCAGCCCGGTGATCCCGGCCGGGTCACCGACGGCGTCGACGAGGTGCAGCAGCGTCGTCTCGCCCTCGCCGACCGCCGCGATGTCCCACCCGGCGTCGAGGGTCTGCACCGGCTCGGCGGTCGCGTGCACGCCGCCGGCGATGTGGGTCACGTTCGGGGCGTCGGCCAGGGCCCGGATCTCGGCCAGCTCCTGGGCCAGGGCGTGCGCGTCGGGGGAGTAGAACGACCACAACACCAGCACCCGGGTCGCGGTGGTGGCGGCGTCGCGGATGTGCGCGGCGGTCGTCTCCGGGGTGTCGCCGAAACGCACCTCGTACCGGGTGGAGGTCTGGTGGGTCTCCAGCGCGCCGAGCAGGACGTGCAGCCCGTACGTCACCGCCTTGCGGTAGCGCAGCACCAGCACCAGCTCGGCAGCTTCCATGGCCGCGATTGTGTCAGGGGGACCGGCCGTGATGTCGACGGGCACCGGGCCGACCGTGCGGCCAGGTGCCCGTCGGCGTCCGGTCAGTACCGCAGCTTGCGCAGGTAGCGGTAGCCGACCTCGGCGGTCTGCTGGGGCGTCACGTCGGGGGTGTCGTTCTCGACGATGTACTCCTGCACGGCGTGGCCCCGGAAGATCCGCGCGAAGTCGATCATCCCGGTGCCCAGGTCGGCCATGTCTCCGTCGGCGGCGTGCCGGTCCTTCACGTGGTACTGCAGGACCTGCTGCGGCGCGCGACGGATCACGTCGAGCGTGAAGCCCTCCGGGTCGGCCGCGCCGGCACCGGACTCGATGCCACCGGTGACCGCCCAGTAGATGTCGATCTCCAGGTGGACGAGCTTGGGGTCGAGCTCCGCGGTCAGGATGTCCCAGGGCGTACGCCCACCGCCGAGGTCGATGGTGAACTCGTGCGCGTGGTTGTGATACCCGTACCGCAGACCTGCCCTGCGTGCCGCGGCGGCCTCGACGTTCATCTGCTCCGCCCAGCGCTTCCACTCGTCGGCGCTCTCGGAGTAGAGGTACGGCACGACCATGTACTTCTGGCCCAGGGTGACCGCGTCCTGGATCTTCTGCCGTAGTCCGGCGGCGTCGGCGCTGATCCCGTCGTGGCTGGAGCTGGCCTTGATCCCGATGCTGTCGAGGAACCGGCGCAGCTGCCCGGCGCTACGACCGAAGTAGCCGAGTGCCAACTCCACCTTCGGATAGCCGATGCGGGCGAGGTGTTTGAGGGTGGCGTCGTAGCCCGGCGAGCCGTTCAGCGCGTCGCGTACCGTCCACAGCTGGATGCTGATCAGACCCGGCGGCACGTGGTGTCGCCCGGCGTGGCCGTGGCCCGGTCCGTGACCGTGACCGGGCCCGTGGCCGTGACCCGGACCGTGACCGTGGCCGGGACCGGCGGTCGCGGCGGTCGCACCGATTCCGGACGCGACCAGCCCCACACCGGCGGCGGCTGCCAACGAACCGCGCAACAGGCCCCGCCGGTCGATGACGGACCGCCGCAGCGCGGCCTCGCCGTCGTACCCGTAACACATGTGGCACTCCTCTCGTGGTGCGTGGACCCGGACCGAGGTCCCCGGCCGACCGGTATCGACCAGGGACCTCGGTCGGGGACTTACTGGGTGGGGACCAGGACGACCTCGGTCGTGCCGGTCAGCGGTGGCAGGCCGTCACCACCCGGATCGGTGTACGACGCGACGAACACCGCGGACAGGTTGTCGGTCGCCGGATCGTGCCCGGAGGGCACCGTGGTGGTGATCGTGCCGGTGCATCCGTTGGCCGTGGTGATCGGGTGGCCGTGGTCGTCGTGACCCAGGATGTACGTCACGCTGACCCGGGCGCAGTCCACCGGCTGGTCGTCGGTGACCCGCACCTCGAACTGCACCACGTCACCGAAGGTGAACGGCTGCCCGACGACCGGGCTGACCAGCTCCACCACCGGCGTGGCGTTGCCGACCACCACCCGCACGGAGGCCGACGCCGACCGTCCCTTCTGGTCGGTGACCTTCAACGTCGCCTCGTAGCTGCCGTTGCGGCGGTACGTGAACGTCGGGTTCGCCTCGCGGGAGTCGACCTTGTCGTCGTCGTCGAGGTACCACTCGTACCGGAGTCGGTCACCGTCCGGGTCGGCGGTGCCCGCGCTGGAGAACTCCACGGTCAGCGGCGCGAGCCCGGCCGTCTGGGTGGCCGACACCTGCGGCACCGGGCTGTGGTTGCCGTCCCAGCCGATGTGGTCGACGCGGGCCAGCTGGGCGTCCGGGTTCTCGCTGAAGTAGCCGTCACCGTATTCGAGCACGTAGAGCGCGCCGTCCGGGCCGAACTCCAGATCCATCGGGTTGTCGAAGACCACCGACGGCAGCACCGACTCGATGCCGCGCAGCTCACCGCGCCGATCCAGCTCGAAGGCCTTCACGTAGTCGCGGGTCCACTCGTAGAACAGCGGCTTGCCGTCGTAGTACGCAGGCCAGCCGGACGGGTTGCGGCCGCGGGTGGTGGAGCGGTCGAACCGGTACGCCGGACCGGCCATCGGCCCGATGCCGCCGGTACCCAGCTCCGGGAACTGCGGGGACAGGCCGAAGCCGTACCAGACCTGCGGCTGCTGCACCGGCGGCAGGTTACGCAGACCGGTGTTGTGCGGCGAGTCGTTTACCGGTGCGGTGCAGTTGAACGGCGCCCCCGGCTGGGAGGTGGCGAAGTCGTAGTCGAGGTACGGCTGGTCCGGCGTGATGCAGTACGGCCAGCCGTGGTTGCCGGGCTCGCGGGCGGCGAGCCACTTGCCCTGCCCCGCCGGTCCGCGATCCGGGTTGGGTTGGCGGGCGTCCGGCGAGTAGTCACCGACGAACAGCGTGTCGGACGTGCGGTCCAGTTCGATGCGGAACGGGTTGCGCAGCCCCATCAGGTAGATCTCGGGCCGGGTGTTCGGCGTCCCCTTCTTGAACAGGTTGCCCTTCGGGACGGTGTAGCCGCCCTTGGCGCCCACCTTGATCCGCAGGATCTTGCCACGCAGGTCGTTGGTGTTGGCCGAACTGCGCTGCGCGTCGTACGCCGGATGACGGCCGGGGCGCTCGTCGATCGGCGCGTACCCGCCGGACTCGAACGGGTTGGTGTCGTCACCGGTGGACAGGTACAGGTTGCCCTTGTTGTCGAAGACGATGTCCCCGCCCACGTGGCAACAGATGCCCCGGTCGACCGGCACGTCGATAATCTGCTGTTCGGACTTCAGATCCAGCTTGTCCTTGACGAGGCGGAACCGGGACAGCCGGATCACCCCGCGGAAGGGCGCGACGTCCTCCTCGGTGCCCCAGGCCGGCGCATCGCCCTCGTTGACATCCGGAGTGGACGGATCGTCGACCGGGGTGTCCATCGGGGGCGAGTAGTACAGGTAGACCCAGTTGTTGCCGCCCTTGCCGAAGCCCGGGTCGATCGCGACGTTCTGCAGACCCTCCTCGTCGTGCTGGTACACGTCGAGGGCCGCGGCGATCGTGTTGCGGCCGGTGGCGGGGTTGTGCAACCAGACCTGACCGGCGCGGGTCACGTGCAGCACCCGGCGGTCGGGGAGCACGGCGAGGTCCATCGGCTCGCCCGGTCGGTCGTTAAGTGTGACTTTCTGGAAGGCCGAGTCCGGGGGAGCGCTGGTGGGCGCCGGTGCGGCCATCGTCGGGGTCGGCGTCGCGGTGAGCGCGATGGCGGTCAGACCGGCCACAGCGAGCGCGAGTCGTCTCTTCAACTGCCTCTCCTTCGGTGAGGGATTGGTCGGGCAGGTCGTAGACGTGGTGGCTGGTTCCTTCTCGTGGGATGGGGGCAGCACGGAACCGCCCGTCAGCACCGCTTGCGCGGCAGTCCGGGCGTGTTCTGATGGACAGGGACGCAGATGTGGTCAATGGCGAGGTCACGTCCGAGGAGCGGCGCCTGTATCGATTTACCTCGACGTAACATCTCGCCTGAAGCTAACAAAGTGATGCAGATGTGTCTATGGCTTTCGCCGATCTTCGTGGAACTTTCCGTCAGGACAGCGAAAGAGTTGTCCATGCAGGACGAATCCCAGCTCGACGGGAGCTCCTCCGGTCCGGTTCCAGCAACATCCGCCGGCATCCCGCGTCCGTACGGGTCAGCGCTGCGCGGCGCGTAGGTGCCGGATCAGGACATCCACCGGAATGCCCAGCACGCCGGCCAGCAGGACCATCGGCTCCGGATGACCCCGCGCGTTCAACTCCTCGTAGATCGCCAGCAGGCCGCGTAGCCGAGCCTCGGCCTCCTCGGGTCGGTGCGGCAACTCGGCCAGCCGTTGCTGGACGAACCGGCGCGCCATGGTCTGGTTCGCGTCGACGGCGGGGACTTTCTCGTCGCGCGGCTGCGGATTCCGTTCGCTCGACACGGCGATGTCCTTCCTGTCAGGGCGGGCAGAGGGCGGTCAATGTGCGACGGTGGCGTGCCAGTCCCGCAGGAAGGCGTCGACCAGGTCGTGGGCGCGCCGACGTACGTCGAAGGACTCGCCGATTCGCCGACGGGCCATGTGGGACAAAGCGTCGGCGGCCTCGTTGAGCGGATGGCCGCTGTGCCCCTTGACATGCTCGAACGACAGCTCCGGCCGTTGCTGCACGAGCTGGGCGAGCCGGACGAGGGTGGGCTGATCGGACCACTGGCGGGGCCGCAGGCTGTAGCCCGCCGGCATGGCGGTCGTCTCGCCGGCCTGCCACTGGTGCAGATAGCGCAACGCGGCGAGGCTGTCCAGCAGCACGACCATCCCCACCGGCGGCACGTCGTGGGCGCCCAGCAGGAAGTCGACCGCGCGTAGTTCGTTGATCAGGACCCGGGAGCACCCGGTGGTGTCCATCCGCACGCTGCACCGGCCACGCAGGCCGTAGTGGCCGTCGCTGACCACGTACCCGATGCCGCCGGCCCGGTCCTTCCAACTGGCGTCGGTCGCGGCGACCATGGCCCCGGACGCGCTCGCCCACCGCGCCACCCGGCCGCGCCCCCGGCGCCTGTCCGGCCTGGTGCGGCAGGCCGCACCGTGCTCAACGGCCTGCTGCTGTGCGGTGTCGAGCAGGTGGCGGGCCGAGGAGAACTCGTCGTATCGCGCGGCGGTCAGGCACAGCCGCAACCCGTCACCGATCAGCTCGCACTTGGCACAGTGAGTCGGCCGGACGTAGGTCTGCAACGCGAGGGCGGACTCGCGCAGGTCGGCGGGAAGCAGCTGCACGGCGCGTAGAAACTCGTCAGGACGCACGACGTTCTCCCTCCGCTCGGAAGTGGAATGTGGTGGGGCGGGTCCTGGCGCAACCCGCCCCGGTCGATGCGCGCGGGTCAGTTCAGGGCGACGGTGACTCCGCCGGAGAACGGCGAGTCGTGCAGCTCAAGCTTGGTGAGCTTGACGCCCTTGGGGATGTCGAAGACGACGACGCCGGTGACCTGGTTGCCGGGGTTGATGTCGTTGAGGAAGGTCTCGGCGTTCTCGTTGGCGTAGATGGCGGCAGCTCCGTCGGCGGAGTACTCGGTGCCATCGGCCGCGTACGCCTTCTGGCTGCTGCCGTCGAACATCTGCGACTTCTTGCCGATGTTCTTGACCTTCAGCGTGACCAGGCAGAACTGGCCCTGTGCCTTGGCGCCGAGCAGGTCGCTGCCGACCTTGCGGACGCCGCACTTGGTCGACTTGACGGTGAATTCGAACTTGCCGTCGCGGGCCGGGTCGCCGACCTTCGCCACCTTCTCGGCCTTCTCGGCCTTCTTGTCCTCGCTCTTGGCAGCGACGTCGCCGCCACTCGCGTCGCCGGCTTCGTCGGTGGCTCCGGCACCGCAGCCCAGGCCGATGAGAGCGGTGGCGAGCAAAGCGATCAGCGTGGTCTTACGCATAGTTGTCCTCCAGTCATCATTGTGCGGCGTCAATGAGAACACTGCCCGTGAACACTGTCAACAGACATGTTGCTTGACAGGTGTGGCACACTCCGAACGTGCAGGTGAAACCGACAATTACGGCGGCCGAAATCGCCCGGCTCGCCGGGGTCGGACGGGCCGCCGTCAGCAACTGGCGCAAGCGGCACGCCGACTTCCCCGCCCCGGTCGGCGGAACGGCGGCCAGTCCCGAGTTCGACCTCATCCAGGTCGAACAATGGCTGTGCGTCCAGGGCAAGCTCGCCGAGCAGGCCACCGCCGACCGGCTCTGGCGGCGGATCGCCCCCACAAGCGAATCCCCCGCCGCAGCGCTGGCCGCCGTCGGCACCCTGCTCCTGGCCCGACAGCGCGGCCAACGCCCCCGCCGCCCCGTCGACCCACATCTGAAACCGCTGCTGCCCGACCTCGAAGCCCTCGCCGACGAACTCGGCCCCCAGGGCGCCTTCGACGAACTGTGGCAACGCTTCTCCGCACCCGGTCCCGGGCGGTCCTTCGCCACCCCCGACGACCTCGCCGACCTGATGGTCGGGCTGGCCGGCGTCGATGGCTGCACCGTCCTCGACCCGGCCGCCGGCTCCGGAGCCGTGCTGCGCGCCGCCGTCCGCGCCGGCTGCACCACCGCCCACGGGCAGGAACTCGACGAGGGCCTGGCCCGACTCGCCGAACTCTGGCTCGCGTTGCGCGAGGTGCCCGGCGACATGAACGTCGGCGACTCGCTACGCGCCGACGCGTACGCCGGACACACCTACGACACCGTGGTCTGCCACCCACCCTTCGGCGCCACCAACTGGGGCGACGAGGAACTCAGCCACGACCCACGCTGGATCGTCGGCACCACCCCGCGTACCGAACCGGAACTGGCCTGGGTCCAACACGCCCTGGCCCACCTGCGGGCCGGCGGGCACGCCGTCCTGCTGATGCCCCCCACGGTCGCCAGCCGCCGCGCCGGCCGACGCATCCGCGCCGAACTGCTGCGCCGCGGCGCCCTGCGCGCCGTGATCGCCCTGCCGCCCGGGGCAGCCGCGCCGCACGGCGTACCGCTGCACCTGTGGGTGCTGCGGCGGCCCGCGCCCGACACACCACCACCGGCGCGGACACTGCTCGTCGACGCCGCCGGCGTCGACCTGACCACGAACGGGCCACGGATCCTGGCCGCCTGGCGGGCCTTCGACACCGACCCCGAGGCCGAGGAGCCCGGCTTCGCCCGCGCGGTACCGGTGATCGAACTGCTCGACGAGGAGGTCGACCTCACCCCCGCCCGCCGCCAACCCGCCGTCGCGGGCGAGGCCACCGGAGAACAGGTGGTCCGCACCAGAGAACGCCTCGCCGCCCTCGTCGGCGACCTGCCGGCGCTGATGCCGCAGGTCACGCCCGCGCAGAAGGGGCCGGACGGCGAATTCCTGACGGTGGGGGAGCTGATCCGCTCCGGTGCCCTGCAGCTGATCGGCCCCATCCGCGCCACCCCTGCCTCCGAAGCCTCATCCGGGGCTGCTCCGGCCGACGGCGGCTCGTCCGGCACCGCCTCAACCGCAGCGGGTGAGGCGGCGGACGGTCCACGTGTGTTGACCGTGCATGACGTCCTCGACGGGAAGCCGCCGTCCGGCCACGACGACGGCCGGCTCGGCCAGCAGATCTGCCTCGCCGTCGGCGACGTGGTGGTGCCGATGGTCGCCCGACAGCTCACCGCCCGGGTGATGGCCGCCGAGGGTGCGCTGCTCGGACGCAACCTCTACCTGCTGAGACCCAACCCGGCGGCACTGGATTCGTGGTTCCTGGCGGGGCAGCTACGCACCTCGACCAACGAGAAGCAGGCGTCGAGCCTGTCCGGAACGCTGCGCTTCGACATCCGCCGCGCCCAGGTCCGGCGGATGTCGCTGGAGGACCAACGGGTGCAGGGGGCGGCGTTTCGCCGGCTGGACGCCTTCGAGTCGGCCATCCGGCAGGCCGCGACGCTCGGTGCGGAACTGGTCCAGCTGACGGCCGACGGCCTGGCCAGCGGGTCACTACAAGAAGGTCGTTGACCGCCCGTCCAGCAGCTCACCGCACGAGGCAAGCACGATCCGCGGGACGCAAGCACGATCGGCTGTCGATTGTGGTCCGTCAGGGCGACGTTGCGCGCCAGAGGGCCGGTGGCTTCCCATTGACGGGCGTTGTACGGTCATGCCTCCATGCAGCCCGAAGCGCACCAACGCGTCGGGTATGGGCCATTGTGGAGGGGGAGAACCAATGGCACTCGGCAACGTCGGCGGGTACACGCTGGTGGAGCCGCTCGGGTGCGGCGGTATGGGGGACGTCTACTTCGCGATCTCCCCGATCGCACAGCGGGTCGCCCTCAAGGTGATCAAGAAGCATCTCATCGCGGCGCCGACGATCCGGGAACGCTTCGCGTCCGAGGTGGAGAGCCTCAAGCTGGTCTTCGGCTCGCGGGTAGCTCGGCTGGAGGACGCCGACGCCACCGGCGACCCGGCCTGGCTGGCGGTCGAGTACGTACCCGGCGCCACCCTGCGCGAGTACGTCGACGCCCGAGGCCCGCTGCCGCTGCCGCTGGCGGCCATGGCCGGTGCGATGCTGGCCGAGGGGTTGGCCAAGGTGCACCAGGCCGGTCTGCTGCACCGGGACCTGAAACCGCAGAACATCATCCTCGGCCCGGACGGCCCGAAGCTCATCGACTTCGGCCTGGCCGTGCTCATCGACCGCAGCGACTACCTGACCGCACCCGGCGCAATGGTCGGCACCCCGGCCTACATGTCGCCCGAGCAGGTCCGGGGCGAGCGCAAGCTGACCCCCGCGGTGGACATCTACGGCCTGGCGGCGGTGCTGGTCTTCGCGCTGACCGGTCACGCTCTCTACCCACCGACCAACTCGTGGAACCTGCTGCTGCGGATTACCGAACCGAGCGACCTGCCTGACCTGTCCGGTGTGCCGGCGGAGTTGGTGCCACTGCTCGGCGCGATGCTCGCCTTCGACCCGTCCGCCCGGCCCGCGCTCGCCGACGTCCAGGCCCGCCTGCTGGCCGTGGCCACGGCGACCAGTGGCAGGACGGTCCATGACCTGCGGCAGGAGGTCGCCGCGCGCACCTACGACAGTGCGACCGAACTGCTGGTCCCGCCCGACCTGCAAGACCCGAAGCAGGATCCCGAGGACCCGCCCGTGGTGGCGAGCGAGCGGGCGGACGACCGCGCTGTCGAGGAGAGAAGCACCGTCGCGGTGCCGGAGCCGGCCCCCACGAAGGTCGATCCCGAGCGCGTCGGGAGCGGCCCGCCGGTCGACGTGACCTGGCTGGTCGAGAAGCTGCGCCGCCAGTACGCCCGCCGAACCACCCTGTAGGAAGGCCGCACCACCGATGACCACCGCCCAGGAGGCGACCTTCGCCCCCGGTTCCCGCATCATCGTCCGCGACGAGGAGTGGCTGGTACGCAGCGTCAAGACCGGCACCGCCGACGGCACCATGATCAAGGCTGTCGGTGTCTCCGAGTTCGTCCAGGACGTCGAGGCGACCTTCTTCACCGCCCTCGACGCCATCGCGCCGATGCGGCCCGAGGAGACCCAACTGGTCCGGGACACCTCCTCCCGGTTCCGGCAGAGCCGACTGTTCCTGGAGGCGGTGCTGCGGCGTACGCCCCTGCCCCGCACCGAACGCGGCCTGGCCCTGGCCGACCGGTTCCTGCTCGACCCGCTGACCTACCAGCAGCGTCCGGTCGAACTGGCCCTGTCCGGCCTGCGACCGCGGATCCTGCTGGCCGACGTAGTCGGCCTGGGCAAGACCCTGGAGATCGGACTGATCCTGGCCGAGCTGATCCGCCGGGGGCGCGGCGACCGCATCCTGGTCGTCTCACCGCAGCAGGTGCTCGAACAGTTCCAGCGGGAACTGTGGACCCGGTTCGCCATCCCGCTGGTACGCCTGGACTCCACCGGCATCCAGCGCATCCAGCAGGAAATCCCGGCCGGGCGTAACCCGTTCACGCACTTCAAGCGGGCCATCATCTCCGTCGACACGCTCAAGGACGCCGGGCAGTTCGGCCACCACCTCGACGCCACCACCTGGGACGCCGTGGTCATCGACGAGTCACACAACCTGATCAACAAGGGCACCAAGCGCAACGAGCTGGCCCGCCGGCTGGCCGCGAAGACCGACGCGCTGCTGCTGGCCAGCGCCACCCCGCACAACGGCGACAAGGAGTCCTTCGCCCAGCTCATCTCACTGCTCGACCCGGCGGCCATCGCCAACCCGAAGGACTACCAGGCCAGCGACATCGCCCACCTCTACCTGCGCCGCACGAAGATCAGCCAGGAGGTACGCGACCAGATCGGCGACCGCTGGGCCGACCGTGGGCCGTCCCAGCCCCTCCACTGCCAGGCCACCCCCATCGAGGAGCAGATCTTCGACGAGCTGACCGATGTGTGGCTTGCCGGCAAGTGGAGCGACGAGTCGGTCACCGGCCAGCACCGGCTGTTCCCGTACACCCTGTTGAAGTCGTTCCTCTCCTCCCACCGGGCGCTGCACGAGACGGTGACCAACCGGAGCAAGAAGGCCACCGGCACCGAACGCGCGGCGCTGGACCGGCTCGCGGAGCTGACCTCGGCGATGACCGACCGCGACTCCAGCAAACTGCGCCGCCTGGTCGAGGAGCTGAAGGAGATCGGCGTCGGCAAGGGCAGCGACACCCGGGCGGTGGTCTTCTCCGAGCGGGTACCGACTATCAAATGGCTCGCCGACACCGTCCCCGGCCTGCTCGGTCTCAAGCCCGACGCGGTGAGAGTGCTGCACGGCGGCGTGGCCGACTCCGACGAGCAGCAGATCCTCCAGGAGTTCGAGTTGGCCGGCAGCGGCGTGCGGTTGCTGTTCACCGGCGATGTCGCCTCCGAGGGCGTCAACCTGCACCAGCAGTGCCACCACCTGATCCACTACGACATCCCGTGGAGCCTGATCCGCATCGAGCAGCGCAACGGCCGCATCGACCGGTACGGGCAGCGCCACCAGCCGCAGTTCCGGGCGCTGCTGCTCACCTCCGCCCGCGAGGACGCCAAGGACGACCGTACGGTCTCCGAAGTGCTGCTGCGGCGTGAGGAGACCGCCCACCGCACCCTCGGCAGCGTGGAGGCCGCGACCGGCCACTACGACGCGAAAGCCGAGGAGGACCGCCTGGTACGCGACCTGCTCCACGGCAAGACCGTCGACGAGTCGTACGCGCAGGCACACACCCAGATCGACGTGCTGGCCGACCTGTTCGGCGACGTCGGCAGCGCCCCGGTCGTCGAAGAGGTGCCACAGGCCCGGGTGCCGAAGCTGTTCGACTCCACCCGCGACTTTGTCGACGCCGCCCTGCACGAGATCTACGACGACCGACCCGAGGACCGCATCGACCTGCGCCGCGAGGACGAACTGCTGACCTTCCGCGCCCCCGACGACCTGGTGCACCGGCTCACCGACCTGCCGCGCTCCTACCTGCGTACCCACCGCGAGGGCGAGGACCTGCGGCTGAAGGTCACCTTCGACCGCAGGCTCGCCCAACGCAAGCTCGACCAGGCGCGGCAGAGCAGGACGCCGATGTGGCCGGAGATCGCCTTCCTCAGCGACGTCCACCCGATGGTCGACTGGCTTGTCGACAAGGTGCTGATCCGGCTGGGCCGCCAGCAGGCCCCGGTGCTCACCGCCGACGTGAGCACCCCGACCTTCCTCATCCAGGGCGTCTACGCCAACCGGCTCGGCCAACCCACCGTGGTGCAGTGGATGGCCGTGGCCGGTCTGCCGGCCGAACCGACCATCGCGCCGATGGACGAGGTGCTGCGGGCGGCCGGGGTCGGCCCCGACATGGTCAACCGGGCCGAGACCATCGACACCGGCGCGCTGAGCGAGCGGCTGCCACGGGCCGTGGCAGCCGCCCGCGATCACCTGGAGGGCAAACGGGCCGAGTTCGACGCGGCCAACGCCGAGCCGCTGCGCCGCCACCGCGAACGACTGGTCACCTTCCAGCAGGCCAGCCTGGTCGACGAGTTGCCGGGCGCGCACCGGGAGCGCCGCCGCCAGCGGGTCGACGCCACCGTCGCCGAGCAGCACGACCTGCTCGACCGCCTGGAAACCGACGGCGAACCGCTGCTGCGGGTGCTCGCCGTCCTCGTCCCCTCGCCGGAATCCGCCCCTGAGCACGGAGTGCCAGCATGAGTTTCGAGTCGCTGACCAACCGTGGCGAGTACCTCTCCGCGCACTACCTCGCCGAGATCCTGCCCACCACCCTCAAGAGCAGCGACCTGGTCAAGGGCTGGATCGCCACCGAGAAGGCCGGCGGACAGACCCCCCGCACCGGCCTGCGAGGTCTGCGCCGACCCTACTTCGACGCCAAGACCGAGTTGGCCGACGAGGAGTTCTTCGACCCGGAGCGGCTGCGCAAACTGCACCAGGAACTGCTGAAGGCCCTCGGTTTCGAGCCCGCCCCGCAGACCATCACGGTCGAACGCGCCGGCCACGAAACGGAGATCACCGTCGCGCACGCCGAGCTGGGCACCGGGCACGGGATCGTCGCGCTGGACTGCGGCTGGGCCGTGGACGCCGAGGCCGCCCAGGACCCGGACGCCGCCGGCCGACTGCTCGCCCCGGTGACCCTGCCCGGCAACGAGACCGTCACCACCGGCGCGAAGCTCGCCTCCTGGCTGTTCGCCGTCGAGCAGCCACCCCGCTACGTGCTGATCCTCAGCGGCGGCGTGATCACCCTCGCTGACCGGGCCGCCTGGGGTGAGGGCCGCTATCTGGCTGTCAGCCTGGACACCGCGTACGCTCGCAACGACGACCGGGAGTACGACGTCGTCGCCGCCCTCTTCGGCGCCGACTCGCTGCGCCCACCCGCCGAGGGCGGCACCGAACCCCTCGCCGACCTGGTTGCCGGCTCCCGCCAACACGCCGTCGGGGTTTCCAGCGAACTCCGCGAGGGCCTGAAGGTCTCCGTCGAACTCATCGCCAACGAGGTGCTGGACCGCATCCGCGCCGCCGGCTACCAGCCGCAGCAGGTGATGGTGCTCGACGAGCTGGCCAAGGAACTCGGCCGCGAGGCGCTGCGCTACCTCTACCGCATCCTGTTCCTGCTCTACGCCGAGGCCCGACCCGAGCTGGGCGTGCTGCCGGTCAACGACCCGCAGTACGTCGAGGGCTACAGCCTGGCCCGCATCGGCGACCTGGTCGCGCGTCGCCTGCCCCCGTCCGCCGAGGACGGCACCCACCTGTACGAGTCGCTGGACCTGCTGTTCCGCATGGTCAACGACGGCCACAACCCGCGCGGCGGCACCGAGGTCGAGGCAACGGCCAGCGAGGGCGAGGGCCTGCGCTTCGAGCCCATGAAGTCTGACCTGTTCCTGCCGGAGAAGACCAAGCTCATCGGCCGACTCATCCCGGTCCCCGGCAGCGACGAGGACGACCCCGACGGCCCGACCATCGACACCCGGCTGCGCAACAAGGTCCTCTACGAGGTGCTGCGTCGACTGATGCTCACCAAGGGCGGCAAGCGGCGACGCGGCGGCTTCATCTCGTACGCCCAGCTCGGCATCAACCAGCTCGGCGCGGTCTACGAGGGCCTGATGTCGTACACCGGTTTCGTCGCCACCGAGCAGCTCTACGAGGTCGCCAAGAACGGCGACCCGAAGGACGGCTCGTGGATGATCCCCGCCTCCAAGGCCGACGAGTACGACGACAACGTCTTCGTCTACCGCGAGAACGCCTACACCGGCATCCGCAGCCGCGTCGTCTACGAGGCCGGTCAGTTCGTCTACCGGCTCGCCGGCCGGGACCGGCAGACCAGCGCCTCCTACTACACCCCGCAGTCGCTGACCGAGGTCACCGTCCAACTCGCCCTGAAGTACCGCCTCGACCAGAACGACACGATCACGCCCGCCCGCGAACTGCTGGACTGGACGATCTGCGAACCGGCGCTCGGCTCCGGCGCGTTCCTCAACGAGGCCATCAACCAGGTCGCCGCCGAATACCTGCGCCGCCGCCAGAAGGAACTCGACACCACCCTCGACCCCGAGGACTACCACCTCGAACTCCAGCGGGTAAAGGCGTACATCGCCCTGCACAACTGCTACGGCGTCGACCTCAAACGTATGCCGGTCGAGCTAGCCGAGGTCTCCCTCTGGCTCAACGTCATGCACGCCGGCCTGCAAGCCCCCTGGTTCGGCCTGCACCTGCAACGCGGCAACTCCCTCATCGGCTGCGGACGCAAGACCTACGAGGCGAAGCAACTCGCCGACAAGTCTTGGCTCACCACCGCCCCGGCCGAGAAACCCTTCCGCGACGGCCCGATCGACCCGGACACCATCCACCACTTCCTGCTCCCCGCCGACGGCTGGGGCGCGGTAGCGGGGGAGAAGGAAGCCCGCGAACTGGCCCCCGCCGAAACCGCAAAGCTAAAAGCTTGGCGTACGGCGATGAAGCGCACGCCGTCCGCCAAGGGCAAGAATTCCCAGGTCAAACGCCTGCAAGCGCTCGGTCGCCGGGTCGAGTTCCTGTGGGGGCTGGTGCAGCAGCGCCTCGCCATCTCCGAGCGGGAGATCCGCCGCGACATCAAGGTCTGGGGTGCCGACGACCTGCCCGAGGTGCGCGAAGCGGTAGCCCGCGAGGACATCCTCGCCGACCTGACCGCACCCGGCACCCCGTACTGGCGACTCAAGACCCTGATGGACGTCTGGTGCGCCCTGTGGTTCTGGCCGCTGGACAAGGTCGGCCTCCTCGACGGCTCCGACCCCGCCTACCCGGCCACCCCCGTCCAGGTCGAGCACGTCAAAGACATCCCCGCGTACGACGAACCGGCTGTGTACGAGGCCGCCGACCTCTTCGGCAACGTGCAGCCGCAGCAGATGAAGCTGCTTACCAAGCCCACCGGCGGCACTCGACGGATGACCGTCGCCGAACAACTCCGCCAGCAGGTCCCCCTGACCAACCTGGACGACTGGCTAACCTTCGCCGAAGCCCTCATCGGTCGCACCGACGCCGACGAGAACACCGAGGCGTTCTACGGCCGCAAGCTCACCAGCCTCGACGAGATGAGCGACTTCGAGCAGAAGCTAGACGGCGTCATCGGCGTCGACTCCCCTTGGACCCTCTCCGACCGCTTCCCCTGGCTCCTCACGGCCGATCAAATTGCAAGGGAACAGGGGTTCTTCCACTGGGAACTAACCTTCGCTCAGGCGTTCGCCTACGGCGGCTTCGATATCCAGGTGGGAAATCCTCCTTGGGTCCGCCCACGCTGGCTGGAAGATGGGGTCCTCGCTGAGCATGAGCCATGGTTCAAGCTTGCAGACAAGCCTGCGGTGCCTGCATGGCGAGCGCGCAAGGAAGAAGCGCTACGAGTGCAGGCAACCTTGAACCAATTTCTCACCGAGTTTACCGCCAACGCGGGGATGGTTGCTTTCCTGGGAAGTTCTGCAACCTTCGACCTGATAGCTGGGACGCAGCCGGATCTGTACCGGGCCTTCATGTGCCGAGCGTGGAGCAACCTCAGTGCTGAGGGGATGGCAGGCTTAATCCATCCGGACAGCCATTTCAATGGTGCTCTCGAGGGGCGACTTCGGGCAGAAACTTATTGCCGTCTGCGTTTACATGCCCACTTCCAGAACCAGCGTCTACTCTTTCCGGAGATCGACTGGAGTCGTCAATACTCGGTAAACATCTATGGAAGCAGCAGGCAAATATCTTTCCTTCACCTAAGCTGGTTGTTTGATCCCGGGGTGCTGGTCGCCTCACTGACTCACGACGGTGCCGGTCCAGTTCCCACCATTAAGCATCATGGTTCCTGGGACCTCCGCCCGCACGCGTCCCGCGTGGTCCGTGTCGACAGAAGCATGCTCGCCACTTGGCGCCGGCTGCGGGAAGACGGAACGCCAGTAGAGCGGACTCCCCTCCTATATCCGGTGTCCGCTGAGGAAGACGGCGCGCTAGCGGCGCTTGCGGAGTACCCCGACCGGCTCGGTGTGCGGACGATGTGGGTAACCAGCGGTTACCACGAATCAAACGCTCCGAAGTCTGGCCTAATCCGCGCCGAGTTTCGGCAACCGTCTTCTTGGGATGAGGTAATTTTGCGAGGTCCGCAAATATCGATTGCCACCCCCTTCGCGAAGCAGCCTCCGAACACTGGCCGCTACGATCCTCCGACAAATCTGGAGTCGCTGTCGCCTCATGCTGTGCCCGCTACCGACTACGTTCGCGCCACCGATTTGGCAACCTACAACCAGGCGCAAGATATCTGGGAGGGTCGCCGCTACACGACGTATTACCGGCTGGCTTGGCGGCGACGAATTCCGTACAATACCGAGCGGTCGCTCTTTGCGGCATTGATTCCACCGGGGCCAGCACACGTCAACCCAGTACATACAGCTGCCTTCTCCCGCCTTGTCGATACAGTTCTCGCCGCAGGCTTCTGGGCGTCCCTTCCGCTTGACTACCTCCTGCGCATTACAGGACGGGCTGACCTGCTTGCCGGAGAGGCCCGAGCGATGCCTGCTGGTGATGCCAGCCATCCCCTATCATCCAGTCTTCTGCTGCGTACTCTGCGATTGAATGCCCTCACGGATGAATACGCGCCGTTGTGGAGCGAGCTTTTCGACGAGGTTTGGCTGGCTGAGAGCTGGGCGGTGCAGTGGCCGGGTCTTCCGCAGCTGTCGCTAACCTCTACCGGCCCGCTTGGGACGACTTGGACAGCCGATACGCCGCTTCGGACAGAGCGAGCGCGCCGGGCGGCCCTGGTAGAGATCGACGCACTGGTGGCGGCGTGGCTCGGGATGACAGCCGAGGAACTGGTGGCCGTCTACCTCAGTCGATTCCCGCAGCTTGTTGACTACGAGTCAACGACGTGGTTCGACGCACACGGGCGCAAACTTGTCGCCGACAGGAACGCGTTCGGCCGTGGTCAAACAAAGGAGCACTACGAACAGTTAATCGCGTACCTCGATGATCCGGAGCAGAACGCGGTCCCTGAGGGTTACACGGCACCGTTTTACAAAGCTGATCGAGTGAATGAGTATCGACAGGCTTACGCGGTTTTCAGCATGCAATCGATGCGGGGCAGTGTTACGTGACCGCGCTTTTTTGCGGTTGGCGCTTCACACCAAGGGGGATTTGAATGACTAAGAGTGAGATCCGAGACAGCGAAATTCGCGCACTTGCGGAGCGCGTTCGCAAGCGTGCATACAGGAAGTATCTAACCAGCATGCGGTTGGTCAAGATACGAAGCTTTAGTGACCGCGAGATCCGGTTCGACTTCCCAGTGACAGCATTAGTGGGTCCAAATGGTGCGGGCAAGACAACGATCCTAGGCGCTGCGGGACTAATTTATGAGAAGGTGAAGCCGCGTCGATTCTTTGTAAAGAGTGGCGCATATGATGACAGCATGAAAGGCTGGCGTGTCGAGTACGATCTAGTTGATAGCTCCCAAAAGCCAGGATCTACGCTGTCGCGAACAGCTAGTTACTTAAGGGCAAAGTGGAATCGGGATGCCGTTAAGCGAGACGTGGTTATCATTGGAATTGCTCGAACCCTTCCTGCAAGTGAGCGCAATGACCTGTATAGGTTTGCTCGCAATGATTTCTCTGCCGCCGGTGAGGTCTCATTCGATCCGCCTGTCATTGATGCCGTTCAGCGTATCCTTGGCAAGGATGCCGACAATTACTTGAAGGTTGCAGCGGATAAGGCAGGGAGATCGCAGATCTTTGCGCTCAGAGACGCCGGCCAGCCCGATGGGAGTTATTCGGAGTTTCATTTCGGAGCGGGAGAGGCGAGCATTATTCGAATTGTATCGAAGGTCGAAGACGCCGCAGATGACTCCCTTATCTTGATCGAGGAAATCGAAAATGGGCTGCACCCGGTGGCAACTCGGCGGCTAGTGGAATACTTGATCGATGTGGCAAGACGTAAGTCTTGCCAGATAATCTTCACCACCCATTCCAATGATGCGCTTGCTCCGCTGCCTACTGATGCGGTGTGGTCGTCCTATAAGGGGCGTCTCACCCAAGGCAAGCTTGACGTAGCGGCTCTGCGCACTCTTACGGGTCAGATTGATGCGCAGCTTGCGGTATTTACCGAAGATCGATTCGATGAGATGTTCGCTGATGTCACTCTCCGCTCATATGCCCAAAGAAAGTCGTTGGACCGATCGAGTATAAAGATTCATGCGCTTGGGGGGGCCGCGCCAGCCCGAGATCATACTCGGTTTCATAACGGTAATCCGACCCGGACTTTTCCTGCGGTTTGTATGCTTGATGGTGATAAATCGCTGGAGGATGGATATGAGCCTCGTGCTGTAACCCACGTGCGCGGTGGGATCGAACAGGCTGGCGTTGACATTGTCTTCGCTCCAGGCTCATCGGATCCCGAGCAGCACGTCTTTGAGACTATTTTTTCGAATTTGGAGAAGGGTAATCTAGTCGGCAAGCTTACCCTTGCGTTGCAACTCGATACGCCTATGCAGTCTCGTGTTCGAGAATCGATAACCGAGCGAGCGAGCACGAATAGAGATCCCCATCTAATCTTCGCTCAGATCGGAGAGGATTTGGATTTCCTTAGCGAGAGTGTAGTACAGCGGGCCTTCGTTACGACCTGGGCCTACGCATTTGCTGACGAGGTGGACGCCATTTGGGATCCGGTTCGATCCCTTATTCCTGCAGTAGCAAATGACGTGTAGCCAACAAGCCTCGTAATCGGCGCACGATTAGGCTGCCTCGTTCCTGCAAGCGTAAATTGCTGCATCCTTTTGAAGGGCTCGGTGGGATGATAAATCGGAGTGCCTCCCTACGTTTCGGGCGGGCTTTGCTGACCCAGGCGTAGTGGCTAATCGCCTAACCTCGGCGGTTGTGTATTTGCTGAATCAGGTAATGGAACGCACATCGACGGCGCTCCTATCTGGTGGGGTCCTCGCGGCGGGGATATCGCACCGCCGTCGGTCGAGCCGACTGTGGTGCACAAGGCTTTCATTGCGACACCATATATGCGGTGCTATCGAAAGATTTGTTGAGGGAGAGGTTGGCGGGAGCGCCTCCGGCATCTCTGCCGGCAGACGCTCTCGATCGACAGGTGGGTCAGCGCTCGTTTTTGGTGGACTGGACGAAGGTGGTCCAGGCGGTGGGGGAGAAGGTAAGGGCGGGGCCTGCTGGGTCCTTGCTGTCGCGTACCGCGACGAGGCCGGGGATGTTGTCGGCGACCTCGACGCAGTTGCCGTTGTTGTCGCCGCTGCGGGTGCTCTTGCGCCACTGCGCACCAAGCAAATCGTCAGCCATGGTAGACCTCTTCCTTGATCTTGCTGATCATCCTTCTTGATTGTTCCTCATCAAGTGAGAGGCTGACGAGGCTTGCCCAGACCTTCTCGTAGACCGCGAACTCTTCCGGCCGGTCGAGGTAGAGCGCACCGGTCACCGACTCGCTGTAGACGATGGACGGATCCGGGAAGACTCGGTTGCCGAGCGGAAAGTCGAGCATGACGAACGCCCCGGCCAACGCGCCGTAGTGAGCGCCTGCCGCCAGTGGGAGAACCCGGATCGACACGTTGGGCAGGGTGGTGCGTTCGAGGAGACGGTCAAGTTGCTCAGCCATGGCGGCGGGGCTGCCGACGCATCGAAGCAGCACGGCTTCGGACAGGACCCATTCCAGATTCGGTGCCTTTGGGAGTCGCCGAACCAGGATCTCCTGACGCCGTCGGCGAACTTCCAATACCTCTTCCAACTCCTCGATTGGCATGTTGGGCCGGTTCTGGTAGACGCCACGGGTGTAACCAGGAGTCTGTAGAAGCCCTGGCACGAGAGTGTCGTCGTGCTCGCGTAGGCGGGAGGCGGCGGATTCGAGGCCGACGTACAGCTCGAACCAGTCGGGGATGGCGTCGCCGTACGAGTGCCACCAGCCCTTGGCCTTGGTTTCCCCGGCCAGGGCGGTGAGGGCAGCGGTCAGCTCGGGGGTGGCGGCGTACAGCTCGCACAGGGCCTTGACGTCGACGGCGCGGGTGGGGCCGAGGCCGGTCTCGATGCGCCACATCTTCTGGCGGCTGCACTGCATGGCCTCGGCTGCGCCGTCCAGGGTCATGCGTGCTTCGGTGCGCAGGTCGCGCAGTGCTCGCCCGAGCTGTCGCCTGGGGACTGTCGATCCCATGTCGTCGGCCATCGGCCACCCCTCTCGTGTTGCATTTTGTTACATCCGGACGCCATCGGTGAAACGTGGAACCGTTGCCTGGGAATCGATTCCCCAGGTTCATTTGCGCGTGAGGTAATTCCTTCCTGACTCTACAAGACATCCCTGACATCGGTCATCACCGCGCAATTCCCACGCGCTGCAACTCGTGCGCCAGAGCGCCGGTTGCAGGGCGGTGAGCTGCTACGGGGCTGGGGGCTGTCCTGCAACATCACGCGACCCAACGGTGCAACACATGGGGATTGCGAAAAAGAAAGTCAGCGAAATCCCGCGCAATTGTGCCGTCCGGCGTTGCATTTTTCCTGCGTACTGTCATTTGATTGCCGCAGCGCGGCGGCCGGGTCTTCCCCCGAGCCGGCCGCCGCGTTTTTTCGGCAACGAGAGGTGCGGGACATGGGCAGGCGATGGAAGTGGTTCCTGCGGCCCGGAAAGGTCGCGGTGGATCTGACCGGACAGGCAGTGCCGGACGGTGACGTGCCGGGGCGGTTCCGGCGGCTGGTGGTCGAGGATGTCGTACCAGAGCTGCGAGTGACCTCGCGCTGCGACGACGCGGTCGTCTACGAACGGCCCGAGGAACGGCCGGTGTCCACCGACCACAGTCAGCGCGCGGACGACCACCACCCGGGAGTGTTGCGGCGCCTGCTGCGGGCGTACCGGCGATGAACGCCTTCGACCTCTCGCCCGCCCAGATCCGTAACCGGCTGATCCTGCGCGCCCGGCAGGCGGCGCTGGCCGCCACCGGACGACAGTTTCCATGGTCGCGCGGCCGGGCCAGGCGACGCGGACCCGGCCGCCGGTCGTGCCCCGCGTGACCGTCACCGCCGGGCAGGTGGTCCAACTGGGCGAAACCGATTACCGGTACGCCACCGGCGCGCTGCGCCTGCGGATCCTCCGGGTACGGCTCGATATCAGCCAGTGGTACGACGGCGAGTGGGTGTGGCTCGAAGGTGTCGAGATCGGGCCGGACGGCCGACCCGGGGCCTTCCGCCCGGTCCTGGCCCGGGTCGCGGCGCTGCGCCCGGTTACCTGAAACCCTCGGCCGTGGCCGGCCTAGTGCGGCGGCATCAGCGGTCGCAGCCGATGCCGTCACCATCGCGGTCGAGGTCGTAGATGTCGTTGCCGATCACCCGTACGGGTCCCTCGACGTAGGCGGGACCGTTGCCGCTGCCACCGGCACAGTCGACATCGCTGGCGATGGGCACGCAGGCACCGGCATAGTTCGGGTCACATCGCGGAGCCTCCTTGGTGCCGATCCGGACGACCCGGGTGACCGGCTTCCTCGTGACCTCCGACTTGATCAACTCCCGCTCGGTCTCGACCCCGTCGACCACGGTCACCTCGTACGTCAAAGTCTTGACGCCTGCCACGCCACGGGTACGCACCTTCTCGGTGCCCTTGGCCAGGGACGAATCCTTGACCGTCCTGGTCTTGTACGGCACCTTCTTCGTCACGGTGACGGTCCGCGTCAGCGTCTCCGGCGTCGGAGACGGCGTCGGGCTCGCCTGCTGCGACGGTGTGGGCGCTGCTGCCGTGGTCGGTGATGAAGTGCCTTCAGCCCGCGCGGACGGGACTGCCTCGGCAGCGAGATCCTGCTGTCCGGGAGAGTCGGCCCGGGGCGCGACGATCGCCGAGATCGTGGCCACTCCGCAGCACAGGAGCACGAGGGCGACGGCCCCGATCAGGACGAACATCAACGGGTTCGTCCGCTTCGGTGGTTGCAGCACCCGGCCGCCGACCATCGGGAAGACGGTGGTCGGGTGCGGCATCCCACCGCGGTGGCCGGGCGGCGGGACGTGCGGGAAAGAGGCCGGCGGCGAGGGCTGCCACTGCCCCGGGTCCTGCGGAGGCTGGTTGGTCACCCTGCGAGTCTGCTCAGCAGAGCCGGATTCCTCACCGGCCGGTCGGACCCGTTTTATGTCGATCAATCGACAAGGTCACCGTACGATCGTAGATTTCCATCCGTCACTCCATACCGGACGATGAACGATCGTCTACCCGTTTTCGTCGGAAGCCGTAGACGTCAGCCAGACGGACGAAAGGTATCGGTCCGAGTCACGAGATGGCTGGGATGATCGCCGACGACAGATCGGTCAGGTCGATGACGCCACGTCTCCGGCTATGCTCGCCCGATGCAGATGCGGTGGCGGTGAACGGGTGACGAAGTACCGACGTCGGGGACATTGGCGAAGGAGTTCGGGCGGCTCTTTGCACTGGGTGAACACCCACAACGTGACACGTTCCTCGTCGAGATTCTCCGCGCCACGGCGTCAAACCTACGCAAGATCGACCCCGCTGGTCTCCAGCCGTGCGGTGCCCAGCAGGCCGGTGGGATGGATCAGCCCTAATGCCCACTGCCCCGTCTGCGGCGCATCGGTCTATTTCTACGCCAATGAGCATGGCAGCCGCGTCTTCTTCGATGAACTGGGACCGCCGTGGCCCAAGCACCCGTGCACCGACAACGGCACAGCGCACGTGACCGCGGCGGGTGGCCGCCAGACGCCAAGCCGTCACGACTTCAGGCTCGCGCAGAACCCGGGCCACCTGCGCGACCCTCGCTGGAAGTCTTATGCGGTCAAGAGGGTCACGGTTGAGGGCGGCTATTCGCGCATTGCTCTTCAGGCGCTCAACGGGTCCGGGATCGGGCCTACCTGGACCGTCTCGGAGCGGGTGTCGCTACGAGCGGATGATCTCGTGTTCGTAAGAGCACAGCAGATGTCTTACTTCGATACCGCTGTGGGTGAGCCCGTGGTCGTCCAAGACGACAAGCGCGCTGCGTGGCTCGCGGGAAAGGTGATCACTGAACGGGACAGACAGCACATCCTGGCGATGCTGGATGCGCGAGTCGCTGCGGGCGAGGTGACGCCCGAGGAAATGGCGGCGGTGACGACAGCTGTCGTGACGGCACGGAATCGCGGCGATGTCGCCGACGCTTTCGAGATCAAGGTTGCGGACCTCAAGGTCGCGCCGCCCCGTTTCGGCGACCTGTTGCTGCTCGCGATCGCGTTCATACTCATGATCGTGGCGACCATCTTTGCCAACGACGCACGTTCTGTTCAGATGATGCTGCCCGGACTGCCGCTGCTCATGGCTACGGCGGTATACCGCCTCAACCCGGGCATGCGCCGCGGGCCGAGGATCCTATTCGCTGTGACGGCATCCCTGGTGGCGATCTGTCCCGCTGGGTTCATCGGCGGCGCGATTCAGGTCGTACTCCTCAATCGCTGACCGGGCAGGGTCAGTCTCCGAGGGCACGTTTGTGGAGCGACCACATCCGCCATACGTGACGAGGTGTCGCGTATCTGACCGAAGCTCCGCTATGGCTGATCGAACGGTCAGCCACAGTGGATATTGACGTAGCATGCCGCGGGTGATGCGCTCATGAGGCCGACGATTGCCGCCGACACCCTGCGCCGGACCCTCACGCAATATCTGACCACCACCTTCGGGTTGACGGAGGAAGGCGTACGCCACGGTCTGGAGGGTTTTCTCTCCCACCCTGAGCAGGGCATCTTCCGTGGGCCGTACCTGCGCATCCGCACCCCCTTCCGCTCGGCGGAGGGCGACTGGCGGGCGAGCCTGGACTGGGCCCCGGTCGACTTCACCCCCTACCGGCACCAGGCGAAGGCGTTCGCCCGTCTGTCCACCAAGGGGAAGGCCGCCGAGCCGACGCTGATCACCACCGGCACCGGCTCCGGCAAGACCGAGTCGTTTCTGATTCCGATCCTGGACCACTGTCGGCGACGTAGGCAGCAGGGACAGGGCGGCATCAAGGCGATCCTGCTCTACCCGATGAACGCCCTGGCCACCGACCAGACTCACCGCATCAACGAGATGCTCACCGACCCGGCGCTGGCCGGGGTGACCGCCGGCCTCTACATCGGTGACGTTGCGGAGATCGAATACCTGCACGTGTTCACCAAGCGGTCGGAGATGCGCCGCACCCCGCCGGACATCCTGATCACCAACTACAAGATGCTGGACCTGCTGCTCCAGCGCGCCGACGACCTGCCGCTGTGGGAGGGGGCCGAGCCGGCGTACGTGGTGCTGGACGAGTTCCACACCTACGACGGCGCGCAGGGCACCGACGTGGCGATGCTGCTGCGCCGGCTGTCCGCCGCGCTCGGCCTGGCCGAGCCGGGCCGCCCGCTGGGGCCGATCTGCCCGGTGGCCACCTCCGCCACCCTCGGCGAGGGTGGCGGCCGGGACGGCCGGACCGCGATCCGGGAGGTCGCCGAGCAGGTCTTCGGCATCGCGTTCGACGCGGACTCGCTGGTGGGGGAGGAACGCTACGAGCCCGGCGAGTTCATGGCCGGTCAGGATTTCAACCTGCCGCTACCCAGCCCTGAGCAGCTCGCCGCCGTGGACGGCCGGGACCCGGCGAGGATGATGGCTGAGATCGCCGAACTCGTGCTCGGCGAGGACTGCCTGGACAACCCGAAACAACTCGGCAAGCTGCTGCTCAGACATCCGCTGACCAAGGCGGTGCTCGACTCGCTCGGCCCGGCGCCGCGCACCTTCGACGAGATCATCGACGTGTTGCCGCGTAAGAACGCCACCGGCTGGGGCAGCGCGATGAAGAGCCGGCCCGAGATCACCGCGAAGGCCCTGGCCCGATTCGTCGGGCTGCTGTCCATGGCCCGCAACCCGCACGACAACCGCCGCCCGCTGCTCAACATCGAAACCCACCTGTGGGTACGCGCTGTCTCCCGGCTCCTGCGCGGCACCTCCCACCAGGCCACCTTCGGCTGGTACGGCGAGGCCCCGCGCGAGCTGGACCCCTACGCCACCGAGCGGGACGCGGTCATCGCCGACAATCGTCACCTGCGGCTACCGGCCGTCTACTGCCGGCACTGTGGCCGCTCCGGCTGGACGGCGTTGTCGCCGGAGAAGGATCCGCAGGAGCTGGAGACCGACCCCGACAAGATCTACCGGGCCAGCGTCGGCCGGGACAAACGCCGGGTACGCGCACTGATCGCCGCCACCGACGACGAGATCCGCCAGCGCGCCGCCGGTCTGCTGGTGCTCGAACACGGCCGGCGGGTGCGCCCCTACGACGAGCAGCGTGATCGGGCGTTGGGCGACGACGAGATCGCCGTGCTCGGTGACCTGACCGCCGTCGACGCGGCCGAGAAGGACCGCTGCCCGTCCTGCCAGTTGGATCACGGCATCCGGTTCCTCGGCGCCGGCCTGGCCACCCTCGCCTCGGTGGCCATCACCCAACTCTTCACCGGTGGTGAGCTGACCGAGGCGGAACGCAAGACGCTGCTGTTCAACGACTCCGTCCAGGACGCGGCACACCGGGCCGGTTTCGTGGCCAACCGGTCGTACACGTTCTCCCTGCGCTCCCTGCTGGCCGACCAGCTCACCCCCGGTGCGGCCGTCGGGCTCGACGACCTGGTCACGAAGATGGTTGCGGCGGCGGCCCGGCCGGAGATCCTCTCCACCGTCGTGCCGCCGGACCTGCACGGCCAACCGGGCGTGGACGGCCTGCTCGCCGGGGACGAGACCGGCAGCCGACAGACCTGGTCGCTGATCGGTGAACGGCTGGTCTTCGCCACCGTGATGGAGGCCGGGTTGCGTTCCCGGCAGGGGCGCACCCTGGAGTTGACCCGGGCCGTCGCCGTCGAGGTGGCGCTCGACGACCCGGCCGCAGCGGTCGCGCTCTGCCGCGACGTGCAGCTGACCGGCCCCGGCCAGCTCGGCGTTGCCGCACCCGACGACGCGAGCTACCTCGCCTTCCTGCGCGGGCTGCTGGAACGGCTGCGTACCCGGGGCGCGGTCTACCACGAGTGGCTGGTGCCGTACCTGCGGCGCGGCGGCACCCGGTGGCAGGTGTGGGGCGGCCGTCCCGCCGGCATGCCCGCCTTCCCCCGGGGCGTCTCCGCGCCCGCCTTCCTGCTGGCCACGTCGAAGTCCCGATCCGAGTTCGACGCGATCACCGCACGCGGCAACTGGTACCAGGACTGGACCGCCCGCTGTCTCGGCCTGGATCTGGGCGAGGCCGCCGGCTACCTGAGCCGACTGCTGCCGGCCCTGGCCGCCGCCGGGATCGTCGCCGCCGGGGACACCGAGGACGGCAACACCGTGTACGGGTTGCTCCCCGGCCATCTGCGCGTCACCCGACTCGACGACACCGCCGCCGTGGCGGCCGGGGTGGGTTGCGACACCTGCCACTGGCAGCAGACCGAACACCCCGACCGGGTCGCCGACTGGGTCGGCCAGCCGTGCCGGCAGTACCGCTGCCGTGGTCGGCTCCGACCCGCACCCGACGACACCACGCCGGACGACTACTACCGGCGGCTCTACCTGGAAAGCCCGGTGTTC
This sequence comes from Verrucosispora sp. FIM060022, assembly GCF_003977705.1. NCBI lineage: Bacteria > Bacillati > Actinomycetota > Actinomycetes > Micromonosporales > Micromonosporaceae > Micromonospora > Verrucosispora sp. FIM060022. The sequence goes on from NZ_RQIV01000001.1 coordinate 1,376,205, forward strand.
CGGGTGGTGACCGGCGAGCACACCGGCATGCTCACCCGCGCCCAGCGGGAAACCGTCGAGCAGCAGTTCCGCGACGGCAAGCGCTACACCGACCCGAACGTGCTCTCCTGCACCCCGACCTTGGAGATGGGCATCGACATCGGGGCGCTCTCCGCGGTGGTGCTGGCGTCGTTGCCGCACGGGCCCGCCAACTACGTGCAGCGGGCCGGTCGTGCCGGTCGCCGCAGCGGCAACGCGCTCGTGCTCACCCTGGTCGGGCGCACCGAACGGGACCGGTACTACCTCACCGAGCCGCGCGACATGATCGCCGGGCAGATCGTGTCGCCCGGCTGCTTCCTGTCCGCTGTGGAGATCCTGCGCCGGCAGTACCTGGCCCACCTGATCGACCTGGCTGCCCGTGGCCGGCTGCCCGGTGTGCTGCCGATGCCCCGCCGGGCGCACGTCCTCTTCGGCCCGAGCGGCTGGCTGGGCCATCTCGCCGAGATCGGCCGCCGGGAAGGACCACACCTGGTCGAGAACTTCCTGGCCCTCTTCGGAGACAAGATCCTGCGGGCTGCGGCCGACGAACTGCGGGAGTTCGCCGTCGACGGCATCGCCCACCGGGTCAAGGAGGCCGATGAACGGTGGGAGCTGCGCCTGGCCGACCTGCGGCGCCGGCTCCAGGAGATCGCCGCCGCCCGAGCGAAGCTGGTGTCCAGCGACCCCGACCACGCCCGCGAGCTGAAGATGCTCAAGGCGGAAGAGGCAGCCGTACGACGTCGGCTGCGGGAGATCAGCGCCGCCGCCGCGCACGGCACCCTGGTGGAGTTCGGACTGCTGCCCAACTACGCCCTCATCGACACCCGTACCGACCTGGAGGCCACCCTCACCTGGGAGGAGCAGGTCGACGGTGACCGCCGGTTCCACACCGAGTTGCGCGAGTACGCCCGCCCCGCCCGTGCGGCACTGGTGGAGATCGCCCCCGGCAACAGCTACTACGTGCGCGGCTACCAGCATGAGATCTCCGGCCTGGAGGTCGGCCCGGCCGACCGGCCCGCGTACGAGCAGTGGCGGATCTGCGGGCAGTGCGGATACGTCCGCACTCACCTGGCGCAGGAGGACACCAGCGTCTGTCCACGCTGCGCCGACCGGGGCATCGCCGACCACGGCCGACTGTTCCAGGTGCTCCAACCGACCCGGGTCTACAGCCGGGACAAGCGCGACGACGCCCGTATCCGCGACGACAGCGACGACCGGAAGCGACGCTTCTACGCCACCACCGCCGCGGTCGACATCGACCCGGCCAAGGTCGACTCCTCCTGGCGGCACGCCCACGAGACCTTCGGGGTCGACTACACCCGACACGCCATGATCCGGCACTTCAACCTGGGCTCCCAACGCTTCGACCGGGCCGCCGAGACCTTCGCCGGAGAGGAGGTGCGGATCAACAAATTCCACACCTGCACCGCCTGCGGCGGCACCACTGTCGACGGGGCCCCGGTGGCCAGTCAGCAGCTCGCCGCGCAGGCCTCCGGGGCGACCGTCATGCAGGGTGCCGAACACCATCGGCCCTGGTGCCCGTACCGACGATCGCCGGCCGCGCCGGACACCCACGTCGACCTGATCCTTGCCCACGAGCTGGAGACCGAGGCGCTGCGCATCCTGATCCCGGCGGCGACCGCACTGGTGGCCGAGCGGGTCGTGTCCTTCGCCGCGGCGATCCGGCTCGGCATCGCCGCCCAGTACGGCGGCGACCCCGCCCACCTCCAGGCGGTCGTGGCCACCATGCCCGACGGGCAGAGCGACGGCACCCGCAACTTCGTCGTCGTCTTCGACACCCAGCCACGGGGCACCGGCTACCTGCACCGGCTCGCCGAGCCGCAGGAGTTCCGCCGGGTGCTGGAACTGGCCCGACAGCGCATCACCACCTGCGAGTGCCGCCTCCAGGCCAAGCCCGTCTGCCACCGCTGCCTGCTGCGCTACGCACGCAACGAACAGTTCACCCTGATGAGCCGGGACGAGGCGCTGGGCATGCTGGACAAGCTGCTGGAGCGCTGGAACGTGGAGGAGGGCACCCGCACCGACGAGATCTCGCTCATCGGCCAGGTGGAGAGCGAACTGGAGATGCGTTTCCTCACCAAACTGCTGGCGCTCGGCGCCACGCCGCACTCCGGATTACGAGTCGAGAAGCGTACGGATCACGACGGCGCCCGCATCGCCGACCTACGCTTCGTCACCGACGGCGGGCAGAACGTCACCCACTGGCAGATGAAACTCCAGAACACCGTCCAGGGCACCCGGCCGGACGTCCACTTCAAGCGTCTTGACGCGCCGTCGCCCGAGGTCGCCGTCTACCTCGACGGCTTCAAGTACCACGCCTCCAGCCAGTACAACCGGCTCGCCGACGACGCGGAGAAGCGAGCCCGGCTGCGTGCCCACGGCTACCTGGTCTTCGCCGCCACCTGGGACGACGTGGCGACCTGGGGCAACGCGGAGAGCCCGGGGCGCTGGCTGCCGTACGGCGGCATCAGCCGACAGACCGCCCGGGAGCGGTACCGCAAGTTCCTGCCGGGCGCCGACCCGGAGGAAATGGAAACGACGATCTGGACCAACCCGATCGAGCAACTGCTGCGTTTCCTCGCCGAGCCGGACCTGCGCCGCTGGCAACGGCGGGCCGAAGCCGCCCTCGCCGGTCTGCTTCCCCAGGCCCGGGAGAACAGCCGATGCGACTCCAGCGGGGTGGCCGACCGGCTGCTGGCGGCGCTGCGCGGCGAGCCGCTTCCGCCGCCCGCCGCCCAAGGGAAGATCATGGTCCTGCGGGCCCGGGACTCCGCCGACTGCGCCCTGACCCTGCTGGTCGACGGCCGCAGCCAACCCCTGCCGACCTGGTCGGCGCTCACCGTGCTCGACGACCTGCCTGCGGCGATCGTCGCCGACGGGCACAAACAACGCTGGTCGAGCTGGTTGACCTGGGCGAACGTCATCCAGTTCCTCGCCGAGGGCGGTGGCGACGCCGGACAGCTCGTGGTCTCCGACCTCGACAGCTTCGAGCCCGCGTCGATGGCCGTCGCCGAAGGCACGGGACTGTCTCTGACCCGACGCGCCCTGCCGCTGGACGAGGAGACCTCGACCTGGCTCGGTGCGGTCAACCCGCTGACCCCGACCCAGCCGGTGCAGGACGGATCACCGTGGCGCGACGTCCTGCGCTACGTGGACCCCGACGAGGGCACTCTGGAGGGCCTGGTCCAGCAGTTGGCCGCTTGGAACCTGCCTCTGCCGGTGGTCGGCTACGAACTCGGGGACCAGGGGTGGCAGGCGGAGTTGGCCTGGCCCGAGCGGCGGGTCGCCGTCGTGCTCAGCGGATCGCCGGGCGATCCGGAGGTCGAGGACCGGGACCGGGCGTACACCGAGGCAGGCTGGCGGGTGCGGACCGCAGGGCAGTGGTCGGCGGAGGAGTTGGCGGCGCAGCTTGCCGCGACCAGTGGGGGAGAGGGCCGATGAATACCGGAGCGATGCTGCGGATGCTCGATCGGGCCGACAAGGAGGTCATGAAGCTGAGCCGCGCCGACAAGGGGGCGGTCTACGAGTTCACCCACAAGTTCCGCAACAACCCGGACAATCCCGGCCTCCAACTCAAGTCCCTGCACGGCAACTCGCGGCTGATGTCCGCACGGATCAACCGGGACTACCGGGCACTGCTACTGCACATCGCCGAACGGGACTTTCTCCTCGTCGCGGTCAAGCACCGCAGCGAGGTGTACGACGACCTGAGCCGGTACGCGTACCGCATCAACCGGGTCACCGGCGGCATCGAGGTCATCGACCTGACACCCGTCGGCGACAGCATCGTCGGCCGGGTCGTCTCCGCGGATTCGTCCGTGGCCGTCCCCTCGGTGACTGATCCCGCGGTGGCCGACCCGTCGGTGGCCGACCCACAGCCGACGCCGAAGCCGATCTTCGACCGCTACTCCGACACTGAGCTGGTGGAACTGGGGGTCGCCGAGCCGCTGCTGCCGCAGATCCGCGACCTGACCACCGAGGCGGAACTGCTGGAACTGCTCGACCGGGCCCCGCAGCTCACCACCGACGTGCTCTTCGCCCTCTTCGACGGCAAGACCTACGACGAGGTACGCGCCCAGGTCACCGACCCGGTCCGGGCCGAGGAACCGATCGACCCCGAGGACTTCGAGGCCGCGGTGGCCCGGCCGGCGACCCAGGTCACCTCCGACGACGAGGCTTTGCAGGCGATGCTCGTCGAGTCCTTCGGACGGTGGCAGATCTTCCTGCACCCCACCCAGCGCAAGCTGGTGGAGCGGCAGTACAACGGTCCCGCCCGGGTCGGTGGGGGACCGGGCACCGGAAAGACCATCGTGGCTCTGCACCGCGTGGCGTACCTCGCCCGGCAGCTACCGCCCGGTGTGGACAAACCCATCCTGCTCACCACCTTCAACCGCAACCTGGCGGCCGATCTGCGTACCCGGCTGATGGCCCTCGGCGGTGAGGAACTCGTCGCCCGAGTCGACATCGTCAACATCGACCGGCTGGCCAGCCGGGTCGTCGCCGAGGCCCGCGCCGGTGGTGGCCGACGGACGGTCAGCGACAACGAGGTGCCGCAGCTGTGGGCCGACTTCCTGATCGAGACCGGCGAAACCGGCTGGGAGCCCGAATTCCTGGCCGCGGAATGGACCCAGGTGATCCTCGGCCAGGTACTCAACTCCCGAATCGACTACTTCAAGGCCCGCCGCCCGAACCGTGGCCGCAGTCTCAACCGGATGGAACGCGACCAGATTTGGCGGCTCACCGAGCGGTTCACCACCTGGCTGGAAGGGCAGGGGATCTGGACGTGGCGACAGGTCGCCGAACGGGCCGCTCGACTGGAGATGGACCGTGCCGCCGCCAGCTCGACCGAGTCCTCCGGCAGTCTCCACCGGCCCCGGTACCGGCATGTCGTGGTCGACGAGGCCCAGGACCTCAGCGCAGCCCACTGGAAGATGCTGCGGGCGATGGTGGCCTCCGGCCCGGACGACATGTTCCTCACCGGCGACACCCACCAGCGGATCTACGACAACCATGTGACCCTCGGCAGCCTCGGCATCAACATCCGGGGTCGCTCCTCCCGGCTGACCCTGAGCTACCGCACCACCAGGCAGATCCTCGCCGACGCCCTACAGATCATGACCGGTGAGGTGTACGACGACCTCGACGGCGGCGAGGAGGACCTGGCCGGATACCGTTCGCTGCTGCGCGGTGAGCGACCCTCCTTCCGGGGCGCGGCGACCTGGGCGCAGGAACGCGATCTCATCGCCGAACAGGTGCACGCCTGGGGTGACCCGACCGACGGGTCGGTGGCTGTCTGCGTGCCGACCAGGGAGTTCGCGGCCGACGTGATCGCGCGACTGGAGGCCGACGGCCTGCCGGCCGTGGAGATTGGCCCCGATGGCCCCAAACAGCCCGACGGTGTCCACGTCGGCACCATGCACCGGTTCAAGGGCCTCGAATACCAGCGGATGATCATCGCCGGGGTCAGCGACGGACTGATACCCCGACAGGCGATCAGCCGTTATCGGGATACCGACCCCAAGCGCTACCAGCGCGAACGCCAGAGGGACCGGTCCCTGCTCTTCGTCGCCGCGACCCGCCCCCGCGACGAACTGGTGGTGCTCTGGCACGGCACGCCCAGCCCTTTCCTCACCAGCCGCCTCGTGCAGCGCCAGCTACCGTGAGAGCCGACCTGGGGCGGGGCTCGACACCCTGCCCGGGTCGGGTGGCGCCGTAGGGCCGGCGGGCAGCAGGGGAGGCCAGGGGTGCAGGCACGGGACCGCATCGGCGACCGGTACGAGTTGACGTATCCGATCGGACGCGGCGGGATGGGGCAGGTCTGGGCGGGCTACGACGAACGGCTCGACCGGCCGGTGGCCATCAAATTCCTCCGCCAGTCGGAGGTGCCGGAGGACGAGCGTGCGGTCGCGGCCAAACGATTCCGGCGGGAGGCCCGCGCCACCGCCCGGCTCGACCACCCCGGGGTCCCGGCCGTGTACGACCTCGGCGAGCACGGTGAAGACCTCTACCTGGTCATGCAACTCGTCCGTGGAATCGTCCTCGCAGACCACATCGCCGAGCAGGAGCGGCTACCCGTGCACGAGGCGGCGTCGATCGCCGCGCAGATCTGTTCCGTGCTCGACGCCGCCCACCGCGCGTCCCTCGTGCACCGGGACCTGAAGCCTCAGAACCTCGTGCTCACCCCCACCGGGGCGGTGAAGGTCCTGGACTTCGGGGTTGCCGCACTGCTCGGGCCGGCCGAGGCGTCCCGCCTCACCACCACCGGCCGTACCCTCGGCACCCCCGCCTACATCGCTCCCGAGCAGGCCGCCGGCAGCCGGGTAGGACCGGTGGCCGACCTCTACGCCCTGGGCTGCATCCTCTACGAGATGCTCGCCGGTCGGCCGCCCTACCAGGCGACCAACGCGCCGGAGATGCTGCGTCTGCACATGGGCGCCCCGATCCCGATCGTCACCGAGCACCGGTCGGACGTGCCGGATGACCTGGCGCACCTGCTGTTCTGTCTGCTCGCCAAGGACCCGGCGGAGCGGCCACCATCGGCCGCCGAGGTCGAGAAGCTGCTGGCACCCTTCCTCGGGGGCCGGCCCGCACACCCGTCAGCACCCCCGCCGCGCACATCCGACCCGGTCGGGTCGACGCCGACGGCTGACGCGGCGTTCGTGCCGCCCTCGCGGCAGGACTTCACTGTGGTGCGTGCGCGGGCGCAACAACTCGCCGAGCACGAACGGTTTGTCCAGGCAGCCGAGTTGTTGGAGGGATTCCTTCGCACCTGCGATGTGCACCCCGGTGCATGGCAGGTCGTCGCCCTGCGGATGGACATCGCCAATCTGCACATGCTCGCCGGTGACCTCCGGCGCGCAGGTCAGCAGTTCGAGGCCCTGGCCGACGATCTCGAACAGGCAGCGACCGATCTCGACCTCGCCGAGAATTGTCGGCGCCGCGCCGCGACCTGCCGGCAGGAACTGGCCGGGCCCGCCAGTTCGATCACATCTGGCATTGACACGATGGCGTGAAAGCTCTGATGGGCTTGTCCGCGCTGCCGTCGTGACCCCGACGGACCTTCGCCTGCCAGCCACCTCGCCGACACCGAGAGAGACCAGGTTCATTCGGCCCAGAGACCGGGTCGGAGCAACCCGGACGGCAGCGTACGGACGGTCTCCGGCGGCCTGCCGGGCCTCAACAAGCGCCGCCGGTGAAGCAGACGGCTGACGCCCCCGTCACCACGCGGTTCCGGTGCCCGACGGACAAGCGGCTGCAACATATCGCAGAACTTCGATGTATTTTCGGTGTTGACCTGGTGTTCCGGCGTGGGGCTGCATTACCGTCGAGATATGGTCTCGCGTCGATCGGTATTGCGGACCGTGCCCCTCGCGGCCGCCGCACTCACCGCCACCCCAGGTCAACTCCGCCGTCTCGACGAATCGTCCACATCGACCGATCCGATACGCGTACCCCCCGATCCTGCCACGCTGGCCGCCGCCGCGACCGCCGTGCGCGGCTTCTCGGCCGACCTCTACCGCGAACTGGCCTCGACCCGTCCCGGCGACAACGTGGTCTGTGCGCCGTACTCGGTCGGGCTCGCCCTGGCGATGACCCGGGCGGGCGCCGGTTCGGCCACGGCGGCCGAGATGGACGCCGTGCTGCACGCGCCGCATCCCCGACCCGGCGCGCTCGACAGCGGCCTCAACACCATCGAACAGACCCTCGCCACCCGCTACCAGGACGGCGACGGGACAGCCCGGCCCCTGCTGAGGACGGCCAACGCTCTGTGGACCCGGCTCGGCCTGGGCCTGCGACCCGGCTTCCAGGACACGCTGGCCGGCTACTACGGTGCCGCGCCGCACCCGGTCGACTTCGCCGGCGCGCCGGAAGCGGCCCGTCAGGAGATCAACACCTGGGTCTCCGACCGGACCAACGCGAAGATCCCCGAGCTGTTGCCGATCGGTGCGGTGAGCCCCGGCACCAAGCTGATTCTCACAAACACGACCTACCTCAAGGCCGCCTGGAGATACCAGTTCCTTCCGGCGTTGACCGCGACCGAGTCGTTCACCCGGGACGACGGCAGCGTGGTCGGCGTACCGATGATGCGGGGGCCGTTCGCCGGGATGGGCTACCAGGTCGGCGACGGGTGGCGGGCGGTCGACGTGCCGTTCGCGGGGGACCGGCTGGGTATGGCCATCGTCATGCCGACCGGGGACGATCTCGCCGCGATCGAGGCGAACCTCGACGGGGCGTGGCTGAGCGCGTTGCTGACCGGGTTCGGCGGCGCCACCGTCCAGCTGCGGCTGCCCCGGTGGACGTTCCGCCTGCCGGCGCAGCTGGCTGTCGCGCTGAGCAACCTCGGCATGCCCACGGCGTTCACGCCGCAGGCCGATCTCAGTGGCATGAGCACCGATTCGGCCCTGTACATCGACGACGTGCTGCACGAGACGTTCATCGCGGTGGACGAGAAGGGCACCGAGGCGGCAGCCGCGTCGGCTGTCATCATCCCGCCGCCGTCGATCCCGCAGGGGCCGCAGTTCTTCGTGAACCGGCCGTTCCTGTACGTGATCCACGACTGGTACACCGGCGTGCCGCTGTTCCTCGGCCGAGTCCACGACCCACTGGTCAGCACCCCGTAGGAATCGGACACCCCGCCACGACGACACCGAAGCGACCCCAAGCACGTGCCGCTCCTGGCGTACGGGATCAGGCGGTGACCGGCACGGCGGCGGCCGTGGTCGCCGCGTCGGCGTGGTATGCCGTCCACGGAGGTTCACGCAGGGCGGGGCAGTGTTCGGAGGTCGGATGGTGCGCGATGTCGATCATGCGGTCGAGGGTGTCGCGTGCGGCGGTAAGGCCGGCGATGGCGGCGCTGATGCGTTCGCGCTCGGCGGCCATCAACTCGACGGCCTCGGGGGAGCCGTGCCCGGTGTCGATGTGGGGCATCAGCGCAAGGATGGTCCGGCTGGGTAGGCCGGCGGTGAAGAGCAGCTGGATCAGCCGAACACGTTCGACGGCTGATGCGGGGTAGATGCGCTGGCCGGTGGGGGAGCGCTCGGAGGTGAGCAGACCCTGCTCTTCGTAGTACCGCAGCGCGCGGGCGCTGACGCCGGCCTGTCGCGCGATGTCACCGATCCGCATGCGTGTCCTCCTCCGGGTTGCTGTCCGACCTGCCCTTGACGTCAACGTCAGCTTTTACGGTAGTCGACGCCGGGCCTACCTGACCGAATGGCGGATGACCCTCGCCGCCGACATGCTGGCTGACACCACCGCGACCGTCGCTGCCGTGGCGCGCCGCATCGGCTACGCGGACGCCTTCGGCTTCAGCGCAGCATTCAAACGCGTCAACGGGGTCAGCCCGAGCCAGCACCGCAAACTCGCCCGAGCCCGGTGACCGGCTGAAACCGCCTCCGGTTCGGTACGGTCGCCCGGTGAGCGACGACGACTTCGCCTCCCGGATCGAGCAGCACCGGCGTGAGCTGCGCGTCCACTGCTACCGGATGGTCGGCTCCTTCGACGAGGCGGAGGACCTCGTGCAGGAGGTCTTCCTGAAGGCGTGGCGGGCGCGGGACGGGTTCGAAGGTCGGTCATCGCTGCGCAGCTGGCTCTACCGCATCGCCACAAACGTCTGCCTCGACGCCCTCGACGGGCGCAAGCGGCGGTTGCTGCCCGATCAGGCCAACCCGGACTATGCGCCGGGGCAGCCCGTGGCGACCCTGGTCACCGGCCCGTGGCTGCAACCGTTTCCCGACGCGCTGCGCGAACCGTACGCCCTGCGGGAAGCACGCCCGCTGCGGGAGCCACGTACGGTGCGGGAGCCGGTCGCGCCGCGCCAGGACGAGCCGGAGGCGGCCGTCGTGGCGCGGGAGACCCTGGAACTGGCGTTCCTGGCGGCGATGCAGCACCTGCCGCCCCGGCAGCGCGCGGCGGTGATCCTCTGCGACGTGCTGGGCTGGCCGGCGCGGCAGACCGCCCAGGTGCTCGACGGCAGCGTCGCCTCGGTAAACAGCGCGTTGCAACGGGCCCGCGTGACGTTGCGGGAGCACCTCCCGCCGGGCCGGTCGGACTGGGCTCCGGCCGCGCCACCGACCGAACCGCAGCGGCAGGTGCTGCGGCGATACCTGGACGCGGTCGAGCGCGGCGATCTCGACGAGGTGGCCGAACTGCTGGCCAAGGATGTGCGGGCGACCATGCCGCCGTTGCCGGAGTGGTTCGCAGATCGTGAGTCCGTCCTCGCGGCGCTGGCCGCGACCTGGGACCCGACCTCCGCCGAGTACATCGGCGCGTTGCGGATGATTCCGACGAGCGCCAACGGACAGCTCGCCGCGGCGAGCTACCGCCGACCGCCGGGCCAGCAGGTCTTCGAGCCGTTCGGGATCGGAGTGTTGCAGGTACGCGACGGGCTGATCACCGAGATCGTCGCGTTCCACGAGCCGGCGCTCTTCCCGGCGTTCGGCCTCCCGCCGACGCTGGACCGATGAGTTTTCGTCGCGGCTGCCGTCTCTTCTTCGGTACGACCGATCGCACCAGGAGGACAGCATGAGCGACTTCGCACCACAGACCGCCGGCGGCAAGGTTCTGTGGCATTTCACCATGTCACTGGACGGATTCGTGGCGGGACCGGATCACGACATGACGTGGATGCAGACCGGCATCTCCGAGCGGCCCGGCTTCATCCAGCAGTACGTCGAGACGACAGGCGCCATCCTCGGCGGCCGCCGTGGCTGGGACATGTTCCCCGACGCCGGCAATGTCTACGGCGGCGACTGGACCGGCCCGGTCTTCGTGCTGACCCACCATCCCGAGGACGCGAAACCCGCTGACCGGGTGACGTTCCTCAACTGCGATGTGGCGGAGGCGGTGCGGATCGCGTTGGCGGCCGCCGACGGCAGGAACGTGGAGGTGCTGTCGCCGGACATCGGCCGCCAACTCCTCGAACGTGGCCTGATCGACGAGATCGACCTGCACATCGCGCCGGTGTTGCTGGGTGACGGCATCCGGCTCTACGAGCACCTCGGCGGCCGTCCGATCTACCTGCACCGCGTCGGTGCCGACGACCCGACTGCCGAGGTGGACGTCCGCTACCGGCCGGCGGCAGCCTAGCGCCCCGGGGTCCGGACCAGCCCGCACGCTGGTCCGGACCTCGACCAGCCCCGCTGTCTCAGATGATGAAGTGGGTCCAGTAGGCGAGCCAGATGACGAACAGAGCGCCCTGCAACACCGCGAGCACGGCGGTCAGCCAGACGTCGAGCTGGGGTCGTCGTGCCCAGCCGGCCAGCACCAGGGCCACCGGGAACACCGCGAGCAGATAGCGCAGCAGGCTCTTGTAGACGGGGGTGCCCATCGACAGCGGCACCAGCACCATCATCACCCCGTACACCAGGTAGGGCAGGCCCAGGCGGCGGGCGCCGGCGACGAGGACGGCGAGGAACAGGACGGCGATCCAGACCCGTACGGCGTCCGGTGCCGCTCCGGTCAGGCCGTGCCAGAGGACGCCGAGCGGGTTCTGCACCCGGATGTTCCAACCCTGCTCCTGCGCGTGCTTGTAGGCGAACCAGTCGCCGCTCTGCCACCAGCAGAACGCCATGAAGCTGAGCCAGCCTGCGGGCAACAGCAGCAGCGGCCACCCGGCTCGGAGATATCCCCACAGGGCCCGCGGACGCAGCCGATAGCCGCCCTGGCGCAGCAACACCAGGACCAGCGGTAGCGCCACGAAGAACCCGGCCGACCGGCTCAACGCGAGGAAGAAGCCGATGACGCCGACCAGCAGCCAGCGTCGTTTCTCCGCGTAGTAGAAGGTGGCCAGCGTCAGGCAGAGGAAGAGGGACTCGGTCAGCGCCGCGTGGAACAGGAAGGCGGTGGGCAGCAGCACCAGGTACCGCACGAACCGCCGCGCCGCCCGGCCACCGTCACCCGACCCGCCGGCAGCGCCCGACCCGCCGATGCGGCTGGTGGCAGCGTCCGGCCCGTCGGCACGGTCGGTGGCAGGGCCCCGATCGTCGGTCAGCAGGCGCTCGCCGAGGCGGACGCCGTAGTAGAGCACACCGACGAAGGCCACGTTGGCGATGACCAGCAGGGCCAGCGCGGTGTCGCCGCCCAGCAGCGGTGCCAGCGGCCGGGCGAGGAACGGATACAGCAGCGGGAAGGCGAAATCCGTCCACGGTTCGTCGAGCGGCAGCCGGGCCAGGTGGTGGTAGAGGAACGAGTCCCAGGCGAACCAGAGCGACAGCCACCCGTGGGGCGAGACTTCCCGCTGCTGCTGGCGCATCTGCGCCTCGTCGGGCGGGGGCGCCCACTCGGTGCCGTCGAAGGCGGCGAGCGTGAGCACTCCGACCAGCGTGAAGACGATCTTCGTGCCGAGGAAGACCGCGAGCACGTACGGCCAGGGTGCCGGCACCCGCGCGAGCGCCCGGCCCACCCGGCCCGTCCCGACCATGCGTCCCCCGACCGTCGCGCACGAATCGGGTCGGCGTACCCGCTCCGGCGGCGACCACACCCGCAGCAGGCAGGTGACATCGCCGCGAAGGCGGGTAACCGGCCGGGTCGGTCGGGGGACGTGAGGTGGCGAGGGTCATGGGCGACGAGCACGGCACTGTGGTGATCGGTGCGGGTCCGGCGGGACTGACTGCGGCGTACGAACTGCTCCGCCACGGCGCGCCGGTGCGGGTCTTCGAGGCCGACGGGGTGGTCGGTGGCATCAGCCGGACGGTGGAACGCGACGGCTGGCGTTTCGACATCGGCGGGCACCGCTTCTTCACGAAGGTGTCCCGGGTCGAGGACTTCTGGCACGAGATCCTGCCGGACGAGGACTTCCTGCTCCGCCCCCGGATGAGCCGGATCTACTACCGGGGGGCGCTCTACGACTACCCGCTCAACGCCGGCAACGCGCTGCGCAACCTCGGCCTGTGGGAAGCGGCCAGGTGCATGGCGTCGTACGCCCGTGCCCGGTTGCGGCCACCGAGGGACCAGTCGCACTTCGAGGGGTGGGTGTCGGCCCGCTTCGGTTGGCGGCTGTATTCGATCTTCTTCAAGACGTACACCGAGAAGGTCTGGGGCATGCCTGCCGACCAGCTGCAGGCGGACTGGGCGGCGCAGCGGATCAAGAACCTGTCGCTGGCCAAGGCGGTCCGCAACGCGGTGCTGCCGAAACGCAACCGCACCGACGTGACAAGCCTGATCGAGGAGTTCCAGTACCCGAAGCTGGGGCCGGGCATGATGTGGGAACGCTGCGCCGAGCAGGTACGGCGACACGGCGGCACGGTGCAGACCGGCACCTGGGTCACCGCCGTGCACCGCGACCCTCAGCAGCGGCGGGCGACCTCGGTCACCGTCGACGGCGTGGACGGCCGACGCACCGAGCCGGCCGACCACGTCATCTCCTCGATGCCCATCTCGGAACTGGTGGCGGCGCTGCGTCCGGCCCCGCCGCCGCAGGTCCTCGCCGCCGCCGAGGATCTGCGCTACCGGGACTTCCTCACCGTGGCGCTCGTCGTACCGGCGGAGTTCTCCTTCCCCGACAACTGGATCTACGTGCACGACCCGGACGTGAAGGCGGGCCGCATCCAGAACTTCGGCTCCTGGTCGCCGTACCTGGTCAAGGACGGTCGGACCTGCCTCGGGCTGGAGTACTTCGTGTCGGTGGGCGACGAGACCTGGCGTACGCCCGACGCCGACCTGATCGTCGCCGCGATCCGGGAGTTGGAGACGCTGGGACTGGTCCGGCCCGGGGTGGTCGAGGCCGGCTACGTGGTGCGGATGCCGAAGGCGTACCCGGTCTACGACGAGCGCTACCAGCGCAACGTCGACGTGATCCGGCAGTGGCTGGCCCGCGAGGTGCCGAACGTGCACCCCGTCGGGCGCAACGGCATGCACCGCTACAACAACCAGGACCACTCGATGCTGACGGCGATGCTGACCGTCGAGAACATCGTGCGCGACGCCGGCCACGACGTCTGGTCGGTGAACGTGGAGCAGGACTACCACGAGGAGACCTCGCGCGGCGACGGGCGGCACGGCACCGGCCGTGACGCGCCACTGATGCCGGCCCCGCCGCTGCCCGCCGCGACCACCCTCGCCGTCGAGATCCCCGCGGACGTCCACCGCAACACGGGTGTGCCGCGCTGATCCGAGGGGCCTCAGGACACGCGCTCGGATTGCGCCGCTGAGCCGGAGGGCTTCTCGTCGTACCGTCGGTGCTCTGTCCTGGCGACGGGTCGGAGGCGTCGTTCGCCGACAGCCAGCATCGCGGCGGCGACGCCGAGCAGGGCGCCGATCAGCACCGTGCTGCGTACGCCGTGGTTCGGCAGGGCGAGACCGCCGATCAGGGCTCCGGCGGTGATGCCGACGTTGACCGCGGCGGAGACGGTGGCGGCGGCCAGGTCGGACCGCCCGGGGGCCACCTGGAGCACCAGGCCGCCGAGGGCGGCGGTGAACGCGGCGAAAGCGAGCCCGGCCACCGCGATCAGGGCGACGGCCACCCCCGGTCGGTGGCCGAAGGCGTAGAGGCCGAGCAGTGCCCCCGACTGCAACGCGACGGTCGCGGCCAGCACCGACCACGGGCCACGGTCCACCACTGCGGCGACGGCGAGGATGCCGAGGACGCTGGCGATTCCGCGTACCAGCAGGATGGCCCCGACGGATGTGGCGGAGAAGCCGGCCACCTCGGTGACGAAGAGGGCGACATAGGTGTAGGCGGCGATGGCGCCGGCGGTCGCGAGGACGGCCACGGCGACCAACAACCAGAAGCGCCGGGCGTCGGGCGTCGCACCGCGAGCGGCATGCCCCTGGTCGGGCCGCGTCGAGGGCAGCAGCGAGGCCACCGTGGCGAGCACGGCCGCACCGAGCGCGGCGACCGCCAGGAACGAGGCCCGCCAGCCGGCCCGCTCACCCAGCCAGGTTCCCGCGGGTACGCCGAGCGCCAGCGCGACGGTGCCGCCGGCGAAGACGACCGCGACCACCCGCCCGCGCAGTCGAGGTGGGAACAGTTCGGCCGCTGCCGGCACCACGACCGCCCAGAACAACGCGTGCGTGGCGGCGGTCGCCATCCTGGCCGCCAGGAGCAGTGTGAGATCGTCCGCCACCACCGTGATGGCGGTGCTGAGGACGAAGCCGGCCAGCAGGGTCGACAGCAACCGTCGGCGGGGGACCGTGCGGACCAACGCCGTCAACGGCACCGAGGCGATCATCACCACCGCGCCGTACGCGGTGACGAGCAGGCCGACCTGCGGCGGTGTGACGGCCAGGTCGGCGGCCATGGGCAGTAACAGTCCGATGGGCAGCGCCTCGGCGGTGGTGTAGAGGAACGTCCCCCCGGACAGGCCGATCAACGCTCCCACTGCCCGACTGCGCCTCATCCGACCCCTCCCCGCTGTTACTCCCTAAACCTGTTACGGAGGAAACTAAGCGCCGCTCGTCGATGGGTCAACTGGTAAAGTGGATTTCGATGGAAACACCCGAGGACGTCACGCGGATGCGCCTGGTGGGCGGCAACCTCGCCCTGGACTTCGTCAACACCCGCTCCGGTCCACCCGCCGCAGCGCCGGACGACGACACCCTCACCAGCTATTCCGACCTGGTCGCCTGGGGCGTGTACGCGGGCGCGCTCACCCCGGCGCAGGCCGCAGCGCTACGCCGAGGCTCTCGTGACGATCCGGGTGGTGCCGAGGCCGCCTTCGGGCAGGCGCTGCGCATCCGCGACGACCTCGACGAGGCGTTCCGGGCGCTGGCCACCGGCCGGGACCCGAGCGCATCCGTGCTGGCCCGGCTGCGAGACGACGAAGCAGACGCGCTGCGCCACGCACGACTCGAACGCGACCTCACCTACGGGTGGACCTGGCACGCCGACGGCACCCTCGCCCGGCCACTGCGACCGGTCGTACACGCGGCCGTCGGCCTGCTCACCACGGGCCAACTGGACCGGATCAAGGGCTGCGGCGGGTGCCGGTTCCTCTTCTACGACGAGAGCAAGAACCGCAGCCGCCGCTGGTGCAGCATGGACGACTGCGGCACCGCCGAGAAGATCCGCCGCTACGTCACCGCCCGCCGCAGTCGCGCCGCCCGGTGAGATCGCCGTCCGGTCGGGCGGTGATGCCCGTGTTACCGGGCTGACCCGCCGGTGAAACCCGCCGCTGAGATCGTCACGCATCGATCTTCAGCGAGGAGGCGGCGATGACCAGTCCCACGACGCGGCGTCAGTTCCTGCAGGCCGTCGGAGTCTCTGGCGGAGCGGGCGTCCTCTACAGCACGATGGCTGCCCTCGGCCTGGCACCGGCCGCCCAGGCGGCACCCGCGTTTCGGGCGCCGAACCGATCGGACTTCACCCTGACCGGCCGGTCCGCAAAATCCGTCCTGATCCTCGGCGCCGGCGTGGCCGGCCTGGCCACCGCGTACGAACTTGCCAAGGCCGGCTACCGGGTGCAGATCCTGGAGGCGCGCAACCGACCCGGCGGTCGCAACTGGACGGTACGGGGCGGCACCGTCGAAACCGACCTGGACGGGCAGACCCAACGGGCCCGGTTCAGCGGCGGACAGTACCTCAACGCCGGGCCGGCTCGGATCGCACAGCACATGGTGACCCTCGACTACTGCCGTGAGCTGGGCGTGCCGGTCGAGGTCTTCGGCAACCAGAACGCCGACAGCTACTACTTCAACGACAACGTCGGTGCGCTGTCCGGGCAGCCGATCCGGCACCGTGAGGCCAAGGCCGACGTCTACGGGTACGTCTCCGAACTGCTCGCCAAGGCCACCGACCAGGGTGCCCTGGACACCCACCTCACCGGCGAGGACAAGGAACGGCTGCTGGAGTTCCTGCGCTCCTTCGGCGCCATCGGCCCCCGGCTGGCCGGCGACCCGGCGGCCAGCTGGCGGTACACCGGCACCAACCGGCGCGGCTACGAGGTGGAACCGGGCGCCGGCTTCCAGGCGGGCACCCCGAAGCTCACCCCCTACCCGTTGTCCGACGTGCTGGCCAGCGGCGTCGGCCGGTACTTCTCCTTCGAGTTCGGCTACGACCAGGCGATGCTGATGTTCCAGCCCGTCGGCGGAATGGACCGCATCGCGTACGCCCTGGAAGAGGCCGTCGGGCGACGCCACATCACCTACGACGCGGAGGTCCGCTCCATCTCGAACACCGGCGCCGGGGTGTCCGTGGTCTACACCGGACCGGGTGGGCGGACGCGCACCGCCACCGCCGACTTCTGCGTCTGCACCATCCCGCCGCAGGTGCTGGCGAAGATCCCGTCGAACCTCACCGAGCCGGTCAGGACCGCCCTGGCGTACGCGGTGCCGAACGCCACCGGCAAGATCGGTCTCCAGTACCGCCGACGGTGGTGGGAGCAGGACGAGAAGATCTACTCCGGCATCACCAACACCAACCTGGATCTCTCCGCGATCTGGTACCCGTCGTACGGCTACCACGGCGCGAAGGGCGTTGTCGTCGGGTACTACAACAACGGCGCGAACGCCCGGGCGTACGCCGCACTGTCACCTGCCGACCGGGAGGCCCGCGCCGTCGCCCAAGGGGTACGCATCCACGGCGAGAAGTACCGCACCGAGCTGGAGACCTCCTTCTCGGTGGCCTGGGAACGCACCCGCTACTCCGAGGGCGGCTGGGTGTCGTGGCCCTCACGCACCACCGGCGGACACTACGGTCGCCTGCTGGAACCCGACGGCCGGGTGTACTTCGCCGGTGACCACCTCAGCCACTACATCGCCTGGCAGGCCGGTGCCTTCGAGTCGGCCCGCAAGGTCGTCACCGACCTGCACACCCGGGTCATGTCGAGTTGACAGGCGCGTACCGACCGACCCGGCGGAGGCTCAGCCGGGCCGGTGGTTGGTGGTCCGGCCGACCCGCTGGATGAGGGCCTCGACCCAGCGTTCGAAGCGGCCGTTGCCGCCGCCGAGCAGCCCGCTGAGCTCGTCGGCGGTCACCGCGCCCCGGGTGGCCAGCGAGTCGACCAGGGTGCGCAGCCGGCGGTTGTCGTCGTCGGCCGGCCCCTCGCTGAAACCGCCGGTGCCCAGGTGGCGCTGCACGTCCTGGAGGATGTCCATCATCTGCGGCAGCGTTTCGACGATCTGCGACAGGCCGGCCTCGCGTGGGCTGGTCGAGCCGCGCAACTCCTGAAGGGCGAGGGCGATCGATATCGGGGTGACGATGTCGTCGCCCTCGCCGAAGGCGTCGATGGCCCGACCGAGCTGCTTCTTGGCCTGGTGCACGCTGTCCAGGTCGGTGTGGTCGACGCTGATCACCCGCATGCCGTGCACGTCGAAGGGCAGCTGCTGGTCCTTCGCCAGCAACTGCACGAACGGCTTGCGCAGCGCGTGCCGGACGGCCAACTCGTAGAAGACGTTGGGATTCTGGTCGGTGAGGTCGGCGATGACCAGGTCGTTCAGGATGATCCGGTCCAGCACCTGCGAGGTGATCATGCCGGAGCGTTCGATCTCGTCGCCACGTACCGCGACGTAGCCGCGCTCCTCGACCACCGGGCGGATGACGTGATTGAGGATCTGGTCGCTGCGTTTGCGAGTGTCCGAGCCCTCCGGGCCGATCGGTGCGATCACGAAGCACTCACGGCTCGCCGGCCTGTCGTTACCCTCCCCCATGGACACAGCGTAGTGGAGTTCAGCGATACGCGTTGTCAGCCGGTCGGTGCACGACGTCGGCCCCACCGCTCGCGATGGTCGGCGAGCAGCCGGTGGGCCCGCTGCGCGGCCGGCGGACTGACCGACTCCGCCGCCCAGTCGGCCAGCACGGCGGCCATCCCGTCGACCAGGTGCCGGCCCACCGGGGTCAGTCGCCGCTGCGCGGCCAGCACCCGTACGGTGTCGTCGGCGGCCCGGCTCCACCGGGCGAACTCGACCTCGGCGCGGTACCGGGCCGCACCGTCGACCGTCACCCGCGCCTGCCGACGCCAGAACCCCGCCACCCCCAGATGGGCGTACACCCCGTGCAGCAGGCCCTCCAACGGCCGGGGGTCGGTGCGCCACGGCGTGTAGAACAGCTCGGGTGGGCCCGGTTCCAGCAGGGCGAACATGTCGTTGAGCGCGGCCAGTTTGGCGTGCTGGATCTCGTGGGCCAGCACGACGGCGGCGGACGGGGCGTCCGGTGGCAGCGACATGGCCACCGCCCCGAAGGCGTGGTGGAAGGTGCCGCTGCGGCTGCCGGCGCCGGGCGAGGGGACCGGCACCAGCGCGCGTAACGTGCCGGACAACTCCTCGGCGACCGGGCGATGGTGCTCGACCAGCAGACGCCACGCCTCGTCCAGGCGCGACCGCCACGCGTCGGTCAGCCCGCCGCTGATGCGGTGACCGGTGCCGATTCCCGGCACATGCTGCCAACTGCGAGTGTCCAGCAGCAGGGACAACCGCAGCCCGTGGTGGGCCAGATCCAGCCGGGGTACCGGCCGCCAGCGCCTGTCGGTCGAGCCGGCACCGATCTCGACCCGCTCGCCCGCGCCG
Source organism: Verrucosispora sp. FIM060022 (assembly GCF_003977705.1). Lineage (NCBI taxonomy): Bacteria > Bacillati > Actinomycetota > Actinomycetes > Micromonosporales > Micromonosporaceae > Micromonospora > Verrucosispora sp. FIM060022. Next base: position 1,395,681 of record NZ_RQIV01000001.1, read on the forward strand.
TACGCCCAGGCGTGTCCACGGCTGACCCGGACCCGGGCGTGGGTGGCGGTGTCAGGCAACGTCGCCGTGCCCAGGCCGGGCAGATCCAACCGGCCGGCCGCGCCGACCGCGAGCGGCACGTCGAGGTCGGCCTCCAGTCCCGCGCGTACGGCGGCGGTGGCCGCCACCGCCGCCAGCAGCCCGGGGTACGCCTGCGCCGTGCCGTCCCCGTCGAGCAGCGCCGCGGTGCCGAACGCCCAGGCGGCGACCGGTGGATGCCCGAGCGCCGTGGCCCGCTGCTCGGGCCGCAGCCCGGCCAGCAGCCGATAGGCCGCCTCGATCGCGGCCCGGTCGGGATGCCCCCGCTCGCGCAGCAGCGCGATGATCGCGCGGACCAGCAGCATCGACTTGCTGTGCTGGGCGGCCCGTAACCAGGCCACCCCGTCCGCGCCGCCGCGCCCGGCGGCCAACTCGTCGAGGACCACCCGGGGCAGCCGATGCTCGCCGGGGATCACCGGGCCGCCCCGGACAGCACCGCGAGATCCCGTCGTATCGTGCGCCCGATGTGGCCGATCAGGGCGTACAGGTCGGGGCAGTAGACCGACGGATTGTCGAAGCCGGTGTCGGCTCGCCAACGGTGGGTACGCAATCCGCCGCCGCACACCCGGCGCCTGTCGCAGGCCTGGCAGGTGGCACAGAGGGACGCCGACCCGGCCTGCTGCGCGCGGACCGCCGGCAGGTCGAGCGCGTCGTCGAACCGGTCCCGCAGCACGTGCAGCCCGGTGCGGGCGGCGCCGCTGTGCGCGGCGGCGAGCGTGTCGTCCATCTCGATGGCCCCGTCGGTCTGCACCACCGCGACCGCGGCGGGGCTGGTGCCCACCCCGGCGAGTCGGGAGTGGCCGCCGAGCAGCACCTGGATGATCTCGTCGAAGAGACGGATCCGCACCGGTGGTCCGGCGGCGTGGTACCACTGCTCGAAGACCGTGATCAGCCAGTCCGCGTACGGGGTAGGGCGCGGTTGCGGCACCCGCCCGGGTGGGGGAGTGCTCCAGGTGCCGTGCGGCAGCAGGAAGTCCATCGTCGGCGGCCGGTGCGCCAGCAGGCTGCGGTACGTGGTCACCGGATCGTTGCGCAGGTCGACGGTGCACAGCAGACCGTTGAACAGGTGCGGATAGCCGGTGGTGAGCCGGCGGATCGCCGCGTCGACCCGGTCGTGGCTGCCGCGCCCGTCGGCCCCGCGCCGATGCCGGTCGTGGGCGGCCCGGTCACCGTCGAGACTGAGGCTGATTCGCACGTCGAGCCGGTCGAACAGCCGCAGGTACGCCTCGTCCAGCCGGATGCCGTTGGTCTGCACCGTGAGCCGGGTCGGCACCGGCGCGACGCCCTGTCGGATGGCCGACACGGCGCTCTCGATCCGCGCCGGCCCGGCCAGCAGCGGTTCGCCACCGTGCAGGATCACCGAGACGGTGTCGAGTCGGTGGGCGCGGGCATGTTCGCCGATGCGGCGTGCGGTCGCGTCGAGCACCCGGGGCGACATGATCCGGGGCAGGTCCCGCCACCGCTGGTCGGCCATCGTGTAGACGTAGCAGTGGTCGCAGGCCAGGTCGCAGCGACTGTGCAACTTGAGCACGAACTGGCGGAAGGCTACCGGCGGGGCGCGGCGGACGGCCGAATCACCGGCTGTCCGGTGCCCGTCGTCTGATTCGGGCATCAGGGGCTCCAAAACAGGCGGCGGCCGGAGGGCCGCCGTCGATGCCACCAGCATACATTGATGAGCGACGCTGACCGGGTTGCCAGCGGATCGACAGACAGTGAAGGATGTCGTCCGAGACGGTCCGCCGCCGGCCTCGGGTGGCGCAGCGGTCACCCCTGGTCTCGACGCCGTACCGTTATCATGGGCGTACGCAGCGGATCTGGCCAACGATCTATGTCCGGCTTCGAGGCGACACGATCATTGTGCGATACGCAGACAGGCGGTGATCGGGTTGGACACCGGGGAGGACGTGTTGCGCTCCGATCTGATCGATCTCACCGAAGTGGACCTGGCCGCGCTGGAGGGCATGCCCTCTCAGGTGCTGCTGGCCGCGCTGCATCGCCTGCAACGCCGCAGCGCCGCCGCCGGCGACCAGTACGCAGGCTGGAACAGTGCGATCGATGACGACGACTGAGCAACAGGGCGGCCCGACCGCCGCCGTGGGCGCGGGGGAGCCGGTCGCCCACTGCACCATCGTGTCCTTCGTGTCGCCCACCAGCGGCAACTCCGGGCGCAGCAGCGCGGTGGCCAACATCGCCTGGATCCTGGCCTCGAACGGCAAGCGGGTCCTCGCGGTCGACTGGTGCACCAAGACCCCCCGGGTCTACGACTACCTGCGTTCCTTCCGGATCGACGCCCTCGGCAGCGCCGGGGTGCTCGGCGCGGAGCTGGCCGCGTTGACCAGCCCGCACCCGGACGCGCCGGCCCACCGCACCTCGGCGCTGAGCGGGCCGACCGCACCGGAGCAGGGGGTCCTCTACCGGTACGCCATTCCCGGCACGAGCTTCAGTTTCGCCCTGGTCGGGGTGAGTCTGGAGGTCGACGGCCTGCCCAAGGTCGACCCGGTACGGGCCCGGCTGCTGCTGCGGCAGGCCGGCTACGACTACGTCCTGATCGACACCCCGGTGGATCTCACCATGCCGGGGGTCAGCTACGCCGCCATGCTCAGCGACGTCGCGGTGGTCTCGATTCCGCCCCGCCGTCCCGCCCTGCAGCAGGCCGCCGACCTCGCCGACCAGTTGCAACGGCAGGCCACCGGCGGCATCCGCATCCTCGCCGCGCCCACCCTGCGCGACGTCAGTCAACCGTGGTACGGCGAGGCCCGCGACTCGGCCCGCAAGGCGTTCGCGAAGCTGCTCGACGAGTCGGCCAACGCACCGAACTCCTCCGTCGAGATCGTGGAGGTGCCCGAGCCGACCTACGACACCTACGACGACGTGCTGGCCGTGCTGGCCGACAGCCCCGGCGAGCAGAGCAGCCTGCTGTCGGCGTACGAACAGATGGCCTCCTGGATCAGCGGTGGCGCGGTGACCCGGGTGGCCGAGGTGCCCGACCGGATCCGCCGCCGCTACCGCCGGGGTGTGTTGCTGGAACGGGCGGAGAGCGCGGACGAGATCCACGTACTGTACGAGCCGCCCGAGCGGCCGTACGCCGACTGGATCGCCGGGCAGCTGCAGCGGGCCGACGTCCACGTTCACCCGCACGCCCTGCGTGGTGGCGCCGCGCCGACGTTCGAGGCGGACGCCACCGTGCTGGCCCTGCTCTCCCCAGGGGTGGTCAAAGCGCTCGGTGCCGGCCTGACGGCCGCACCCGGCACCGACATCGAGGTGTTCGGGGTACTGACCGAGGGTCAGCCACCGAACCAACTGGATCCCAGCCGGATCATCGACCTGCGCGAGGTCGACGCCGCCCGCGCCCAGCCTCTGCTGCTGAGCCAGTTGGGTCTCATCGCACCCACCCAACCCCCCGGCGACCTGCGCTCGGCCCCGCGCTACCCGGCCGAGACGGAACGTCGTCTGCGCTCGAATCTGCCGACCCGCAACGGGTCCTTCGTCGGCCGCAGCGATTACCTGGAACGACTGCGCGACCAGCTGACCGACGGTGGTGGGCCGGTGACCCTCAGCGGCGGGGCCGGCGTCGGCAAGAGCGAGATCGCCCGGGAGTTCGCCCACCGCTTCGCCTACGACTACGACGTGGTCTGGTGGATACCGGCCCAGGACCGGGAGACGGTGCAGACGGCCCTGGGCGAGCTGGCTCAGGAGATCAACGTGGTGGACAGCGTCGGTGCGGCGGAGGCGGCCGTGGCCGCCCTGTCGGAGCCGAGGAGCACCATCGCCCGCTGGCTGTTGATCTACGACAACGCCGACGACGCCGAGGTGCTGGCCGGCCTGCTGCCCCGCCCCGGTACCGGGCACATCCTGTTCACCTCCCGCGACGACGGCTCCTCGAACCTGCCCTCCCCGCTGGAAGTGGCGGCGTTCAGCGGCGACGAGAGCGTCACCATGCTGCGCCGCATGCTCGGCATCAGCTCTGCCGACGCCCGGTCCATCGCCGCTGCGGTCGACCACCTGCCGTTGGCCCTGCGGCTGGCCACCGCCTGGATCCGGGAGCGCACCCGGATACTGGAACGCGAGGGCGTGCCCAACCTGGTGGCGGTCAGCCGATCCGTTGAGGAACTGCTGTCCAGCCTGCGCCAACCGGGCGTGGAGGAACCGACCGAACGCATCCCCGGATCGCGTACCTCCACGGTCGCCCGGGTGCTGGACAACACCCTGGCCACCCTGCGGGACACCGAGTTCGGGGCGTTGGCCATCCGGGTGGCCGAGATCGCCGCGTTCCTCTCCCCGGAAGGCATCGGCCTACCACTGCTGCGCTCGACGCCGATGCTGGTACAACTCGCCGCGGCAGCCGAGACCGATCCGGAAGAGTTGCTGCTCGCCGCCGGAGAGATCGACCTGGTGCTGGCCGTGGGCGCGCGCTTCGCCCTGTTCGACATCGACTGGGGACGGGGTGCGGCGCTGCGGATGCACCGGGCCATCCAGTTCCTGATCCGCGAGTCGATACCCGAGCCGCAGCGGCGCGAACGACACCGTCAGGTCCTGCACGGCCTGGCCGGTTACGCGCCGTCCGACCCGGAGGCCGACGACCGCCGCTACCTGCCGATCTTCGAGGAACTGCAGCGTCATCTCGTGCCATCCGGGGCATTGACCGCCGACGACGCCCGGGTACGGCACTGGGTGGTCAAACAGGTCCGTTACCTGTTCTACTTCGGCGACAGCGACGCCTGGCAGTCCGCGGTGCGCCTGGCGCAGCAGGCCTGTGACCGGTGGGCGGCCGGCGGCGACTTCGACCAGCTCACCATGCGCCTGTTCGTGCAGACCGCGAACCTGCACCGGGTGCTGGGCCGGCCGCAGGAGGCGCTGCGCCTCGACGAGCAGGTGCTCAGCGAGCAGCGCCGCCGCTACGGGCTGCGGCACTTCCGGACCCTCATCGCGGGCCGGGGCAGGGGCGGTGACCTGCGTGGCCTCGGCCGATTCGAGGACGCCCTGGTGGAAGACCAGGCCACCCTCGCCGGCTACCACGAAGTGCTCGGCGGCGACCATCCGAACACCCGGATGGCGATCAACAACCTCGCCATCTCCTTCCAGCTGACCGGCGACGCTCGGGAAGCACTGCGCCTGGCGCACCAACTGTTCGACAGGTGGATGAGCCTGTTCGGCCCGGACGAGCCGGCGACCTGGCGGGCGGCATGCCTGGTCGGCACCCTGGAGCGGGAGGTCGGCGAGTACGAGCTGTCGCTGACCACCCTGCGGGGCACCCTGGAACGGGTGCACGAGCTGCGGTCGGCCTCCCAACTTGACGAACTGCAGGTCAACCGCAGCCTCGCGGTCACCGAGCGCCGTCTGGGGCTGACCCTCGCCGCGAAGAAGCGCAGCATCGAGACCTTCCGTGGCTACCGGGACCGCTTCGGGGAAGATCATCCGCTGACTCGGTCCAGCCTGCTCAGCATGGCCGTCGACTACTACCGGGCCGGAGACGCCGGCGCCGCCGTCGAACATGCCATGCGCTGCCTGCGGGGCTACGAGCGGACGCTGGAGACCGGCCACCCGTTCACCGCGGTCTGCTCGGTCAACCTCGGCATCTGCCACCGGGGCACCGGCGAGTACGACCACGCCATCCGTGACGGGGAGCGGGGCATGCGCACCCTGCGGGCCCGGCTCGGCGACGCCCACCCGTGGACGCTGACCGCGGCGACGGCCCAGGCCGGTCACCTGGCCGCCCGCGGTGACCTGGCCGACGCCGTACGTCTGCAGCAGGAGACGCACCTGACCAGTCTGCGTTTCCTCGGTCGGCGGCACCCCTGCACCGGCGACGCCGCCGCCAACCTCGCTGCGATCGTCGCCCGGCGCGACGGCACGGACGACGGCGGTGTGGCGGCGTTGACCGACACGGACATCGACGTGCCGAGAAGCTGAGGAGTGACCAGGTGAGCGACCCGCAGCTGATCGATGCGGTGGTGGAGGACTCCGCCGAGCAGGACGTGCCGGGGTTCCGGAAGAAGCGGAACCTGTGCCGGCAGTTGCTTCTCGACGACCCGGCGGTCTACCACATCGCGCACTACACCGGCGGCGTGCTCGACTTCTCGCTGGACCTGCTGGCCCACGACTCGGCACCGGCCGGTCGACCCGACACCGACCCGACCCAGCGCCGTGAGGCGTACCGCCGGGTGGGCGCCCAGTTGGCCTACCGGGCCGCCGAACTCAGCCGCCGGGTTTGGCACCTACAGCATGGTGGGCTGGTGCGGTTGGCCGCGCAGACCCGGGTCGACTACGTCTTCTGCAACACCACGGTCGGCGGGGAACACGTGGTGGGTTTCGCGCGCACCGCCGCGGCCACCGACTCCGTCGTCGACCCGGCGGCGGCCAGTCAGACCGACCAGGGGGCTGCGAAACTCGCCACCGACCTGCGCGGTCTGGTCCGACAGCCGTCACAGAATCCCGGCGGCTGGCAGACCGAGACGTACGACCCGTCGTCCTCGGACGGCGACATCACGCCCTACCTGGCCGAGGTCGGCGACAGCGAGGCGATCCTCACCCGGGCCCTGCGCCCCGCGGGCCTGCACTATCTCAGTCATCACCGGCTGGGGGAGCAGGTCTCGGCGGTCGACATCCTCGTGCACCCGGATCTCGAACAGTTCTTCAACCGGGGCGCCACCGTGGTCGACCGGCGTACCGGCTACCAGCGGCTGTCGCGGGACCTGTCCCTGCTGGCCCTGCAGGTCAGCCGGGACCTCCGCCGGGCAATCACGGGCGAGGTGGAGCGGTTGGTGCTCGACCTGGAGATCGGCGCCGTCTACTACTACCTGCTCGCGCCGGACGAATACCTCTTCGGGGTGTGTCTCGACCAGGACTGGGTCAGCCACGCCGACCAGGCCATGTGGAAGGTGGGCGGGCAACTCTCCCGCGCCCGCCCCTGACATCTCACGCGCTGTCCGAGGCCCCCCAGACCCGGGGTGGAACAGCTCGTCAGCTGTCGATCACCTGTCGGCGAACCTGGCCGCTGAGCCCGTCGAACATCGACCGCGCCTCCGACCAGCTCAGCGACCGGTCGACCGGTTCGGCCTGGGCGCCGCCGTCGGGCGGGGCCAGGTCGTCGAGCAGATCCAGTTGGAACAGTGGCAGGTATTCGGCAATCCCGTCGTAGGTTTCGCAGAGCCGGTCCAGCCGTTGCAGGTCGGCCGGATGGGGGGCGTGACGGTGATTGACGTACCACTGCTCGACGCCTTCGCGGAACGCCTCGATCAGCCGGCGCAGCACCAGGGCGGTGCCCAGCGCCCGCTGCACGTCCCGCGAACGCAGGCCCGAGCGCAGCAGCGGTGCCGCCTCGCCGGTTCGGCGGGCGGGCTCCGGTCGGGACGGGGTGAACGCGTCACGCAGGTGGCGTTCGAAGCCGGTGAGCTGGTCCAGCGCCTGCACCGCCTCGACGAAGACCCGGGCCACCCGGCCCGGCAGGGCAGTGGCGAGCCCGGTCTCGGTCTGGTGCGTCGACGACACGGTGTCGCGTCGGGTCGACGTCCGCGCGTCCGGGCGCAGGTCGCCCCGGATCTCGTCCAGCTGGTACGACAGCCGTTCCAGCGAACGCTGGGCGTTGGTCTGTTGCCGCTGGATCCGCTCGACCCGCTGCCGTACCGAGGTCAACGCGTCCGCGCCGAGAGTCTGCTCCAGCCGACGCATCGACGCCTTGACGCTGCCGGACAGGTCCTCGGCGAAGGTCTGCGGATCGTGGACGATCGGCTCCACACTGAACGTCTCGGTGAGGTCGGCGGCGAACTCCGCCGGCAGATGCCCGACGACGACCAGGATCACCTCGCTGTCCGGCACGGCCGCCCGGATCGCCACGACCCGACGGTTGAGCTCGTCGACCTCCTCGGCCTTGAGCACCGACTCGGTCAGCAGCACGCAGCAGCCGGCGCCCTGCTCGTCCAGCGGCACCCAGAAGTCGACCGGTAGGTCCCGCAGCGAACCGATCAGGTGGTCCCGTTGGTACGACCAGCCTTCCTGGGTCAGCACCCGCCGTACGTCGGCGGCGACATCCTGCCGGCTGGCCAGATCGAACTGGACCCGTACCGCCTCCCGGACCATGCGGTGGGTGACCTGCGTGCCGTCCTGCATCGCCCGCTGGTAGAGGTGGTAGCACAGCCGGATCAGTCGACGCGGCACCCCGTCGGTCAGGTTGGTCAGGTACTCGGTGGTCTCCACCGTGAAGGGTGTCAGTCTGGCCTGGCCGAAGGCCCGCAGCTGGCTCTGCCGGATGAAGTCGCGGACGTCCTGCGCGGTGAGCGCGGACATCCGCACGATCGGCCCGATCCGCTGGCGCACCTGCGGGGTCAGCAGGTGCAGCAACTCGGGCAGCCCGGCGATCACCAGCAGCGCGCCCGCCGAGGCGAAGACGCCGATCAGGCGGGAGAACCGGGCCGAGGTCTCGTCGCCCGGCCGTCCGGCGGTGGACAGGATCTTGTCCAGTTCGTCCAGCACCAGGACGAAACGGTCGTGTCGGCGCGCGAGCAGCAGCGCCAGCACCCCCATCGTCTCCACCGCGCCGGACTCCACGTCCGCCCGTGCGGTGACGCCGGCGTTGACCAGTGCCGGCCCCGGTGGATAACCCATCAGCCAGTCCCAGGCCGCCGCCTCGGTGGCCGGATCGACGAGCATCGCCAGCACCGTGCCGACGGCGGGATCGGCGCTGACCTCGGCCAGTTCGACCCGCAGCCGCTCGGCGAGCACCTGGGTACGCTCACCGGCTGGTGTCGGCGCCTCGGTCGACTCCGCTCGGTAGTCGTCGACCAGGGCGCGTACCGCCTCACGGGACAGTCGACCCAGGAACCGTCGGCTCAGCGACAGGAATGTGTCGGCGGGCGCGTCGAGGTACACGGCCTGCACCGTCCCGGTGGTGCCGCGCCGGGCGTGGGCCAGCAGCTCGGCCGCGAGGTGTGTCTTGCCGGTGCCGTAGTCACCCACCACCGCCACCGTCCCACCGTTGCCGGTGGTCAGGTAGTTGTCCAGGTGTGCGAGGGCGTCACGGATGGCCACCGTGACCACGGTGGTGGCCAGCGCGCCGCCCTCGGTCACTCGGGCCACTGCCGTCGGGGAGAACGGATTGACCGGGTCGACCGCCGGCGGATCCTCGATTGCGTCCATTGCCCTGATCCTCCGGTAGCTCTGCTCTGGGCACCAGGCAGTCCCACGCCGGAGGTCGGATTTCCCCGTACACCGCCACCGGAACGTCTTCAAATCGTAGCCCTCGGTAGCCATCCAGGCGGACCCTCGAACGAGCTCAGAAGGGGCTCACCTGCAAAAAAGAGCCGATCGGCGGGTCTGCCGAACGCTCTGGCGATCGACTGCGTCAAATACCATTGGCCCATGGGCTCAGTCCGCTGGTCGGGATGCCGACCGTGGCCGCCCCACCTCACCGGTTCCGGCACGTACGGCCCTCCTGAGGAGGGCACCCTCCGATGACGTACCCGTCCTCCGGTTTCGGCCGGCCCTCCGCCTGGTGGCTGCGGGTCGTGTTCGGAATCATCGGCGTGGTCGCCCTGGTCCTCGGCGGGATCGGGTTCGACCGGCTGCGCACGGAAAGCCCGGACGCCATCCACGATTCCTACGACGTGCTCTACTACACGCTGCAACTGTTCGTCCTCAGCGCCGAGCCCTTCGAAAACCCCGGCCCCTACCCGTGGCAGTTGCAGGTCGCCCGCTTCGTCGCCCCGCTGTTCACCCTGCTCGCCGTCGCCGAGGCGGCCCGACTGCTGCTGGCCGCCGAGATCCGCCGGCTGCGGGCCCGCCGGGCCAGCGGCCACGCCCTGGTCTGCGGCGACTCCCAGTTCGCCCACATGCTCGCCGACCGGCTCTACGCCGACGGTGAGCGGGTGGTCGTGGTGCGCTCCGAAGCGTTCGGGCCGCTGGAATACCGCCGACGCCGCTACCTCGGGGTGATCGGCGACCCCACAAGCGTCGAGGTGCTGCGCGGCGCCGGTCTGCCCCGGGCCCACACCATCTACGCCTGCACCCACGACGACGACCTCAACCACGCGATCGCCAACGCCGCCAGCCGGCTGATCCAGGACCGGCGCAACCCGCCCCGGGTCTACGTCCAGGTCCACGATCCGGAGATGTGCCTGTCGTTGCAGGCCCGGCGGCTCGGTGCCGCCGGTTCCAGCCGACTGCGACTGGACTACTTCCACGTCGACGACATCGCCGCCCGCGCGCTGCACCGCCACCATCCGCTGCGTCCGACCCGGGACCGCACCGCCACGATCCTCATCGCCGGCAACGGCAGCTTCCGTCGCGCCCTGCTGGTGGAGACGGCCCGGCACTGGCGGGCCCAGCGCACCCGCTCGAACCTGGCCGCCGCGCCGCTGCGGGTGGACCTGGTGGCCCCGGACGCCCGCGCCGAGTTCGCGCTCGTGGCCGCCCGCTACCCGTTCCTGCGCACCGTCTGCCAGGTGTCGACGTACGACCGGCAGGTCGAGGAGCTGACCGCGCTGGCCCAGTTCACCGCCGGTGGCTACGACCGCATCTACATCTGCCTGCCGGACGAGGACAGCGGCCTGCAGTTCGCACTCGACACTCCCGCGCTCTGGCAGGGCACCCGCAGCACCGTCTTCGTGCCGGTCTACCGGCAGGCCGCGCTGGCCGCCGCCTTCCACGGCGACTCCCGTCACGACCTGCTCGACGAGGTGCACGGCAAACTGTGCCTCTACCCGGTGCTGACCCACGCCTGCGAGGCCGAACTCATCGCCGAGGACCTCACCGAACGGCTGGCCCAGCAGATCCACGAACGCTACCTGCACGCCCGGCAGCAAGCCGGCGTACGCCTCGGCGACGCCCCCGCGATGGTGCACTGGTCCCGGCTGCCCGAGTCGCTGCGCCGCGCCAACCGCAGCCACGTGCAGGACATCGCCGCCAAGCTGCTCAACCTCGGCTGCGTCGTCGCGCCCCGGCACGGACACACCGGCGACGCCTCGGCCGCCGGGCAGGCCATCGCCGAACGCGTCGAGCAGTTGGCGCGTCTCGAACACGAACGGTGGTGCCAGGAACGGCGCACGGAAGGCTGGACGTACGGTGAGCCCCGTGACGATCTGCGCCAACGGCATCCCGAACTTCGACCGTGGGACGAGTTGAGCCCCGCCGTGCAGGAACAGAACCGCGAGGAGATCCGGGCCCTGCCGGATGTGCTGTCCGACAGTGGATTCGAGCTGATCCGGCTGACCACCCCGGTGCCCGCCCCACGACCGGGAGCAGCCGATGCTCGGTGAGCACGGCCCGCTGCGCGTCGGCGTCGCGGGCCACATCCACCTGACTCCCGGCAGCGTCCGGCCGATCGCCGACGCGCTACGGGCCGAACTGCACCGGCTCAGCGACCGCCCGGTGCACGGCGTCACCTGCCTGGCCGACGGCACCGACCAGATCTTCGCGCGGGTGGTCCTGGCCACCGGCGGCACGTACGAGGTGATCCTGCCCGCCGCCGACTACCGGGACACGATCACCGCCGCCCGCCGGGCCGAGTTCGACGAGTTGCTGGCGCGGGCCAGCACAGTCATCCACACCGGGCACCAGCACTCCGGCACCGCCGCCTACCTGGCCGCCAACCAGGAGTTGTTGAGTCGGGTGCAGTGTCTGGTCGCGGTCTGGGACGGCTCACCGGGCTGCCACGCGGCCGCCACGGACCGGACCGTCGACGCGGCCCGGCAGCGCGGCATCCCCACCACCGTCCTGTGGCCCGCGCAGGCCCGCCGCGCCTGACGGCCGGCACGCCGCTGCTCACACGCCGTGGGCGAACAGCGCCAGGCGTACCCGGTTCGGGCTGCCGGTCTTGGTCATCAGGCTGGTGATGTGCGTCTTGACGGTGGTGACGCCGATGTGGAGCCGCTCGGCGATCTCCGCGTTGGACAGCCCTTGGGCGACCAACCTCAGCACCTCCTGTTCGCGGGCAGAGAGCCCACCGACCGGCTCCGGCGACCCGGTACGGGCGTGCACCGCCCGGTGCACCAGCCGCCGCAGCACCTCCTGGCTGAACGGACTGTCCCCGGCCGCGGCCCGACGGATGCCGTCGAGCAGGTCGGCAGGGGGTGCGTCCTTGAGCAGGAAACCGCAGGCACCGGCGGTCAACGCCGGATAGAGGTGGTCGTCGTCGCCGAACGTGGTCAACACCAGCACCCGGGTGGCGGGCCGGTCGGCGAGGATGCGGCTGGTCGCGGTGATCCCGTCCACCCCCGGCATCCGCAGATCCATCACCACCACGTCGGGGCGCAGCCGGGTGGCCAGCGAGATCGCCTCGCGGCCGTTGTCGGCCTCGCCGACCACCTCGATGTCCGGCGCGGACTCGCAGAGCATCCGCAGGCCGGCGCGGATGAGATGCTGATCGTCGACGAGCAGGACCCGGATCATGACACCCCTTCCGTCGCGGCGGGCAGGACGGTCTGCACCCGCCAGCCCGTACCCTCGACCGGTCCGGCCGCCAACCGGCCGCCGAGCACCTCGACCCGCTCCCGCATCCCCGGGATGCCGTGGCCGCCGCCGGCCGGCACCGGCGCCGGCACCGGGCCACGCCCGTCGTCCACCACCTCCCAGTGGACGGCCCCGTCACGCATCCGCACGGTCAGCCGGGCCACGGCCGACGGGCCGGCGTGCCGGGCCACGTTGGTCAGCGCCTCCTGGGTCAGGCGCAGCACCGCCAGGCCCCGCACCGCGTCGATCGCGCCGATCGCCGGGTCGATGTCGGCCTCCACGGTGATCCCCGCCTGGCGGGCCCGGTCCACCGCCGCACCCAGGGCCGCCGGCAGCGCCGACGGCTCGATCGCGGTCAGCGCCGCGTCGCCGCGTACCGCATCGGGGTCGCGCAGCACCGCGACCAGCCGGCGCAGGTCGGCCAGGGCCGCGGTGCCGGTGGCGTGCACGTCACCGAAGACCGCGTCCACCCGCGGATCCAGGTCGGTGATGACGTGCCGGGCCACGCCGACCCGCAGCACCATCGACGCCACGTGATGCGCGACCACGTCGTGCAGTTCGCGGGCGATGGCGCTGCGTTCGTCGGCGCGGGCGGCCCGGGCCTCCGACTCCCGGCGGCGCTGCTCCTCCGCCGCCCGCTGCTGCGCCTGCGCGGTCAACTCGCGGGTCGTGCGCACCACCAGGCCGAGCAGCAGCGGAACGCCGACCTCCAGCAGCAGCCCGACCACACCGGCGAGGAACCGGGGCAGTGGTTCGCCGATCGAGTCGGTCAGCGCGACCGCCGCCAACCCGGCGGCGGCCAGCCAGATCGTACGGGTCGCCTCGGCCCGCATGGTCAGTTCGAGCAGCGCCCAACTGGCCCCGACCTGGTTGATCGTGATGTCGTCGAGCAGTGGGATCGCCACGGCCAGCAGCGCGGTCTGCACCACCAGGTTGACCAGGGGCCGGCGGTGCAACACCAGGCCGAGGGAGAACGCGATCACCGCGAGGACCCACTGGGTGACCCCCGGTCGGTCGCCACCCAGCGGACCGAAGATCAGGTAGCCGAGGCCCGCGAGATCGAGCAGGACCATCCGCGCGAAGCTGTCCCGCGCGTCGAACAGCCGTCCCACCCACCCCACGCGGGTCACCCTAGCCCTCCGCGCCGGCCGGGCGCGGCGTCCACCTGCCCCGGATGATCAGGTAGGCGGCCAGGCCGAGCGGCCCGAGCAGGATCGTCAACAGCAGCACCGGCGCCATCACCAGCGACGGCACCCGACGCTCCCGACTGTCCAGCCACGCCCACCGACCGACGAACAGATCGAAAACGATCATGTGCGCCCAGCCCGCCGCCGCGCCGTCCGCCTCACCCAGCAGGTCGCGTACCCCGTCCAGGGACGGCGACGCCACCGCCGGCAGCACCTCGCCGAGCGCGGGCAGCACCAGCACCGCGTAGATCACCAGGCCGGGAAGCACGATCCACGGCGAGGCGATGACCCGGGCGGTCACCGACCACTTCGGTGCCAGGATCATCAACGCCCAGAACGGCGCGGCCACCGCGAACGTCAGCGTGAACAGCACCTCGGTCATGTCTGCGCCCCTTCCTCCCAGACGCCTTCCCGGCGCCCGCCGCACCTGATGCTGCGCCCGCTCACGCCGCCAACGCCACTTCGGGTTTGCGACCACGGGCCACCAGCAGGCCGGCGGCAGCCACGGTTGCGACGAGGAGTGCCGCCGCGACGCCCAGGGTCAGCGCGTCCGGCCGCAGCAGCGGCTGCCCTCGCAACGCCTGCCAGGTCAACAGCAGCGTCAACCCGCCGTACGCGCCACCCGCCACGACCAGCAGCCGCGCTCGGGTACGACCGTCGAGACGGCCACCGCCGAACCGGCCGAGCAGCACCGCCACGATCGGCAGCACCTGCATCGCGTGCAACCCCACGAAATGGCCGATCCGCAGGTCCCCGCCGCTGCTGCTCCAACCGGCCAGGGGCAGGCCGGGACCGCCGTCGACCACCCCCACGCTGTGCGCCCCGGCGATCCCCTCGGCGGCCGACCCGTCACCGGCCATCACCATCGGGATCGCCACCAGCATGCCGAGCAGCGCCAACCCCAACCCCAACCCGATCGCGTACCGGCCGGCCCGGTCGGCGATCGGTTGCCGCAGCACCGCCACCGCGAGGACGAGGTGTGCCACGGCCAGCATCATGATCGCCACACCCATCAGCATCCACAGCATCGCGTTCAACGGGCTGCTCACGTTGTAGTGGCTGGTCGTGCCCCGCAGCACCTGACCGACGATGATGGCCATCTCCACCACCCCCAGCGCCACGATGAGGGTGGCCGTCCACTCCGCGACCCGGCTGCGTCGGCGCAGCAGGGAGAGCAGCCAGGCCAGGGTCACCCCGTACAACACGAAGGACACCGCGAACTTCAACGGCTTGAGCCAGATCGGCACACCGGTCAGGACCCGCCCGTCGACGACGACGCCAACGGCGGCGACGACGGCGAGACCCGCCATCGCCCAGACGAAAACCATAAGCGGACGATGCCAGGACGTCCCCTGGCGCGAATAGGTAGCAGTCATGCCTCCGATGCTGTTCGGCGTGCTGCCGCAGCGCGCCCGACCACAGGCCCCAACCGCGACCACAGGTCTGGGTCCCGCCTCCTACCGGGGTAGGAGAGGCGGTCAGCGCCACGGGATCTGCTCGGGCAGGTGAATCCGGTCGGCGGGCACCCCGGCGGCGAGCAGCCGCAGCAGGGAACCGGCGAGCATCGCGGGTGGCCCGCAGACGTAAGCTGATCGACGCCCTACTCGCCGCCGATGATCGAGTCGAGAACCTCGGCATGGAACACGTACGCCTTGCCGATTCGCCGGTCCGACGGAAGTAACGCTCCCTCTTCGACGTCCCATTCTGGAGCGCCGATAGCCCTCAGTCCGCCGTCGGCTCATCCTGCTCGGGCAGGCCCGCCAGCAGTTCGCTGATGCCTTGGACTACGTCGGACATGCCGATCTTCTGAGCGGCGGCCAGGCTCAGTGCAAGCACCGAACGGGCTTCATCGAGTTGGCCTGCACCTCCCAGCAGTTGACCGAGTTCGTAGCCCACCACTGCAATGCCGTCGGGACGTTGCAGTCGAATGAGGTAGTTGAGCGAATCGACAAGTCGCGGATAGGCAGACTCGTAGTCATGGCGCGCCAGGTCAAACTGGGCCAACCCCCATGTCGCATTCGCGATCCCATCGAGGTCGCCGTGGCTCTCATGCACAGCTAAACGCTTGCGCTGAAGCTCAGCGGCGAAGTCATAGTCGCCGCGTAAGTGGTGGATGTCGGCGATTTTTCCCCAGGTGACGGCGGTGGAGCGGGTGTCACCGAGGCGTTCGTAGACGGGTAGTGCGATGTCACGGCGGATGCGGAGTGCTTCGTCGTAGTCGCCGCGTAAGTGGTGGATGTCGGCAATTTTTCCCCAGGTGACGGCGGCTTCTCGGGTGTCACCGAGGTGTTCGTAGACGGGTAGTGCGATGTTGTGATGGATGCGGAGTGCTTCGTCGTAGTCGCCGCGTTGCTGGTGGATGTTGGCGATTTTTCCCCAGGTGACGGCGGCTTCTCGGGTGTCACCGAGGCGTTCGTAGACGGGTAGTGCGACGTCGTGGTGGATGCGGAGTGCTTCGTCGTAGTCGCCGCGTTCGAAGTGAATGTCGGCGATTTTTCCCCAGGTGACGGCGGTTCCTCGGGTGTCGCCGAGGCGTTCGCAGGCGGGTAGTGCGATGTCGTGGTGGATGCGGAGTGCTTCGTCGTAGTCGCCGCGTAGGTAATAGATGTCGGCGATTTGACCCACAGCGACTGCAGCCTCACGCTCCGAACCACCTGCCAGGAACAGTTGATGCGACTGCCGTAGGAGTAGCTCGGCCTGCTCCGGCTCACCCTGGACCCTTAGGAAGTCCGCCCGTTGTGCCATGATCCGCGCCTGGTCGAGCGGGTCGGCGTCCTGCTCATCCGCGTTCTGCACCTGCTGTAGCGCGCGGTCGTACAGCGCTTTCGTGGCGTCGCCGTCGCCGCTGGTCCGGGCAGCATCGGCGACCTGGCGCAGCAAGAAAGTCGGCACTGGCGTGTGGTGTCGGTCGAGCAGTGCGATCGCTTCCTCCCCAAACCGGAAAGCGTCCACCGCCCGGCCGGCGCGCAGCGCCCACACGGCCCTTGCCGCGCAGGCCGCCACGACCATCGGGTGGTCGGCCGCCACTGCCAGCCAAGTTATTTGCAAATCCAGAACCGGACTGCGGGTGGACTGGTGCTCGGTATCGCCCCAGGCGTCGAACAACGGCTCGACTGTCAGCGCGGCCACCGTGGTCTGCTCGTGCGAGGCCAGGGGAGGGAGCCGTCCGGCGACAAGAGGGTTGACGGCCACCGCCGGGCGTTGCGGATCGAAGGCATCCGGGTAGGCGTCCAGGAGCCCGAGTGCACGCAACCGGTCCACTGACCCACCGGTATTGCTGGCCAGCACCTCGATCGCCGACACTGGCACCGGCAGGTCGAACAGAGTTATCGCCCGCAGCAGTGCAACGTGCGCTGGCCCGGCCAGGACCAGCAGGTCGTCCAAATCGAGGTTTTCCAGGAAGGCGCGCAGATCGGCGTCCGAGGGCAGGCCACCCTGTTTCAGGTACGCCTCCAGCCCGGCCACGGCCGTTTCAGCCCGTTCCAGGGACACCTGCTCGCTGTAGACCAGTCGCCGCCCGATGAGATCCTGTAAGCCCGGGTTGCCGCCGCTCGCGTCGAGTGCCCGCTGCGCCAACTTCGCCCGCTCGGCCTGCCGCTCGGTGGGGATGAGCCCCTGCTGGCGCTGAAGCAGCTTGTAGCGCGCCACGCTGGACAGCGGACGCAACTGCACCGTCTCCAGTCGCGACTCCAACCCGCCGAGGGTGAACAGGTAGCGGCTGGTCAGCAGCAGTCGGCTGTCGGTCTCCAACGGGTCGAACGCGCGCAGCACGGCCGCCAGCACCGGCGCGGACCCGGTCTTTACCCGGTGCAGGCCCGTGGGGTCAGGGTCGAGAATCTGCTCCAGATCGTCGATGACCAGCAGCAGTGGACGCTGCCCGTCGCCTTCCTGGGCGCACGGGCCGGCCAGCAGATCGATCAGGACATCTTCAAGGGCTTCGGGTCGATCGCGCACCTCCGGCCGACGGCATTCGATCAGGTCCCGAGCGGTCGGGTAGGCGCGTACCGCCTTGGCGATCTCATCCAGGATCGCCATCGCGCTGTAGTCACCGAAGACGACCGCGACCGCCCGCTCCGGGAAACGGTCCACGATCCGGGCGGCCAGGCTGGATTTGCCCAACCGCCCCTGGCCGTGCAGCAGTACTCCGGCCCGCTCGCCGGAGCGCAGCGCCCGCAGCGCCTGCTGCAACTCGGGCCGTCGGCCCACGAACATGTCCGCGGAGGCGACCGGCACCTGTTCCTTGCCCGCGAGGAAGGTCGTGATTCCGCGTACGGCCCCGACCAGTGACCGCCGTCGGGCGCCTGCCACCAGGGGCCCGCCACCGGTCGGCCCCAGCCACAGCCGTGCCAGGTGCCAGTCCGCGCGTACCGTCATGTCTTTTGAATCGAACAAGGCCCGGCGTGCCTCGCCGACCGCCTCCGCTAGGTCGGCCCGCTTTCCCAGCTGGCCGTAGAGCTTCTCGGCGAAGATGATGGCGGCCCGGTCGTTGACCGAACCATCCCACCCCAGCACTGCCGGTACACCTGCGGTGACCAGCGTGGTCGCCAACGAGTGTGCCACCAGGGGCGTGCCACCCTCGGAGCGTCCCTGACCGGTACGCCTGCCGCTGCCGGGCGGCAGGTGGCCGGTCGCGTCGGCCGCGGTGGCGGTCAGGCAGGCCGAGACGAACATCAGCCGGGGCATCGTGGTCAGCAACCTGACCAGGTCGGCGGCGGTGGTCGGGCGTGCGTCGCCCACCTCGTTTTCGAGGATCAGCGCCGGCACGCCACGGCGGCCCGGCTGCGCCGACCAGTTGTTCACCCCGTGGCAGGACAGGTGCAACACCGGGAATCCGCCCAGGTCGGCCAGCCGATGCGCCAACTGCTCCGGGTCGCCGGTGTCCTCGACCATCAGGTCCAGCCGGGTGTCCCCGACCGTACGCAGGATGGCCGCCTCCTCGGCCTCGAAGTCGAGTTCATGCTGCCCGCGCGGGGCCGCCGCCATGAACGCCAACCCCAACCGGAAACCGTCGAGCAGCGGCGTGGGCCCCGGCGACCCGAGTCGGCGGACCACCGAGAACTGGGTCCATTCCTGCATCAGGAACCCGCCGCTTGGCCGGGCCAGCAGTTCGTACGGCGCCCGCAGCACCGCCCAACCCCGCTCCGAGGGGGTACGCGGCCCCTGGACCTCGAAGATCAGCGGTGCCGGTGCCTGCTTCAACAGGCCGGTCAGTTGGCGGTGCTCACCGTCCAACCAGTCGAACAACTCACGACCCAGGGCGATGAACACCTCATCGTCGTTGTTCGCCTGCACCGCGCGCACGTAACGCGCCGCCAACGTGTCCAGCAGGGTCGCATCCTCGGCGCTCAAGGTCCGTCGAGGCCCGACCCGCTCCCCGTCGACCAGCACCTCGAAGCCGGTGTCGTCAAGAACCAGACCGGTGGCCATGCGAGCCTCCCCCTACCGCTTTTCCTACCCTGCCGACTGCCGTGAATCCGAGACACGACAAGCCGTCGATGGCCACTTCTGAACTCGGCGAGCGAGTCGCCGTATCGCCGAAACGGCGGGGTAGACGGCGGCGGGAAGCCGCCATTCCGGCGTAACGGAGTCGATCACCGCCCTGGCCGATGGCAGTGCGGGTCAGGAGGAGCCGACAGGGTTCAGGCGGCGAGGCACGCACTGGTTGTCCAGGTCGGTTCCGGTGAGTTGGGGGAACTGGTTGGCGCACCAGCGGGCGACGGCCTCCTTCGAGCTGCCCGGTGGGAGCGCGAGGGTGATCCAGAGGGGCTCACCCTCGTACAGTTGCTGCCGCCCGTAGTCGGTGCTCAGCAACAGGACCACCTGGGTCTCGCCGTCGAACCTGTTCCGCAGGTCAAGATGCTCGGCCAGGATGTCCTCCGCGTAGAAGGTGTGTGAGCCGTTGGCCGCGATCTGGTTGCGGTCGACGATGCCCACCGTCTTGGAGGCCATCTGGGCGACGTACTGACCCGCCAGGGAGACCGTCGGCAGGTCCTGCTGGCGGAACTGGTGCAGCTGGGCCAGGGCCAGGTCCTCCGGATCGTCGAAGGTCGGCTCAGCGGACTCGCTGGTCGGTACGACCGGCGGGTCCGGGGTCGGCAGCCCCGCCTCCTCGGGGGGAAGGTAGTGCGGCCCCCCGGCCGGGAAATCGGGATAGGAGGTGCCGGTCGAGGTGTCGTCGTCGGTCGATCCGACCGCGACGACGAGCGCCACGACCATCACCAGCAGGGTGACACCGGCCGCCACGACCGCCTTGCCCATCGAGATTCCGCTCGGCTGCGGGACCACCTGGTCGGAACTGACCCACTCGCCCCGCAACGACGGCTGAGGGGTCGGCCCTGTCGCATCCGACGCAGCCGGGCCGCCGACCGGACGGCCCGACTGCGGCCGGCCGGCGGGTGACTCCTGCGGCCTGCCGGTGGAGGACTCCGGTGGCAGCTCATCGGCCAGGTCCCCGACCAGGGCACGAACATTCCAGATGATCCCGCCGTCGGGCTGCTGATCATTACTCATCTGATACTCCTGGTCAGGTGTCTCCCGGGACGATCACCCGGCGGCGGCCACCGGCAGCCGGCGTACCGGCGGCACCGGCGGCACCGGCGGGAATCGCCCGCTCCCGGCCCCAGGCCCGCAGCTCGGCGATCTCCTCGGGATGGGTACGGCTCATCGGGTTGGTGTTGACGAAGGTGTCCACGACGAACTCGGGCCGCAGGCTGGTGGTGCCCTCGGTGTGGACCGTGTATCCCAGCTCGCGCAGCGCCGCCTCGATGTCGGAGCCGGCGAAGCCGTCGGAGGCGGCCACGAGCCGACCGACAAGTTCGTCGTCCGGTTCGGTGCGGAGGTAGCGGCCGTGGTAGAGCCGGATGATCTCCGCCCGTTCGGTCTCGTCCGGCAGGTCGACGAAGAAGAGTTCGTCGAAGCGACCCTTACGCAGCAGTTCCGGCGGCAGGGAACGGACGTCGTTGGAGGTGGCCACGACGAACACCCGGGACCGTGACTCCTGCAACCAGTACAGGAACTGGCCGACCATGCGCCGGCTCACCCCGGTCGAGTCGTACTGCCCGGAAAGACCCTTCTCGATCTCATCGATCCAGAGCACACAGGGCGCGGTCCGGTCGGCCATCTCCAGGGCCTCCCGCAACCGGGCCTCGGACTGCCCGACGTACATGCCGAGAATGGCGGCGAAGTCGAGCCGGTACAGCGGTAGTCGCCACTGGGCGGCCACCGCCTTGGCGGAGAGGGACTTTCCGCAGCCGGGTACCCCGACCAGCAGGACCCCCCGCGGTGGGCGCAGCGAGGTCTCCCGCAAGTCGGAGAGCATCACCTTGTGGCGGCGGTCCAGCCAGGTACGGAGCTGGTGTAGACCGCCGATCATGCGGTCGGCCGGTCCCAGCGGGACACGTTCCAGGCCGGCCAGATCGGAGAAGTGCTTGTCCTTGACCTCGGTGAGCCGATCGAGATCCTCTCGGTGCAGGCGTCCGGCCGTGGCGATGGTGGCGAGGATGTTCACCGCGGTGCCCTCGGGGACCCCGACCAGGAACTGGGCGGCGCGTCGGGCGTCGGTCGCGGTCCAGTCGATGGTGATCGCGCCCTGCTGCTCCTTGAGGAAGCCGACCACGATGTCGTACATCTCGTCGACGTTGGGCGGCTCCAGGGTGATGCTCATGCCCAGCCGTTGCAGCCCACTCCACAACGGGGTGTCGGTGATCAGCACGATGCTGCCGGAGTGGTCGTCGGCCAGGCGGGCCAACTCCGCCATGTGACGGGTGACCGAGGAGTCGGCGTCGAGCATGTCCGGGTCCACGAACGCGGTCGTGGCCTGGGCCCGCCGGGTGAACTGACTGGCGGCGAAGTCCATCGCGGCCACCAGCGACCGGTCGTCCTGTAGGGAGTTGTTGGTCCGCAGATCCCGCAGGCCGGTAGCCCGGGTGTAGATGGAGAAGGGCAGGTTGACCCGACGGGTGCTGGAGGCCACCTCGCGCAGCAGCCGCACGGCGCGTACCTGCTCGGGGGTCCGGATGCCGATGAGGGGAACCCGTGCGGCGATGTAGCTGTCGAGGTCCCGGCGGGCCTCGTCGTAGTGGGACAACGGGCGCTCCTCAGGTTGGTCGTACGGGAGGATCGACGATGATCCGGCGGCCCGGCCGGGCCGGGGCGGCGGCCCAGCCGGTCCCGGCGGGCGAGCGGTCCTGCACGGTCAGTGGGTTGTCGCGCAGGGTGCGCAGTCTGGCCTGTACGAGCCGGTCGTCGAGCCCGGCCCGGCGGGCGTCGTCGATGCCGTCCTCCAGGGCCCGCTGGACCAGGCGGATCTGTTCGTCGACCTGATCGCGTAACGCCCGCGCCAGCTTCCCGGGCAGGGCGGGATGGGCCGCGACGGCCCGGATGGCGGCCAGTCCGCGCCTGGCCTGGGTCAGGGCACGGGCCATCTCGAACTCGTCACGGGTCGCGGCCATGGCGTCGATCAGCGCATCGGCCCAGGTCTGCAAGCGGTACGCCAGGGCATCGGTCAGTCGGGTG
Organism: Verrucosispora sp. FIM060022; assembly: GCF_003977705.1. NCBI lineage: Bacteria > Bacillati > Actinomycetota > Actinomycetes > Micromonosporales > Micromonosporaceae > Micromonospora > Verrucosispora sp. FIM060022. The sequence continues at coordinate 1,417,901 of NZ_RQIV01000001.1, forward strand.
ACCAGCCGCAGCCAGACCTCCGCCGGGTAGTCCTGCTCGACCAGGGTCGGCAGACCCTGCGGATCGTTGGCGGAGCCGGCCCGCCACTGCTCAAGGAAGGCGGCCCACCGCTGGTAGCCGCCGTCACCGACCAGCACCGGTCAGCCCTGCCGAGGGCGGCGGATCACCATCTCACCCGGTGGCATCGGCTCCCAGTCGGGCAACCCCTCGGCGATGCGGCGTACCCGATCGGTGTGGCGTTGACGCGGCGGTGTGGGCTGCCGGGCCCACGGCACCACCTCAGCTTCGGTGGGCCCGTCCGGGGTCGGCTGGTCGGCGCTGTCGGTCGACGGCATGTCAGTTCTCCTCCAGGGGGTCGACCGCGCGACGCTCGTGCGGGCTGCGTGGTGCGCCCGCCGTGGCGAGGTTGGCGATCAGCTCTTTCACCTGCGTCTCCTTGCCGTCGGCTGCGCTGAACCGGCTGGTCCAGTCGGTCAGCTCGGCTCCGGCCGCCCGCAGCACGAGCACGGAGTCCTTCTTGGCCGTCGCCACCCGAGCCCGAGCCTTGTCCTGACCGGCGCGGGCCTTGTCGGCCGCCCCCTTGAGGTAGACCAACCAGGCGACCCCGCCGAAGACGGCGATCACGATGCCCAACCCCACGTTGCTGGCGGCGGAGACGAAGAGTAGGACGAGAATGAGCACCACGGCCGGCACGATGAGCCGTTGACCCCACCGGAAGGCCAGGCTGTTGAGGTACGGCTGCGCGTACCGGTCCCAGTGCTGGTTCAGCGACCGTTCCAGGGCGTTCATCGGCTGGTCGAAAGAGCCCGTCCAGGCGGGTGGTCGAAATCCGGCGAGTCCGGCGTTGCCACCCAGGTCAAATCGCATCTGGACCTTGGCGGGCATCGCCAGGCGGTAGTCGCGGGTGAAGGCGGTGTGCGCCTCGTCCATCCAGACGTGACAGAACGCCACGGCCAGCCGCTGGGTCTGCGTAGACACCCCGATGCCCTCGGGTTCGAGCGCCGACTGGGTCTGGATGGTCAGATAGTCGCGGGTGTCGTCCAGGGTGGTGGTCTCGGAGAAGGCGGCCTCGGCTGCTGCCAAATCACCACCGGCCTGGACGATCGACTCGTTGGCGGCGAGTTCCCGACGCAGTGGCAGTTCCTCGTGGTCGTACTCGTCGACCAGCCGGTCGAGGATGTCGTCGATGGCGTCCTCGATGCGGCTGTTCGGCGGCGCCTCCGCGTCCATCAGGGCGGTGTACCGGTCGATGATCGACTGATGGGCCTCGGCACCGGCCAGGACACGTTGCAGTTGTGGCCACTGGGGCGATGTGGTCGCCAGGCGGGGGAACTCTGCGGCGAGTTCCTCCTCCCGGACGTGGGTCTCCATCTCCCGGCGCCAGCGGTTGACCTGGGCGACCATCGACTCCTTGTCGTCGAGCAGCAGGTGACGCCAGGTGTCCAGTCGGTCCCGGACCACCTCCATGCCGGCCGGTCCGAAGGCGCCCTGGGCGATGGCCTCCAGGATCACCGCGAACTCGCGGTTGAGGGCCTTGGGGTCCTGCGCGTCGAGGTAGTGCCGTAGCCACCGGGCGGCGCTGGCCAGCCGCCCCTGCCGACGCAGGACGAGCATCATGAACAGGGAGGTGCGATGCGGGGAGCGGCGGTACGCCTCCTCGACCGCCCGGACGCACAGATCCGGATCGTCGCCGGCCCAGGAGGCGAGGGCGACCAGCACGGGGGCCAACCAGTAGCGGGGGGTCTGCACCATCAACTGGTCGCCCACCGCCCGGACGGACTCCTCGCTGACCAACCCGAGGTCGAACGACTGGAGCATGCCGACCGCGGTTCTGCGGACCACCTTGTGATGGCCGAACTGATGCTCAAGGTCGCCCTTGAGGGTGTTGATCGCGATCTCGGCGCGTTGCAGGTTGGCGGTCCGCTCCGCCTGCTCGACGAAGCGGAGGAAGTCCGCGCGCAGCGCCAGGAGTTCCTCCCGGGCGGCCGTCTGCTGTTGCCCGAGTTGGACGACATGGGTACCCACCAGGTCCAGGGTGCGGTCGAGGTCGACAAGCATCCGCTTCGCGTCACGGACTTCGCTACGTATCGCGTTCAGTTCGGACATGATTCTCCGGCTCACGTGTCAAAGGGGATGAGCGAGCTTTCCCGGTAACGGGATGAAATGTGGATCGGACCGCGATTGCTGGTCCCATGGACGGTACTGGCAGGCATCCTGTCTGCTACTTCGACTGAAGGGATTGAATGAGTGTCCGAACGGATGTCGGAAACAGTGTCCGGGTGGGGCTGATCATTCAGCTCCGACAGACGTTCGGCTGATCGTTGCGGTCGGGAGGTTGGGTGCGGTCGCCCCGCAGGGCAGTTGTGGCAGATGTCGATCGACAGCCTCCGGGCCGGCGCCGACCCGTCGGGCTTGAGGCTGGCCCCACCTCGGCCGGTTGCCGCCGTCCAAAGTGGGGCCAGGGGATCCTGGCGGGCTGCCGTCGTTCCTTCTGCTGCGTCAGGGTCGAGCCTGACACCCCCGGGCCCGGCGGATCCCGCCTTTCTACGGGATTCCCGTGACCGGACCGGGTCATCGTTGGGAGATGCCTCAGCCGGGGAGGAGTTATCTCACGACCAAGCCGGATTCTGTCGACTGGGCGACACTTCCGCTCCTGTTCTGGAGGTTTCGGTGATGATCGGAGCCCGCGCGATGAACTCATCGGTCGTGTGTATCTCGACGCCAATCCCATGGCATACCGCGGGCGTGACATGTAGATGTCGAAATGGGTGACCCGGTGCAATCCGTACGGCCCTGACAGTGGACTGATGCTGGCTGCCGACCATTCGACGAACGGTGAACTGGAGGGTCGATGACCGCAAACCCCTCAAGGCATCCGGCGGAGGAACGGCTGCAATCCTCCGATGTGCTGGCTCGACTGCCGCTTCGACCGGAGCAGGTGCGGGGGGTCGACGAACCGGATCCGTCCTTCGGCGCGGGCACGGTGAGCTGTGGTCGTCCCCTGATCTTCCCGGTGCCGGTCGAGGATCTGCCGGTCGAACTGCGCCGCCGTGCGCAGGCGTCCGGGCGGCACTACTACGGGCTGTTGGTCGCCTTCGACCTGAACGAGCCGCCGGACGCCCGGCGCTACACCTCGGTCCGCTTCGAGGTCGCCCTCGACGACGCGGAGGCCGTGGCGGTACGGCTCGACCGGGACGGCGGCACCCTCGGCCTGAGCTACGCCGCCAGCTCTCCGCATCCGTTGACCCCGGCCGCCGACCGCGCGATCCTCGCCGCCACCACCCGGCAGGGCTGGCTGCTCCGCCTGGCCCCCCGCTCCGGCCGTCCCCGAGCCTGGTCGTTCGGCCTGCACCGGCACCGGTTCGGCTGGACGTACGAGGACCCGTCCGGGGCGATGTTCCTGCCGCTGACCTACGGGATGCACGCCATGATCGAGGTGCCCCCGTCGACCCGGCTCCTGTCCGGGCGCATCGGATTGCGGGTGGAGACCCTCGGCACCTGGCGGCATCGGCCGGTACACCGGTCCGCCACCCTCGCGGACTCGGTCGCCTTCCGTGAGGCCCTGCCGGAGAACCCCGTACCGAGTGGCGCGGCCGTGCGACTGTGCCTGGCCGCCGATGTGACAGGTTACAGCCGCCGACCGAATCATCTTGCCGAACGGACTCAGTCGTGGCTGGTGCGGTCCCTGGCCGAGGCCCGCGCCGGCGCCGGCCTGGACGAGGCCACGGTCGTGGTGCAGGCCCAGGGCGACGGGCAGTTCGCTGTCCTGCCGGTGGGCATCGATGAGTCGCGGGTGATCCCGGACCTGATCTGCGGTCTGGCCGAAGCCCTGCGTCGGACCAACGACGGCCTGAGCGCCGAGGAGCGGGTACGACTGCGGGTTGCGCTGCACCGTGGCTTGATGAAACCGGCCGACAGCGGCTGGGTCGGCACTGCGGCGATCGCGGTACATCGGATTCTCGACAGCCCACCGCTACGCGCCGCCATCCGGGACACCCCGACCGCCGACTACGTCCTGGGCGTGCCCGACCTGCTCTACCAGGACGTCATCCGGCACTCCGTGGTTCCCCCGCTGCCCCACCAGTTCACCGAGATCACCATTGACCTGCCCGACAAGGGCTTCGTCGAGCACGGCTGGCTGCATGTGCCCGTGGGGAGCCGATGATGACCAGGAGGATCTTCGCGCTGCTGGTCGGGATCGACCGCTACCGGGCCGCAGGCCAGCTTCAGGGATGCCACAACGACGTGCTCGCGGTGCGGGACTATCTACAGGTACGTGCCGGGGTGAGCGACCCGCGAGCCATCCGGCTGCTGGCGAACGAAGACGCCACCCGCAGTGCCGTCATCGCGGGCCTACGTGAGCACCTGGGCCAGGCCGGGCCGGGCGACACCGCCTTGTTCTGGTTCAGCGGGCACGGCTCCTGGGCCGCGGTGCCAAAGGAACTGTCCCACCTGGAGCCGTCCGGTCAGATGCAGACTCTGGTCTGCCATGACAGCCGACACGACGAGGTGCCGGACCTCTACGACAAGGAGCTGCTGCTCCTGTGCGACGAGATAGCCGGCACCGGTGCTCACCTGGCGGTCGTGCTGGACAGTTGCCACTCGCAGAGCGCCACCCGCGACCTGGTCCGCTACGCGCCCGCCTCGACCACCCCGCCGAGACTCGAAGCGCTGCTGCCGCAGTTGCGCCGCGTGCTGACCCGGCCACCTGCCCAGCATGTCGCACTGGCGGCCTGCCGGACGGACGAGACGGCAGGGGAGACCTGGGCGGACGGGCGGGCGTACGGCCTGTTCAGCTGGTCCTTGCTGAGCGCCATGCGTCGGCTGGCGCCCTCGGCGACATACCGCGACCTGCTGGTGGCGGCGCGATGCGAGGTGGAGCGCCAGTCCCGGCAGCAGGTCCCGCAGCTGGAGCCGGTCACCCCCGGAATCGCTGATCAGCCCTTCCTGGGCGGACGGGTCACCCTGCCCGCCATCGGTATCCGGATGCGTCGAATCCGGGGCGAATGGGAGATCGACGCTGGCTCCTGCCATGGGTTGTCCCTGCCCTCGGCCGCCCAGGACGTCCGGGTTGCCGTGCCCGGGCCGCTGCTGCGCGAGGCGCGGATCGTGCGGGTCCATCCTGGACGCAGTGTGGTGGAGCCGCTGGGCTGGGAACCCGACGAGGACACCCAGTACCCGGTCGTGTTGAGCCGGGTCCCGATGCCGAGGGTCACGGTGGCGGTCGACGGCGTACACCGCTCCGCAGCCGACCCGGTGCTCACCGCGCTGGCCTCGGCCGCGCCGGGCGGCGGGCCCTCTGCGCACGTACGACCGGTCGAGGGGGACGACGAGCGCAGCGCCGACCTGCTGCTGGACGTACACCTGCCGGACCGGGTGCGCATCCGCGACGCGGACGGCTTCCCGCTCTGCGCCGAGCTGGCCGTCGACGACGGCGGCCGGCGGGCCGTCCTGGCCCTCGAACATCTGGCTCGGGTGCACCAGATCAAGGCCCTGGTGAACCCGATCTCCGGGCTGGCGGGTGCGGTCGGCATGGAACTGGTCGAGGCCCGTCCGGGTGAGTCGACGGCACCCGCGTACCGCCCGCCCCTGCTGCCGGCAGGAGACGGCACCCTGCATCTTCGCTATCGGTGGGAACAGGGGACCTGGCGACCCCCGACGGTCTTCGTCCAGCTGCGTAACAACAGCGGTCGGAAACTCTTCTTCGTCCTGCTGAACATCACCGAACGGCACCGCGTCCACGCCACGCTCTTCGCCGGGGATCATGTCGCACCCGGGCACGTCGGGGCGGCGCTGTACGGGCGAGCGGTCGAGTTCACGATCCCGGCCGGCGATCCGGTGCAACCGGGTGCGCGCACCCGGGACTGGCTGCTGCTGCTCGCCGCCGAGGAACAGTTCAGCTCCGCTCCGTTCGAGCTGCCCGCGATCGAGGACATCTCGGCTGACAGGAGACGCTCTCCACTGGCCGTCGCCGGTCTCCTGGGCCGCCTGGGGCTGGCCGCCGTGCACCGCGATGCCGGTGCCGCCGGTACGGGTGCCAGCGACTGGATCACCCTGGCGGTGCCGGTGGTCACCGAGGTGCCCGCCGGTCGCGGTGCCCACCTGGCCGGTGAGCGTCGGTGAACGGCCACGAGGAGATCGAAGAGGTACCTCTCGACGACTGGATTGCACACCTGACCGTGCTCGTAGCCTCCCCGCCCGACGGTGAGGACCTCGCCGAACTGGCCGGGCTGCTCGGGCAGGCGTACGGCGAACGCTACGTACGCGACCAGGACGAGACGTCGCTCCTGGCCGCCATCGTCGAATTCGACCGGGCGCTGACCTACGCCCCCCACCACGAGCAGGCACCGTTCTGGCACTGGGGAAAGGGCATGTCCCACCTCGAACGGACCTGGCTCGACGACGAGAGCACCGACGACGAGAGCACCGATCACGAAAGCGCGGTCGGACACCTGATCGAGGCGTACCGGGGGTGGCCGTCGGAGGACACGGAACGCGATGACGTGGCGAACACCCTGCTGGAGGCGATCTGGAACCGGTATCTCTGGCGGTACGCGCAGAGCGAGACGCCGGAGGCGACGGTCGAGTACGGCGCCGAAGCCATGCATGCCCTCCAGGTGGTGCTGACCAGCCCTTCCGGTGAGGAGTCCACCGCGTACGCCCGGATGCTGCTGGGTGTGCTCCTGCTGAACCGGTACGACAATGGCAGCAAGGACGTACCGGATCTGGATCAGGCGATAGCGCTGCTCGCCGAGTCGCTGGCCCGGCTCTCCCCGGACACCACCGCCCACTATTTTCTCGCCTGCACGGAGCTGGTCGCGGCCTACCTGGAGGCGGCCGGCCTGCGCGAGGACCGGACGAGCGTCGAGTCGGCGATCCAGGCCGCCGACCGGGCCGTGGAGGCATGCCCGCCCGGTGACGCCATGCGGCGTCACCTGCTTCGCCACCAGGCCGAGGCGTACGCCGCCTTGTGGCGCCTGGACGCAGATCCGGCGAACCTGACCCGGGCGATCGACCGCTGGCGTGCGGCGCGTGCGGAGGATGACGACCCTCTCTGCCAGGTGGCCCTCGCCGAGCTGCTGTACGCCGCCGGTGACCTCGACAGCCTCACCGAGGCGGTCGCCCTGTGGGAACAGGCGCTGCCCTCGGTGCCCCGACCGTGGTGGGTGTGGGTACACCTCGGCGCGACGCACCTGGCGCGCTGGGAGCTAGCCGAGGTGCCGGGCAGCCTGGACGCCGCTGCCCGCTGTCTGGATCATGCCCTCGCCGAGGGGGAGGCACCGGATGAACTGCTGTCGGTGCACGTCATGCGGGTGATCGTCGTCAGGGCGTTGCTGGGACACGAGTCTGCCCGGGACCCCGATCGCGCTCCACCAGGCCTGCACCGGGTGCGGGAGATTCTCGACGAGGGGGGACGCGCACTGGATGACGCGCCGGATAGCAGCCCACACGACCGGGCTCTACTGGCCGCCGTACTGCTGCGCTGCGAGCTCTCCTATGTCCTGCAGGCGCTGGTCGAGCCGGACTCGCCGAGGATGCATCATCTGTTGGCCGTGGGGCGAATGGGCGGTGCGGACCAGCCTGCGGACATCACCTTGGTGCTGGACTTGGTCGAAGGAATTCTGCGGCAGTTCGACCAGGTCAGCCGCAGCGACAGCACCCCGGATGATGGCCTGCCGACCTTCCTGCGAATCGTTGCCGACGAGCGGATGACCGAGGCGGACAGAACCCTCCTCCGGTCGGTGTTGCCGAACTTTCTGCAGGCCCGAGCCGCTCGCTTCTTCGATGACCGCCCGCACCGCGCCGCGCAGGCCATGGCGGCGGCCCTCGCGCGCGGTCACTCCCAGACCGCGGCCGTCATTGAGGCCCAGATGCTGGCGGCCGTGTCAGAGGCGCTCGGTCGGGGTCGCCTGGGGGATGTGGAGGGGATGCGGACGGCGACCCGGCGAGCCGTTGCGCTGCGGCGTCGGCTCGGCCCGTCGCGGCTGAACGCGGCCATGCTGGATCCACTGGTCCGCCTCTGTGAGGACCTGGTCGACAACATCGACGGCCGAGGGATCCGGCCGCAACCGCCGGTTCCGCTGCCACCGGGTCCTCCCACCCACTCCGCAACCCTCTCGGTGCTGGTCGGCGGGGTCCAGGTCATGGCCGCCCTCCGGCGCGCCGACCTGCCGCTGCTGCGCCAGTGGGCGGACTATCTGACCGATCTTGCCGGCCGTTTCCCGCAGCACCATGTCCTGCGGGTAGGGAGTTTGGCGACGGCCGCGAAGGCCCAGTTCCCCCTGGCGGTCCTTGGACAGCGGCAGGCCGCCGCCTCCGCCGTCGCCCTTCTGGAGCAGGCGACAGCGGAGGCGGGGACCAACATGGCGATCTGGGCCGAACTGGTTCACGACCTCGCATACGCTCTGCGCCTGGCCGGTGACCCTGACCGGGCGCGGGCCCGGCGGCTCGGGCTCGACGGCCTGCACGGCCGTGCCCGGCGGGTGCTCCTGCAGGCAGGCACGGATTACGCCATGGGTACCGCCCGGGAGGCCGCCGCGACCGCGACCACCGTCGCCAGATGGTGCCTCCAGGACCAGGCCGACGACGATCTTGTCACCGCCCTCGACGCGGGGCGTGGCCTGGTCCTGCACGCGGCGACCGCCTCCCGCAACGTGGCCGACCTGCTCGAGGAGGCTGGGCAGGCCGAGTTGGCCACGGAGTGGCGACAGACCGGGGGACTGGGCCGTGACCAGCTCACCGGCGCTGCCCTCGCTTCGGTGCTCGCGGCCGGGGAGATTCCCGACGACCTGCGGTTGCGTGTGCTGGATGCCCTCGACCTGACCACCCACGGCCCGCTGGCACAGGTGCGCCCCGGCGAGATCAGCAGCGCCCTCACCGCATTGGAGGCCGACGCGCTCGTCTATCTGGTGCCGGCCGCGCCCCCGGTGCCGGGCCTCGCGGTGGTGGTCCCCAGCGTCGGCGAGGTCGAGATCCTCGAACTACGCGATCTGGTGGCCGGCGACAACGCGCCGGTGCGCAGGCTGCTGCGAGCCGCCTTCGGTGCCGACCTCGCCGGGGCGGGGAGGCGGGCACCCCGAGATGCCGGTCCGGTCGGCGGGCCCCGTCCGCCGTCTGCGGGAACCGCCATCGACGACCTGTGCCGGTGGGCCTGGCGAGCAGCCATGAGTCACCTGGTGGCGTACCTGCGACCGCCGGATTCGGCGGGCCCGGCTCGGGTGGTCCTCGTCCCGATGGGCGTACTGGGGTTGGTGCCCTGGCACGCCGCCTACCGCCAGACTACGTCCGGTCGCCGCTACGCCGTGCACGACCTGGTCGTCTCCTACAGCCCCTCCGCCCGGCTGCTCTGCACCGCCGCGGTGCGCCCGGTACAGCCGATCCGCTCGGCTCTGTTGGTCGGGGATCCGCTCGGTGACCTGCCGTTCGCGGGCATCGAGGCCCAGGCAATCCACCGACGGTTTCACCCCGAGGGCCGCTATCTCGGCGGACCGGCCGACGATTCCGGGCACCTGGCACGCCCGGAAGCCGTCCTGGAGTGGGTACGCACGGTCGGGGCGGGATCATCCCTGCTGCACCTCGCCTGTCACGGGCGCGTCGACCCGACCCGACCTGCCGACTCACACCTGGTGCTGGCCGGTGGTCTGCTGCCGGCCCGTGACCTGTTGGAGGTGTCCCGGCTGGCGGCGCTCGACCTGGGTCAGGTGTTCCTCGCCGCCTGCACGACGAACCTCGCCGGTGGGCTGCCCGACGAGGCGTTCAGCCTGGCCACCGCGTTCCTCGCGGCCGGCGCCCAGACCGTTTTCGGCTCCTTGTGGTCGGTGCCCGACGTGGGTACCTCCCTGCTGATGTACCAGGTCCACCACTTCCTGTATGAGCAGGGATGTGCACCGGCCGAGGCGTTGCACCGGGCCCAGTTGTGGATGCTGGACCCGGACCGTGAACCGCCCGAAGGTATGCCGGCGGAACTGGCCACCCACTGTTCCCGCGTCGACAACGCCGCGCCGCTGGCCTGGGCCGCCTTCACCCACCTCGGGCGGTGACCCGGGCGTCAGCGCCCACGACCCGGTCCCGGCTTGTTCGCTGCCGACCACTCGGCCAGGTGGCGGCGTCGCCAACGGTGGCTCGCTCGCGGATCCGCCGGGGTGCCCCCTGACGTCCTGGTTCGGATGGATAACCTGGACGTCGATGTCCGATGTCGCGCAGTCGCGCTATCCGCCTCGACGGGCGGCGGGCCGAGGGCCCGGTTGGTACCGGGGCGACCTGCACGTGCACTCGCTGCTGTCGCAGGGTGCCGACCTGATTCCCGCTCACCTTGCCGCCGCAGCCCGTACGCTCGGCCTCGACTTCATCGCCACCACCGAGCACAACACGGTCGCCGGGCACGGCGAGTGGGGGCCGTACGCCGGGGACGACCTGCTGGTGATCCTGGGCCAGGAGGTCACCACCCGGACCGGCCACTGGCTCGCCCTGGGCCTTGCCCCCGAGCAGGCGGTCGAGTGGCGTTACGGCGTCCGGGACGACGTGGTCGGACAACACCTGGATCAGGTACGCCGCAGTGGTGGACTCTGTGTGGCGGCGCACCCGCACGCGCCGTATCCATCGGGCACGCTGATGTACCCGTACGACTGGTTCGACGCGGTGGAGGTGTGGAACGGGCGCTGGGCCTCGGACCTGCCATGGAACGCCGACAACGAGGCGGCCCTGGCCGAGTGGGGACGCAGCCTGGCCCATGATGTCCATCGAGGACGGTGGCAACCGGCGGTGGGTAACAGTGACGCGCATCTCGCCGGTCAGCTCGGTACGCCGCACACCGTGGTCCATGCCGAGGAGTTGAGCTGCGATGCGGTGCTGGCCGGCGTCCGCGCGGGTCGAAGCTGGATCGCCGAGTTGCCCGCCGTCACCCTCGACGTCACCGCCACCGCCGCCGACCGGACAGGGGGAGTGGGCGAGCACCTGGCCACCGACGGCGAGCCCATCGTGGTACGGGTGCAGGTCTGCGGTGTGCCGTCCGGCACGATCACCCTGCACACCGAGCATGGCGTCGTGCACCGCCATTCGCTGCCCGACGACGGCGCGGGCGTCACACAGTGGCGGACGACCGCGGACGAAACGTCCTTCGTCCGCGTCGAGGTACGCCACCCCGGCCGGCAGATGGCCGCCCTCAGCAACCCCATCATCCTGAGCTGAGGAAGTCGCGTCGCCGTATCGCCGAAACGGCGGGGTACGCCTCAGCGGAAACCGCCACTACGGCGAAACGGAGTCGATCATCGTGCCTGCCGACGCCGCTCCGGAAAGCCGGCGGCGTGCGTGGCGTCCACCAGATCCTGAAGGTGTCCGAGCACGACTGTCTTCTGCTCGGTCTCGGGAAGCTGGTCCGCACCCGCCGCAACCAGGCCGTTGCGCAGCAGCCCGACGATCTCCTGTTGTGCCGAGCCAGGAAGCTCATGCAGCCACAACGATCCCAGGTTGTTGTCCACGATCTCCTGTAGCTGCCCTGCAACGGCTCGGTCGGAGAGGCGGGAGATCAGGAACTCCAGGGTCCAGTCGAAAAGCCCTCCGGTGGCAGTCCAGTCCACCCCGGGCCGGAGCACGATGAGGCCAGCCATCACGTCCCCACGATGAAGACACGCGGAGCAAGACCACGGTCGGCGATGAAGCGCTCGACCTGCGAGATTTGCTCTGCTGAGAATCTTGATACGTCCACCGGGACAAAGTCTGCCTTGTCCAGGTGTCGCTCGATCTGATACTGGAGCTGCGGCCACTGCCGGTCGAAGAAGTGGCCGGGAAAGTTGCCGACTGCATCATAGGTGTGGCCTGCTTCGTCGACCCAGTCGGCCGACGATTCTGCCGGCGCGCGGGTCAGCCTGACGCCCAGCACGGCTTCGAGCCGGAGGGCCGTCTCTGCCTCGCCGGGCCGGAACCGTCCCGTCGCGGGATCCATGCCGAGATCATGAACGCGTTCTTCGTCGACCTTGCCAGGAGCCGGAGAGCGACGAGGTTCCTCGGGGTGTGACGGTTGCTTACTCGGGCTGGGTGGTGCGTCGCGGAGTCGGGCGAGGGCTTTTTTGAGCTGGTCGATGAGGGCGCCGAGGCGGCGGATGGTGGGGATGAGGTGGCGGAGGCTGTTGAGCAGCCCGCGCAGCAGCCGGGCGATGCGGGCAGCCCATGCGGCGACCAGCGTGGTGACCTGTTCGACGACCAGGGGAGTGGCCAGGCCGGCGGTGGCGATGAGTTCGGTGGCGTACACGATGAGGCGGGAGACGCAGGTGGCGATGGCGTCGCGGACCAGCAGTCGGACGGCGGCGACCAGGCCGGCGGCGCCTTCGGTGATGGCGGCCATCGTGTCGGCGCCCTGGGCGAGGCCGGTGAGGGCCTGGTGTTGTTCGGTGGACCAGGCACGGTAGGCACGGGCGGCCTCGCCCTGCCAGGCCGCGATGTCGGTGGTGACGTCGCGGGCCAGCGTGGCGGCCTCGTCGCGCAGCGAGGATGCCACGTTGCGCCAGGTCTGGGCGTGTGCGGTGATCTGCGCCGGGTCACCGGCGAGCCAGTCGAGGGCTTCGCTGAGGGGTTTGACGTGTTCGATGAGCCAGGCGATGCCGTACTGGAGCAGGGCGCCGACCGGGTCGGAGACGAACGCGAGGGCGTCCAGGCCGGCGCTGACCACGCCGAGGGTGCCGTCGATCCAACTGCCGGTGGTGACACCCTGGTGGATCAGTTCGATGTCGTCGAGGATCCAGACCCCCGCCCAGGCGCTCGGCCCGGTGTGCACCGGGGCGGCGACGAGCGGGTTGCCGGTCACCGGACGTTCCGTACCCGATCCAGGGCGCGAGTGTCGGTGGCCCGGTAGTTCTCGGCGCTGGTGCGTAACCGGCCGGCGGTGTCGCGGACCGAGGTGGCGGCGGTGTCGAGGCCGTCGACCAGGATTCGTTGCAGGCCGTCGAGCAGCGTGGGCATGATCGCGCAGAGTTGACCGTACGCGTCGGCGCTGAGCCGGACGTGCTGGCCGGCCTGTCGGGCGGTGTGGAGGGTGTCGGCGTGCCGGTCGAGGCGTGCGGCGTGGGTCACCAGGTCGTCGGGGTCGACCTGGATGTGCTCACCGGTCGGCATCCGGTGCGTCCTGCCCGGTCATGCGGCGGTAGGAGTCCAGCAGCGCCGGCCCGGCCGGGTCGTCGTCGCCGAGGGTCTCGGTGGTCGCCGTGGTGATGCGGCGCAGCAGGTCGGCCTGGGCGGCTCGGGTGGTGGCCAGCACCTGCCGCGCGGTGTGTGCCGCGGACTGTTGGCGGATCCGTTCGTCCAGACGCAGGTCGACCAGGTGGCCTGCCGAGTCGACGGTGACCTCGACGCTGCGGTCGATGTTGTGGGCGGTGCCGGTGAGGGTGCTGACGCGTGCCGACAGGGCCCTGGCCCGCTGCGCCCGGTCGGCGAGCGACGCCTCCCACTCGTCGAGCCGGCGTTGCGTCGCGTCCAGCGCGGCCTCGTCCGCCCACATGCGAGCCTCCCGGGACATCGCCGGTCGCCAGAGGCGAGGTCGCCGTCACGTTATCAACCGGTCGCGCTGCGTGCTGCCCCGCGCACGCACGCCACCGGGTCCACCCGCGCCGCAACCACCGCCCGAGCCGCCCATCCGTTGAGCTTCGACCACCGCCACCACCGCCCGAGCCGCCGCGACCGGGCGCTTCGACCACCGCCACCGCCGCGCGAGCCGCCGGATCCGCGTGCGTCGACTCTGCCATCGCCGCCCGAACCGCCCGGTCCGGGCGCTTCGACCATCGCCGCCGGGCGCGCTGTCCGGTCGCTTGCCGACGGGCCTGGTCGGGGTGGGCCAGAGGTCCTGTCCAGGCGGGTCGGGCAGCACTGACCGGCCCGTCCGGGTCCGGCATAGCGTGGATTCGCAAGCCTTACAGAGGAGGTCGTGATGCGGGCCTGGCGGGTGGAAGACGTGATGACCAGGGACGTCGCCACGGTGGTGGAGCAGACGCCGTACCGGCAGATCGTCGATCTGCTTGCCGAGCGGCGGGTCAGTGCCGTGCCGGTGGTGGATGACTTCGGGCACGTGCTGGGCGTGGTGTCCGAGGCGGACCTGCTGCACAAGGTGGAGTGGATGGGTGAGCCGCACGAGCGGCGGGTCTTCGAGGGTGCCCGGCAGCGCAGGTCGCGCCGCAAGGGTGAGGCGGACAACGCCCGGGAGCTGATGACGACCCCGGCGGTGACCACGTCCCCGCACACCTCCTTGGTCGCCGCGGCCAAGCTGATGGACCGTGAGCAGGTCAAACGCCTGCCGGTGGTGGACGACCTGGGCCGGGTCGTCGGCATCGTGACCCGTTCCGACCTGTTGCGGGTGCACCTGCGCCCGGATGCGGACATCCGCCACGACGTGGTGCAGGAGGTGCTGCGTCGGGTGCTGGCGGTACGCGAGGGTGCCGTCCGGGTCGAGGTCCGCGACGGTGTGGTGACCATGACCGGTCGGCTGGACCGGCGCTCCGCGGTCGACATCGCGGGACGGCTCGCCGCCCGGGTGAGCGGCGTCGTCGAGGTGGTCAACGAGTTGGCCTTCGACTTCGACGACACCGACCTGCCCCGTTTCGCGTCGTTCCCCGTGCAGCCGACCCGCCTGTAGCGCCGGTGGCGCACGCGGCCGGGCCCGGCCGGGAGACCCCCGTGGTGTCCCGACCGGGCCCGATCCGTTTTAGGCCGACGCGGAGTGCCCGACCTGGTCGGCGAGGAACTGCCCCCAGCTGCGGGTGCCTCTCGTCGCGCCGGGCAGGCTCAGGTTCGCCCCCTCCCGGTAGGCGCGCCCCGCGCTGCCGGGCATCCGTACCGGCATCAGCAGCCGGCGTCGACCGGTGGCCCGCAGGTAGCTGCGAATCAGCTCGCCCAGCGCGTACACCTGAGGGCCGGCCAGGTCGGGCACCAGGCCGGCCGGCGCGGCCTGGGCCAGCGCGGCGAGCCGGGCCGCGACCTCGCGGCCGTCCACCGGTTCCAGCCGCATCCCGCCGGGCGCCGGGATCACCGGCAGGGCCGACATCTTTCGGACCAGAGTCAGGGTCAGCTCGTGGAACTGGGCGGCGCGCAGCGTCGTCCACGGCACGCCGGAGTCAGCGACAGCCTGCTCGGCGGCGAGTTTCATCCGTAGCCAGGCCAGCGGCACCCGGTCGGCGCCGATCACCGAGACGAACACCAGATGGCGTACGCCGGCCTGCCGCGCGGCCCGCGCCAGGGTGCGCGCCAGCTGGTCGTCGCCCTTCTGGCCGCCGGCCAGGTGCAGCACGATCTGCACGTCGCGGACCGCTGCGTCGACGCCCTCCCCGGTGGCCAGGTCGCCGGTGACGTGGGTGACGCCGGGGGAGGGCTGCCCGCCGTGACGGCTGAGGACCCGAACCCGGTGACCGGCCTCGTGCAGCAGTGGGACGACCAGCCGGCCGAGGGTGCCGGTGCCGCCGGTGACGAGGATCGGTGGGTGCACGACGTTCTCCCTGCGCCAGGACCGGGCATTACGCGCGGTCGATTACCGTTCGTGGCTTCACCGGCTCGACCCTGCCCCACCGATCGATGTGACCGCCGGGTGAGCTGGATCACCCGGCGGTCACATTGGGGCGCGAGGTGGGGTCGAAGCGTTAGGAAGGGCCCCTTCCTAACGCCTGCGGTAGAGGAAGGGCCCCTTGTTAACGACCAGTCGGTCCAGCCGAAAGGAACGACATGGACGGGCGTACCTGGCTGGCCGAGCGGTTTGAGGAGCATCGGCCGCACCTGCGCGCGGTGGCCTACCGGATGCTCGGCTCGCTCGGCGAGGCCGACGACGCGGTGCAGGAGACCTGGCTGCGGCTGTCCCGTACCGACGTCGACGGGGTGGACAACCTCGCCGCCTGGCTGACCACGGTGGTCGCCCGGGTCAGTCTGAACACGCTGCGCGGCCGCCGGCGCCGCCGCGAGGAGCCACTGGACGTGCGGGTACCCGACCCGGTGGTCGCACCGGCAGGCCCGGACGATCCCGAGTACGCCGCCGTGCTTGCCGACTCGGTGGGGCTGGCGTTGCTGGTGGTCCTGGACACCCTCACTCCGGCGGAACGGCTCGCCTTCGTGCTGCACGACATGTTCGCCGTACCGTTCGACGAGATCGCGCCGATGATCGACCGGTCACCGACGGCGGCCCGGCAACTGGCCAGTCGGGCCCGCCGACGGGTACGCGGCCAGGCCCCCCGACCGGACGCCGATCTGGCCCGGCAGCGGCAGGTGGTCGACGCCTTCCTCGCCGCCGCCCGCGACGGTGACCTCGACGCGCTGGTGGGCGTCCTGCATCCGGACGTGGTGCTGCGTGCCGACGGTGGCGTGGCCCGTACCCGGCACACCACCGTGCTCACCGGGGCCCGGGACGTCGCCGCTCAGGCCGTCACCTTCGGCCGGTTCTCCCCGTTCGCCCGGCCCGCTGTGATCAACGGCAGCGCCGGTGTGGTGGTGACCGCAGCCGGTCGGCCGTTGTCGGTGATGGCCTTCACCGTCTCGGCCGGCCTGATCGCCGAGATCGACGTGATCGCCGACCCGGACCGCCTGGCCCGACTGGATCTCGCCGCCTTCACCGACTGACGACTGCACCGGACGGCGAGGTGACCGGTGTCGCGGCCCGCCTCGCGCCGTCGAGATCGTCCGGTCGGGAGCGGTCGGGCGGGGCGAGTCGATGCGGTGGGTGTGGCACCCGGTCAGAGGCCGAAGCCGGCCAGTCGGAAGGCTGCGAAGCCGATCAGAGCCAGGGGGAGTGCGGTGGCCAGCGCGAGCAGTCGTGCCCGGGTGCCGCGGGCGACGACGACCACGACCAGGACGCCCAGCGTGGTCTTGATCAGGACGTCCCAGAGCGGGTCGATGCCGTAGTTCGGGTGGTTGATCCGGCTGGCGTCGATCAGGGCCTCGGCGAAGAGGACCGCGCCGGGCAGGGCGATGCCGACCGGTTGTCGCCATCCTCGCTCGTGCGCCCAGACACCGCCGATGCCGAAGACCACTCCGGCGAGGACGCCGAAGCTCATCCAGAGCAGCGAGGTGGGTGCCCACAGTATCGACCACTCGTCGCCCTGGATGAGCGCCGCTGCGGCGTAGTAGCCGGGGACCGCGACGACGAGCGCGACGGCGGCGCCGATGGCCGCGCGTACCCAGCCGGTCCGGACCCAGAAGCCGAAGGCGAACGCGGCGACCGCCCAGACCGCACTGGAGTTGCCCAGGTCGGCGAAGGGGAAGGGGACGAACTTGATCCAGATGAAGTCGAGGATGCCGAGCAGCAGTCCGCCGAGTACGGCGGTGAGCGCGATGCTGCGGCGGTCGGGGTGGTGTCGCATGAGATCGGAGCATACTCGGTATGCATCGATGGTCCCGAGGGTGTCCCTGCCGCTGCGTCGCTGACGGGCGTCAGCGCAGCGCGGCGTACGCCAGGGGGATGCTCACGCCGTCCCAGGCGCCGCTCAGCGTCGCGACCGTGCCGTTCGGCGTACCGCCGGCGGCCGCGTCGGGACGGCGGAGGAGGGTCAACTCCACCGTGTCAGTGACGATCACGGCCAGGGTGCCGTCCACCACCCGGCGTACCGCGCCGACGGCCGGCACGTCGATGCCGCCCGGGTCGCTGCTGATCTCCATGCTCGGCGCGCGCACCTCACGGTGGCCGTCGACCTCGAAGTATTCCTCGGCCTGCCCGGTGTCGGCGAGCACGGCCTCGGCCAGCGCGGCCGCGTACACCGGATCGGCGCAGGCGTCGTAGACCCAGCGGGTGCCCAGCGCCGAGTGCTCCATGGTGCCGATCAGCCAGGCGTCGGCGGACGGTAGCGGCGCACCACGGTAGGTCAGCGGCACCTGATGCACCGGGCCGGCCCCGGCGCGGACCAGCAGGGTCTCGATGCCGACCTCACCGGCCGGGTCGTCGAACCGGTACGCGGCCACCCGCACCACCTCGGCGGCGGCGTCCCCCTGGTACCAGCCACGGCTGGGCAGCCAGGCGGTCAACAGTTCGAGCTTGGTGGGGCGGATCTCCGCCCGGTGCAGTAACGCCATGCGCGGCATCGTATGCCCGCTCGGTGTCCGGCGCGGTCCCGGCGGACGTGTGCGCGGCGCGGTAGCGGGTATCGCAGCCCTCTCACCGGACGGGCGGCCACCGACGCGTACCGAAGGAGCGTGACAGTGACGGATCTCGGTGCGAAGGTCTCCTACCTCGCCCTCGGCGCCGGTGTCCCGGTCTACGCCCCCGGCGGCGCGTTCGTCGGGGTCGTCGAGCATGTCGTCGCCGACGAGGCGCAGGACATCTTCCATGGTGTGATCATCGAACCGTCCCGGGAGCACCATGCCCACCGCTTCGCCTACCGGGAGCAGATCGGTGAACTCCACGAGCGGGGTGTGGTGCTGTCGGTGCCGGCCGGGCAGTTGCACGAGCCGAGCACGGACATGCCGGCCGAGCAGGTGGAGGAGTCCGACGACCCGGTGCGGCTGGGCCTGCGTCGGGCCTGGGAGTGGCTGATCCGACCGCGGTGACCTGTGTTCAGGCCAGGTGCGGGTCGTGCAGCGTCTGCTCCCAGATCGACGACATCTCCTCGAACGCGTGCTCCATGATCTGCACCATGGCGCGGCGGGCGCTGTCGCCGTCGTGTCGTTGGATCCCCTGGGCGACCTCGGCGTGCAGTTGCAGGGCCTGCTCGTGCGGGTAGTGCGGCATCAGGTGGTAGTGATGCCGGCCGATGAGCACCTCGGCGACCAGGTCCTGGAGCTTGACGAACATCTCGTTGCCGGAGGCGCGCAGCACCCGCTGATGGAACTCGATGTCCAGGCGGAGGAAGCGTTCCTCGTCGCCGGCCTTGCCGGCGGCCCACATCTTCGCGGCGAGCCCCACCAGCTCGCTCGCGTCGTCGTGGTCGACGCGCTGGGCGGCCAGCCACGCGGCGTGCGGCTCGATGGCGGTACGCAGCTCGGTGATCGAGCGGATCTGGGCGATGCGTCCGGCCGAGGCCAGCCGCCAGCGGATCACCTGGGGATCGAAGACGTTCCAGTGATCGGCTGAGCGGATCATGACGCCGACCCGGCGGCGGGTCTCGATGAACCCCATCGACGCGAGCACCCGCAGCACCTCTCGGATCACCGAGCGGGACACCGCGTAGCGGTCGACCAGTTCATCGATGTTGAGCACGGCGCCGGCGGCCAGCTCACCGCCGCAGATGGCGGTGCCGAGGTGGTCGAGGACGCGTCCGTGCAGCCCAGCCTCGGCAGGGGCGGCCTGTGCGGGTGCAACCCCCGGTGAGGGCACAATCACGTCACGGATCATATCAGTCCGAGGTACCCCTTGTATAAGTCTGCTTTTTCGGCCTAGCATCCGGACGTTAAGCGGATGTAAAAACCCGTTGTCGTGCCCGTCCCCCCGGGGTCGCGACCAACACAGAAGGAGAGACGGACGTGGGACGTCGGTCAAAAATCGGGATATCTCTGGCGATGGTGTCCGCCTTGACGTTGTCCGCCTGTGGCGGCGGCGACGACAGCGGTTCCTCCGACACCGTGCGGGTCACCCTGGTCAACCATGTCTGGACCGAGAACATCCGGAAGGCGTTGCCGGAGTTCGAGCGGGAGACCGGCATCAAGGTCGAGGTCACCCAGCTCGGTGAGGACCAGCTGTCGGACCAGTACAACGTCAAGCTGAACGCCGGCTCCAGCGACATCGACGTGATGATGTACCGCCCGCTGCAGGAAGGCCGGCTGTTCGCCAAGAACAAGTACCTCGCCGACCTCACCGACAAGGCCAAGGGCAGCAGCGACTTCGACCTCGCCGACATCCAGGCGGCGCCGCTGAGCACCACCACCTACGAGGACAAGGTGGTCGGCGTGCCGATCATCACCGAGCAGCAGGTGCTCTACTACCGCAAGGACCTGCTGGAGAAGTCCGGCTTCAGCGCCCCGCCGGCGACCCTGGACGAGCTCAAGGCCCAGGCCGCGAAGATCCAGGCGGACAACCCGGGCGTGGCCGGCTTCGTCTCGCGTACCGGCAAGGCCGCCGCGGTCACCCAGTTCTCCAGCTTCCTGTTCAGCTTCGGCGGCGACTTCGTCGACGAGGCCGGCAAGTCCGCGGTCAGCACCGACGCCGCCAAGCAGGCGTACGCGTACTACGGCGGTCTGCTGCGGGAGCACGGCCCGGCCAACATCAGCACCGACATGAGCTGGTCGGAGGCGATGGCGATCTTCACCCAGGGCCAGGCCGCCTTCTACACCGAGGCGAACTCGCTCTACAAGAACGCCACCGACCCGGCCAAGTCGAAGGTCTCCGACACCGTCGGGTTCGCGCCGTTCCCGGCCGGCCCGGCCGGCTCGAAGCCGTACAACGTCCCCTCCTGGGCGCTGGCGGTCAACGAGGCCTCGAAGAACCAGGACAACTCCTGGAAGTTCATCGAGTGGGCGGCCGGTAAGGCGCAGACCCTGGAGCAGCAGAAGTCCGGTGTGCCGGGTGCCCGTACCTCCGTGTGGGAGAACCCCGAGGGCATCGCCACCTACCCGAAGGACATGGCCGACGCGATCACCGTGAGCCTGGCCAACGGTGTCGGTCACGACCGGCCGGTGGTCGAGCGGGTCGCGCAGGCCCGCGAGATCGTCGGTCAGCCGATCGTCGACGCCATCACCGGTAAGGACGCCGCCGCCTCCGCCGAGGCCGCCAACCAGGCCTTCCAGAAGTTCCTGGACGACGAGGCCCGCTAAGTCCGGGCACGGGGGTGGTGGGGCGGACAGCCCCGCCACCCCCGTCCGGCCTCCCCATCACGGAGATCTGATGCCAGCTGTAACCGCACCCAGCCGGACGCCACGCGGCGCCGGAGTCATGCCTGACACGCCCGGCTGGGCGCGTTGGGCCAACGACCATCGCAAGTGGCTCTTCGCGGCCCCGGCCATGGCCTTCGTCGCCGCGCTGATCATCTTCCCGCTGGCCTGGACCATCTACCTCAGCTTCACCGACTCCTCGGGGTCGGTCCGGGCCGAGTCGGAGTTCATCGGCCTGCGTAACTACCTGGACGTGCTCACCGACACCGACCGGTTCTGGCCCGCCGTGGGCCGGACCGCCGCGTTCACCGGTGCCGCGCTGTTCTTCGAGGTAGTGCTCGGCATGGCGATCGCCCTGCTGCTGTGGCGTCCGTTCAAGGGCGAGAAGTGGGTCCGGGTCGCGATCCTGCTGCCGCTGGTCGCCACCCCGGTGGCCGTCGGCATGATGTGGCGGCTCATCTTCGACCCCAACATCGGTATGGCCAACCAGATCCTCAGCTGGGTCGGCATCGGCCCGCAGCCGTGGCTGGCCGGGCAGAACACCGCGCTGCCCACCACGATCTTCATCGACATCTGGCAGTGGACCCCGATGGTGGTGCTGATCCTGCTGGCCGGCCTGACCTCGCTCTCCGACGAGCCGCAGGAAGCGGCGATGATCGACGGCGCGAGCACCTGGCAGCGCTTCCGACACGTCACCCTGCCGCTGCTGATGCCCACCGTGATCGTCGCGGTGCTGCTACGCGGCATCGACGCGCTGAAGACCTTCGACATCCTCTACGCGACCAAGGGGCGCGGCGGCGGCTCCTTCAACGAGGTGGAGACGCTCAACGTGTACGCCTACGGCCTGAGCTTCGACTACAACGAGTACGGCCTCTCCTCGACGGTGCTGATCCTGTTCTTCCTGATCATCATCGGCGTGATGTGGCTCCTCACCTCCCGCAAGAAGAAGGAGGCCGCCCGATGAAGACGAGTCTCGGATTCCGGATCTTCCGCACGGTGGCCCTGGTCGTCGTCGTGCTGTCGTTGGTGGCGCCGCTGGTCTGGATGGTCGCCGCCTCCTTCAAGACAAACGTCGACATCTACGACACCAGCAAGGCCCTGATCTTCTCGCCCACGCTTGACAACTACGGCACCGTCCTGCAGCAGGCCAACTACATCCAGTTCATCGGCAACAGCCTCTGGGTGGCCTTTGCCGCGACCGTGCTGTCGCTGCTGCTCGGCGTGCCGGCCGCGTACTCGATGAGCCGGTTCAACATGCGCAAGTCGGCGCTTGTGGTGCTGATGGCCCGGGTCATCCCCGGTGTCTCGCTGCTGGTGCCCTGGTACTACGTCTTCTCGAACCTGCGCATGGTCGGCGGGTTCAGCGTGCTGATCCTGAGCCACATGTTCGTGTCCCTGCCGTTGATCGTCTACATCATGATGGGCTTCTTCGACGGTCTGCCGGACGAGTTGGAGGAGGCGGCGCAGGTCGACGGTCTGACCCCGATCGGGGCGTTCCGGCGGGTCACCCTGCCGCTGTCGGTGCCGGGCATCGCGACCGCCGGCATCCTGTCCTTCATCTTCTCCTGGAACAACTTCATGTTCGCCCTGGTGCTCTCCGGCGCGGACACGAAGACCCTGCCCGTGGCGATCTTCGACTTCGTCGGCTACGCCAGCATCGACTGGGGCGGCCTGATGGCGGCGACCACCGTGGTCACCCTGCCCATCATGATCATCGCGCTGTTCGTGCAGAAGTACATCGTCTCCGGACTCACCGCAGGCGCGACGAAGGGCTGAGCACCATGACCACCATCTCCCGCGTCGAGACGTTCCTCGTCGCACCACGCTGGCTGTTCGTCCGGGTGGAGACCACCGACGGCATCGTCGGCTGGGGCGAGGCGACCTGCGAGGGCCGCTCGGAGACCGTACGCACCGCCGTCGAGCAGCTCAGCGAACTGCTGATCGGCCAGGACGCGCTGCGCATCGAGGACCACTGGCAGGTGATGACCAAGGGCTCCTTCTACCGGGGTGGCCCGATCCTGGCCAGCGCCGTCGCCGGCCTGGACCAGGCGCTGTGGGACATCGCCGGCAAGCGGTACGGCGCCCCCGTGCACCAGCTGCTCGGCGGACCCGTCCGGGACCGGATCCGGGTCTACGGCTGGGTCGGCGGTGACGAGCCCAGCGAGGTGCGCGACCAGATCGCCGCGCGGGTGGAGGCGGGACTGACCGCCGTGAAGATGAACGCCTCCGGGCGGATGAGCCCGCTGGCCACCGTCGCCGAACTCGACGAGGTGGTCCAGCGGGTCGCCGCCGCCCGCGAGGTGCTCGGCGAGCACCGGGACGTGGCCGTGGACTTCCACGGCCGGTTCACCCTGGCCAACGCCCGCCGGGTCGCGCCGCTGCTGGAGCCGTACCGGCCGTTCTTCCTGGAGGAGCCGGTGGTGCCGGAGAACTCCCACCTGATCGGGGAGTTCGTCCGCTCCACCACCACCCCGGTCTCCACCGGGGAACGGCTCTACAACCGGCAGGAGTTCCTGCCGGTGCTCCAGGCCGGCATCGCGGTGGCCCAGCCGGACCTGTCGCACGCCGGCGGCATCACCGAGGTACGCAAGATCGCCGCGCTGGCCGAGACGTTCGACGTGCAGCTGGCCCCGCACTGCCCGCTCGGGCCGATCGCCCTGGCCGCCTGCCTGCAGGTCGGTTTCGCCACGCCGAACTACCTGATTCAGGAGCAGAGCATCGGCATCCACTACAACCTTGGTGCCGAGGTGCTCGACTACTGTGTCGACCAGCAGCCGCTGACCTTCGTCGACGGGTACGTCCAGCGCCTCACCGCTCCCGGGCTGGGCATCGAGAT
Source organism: Verrucosispora sp. FIM060022 (assembly GCF_003977705.1). Taxonomy (NCBI): domain Bacteria; kingdom Bacillati; phylum Actinomycetota; class Actinomycetes; order Micromonosporales; family Micromonosporaceae; genus Micromonospora; species Verrucosispora sp. FIM060022. Next base: position 1,441,494 of record NZ_RQIV01000001.1, read on the forward strand.
CGACGAGCAGGCGGTACGCGCGGCGGACAAGCGGGGTCACGCCTGGCGTAGCCCGATGTTCCGACACGTCGACGGTTCGTACGCGGAGTGGTGACCATGACCGACCTGCTCACCGCCGAACTCACCGCGCAGCGGCTGCTGGCGATCATCCGGGGCACCGACACCGCCGCCGCGATCGCCACCGGCACCGCCCTGCTGGCCGAGGGGGTGTCGATCATCGAGGTGGCGCTGACCACCCCGGGCGCGCTCGACGCCATCGCGGCGATCCGGGCGGACGCGCCCGCCGGCACCCTGGTCGGTGCCGGCACGGTGCTCACCCCGGCGGCCGTGGCCGACGTGGCGGCGGCCGGCGCCCAGTTCGTGGTGACGCCGGCCGTGGTCGACTCGATCCCCGAGGCGGTCCGCCGGGGCCTGCCGGTCGCCGCCGGCGCGCTCACCCCGACCGAGGCGTACACCGCCGTCCGGTGGGGCGCCAGCGCGGTCAAGCTCTTCCCGGCGTCGGTAGGCGGCACGGCCTACCTGAAGGCGGTGCGCGACCCGTTCCCGGACATCCCGTTCGTCGCCGTCGGCGGGGTGGGTCTGGCCGAGCTGCCCGGCTACCTGGCGGTCGGCGCGATCGCGGTCGGCGTCGGCGGCCCGCTGGTGGGCGACGCCGCCTCCGGCGGCGACCTCGACGCGCTGCGGGGGCGGGCCCGCGCCTACCGGGCGGCGGTCCGCGAAGCGGGGCCACAGTGACCGCGCCCGTGGACGTGCTCACCCTCGGCGAGGCGTTGGTGTCGCTGCGCTCGTCCGGCCCGCTGGCCCTCGGCGGTCCACTGACCATGCACCTGGCCGGCGCGGAGACGAACGTGGCGATCGGGCTGGCCCGACTCGGCCACCGGGCCGCCTGGGTGGGCCGGGTCAGCGACGACGAACTCGGTGAGTTCGTGCTGCGCCAACTGCGGGCCGAGGGCGTGGGCACCGACGGCGTACGCCGCGACCCCGACCGGCTCGCCGGCCTGATGTTCCTGGAACGGCGCACCGCCGACCTGAGCCGGGTGCAGTACCAGCGCACCGGCTCGGCCGGCTCGGCGCTGACCTGCGACGACGTCGCCGGACCGCTCGCCGCGGGTGCCCGGGTACTGCACCTGAGCGGCATCACCCCGGCGGTGTCCGACAGCGCCCGGGAGGCGACGATGTTCGCGGCCCGGCAGGCGGCCGCCGCCGGCATCACCGTGTCGCTGGACGTCAACTACCGGGCCCGGCTCTGGTCCCGGGACGCCGCCCGCGCCGTGCTCACCCCACTGGCCGGGTACGCGTCGATCGTCATCGCCTCCGTCGACGAACTGGACCTGGTCGCCGGGCCCGGCACCGACGAGCCCGGCGTCGTCGCCGAACTGCTGGACCGGGGCGTGCAGACCGTGCTGGTCAAGCTCGGCGCCGACGGGGCCCGCGCGTACACCCGCGACGGAGCGCAGCACCTCGCCGCGGTGCCGGTCACCGCGGTGGACACCGTCGGCGCCGGCGACGCGTTCACCGCCGGCTACCTCTCCGGCCACCTCGACGGACTGGACCTACGCGACCGGCTGCGGCGCGCGGTGGCGCTCGGCGCCTTCGCGGTCACCGCGCACGGCGACTGGGAGGGTCTGCCCCGCCGTGACGAGCTTTCCCTGCTGACCGGCAACGCCGCCGGCACCACCCTCCGCTGACACTGCGAGAAAGGCACCCCCTCGTGAAGATCGTCGCTGCCGACGTCATCGTTTCCAGCCCTGACCGCAACTTCGTCACACTGAAGATCACCACAGCGGACGGCATCACCGGCCTGGGCGACGGCACCCTCAACGGCCGGGAACTCTCCGTCGCCTCGTACCTGCGCGACCACGTGGTGCCGCTGCTCATCGGGCGCGACGCGCACCGCATCGAGGACGCCTGGCAGTTCCTGTACCGCTCGGCGTACTGGCGGCGCGGCCCGGTCACCATGGCCGCCATCGCCGCAGTGGACGTCGCGCTGTGGGACATCAAGGCCAAGGCCGCCGGCATGCCGCTCTACCAGCTGCTGGGCGGTGCGTCGCGCAACGGCATCATGGCCTACGGCCACGCCTCCGGCCGCGACGTGCCGGAGCTGTTCGACTCCATCCGCGCGCACCTGGAGCAGGGCTACCGCTCGATCCGGGTGCAGACCTCGGTGCCCGGCATCAACGCCGTGTACGGCGTGGCCGCCCAGCCCAGCACCGGCGGCAAGCGCTACGACTACGAGCCGGCCCAGCGCACCCCGCTGCCCGCCGAGGAGGACTGGGACACCCGCGCCTACCTGCGGCACCTGCCCGGTGTCTTCGAGGCGGTCCGGAACGAGTTCGGCCCGGAGCTGCCGCTGCTGCACGACGGCCACCACCGGATGACCCCGATCCAGGCCGCCAAGCTCGGCAAGGCCCTGGAGCCGTACGACCTGTTCTGGCTGGAGGACTGCACCCCGGCGGAGAACCAGGAGGCGCTGCGGCTGGTCCGGCAGCACACCACCACACCGCTGGCCATCGGCGAGGTGTTCAACACGGTGTGGGACTACCAGACCCTGATCCGCGAACAGCTGATCGACTACGTGCGCTCGGCGGTCACCCACACCGGCGGCATCACCGCCATGCGCAAGCTGCTCGACTTCGCCGCCCAGTACCAGATCAAGTCCGGCATCCACGGCCCGACCGACATCTCCCCGGTGGGCATGGCCGCGGCGCTGCACCTGGACCTGGCCATCCACAACTTCGGCATCCAGGAGTACATGCGCCACGGTCCGCTGACCAACGAGGTGTTCCGCCAGTCGTTCACCTTCACCGACGGTTACCTGCACCCGGGGGAGCAGCCCGGTATCGGGGTCGAGTTGGACGAGGAGGCCGCCGCCCGATTCCCGTACCAGCCCGCGTACCTGCCGTTCAACCGGCTCAAGGACGGCACGGTCCATGACTGGTGAGCCGTCGACCCGGCACATCGTGGTGATGGGGGTCTCCGGCGCGGGCAAGACCACGGTGGCCCGGGGGATCGCCGCCCGGACCGGACTGGCCTTCGCCGAGGCCGACGAGTTCCACTCCGAGGCCAACGTGGCGCGGATGCGGGCCGGGATACCGCTGGACGACGACGACCGCTGGCCGTGGTTGCAGGCCCTGGCCGACTGGATGACCGCCCGGCACCGGGAGGGCGTCTCCACCGTGCTGACCTGTTCGGCGCTCAAGCGCTCCTACCGGGACCTGCTGCGGCAGGGACCGCCGGGGGTGTTCTTCGTGCACCTCGACGGCCCGACCGAGGTCATCCGGGAGCGGATGTCGGTGCGTACCCACGAGTACATGCCGCCCAGCCTGCTCAACTCGCAGACCGCGACACTCGAACCGCTCTGGCCGGACGAGCCGGGCATCGTCATCGACCTGCGGTCGACCAGCGAGGCGCTGGTCGACGAGGCGGTACGGCGGCTCGGCCTGCCGGCACGCGACGAGTCGCCAGAGGCGCTGGCCGGAATTGAGGTGCCGGTCGACACCGAGCTGGTTGCCGCGACCGAGGCGGTGGCGGTGGTCGAGGAACGACCGGACCTGTCCGGACGCGCGTGACGACAACGGTGGCGACCCCGGGCGGGGTCGCCACCGTTGTCACCGCTCCGGGTGGCGGCGGACGAAGTCCTGGTAGGTCTCGTTGGCCAGTTCGGCTTGGCGCAGTTCGGCTTGGCGCAGCTCCGCGGCCGACCGGGCGCGGGCCAGCCGCAGCTCGTGCCGGCGATCCCGGAACCGGGACCAGCCGCGCACCCCGGCCCAGGCGATCCAGCCGCTGGTGGCGACCAGGCCGGTCAACGCGAAAGCGAGCAGGAACTCCATCTGTTCCTCCGTCTCCGGCGGGTCAGCTGACGTCCCGACGCGCCGCCAGCCAGCTGCCGAGCCCGAACATCAGCAGGGTGTAACCCAGCAGGACCGTGGCCGGCAGCACCGCACTTGACGATTCCAGCACGCCGGGCGTGCCCCCGTCGAACTGGGACCGGGCGCCCAGCGCGCCGGCGAGCGCGCCCGAACTCGGCGCCAGCAGGAGTTTCTGCAGCACCTCCAGCGGGCTCAATACCAGGGCGAGCCCGCTTATCGCGTTCTCCAGGACCAGGGTCCACACCAGACCGATCGCGATCGCCGTGGCGGTGCTGCGGAAGACGATCGCGAGGAACCAGCCGACGCTGGCGTGCGCGGTGCAGATCAGCCAGGCGGCGGCCACCGCACCGGCCAGGTCCGCGACCGGCGGCCAGTCCGCGCCACGTCCCTCCACCACCGCGAGCACCCCGGTGACCACCGCCAACGCGCCGAAGGTGAGCACGGCGACCAGCAACGTCAGCCCACAGAGGACGACGGCGTGACCGGCCAGCACCTGCCCGCGCCGGGGGCGCTGCGTGAAGATCAGGTTGAGGGTGCCCCAGCGGTACTCGTTGCCGACGACCAGGGCACCGAGGATGACCACGATGGCGCCGCCGAAGAGGGGAAACAGCCCGATGCCGGTGGTGACCAGTTGGCCGGGCAGGACGGCGGCCAGCAGCGTCTCGGCGGCGTCGGCCTGCTCCGGGTCGCCGGCCAGGGTCAGGTGCACCAGGTACGGGATGCCGATGCCGAACGCCAGGGCGAGCAGCGTCCAGGTCGCCGTTACCGTCCACACCGCCGGGCGTCGCCGGTCGGCGAACCAGGCGGCACGTACCGAGGCGATCATCGCTGGGCTCCCGTCGTCGCTTCCGGCTGGTCGGATCGTCGGGGCGCGGACGCGGTCGGCGTGGTCAGCTCCAGGAACGCCTCCTCCAGCGAGTGACGCAGCGGACGCAGTTCGCGTACGTCGACCCCGGCGGTGACGAGTCGTCGGTTGAGCGCTCCGGCCAGGGCCGGGTCGGTGCTGACCCGCAGCGTCCCGTCGACCTGTTCCACCGCCCGGACCCGGTCGTCGGCGCCCAGGCAGGCGATCGCCTCGTCGGCCGGGTCGGCGTCGATCAGCAGTACGCCGGTGCCCAGGGCGTCGCGCAGCTCGTCCGGCGTACCCTCGGCGATCAACCGGCCCCGGTCGATGACCGCGATCCGGTCGCAGACCTGCTCCACCTCGCCGAGCACGTGACTGGAGAGCAGGACCGTCTGTCCACCCTGGCCGAGTGAGCGCAGCAGTTCCCGCATCTCCGCCACACCGGCGGGGTCGAGGCCGTTGGTGGGTTCGTCGAGGATCAGCAGGGCGGGCTCCTTGAGCAGCGCGGCGGCGACCCCCAGCCGCTGTTTCATGCCCAGGGAGTAGGTGCGGAACGGCGAGCTGGCCCGGGCGGTCAGGCCGACCTCGTCGAGCACCCGGTCGGCGGCGGCGTCCGGTACGCCCGCGTACCGGGCGGCCAGCCGCAAGTTGTCCCGGCCGGACAGGTGCGGGTAGAAGGTGGGCGACTCGATCAGGGCGCCGATGCGGGCCAGTTGCCGTCCGGGGGGCTGCCCCAGGACCTGGATCCGGCCGGCGCTCGGGCGCACGAGCCCCACCAGCATCCGCATCGTGGTGGTCTTGCCGGCGCCGTTGGGCCCCAGGAAGCCGAGCACCTCACCCTCACGAACCCGCAGGCTGAGCCCGTCGACCGCGGTGACCCCACCGGGATAGCGCTTGCTGACCTCGTGCAGTTCGGCGGCGAAACTCGCACCCATCAACGGCACACCGTAACCGGAAAATCGGGCAATGGGGACCGGTCACGTTGATTTCCACGAATGTTCATGTCTGGTGCCTCGTTTCCTGTGCCGCCACGCAGGGTTGCTTGCACATCGCCAATTAATTCCTTCGGTGAGTTCGGCGGGGGTGCCCGGTGGGCAGGCGTCGTATGGCCGCGTGGCGGTAATCCAGGTTGGACGCCGTTCGACGCTGTGACCTGCGCTGGAGCCTCGGACGCACCACAGGGTAGCGGAGGCGATCGACGCACGGAAGAACCTCCGGCCCCTTGAACGGACGTTTTGTCGCAGCTGCGGCTCACGACCGGGGCATTCACCGACTACATTGCTTTTTTTGAAAGAGTTTGTTGACGGGGCGAGTAGATCATGGGCAGCATGTAGTCGCTTTCGAGATGGCCGATGTCGATGCATGGGAGCGGTGGATGAGCGAGTCGCCGGACGCCGGGAAGACGCTGGCAATGCGGCCGAAGTTGCGGCACGACGTGGTCTTCCTCGACGCTCCGGCCGGGGCGTACCTGCGCGGCCCGGACACCGCCTTCCTGATCAAGGGCAGGACGGCCTTCCGCTGGTTGACCTCGCTGAGCCCGTACCTCACCGGTGAACACACCCTCGCGCAGCTCACCGCGACCCTCGACGACGGGCAGCGCGGGACCGTGCTCACCCTGGTCCGGGCGCTGATCGCCCGCGGCTTCGCCAAGGACGCGGGGGAGCGCACCGCGCTGCCGCAACCGTTGGCCCGTCGATTCGCCGCGCAGGTCGAGTTCGTCGATCACTTCGCCGACGACCCCACCGGCCGGTTCCTGCGTTTCCACCAGGCCCGGGTGGCGCTGGGCGGCAGCGGGGCACCACTACTGGCGGCAGCCCGCGGTCTGCTGCGCAACGGATGCGTCACTCTGGACCTGTACCCCGAGGACGACCCGGGCTGGTACGTCGAAGCCCTCCGCGCCGACCTCGACGAGCTGAGCGCCGACCAGATCGCGGCCGAGGTTAACGTGCACGCAGCGGCACTGACGGTTGCCGGCGCCGACGCGGTCGTCTACTGCACCGGCCCGGAGGGCCTGTCCCGCCTCGCCGACCTCGCCCGCACCTGCCACCGCGACGGTCCACTGCTGGTGCCGGTGCACTGGGACGAGCAACGCACCGTGATCGGGCCGACCGTGGCCACCGGCCAGACCCCGTGCTGGCTCTGCGCCCAGCTGCGACTCACCGCCGCGGCCGATCCGGCGATGTCGGCGCGGTTCTGGCGCCAACTCGCCGTCTCGGTCGGCGCACCGGCGGTGCTGCCCGAGGTGACCGGCCGGATGGTCGGCAACGCCGCCGCGTTCGAACTGTTCCGGGTGCTCACCGGCGCCCTCCCGGCGGACACTGCCACCGGGGTGCTGCTGCTGGACACGACCACGCTGGAGTCCACCCGGGAGCGAGTGCTGCCGCACCCGGCGTGCCCGGTCTGCCGGCACGTCGAGGTGCCCACTCCCCCGGCGCCCGCCGACAGCGACGACGAGACGACGTACCAGCGGGCCGAGGTGCTGGTGGCGCCGAACGCCGGCGTCTTCACCCGGTTCGTCGACGACCCGCTGGAACAGGCGCCGCTGAAGACGGCCCGGCTGCGGCTGCCCGGCCGCAGTGGGCCCCGCGAGGTGACCGCCTTCGACGTGCACACCGTGATGGGCGCCCGGCTGGCCGCCTACCGCACGGCGATCCGCGACCACGCCGGCCGGTACGCCGACCCGTCCGGCACGCTCATTACGAGCGCCGCCGAACTGCGGGAACGTGGCGCTGATCCGGTGTCCTGGACGGAACTGGACACGGCGGCCGGCGCACCGCCGGACGACCCGCGGCGGCGGTGGCTGCCCGCCCGGGTGCTCGGCGGGGCCGACGAGGTCTGGGTTCCGGCCGCGCTGGCACTGCCGACCGGCGGCCACGACACCGAGGGCTGGGCCGAGCCGACGGTGGCCGGGGCCGCCGTCGGGGCCACCCTCGACGAGGTGATCGACCGTGGGCTGGCCGACGCGCTGGCCTACCACGCGCTGATCAGCGCGATGCGCGGTCGTTCGGGCCCACGCCTGGTCGGTGACGAGGAGTTGATCGGCGACGACGACACCGCGTTCGTGGTCAAGGCGGCGCACCGGCTCGGCTGCCGGCTGACGGTCGTCGCGCTGCCGGCCGCCGCGCCGGCCCACGCGGTGCTCGCCGTCACCGAACTGCCCGGCACCGACCGCCGCTACTGGGCGCTGGCCGGTGGCTTCGACCCGGTCACCACCCGGCTGGCCGCCGTGCGGGACGCGGTCGGCCACGTCCAGGTGCGGCACTTCGAGCGGACCGACGCCGACCTCGGCGACCCGGTGCTGCGGGACTTCGAGCCGGCGACGCTCCTCGCCGACCTCGCCCCGGTCGGCTCCACCACCGACCCTGCCGACACTCCAGCCGAGACCGACCGGGCCGCCGTGCTGGCCGCGCTGGACCAGCGGTCGATCAGCGCGCTGCTGGTGGAGACCACCACCCGCGACATCCATGCCGGCGGGGCGTTCCGCAGCGGCGTGGTCCTGCTGCGCCACCACGGCCGTACGGCCGACTGAAACCACCACGACACGTGGTCCCGACGAGGCACACATCGTGAAAGGAGGTGGAAACATGCCGATCACCCTGAACGACGAGCTGCGCGAACTGGAGACTGAGACCTTCGAGATCGAGGAGGTCGCCGACGGCGAGGAGATGCTCGCGGCGACCAGCTCCAGCTGCTCCTGCTCCAGCTGTTGCAGTTGCAGCACGTCCAGCTGCTGCAGCACCAGCACCAGCACTTCCAGCTGCGGCTGACCGGGTGAACGGGTTCAACCCGACGCCGATGACCCTACGTCCTGGTGGGATCGCAACACGACGCCCAACCGCCGCCGGTGCGAGCCGGCGAGCAGCCCTGCGTGCCTCCGCTGGAACCATCGTGGTGGTGCGGCCCCTACCAGGACCACTGGCGCCGATCGCGGCTCAAGGAGACGTCCGTGCCGACACAACCCCCGACATCCGGTTCGCTCGCCGACTCGGTCCGTAGCGAACTGCGCGACCTGCAGACCGAGACGTTCGAGGTCGAGGACATCGCGGATCTGTCCGCCGACCTGATGGACATCTGCAGCAGCAGCACCAGCACGTCGAGCTGCTCCAGTTGCAGTACGTCCAGTTGTTGCAGCTGTACCTCGTCGAGTTGCAGCAGCACCAGCTAGGTCACCTGCCGCCGGACGTTCCGCACGCCCGGCGGTCGACGTGACCCGCACACCCCGAGGGGAGGTGTACCCAGATGCCGGAGCTCACTGAGGAACTACGCGCGCTCGAGACGGAGACGTTCGAGATCGAGGACGTCGACGCGATCGACGCCATGGTCATGGACTGGTCCAGCTCCAGCTGTTCCTGCTCGAGCTGTTGCAGTTGCAGCACGTCCAGCTGCTGCAGCAGCAGCACCAGCACCGGATGCGGCGGCGGATAACCGCCGCCGCCACCGTCCCCGCCGGCGGTCCACGTCGGCGGGGCACCCGGTACCCCGCCCCCGCCGCACGACCGCAGACAGGTGAACGCATGATCGTCGACGTCCGGACGACCTCCACCGGATGGGACAGCAGCCTCAAGCAGCTCGGTGAGGTGCTCCACGAACGCCGCCAGGACCGGCCGCCCGCGCCGGGTCCGACGCCGCTGGACGGCCTGACCGTCCGCATCGCCGCGCTGGGGCTGATCGACGCCAACCGCGACAGCGCCGAGACGGTGTCCGGCGGCGACGTCCTGCCGGTCTGGTTGTCCAGCGCCACCGCGCTGGTCGGCCCACGCTGGTCGCCGCCGACCCAGGGGGAGCACGTCGGACCCTGCCCGCTCTGCGTGCAGCGTCGCTGGCAGGCCATCCGGGTACGCGAGGAGCGTCACGCCCTGGAGCACGGCGCCCGAGTCGGCACGGTCGGCGCGCTGCCGCACCTGACCCCGTTCGCCGTCGACGCCCTGTGGCAACTCCTCCTCACCGCCGCCGACTCGCCGCCCGACCGGCCGGGAGTGGGCCGCCTCTGGCAGCTGCGCATGGACACCCTGGAGACGACGACCGTGGCGGTGCTGGTCGACTCCGAGTGCCCGGCCTGCGCCCGTCCCGTACCGGACACCGCCGAAGCTGCGGTCATGCCGCTGACCAGCCGCCCCAAGCCGGATCCGGAGTCGTACCGGCTGCGGTCGGCCGGGGAACTGGACCTGCCGGTGACGGCGCTGGCCAACCCGCTCGTCGGTGCGCTGGGCGGCAACGCGCTGCGTGCCTACAATGCCACCGCCACCGCGCCGGTGACCGGCTACTTCCGGGTACGCAGCCGCTACGACCTGCACGAGATGTGGTGGAGCGGGCACGCCAACAGCTACGGCAGCAGCGAGACGTACGCGCTGCTGGAAGGGCTGGAACGGTACGCCGGCCAGTTCCCCCGGGCCAGGACGACCACGGTCTTCGACAGCTACACCAACCTCGCCCCGCACGCCCTCGACCCGGCCGGCCTCGGCTACCACCCGGCGTTCTACCACGGCCACGGGCTCTACTACGCCCCGTACTCGCCGACCGAGCCCATGCACTGGGTCTGGGGCTACTCGTTGCGGGACCGGGCACCCCGGCTGGTCCCCGAGCAACTGGTCTACTACCTGGACCGGCGTACCGACCAGCGCAAGTTCGTCCAGGAGTGCTCCAACGGCTGCGCCAGTGGCAGTTGCCTGGAGGAGGCGCTGCTGCACGGCATGCTCGAACTGGTCGAGCGGGACGCCTTCCTGCTCGCCTGGTACGGCTCCGCGCGGCTGGCCGAGATCGACCCGGCCACCTGCCGCGACGAGCGGGTGCACTTCATGATCGACCGGGTGAACCTGCTCGGGTACGACCTGCGCCTGTTCGACACCCGCGCCGACCTGCCCGTCCCGGTGGTCACCGCGGTCGCCGTCAAGCGGGGCGACGGGCTCGGGCAGCTCTGCTTCGCCGCCGGGGCCAGCCTCGACCCCGACGACGCGGTCCGTGCGGCGGTCTGCGAAACCGCGTCGTACGTGCCTGGGTTCGACGAGCGGGTGGCCGCCAGTGAGGCGGAACTGCGGGAGATGACCCGCGACTACACCAAGGTCACCGAACTCAGCCACCACGCCCTGCTGTACGGCCTGCCGGAGATGACCGACCACGCCCGGTTCCTCTTCGACAACCCGCCGCTGCGGTCGATGACCGACCTGTACGGCGACTGGTTGGCGACCCGACCCACCCACGACGACCTGTGGGCCGACACGGAGTACCTCGGCGGCCTGATCGCCGGGCTGGGCGGTGACGTCGTCGCGGTCGACCAGACCTGCCCGGAGCAGGAGATCGCCGGGGTGCACACGGTGGCGGTGGTCGCCCCTGCCCTGGTGCCGATCGACTTCGGCTGGCAGCGGCAGCGGGTGCTCTACAGCGACCGGCTGGAGCGGCACCTGGCCCGAGGCACGCACGGACCGGACCGGCTCGGTGCCACCGGTCGCAACCTGAACCCGCACCCCTTCCCGTAGGAGCACCGGCATGCAGCTTCCGGCCCGCGACATCGTGCGGGAGTACACCGAGGCGGTCTTCCGCCGGGCCCGGGTTCCGATGGAACCCCTCAACTTCGAGGTGGACTGGGGCGACCAGCCCTCCCGCCACACCGCGTACCCGGCTGCCCGCACGGTGCCGCTGCCGACGCGACTGCCCGAACTGGCCACCCTGCGTGACCTGTTCACCGGGGCGTCGCCGTCGGCACCGACGGGCTGGTCGATGACCCGGCTGGCGGCTCTGCTCCGGCTGTCGTACGGGGTGCTCGACCGGCGGATGACCGTCAACTGGAATCAGGACGTCGCCAAACGTGCGCACTTCGAGCACGCGGTCTGGGGGCGGGGCACCGCCTCCGGCGGCGGCATGTACCCGGTGGAGGTGCACCTGGTGGCCGGGGCGTCCGCGCCGCTGCTGCCCGGTGTCTACCACTACGACACCGGCCGCCATGTGCTCCAGCGGCTGCTGGTCGGGGACGTCAGCAGCAACGTTCGAGCTGGGCTGGCCGGACCCGAGGACACCGACAGCTTCCTGGTGGCGAGCATCCGGTTCTGGAAGAACTCCTTCAAGTACAACAGCTTCTGCTACCACGTGGTCACCCAGGATCTCGGTGCGCTGCTCGGCTCCTGGGAGCTGCTGGCGTCGGCGCTGGGTGTGCCGCTGCGTCGGCTGCTCTGCTTCGACCCGGAGCCGATGGACCGGCTGCTCGGGTTCGACAGTGACGAGCAGAGCGTCTTCGCGGTCGTGCCGTTGAGCTGGCACACCGACACCGGGGCCGGTGACCCCGCCGTGCCCACCCGGGCCGGGGACGGCGAGGTCACGCCGGCAACCGTCCAGGTCGGCCACGCCGCGCACGAACGCTCCCAGCGGGTGCGGCGGTTCCCGGCCGTGACCGCGGTGCACCGGGCGGCGGCCACCGCGCCGGCGGTCGACCCCGCCGCGGTGCTGGACGCCGCACCCCGGCCACTGCCCGGCGATCCGGTCGCACTACCCGAACCCCGCCTCGACCTGCTCGACCGGCCCCTGTCGGCGGTGCTGACCGGCCGGTCCAGCAGCTTCGGCCGGTTCCGACGGCCGCCCGAGCTGACCGTCGCCGAACTCGGCACCACCCTCGCGTTCGCCGCCGCCGGCCGCCCTCACCCGGCCGACGCCGGCCTACCCGCCGACGCTGCGGCGCTGACCCGGCTCTGGGTCTTCGCCAACCACCTCGACGGGCTGCCCGCCGGCGGCTACGCCTACTGCGCCCGGCGACACGCGCTGCTGCCCGCCGCGTCCGAACCCGACATCGGGATGTCGGCGTTCCTGCAACAGCAGTACTTCCTCACCAACTACACCATGGGACAGGTCGGCGCGGTGCTGGCCGTCTCCGGACGGCTCGACGCCGTGCTCGACGCGTACGGTCCCCGGGGTTACCGGATCCTCAACGCCGAGATCGGCGCGGTGGCCCAGCGGGTGTACTGCGCCACGACCGCCCAACGGGTCGGCTGCGGGGCGGTGCTGGGCTTTGACAACGTCTCCATGGACACCGCGCTCGGGCTGGACGGCAGCGACGAACGGACGGTGCTGTTCCTGCTCCTCGGCCGCAACTCGGACGCCGTCGCCGACCTGGAGTACCGGCTGTGACACCCCCGACCCACACCGACACGCCGACGAAGGAGATGCCCGTGACGGTGTCGTTGCCCGCCCCGCCGGCCACCGAGATGTCCTGGCTGATGCCCGAGGTGTTCATGCTGCGCACCGGTGGGCTGCCCCTGGAGGTCGCCGACCGGCTCGCCTTCGACCGCAGCGCCGCCTGGGCGAACCAGGTCGTCGACCTGGAGACGCGGCTACGCGACACGGGCCGGGACCTAGCCGACACGTTGCAGGCGGTGGTGGCCCGCCACCTGCACGACGACGGGCTGCGGCAACGACTCATCCGGTTACGCCGCGACGTGTACAACCTGCGCCGGCCGCGCCCGGCCGACCCGGACGCCTGGGCCGACGTCCTCGACGCCGACACCCACCGCGCGTTGACCGACTGGCTGGAGACCTTCGACGCGTACCGGCGCAGGCTCGCCGACGGCCCGGCGGTGCTGGCCGAGGAGTTGACGGAACGCCGCGCGGTGCTGCGGGATCTGGCCGACGACCCCGACCTGCGCGGCGGAATCCTGCTCGCCTCCCCGTCGCTGGACCAGTACCTACCCGGCTACCTCGCCACGCCGGGCCGGCCCGGCAAACGGACCCGCCGGGTGGAGCGGTCGCTGCTGGAGTACGCACTGCGCACCGCCTGCAAGACCAGCCCGTTCAGCCGACTGACCACCGTGAACGTCGGGACCTTCAGCCACGGCGGCGGCCGGCTGCTCGACGTACGCCCGGCCACCGGCGCGGGCAAGACGGCGGTGGCCCGGCTCAACCTCGCCGCGCTGGGCCGGCTGTCGGCCATCGTGCTGGCCGACGAGACGCTGCGCGTGGACCTGCCGGTCACCGTCACCACCGGCTGGCGCATCGAACGGGGCCGGCTGCGCTACCTGCGCCGACGGCGGACCAGTTCGGAGGACGGCGACGCGGCGATCACCCTGGAGTCCATCCACGAGTCGCTGTTCGTGCTGCCCACCGGGCAGGTGCTGCACGACATCCTGGCCGCGCTCGACGGCGGTCGGGTCCGGCGGCTGTCCGAACTGGCCGCCGAACTGGCCGTCGACGGCCGTCCCGCCGACGAGGTCGGGCAGTACCTGCACCACCTGCTGCGCGTCGGTCTGCTGGTGGTGCCGAACCTGCAACTGGACATCCACGCCGACGATCCGGTGGAGGGCTACCGGCGGGCGCTGCGCGACATCGACCGCCCGTGGGCCGACCGGCTCGCCGACCGGGTGGCCAGCGTCAACCGCCTCGCCACCGACTACCCGGACGCCGACGTCGACGGCCGGCGGGCCGCGCTGGCCCAGATCCGCCAGGAGTTGCTCGCCGCCCACACCGACCTCGGCCGCGCCGACATCCCGGCCCCCCGGACCCTGGTGTACGAGGACGCCACGCTGCGTACCGACGCACCGGTCACCGCCGACCGCGACCGGTGGGACCGCACGGTGCTGCCCGGCCTGCGGGCACTGGCGCGGATCATGCCGGTGTTCGACGTCAACCTGCCCCGTCGGGTGGTCACCAAGGGCTTCTTCCTGGCCCGTTACGGGGTCGGGGGCCGGTGCGACGACCTGCTCAGCTTCGCCCACGAGTTCCAGCAGGACTTCTTCGAGCACTACACCGGGCGGTCGATGCGCCGCCGGGCCTTCGACGCCGACAACACCTACGTCCGGCAGGAGAACTGGTTCCGGCAGGACGAGATCACCGCCCTGGACGACGCGCGCGTCGAGGTGGCCCGGCGGGTCAACGAGGCGTACGCCGCCCTGCCGGCCGACGCCGAGGAGATGGTGCTGGACGAGACGTTCATGGCCGAGGTGGGCGCGATGGTGCCCGACACGCTCGGCACCCTCGACCCGCGTTCCTTCTTCCTCCAACTCGCCGACCAGGGCGACCGGCAGCGGGTGGTGGTCAACCGGGTCTACTCCGGCATGACGCTGCTCTTCTCCCGCTTCGCCCACCTGTTCGCCGCCGAGGATCTGGCCGGGGCGCTGCGCGCCGAGTTGGCCCGGCTCCAACCACCCGGCGCGGTGCTGGCCGAACTGCGCGGCGGGTACGACGCCACCAACCTCAACCTGCACCCGGCGGTCACCCCCTACGAGCTGGTCTGCCCCGGGGAGATCAGCTTCCGGCCGACCGCCGAGCAGATCCACATGGACGACCTCAGTGTCGAGCACGACCCGGTGGCCGACCGGCTGCTGCTGCGCTCGCGCCGGCTCGACGCCGAGGTCATCCCGGTCTACCTGGGTTTCCTGCTGCCGATGGCGCTGCCCGAGGTGCAACAGGTGCTGCTCAACTTCGCCCACCTCGGGATGGCCCAGCCGGATCTGTGGGCCGGCACCACGGTGCCGCTGCCCGAGGGGGGCATGGTCGGTTATCCCCGCATCGTGCACGGCGACCTGGTGTTGCAACGGCGGATGTGGAAGCTGCACCCCGGTCACCTGCCGCCCGCGCGTACCCCGCAGGTCGACGACGCCGAATGGTTCCTCGCCTGGCAGCGGTGGCGGCGGGAGAACGGCCTGCCGCGTCGGGTCTTCGCCACCCCGGAGGGCACCCGGCTGGTCCCCGCCGCCGACGACGGCGAAGCACCCGCCGGTGGTGGCGCGGCCGGTGGTGGCGCGGCCGGTGGTCGCCCGGAGCACAAGCCGCTCTACGTCGACTTCGACAGTTACCTGTGCCTGCAACTGTTGGAGGCGACGGGCCGCTCGGCGGGCAGCCGGCTGGTGCTCGTCGAGATGCTGCCCGACCGCGACGAGCAGGTGGTACGCGGGGCGTCCGGGTCGTACGTGACCGAACTGACCGTGGAACTCAACGGTGTCCGAGGGGGAGTGGACCGTGACTGACTATCCGTCGCCGGTGGACCACGGCTGGCTCAGCGTCCACGTGTTCTACGCCAGCAACGCCAACCCGATGCTGGTGGAGGGCGTGCGGCCGCTGGTGGACGAGTTGCGTGAGGAAGGGCTGATCAGCCGGTACTTCTTCATCAAGTACTGGATGGAGGGCCCGCACGTCCGGCTGCGGGTGCTGCCCGCCCCGGGCGTCGACCCGCAGGTGGTGCGCTCACGGGTGGACGAGGCGATCGCCGCCTTCCTGCGTCGCCGCCCCGCGCTGTACGAGGTGGACAGCGAAGGGCTGGGTGACCTGTACAAGCAGATGTTCCTGGCCGAGTACGGCCAGCAGCGCTGGGACGCCGAGTACGGTGCGACCGGCAGGATGCCGATGCGGGCCAACAACAGCTATCACCACATCCCGTACGAGCGTGAGTACGGCCGCTACGGCGGCCCGGCCGGCATCGAGCTGGCCGAGTGGCACTTCGAGCACTCCAGCGACGTGGTGCTGGACCTGCTGGCCACCACCAACGTGCACGTACGGCCGGTGCTGCTGGGCCTGTCGGCGCAGCTGGGCATGATGCTGTGCGCGGTGTTCCTCGACGACGACCGCCGCATCGCCGAGTTCCTCGACGAGTACCGCCGATTCTGGGAGGTCTCCTACTCCGAGCCGAGCGACGACTACCACGCCAGCTTCGACACCAGCTATCGGCGGATGGACGCCGCGCTGCGCGACCGGCTGGCCGCCATCCGGACGGCGGCACGGGGCCCCGCGTCCGCTCAGGCCACCGGGGTCGAGGGTCGCTGGGCGGCGCACTGCCGTGAACTGCGGGACCGGGTGGTCGCGGCGGCCGGGCAGGGCAAGCTGGTCTTCCAGCGCGGCGATGCCGAGCCTCGGGTGGTCGAGGATCTCGACGCGGTCGTACCGATCGTGCTCAGCTCGTACCTGCACATGACCAACAACCGGCTCGGCGTGAGCATCCTCGACGAGATCTACCTGTCGTACCTGATGCGGGCCGCGCTGCTCGACGAGCCGGCGCCGGCCGGGCCCCGATGACCACCGTCGAGGCCGGCCAGGCCGCCACCTGGGCCCGGCCCCGGCTGCGCCCCGGTATCGTGCTCGGCCCCGGGACGTGGCGGGACGGCAAACTCGTGCACCATGTCAAGGACCCGGAGACCGGCTGGTTCTACCGGGTGGGGCCACGCGAGCACTTCCTGATGTCCCGGATGGACGGCACCCGGAGCCTGGACGACCTGGCCGACGAGTACGCCACCGCCTACCAGCGCCGACTCGGGCCGGAGAACTGGCAGCAACTGTTCGCCATGCTGCACAAGCGGCAACTGCTCGACGGTGCGACGGACCCGGACGCCCTCGCCGCGCTCACCGCCTCGGCCGCGGCGGGCGCGGCGAAGACCCGGCGTGGCCCGCTGTCGGCCCGGCTGCCGCTGTTCGACCCGCAGCGGCTGTTCGACCGGGTGCTGCCCTGGCTGGCCCCGGTGTTCAGCTGGTGGTTCGTGGTGCCGGCGCTGGCGCTCGCGCTGGCCGTCGCGGGCTATGTGGTGTGGCACCTGCCGGAGTTGGCCGGCGGGGTCGGCGGTGGCCGGCCGCTGCCGGCGATCCTGGTCGCGGTGGTGGTCACCTGGTTGATCGTGTTCCTGCACGAGTGCGCGCACGGACTGACCTGCCGGCACTTCGGCGGTCGGGTCACCGAGATCGGGGTGATGTGGCGGTTCCCGCTGCTGGCCCCCTACTGCAAGGTCGACGACGTGGTGCTGTTCACCCCGCGTCGGCGGGTGGCCACGGCGTTCGCCGGTGTCTTCGTGAGCATGCTGGCGCTGGTGCCGTTCGCCGCGTTACGCCTCTGGGGTCCGCCCGGGGTGCTGTACGACCTGGCCGGCACGATGCTGCTGTTCGGCACCGCCACCGCCGCGATCAACCTGGTGCCGTTCCTGCGCCTCGACGGCTATTACATGCTCAGCCACGCGTTGAACCTCGCCGACCTGCGCGTCGACTCGTACCGCTTCTACGGCCGCCTGCTGCGCCAGGGCCCCCGGGCGGTCGCCGGCTACCGGATCCGCGACCGGGTGGCCTTCACCCTGTACGGCCTGACCTCCGTCCTGCTGGCCGGCACCGTACTGACCTTCCTGATCCGCTACTGGTACACCACCCTCGCCAACTGGCTCACGCCCACCTGGGCGGTAGTCATCCTCACCACCGAAGCCGTCCTCCTGGCCACCCTCATCACCCACCTGACCCGCCGCCGCCCCACCCCCACCCCCTGACCCACCCCTCCCACCCCCACCCCACCCCCAAGCTCCGCCGATCTTGCGCTTTCCGTCTGGGCATACCCCTCGAAACGCCACGAATCAGCGACCAAAAGTGCAAGATCGGCGGGGCGGAGGCAGGGGGCGTGGGGTGGGTTTTTGGGTTTGTGGGGTGGGGTGGGGGTGGGCGGGGGGAGCATGGGGGCGGCGTTACGGAGGACGTGATGGCGGGCGTGCGGGAGACAGCGGTTGAGTCGATCGTCAGCGGCGAGGACGGCAGCCTGGCCGAACAGGTGTGGCGCAACGCGGCCGAGGATCCGGACGCGGTGCAGTTCATCCGCCCGGACCCGGACCCCCGTTCCTGGCCGGTACGACGCTCCGGCCACGGCGGCGCGCTGCCGGTGACCTGTCGGCAGTTCCGCGACGACGTACTAGCGCTGGCCCGTGGCCTCATCGCCGCCGGAATCGTCGGCGGTGATCGGATCGGCCTGCTCAGCCGTACCCGCTACGAGTGGACACTCGTCGACTACGCGCTCTGGTCGATCGGGGCGGTCACCGTACCGATTTACGACACCTCCAGCCCCGACCAGATCCGCTGGATTCTCGCCGACTCCGGTGCGGTCGGCTGCGTGGTGGAGACGGCCGATCATGCCGCCACGGTCGACGGGCTGCGGCCGGAGCTACCGGTGCTGCGGCAGACCTGGCGCATCGACACCGGCGACCTCATCACGCTGGCCGCCCGTGGGCGTGCGGTCGACTCCGCGGCGGTCGACGCCCGTCGCCACGCGGTGACCGGCGACCACCTCGCCACCATCGTCTACACCAGCGGCACCACCGGCCCGCCAAAGGGCTGCATGCTGGCCCATCGCAACATCTCCGCCGACATCGGCAACGCCACCGCCGTCCTGCCGCAACTGCTGCACCCGGGGGCGTCGACGGTGCTGTTCCTGCCGCTGGCACACGCCTTCGCCCGGCTGATCCAGGTCGGCATGGTGCGCAGCCGGGCCACGATGGTGCACAGCGCCGACATGTCCGCGGTGCTCGACCAGCTGCGCCGGTTCCGGCCCACCTTCATCCTCGCCGTACCGCGGCTGTTCGAGAAGATGCACGACCAGGCGCGGCGTACCGCCGAGGACTCCCACCGTGGGGCGCTGTTCAGCCTCGGTGAGTGGACGGCCCTGCGCTACAGCCGAGCTCTCGACCGGCCGGGTGGCCCGCGCCTGCCGTTGCGCCTGGCGCGCCTGCTGTTCGACGTGGTCGCGTACCGCAGGATGCGGGCCGCGCTCGGCGGACGGTGCCGGATGGCCATCGTGGGCGGCGCACCGACGGGGGAGTGGCTCGTGCATTTCTTCCGGGGCGTGGGCATCACCGTGTTGGAGGGGTACGGCCTGACCGAGACGTCCCCGGCGGTGGCGGCGAACCTGCCGTCGGCGATGCGGATCGGTACGGTCGGCCGCCCCCTGCCCGGGGTACGCATCCGAATCTCCGACCAGGGCGAGGTCCTCGTGCGCGGTGAGCTGGTGTTCCCCGGCTACTGGAACAACCCGGAGGCCAGCCAGGAAGCGGTGACCGAGGACGGGTGGCTGCGCACCGGTGATCTGGGTCGGCTCGACGACGACGGCTATCTGCGGATCACCGGCCGGACCAAGGAGATCATGGTCACCGCGGCGGGCAAGAACATCGCCCCGGCACCGATCGAGGAATGCATCCGGGCGCACCCTCTGATCAGCCAGGTGATGCTGGTGGCCGATGGTCGGCCGTACGTGGCCGCGCTGGTGACCCTGGATCCGCAGGCGTGGCAGCGGTGGCGCGACGAGCACGGGCACCCCGGCGCGGCGCTGGCCACGCTCCGCGACGACCCACGTCTGCGCGCCGATATCCAACACGCGGTCGATCGGGCCAACCGGACGGTGTCGCGCGCCGAGCAGGTGAAGACCTTCCGGATCCTGCCCCGCGATCTCACCGAGATCGACGGCGAACTCACCCCCACCCTCAAGATCAAACGGGACGCGGTGCAGGACCATTTCGCCGACGAGGTCACCGCCCTGTTCCGTCCCCACTGACCCACCGTGCGGCGCGCCCACCGGCCTTGCGCGCCTGCCGGGTTCCCTCCATCCGGACCTGCCCGAGGACGACACGCCGGACGCTGTGTGGTCGGGCCATCGCGGCAGGTTAAGGTGCGTTCGCATCTGTTGGCTGGCGGCATGGAGAAGTCGGTGACGGATCGACGGCGGGGGCGGCTCGGGCACAGTCTGCTGCGGCTCGGACTCCTGGCCGTCGTCGTCGGCTGCGCCTGGGGTGTCCACGAAGTCGCGGCGGTCGGCATCGCCCACGCCGCCGAGTTGTCGGCGGTGGGTTTCGCCCACGTTGCCGGGTCATCGGCGGTCGGCGTCACCCAGGTTACCGAGGCGTCGGTGGTGACCAGGTCGGACACTGCGGCCCACCAGTCGACGCCGCCCTCCATGCCGGATGTGACCGCCGACGCGCCTGACGTCGCCACGGTCGTCACGCAGTTGACCGCCGGTCTCGACGGCGACCTGTCCGTCTACCAGGTGGCCGCGTACTGGCTGGCGGGCGGGAAGATCGTCGCCCATTCGTCGCAGCAGGGGGCCGGGTACGTGCCACTGGCACCGCTGTCCCCGGCACCCGCGTCGAGCGGGCTCGACTCCCGGCCGACCTCGCACAGCAGCGCCGCCGACCTGGGACCGGCCGCGTGGGCACCGCCGCCGGCGCGCAGCCAACTGACCCGTCGGGTCCGGGCCACCCGACGGCCGTCCCGATCCCCTCGTCCGAGAAGCCGACCGGCCTGACCGGGGCAGCCGCCGCGTACCCCTGCGCCGCCGTGCCCGTGCCGGTCGGCCGACGCGGCGTCTGACGCCTGCGGAACCGCAACCCCGCCTCTCCGGCGGTCCGGCCACGCCGGTACGCGCGGCCCGGCCGACCCACTGTGTCACTCGGACTTTCGTCTCCCCAGGAGTTCCCATGCACCAATCCCCGCCGGTCAAACGCGCCCGTTGGCGCGACATCGACTGGATCGTCGACCTCGTGACCGCTACCGTCGCCCCCACCACACTCGGTGCGTGGCTGGTGCCCGACGAGCGACGGCGTCCCGCCGTGCTTGCCGCCGCGGCACGCATCTGGGTCGAACACGCCCTGCTGTTCGGCGACGCCTTCCTGCTCACCGACGGCGCGGCGGCCACCGTCTGGTTCCACCGTTATCGTCCGATCCCACCGCCGTCGCGCTACGGCGAGCGCATCAAGGACGCCTGCGGCGAGCACGTGGACCGCTTCCGCCGGCTGGACCGGGCCCTCGGCGCGTGTCATCCGCAGGAGCCGCACAACCACCTGGCGATCCTCGCGGCGCCGCCGGACACGCAACGGGCGAGCCAGGCCGCGGCCGTGCTCGCCGGCAGTCACCGGTTGATGGACACCTTCGGTCTGCCGATCTACGCCGACCTGTACAGCGACGCCGATCGGTGGCTCTACCAACGCCTCGGCTATCGCAAGCACCACGAGGTGGTGCGGCCGGACGGGGCCCGCGTCGACCTGCTGTGGCGACCCGCCTCACCGAGGCGGATCCACCCCACGCCGTTCGCCGGTCCCTGCCCCGACCAGCAGCTACCCGAACATGCCATGACGCCGGGTTAGTGCCTGCCACGCGAACCGGCCCGGTGTGATCGGTCCTGCGCCAGTCGAAGGGAGGCGTGTCCGCCTCAATCCGGCAGCAGGGGCATCTCCGGGCCGGCGTCGTGACCGAGCAGCACCGCGCGGGTCAGGGCGGTGGAACCGAAACGTTCGCGGACCGCGTCGACGGCCGCGTCCAACTCGGCCGTCGGGTCGCTGTCCCACGGCAGGGTGAGCTGGACGTGCCCGTCGCCCAGGTTGCCGACCGCGACACCGATCAGCGTGACGCCGCGGCGTTCGATCTCGGGCTGAGCCGCCCGCAGCAGACCGCGAGCGGCGCCGAGCACGACAGGCGTGTCGGCGGTCGCCTTGGCCAGGGTGTGGGAGCGGGTGGCCCGGGCGTAGTCGGCGAAACGCAGCCGCAGGGTGATGGTGCGTCCGGTGCGGGCGGCCGACCGTAGCCGCCGGGTGACCCGGTCGACCAGGCCGGCGAGGATCGCCTCCAGCTCGGCCGGGCGCCGCCCCGAGCGGCCCAACGCGTGTTGCGCACCCATCGAGCCGCGACGCCGACCGACCTGCACCGGCCGGGGGTCGCGGTTGTGGGCCAGCGCGTGCAGGTGCCGTCCGGCACCTGCGCCGAGCAAGGACACAAGCGTCGCCTCACCGAGACGGGCCACGTCACCGACGGTACGGATCCGGTGCCGGCGGAGCTTGTCGGCGGTCACCGGCCCGACTCCCCACAGCCGCTCGACAGGCAACGGATGCAGGAAGGCCAACTCCCCGGCCGGCGCGACGACCAGCAGGCCGTCCGGCTTGGCCACCCCACTGGCGACCTTGGCCAGGAACTTCGTCCGGGCCACGCCCACCGTGATCGGCAGGCCGACCTGCTCGCGTACCGCCCGGCGCAGCCCGGCCGCGATCGCCTCGGGCGGACCGACCAGGCGGCGCAGACCGCCGACGTCGAGGAACGCCTCGTCGATGGAGAGCCCTTCGACCAGGGGAGTGGTCTGCCGGAAGACCTCGAACACCGCCCGGCTGGCCGCGCTGTAGGCGGCCATCCTGGGTGGTACGACGACCGCGTCCGGGCACAGCCGGCGCGCCTGCGCACCGCCCATTCCGCTGCGTACGCCCCGGGCCTTGGCCTGGTAGCTGGCCGCCAACACCACCCCACCGCCCACGATCACCGCCCGGCCGCGTAGCCGTGGATCGTCGCGCTGCTCGACCGAGGCGTAGAACGCGTCCAGGTCGGCATGCAGGATGGTGGCCTCGCCCGACACCCCGCCATCATCGCACACACGTACTAAAAGCGGGTTTGACCTGCCGTGAATCACCCCGACGAGACACCTCAACGCCGCACGGGTGCCGGGTCAGGTCTGCGCGGTCGGGGACGGGGTGGCGCTGCCGCCCTGCGGCGATTCCTGTGACATCAGTTCCGCGATGGCGGCGCGGTCGGCCGCGGACGGCAGTCCCCAATCCGGGCGGTACCCGTACACCTCGCGCAGTGGGGTGGAGGTGGTCCGGCCGCCGAGGATCTCCACGGCGTCGGTGTCGATCAGGCCGGGATGTTCGACACCGCACGCCTCGGCGACCTTCAGCAGGTCCCGCCGCAGCGTCTTGACGTAGTGCGCGGCGCGGACCGCCTTCGATGCCGGGTCCAGACCCCGGGTCAGCCAGGCGTTCTGGGTGGCCACCCCGGTCGGGCAGCTGTCGGCGTGGCACTTCTGGGCCTGGATGCAGCCGATCGCCAGCATCGCCTCCCGACCGACGGCCACCATGTCGCAACCGAGCGCGAAGGCGACAGTCGCGTTGTCGGGCAGGCCCAGCTTGCCGGAGCCGACGAAAACCACCTGCTCGTGCAGGTCACGCTCGGCGAACGTGGTGTAGACCCGGGTGAAGCCCTGCTGGAACGGCAGCGACACGGAGTCGGTGAAGATCAGTGGCGCGGCGCCGGTGCCGCCCTCGCCGCCGTCGACGGTGACGAAGTCGACGCCCCGGCCGGTGTCGCGCATCAGGTCGGTCAGTTCGGTCCAGAAGTCGAGGTCACCGACGGCGGACTTGATGCCGACCGGCAGGCCGGTCTCGGCCGCCAGCAACTCCACCCAGTCGAGCAGGCTGTCGCAGTCGGAGAACTCGGCGTGCCGGGACGGACTCACACAGTCCCGCCCGGCCGGGATGCCCCGGGTCGCGGCGATCTCCGCCGACACCTTTGCCGCCGGCAGCAGCCCGCCCAGGCTGGGCTTGGCACCCTGACTGAGCTTGATCTCCAGGGCCCGTACCGGCGCGCCGGCCACCACGTCCTTGAGGCGGGCCAGGTCGAACCGGCCCCGGTCGTCACGACAACCGAAGTACGCCGTGCCGAGCTGGAAGATCAGCTCACCGCCGTGCCGGTGGGACGGCGACAGCCCACCCTCGCCGGTGTTGTGCAGGCACCCGGCGATCGCCGCGCCCCGGTTCAACGCCTCGACCGCCGGCCCGGACAGCGAGCCGAAGCTCATCCCGGACAGATTCACCACCGACTCCGGTCGGAACGCGCGGGCGCGTCCCCGGGCCGCGCCGAGCACCTTGGCGCACGGCAGCCGCACCTCGTGCCCGAGCGTCGGCGTGGACGCCGGCACCGCCCGACCGAACGTACGGTGCTTGATCACCGGGTAGCCGGGGGTGAACTCGATGTCGTTGTCGGTGCCGAAGCCGAAGTAGTTGTTCTGCTGCTTGGCCGAGGCGTACACCCAGCGGCGCTGGTCGCGGGTGAACGGGCGTTCCTCGTTGTTGCCGGCCACGATGTACTGCCGCAGTTCCGGCCCGATCGCCTCGAGCAGGTAGCGGGCCCGGCCCAGCAGGGGGAAGTTGCGTCGCAACGCGTGTTCGCGTTGCAACAGGTCGCGGGTGGCGACGGCGGCGAGCGCGGCGACGGCTGCGGGTACGGCGTGGCGGGCCCATCTCATCTGGCCACTCTTTCCGCCACCGTGCCAGGTCAAACGTCTCGCCGGCCGGTCAACGGCGACGACGCATTGACCGAGGGTGCTACCTGTGGCGGTGTGTCCGTGACCGACCATCACGCACCGGGCTCGGTGCCCGGCGGCGCCGCCCGCCGTCCACCGTCCCCGTCGGACGAAACACCAACCGGCCGGCGGCGGACGGCACCTGAGGGACGGATGGCCCCGACGAACGTGGTGACGATAATGATCACCGTATCCAGGAACACCGTCCAGCTGTGCGGAGCACGGGGAGCGGCGACATGATCGGATGGCAGGTTTCCGGTTACACCTCGGTCCGCCGGCTCGGTGCCGGTGCGTCCGGCAGTGTCGACCTCGCCGTCCACGACGCCACCGGCACCCCAGTGGCGATCAAGTACCTGACCGGCCGGCTCCACGACGACCTGTTTCGGGCTGCCTTCCGGACCGAGGCCCAGCTGCTGTCCGACATCGACGACCCGTACGTCTGTCGCCTCTACGAGTATGTCGAGGCGTCCGATGGGGCGGCGATCGTGATGGAACTGGTGAACGGGGTGTCGCTGCGCCAGATGTTGCGTGCCCAGGGGCCGACCACACCGGAGTCTGCGCTCTGCGTACTCAAGGGCTCGCTGGCCGGGCTGGCCGCCGCCCACGCCCGTGGGGTGGTGCACCGCGACTACAAGCCGGAGAACGTGCTCATCTCCGCCGAGGGCGCGAGCAAACTCGCCGACTTCGGGATCGCCATGCCGGTCGGCGCCGACTCCGGCGGCAGCGTCACCGGCACACCCCGTTACATGGCCCCCGAACAGTGGACCGGCGCCCCCGCCAGCCCGGCGTGCGACATCTACGCCGCGACCGCCACCTTCTTCGAGTGCCTCACCGGCCACCCCCCGTACGACGGACGGGACCTGGCCACCCTGCGACAGCAGCACGTTCGCGGGTCGATCCCGACCGACCCGGCCCCGCGCCCGATGCACGGGCTGCTGCGGCACGGCATGGCCAAGCGTCCCGCTGACCGGCCGCAGCCCGCGCAGGTCTTCCTCGCCGAGCTCGAACGGGCGGCCGTCGGGGCGTACGGAGCGGACTGGGAGGAACGCGGCCTGCGGGAACTGGGCCGGCGGGCCGCGCTGCTGGCCGCCCTCTTCCCGTTCCCGGACGGCAGCGGCGGCACCGTCAGCGTGGCCAGCACCGCGCTCGGCGCGTCCGGCGCACCGCCGGGCGGGGACGGCACCGGCGAGCGGCCGGCACCGCGCCGCACCGGCCGGGCCCGGGCAGCGCTGGTCGGTGGCGGGTTGGTGACGGCGCTGCTGGTCGGCGGCGTCGGGCTCGGCTACGCGGCGCAGGACGAGCCGCCGGTACCGACCGGTGCGGCGGCCGAGGCGAGGACGGACCTGACCGTCGACCCGGCCGCGACAGTCGGCGCCGTGCTCACACCTGCTCCGACCCTCACGTCCACGCCCGACGTGTCTGGCACCCCCACCCTCACACCTGCGGCCCCGACGACCGGCGGCACCACCGCCGCAGCCGGACCCAGCACCTCGCCGACGCCCAGCGACAGCCCCGCACCGTCCACCGTGGCCCCGACTCCGTCGACCAGCACCAGCCCCGCGCCACCATCGGACGCCGCGCCCACGATCGGCCGGGTCTCGGTGAGCCCCACCGAACTGGATCCGGTCGGCTGTCCCTTCGGACCCACCACGAGCACCGTCACCGCCATCGTCGATGACGACCACTCGGCCTCGGTCGACCTGCGGGTCCACTTCCGCTACACGATCGGGCAGCAGTCGCACGAGCGGAGCCTGAGCCTGCTGAAAAGCGGCCAGTTCCGGGGCGTGCTGGGCGATCTGCCCCAGCCCAGGTCCACCACCCGGATCCCGGTGACGGTCGTCGCGACGGACGCCGCCGGCAACACCGCCACCAGTCAGACGGTGTACGTCACCCTCTATCCCTTCTGCACGCCGGGCTGACCGGGCGTACCCACCTACCAGGCCGACGACGACGTGGGAGACCCAGCCGTGACCCAGCCCGACGACGTGACCCAGGCGCTACCGACCCAGCAGATGCCGCCGGCCCCGCCCGCGCACCCCCGCACCCCGTCGGCATCGACGGAGGAACCGACGGTGTCGCTGCATGGCGGTGAACCGACGGTGTCGTTGGGTGGTGGTGAACCGACGGTGTCGCTGGACCAGACCGTGCGCCGGATGGCCCCGAACCTCGGTGCCACCGACGAAGACCTCACCGTGTCCCTCGGCCCGGCCGGCATGACAACGTACGCCCCGACCGCCACCGGCGCGTACGCCGTGACCCATCCAGGTCAGGCCACGGCGGCCCAGGTCGCATTCGACACGGTACGCACGACCGGCGCGCAGCCTGGGGGCGGCGCGTTCGCGGCTCCGATCACCGGTCCCGGCGGTGAGCTGCGGTTCGGGCCTGGTGTGCCGGCCGGTCCGCCGCCGGCACCCGCATGGCCGACCCCGGTGCCTGCGCCGCGTCCCCGGTCCGCCTGGCGCCGGGTGGTGTCGGTGCTGTCCACCCTGCTCACCCTCGCCCTGATCGCCGCCGTCGGGCTCTGGATCTGGCAGCGGCTCGACCCGCTGGAGATCGGCGAGGTGAGCATCGTCGTGCCCCGGCCGGCCGGCGCGCGGTGCGACGTCACGGTGGACGTGGTCGCCACGGTGCACACGAACGGCCGTGCGGGCACCATCGAGTACCAGTGGCTGCGCTCCGGGAGCGCACCGGGTGCACTGCTGCGCGAGCGGGTCGGCCCGGGGCAGCGGACGGTCGAGTTGACCCTACGGTGGTCGTTCAGCGGAGTTGGCAGCACCACCGAGACGGCCACCGTGAACATCGTTTCGCCGTCATCCGCGCAGGCGGTCACCGAGGTCGCGTACGCCTGTCCGGGCTGAGCCGGACGCTACCGACGTTTCTCGCGCTGGTCACCCGGGTAGGTCGGGCCGGACGTATCACCCGCCCCCTGTGGAGGACCCTCCGATGCGAGACAACTTCGGTGACGCGGTGGGGGAGACCCTCCGCTCGATACTGCTCTTCCTACCCCGAGCCGTCGCCTTCGTGGCGATCCTGGTGGCCGGTTGGCTGATCGCCAAGGCCGTACTGAAGCTCGCGGACCGGCTGCTCGAACGCGTCGGCTTCGACCGCGCCGTCGAGCGTGGCGGCATCCGCCGGGCGCTGGCCAACTCCCGGTACGACGCCAGCGACATCGTCGCCCGGCTGGCCTACTACGGTGTCCTGCTGCTCACCCTCTACCTCGCCTTCGGCATCTGGGGCCCGAACCCGATCTCCGACCTGATCGCCGGAGTGATCGCCTGGCTGCCGCGGGCCTTCGTCGCGATCGTCATCGTGGTCGTCGCCGCGGCGATCGCCAGCGCGGTGAAGGACATCATCTCGGGGGCGCTCGGTGGCCTGTCGTACGGCCGGCTGCTGGCCACCATCGCCTCGGTGTTCATCCTCGGTCTGGGCATCATCGCCGCCCTCAACCAGATCGGGGTCGCCACCGCCGTGACCACTCCGGTGCTGATCGCCGTGCTCGCCACCGTCGGCGGCATCCTGGTCGTCGGGGTCGGCGGCGGGCTGGTGCGGCCCATGCAGAGCCGCTGGGAGTCCTGGCTGTCCCGCGCAGAGCAGGAGACGCGGACCATCACCGAGCATGCCCGCGCCTACTCCGCCACCCGCCGCGACGCCCAGCAGCGCCCGGCCGAACCCGTCGCCCCTGCCGCCGGCATCGTCACCGAGTCGACGAGCTTTGCCGGGCCGACCACCCCCACCGGGCCGACCACTCCCGCCGTCGACGTACCGGCCGAGCCGACCTTCACCGCTCCGACCGCGAGCACCTCCGCCGGGTCCTTCGGTGACCGTCCCGGCTACGACGACCCCGAGGCCACCCAGATCGTCACCGCCCCCGGCAGCAACGACGACACGACTGCGCTGCCCCGCCGAGACGACCCGGAGGCCACCCAGATCGTCGACACCGCCGGCATCGACAGCGACCCGACGACGACGCTGCCCCGCCAGGACGACGACCCGGAAACCACCCAGGTCACCACATCGGCGCCCGAGGTGCCGACCCAACGCACCGCCGACGACAGCGAGTCGACAATCGTCCTACCCCGGCGCGACGACGAGCCACGCCGCTGAGGCGGATGCGGAACGGGGCTGTTCGCGGCCCCGTTCCGC
This sequence comes from Verrucosispora sp. FIM060022, assembly GCF_003977705.1. Taxonomy (NCBI): domain Bacteria; kingdom Bacillati; phylum Actinomycetota; class Actinomycetes; order Micromonosporales; family Micromonosporaceae; genus Micromonospora; species Verrucosispora sp. FIM060022. The sequence goes on from NZ_RQIV01000001.1 coordinate 1,470,166, forward strand.
ATCGCCGGTGGGGCAGCGACAAATCGCCCCACCGGCTACCATCGCCGCCATGCACTGGCGACATTGATGCCTGAACCGAGGCCGTGGGCCGCCTGCGGACGCTGCAACACCGGCGTCCGTCATCCCGTCCCACCCGGAAGGCCTCATGATCCTCACCATCGCCGGGGGTCGCCGTCTGGCGACCACCCTCTACGCGTACGCGTTCCTCACCGACCTGGTCCTGCTCTATCCGGTGTACGCCCTGCTGTTCGCCGACAGCGGCCTGTCGGTCGGGCAGATCTCCTCGCTGTTCGTGATCTGGTCGGTGGCCGGCATCGCGCTGGACGTGCCCTCCGGCGCGTGGGCCGACGCCACCTCCCGGCGTCTGCTGCTCTGCCTCGCGCCGCTGTGCACCGCCGCCGGGTTCGCGCTGTGGACGTTCGTGCCGTCCTATCCGGCGTTCGCGCTCGGGTTCGTGCTCTGGGGTGCCGGTGGTGCGCTCGCCTCCGGGGCGCTCGAAGCGCTGGTCTTCGACGAACTCGATCACCTCGGTCTCGCCCAGCGCTACGCCCGCACCATCGGCCGGGCCCGCACCGCCGGCACCGTCGGCGTACTCGCGTCGATCGTGCTGGCCGGGCCGGTGCTCGGGTACGGCGGCTATCCCGCCGTCGGCCTGGCCAGCGTCGTGGCCTGCCTGCTCGCCGCCGCCGTGGCCACCCGCTTCCCGGAGCACCGGGCCACGGCCACAGACACCCTCATCGTCGCTGCCCCGGCTGCCCCGGCTGCCCCGGCTGCCCCGGCTGCCCCGGTCGCGCCGACGCAGCACCGCGATCCGGCCGATCCGGCCGACGAGCCCGGCTGGTGGCAGGGACTGCGCGGCGGCCTGGCCGAGGCCCGCCGGGATCGGCGGGTACGCGCCGGGGTGCTGCTGGTCGCGGTGGTGACGGCGACCTGGGGTGCGCTGGAGGAGTACACCCCGCTGCTGGCCCGCGACACCGGCGTCGCCCTGACCACGGTGCCGCTGCTGCTTCTGCTCCTCGCGGTCGGACAGGTGCTCGGCGGCCTGCTCGCCCCGGCCGGCGAGCGGCTACGCGTGCGCGGGTACGCCCTGCTGCTGGCCGGGTCGGCGGCAGCCCTGGCCAGCGGGGCACTGCTGCGGCACCCGGCCGGCTTCGTGCTGCTGGCAGGGGCGTTCTGCGGATTCCAGCTCGCCTCGGTGCTGGCCGACGCGCGATTGCAGGCGCGGATCAGCGGCACCCGACGGGCCACCATCACCTCGTTGGCCGGCATGGCCACCGAGCTGATCACCATCGCCGTGTACATCTGGTTCGGTGTGGTCGCCACCGCAAGCGGCAACGGTGTGGCCTTCGCGCTCGCCGCCCTGCCGTACGCGCTGATCGCCCTGCTGATGCTCCGCGGTGGCCGGCCCACGTCCCGTCGATCACGACCGGAGGCGTCGGCATCGAGCGTGGTCTGAGAGTGCGGCGGTCGAGGCGTCGACGTCGAGCGTGGTGTGACGGTGTGGGTGGTCAGGGCCGGTCGACGTCCAGGTAGACCCAGCGGCCGTCCTCACGGACGAAGCGGCTGCGTTCGGTCATCGAGCCGGCACCGGCACCGTCGCGGTAGTGGGCGCGGAACTGGACGGTGCCGGTGCTGTCGAACAACCCGCCCTGCTCGGTGGCGACGACCTCGAGGCCGGTCCACCGCTGGCCGGGATCGAGGCGCAGCCGCGCCGGCCGGGTGCTGCTGTGCCAGCTGTGCAGCAGATAGTCCGGGTCGCCGACGGCGAAGGCGGCGTATCGGGAACGCATCAGCGCCTCGGCCGTCGGCGCCTGCGCCTCACCGGAATGCAGCCGCCCACAACAGTCCCCGTACGGCAGACCCGTCCCGCACGGGCACACTCCCACCGTCACGGCCCGTCGCGGCTGTCTGCTGTCTCGTCTGGCCATGCACGCCATCCTCGCCGCGCCCGCCCCAGCAGGCCACGCCGGGGGTAGGCCGTCGGGCAACGCCGGCTCGTGCGCAGGCCGGATCATGCCGATTGCGCGCACCGCAGTCTCGTACGCGCGGGTCCCGAGGGCCCTCGGTCAGCGCGACCTGGTACGCGCGCCGCGCCGACTGCCGAACGACTCCATCGTCGTGGCCTTCTTCGCCGGGGTCGTGCTCGCCGTACGGGACCGGGACGCCGCCGACTGGGAGGCGGTGCTCTTGCGCGTCGCCGCCTTTTTCGTGGTCGTCTTCTGCGCCGGTGCCGTCGCGCCGGTGGCCTTACCGGCCGGTGCCTTCTTCGCTGTCGCCCGGGTGGCTGTCGAGGTCTTCTTGGCGACCGCCGTTGCCTTCTTGACCGCCGGTGCCGTCTTCGCGGCGTTGCCGGTCTTCGGGGTGGTGGTCTTCTTCGCCGCCGTCGCCTTGGCGGTGGGCCGACGGGTCGGCGTGGCCGTGGCGGAGACCGCCTTCTTGCGGGCGGTGCGTGGGGTCGTCGGTGTCGGCTTCCCGCCCGGGGACTTCGCGGCCGTGGCTCCGGTGGCCCGCTTCGTCGCCGTCGCCACCTTCTTCGCCGCCACCTTGGCCGGCGGTGGAACCTTACGCGCTGTGGTGTGCTTCCTGGCTCGTCCTGCGTCCGCCATTCGTCGCTCCTCGGGATCTGCCGTGGACGCACGGTCTTCCCGACACCGGGCCGGTCAAACGCGGCCGTAGCGCCTCACGCCGTGCGGGTCGCGAACACGATCACGTTGTCGACATACTCGCCGCTGTCCTGGTCGAACCGGCCGCCGCAGGTGATCAGGCGCAGCCCGGCGACGGCGCCCGGGCCGTACACCAGGTCGGTGGGAAAACCGTCCTTCGGGTACGCCACGACACCGTCGACGGCGAAGCGGACCACGGTGGCGTCGGCCCGGGCGATGTGGATGGTGTCGCCGGGACGCAACCGTCCCAGGTCGAAGAAGACAGCCGGCCCGACCGGAGAATCGACATGGCCCACCAGCACCGCGTTGCCGATCTCACCGGGGCTGACACCGGGGGAGTACCAACCGGCCACGCCGGGTCGGTCCAGCGGGGGCACCTCCAACGCCCCGGCCGGGTCGGCAGCGACCGCAATCAGTGGCGCGCGTACGCCGATGCGGGATATCCGGACCTCGACGGGGTCGGCGCGCGGCAACGGCGACAGACTCGGCGCCGTCACCGCCCGGGGCGGCACACCGGCGACGTCGGGCTGCGGCGGCCGGGGCGGCAACCGCGCCACACCGGCTCCGACCAGCGCCAGCCCCGCCACTGCGGACAACGTCACCAGGAGGCGACCGAGCCGATGTCCCCGCATTGTTTCGTACCTCCTGTGATCGGCCTGCCCTGGCGGTACTGCTCATCGCCGCCGGCGGGCCGGTGCTCGGCCATGCGTCGCCGGTGCAGGCAGACGCGGACGGGTGCCCGTGCCGGGCTTGCGGCGCGGGCACCCGTCGTCGGAGTCTGATCGCTCAGAGCGTCGCGGCCTCGGTTGCGTGGCGACGGCGTCGGGCCAGGATGACCGCGCCGCCGAGCGAGGTGACGAGCAGAGTCGCCCCAGCGGCCATGGTCCCGCCGCCGGTGTCGGCCCGACCGCCGGCCTGCGCGCCGCCGATCGGGGTGACCGTGAAGGTCGCGCTACCGTCGGCCGTACCGTCGCCGCAGGTGGCAGCCACGGTGTACGTCCCCAGGGTGAAACCGGCGGTGAACAGTTCGGCGCTCAATCCGCCGCCGGCCGCTGCGGTGGTGGACCGGACATTCTGGTCACGGTCCGGTCCGGTGACGTGGAAGATCGCATCGCCGGAGTTCGGGTTGCAGTTGGTCGCAGTGAGCACGACGGTCCCCCCGACCGGGGTGGTCGACGGCGACACGGTGGTGTCGGCCAGTGCGGTGCCCGGCAGCAGCAGCGCCCCGAGAGCGATACCCCCCGCCACTGGTACGAGAACATTGGTTGCCTTCATACGCGCTTCCCTCACTTTTCGTCCGCTGACTACGTAGGACGCTGCTCGGGTGGCCAACTCCGCGACTAGCACCGGTGTGCCCAACACTAGGGGGCCTTGCCCCCCGATCCGATGAAAATGAGAAATCCCCGTTAACGTCCCATGTCCTCCGCTCGCCGCCCCAGACACACCCCCTCGCCTGCCCCGCATGCGCCTGCCCCGCCGATTCCTGCCCCCGGACCCGCCGGCCCTCTGACAGTGAATCCACCCCTGCCTCATTTCGGCCCCGCGCCCGTTCCTCCCCAGGTCCGCTCGCGCCGCCGCCCCGCCCTGTCCCCGAGGGCCTCGCGCCCGTTCGGTGCGCCGACCTAAAGCACCCCGCTGGCCTGTGTCTGCATCGCCGAATGTCCGTTGTGTCCGCCTACATTCGCGATCCGCTCACGTTCGTCGCGGTGATCGAATCCGTTACGCCGGAATGGCGGTTTCCCGCCGCCCCGGATCCCGCCGTTTCGGCGTAACGGCGATGGTCCCGCCAGGCCATGCCGCGCGATGACTGTGTGGACTTCTGCGTCTGCCGCATGATGAGTCGAATGTCCGGCCTTGGCGATCCTGGCTATGACGGCTTGCCCGGCCGTGCGCTGCCCGCCCCAGCCCCTCTCTGGAAGACCAGTCCGTGCGGCGTTTGAGGGTGGGCCCGTGGTGTGGAGTCAAATGAGCGGTTCACGGCAGGTCCGGTTTGGGGCTGTGGGGGTGTTGGTGCGTGGCATGTCCGGTCCGGCGTGAGGGCATCCGGGGAATGGTGGTGGCGGCCAGGTCGTTGTACATGTCTGACCGGCTGATGGAGGCTTCCGGAGCAGGCCAGATGGCTTCGTGGTTGGCCCGGCCCCCGGGAATGATGGTGGGTGGTCGGTCGTTGTACATGGTCCCGGCGCCGCGATGGTTTCCCGCCCCGCGATGTGCGCGATGGGCTCCGCCCCGCGAGTGAGCCGGTGAACCTTCCCCCCCTTTTTGAGCGCCTGACGGCGTTTGCATGCACCTGTCCCCCGTGGTGTGTGTCTACCCCCGAATGGAGCTTGGTGATGAACTCGATCTTCCGTAAGAGCGTGCTGGGTGTTGCTGGTCTGGCTTTCGCCGGTGGTGTGTTCGCCGGTCCGGTGGCGGCTCACGCCGACACCACCGAGGTGAGGACCACCCCCGCCGTGGTGCAGGCTGAGAAGCCGGATGCGGGCAAGTTGATCCCGCATGGTGTGCAGGGTGCGCAGTCGCGTATCGATCTGAACGGTGAGCAGGTCGCGAACACGAAGGCGATCATCGCGGCGACGAAGAAGGCCGGTATGGATGAGCGTGCGGCGGTCGTGTCGATCGCCACCGCGTTGCAGGAGTCGAAGTTGGAGAACCTGGGTCACCTGGGTGACCGTAACGACCATGACTCGCAGGGCTTGTTCCAGCAGCGTCCGTCCAGTGGTTGGGGCACGGTGGAGCAGATCACCGACCCCGAGTACTCCACGACCGCGTTCCTGAAGGGTTTGAAGCAGGTTGATGGTTGGCAGGACATGCCGTTGACCAGGGCCGCGCAGACGGTGCAGGTGTCGGCGTACCCGGATCACTACGCCCAGTGGGAGCAGCAGGCCGCTGACCTGGTCGCCAAGTACTGGAACAGCTGACCCCAAAGACATTCCTCCACAGGGGGAGCAAGAAACCATGTGGCCGGCACCCGAACCTGGGTGCCGGCCACATGGCGTCTACCCACCTACCCCGACAACACCCACGGGGCCGCCGAAAGCGGAGGCCGACGGGATGGACGAAGGCCGACCGGGTCGGGTTGGGGCGACCGTGCCCGGCGTACGGATCAAGCCTGACCGCCCGAAGCCGGGCACAGCCGCCCCAACCCTCCACCGCAACCACCCCACAACAAGGCACGATCACCCCAGAGCCCAAAGGGGCCCCCTGCTGCACGGCCCGCTGGATGTGGCAGCGTGGCCGGATGGGTTCCGTGCCGTTGGAGGTCGACCTCGCCCTGCTCGGTGGGGGTGGGGCGGCGTCGCTGGTGCTCGCCGCCCTGGCCCGGCATGGCGTGCGCGATCTGCGTATTGCTGTGGTCGATCCGGTGCACCGGCGCGGTCAGGACCGGACCTGGGCGTTCTGGGACCGGCCCGGAAACGACCTGGACGAGTTGCTCAGCGCGAGTTGGTCGCGGGTCGAGGTGGTCACCGCCGAGAAGCAGCGCGTCCTCGACGTCGCTCCGCTGCGGTACGCGATGCTGCGGTCGTCACCGATCTACGACCGGGCGGCCGAGGCGGAGCGACTGCTGGGCGTGACCCGCGTGGTCGTCAGTGCCGACACGGTGACCGATCATGGGGACGGGGTGCTGGTGGGCGGCACCGATGGGCCGGCGCTGCGGGCCGGCTGGGTGCTGGACTCCCGACCCCGACCACCCGAGCGGCCCGGGCGGACGAACTGGTTGCAGCATTTCCGCGGGTGGTGGCTGGCGGCGGACCGTCCGTTGTTCGACCCGACCCGTGCCGTGTTGATGGACTTCCGTACGCCGCAGCCGACCCGTGGGGTGTCCTTCGGGTACGTGCTGCCGGTCAGCAGCCGGTACGCGCTGGTCGAGTACACCGAGTTCTCACCGGACCTGCTCACCGGGGCGGCGTACGACCGTGCCCTCGGCGGCTACTGCGACCTGCTCGGTCTGGACCCGGCCCGGTTCACCGTGGGCGAGGTGGAGAACGGGGTCATCCCGATGACCGACGGGCCGTTCGTCGCCCGCCCGTCACCTCGGGTGGTACGCCTGGGCACCGCCGGCGGTGCGACCCGCCCGTCCACCGGGTTCACCTTCGCGGCCATGTACCGGCAGGCCGACCAGGTGGCCCGGGCACTGGCTGCCGGACGGCCACCGGTGCCGGGTCCGGCGTACCCCCCTCGGCATCGCTGGATGGACGCGGTCGCGCTGCGGGCCCTGGACCGTGACCTGGTCGACGGCCCCGCGTTCTTCGCCCGGTTGTTCGACCGTAATCCGGCGTCGCGGGTGCTGCGGTTCCTCGACGGTGCCACGAGTGTGGCGGAGGACCTGGCGGTGATGAACTCGACCCGGCTGGTACCGATGGCTGCGGCGGCCGTGGGCGATGCCGCCGGTCGGCTTCGCGACCGGGTCGTACCGTCGCGTCGGCCGGCCTGGCGGGTGCCCCCGCCGGTCGTCGGTTCGGATCCCTGAGACCACGGGTCGAGGGGTGGGTCGCGGGTCCAGGGTTCCCGCGGGCCCGCGTGGCCGGTCGTCGGTCGGTGCAGGTGGCTTCGGTAGGTTTGGTGGCATGGTGGACGAGGCGGCCGGTCGGGTCGTGCAGATCTGGACCGACGGCGCGTGCAGCGGAAACCCTGGCCCGGGTGGCTGGGGCGCGGTGTTGCGCTACGGCGCCCACGAGCGGGAGATCTGCGGTGGGGAGGCCACCCCGACGACCAACAACCGGATGGAGCTGACCGCCGCCATCAAGGCTCTGGAGAGCCTGACCCGGCCGGTCACTGTCGAGTTGCACACCGACAGCACGTACGTGCGCAACGGCATCACCAGTTGGTTGGCGTCCTGGAAACGTAACGGCTGGTTGACCGCGGCCCGGCAGCCGGTGAAGAACGCCGACCTGTGGCAGCAGTTGGAGGCGGCCTGCGCCCGGCACCGGGTGACCTGGCTGTGGGTCAAGGGCCACAACGGACATCCGGAGAACGAGCGGGCCGACGCCCTGGCCAACCAGGGCATGACCGAGGCGCGATCCGCCACCGTGTGAACGGGCCACCCTCGTCGCCAGGCGACCGAGAACCGGTAGCCACCGACGCGGTGTCGGCGGGCGGTCAGCGTCGTCGGGTGCGGCGGGGGGTCAGCGGCAGGGCCGACCAGTGGGCGGGCCGACCGAGCCGGACCGGTAGGCGGGTCTGCCGGTCACCACGGGCCGCGTCGACCTGAGCCTGGTGCAGGAACAGAGCATCGGACAGATCCGCGCCCCGCAGGTCCGCCCCGCGCAGATCGGCACCGGTCAGGTCGGCGCGGGTCAGGTCGGCGCCGCGCAGGTCCGCCCCGATGAGCGTCGCGCCGCGCAGGTTCGCCCGACGCAGGTCGACCCGGCGCAGGTCCCGGCCGACGAGCACGGCACCCCGGTGGTCGGCGCCGGCGGCGCCGCCGCGAGTGCGGGCCAGTTCGGCGGTACGCGACAACAGCACGTTGAGCTTCGCCCGGTGCCCGTCGACGTCGAGGGCGAGCAGATCCTGCGGGCTGCCGGCGGCCACCGCATCGGTCTCGGCCAGCGCGGCGGACAGCTGCGCGGCCAGGTCGGCCGGTGGCCGCAACCGCAGTGCCTCGGTCAGGTACCAGAGCAGTTCGTGCAGCGAACGCATCACCGCGAAGACGTCGAACATCTGATGGGCGTGCTCCGGCGCGTTACGCCAGTCCCGGCCACCGAAGGTCTGCTGCGCCACCCGCTGACCGGCACCGAAGCAGTCGAAGACGGTACACCCGGCGAAGCCGCGCTCGCGTAGCTCGGGGTGGATGCCGCAGCCGAAGTCGGTACGCAGGTTGCGGCACGGCTGGCCGGCGGGCTTGTCGTGCGCGAAGTCGGCGGACGCGGCGAACGCGGGGGCGACGCAGCAGAGGCCGAAGCAGCGGGCGCAGTCGGCGCGCAGCCCACCCTCCACCGCCCCGACGCCGGGAACCGCCCGCCCTGCGCCGGCCCGCCCCGCTGCGGCCCGCTCTGCGCCGGTGCGGCCGGTCGTGCCTGCGGTCGGGTCCGCCGTGGCCGCTCCGGTCATCTCCGACACGTTGGCCGCCCCTTCTCGCTGATCCGCTGCCGGTACTCATTGTTCCCGCCGGGCCGGCCCGGCCGCCCACGGGTCGAGGCGCGGGCATCGGCGTCGATCAGGGGACCTGTCGCTGGTCGGTACGGGCCCAGCGGAGGAGCGCGGTGAAGGACAGCGCGGCGGTCACCGCCCCACCGGCGAGTCGTACCCAGTGCCCGGCGACGAACTCGTCGGCGACCTGGCGCAGGTACTCCGGTGAGTGCGTGCCGGCCGGATCGACGAACATGATTTCGTTGCGGGGCCAGAAGAAGACCACTGAGAACAGGAACTCGCAGGCGACGAAGACCACTGTCGCGGCGGCGATCCACCATCGCAGACCGCGCTGACGCCAGCTGAGCACCGTCGCGGCGACGCTGAGCAGCACCACCGAGGCGCCCAGCGGGGGGAAGTAGTCGCTGGGGCCGCTGACGGCGAGGAACTCGCGGGCCCGCTCCAGCGAGGCCGGCGGGTCGTGGAAGATGTTCGGGTAGAGCATGACCGTCTCGGCTGCCACTCCACCGAACGACATCATGGCCGCCCAGGTCAGGCCGACGAGGGCGAGCCAGATGAGTTTGCCGCGCATCGCATCCTCCCATCGGTGCCCGGACGGGCACGCTCGATCTGGTGCGCGGCCAACGGTAGGTGCGCCGACGGTGCTCGCCTGCCGTCCACGGACCCGGATCCGGGTCGCCTTTCGGCGTACGACGGTGCCGGGCCGGCACGTCGCTGGGCGTACCCCGCCCTGATGCGCGGGTAGGTGTAGGCACCACGAGCGTGGGTAGCCGCCGCGGGTGGAGCTGGTCGAGGAGTCGCCGTACCGTTTCCGGATCGACCGGCGTGATCCGATGCGGGTCCCGGGGGTGATCTTCGCGTCCCGCGCGTTGCTGCCCGATCCGGTGGCCGACCGGTCGCTGGAGCAGGTGGCAAACGTCGCCACCCTGCCCGGCATCGTCGGCGCCTCGTACGCCATGCCCGACCTGCACTGGGGCTACGGCTTCCCGATCGGCGGGGTGGCCGCCACCGACGTCGCGGTCGGCGGGGTGGTCTCGCCCGGCGGGGTCGGCTTCGACATCTCCTGCGGGGTCCGGCTGCTCGCCGCCGACCTGGACCGCGACGAGCTGCGGCCTCGGCTGGAGGCGGTGATGGACGCGCTGAGCGCGGCCACCCCACGCGGTATGGGCAGCGGCGCGGTGTGGCAGCTCACCGGCCGCGACGAGCTGGACGCGGTGCTGCGCGGCGGCTCCCGGTACGCGGTGCAGCGCGGCTTCGGGATCGAGCGGGACCTGCTGCGCTGCGAGGACTACGGCGCGGTGCACGACGCGGACCCGGCACAGGTCAGCGACCGGGCGATCGAGCGCGGCGCCCACCAGGTCGGCAGCCTCGGCTCCGGTAACCACTTCCTGGAGGTCCAGGCCGTCGACCAGGTGTACGACGTACCGGTGGCCGAGGCGTTCGGGCTGCGCCCCGACCAGGTCTGCGTGATGATCCACTGCGGTTCGCGCGGGCTCGGCCACCAGATCTGCACCGATCACGTACGCGCCATGGAACAGGTGATGGGCAGCCACGGCATCCAGGTGCCGGACCGGCAGCTGGCCTGTGCTCCGGTCGCCTCGGCGGCCGGTCGGGCGTATCTGGGTGCGATGGCCGCCGCAGCGAACTACGCGCGAGCCAACCGGCAGCTGCTCGCCCACGCGACCAGCCGGATCTTCGAGCGGGAGACGGGCCGGCGGCTCGACCTGGTCTACGACGTCTCGCACAACCTCGCCAAGATCGAGGAGCATGCGGTCGACGGGGCGGTGCGGCGGTTGTGCGTCCACCGCAAGGGCGCCACCCGGGCCCTGCCGCCCGGCCACCCCGACCTGCCCGAGGAGTTGCGGGATGTCGGCCAGCCGGTGCTCATTCCCGGCTCGATGGGCACCGGCTCGTACGTGCTGACCGGGGTGGCGAACTCGCCCGCCTTCGCCTCCACCTGCCACGGCGCGGGGCGGGTGCGCAGCCGCAAACAGGCGGTCGCGGCGGGCACGGGCGGGGATCCCCGCGCCGAACTGGAGGCCCGGGACATCGTGGTACGCGGGGCGTCGCGGCGCGGCCTGGCCGAGGAGATGCCGGCGGCGTACAAGGACGTCTCGGCTGTCGTCGAGGCGGCCGAGGGCGCCGGGCTGTGCCGCAAGGTGGCCCGGCTGGTGCCGTTGGGTGTGGTCAAGGGCTGAGTCGCCGCAGCCGTCACACGTCCAGGGTCACCGCACCGGACCAGCCCGCGTCGTTGCCGCCGAAGCGCAGCTCGTGCAGGGAGACCGCCTTCGGTACCGCGCCGGTCAGCTCCACCTCGCCGGTCGCGGTGACGCCCCAGCGCACCCGCAGGCCACCCGCGTCGTCGGTGATCTCGGTGACCAGCGGCAGTTCGTCCGCCGTCTCCATCCGGTAGATCACCTCGTCGAGGACGGCGACCAGCAGGTCCTCGTCGGCGGCCGGTGGCGGGCGGAACTCCCGTTCGGCGTGGGGTCGGGCACCGGCGAGGTCGGCGAACGACTCGACCATCGCGGTGACCGCCTCGGCCAGGCAGCCGGCCCGGTCCGGCGCCCACGCCTCGATGCGGACGTCGGCGGTGTGCGGCACCAACCGATGCCCGCGTGCTGCCCCCATGCCCCGAATGATGCCGCCCGCCGGACCGGCGCGGTGACCGCTCTCACCGACGGGTCGGGCCGCCGCAGGCGATCACCGTTCGGCGGCGACCAGCTCCCGGGTGGCCGGTGCGACCTCGGCGGCGAACCGCCGCAGGTCGTCGGGGTCGTCGCTGGCCAGGATGAAGGCGCTGACGCCCTCGGTCAGGGCGAGGTCGGCCAACTCCTCGGCCCACTGCTCGGCCGGGCCCTGCAGCGGGCCGCTGCCGGTCGCGGTGAACCGTCCGCTGATGTTGAGCAGCCGGCGTACGTCGGTGGGGGAGCGGCCGGCGGCGGTGGCGGCCTCGTCGATGACGGCGTTGCCCTTGGCCAGGTCACCGGGCTGCAGGTAGGGCAGCGACGGCAGCCAGCCGTCGGCCAGGCGTCCGGTCAGCGCCTGCATCCGTGGCTTGTACGCCCCGATCCAGACCGGTACGTCGTGGGCGGGGGCCGGACCGCGTTTGGCCCCGATGACCCGGTGGAACTCGCCGTCGACCCGCACGCCGCCCCGTGCGCCGGCGTCCCAGACCTGGCGGATGATCTCGATCGCCTCCTCCAGCGCCCGTACCGCCTGCCCGGGGGAGAGGCGTCGCCCGCCCATGGACTCGATGGCGTCCCAGAATCCTCCGGCGCCCAGACCGAGTTCCGTGCGGCCACCGCTGAGCAGGTCGAGGCTGGCGATGCTGCGTGCGAGCACCGCGGGTGGACGCAGCGGCAGGTTTGTCACGTTCGCGGCCAGGCGTACCCGGCTGGTCCGGGCGGCGACGAAGCTCATCAGCGTCCAGGTGTCCAGGTACGCGGGCTGGTAGGGATGATCCTGGAAGGTGACCAGGTCGAGCCCGACCTGCTCGGAGAGCATGGCGAGCCGGACCGGCTGCGTCGCGTCGGCGCTGCCGGGGGTCAGGAACGAGCCGAAGATCAGGTCGTGTCCGTAGTCGCTCATCGCGGTCGTCCTTCCTGAGAGCGGAGAACGCCAATGCTATGCCGGTCAGAACATGTGTGCTCAATAAAGTCTGTGATCTGGGCTAACCTTGGGGCATGAGCGGTCCCCACGGCGACGACATCCACACCGACCCGATCACCAACGACTTCGGGTGGATGCTCGGCGTCCTCTTCCGGGCCCACCTCCGCGGCGCCGAGCACACCGTCGGTGACCTGCCCGGCGGGCCCCGCGGTTACCAGGTGCTCGTCGCCGCCGACCGGGAGCCGGCGCGTAACCAGGGCGCGATCGCCGAGGAGTTGGGCATCGACCGGACCGTGCTGACGTACCTGATCGACGACCTGGAGCGCGACGGGCTGCTGTCGCGTCGCCCCGACCCGGCCGACCGGCGCAGCCGGCTGGTCGTCGTCACCGACGCCGGTCGGGCGGCGGCCCGGCAGCGGCGGGAGGCGTTGCGGGACGTCGAGACACGCCTGATGGCGGCGTTGACCGACGAGGAGGCGGCCACCCTGCGGGCCCTGCTGCGCCGGGCGGCGTGCGCGGCGCAGGCGGCCGACCCGTTGACCGACCTGTGTGCGGTGGCCGAGGTGGTGGCGGACCCGCCACCGTCACGCCGCCGCCCGGCGACCCGCGCCACGCGCAGCGGGACCCCCCGCCGCACCGCCGAGCCGTAGCCTGCATCGGGTGCGGATAACGAAGTACACCCATTCCTGCGTCCGGCTCGAACTGGACGGCACGGTGCTGGTCATCGACCCCGGCACGTGGAGTGAGCCGCGGGCCCTGGCCGGCGCCGACGCCGTACTGGTCAGCCACGAACACACCGATCACGTCGACGTGCTGCGGTTGGCCGGTCTGGGCGTGCCGGTCTTCGTACCGGAGGGCGCCGTGCTGCCGGACCTGGCCCGGCTGCCGGTGACCCGGGTGCGACCGGGGCAACGCTTCACCGCCGCCGGGTTCGAGGTGACCGCCGTCGGTGGACGGCACGCCACCATCCACGGCGACCAACCCGACTGCGTCAACCTCGGCTATCTCGTCGACGACGCCGTCTACCACCCGGGCGACTCGCTGCACCTGCCGGGTCGGCCGGTGCGGACCCTGCTGGTCCCGGCGCAGGCGTCCTGGCTCAAACTCACCGAGGCGATCGACTTCGCCACCGCGGTCGGCGCGACCGAGGTGTTCCCCATCCACGACGCCCAGCTCAACGACCGGGGCCTGGCCAGCGTCAATGGCTGGTTCACCGAGACCGTCCCCGGCTACCGGTACCTCGCCCCGGGCGAGACCGCCTGAGGGCACCCCCGGTCGCGTACGGGATCGGCGCAGCCCTGCCGGCCACCGGGCGGGCCGGATACCCTCTGGCGAGGGGTCACGGCAGGAGCGTGCGATGAGCGACAAGACGGTGTCCACGATGCCGGCCGTGTTCTTCGGCCATGGCAGTCCGATGAACGCCCTGGAGGTCAACCGGTACACCGCCGCGTGGCGGGCCTTCGGCCGGTCGGTGCCCCGGCCCCGGGCGATCCTGGTGGTCTCCGCCCACTGGTACATCGGTGCCACCGCGGTCACCGCGATGCCCCGCCCGAAGACGATCCACGACTTCTACGGCTTCCCGCAGGAGCTGTTCGACGTCCGCTATCCCGCGCCAGGCCTGCCCGAGCTGGCCGAAGAGGTAAGTGACGTGGTGCACCCGACCTGGGTGGGCGCCGACATCGACTCCTGGGGCATCGACCACGGCACCTGGTCGGTGCTGGTGCACGCCTTCCCCGAGGCGGACATCCCGGTCGTGCAACTGAGCATCAACGCCTTCAAGGGCCTCGACTACCACCTTGAGCTGGGCGCGAAGCTCGCCCCGCTGCGCGAGCGCGGAGTGCTTGTGGTGGCCAGCGGCAATGTGGTGCACAACCTCGGTGGCGTCGACCGTCGACTGGTCGACCAGGGCTTCGACTGGGCGCAGCGCTTCGACGAGGCGGCCAAGGCGACCATGCTGGACGACCCCACCGAGGCCGGTCACCTTGACGCCCACCGCGACTTCGGCCTCGCTGTGCCGACACCGGACCATTTCATCCCGCTGCTCTACCTGGCCGGCCTGGCCGGGGCGGCCGGGCAGGGCACCGAGGTGCTGGTGGACGGGTACGCCTACGGGTCGCTGTCGATGACCGCGTACACCCTGGGTCTGCCCGGCCGGGCCACCGAACCGCTCGCCGGCGCGCCGACGCTGCCCGACGCGGTGCCGCCGGACTCCGCGAACATCTGAACCCACTACCCTTGCGGACATGGCAGCCTCCACGCCCTTCGCCCGTGGACGGGAGGCCGACGTGTACGCCCTCGACGGCGACCAGGTCCTGCGCCGCTACCGCGAGGGCGCAGAGGTGACGGTCGAGGCCGCCTTCATGGCCCACTTGTACGCGGTCGCGCCGCTGCCCGGCACCGGCGAGCAGGCACCGATCCTGCACCTGGACCTGCATCCGGAGAACGTCATCCCGGTCAACCGCTCGCCGCGGAAGCCGGGCACCTGCTTCGCGCCTACCTGCGGGCGATCGGTGACCATACCGAGCCGCTTGTCGACGAGGCGGTGGCGATACGCCACGCCAACACCACCCTGAGCCCGGCGGAACGTGCTCTGCTGCCCACGGCGGCGGCCCTGGTCACCACCGCCCGCCAGGCCGCGCTGGTCCACCCCACCGGATAGGGTCCCCAGGCAGCGTCTCGCGTACCTGGAGGAAGATCAGATGGCCCCGGACCACGTCGACGTGCTCATCGTGGGCGCCGGGCTGTCCGGCATCGGCGCGGCCTGCCAGTTGCGCCGGCACTGCCCGGACAAGACGTTCGCCGTGCTGGAGGCCCGCGACTGCATCGGCGGCACCTGGGACCTGTTCCGCTATCCGGGCGTACGCTCCGACTCCGACATGTCCACCTTCGGCTACTCCTTCGCCCCGTGGCAGGCCCCGAAGGTGATCGCCGAGGGCGCGACGATCCTCGACTACCTGCGTCGTACCGCCGACGAGCACGACGTCACCCGGCACGTCCGGTTGCGGCACCGGGTGCTGCGGGCCGACTGGGACAGCAGGCAGGCCCGCTGGACGGTACTGGTCCGCCGCGACGACACCGCCGAGACACTCACCCTCACCTGCTCCTTCCTGTACGCCTGCACCGGCTACTACCGTTACGACGCCGGGTACGCCCCGCAGTTCACCGGGCAGGAGCAGTTCACCGGCCAAATCGTGCATCCGCAGCACTGGCCCGCCGACCTCGACCTGCGCGACCGCCGGGTGGTGGTGATCGGCAGTGGCGCCACCGCCATCACCCTGGTCCCGGCGTTGGCCCGGCAGGCCGCCGAGGTGACCATGCTGCAACGCTCACCCACCTACGTGCTGGCACACTCCAGTGACGATGCGCTCGCCGACACGCTGCGCCGCCGGTTGCCGGAGCGGCTCGCGTACCCGCTGATTCGCTGGAAGAGCATCCTGCTGGTCACCGCCATCTACCAGCTCAGCCGGTGGGCGCCCGGGCTGGTGCGGCGGGCGCTGCGCCGGCGAACGGCCCGCGCGCTGCCGGCCGGCTACGACGTGGACCGCCATTTCAACCCCCGCTACGACCCCTGGGATCAGCGGTTGTGCGTGGATCCCGACGGGGACCTGTTCGCCGCGGTGTCCGCCGGTCGGGCCACCGTGGTCACCGACACCATCGACCGTTTCACCACCGACGGCATTGCGCTGACCTCCGGTGTCCACCTGCCGGCCGACGTGGTGGTCACCGCCACCGGGCTCGACCTGCTCCTGCTCGGCGGGATGACACTGCGGGTGGACGGCGTCGACGTCGACGTGGCGCAGACCGTCGCGTACAAGGGGACGTTGCTCTCCGGGGTGCCGAACTTCGCGTTGGCCTTCGGCTACACCAACGCATCCTGGACGCTGCGGACCGACCTGGTCGCCGAGTACGTGTGCCGGCTGCTGCGGCACCTGGACCGCACCGGCACGCAGGTGGTCACCCCGCTGGCCCCACCCGACGATCGCCGGGCGCCGCTGGTCGGGCTCACCTCCGGGTACGTGCGCCGGGGCGTCGATCGGCTGCCCCGGCAGGGTCATCGGGCACCGTGGCGGGTGCGCCAGAACTACCTGCGCGATCTGCTGCTGCTGCGGTTCGGGCGGGTCACCGACCCTGGGGTCCGATTCAGCCGGGCCGACTCGGCACTACGGAGGTCTGTCGATGCGTAGGTTCGACTTCACCGGCGGCACCGCCGTCGTCACCGGCGCGGCCGGTGGCATCGGCGCGGCCCTGGCCCACGGGCTGGCCCGGCGCGGCAGCGACCTGGTCCTGCTCGACCGGGACGCCGACGGACTCGACGCGGTGGCCGCCGCGCTGCGCGCCACCGGTCGGACGGTGCACACGTACCAGGTCGATCTGGCCGACGCGCAGGCCACCGCCGCTGTCGCCGAGCAGATCCGCACCCGACACCCGAGGATCCGATTGCTTGTCAACAACGCCGGGGTGGCCCTCGGCGGGCGCTTCGACGAGGTGACCTTCGACGAGTTCAGCTGGGTCGTCGAGGTGAACTTCCGGGCGGTGGCACAGTTGACCCACGCGTTGTTGCCGGCGCTCAAGGCCGAACCCGGCGCGCACCTGGTCGCCGTCAGCAGCCTGTTCGGGCTGATCGCCCCGGCGGGCCAGGTCGCCTACTCGGCCAGCAAGTTCGCGGTACGCGGCTTCACCGAGGCGCTGCGACACGAACTCGCCGTCGACGGCATCGGCGTCACCTGCGTGCACCCGGGTGGG
Organism: Verrucosispora sp. FIM060022; assembly: GCF_003977705.1. Classification (NCBI taxonomy): domain Bacteria; kingdom Bacillati; phylum Actinomycetota; class Actinomycetes; order Micromonosporales; family Micromonosporaceae; genus Micromonospora; species Verrucosispora sp. FIM060022. The sequence goes on from NZ_RQIV01000001.1 coordinate 1,487,271, forward strand.
GTGCGCACCCGCATCGCCCGCGACGCGCGGGTGGGCAGCGGGGTGGACCGGGTCCAGTTCGAGGACGGCCGGCGGCGCTTCGAACGACTGCTCACCATCGACCCGGCGACCGCCGCCGAGGCCATCCTGCGAGGCGTCGCCCGCCGCCGAGGTCGCGTCCTGATCGGCTGGTCGGCCCGCCTTCCCGACCTGCTGGTCCGGGTCGCGCCGGCCGCTCACCGTCACCTGCTGGCCGCCATCGGCCGCGCCGAGACCCGCCCCCGTACCCCCGCGCAAGGGTGAGCACCCCCGCGCGGTTCCGGCACCTCACCGTCGACGGGCGGCGGGTCCATCACCGCGTCGACGGCGCCGGGCCGCCGGTGCTGCTGCTGCACGGCATCGGGCGTACGCTGCGGGACTTCACCGAACAGCATGACCTGCTGGCCGACCGGTACCGGGTGCACAGCGTCGACCTGCCCGGCCACGGCGGATCGTTGCCGATGACCGAGCCGTACACCCTGCCGGCGCTGGCCCGGTTCGTCGGCGCCTACCTGGACGCGGCCGGGGTCGACGAGCCGGTGCATCTGGTGGGCAACTCGCTCGGCGGCGCCGTCGCCATGGGGTACGCGGTCACCCGGCCGACCCGGGTCGCCTCCCTCACCCTGGTAGCCAGCGCGGGTTTCGGCCGCGAGGTGACCCTGGCGTTGCGGCTGATCACCCTGCCCGGCCTGGGTCGGCTGCTGCTGCGGCCCAGCCGTCACACGGCCGGTCGCGCCGAGCGGGCGCTGTTCCACGACCCGACGCTGGCCAGCCCCGAGCGGATCGGGCACACCCTGGCGGTGGCCCGCCGCCCGTACGCCGCACGGGTGGTGCTGGAGACCGCGCGTGGTCTCGGCACCGTGCGCGGCATCCGGCAGCCCTGGCGCGACGAGCTGCTCGGCCGGTTGGCCGGACTCGGCCTGCCGACCCTGGTGGTCTGGGGCGACGACGACCGGATCCTGCCGCCGGCGCACCTGGCCGCCGCGCGTACGCTGCTGCCCCACGCCCGTACCCAGGTGTTCGCCGGCTGTGGACACCTGCCGCAGGTCGAGCGTGCCGAGGAGTTCAGCGAACTGGTGCGCGACTTCTGGGCCACGGCACCCGGGTCGCGATAGCAGCAGGACGACCGCCACGGCCACCGCGCAGCCGGCGACCGTCGGGACCCTGCCGGAGCTGCCGAAAGTCCTGAGGCGCATGATAGATACATGACGCATCCCTCGTCGGTCGGTCGTACCGCCGCGCCATCGGCCGCCGAACGCGCCTACCGCCACCTGAAGCAGGCCATCCTGGAACAGGTCCATCCCGGTGGGGCGTTGGTCAGCGAGGGTGAGATCGCCGAGGCGACCGGGGTGTCACGAACTCCGGTGCGGGAGGCGTTGCTGCGACTGGAGACCGAAGGGCTGGTCCGGCTCTATCCCAAGCGCGGGGCGCTGATCCTGCCGGTCTCGGCCCGCGAGATCACCGACGTCATCGAGGCCCGCCGGCTGGTCGAGGTGCACGCCGCCGAGCAGGTCTGGCCGCGGCGCGCCGAGATCCGCGCCGACCTGGCCGCCCGGCTGGCCGAGATGCGCGCCGCCCACACCGCCGGTGACCTGACCGCCCTGATGGCCGCCGACCGGGCGTTCCACGCCACCGTCGTGGACGCCGCCGGCAACGAGATCCTCGCCGAGTTGTACCAGCGGCTGCGTGACCGGCAACTGCGAATGGGTGAGACGACCTTCCGGCTCTCGCCCCGCTGGGCCGACATGGCGCTGACCGACCACGCCGCCCAGTTGGCCGCCCTCGACGCCGACGGCCCCGGACCGTGGCTGGCCACCGTGGCCACCCACATCGACAACGCCGCCCGCGCGCTGCGGGGCCTGCGGTGAGCCTGGCCGACCCGGCACCCGTACCGCGCCGGCAGGCGCTGCTGGTGTGGGGCGTGGCCCTGAGCGCGTACGCCGCGTCGGTGTTCCACCGCAGTTCGCTCGGTGTCACCGGGGTGGAGGCGTCCCACCGCTTCGAGATCAGCGCCGCGACGCTTGCCACCTTCACCGTCGCCCAGCTCGCCGTGTACGCGCTGATGCAGGTGCCCGTCGGCATGCTGCTCGACAGGTACGGCTCCCGCCGCCTGCTGATCACCGGCGGCGCCCTGATGGTGGCCGGTCAACTCTGCTTCGCCCTCGCCACCGACGTACGCCTGGCCGTGGCGGCTCGCGTCCTGGTCGGTCTCGGCGACGCGATGACCTTCATCAGCGTGCTGCGGATCGTCGCGTACTGGTTCCCGGGCCGCCGCAACCCGATGCTCGTGCAGTTGACCGGCACGCTCGGGCAACTCGGCGCGGTGTTCGGCGCCGTCCCGCTCGTGCTGCTGCTGGAACACACCGGCTGGACCACCGCCTTCCTGACCGCCGCCGCAGTGTCCACGGTGATCCTGCTGGTGGCCGTCGCCGCGATCCGGGACAGCCCGCGCCGGGTGACAGTGGCCGCCGCGCCGCCGCCGCGCGGGCTGCTCGCCGCCGCCTGGGCCGCCCCGGGCACCCGCCTCGGGCTGTGGACCCACTTCGTCGCCCAGTTCTCCGGCAGCGTGTTCGCGCTGCTGTGGGGCTTCCCGTTCCTGGTGCAGGGGCAGGGGCTCACGCCCACGGCGGCCGCCACCCTGCTCACCGTACTGACGATGGGCATGCTGGTGACCGGGCCGACGGTGGCGCACCTGTGCGCCCGGTTCCCGCGACGGCGTTCGGTGGTGGTCTTCAGCATCGTCGCGGCGACCGCGGCGACCTGGACGGTGGTGCTGGCCTGGCCCGGCCGTGCGCCCGGCTGGCTGCTCGTCGCCCTGGTGCTGGTGCTGGCCTTCAACGGCCCCGGTTCGCTTATCGGCTTCGACTTCGTCCGCACCTTCAACCCGGTCAACCGCATCGGCAGCGCCACCGGGATCGTCAACGTCGGTGGCTTCGTCGCGGCGATCGCCCTGGTGCTCGCCATCGGCGTGGTGCTCGACGTGGCCACCCCGGCCGGGCAGACCGTGCCCGGTCTCGACGCATACCGCTGGGCTTTCGCCGTGCAGTACGTACTGTGGGCGGTGGGTGTGGTGCAGGTGCTGCGGTGGCGCAACGCCGCCCGACGCCAGCACGACGGGCCGGACCTGCCGGTCGGCCGCCCGGACACTGTGCCGATCGGTGGTCGCGGCGGTAGGTTCGCCTCCGGGGATGATCGTCGGCGCCGTCGGTTCACCGGCGAAGCCGCAGCACGGCGGCGCGGCGCGCCGGCGCGGATGAGGAGGAAAGCGTGAGCCAGCAGGTCAGGGGAGTCATCTCGCGCAGCAAGGGCGCTCCGGTCGAGGTGACCGACATCGTGTTGCCGGACCCCGGGCCCGGCGAGGCGGTGGTACGGGTGCAGTCCTGCGGGGTCTGCCACACCGACCTGCACTACCGCGAGGGCGGCATCAACGACGACTACCCGTTCCTGCTCGGGCACGAGGCCGCCGGCATCGTCGAGCAGGTCGGTGCGGGGGTCGACGCGATCGCCCCGGGCGACTTCGTGGTGCTCAACTGGCGGGCCGTCTGCGGTGTGTGCCGGGCCTGCCGACGCGGCCGCCCGTGGTACTGCTTCGCCACCCACAACGCCGCCCAGAAGATGACCCTGACCGACGGCACCGAACTCACCCCGGCCCTGGGCATCGGCGCGTTCGCCGAGAAGACGCTTGTGCACGCCGGCCAGTGCACGAAGGTGGACCCGGCCGCCCGGCCCGCCGCCGTGGGGCTGCTCGGCTGCGGGGTGATGGCCGGCCTCGGCGCGGCGATGAACACCGGCGGGGTGACCCGCGGTGACTCGGTGGCGGTGATCGGCTGCGGCGGCGTCGGCGACGCGGCGATCGCCGGTGCGGTGCTGGCCGGCGCGACCACGATCGTCGCGGTGGACACCGACTCCCGCAAGCTCGACTGGGCCCGCAAGTTCGGTGCCACCCACACGGTGAACGCTTCCGAGGCCGACCCGGTGGCCGAGATCCAGGCTGCCACCGGCGGGTTCGGCGCCGACGTGGTGATCGACGCGGTCGGTCGACCGGAGACCTGGAAGCAGGCCTTCTACGCCCGTGACCTGGCCGGCACCGTCGTGCTGGTCGGCGTACCCACCCCCGAGATGCGCGTCGAACTGCCGCTGCTGGACGTCTTCGGCCGGGGCGGGGCACTCAAGTCGAGCTGGTACGGCGACTGTCTGCCCAGCCGCGACTTCCCGATGCTCACCGAGCTCTACCTGCAGGGCCGCCTCGACTTGGACGCCTTCGTCACCGAGGAGATCAGCCTCGACGGGGTCGAGGAGGCGTTCGCCCGGATGCACCACGGCGACGTGCTGCGCTCGGTGGTGGTCTTCTGATGACCGCCCGCATCGACCACGCCGTCACCTCCGGCACCTTCTCCCTCGACGGGCAGACCTTCGACGTCGACAACAACGTCTGGGTGGTCGGCGACGACACCGAGTGCGTGGTCATCGACGCCCCGCACGACGTGGACGCCATCTGCAAGGTGGTGGCCGGCCGCCGGGTCACCGCGATCGTCGCCACCCACGCCCACGACGACCACGTCCGGGTCGCCCCGCAGCTGTCCCGCGCCACCGGCGCGCCGGTGCTGCTGCACCCTGCCGACCGGGTGCTGTGGGACATGGTGCACCCCGACGAACCGCCGGGCGGCGAGCTGCACGACGGCCAGCGGATCCAGGTCGGCGGCAGCACGCTGACCGTGCTGCACACCCCCGGGCACAGCCCCGGCGCGTGCTGCCTGCACGACGCCGCCCAGGAGGTCGTCTTCACCGGCGACACCCTGTTCGCCGGCGGTCCCGGTGCCACCGGCCGCTCCTACAGCGACTTCGGCACCATCATCGACTCGATCCGCGACCGGCTGCTCACCCTGCCGCCGCAGACCGTGGTGCATCCCGGTCACGGTGACAGCAGCACCATCGGCGCCGAAGCGCCGCAACTGCCGCAGTGGCTGGCCCGGGGACACTGACCTGCGTCGCCGACAAATGTGATGCGTCGGCGGTCGAAGTCGGGCGACCCTGTCGCCGTGTCATCCGTACCCGATTGTGAACGCGCACCGGCGGCGGTTCCACCCGCCGCCGGTGTCGCCCCACGCCAGCCCGGCCCGCCACCGACGTTGACCCCGGCCCAGCGTCACGCGCTGCGGCACGTGCGGACCGTGGCGCTGCGCGACCGTCCGGACGCGCGGGCCATCATCGGTCGACTGCTCACCGGGGTACGCGCCGACACGGCGCACCTCGTCGAGGCGATCGGCCACGACGGCCGGATCACCCTCAACTTCCACCCCGACCGGCTGCTCGCCGACGGCCGGTCGGTCGCGCAGGCCCTCGCCGCGCAAGGCGTCTACCGCAGCCAGTTCGAGACCGGGATCTCCAACGGCGGGCTGACCGCGTACCCGGGGGGCGATCGGGACCGGTGGGAGCAGCAGATGTTCGGCGGGGCGTACCAGCGACCGGGCGTGCGCCCGGCGGAGCGGCCGAAGTACGGCGGCCTGAACCTGCTCGACCACCCGGACGGCGCCGCTGTCCGGTTCGGCTCCTGCCACCTGCGGTTGCGGCCCGAGGTGCGGCACCGCACCACGTTCTGCTTCGGCGACAGCCACCTCGGTCCCCGCGACGTCGGCACCGCCGAGGTGTTCGAGCCGGTGTTGGCCGCGCTGCTCGCGGCGACGGTGGACACCGGCGTCTGCCTGGGCCGTCCCGGCATGAACCTGGTCGACCTCACCGCGCACCTGCTGCGCCGCCGCGAGGACCTCGCGGCAGCCGCCGCCGGCCGGGCCCTGGACGACTACGTCGAAGCCCAGGTGCACGGCGAACTGCACCTGGGCCGGGACGTGCAGGAGCTGGTCGCCGATCCCTCGTTCCGGGGCACCGCCGTCGGCGCGGACCTCGCCACCGCCGCCCGACGGTACGGGTTCCGGCTGCGCTGGCACGCCGGCTTCGTCCTGCCGGTGGACCAGGTCGACGCCGACTTCCGGGGGCCGGCGATGGTGCCGCTGGCGGCCCGGGTGCACGCCGAGTTCGCCCGACCCGGCGAACCGCTCACCGCCGCCCTGATCGGTCGGGCCGCCGCCTCGGTCGTCACCGACCCGGCCCGCTGGGCCGACCGGGGCCCGGTCACCGACACGCGGCAACACCTCAAGCAGCTCTGGCACGTGCTGGTGCGCTTCGGCGTGCCTGCCGACTGACCGGTTCGTCACTGATCCACACCGACGTCCGGTTCGTGCCGGGTCAGAGTGTCTGCCCGACCCGGGGCGTGAGCAGGGTCTCACCCTCCGCGTCCGGGCTATTTCTGGAAATGCCCGACACGTCGGCCGGGTTGTGTCCCCCGAGGCGCTGGCATCCAAACCCCTGCCGGCGATCGTCCCCCGAGAGCGGCTCAACCCCGAGCGGCTCGTAACGATCGAAAGGGCAACCATCGTGAAGTTCGACTTCACTCGATGGCTCCCGGCCATCGCGACGAACCCGAATCGCAAGACCACGCTGAGCGTGGTGGGCGTCACCGCCCTCGCCGGGCTGGCCTTCGGCCCGACGGCCGTCGCCGCACCGCTCACCACCGGCCCGCACGAGGGTGCCGTGGCCGCGATCGACAAGGCCACCGGTCGGGAGACCACCGGCACGACTGTCGAGTCGGCGCTGACCACCGGTGGCCGTACCGACAAGCCGTCCGCCGGCAAGCCGAGCCGTGGGGAGTTGATCCCGCACGGCGTCCAGGGCGCGCAGTCGCGTGTGCCGCTGGACGGCGCCCAGCGGGAGAACGCCAAGACCATCATCGAGGTGGCCAAGAAGACCGGCGTCGGCGAGCGGGGCGCGGTGATCGGCATCGCCACCGCGTTGCAGGAGTCGAAGCTGTACAACCTCGGCCACCTGGGGGCGTACAACGACCACGACTCGCAGGGGCTGTTCCAGCAGCGTCCGTCCAGCGGCTGGGGCACCGAAGCGCAGATCACCGATCCCGAGTACTCCTCGAACGCCTTCTTCCAGGCGTTGAAGAACGTCAACGGGTGGCGTGACATGCCGTTGACCGCCGCGGCGCAGACGGTGCAGGTGTCGGCCTACCCGTTCCACTACGCGCAGTGGGAGGAGCAGGCGGCGGACATCGTCTCCCAGCTCTGGTGAGTTCCGAAGCGGCCGGCCCCACGGGGCCGGCCGCTTCGCGTCACCCACACCGTAGCCTCAGGCGTGCCGGCGGTGGCGGAAGATGTCGACGAGGGCGACCAGCAGGGCCAACGCGATGATCCCGGCCGACACCAGCAGCGACTGCTCGAACGCCTTCGACCAGTCGTTGTCGCTGCCCACGGCCGAGAAGAAGACCGCGCCCACGGCGGCGATGCCGGCCGCCGAGCCGATGCGTTGACCGGTCTGCAGCATCCCCGCGCCGCTGCCCGCCTGCGGCACCGGCACCTCGGAGAGGGTCAACGTCTGGTTCGGGGCGATCACCAGACCGCTGCCGATCCCGGCGAGCAGCAGGGGAGCGGAGGTCACCCACGGCACCGGGGCGTGCGGCGCCACCTCGATGGCCAACGCGACCAGACCGAGCCCGACCACCACGGCGAGCAGCCCGGCGGCGACCAGCGGTCGACCGAACCGGTTGACGATCCGACCACCGATCGCCGACGCGACGGCCGAGCCGAGCGCGAACGGGGTGATGGCCAGACCGGCGACGAGGGCGCTGTAGCCGAGCCCGGTCTGGAGATAGAGGGTGAAGATGAAGAAGATCGCGGTGAAGCCGCCGAAGTAGCTCAGGGCGATCAGCGCGCCGAGGGCGTACGACTGGACCCGGAACAGGCCCACGTCGAACAGCGGGGGACCCCGCCGGGCGTACCGCCGCTCCCAGAACGTGAAGCCGACAAGCGTGATCAGGCCGGCGGGCAGCAGCAGCCACTTGGCCGGGCCGTGCCACTGCTCCCGTTGCACCATCGGCAGCAGCAGCAGCGTCACACCCACGCCGAGCAGCAGGACGCCCACCGGGTCCGCGCGGCGGCGGACGGTCTGACCCACCGGCTGGTGGGGGATCAGCCGCCAGCCGAGGACCATCGCGACGATCCCCACCGGGACGTTGACGAAGAAGACCCACCGCCAGCCGTGTTCCGGGCCGCCCGCGGCGATCAGCACGCCGCCGAGCAGCGGACCGATCGCGGTGGAGATGCCGATGGTGGCACCGAGCAGGCCGAAAGGTCGAGCCCGTTCCGGACCCTGGAAAAGCTGCTGGATCATCCCGGTCACCTGCGGATTCACCAGCCCGGCGGCGGCGCCCTGGAGGAGCCGGGCGAGGACCAGCCAGGTGGCGGACTGGGCCAGGCCGGCCACTGCGCTGGTCGCCGTGAACAGCGCGATGCCGAAGACGAAGGCGTTGCGGCGGCCGTGCACGTCACCGAAGCGACCGGCGGGCACCAGCACCAACCCGAAGGCCAACGCGTACCCGGACAGCACCCACTGAAGGTCGGCCGGGCTGGCGTCCAACCCCCGGTCCAGCGACGGGATGGCCACGTTGACGATGCTGATGTCCAGCAGCGTCATGAACGCCGCGACCAACCCGACGCCGAGGGCCTGCCACCGTCGTCGCCCGTCGTAGGACTCGGGTGCCGCTCGGGCGGCGTCCGTCACGCCAGTTGCTGCGCGCAGAACCGGGGACCGAAGTCCAGCCCGGCCATCGGGGAGTCCTCCCGGTGCAGCAGGTTCTTCTCGGTGAGCAGGTGCAGTGGCGTCTGCAACTGCTCCTCGGTCAGTCCGCACTCCTGGGCGATCGAGTCCGGGTACGGGACCTGTCCGCGTGCCTCCAGCGCCGCCACCGCGTCGTACACCCGCACCTCGACGTCCGACAGCTGCACCTGCTGCATGGTGCCCTCCTCACGCTCCACCCGCCCACCCAGGCGGTCTGCGCCGCGCGGTTACCCCCTGCGAGGCCGAAAATGCACCGGCGACGGCGCGTGGATCGGCGTCCCCGCGTGGTGGCCCACCCTGCTCTACGCTGCTGCGGTGACCGTCTGGGAACTCGCAGTGATCGGCGGTGGGCCGGCCGGCCTGTCGGCCGCTTTCGCCGCCGCCCGGCGCGGCGTCCGCACGCTGGTCCTCGAACGCGCCGCGCACCCGCGTTACAAGACCTGCGGCGGCGGGTTGACCGGCATCTCGTTCGCGGCCGTCGCCACCCGCATCGACGTGCCCGTGCACGACGCGGTCGATGAGGTCACCTTCACTTTGGACGGGCGTCGTTCGTTCACCCGACGGCACCGGCCCGGTGCGCTGGTGCGGATGGTGCGTCGCGACGAGTTCGACGACCGGCTGCGCGCCGCCGCAGTGGCCGCCGGGGCCGAGGTCCGCGAGCGGGTCACGGTCCGTGCCGTGGATCAGACCCCCGACGGCGTACGCCTGCGGCTGGCCGACGATGCCACGGTCCTGGCGCGGACTGTCGTCGGTGCGGACGGCTCGTCAGGGGTCAGCGCCCGCCACGTCGGGGTGCGGTACCGGCAGGTGGATCTGGGGTTGGAACTGGAATTGCCGGTGTCACCGCAGCAGCAGGCCCGGTGGCGGCGTCGGATGCTGCTCGACTGGGGCCCGCTGCCCGGCTCGTACGCCTGGGTGTTTCCCAAAGCCGACCGGCTCAGCGTCGGGGTGATCGCCGGTCGGGGCGACGGGGAGCGCACCCGGGAGTATCTGCGCCGTTTTGTCGACCGACTGGGCCTGGCCGGGGTGTCACCGGTGCACGACACCGGGCACCTGACCCGCTGCCGCGCCGAGGACTCACCGTTGCGCCGGGGCCGGGTCCTGGTCGCCGGGGATGCCGCCGGCCTGTTGGAACCCTGGAGCCGGGAGGGGATCAGCTTCGCGTTGCGTTCCGGGGAACTGGCGGGTGAGGCGGTCGCCGCCGCCGACCTGACCGGCTACGAAAGCGCGGTGCAGCAGCGGCTCATGCCGGCCATCCGGGCCGGGCACCGGCTGCGGGAGGTCTTCGCCCAGCGACCGGAGTTCTTCCACCTGGCGTTGGGCACGCCGCCCGGCTGGCGGGCGTTCACCCGGTTCTGCCTGGGCCGGTCCGACTTCGGTCAACTGGTCGAGGCGCTGCCCGTCCGCACCGCCCTGGCGCTGGCCGCCCGGCTGCCGCGCCAGCGCTGACCCTGATCCCCGTCGACACCCATCGCCGTTCCTGCCACCCAGGATCCTAGGATGCCTCAGCGGTGATGATCCACGGCACGGTCGGCCGTTTCCGCGCCGCCGGTGGGGGTAGGGCCATCCGGGACCGGATCCCAACGACCCGCACGAGGAGACCCCCGTGAGCCAGGACCAGCACACCCAGCAGGACCCCACCGAGCAGTACGGCCAGCAGTCGGGACAGCCGGCCCAGCAGCAGACACCACCGGGGCGTACGGGGGAGATGAACCCGAAGCCCGACCACGGCGAGGAGACGTACTCCGGCAGCGGCAAACTCGACGGCAAGAAGGCGGTGATCACCGGAGGTGACTCCGGCATCGGTCGGGCGGTGGCGATCGCCTTCGCCCGTGAGGGCGCCGACGTGCTCATCTCCTACCTGAGCGAGGAGGAGGACGCCGACGCGCAGGACACCGTACGGCTCATCGAGGCCGCCGGCCGCAAGGGCGTCGCGGTGCGCGGCGACATCACCGACGAGAGCACCTGCCAAGGGCTGATCGACCGGGCCCTGTCCGACCTGGGCGGCATCGACATCCTGGTGAACAACGCCGCCTACCAGATGGCGCAGGACAAGGGCATCGCCGGGATCAGCACCGAACAGTTCGACCGGGTGCTCAAGACCAACCTGTACGCGATGTTCTGGCTGTGCAAGGCGGCCCTGCCGCACCTGGAGGAGGGTTCGGCGATCATCAACACCTCGTCGATCCAGGCGTTCGACCCGTCGCCGCAGCTGCTCGACTACGCCACCACCAAGGCGGGGATCGCGAACTTCACCAAGTCCCTCGCCGCAGACCTGGTCGACAAGGGCATCCGGGTGAACGCGGTCGCCCCCGGCCCGATCTGGACCCCTCTGATCCCGGCGACCATGCCGGAGAAAAAGGTCGAACAGTTCGGTACGGACACCCCGGTCGGCCGCCCCGGCCAGCCCGCCGAACTGGCGCCCGCGTACGTCTTCTTCGCCTCGCAGGAGTCGAGCTTCATCACCGGCGAGGTGCTCGGCGTCACCGGCGGCCGCTTCACCAAATGACCTGCAAGGAGGGGCCCCTTGTTAACGCCTGCGGTAGAGGAGGGGCCCCTTGTTAACGCCTGCGATTGAAGGGTTTGTTGGCGGGGGCACGCCGTTCGTTGCCGACGGGGTGCAGCGTTCCTGGTCAGCCTGTGGTCAGCGGGGCCAGGTTGCCAGTTGCCGACGGACTCGGGTGATGTCGGCAGTGTCGAGGCCGTAGCGGGCGAAGCGTCGGTCGGGGATCCGGTCGAGGTAGCGGCCGGCGGCGCGGACATCCTCGTCGTCCAAGGCGGGATCGAGCTGCCGGGCCAGCTCCAGCAGTTCGGCCACCGACCGGTCGGCCAGGGCGGCGGCCACGTCGATGTAGTCGCGTACCTCGCGCCGGTTGACCAGGGCGGCGGTCTTGTTGGCGATCAGGTCGCGGACGTCCATCACCGGCCCGAAGTCCATCACCACCGGGCTGCGGTGCCGGTCGAGGCGGGCCAGACTGAGCCGGATCTGCCGGCCGTCCCGGGCGACCACGAAGTCCCGCATGTCCGCGTGGAAGCCGTCGAACAGGTCGCCGAGGTCGCTGTCCGGGTCCGCGTCGGTCACCTCGAACCCGGCCGCCCGCAGGGCGTCGCGTACGTCGGCGGCTGCCGCGGCGGCGGCCCCCTCCACGTCGGCGAAGAGATCGACGTCCTCGGTAGGGCGGGTCACCAACCCGTGCGCGGCCCACGCGACACCACCGCCGAGCACGAACCGGTACGGCCCGGCCACGGTCAACGCGACCCGGGCCACCTCGCGGTAGAAGTCGTGCGGATGCGGCGTGATCACGCCGACCGCAGACCCCGGTGCCGGCTCTCCCAGGCGGTGCGTACGCCCCGGGGCAGGTTCAGCAGCCGCCACACCCGCGGCAGGGTCCGCCCGTTGACCAACCGACGCAGATCGTCGACGCTGGTGGTCTCCCGCAGCACGTTCTCGTACATCCAGAGCAGCTGGTCGGGGTCGGCCAGGTCGAACGCGCGGTCGCTGCACCACATCAGTCGTACCGGCAGCTCCACCACCCCACGGGTGGGCCCACGCAGCTCGCTCAACGTCCGGGCCACCACGGCGGGCCGCCCCGGCCGGGCGAGGTGCGCCACGCCGGTCGTCACTCCGTAGACGGCCTGCATCCTGCCAGGGTAACCCCACACCCCCCAGAACCGGACTCTCCCCAACCCACCCCCACCAAATCCCACCCACCCCACGAGCACCGTGAACAAGCCCGTTACGCCGAAATGGCGCTTTCCCGCCGCCCAGAATCCCGCCGTTTCGGCGTAACGGTGAGGGCCGTGTAACGACGGTCCGCGCAGGGATGGCCGTTGGGGCGTGCCCCGGCGCGCGATGATCGACACCGTTTCGGCGAAATGGCGGTATCCCACCGCGCTGGATGCCGTGTCGGCGTAACGGTGCGTCGCCGTCGCCGCCTGCCTTCCGGTCGCCGGAAGTGCGGTCGGTGCGTGGTATGTCCGGTCTGGCGTGCGGGCGTCCGGGGAGTGATGGCGGCCAGCGGGTCGTTGGACGTACCTGACCGGCCGACGAAGGCTGCGGTGCCGAGCGGATGGCTCCGTGAGTGGCCGACCTCCGGGAGGTGGATGGTCAGCCCTCGGGAATGGTGGTGGCCGTCGGGTCGTTGTGCATGTCTGACCGGCTGATGGAGGCCCCCCGGAGCAGGCCAGATGGCTTCGTGGTTGGCCCGGCCCCCGGGAATGATGGTGGGTGGTCGGTCGTTGTACATGGTCCCGGCGCCGCGAAGGTGTCCCCCCGGGGCCCCGCGATGGGTCCCCGCCCCGCGTGTGAGCCGGTGAACCTTCCCCCTTGTTCTTTCAGCGCCTGACGGCGTTTGCATGCACCCGTCCCCCGTGGTGTGTGTCTACCCCCGAATGGAGCTTTCCTCATGAACTCGATCTTCCGTAAGAGCATGCTGGGTGTTGCTGGTC